>JBKBQO010000001.1:0-502318 GCA_046292645.1 Brevundimonas sp.
ATGGCCAAGGAAAAGTTCGAACGTAACAAGCCGCATTGCAACATCGGCACGATCGGTCACGTCGACCACGGCAAGACGACGCTGACGGCGGCGATCACGATGACGCTGGCCAAGGCCGGCGGCGCCAAGGCGATGGCCTATGCGGACATCGACGCGGCTCCGGAAGAGAAGGCGCGCGGCATCACCATCAACACGGCGCACGTGGAATATGAGACGGCCAACCGTCACTACGCCCACGTCGACTGCCCCGGCCACGCCGACTATGTGAAGAACATGATCACGGGCGCGGCGCAGATGGACGGCGCCATCCTGGTGGTTTCGGCCGCCGACGGCCCGATGCCGCAGACCCGCGAGCACATCCTGCTGGCCCGTCAGGTCGGCGTGCCGGCCCTGGTCGTCTACCTGAACAAGGTCGACCTGGTGGACGACGCCGAGCTGCTGGAGCTGGTCGAGATGGAAGTGCGCGAGCTGCTGAGCTCGTACCAGTTCCCGGGCGACGACATTCCGATCACCGCCGGTTCGGCCAAGGCCGCCACCGACGGCGTGAACCCGGAAATCGGCGAACAGTCGGTTCTGAAGCTGATGGAAACGGTCGACGCCTACATCCCGCAGCCGGAGCGTCCGGTGGACCTGCCGTTCCTGATGCCGGTGGAAGACGTCTTCTCGATCTCGGGCCGCGGCACCGTGGTCACGGGTCGCGTCGAGCGCGGCATCGTCAAGGTCGGCGAGGAAGTCGAGATCGTCGGCATCCGCCCCGTCCAGAAGACGACCTGCACGGGCGTGGAAATGTTCCGCAAGCTGCTGGACCAGGGCCAGGCGGGCGACAACGTCGGCGTGCTGCTGCGCGGCACCAAGCGTGAGGACGTCGAGCGCGGTCAGGTTCTGTGCAAGCCGGGTTCGATCACCCCGCACACGAAGTTCCTGGCCGAGGCCTATATCCTGACCAAGGAAGAAGGCGGCCGTCACACCCCGTTCTTCACCAACTACCGCCCGCAGTTCTACTTCCGCACCACGGACGTGACCGGCATCGTGCACCTGAAAGAGGGTGTCGAGATGATCATGCCCGGCGACAACGCCGAGCTGAACGTTGAGCTGATCACCCCGATCGCCATGGAAGAAAAGCTGCGCTTCGCCATCCGCGAAGGCGGCCGCACCGTCGGCGCCGGCGTCGTCTCCAAGATCACCGAGTAAGCTCCGGTCATCTCACGATCTGGATAGAGACGGCCCCCGGAGCGATCCGGGGGCCGTTTTCGTCACTTGACCAAACCCGTCGCGGCGCAGAGGGAGTCTCCGCCGGCCGCGATGGCCTCCTTTCAGGACATCCCCTTGGGCCCGAAGCGCAGGATCACGGACCCATTGGCGGCCTATGGGCTCGCCGTCGCCGGCTGGTTGGTCGCCTTCCTGGTGCGGCTGGGCCTGGATCACCAGTTTCCGCCGGGCTTTCCTTACCTGACGTTTTTCCCCGCCGTGGTGGTGGTGACCTATCTGGCGGGCCTGCGCGCCGGCCTGCTGACCAGCGTGCTGTCGGGCCTGACCGCCTGGTGGTTCTTCATCGGCCCGCCGGGTTTCGAGCTCAACCATGCGACCGCCGTCGCCCTGATCTTCTATGCCTTCGTGGTGGCGGTCGACATCTTCTTCATCGAGGGCATGCATCGCGAGCGCCGCCGCGCCGAGGTCGAGGTGGAGCGCAGCCGGGAGCTGGCCGAAAGCCGGGACCTGCTCTCGCGCGAAATCCAGCACCGGGTGAGCAACAACCTTCAGGTGGTCTCGGCCATGCTGGCCCTGCAGGCGCAGCACACGACCGATCCCGACGCACGGCGCGGGCTGCAGGAGGCGAGGGGCCGCACCGCCCTGATCGCCAAGGTGCAGCGGGGCCTGCACGACGACAACGGAAAGGCCCTGCCGTTCGCCGTTTTCGCGCGCGAGCTGCTGGCCGACGCCCTCGACGCCGCCGGTCGCACCGACGTGATGCTGACCGTGACCGGCGGCGAATCCCCGCTGCCGCAAGACCAATCCACCCCGGTGAGCCTGGTCATGCTGGAATGCGTCAACAACGTGCTGGAACATGGCCTTCCCGGGCGCGGGGGCGCGGTCGTGGTGGACCTTTCCACGGATGGACCGGACCGGGTTCTGACCGTGACGGACGACGGGATAGGCCTGCCGGCGGAATTCGAGGCGGGTCGATCCAGCTCCCTGGGTCTGCGCATCGTGCACAGCATGGCGCGACAGCTGGGCGGACGGTTCGAGATCGCCGACCGGAATCCCGGCGTCACCAGCCGGCTGGTGTTCCCGGCCCTCGACGAGCCGGCCTGAAGCCGCATTGATTCCCGGAGCAGGCGAGGAGACTTGCGCCCCGCCGTCATCGCGCGCCTAACTTCCTTCGGACGTTAGGGATTTGGTAACCATGCGGCGAGCGCTTCGGATCGGTCTGTTCATCGGCACCTTCATCGGCATGTCGGCCTTCGCCGCGGCGCCTGAACAGCCTCAGCATGGCCCGGTCGAGGCCGCGCGCGCGGTCTGATCCGAGGAATCCCGTAGCGAAACGGCGCGTTAGGCCCTATCATGTTCAGCGCGGACGCCGGATGTCGCGCCGCGCCGGTCTCGACCCCCCTAGATGTTAGCCATCGCCATTGCCGTCGTCCTGCTCCTTGTGGTGCTGAACGGCTTGTTCGCCATGACCGAACTTGCGGTCGTGTCCTCCCGTCGATCCAAGCTTCAGAGCCGGGCGGAAAGAGGCGACAAGGGCGCGCGCGTTGCGCTGAAGCTGGCCGAGGACCCCACCCATTTCCTGTCGGCGGTCCAGGTGGGGATCACCCTGATCGGCATCGCTGCCGGCGCCTATGGCCAGGCGGCGATCGCCGGCGAGCTGAACCTGATTCTTGAGACCGCCCTGCCGCAACTGGCCGCCTATACGGAGGTCTTTTCGACCGTACTGGTCATCATCGCCATCACCTATGTCTCGGTGATCGTCGGCGAATTGGTGCCCAAGCGGCTGGCGCTGATCTTCCCCGAGAGCATCGCCTCCAAGATGGCGGCCCCGATCTCGACCGTGGCCGTGGTTCTCAAGCCGTTCGTCGTGGTCCTGACCGCCTCGACCTCGGCCATTCTGAAAGTCATGGGCGTCAAGGATCGCGATGGGTCGGACGTGACCCAGGAAGAGGTCGAGACCATGATCGCCGAGGGTACGGCGTCGGGTCTGATCGAGCCTGAAGAGCAGGAGATGATCGAGGAAATCCTGCGTCTCGGCGACCGCCCGATTCGGGTGGCCATGACGCCGCGGCACGAGGTCTTCTGGATCGCCCTGGACGACAGCGAGGAAACCCTGCGCGAGGAGGTCCGGACCTGCCCCTATTCGCGGATCGTGGTCGCGCGCGAGAACGACGTCGACAATCCGCTGGGCGTGATTCACAAGAAGGACCTGCTGGACAGCCTGCTCGACAACGGCGAGTTCAACATCGAGCGTCTGGTCCAGACGCCGGCCTTCATCCCGCAGTCGACCTCGGTGCTGAAGGCCCTCGGCATCATGAAGGCCTCCAAGGTCCATATGGCCTTCCTCGTCGACGAGTTCGGCGCGTTCGAGGGCGTGGTCACGGCGACGGACCTGCTGGAGATGATCGCCGGCGATTTCGACGAGGGGCACGACGACGCCGAGGTCAACGTCCGCCAGCGCGAGGACGGCAGCTGGCTGGTCGACGGCCAGACCGATATCGATGAACTGGCCGACGCCCTGGGCGAGGATTTCGGCGAGGCCGACGGCTTCCACACCATCGCCGGTCTTGTCCTGCACCAGCTCTCGCGGGTGCCGAACGAGGGCGAAATCCTGCAGCTGGGCCGGTTCGAGGTCGAGATCATCGACATGGACGACCGCCGCATCGACAAGCTGTTGTTCAAACAGCTGGTCAAGCCTGAGGACGAGGCCAGGGCCATGGCGGCGCAGTACGAGGAATAGCGCCAAGCCGCTTGAAAACCCCGGCGCGGTGGGGCATACGCCGCGGTCTGGCGAAGCCGAACGCGCCTGGGGGGCGACCCTCTGGCGCGTTGTAGTTTTGTCCGGAACCACAGGAGTGTAGCTCAGCTGGTAGAGCATCGGTCTCCAAAACCGAGGGTCGTGGGTTCGAGTCCCTCCACTCCTGCCACTTTCCACTGACGGCGCGGACCCCCATCTGCACCGTCAGCAAGTTGAAACGAGACCAGAAGACATGGCCAAGGCCAAAAGCCCTTCGGGGCGCCGCACCCAGCCCGCACAGCCGGCCCTCGCCGGAAACGCCGTGGCGGCCGAGGCGGCCGCGCCGAAGAAGCGCACCTCGATCCCGCAGTTCATCAACCAGGTCCGCGCCGAAGGGCGCAAGATCGTCTGGCCGAGCCGCAAGGAAACCTGGATCACCTCGGTGATGGTGCTGATCATGGTCGTGATCGCCGCGATCTTCTTCTTCGTGGTCGACGCCGGCCTGTCTTTCCTGTCGCGCATCGTGCTCGCGATCGGCCAGTAGGAAACCGCCCCCATGACCGACGCATCCGCCAAGCCCGCCGCCAATCCTCGCCACAAGTGGTACATCGTCCACGCCTATTCGAATTTCGAGAAGAAGGTCGCCCAGCACCTGACCGATCAGGCGCGCCAGCAGGGCCTCGAGGACTGTTTCTCTGAAATCCTGGTCCCGACCGAGGACGTGGTCGAGATCCGCCGCGGTCGTAAGGTCAATTCCGAGCGCAAATTCTTCCCCGGCTATGTGCTGGTGAAGATGGAGATGACCGACGACGCCTATCACCTGGTCAAGAATACGCCGAAGGTCACCGGCTTCCTCGGCGCCGCCGGCGGCACCAAGCCGCTGCCGGTCTCGGAGCGCGAGGTCCAGAACATCATCGGCCAGGTGGAGGAGGGCGTCGAACGTCCGAAGCCCACCATCCGCTTCGACATCGGCGAGACCGTCAAGGTCATCGACGGACCCTTCGCCAGCTTCGAGGGACAGGTCGAAAGCGTCGACGAGGACAACGCCCGCCTGCGCGTGGCCGTGTCCATCTTCGGCCGTCCGACCCCGGTCGATCTGGAATACAATCAGGTCGAGAAGAACGCCGCGTAAGGTAGCATGTTTCTCCCTCCCCCTCTGGGGGAGGGTCCTCGCCGCGCAGCAGCGAGGGGGTGGGGGCGCTTCGGCGCGGCATCCGCCCGTGCCCGGGTTTGCCGAGCCCCTCCCACCCGGCTTCGCCTTCGGCTCAGCCACCCTCCCTCAAGAGGGAGGGAGAGCGGATTGTGTTTGTCCTCGCTTTCCGCTACACGCGCGCCTCGCTCCGAGGAGCGGTGCGGGTTCGCCCGCATAAATCCGTGGGAGGCAGCCATGCCACGACCACGGCTCACCGGTCCTGATTGAGTTCGGGGCCACAGTCAGGAGAGACCAATGGCCAAGAAGATTCTGGGCTATATCAAACTGCAGGTGCCGGCGGGTTCCGCCACGCCTTCCCCCCCGATCGGGCCGGCCCTGGGCCAGCGCGGCGTCAACATCATGGGCTTCGTCAAGGAGTTCAACGCCCGCACCGAGAAGGAAGTCAAAGGCACGCCCCTGCCGACGGTGATCACTGTCTACCAGGACAAGAGCTTCACCTTCGTCACCAAGACCCCGCCCGCGACCCACTTCATCAAACAGGCCGCCGGGATCACCTCGGGCTCGAAGATGACCGGTCGTGAAGTGGCCGGCAAAATCTCGCGCAGCCAACTGCGTGAGATCGCCGAGAAGAAGATGAAGGATCTGAACGCGAACGACCTGGACGCCGCGACCAAGATCATCGAAGGCTCGGCTCGCGCCATGGGCCTCAACGTCGTGGAGGGCTAAGCACATGGCCAAGCAAACCAAGCGCACCAAGGCCCGGACCGGCGACACGCTGGCCCTGATGCCGTTCAACGACGCCATCGCCGCCGTCAAGACCAACGCGACCGCCAAGTTCGACGAGTCGATCGAGATCGCCGTCAACCTGGGCGTCGATCCGCGTCACGCCGACCAGCAGGTCCGCGGCGTCGTGAATCTGCCGTCGGGCACGGGCCGTGACGTTCGCGTCGCCGTCTTCGCCAAGGACGCCAAGGCCGCCGAGGCCCTGGCCGCGGGCGCCGACATCGTGGGCGCCGAGGATCTGTACGAGAAGATCAACGGCGGCTTCATGGACTTCGACCGCGTCATCGCGTCCCCGGACATGATGGCCCTGGTCGGCCGTCTGGGTAAGGTGCTGGGCCCGCGCGGCCTGATGCCCAACCCCAAGGTCGGCACCGTGACCCCGAACGTCGCGCAAGCGGTCAAGGACGCCAAGGGCGGCGCGGTCGAGTTCCGCGTCGAGAAGGCCGGCATCGCGCACGGCGGCATCGGCAAGGCCTCCTTCACCCAGGAAGCCCTCGAAGCCAACGTGAAGGCCTACGTGGACGCCCTGCAGAAGGCCCGGCCGGCCGGCGCCAAGGGCACCTACGTCAAGCGCATCACCCTGTCCTCGACCATGGGACCGGGCTTCAAGATCGACCCGGCGTCGCTGAACGTCTGATCGGCCTGACGGACTGAAACAACGAGGGCGGCGGCCGCAGGGTCGTCGCCCTTTTTGCGTCCGTCTGTGGTTCCCGGGTGCTTGTGCCGGACCATGAGACGACCCAGGGTAGAGGCTGATCCGGGGAGAGACGTCATGCGATTGGTTGTTATTGGGCTCGCCGGACTCTGTCTGATGCTGGCCGCACCCGTCGCGGCGCAGGACGCCGACAACGAGGCCCGGCGACTGGCGCTGGCGGGCGACTATCTGGAGCTGACCCAGGGCGAAAACCTTCGCAAGACGATCACGACCTATTTCGAGGAGAGTTTCGCCGACAGTGATCTGCCCGCCGATCAGCGCGACTGGCTGACTCAACAGATGGGCATCGCCTTCGACCAGGCGATGCAGCGGACCTTCGCCGACATCACCGACGACGTGGCCGAGATTTTCACGGTTGCCGAGCTTGAGGCCATGATCGCCTTTTTCGACACGCCCATGGGGCGCTCGATCACGGAGAAGAGCTTCGATTTCGGCGTCCGGCTGGAGGCGGCGATGACCCCGCATCTGACCACGGCCTTCACCCAGTTGGGTGAAAAATACTGCGCGCGGTTCGACTGTCCGGCGGAGACCGGCGGCGCGGCGAAATTCCAGCCCTGAACAGTGTGACGCCGCCCCTTTTTGATTGCAAAGAATCGTCAGGCGACGGACGGATTGCGATCTACCGCGGCGACATTCGCCGTGCGGTTTGGGATGCCGGCTGACGATGACGACCCAGGCGATCCGCACCGGTCCGACCGAACGGCGTCAGGTCGCGGCCCTGCCGTGGCGGCGGGGGGCTGGCGGGCTGGAGATCCTGCTGGTGACCTCGCGCGAGACCCGCCGCTGGGTGACGCCCAAGGGCGGACGGATGGCGGGCAAGTCTGACGCGGAAGCCGCCGCCCAGGAGGCGCTGGAAGAGGCCGGGGTCGAGGGGGTGGCGAGCGAGGCTCCAATCGGGACGTTCCGCTATCTGAAAGTGCTGAAACGCCGCGCTTCACGCTGGTGCGTGGTGTCGGTCCATGCCCTTGAAGTGCGGCTGGAGCATGCCTCCTGGCAGGAGCAGTCCGAGCGCGAACGCGTCTGGGTCAGCCGGGAGGAGGCCGTGCGCCGCGTCGACGAACCGGACCTGAAGGCGTTGATTGCAGCGTTCGACGATCAGGCCCGTTCAGCCGAAGCCAGGTAACAACCACGCCGGGCGGTGTGGAGATGAACGCGTGCGACGCGTCCGTCACGGAAGGCCTGCGCCAGGCGGTCCGCCAGGTCGCGGCCGTCGACCACATCCGCATCGGTCATCATCCAGTCGCCGTCATAGGCCCGCATCGAGAGCAGGCGGCGGGACAGCATCTCCGGCGCCTCGCCGGGTACCGGTCGGGCCTCAAGGGCGGCTTCCCGCACGAAGATCGGGCCCTCCCCACGGTACGGGCTGGACGGCGCATCGAGGTGCCGGTGCGAGACCAGGATCAGGACTTCGCCCGGCTCGGCGTCAGCCAGGCTGACACGACAGGGCGCGCTGTGCGGCGTTTCGGCGATCATCCGGCGCGCGCCGACGGCCATCAAGGCAGACTCGTCCAGGGTGAACAGAGGGGTGAAGGGCGCATTCGGCAGGGCGGCTATACGGAAGGTCATGAGCGCAGTTTGCGGCGTTGACGCTCGTGGGTCTGGCGGCTTCCGGACGTTGCGCTGAAGCGTCGGCAACCCCACAACGGAGGGCATGAACGCACCCTTCAAAACCCCAACCGACCCGCTGGACGCCCCCCTTTGGGATCTGTCTGACCTCTACGCTTCAAGAGAGGACTCTCGTATCGCCGCCGACCTGACCCGCGCCGGTGAGACCGTGGGCGAACTGACCGGCCTGCAGGGCGCGCTGGTGGCGGCTCGGGGCGACCCCGCGACGCTGGGCGAACGCCTGGATCGGGCGATCACCCTGTACGAACAGGCCTCGGACATCCTCGGCGGGCTGGGGGCCTATGCCTTCCTGGCGGCCTCGACGGACCGCAACGACGCTGCGGCGCAGGGGTTCGAGGCCACCGTCCGCGAGAAGATGACCGCAATCGCGACGCCGACCGTGTGGGTCACGCTGGAGATCAATCAGCTGGAGGAGGCGGAGATCGAGGCGGCCTTGGCGGCATGGCCTTCGGCGGCGCGCTGGCGACCCTGGCTGCGGCGGGTGCGGGCGATGAAACCGCATGAACTGAGTCAGGAGTTGGAGACCTTCCTGGCCGAACGCGGCCCCATCAGCGCCCAGTGGCCGCGTCTGTTCGACGAGACCCTGGCGGCGATGAAGGTGAAGGCCGGCAAGGACGAGCTGACGCTGGCGGAGGCGCTGAACCGCCTGTCCGATCCCAAGGCGGCGCGGCGGAAGGCGGCGGCCGAGGGTCTGAACGCGGCGCTGGCGGCGCGGACGCAGACCATGGCCCTGGTGATGAACACCGTCGCCGCGGACAAGGCGTTGGAAGACAAATGGCGGGGCTTCAAGCGGCCGGCGGACGCCCGCCACCTGTCGAATGAGGTGGACGGCGAATCGGTGGACGCCATGGCCGAGGCGGTGGCCGCAGCCTATCCCCGGCTGTCGCACCGCTATTACGCCCTGAAGGCCCGGGCCATGGGTCGGACGGCGCTGGATCAGTGGGACCGCAACGCCCCCATCGAGACGACGGCGCCGCGCGGCTATGACTGGGCGGCGGGCAAGGCGCTGGTGCTGGAGAGTTTCGCCGACCTTGGCCCGGAGTTCGCCGAGCGGGCCGGGGGCTTCTTCGAGCGGCCGTGGATCGACGGCAAGGCGCGGCCGGGCAAGCAGTCGGGGGCCTATGCCCATCCTGTGACCTCGGACCGCCACCCCTATGTCTTCCTGAACTGGATGGGCGAGCGGCGGGATGTGCTGACGCTGGCGCATGAGCTGGGTCACGGGGTGCACCAGACCCTGGCGGCGGGGCAGGGGAGTTTGCTGGCGGATACGCCGCTGACCCTGGCCGAGACGGCCTCGATCTTCGCCGAGGGGCTGACCTTCGACCGTCTGCTGGCGACGGCGTCCAAGGCCGAGCAGCGGGGGCTGTTGGCCGGCCGGATCGAGGACGGGCTCAATACGGTGGTGCGCCAGATCGCCTTCCACCGCTTCGAGACGCGGTTCCACGACGAACGGGCGGCGGGCGAGGTCTCGGTCGAGCGTATCGGCGCGCTTTGGCTGGAAGAGATGGGCCGATCGCTGGGTCCGGCGATCACCCTGAACCCCGGCTATGAGCACTGGTGGAGCTATGTCAGCCATTTCGTCCACTCGCCCTTCTACGTCTATGCCTACGCCTTCGGCGACCTGCTGGTGGCGGCGCTGATGGAGACACGGGCCAAGGACCCGGCGGGCTTCACGCCGCTATATCGCGCGCTGCTCGCGGACGGCGGGTCGAAGGGGTACGTCGAAGCCCTGGCGCCCTTTGGGCTGAACCCCCGCGACCCGGCCTTCTGGACCATCGGGACGCGCCGGCTGGAGGGGCTGATCGACCGCTTCGAGGCCCTGGTCTGAGTTGACGGGCCGCTCCGGGCGAGCCAGCGTCCGGGCATGCGCATCCTGATCCTCGCGGCCGCGGCCGCCTTCGCTGTTCCGGCCGCCGCCCAGGCGCCGGCCGCGCCGTCCCCCGCCGTGCGCGCCATGGCCGCCGGCTACAAGGCCTTGACGGTGTGCAGCGCCCTCAAGACCGCCGAGGCGGCGGGCGGATCGCGGACGCTTGAAAGCGTCGAGGCCCATGAGCTGGTCGGCGTCTATCCGGAGATCGACGGCCTCGTGCGCGGGATGCCGGTCGAGGTCGGCGACCGGCAGGTGTCGGTGCCCTGGGACGCGGCCATGCCGCCGCGGGTGGCGGTGTTCTCGCCGGGGCGAGGCTGCGCCATCATGCCCGTGGGCTGGAGCGGCGAGACCCCGGAACTGTTCCGGCCCGGCGTCCGGGTGAACGAACCGATCGCCGTCGCCGAGCCGGATGGCGACGCCGCGCTGCTGGGCCAGGCCGTCGAGGGCGCCTTCAGGGGCCGCTATGGCGAGGGCGTCGACACCACGGCCGTGGTGGTGTTCCAGGCCGACCGCATCGTCGCCGAGGCGTACGCCGACGGCTTCGGTGTCGATACGCCCCAGCGGACCTGGTCCGTGGCCAAGTCGCTGGCCGGTACGCTGATCGGCGCCGCCGTTCACCGAGGGGATTCGGATGTCAACGCGCCGGCCGCCATCGCCGACTGGAGCCGGCCGGGCGATCCCCGCGCGGCGGTCACTCTGGACCAGTTGATGCGGATGGCCTCGGGCCTGACCAGCGACACGGCCGGCAACCGCACCGACGCCCTCTATTTCGGCGGCGTCGGGATCGATGAGCAGGTCACGACCTGGCCCCTGATCGCGCCGCCGGGAAGCCGCTATCGCTACGCGAACAACGACACCCTGCTGGCGGTGCTGAGCATCGCGCCCACCTTCGCGCGGCATCCGCCCGCCGAGCTGTTCCGGCGGCTGGGCATGTACGACACCTGGGCCGAGACGGATTGGCGCGGCAACTACATGCTCTCGAGCCAGGTCTGGACCACGGCGCGTGATCTGGTCCGGTTTGGCCGGCTGTATCTGAACGACGGCGTCGTCGACGGCGAACGCGTCCTGCCGGAAGGGTGGCGCGATCATGTCTCACGCCCGTCGGGCCCGCAGCCGAACGGGGCCCAGGGCTATGGCGCGACCTTCTGGCTGATGAACCAGTCGGAGGGCGTGCCCGCCGATACGATCTCGGCCAACGGCAACCGCGGCCAGTATGTGATCATCGTGCCGAGCCGCAACATCGTGATCGTCCGACGCGGCGAGGACCCGACCGGCAAACCCTTCGACGCCATCGCCTTCACCCGCGACATCCTCGCGGCGCTGGACTGAGGCGGAAATCGCCCGGGCCGCTTGAGCGGCCCGCAGGGGCCGCTATAAGGACGCCAACCGACGCTCCAGATTCCCGGACCCGATCATGGCCGACCCTCACCACGCTTCCGACGCCTATGCTCGCGGCTCGCAAGAGATCAGCGAACAGAAGCAGACGTTCGACGCCTTCCTGAGCCTGGCGAAATGGGGGTCTCTCTGGATCGCGGCCCTGCTGGCCCTGCTGGTGATCTGGTTCCAACCGGGTGGCAGCTTCGTTGGCGGGTTCATCACCGCCGTGGTGCTGCTGGTCGCGGGCTGGTTCTTCCTGAAGTCGGGCAAGGCCAAGGGCCACTAGTCCGTCACCGGACCCGCCGGGAGCGGGTCTGCGGTCCGACAGTGATCCCCGTCCTGGGATGGGTCACACGGCGCCGGACCGCTTCCCGCCTTCTGAAAGCCCGGTCAGCGTAACAGCGGATGGCAATCGTGCCAGACGCACCTGCACAATTTATGTTGCAATGCGGCGCAAAACTGCGCGCCTGTGGCCGGGATGCACCGCCCGCCCTTCGGGGGCGGGCTGAATTCACCTCAGGCCAGGGCCGCCGAACGCACGGGCGTCAGATAGGGCGCGCTCGGAATGGCGCTGACGCTGACGCCGGCCTCGTCCGGAATGACCAGATAGCCGGCCCGGGCGGCGGCGTCGCCCGTGCGGCGGCGCGAGGTCAGGACCACCAGCGGAGCCGCGAACAGCAGGGGCAGGACCACCGGCGCGAACCAGGTGATCAGGTCGGGGCGGAAGCACAGGCCGACGCAGAATCCCAGGCCCGTGGTCATCTGCCAGCCCATCGAGCGGAAGGCGGCGCCCCAGCTGACGCCGTCGGCGTCCCGCTCCTGGCTGTGCCAACCGGCGTCGTGGCCGCGGAAGACCTGGAGGATGGCCTTGGTGCTGGCGACCATCATGATCGGGGCGATCAGGGCCGACAGCAGGATCTCGAGACCCATGCCCTTGAGGATCTTCTTCGTCCCGCCGAAGGCGCGGCGCTCGCCGCGACGGCTGAGAACCAGCACCCCGCCCATCACCTTGGGACCGATCAGCAGCACGCCCGACAGCAGGGTGGCCAGCATGAAGGGCGTGAATTCGGGCTTGAGCAGATAGGCGAACGAACCCCGGTCAACCGGGTACTGCAGCTGGATCACCATGCCGGCGATCAGCGACAACAGCCAAAGCGGGGACGAGAAATAGGCCATGAAGCCCATGACCATCTGGGTGCGGCTCATCACCGTCAGGCTGCGGGTCCGCAGCAGGCCGAGGTGCTGCATATTGCCCTGGCACCAGCGGTGGTCGCGGCGGATGAAGTCCAGCATGGTGGCCGGCGTTTCCTCGCAGCTGCCGTCGAGGGCGGCCGTGACGTGCACGGCCCACCCGCCGCGCCGCAGCAGGGCGGCCTCGACCGTGTCATGGCTGAGGATGGCGCCGCCGAAGGGCTCATGGCCCGGCAGGATCGGCAGTTGGGCGCAGGAGGCGAAGGCTTCGGTCCGCAGAATGGCGTTGTGGCCCCAGTAGGGGGCCTCGGACCCGGCCCACCAGGCCAGGCCGGCGGCGGCGACGCGGCCGTACAGGCGCACGCTGAACTGCGAGACGCGGGCGAACAGGGTCTGGCCCTTGATGATGGTCGGCGTGGTCTGCAGCAGGCCGATGCCGGGGTTGCGCTCCATGGCGTCGACCATGCGCAGGATCGTCTCGCCCGCCATGGTGCTGTCCGCGTCGAGCACCAGCATGAAGGGATAGGCGCCGCCGAAGCGTCGGGTCCATTCGGCGATGTTGCCGCATTTGCGCTCGATGTTCTTCTCGCGACGGCGATAGAAGACGCGGCTATGGGCATGGGCGCGAAAGCCCAGATAGGCCTGGCGCTCCTGATCCGCGGCCTCGGGCCGGGTCGAATCGCTGAGCACGAAGATGTCGAAGGCCTCGGACACGCCGAGACGCGCCAGCGAGGCGTCGATCTGGGCCAGACGGGCGAAGGCGGCGCGGGCGTCCTCGTTGTACAGCGGCATCAACAGGGCGGTGCGCTGGCCGGGCTCGGGCGGATGCGGGGCGAATTTCAGATCGTCCTGCTCGCGGCCGGTCGCCAGGACCCAGAATCCGATCGCGGCGCTGCAGAACCAGCAGGCGATGGCGGTGATCAGCACCAGGAACAGGCCCAGCGACAGAACCTCGATCGTCGTGAAGCCATGCCGCGCATAGAGGACGACGGGGGCGATGGCGGCCAGGCCCGTGACGATGGCGGTCAGGCACGCGAGGATCAGCCGGCGGCGGATGATCGACACCGGCGAGGTCGCCGGCAAGGGCGCGGGTTCGTCGGCGCGATTGTCCAGCGTCTGGACCGGCAGGGCCATGGGCGATTCTTCGGGCAGCCAGGTCCAGGCCGGACGCGCGGACTCCTGGTCCAGCGGCGCGGGGGCGTCGATCCGGATCGCGAGAAGAGTCATGTCTGTTTCGGTTCCCTGATCCCACCCGTCGGCCGAAAGAGCCGGGCGGACGTGCTGCATTGCAGCAAAACGCAATGTCGATCACTTCCGCGCGATTTTCAATCACGGAATGGTGAGAATGCAAAAAATATTGGAACCCGACCGTCTTTATGTCGGGACGTTGGCCGGACTGTGGCGGTCGGCCTGGATCTTGAGCTGGCGTTCAAGGATGAAGGCGGCCACGCCGACCCATCCGACGAGAATAATGGCGTAGGCGCGCTCCCACCAGCCCACATTGGAGTCATTGACCGTGCCCGGCAGCACCAGGTGTTTGGTCAGCACGGTCAGGACGGCCATGACGAGGAAGGTTACGACCAGGAAGACCTTGAGGCGCCGCACCTCGACGTGTTGCCACAGTCCCCAGAGCAGGAGCAGCGGCGCCAGCTGAATGCCCAGGCCGAGATTGATCGCCATGTGTCGGGGATCAGGCCACGGATAGAGGCTGGACACCGACAGTCCGGCGCCGGCCAGGACGAAGACCACCGCCGTCAGCGTCGCCGCGACCCACCGCTCGGTCAGGCCGTGAATCGCCAGGCCGAAGCCGACCCCCGCCGCCATGCACATCAGGCCGGCGATGAAGACCCCGCCGTTGAAGATCAGGGGCAGGGGCGCCGAGGCGCCGCCCAGTTCGCTGAGATACTGCCGCGCATGATCGAAGCCCGGATAGGTCGCCACCCCGATCAGGACCGCCGCCAGCGCCAGCAGGGGCGCCGCCATGCCGATCAGCAGCAGACGCCGCCGACGGGCGTAGCGCGCTGCAGGGCCCGCCGCCGGCAGGGGCTTCAGTCCCCAGATGCGACGGATCGGCGGGATCCGCTTGACGATCTCATAGATCAGCAAGCTGACGCCAAAGGTGATGCCGACGAGGGCCAGGGCCTCAAGCGGCGCGGGCAGGTTGGCGGGCCGGATGAACCAGACGGCGACGACCAGCACTGTCTGGTGCGCCAGATACAGGGTGAAGGTGGCGTCGACCAGATAGCGCAGCGCCGGCCCTGACCTCTGCCGCAGGTGAAGGCTGCCGTAGCCGAGGATGGCGGCGATCACCGCCCACTGGTCGATGCCGAAGACGACGGCGCGGGGAATGCCGAAGAAGGCGGCCCCGCCCGGATGGGCGGCCTGGGCGATCATGACCGGCAGGGCGACGAGCGCGATCACGGCGGCCGTGCGCCGATGGCGTTCCAGCCCGGCCCATACGGCTTCCTGCCGCACGATCAGAAAGCCGAACAGGAAGGCCCCGAAGGACAGGAAATGGTTGTAGAGATCCGCTTCCAGCCGGTTGGTGATGCCGAACAGCGGGAACAGCACGATCCGGATGGCAGTCAGCCAGGCGATCGGGACGACCAGCACCCGCCATCCCGTCGTGGCCCGGACCAGCCAGGCCTCCATCCGGTCCATCAGCGCCGGACGGGTCATCAGGGCGACGGCGGCCGCGCTGTAGACCGCGATATAGAGCACGAACCACAGATGGTTGACGGGCACACCGTTCATCAGGCCGGTCGGCCCGAACTCATGCCCCAGCCAGGCCCCGAAATCCCCGCCGAAGCCGCCCTTGTCGATCGCTTCGATCCACGACTGGATCGGCACCAGCACCAGGGTCCCGAAGAGGAGCGGCGGCAGCAGGCGTCCGGCCCGGTCCCGCAGGGTCCGGCCCGGCGTGCGGCGCGTCGTCATCAGCCGCAGGGCGGCGCCCGAAACGAGGAACAACAGGGTCAGCCGCCAGGGGTTGGTCAGCAGGACCGCCTCGTGCAGCCAGTCGAAGGTGTGGACGCTGTGGATGTGCCAGTCGTGCGGCCCGTAAACCAGCGTCACATGATAGAGGATCAGCAGGCCGAAGGCCGCGACCCGGATCCAGTCCAGGTCATTACGACGGGCGCTCGGGGGAAGGGGCTGACTCACGCGGGCGTCTATGATGGAGCCGCCCGCCGCTGTCCATGCGGGGACGTTTTGACGGGCCGCGTCGGAACGGCCTAACGTCCTCGGCACAGGATTGGACGGAGGGATTCGCTTGGCTGTCGCCATCGCCGTAACCCGCGAACGCCGAGACGGCGAGACGCGCTGCGCCGTCACTCCGGAAACGGTGAAGAAGCTGATCGCCCTGGGCGCGACCGTGACGGTCGAGGCCGGGACCGGCGCCGGGTCCTCGATTCCCGACGACGACTACGCCGCCGCCGGTGCGACCGTGGCCGGCGATACGCGGGCGGTCCTGTCGGGCGCCGACATCGTGCTGAAGGTGCGCGGGCCGACGGCGCAGGAGACCAGCGCCCTCAAGCCCGGCGCCGTGGTCGTGGCCCTGTTGGATGCCTATCGCGAGAAGGAGACGGTTCAGGCGCTGGCCGAAGCCGGGGCGACCGCCTTCGCCATGGAATTCGTGCCGCGGATTTCGCGGGCCCAGGTGATGGACGCCCTGTCGTCCCAAGCCAACCTGGCCGGCTACCGGGCGGTGATCGAGGCGGCCTGGGCCTATGGCAAGGGCTTTCCGATGATGATGACGGCGGCCGGCACGGTGGCGCCGGCCAAGGTCTTCGTCATGGGCGTGGGCGTGGCGGGCCTGCAGGCCATCGCCACGGCGCGGCGGCTGGGGGCGGTGGTCACGGCCACCGACGTGCGCCCCGCGACCAAGGAGCAGGTGGAATCGCTTGGCGCGAAATTCCTCGCCGTCGAGGACGAGGAGTTCAGGAACGCCCAGACCGCCGGCGGCTACGCCAAACCGATGTCGCCCGAATACCAGGCCAAACAGGCCGCCCTGACCGGCGAACACATCAGGAAGCAGGACATCGTCATCACCGCCGCCCTGATCCCGGGCCGCGCCGCGCCGGTGCTGGTCACGGCGGCCCAGGTGGCGACGATGAAGCCGGGATCGGTGCTGATCGACCTGGCCGTCGAGGCGGGCGGCAACGTCGAGGGGGCCAAGGCGGGCGAAGTGGTGACCACGGCCAACGGCGTGTCGATCGTCGGCCATACCAATCTGCCGGGCCGGATCGCGGCGGACGCCTCGGCCCTCTATGCCAAGAACCTGGTCGCCTTCGTCGGGCTGATGATCAAGGATGGGGCCCTGGCGCTGGATCTGGAGGACGAGATCCTCAAGGCCTCAGCGGTGACCCACGGCGGGGCCGTCGTGCATGATGGGGTGCGGGGGTGAGGGTGCGAAAGCTCGTCAGTGTCGCCACGCTGGCGCTCAACTTCGCGCTCGCGGCTTGGTGGGTTTGGCGCGAAATCCTGGCCTTCGAAGAGTTTCGAGTGGACCGCCCCGGCGCAGGCGTTTTGGCCTTCATGGCCGACAGAAGCCCATTCTATTTGGCCGGCGTGCTTGCCGCCGTCGCGGTCTTTGCAGTGGCAATTTGGCTCGACAGGCTCCCAGCCACTGGCGCTGACATCACCGAGTTTCACGAGAAGGAAGCACGCTGATTATGGAACACGTCGACCCCACCATTTTCCGCCTGGCCATCTTCGTGCTGGCCATCTTCGTCGGCTACTACGTCGTCTGGTCCGTCACCCCCGCCCTGCACACGCCGCTGATGGCCGTGACCAACGCCATCTCATCGGTGATCGTGGTCGGCGGGCTGATCGCGGCGGCGGCTTACAGCGGCGACGCGGGGCCGAACGGCTGGATCGCCAAGGGGGCGGGCGTCGCGGCCGTGACACTGGCCAGCGTCAACATCTTCGGCGGCTTCATGGTCACCCGGCGCATGCTGGCCATGTACCGCAAGAAGGAAAAGCCGAAGGCCGCGGAGCCCGCGCGGACGTGACCGTCGACCCTCTCCCGCTCGCGGTCGGCGCGTCCTGGGTCGCCACGGGCCTGGGCGCGGGGCTGTGGCTGTGGAGCTGGGTCCGCGAGAAGGACGCCATCCGCAAGCTGCGCTTCCTCGATTGCGGGGTGGTGCTGATGTTCGCCTCGATCCTGCTGCGCATCGTGGCCCAGGAGCGGGTCATGGGGGTGTTCGACTGGGCGATGGTCTTTGTGGGTCCGCTGTTCATCGCCGCCGCCCTGTGGCGACTAGCGCGCACGGCCCGGCCTCCGGGGCAGCGATGAGAATGAGGGGAAGACTGACCGCATGAATGCATCCTTCGCGGCCCTGGCCTATCTGGTCTCCGGCGTCCTGTTCATCCTCAGCCTGCGCGGGCTGTCGAGCCCGGAGACGAGCCGGCAGGGCAATACCTTCGGCATGATCGGCATGGGGCTGGCGGTCGCGGTGACCCTGCTGACGCTCTGGACGACCGGAACGCTTGACCCGCTGACCCTCGGCCTGATCGCGGGCGGGGTCATCGTCGGCGGCGGGGCGGGGGCCCTGATCGCGGCCAGAGTGCAGATGACCCAGATGCCTCAGCTGGTGGCGGCCTTCCACAGCCTCGTCGGCATGGCCGCCTGTCTGGTGGCCATCGGCGCCGTCTATGCGCCCGACAGCTTCGGCATCGCCACGGCCGACGGCGGCATCAAGACCCTGTCGATCATCGAACTGGCGCTGGGCGTGGCCATCGGGGCCGTGACATTCACCGGCTCGGTGATCGCCTTCGCCAAGCTGAACGGCAATATGAGCGGGGCGCCGATCATCCTGCCCGCCCGGCACCTGATCAACATCGGCCTGGCCCTGGGCCTTGTGCTGCTGATCGGGGTGATGATCGGCTCGGGCGGCACGGCGACCTGGGCCTTCTGGGGCATTTTCGTCATCGCCCTGATCCTCGGCGCGACCCTGATCATCCCCATCGGCGGGGCGGACATGCCGGTGGTGGTGTCGATGCTCAACTCCTACTCGGGCTGGGCCGCGGCGGCCCTGGGCTTCACGCTCGAGAACATCGCCCTGATTATCACCGGGGCCCTCGTCGGCAGCTCGGGCGCGATCCTCAGCTACATCATGTGCAAGGGCATGAACCGCAGCTTCATCTCGGTGATCCTGGGCGGCTTCGGCGGCGACGGCGGCGCGGCGGGCGAGGCGCGGGTCGAGACCCGGCCGGTCAAACAGGGCAGCGCCGAGGACGCCGCCTTCATCATGAAGAACGCCAGCAAGGTCATCATCGTTCCCGGCTACGGCATGGCCGTGGCCCAGGCCCAGCACGCCCTGCGCGAAATGGCCGACAAGCTGAAGGCGGAGGGGGTCGAGGTGAAATACGCCATCCACCCCGTCGCCGGCCGCATGCCCGGCCATATGAACGTCCTGCTGGCCGAGGCCAATGTGCCCTATGACGAGGTGTTCGAGCTGGAGGACATCAACAGCGAGTTCAGCTCCTGCGACGTGGCCTTCGTCATCGGCGCCAATGACGTCACCAATCCGGCCGCCAAGACCGACCCGCAGAGCCCGATCTACGGCATGCCGGTG
Organism: Brevundimonas sp.; assembly: GCA_046292645.1. Lineage (GTDB taxonomy): Bacteria > Pseudomonadota > Alphaproteobacteria > Caulobacterales > Caulobacteraceae > Brevundimonas. The sequence goes on from JBKBQO010000001.1 coordinate 19,240, forward strand.
CTGGACGTGGAGAAGGCGGGGACGGTGCTGTTCATCAAGCGCGGGATGGCGGCGGGCTATGCGGGGGTGGAGAACGAGCTGTTCTTCCGCGACAATACGATGATGCTGTTCGCGGACGCGAAGAAGATGGTCGAGGGGATTGTGAAGGGGCTGTGAGGCGTGGCCAAGGAGGCGGACCTGGAAGAGGTTTTGGAAGCCGTCGGCGATGTGCTGGATCTCATCGCGCGCCACGACGGCGAAGGCCCGCTTACGGCTCGCATTCGTCGCTCGTGTTCGATGCTCGCCGCGGACGATCTCGACGGCTTACGGTCACTTCTGTCCGAGACTACCGGCGGAATGGGGTCTCTGAACGACTACGGATTCATGTCCGATGTCGAAGATACTATCCGCCACCGGAAAAATACGCTCACATCGGAAGCCGCTGATAAGTGTCGGATTGCGCTCAGGAGTCGGGGGATCGAACCTTGGCGTTAAGCCGCCGCGTTCTCGACTTTGAGTACTCCCGCTGCCTTCATGTCAGCGTGTAACGCGTCCGGCGCCCAGTCGTAGCCGTTGGGCCAGGTCAGGCCGCCGAACTCGAGGAAGACACGGTCAAAATAGGCGGAATCCTCAAATGGGCGGGTCATTGGCGTACCGCGACGCGCCAGATCGGAGAAATCCCATTCGCCCGCGCGGCCGTCCGAGAACCACAGCTTCAGCCGCCAGGGTCCGAGCCGTTGCAGTTTTCGGATGCGAACAACCTCAGTTGTCATTGTCGGCGTCGGGTCCCGGCATACGTTCAGGGGTCTGGTCATTGCGAACGGCCGTCCATGCGGCCTGAAGTTCGGCAGCATACATCGCGATCCACCGCTGAACGAGTCTGCGTTGCGCGCCGGGCAGCTTGCCGCTGGTCATCTCCCCGGTTTCGATGTTGAATTTGGCTTCCTGATCGCCGTGATAGGCATGGATGTGCGGCGGCGCATGGTCGTTGAAAAAAATGCGGATCGCGATGCCATGAAAGAAGGCTATGGTCGGCATGTCGCTCGACCTAACACGGATATTGCGACCTCTCCATGTTCACCGCCGCCGACGTCATCGCGTGCCTCGATCTGCGGCCCCATCCCGAAGGGGGCCACTACCGCGAGACCTTCCGCGATCCGCGTCTGGTGGACGGCCGGGCCGCTTCGACGGCGATCTATTTCCTGCTGGCCGCGGGCGAACGTTCGCACTGGCACCGCGTGGACGCGGTCGAGGTCTGGCATTTCCACGCCGGGGCCCCGCTGGCCCTCAGCATCGATGGATGCGGCCTCTTGACCCTGGGGTCGGATCTGGCGGCGGGGCAAAGGCCCCAAGGGGCGGTTCCGGCGGGCGCCTGGCAGGCGGCCGAAAGTCTGGGCGAATGGACTCTCGTCGGATGCACCGTCGCGCCCGGCTTTGACTTCGCGGGCTTCGAACTGGCGCCCCACGGCTGGGCGCCGGGGGGGTGGAGGGCCTGACGCTGTGGCGGCCTGTCCGCGCCTTGCGACATCGCGTCCGCGCTCCCGGGGCGGCGCGCGCGTTATAATCCGAAGCTCGACCGAATGTGTCGAAGCGCCTGAAAGTCCACCTCCATGGTCAACAAGATCCTCTCCCCCGACGACAAGGCCCTCGACGAAGAGAAGGACGCCGAGCCGGTCGTTCATCACGAGCCAAGAGGCTTCTCCGACCGGTTCGCCTTGGGCTTCACCAAGCTGCTGCGCGTCTGCGCCGACACCTTCTTCGCCAAGCGGTACGGTCACCGCGCCATCGTCCTCGAGACCGTCGCGGCCGTGCCCGGCATGGTCGGGGCGACGCTTCAGCATCTGCGCTGCCTGCGCGAAATGCGGGACGATGAGGGCTGGATCCGCACCCTGATGGAGGAGGCCGAGAACGAGCGGATGCACCTGATGACCTTCATCGAGGTGGCCCGCCCGACCTGGTTCGAGCGGATGGTGGTCCAATTGGCCCAGGCCGTCTTCTACATCGGCTTCTTCGCTCTCTATCTGATCTCGTCGCGCACGGCGCACCGGGTGGTCGGCTATTTCGAGGAAGAGGCCGTGGTCAGCTATACGCTGTACCTCAAGGAGATCGACGAGGGGCGCTCGCCCAACGTGCCGGCCCCGGCCATCGCCATCCACTATTGGAAGCTGCCGGCCGATGCGACCCTGCGCGACGTGGTGCTAAAGGTGCGCGCCGACGAGGCGCATCACCGCGACGTCAACCACGGGTTCGCCAGTACTCTGGCCAAACTGCCTCCCAGTCCGGTACCGTCGGCTCCCTATCCGCCCCATGCGACGGAGCTGAGGGGCGCGACCTGAGGGAGGAGTGATGGCGTACGAGGCCAGGACCAAAGCCACGGACGTCTCCGTCGCCGACTTCATCGCCGCCGTCGAGAGCCCCACCCGACGCGCCGACGCCGAGACCCTGCGCGCCCTGTTTGGAGAGATCAGCGGCGAGCCGGCGAAGATGTGGGGCTCGTCGATCGTGGGCTTTGGCCGGTACCACTACCGGTATGACAGCGGTCACGAGGGGGAAGGGGCCCGGCTCGGATTCTCGCCGCGCAAGGCGAACCTGGTCGTCTACATCCATCCGGGCTTTGAAGGCTCCGCCGACCTGCTGGCCCGGCTGGGCAAGCACAAGACCAGCGTGTCGTGCCTGTATTTGAACCGGCTGGCTGACGTCGACATGGATGTGTTGCGCGAGCTGGCGACGCGATCTCTCGACTGGATGCGGGAGCGACATCCGACCGAGGGCTGAACCCTCTATGCCGAACGGGTCGGCGGCCCTATCAACCGCCCGTGACCACCTTAGCCGTACCCGCCGCCCCGCCGCATCGCCGTTTCGAGGCGCTGGATTCCCTGCGCGGAGTCTGCGCCATCCTGGTGGTGATGTTCCACATGCCGGTGGCCAGCCACTGGCGGGACTGGGGGCTGATCCAGCACAGCTATCTGTTCGTCGACTATTTCTTCGTCCTGTCCGGCTTCGTCATCGCCCATGCCTATGGCCAGCGGCTGAAGACGCCGCGCGACGCCGGTCGTTTCATGGTTCGCCGCCTCGGGCGGGTCTGGCCGCTGCACGCGGTCGTCCTGGCCGCCTTCGTGGCGCTGGAACTGGTGCGGCTGTGGACCCGGTTCGACGGCGCAACGCCGTTTACGGGGGACCGATCGGTGGAGGCCATCTTCACCAACCTGCTGCTGATACAGGCCCTCAACATCCACCCTCATCTGACCTGGAACGGTCCGTCATGGACCCTGAGCGTCGAGGTCGCCTGCTATGTGGTGTTCGCGGCCCTGCTGCTGCTGGCGCCCCGCCGGTGGCGTTGGATCGGCGCCGCGCTGGCGGTGGTCGGGGCGGTGATGGTGCTGCTGTTCGCCCGGCGGTGGATGAACACCACCTATGACCTGGCCTTCCCCCGCGCGGCCTACGGCTTCTTTCTCGGATGTCTACTGCAGGGGCTGTGGCTGCTTATCCCGCGGCTGAAGGGCGGCGGGGCGACGCTGCTGGAGGTCGCGACCGTGCTGGCCATCGGCCTGTTCGTGGCCTGGGCGACGGGGCCGGCGACGGTGCTGGTCACCTTGCTGTTCGTCGCCTCCATCTGGGTGTTCGCCGGCGAGGAGGGGGCGCTGTCCCGCCTGCTGGACTCCCGACCGCTGGTCACCCTCGGCCGGTGGTCGTTCGCCATCTACATGGTCCACATGTTCGTCATCGTGGTCGTGGTCATCCTGGCCCGAAAGCTGGGCTGGATGCCCGGCGGACGGCGCATCGATTTCGGCTCGGTCTGGCTCAACGACCTGTTCGCCGTGGCCCTGTTCGTGGGCGTCGTCGCCCTGGCCCTGCTGGCACACCGGTTCGTGGAACTGCCGGCGCAGCGCTGGATCGACCGTCGGACCCGGCCCGCCGTCCCGACCAGCTAGTCCAGATCAAGCCGCCATGCGGAAGTCTTCGGCGGGATCAAAGGCCGGGCGGGCCTCGTCCCACAGGGCGTCCTCGTCGGCGTAGCAAGCGGACAGGCGGGCGTCGATGACGTCGATCACCTGTTCCTCCAGCCGGTCCCAGATCACGGCGAGGTCGCCGCAGCCATCGGCCTCGCACGGGACGATCAGATAGCGGCTGGCGGCGATGGTCTGGAGGGCGTTGAACGAGCGGGCCATGGGGGGTCTCCAAGCGGTCGGTTGCTGTTGGAAGTCACCTTGCAGGCGCGTTGCGTCAAAAACGGTCGTATGCCATCGTTTTTGCATGAGACAGGACAAGGCGGCCGTGATGATCGAGCTGGCGCGGCGGATGGCCGCCAGCGCCGAGGGCCTGACGCTGGACGACATCGCCCGCGAGAGCGGGGTGGGCCGACGCACGGCCGAGCGGATGCGCGACGCCATCCTTGCTCTTTATCCGGCCGCCGAGGAGGTGTCGGACCCGCCCAACAAGCGATGGCGCATTCGCGGCGGCCTGTCGGCCTTCGAACAGGCCCCAACGGCGACCGAACTGGTCGAACTGGCCAAGGCGGCGCAGGGGCTGCGCGCGGCGGGAGAAGTGGGGCGCGCGGCCGCGCTCGAAGGCCTGGAGCGCAAACTGAAATCGGCCATCCGGTCGACCACATTGAACCGGCTGGCGCCCGATCTGGAGGCGCTGGTCCGGGCCGAGACCATCGCCATCCAGGCCGGACCGCGACCCTCGGCAGACGAGACGGTTTTGGCCGAGATACGTCAGGCGATCCTAGCGGGGCAGCCGCTGGGCTTCACCTACAGCCGGCCTGGCGCCGAAGCTCGGAGGAGGAGCGTGGCCCCCTGCGGGGTGATGTTCGGCCGCGCCAACTATCTGGTCGCCGCCGACCGGGAAACGGGCCGCATCCAGACCTTCCGTCTGGACCGGATGAGCGCCGTGCGTGCGGAGCCGGGGGTCGCAACGCCGCCCGCCGACTTCGACCTGCAGACGTTCGCCAGCCAGTCGTTCGGCATCTACCAGGACGATATCGAGGACGTGGTGTTGCGGATCACCCCCGGCGGCGCCGCCGAGGCCAGGGCCTGGCGCTGGCACCCGACCCAGTCGGTCGAGGACCTGGCCGACGGCGGGGTGGAGGTGCGATTCCGGGCCAGCGGCATGCGTGAACTGGCCTGGCATCTGTTCAGCTGGGGCGATCAGGTGAGGATCGTCGCCCCCGAGCGCTTGAAAACCGTAATGGCCGGCGAACTGGCGGCGGCGCAGGCGGCCTTACGGCAGCCTTGACCGGCTTCAGAGCGGGGCGGCTCCGGCGACGAGCCAACCGGCCAGCGCAGCGGCGGTCACCAGCTCCACAACAACCAGAACCAGAAGCCCGTGCTTCCGCAGAAATACAAAGACGCTCACGACGGATCCTGTTCAGAGCGCCTAAATCCCTGAACTTTTGAAAGGTTCAGCCGAACATCCATCGATGGAGGTGAAGTCTGACCAAAGCTTAAGCTGACACCACCCGCGGGTCGGCGTTAGGCGAAGGTGCAAACATGGGAGACAGGCATGCGCCCGATATTGATCGCTGTTACGGCGGCGATGGCTTTGACATCGGGGGCTTGGGCGAACGAGTCTTCGGAACCCGGTCGACCCGCGGCCGTCGAATCCTCCCGACCATCGGTGGTTGTCACCCGTAATGGAGACCGTTGGACGGCGGTCTACGACCTTGATCGCGACGCCCCGGTCTGGGCCTTTTTCCGATCGGCCCTCATCCAGGATTCGCGGCGGCCGTGGCGCCTGGAGCAGTGGCGGGTGGTGACGCCCGGGGTGACGCTGGAGCGGGCCGGACATTACGACATCCTGCGCCGCGCCGACGGCGGGCCTGTTCCGCGTCGCGTCGAGATCGCCTTCACGCCGAAGTCGGAAAATCTCGAAGCCGACTACGGGACGCTGGTCTTCACCGATGGGTCGGTGGCCTTGCCCAGCGGACAGTTTGACGTCTTTCCACTCGCCTCCGCGGCCGAGGCCGAGACGGTCCCGCTGGATCTGAACGGTTATGAGCTGCAGGGCGGGGCGGCGGCGGTGACCTGGCGCGACCGGGCCGGGCCCGTGCTGTTCCGGGGCGAGCGGGTGGCCGAGGCGACGGCGGTCGAGGCGGAGACCTATGTCCTTTTCGGCGATGTCGCCCCGGCGGAGAGTGATCGCCTGATCGCGGTCATCGATCCGGAGCTGCCACCGTGGATCAGCGCCGGCCTCGCCGATTTCGCGCCCCGCGTGGCTGATGTCTATGCTGCGCGGCTAGGCCCCGGTCAGGCCGGCCGACCAGCGGTCATGGTCAGCTGGACCGGCCCGACCCCCGGCATGACCTCCATGGGCGGAAGCGTGCTTCCCGGCCTCATCGTCATGCGGTTCGAGGGCGCGGGCGTGGTCCAGCCGAGCAACGCCCTGATGGCCGCCTCTCGCTGGTTCATCGGCCATGAGAGCGCGCATTTCTGGCTCGGCCAGACGGTGCGCTACGAACGCGCCCGGGACGCCTGGATCACCGAGGGCGGTGCGGACCTGATGGCGGTCCGAGCCCTTCAAGCGATCGACCCGGCCTGGGACGCGCGGGCCGAACTGCAGAAAGAGGTCGACGACTGCATCAGTCTGGCCGACGAGCCGGTGGCCGAGGCCGCCGTTCGCGGCGAGCACCGGGCGCTCTACGCCTGCGGGGCGGTGTTCGCGATGGCGGCCGAAGCGGCTCAGCGGCGGGGGACGGGCGGCGACTGGTTCGATTTCCTGCGGCCGCTGATCGACGCCAACCGGGCCGACGGGGTGCTGACGCGGGACGAATGGCTGGATGCGCTGGATGCGGTCTCGGACGATCCAACGCTGCGCCGGAACATGGAAGGGCTGCTGGATGCCGGGTCCCCGCAGGCGGGGGAGGCGGTGGCGGCTCTGCTGGAACGGTCCGGAGTGGCGGTGAGGCGCGAGGACGGACGGGTTTTGCTCAGCTGAGCCCGGAATTGGCGAACGGATACGGGCTGACCGACTTGGCCCAGTCATCCACCACCAGCGGCCGGTCGATCGGCGCGGCGGCGCGTTCGGCGCAGGGGTGACGGTGGCACAGGCGGCAGGCGGGGCCGATGGGGGTGACCTCGGGGGCCGTCAGGTCGAGGCCGCGGGCGTAGGTCAGGCGGTGGGCGTGTTTCAGCTCGCAGCCCAGGCCGATGGCCAGGTCCTGGCCCTCGGTGAATGCGTCATGGCCTTGCCGGTCCACGGTGCGGGCGAGGGTGAACCAGCGGCCGCCGTCGGGCGTCTCGATGATCTGGGTGATCACCCGGCCCGGCGTGCGGAAGGCGCTGTGCAGCCGCCAGCGCGGGCAGGCGCCGCCGAAGCGCGAGAAGGGGAAGGACCCCGAGGCGAAGCGCTTTGAAATGTTGCCTGCCTGATCGACGCGCATGAGGAAGAAGGGCACGCCGCGCGCCGTGGGCCGCGACAGGGTGGTCAGGCGATGCGCGGCCTGTTCGTAGCTGACGCCGAACCGGGCCTGCAGCCGGCCCAGGTCATAGCCCGTCTCCTCCGCCGTGCGCTGGAACGGGCCGTAGGGCATCAGCGCCGCGGCGGCGAGGGTGTTGGTCAGGGACACCTTGAGCAGACGGCGCGTGGGCTCATCAGGCGCCGCGGCCGCCTCGGCCATGGCGGTCAGTTCGGCGTCGTGCTCCGACAGGGCCAGCTGGAAGGCGACGGCGAAGGCGCGCGAGGCGGGCCCCAGGGTCTCCGACAGAAGCAGTCTCTTGCGGTGCGGATCGTAGCGGCGGGTCCATTCGACCATGACCTCGGCGGGCAGGGTGCGGACGCTGAGGCCGTGGCGCGCCTGTAGACGGGCGCGGACCCGGGTCTCAAACGGTTCGCCGGGCGTCTCGGCCGCCAGCGAGTCTGCCAGGGTCTCGCCCAGGGCGTCCAGTTCGGGGAAATGGTTGCGGCGGGCCTGGATGTATTCGCGGACCCATTCGGCCGGGCTGTCGTCGGCCCCGCCGGTCTCCGCCCCGTCGCGGGCGCGGCGGTCGGCGAAGGCGCGGTACAGGCGCAGCAGGGCGTCGGCGGCGGCGGGCTGGTCCTCGGCCAGCTGGACGATCTCGTGGCGCGGCACGGCCGGGCCCTGGAACACCGGATCGGCGAAGGCCTCGGCCAGTTCGGCCTCCGACGCCGGGCCGGCGGTCTGTCCGAGCGTGCGCAGGTCGACGTCATAGGTGTCGGCCAGCCGCAGCAGCAATTGGGCCGAGACGGGGCGCTGGTTGCGCTCGATGTGGTTCAGATAGGACGGCGAAACGCCCAGATCGCCGGCCATGGCGGTCTGGGTCAGGGCCAGGTCGCGGCGCAGCCGCTTGAGGCGGCCTCCGAGAAACAGCTTGCGATCGGCGGCGGCGTCCATATCGAAGTTTAGTCACAAAATGACTTAACCGTCTAGGTCACATTATGACTGAATGACACGATAGTGCCTGCCGTCGATGTGTCATTCGTGACTTCCGCGTGTTCTGCTTGTCGAGACCCGCGGCGATGTCCGCCTTTCCAAGCCGAGACCCGACATGACCAGCTTCGCCCATCTCGTTCCCTCGCCCGTCGGCCGCTTTGACGGCATCGAGCGCCCCTATTCGCCGGAGGACGTCCGTCGCCTGCGCGGCTCGGTGCCGATCACCCACACCCTGGCCGAACGCGGCGCTAACCGGCTGTGGGAGCTGCTGCACGAGGAGCCCTTCATCAACGCCCTGGGCGCGGTCACCGGCAACCAGGCCATGCAGATGGTCCGCGCCGGTCTGAAGGCCATCTATCTGTCAGGCTGGCAGGTCGCCGCCGACGCCAACACGGCCGGGGCCATGTATCCGGACCAGTCGCTGTACCCGGCCAACGCCGCGCCGGAGCTGTGCCGTCGCATCAACCGCACCCTGCAGCGCGCCGACCAGATCGAGCACGCCGAGGGCGGCGCCAAGCGCGACTGGTTCGTCCCCATCGTCGCCGACGCCGAGGCCGGTTTTGGCGGGCCGCTGAACAGCTTCGAGATCATGAAGGCCTTCATCGAGGCCGGCGCCGCGGGCGTCCATTTCGAGGACCAGCTGGCGTCCGAGAAGAAGTGCGGCCACTTGGGCGGCAAGGTCCTGATCCCGACCCAGGCGCATGAGCGCAACCTGATCGCCGCGCGCCTGGCCGCCGACGTCATGGGCGCCCCGACCCTGATCGTGGCCCGCACCGACGCCGAGAGCGCCCAGCTCATCACCTCCGACGTCGACGAGCGCGACCGGCCCTTCATCGACCGCGACAACCGCACGCCCGAGGGCTTCTTCCGCCTGAAGGAGGGTACGGGCCTGGATCACTGCATCGCCCGCGGCCTGTCCTACGCCAAATACGCCGATGTCCTGTGGTGGGAGACCTCCCACCCCGATCTGGACGACGCCCGGCGCTTCGCCGAGGCCGTGCACAAGGAGCATCCGGGCAAGCTGCTGGCCTACAACTGCTCGCCCTCGTTCAACTGGAAGGCCAAGCTGGACGACGCCACCATCGCCAAATTCCAGCGCGAGCTGGGGGCCATGGGCTACAAATTCCAGTTCGTGACCCTGGCCGGCTTCCACAGCCTGAACAACGGCATGTTCGAACTGGCGAGCGGATACCGCGACCGCGGCATGGCGGCGTATTCCGAGCTGCAGCAGCGCGAGTTCGCCAACGAAGCCGCGGGCTACACCGCCACCCGCCACCAGCGCGAGGTCGGCACCGGCTATTTCGACCAGGTCGCCACCGTCATTTCCAACGGCCAGTCGTCGACGACCGCGCTGAAGGATTCCACCGAAACCGCCCAGTTCGTGGCGGCTGAGTAAGGAGAAAGACCATGCAACCCCTGAGCAGCACTACCGCCATCGTCGACTTCTGCCTGGCCCCGCTGAACCTGGACACGGGGACCGAGGCCGAGCGCGAGGTGCGCCGACGGCTGGAGCACGTGATCAAGACCTTCCGCGCCAAGGCGGCCCAACCGGTCAATGTCGACTTCTCGCAGATGCCCTCCCAGGTCATCAACGAGGCAGCCCACGGCTACGAATAGATCAGGCGGCGATCGCCCGGCCTCCGGCCTGGGGCAGGGAGGTCACCAGTCCCAACAATTCGGCGGCGTCGAACGGCTTGGCCAGGTGCCGGTCGGCGCCGGCCGCCTCCGCCAGGGCGATATGCTCGGCCAAGGCGTTGGCGGTCAGCATGACGATCGGGACCTTGGGCAAGCCCATGGCCGCCTCGTGCAGCCGGATTTCCCGGGTCGCCGTCAGTCCGTCCATGACCGGCATCTGCATATCCATCAGCACGATGTCGAAGTCGCCGTCGCGACAGGCCTGCACGGCCTCGGCGCCGTTCTCCACGGTGGTCATTGCGACAGCCGCCTGGGCCAGGATCATCTCCACCACCTTGCGATTGACGGGATGGTCGTCCGCCAGCAGCACCCGGACCAGGGCAGTGCCTTCCGGCGACGACGAGGGCGTGGTCGGCGCCGCGGCCGCCGGCGGCTCAGCGGCCAGAAGGGGGATGGTCAGGATGAAGGCCGAACCGCCGCCGGGTTCGCTCTCGCAGTCGAGGTCGCCCCCCATCATCTCCGCCAGCTGACGCGAGATCGCCAGGCCCAGGCCGGAGCCGCCGAAGCGTCGGGTGATGGCCCCGTCCGCCTGTTCGAAGCGGCTGAACAGTCGCTCGCGGGTCTCGCAGTCGAAGCCGATGCCAGTGTCCTCGACCGAGAAACGCAACGTGGGCGACCCGTTTCTGTCGGGCCCCGGCGCGGCGGTCAGGCTGACGAACCCCTCGCCCGTGAACTTGACCGCATTGGAGACGAGATTGGTCAGGATCTGCTTGATCCTGACCGCATCGCCGACGATCCAGCCGTCGGCCTCCGGCGCGATCTCGACGAAGAACTGCAGCTCCTTGTCGCGGGCCGACGTCTCATACAGCTGGGCCGCCTCGCGGACGGCGCGCCCGAGGTGGAAGGGCTCGGCGGCCAGCTCCAGCCGCCCTGATTCGACGCGGGCGAGGTCGAGGATGTCGCTGAGCAGCGCCTGGAGCGTTCGACCGGAGGACTGGATCAGATCCAGCATTTCTTCCTGCTGAGCCGACAGGGGGGTCCGGGCGAGGGCCTGTGCCACTCCGATCACTCCGTTCAGCGGCGTGCGGATTTCGTGGCTCATATTGGCCAGGAACTGGCTCTTGGCGGCATTGGCGGACTCGGCCGCGTCCCGGGCCTCGGCCAGGGCGCGGGCGTCGTTCTTCAGATCGGTGATATCGGTGCAGACGGTGACGATGCCGCCAGCCGCGGTGCGGCGGTCGGACACACGCAGCCACCGGTCGCCGGTGATCCGTTGTTCCAGGGTGGTGGTCAGGGCCTGGCGCGAGTCCAGACGATCCTGGATCCATTCGGTTTCGCGCCCCAACGCGTCGGCGTAAAGGCCTTCGGCCAGCCCGATCTCGATGATCTCACGGAAGGTCATTCCGGCCTTCAGTGCCGAGGACAGCTCGGGATTGACCTCGGCGTAGCGCTGGTTCCACAGCACCAGCCGGTCTTCGCCGTCGTAGAAGGCCATGCCGTCGGGCATGGCGTCCAGCGCCTCCCGGAAGCGTTTCAGCGCGCCGGCATGAGAGGCCCAGGCCATCCAGCCGATGATGGCGGCGACGCCGACGATCCCGAGGACCATGGCGACGATTACGCCGGTCATGACCGCGCCGGAGACCGTCAGCCCGGACTCTGACGGCGCGCCCGGCACAATAATGATCGAGCTCATCGCGGTTACATGAAGAAGATTCGCCGCGAGAGCGCCGCCGAGCGCGGTCGCGAGCCGTCGGCCTAGGCCAGGCCCGTACAGTAGACCGCTGCTGACAAGGGCGATGACGAGCCCCGCCCCGATGGCGAGCGCCACGGTTTCGGGACGAAAGACGATCTCGCCGGCGACCCGGAGGCCCGCCACGCCGAGGAAATGCATGCCCGCCACGCCGAACAAGGCCAGCGCGCCGGAGAAGGCGCGACACAGCCGGGTGGGCCGGGACATGACGGTCGCGGCGGCCAGGCCGAAGCTGCCGAGGGCGACCACAAGGGAGCCGAGGGTGGGCCAGACGGCGTACCGGATCGCCTCACCGGCCTGGTAGCCCTGCAGCGCCAGGAAATGGGAGGTGAAGACGGCAAGGCCCGAGATGAGGGCGGCCAATGCGACTCTGCTGCGGCGTTTGATGCCGCTCTGCAGCCGCGCGGCGGCCAGCAGGTGCAGGGCGATGGCCAGACCGAGGAAGCAGATCAACGCGGCCGCCAGCAACCAGCGCGGATCGTGGCCTGTCGCGGTTGAATGCAGAATCTGGTCCAAGACGTCCCCCGAAGACGCGATCCTCGCTCAAGGGGGTGAAGAAAGCGTGGCCGTGGAGCGTCCGTGGATCAGGCGGCGGTGCGCGCCAGCACTACCTCGAACGATCGGCCCATCACCTTTTCCGGATTGACCTGTCGGTCGGCGCGGCGGACCTCGAAATGCAGGTGCGGGCCTGTGGATCGACCGGTCGAGCCGACCAGGCCGATGCGCTCGCCGTCGGACACGACATCGCCGGAACTGACGTCCACGCGGCTGAGGTGGCCGTACAGGGTCGTCATGCCGTTCGGGTGCCGAACCTCGACGAATCGCCCATAGCCCTCAGGGTCATAGCCGGTTCGGAGCACCGAGCCTTCGGACGCGGCGAAGACGCCGGTGCCGAGGGGGGCGGCGAAATCGACGCCCTGGTGATTCCGCGCCGCCTCGCCGGGCAGGCGACGGAGGCCGAAGCGGGAGTTGACGGCGTAGCCGCGCACCGGCGTGTCAAAGGCGATCAAACGGGTGACGGGGCCGGCGGGCTCCGCCACCGCTGTCATAGGCGGGGCCGCCGGGACGGCCATGGCCTCGTCGGGTGCGGCCGACGACGGAGTCAGTGGCGCGGCGGCCATGGCCAGCACGGCGACGGCGGCCAGGCTGGCGGCCTGGCCTGAATGGATGAGAAACGACCGGGCGGTCGGCAACAGGCGTCGCATGGCGGCGTCGGCTCCGTCTTCGGCTCTGCGAGCGGGGAAGGGCGCCGGCGATCGCCAGGGGGCGACCTGCGGCCAGCGACCGGAAGACCGCCCTTCTAAGACTCGGTGGGGCGACTTTGGGGCGCCGGGGGCGGCAGGTCGTCGCAGGGCTGGAACGAAAAAGGCGCGCGACCCGGAGGCCGCGCGCCCAGTTCTTCGGACAGGTTCAGCCCTAGAGCGGCAGGCTGAAGGTGATGGCGCCGACGTGGCTGTCGGCCTTGTCGCCGAAGCGGCCGCGATAGCCGACGGTCAGCTTCACCGGGCCCAGATCGGCGTCCACGCCGGCCGAGGCGATCAAGGAGCCGCCGAACGGATCCTCGATCTCGCGGCTCAGCACCTGCGCCGGATTGGCGGCGATGCCCGTACGGACGGCGTCGCTGCTGTCGCCGAAGGAGTCGCGGTAACCGCCCTCGACGAAGAAGCTCATGCCCTCGCCGCCGCCTTCGGCGCGCAGCGAGATTTCGCCGCTGGCGGCGCGCACCGTGCGGTCCTCATAGACATATTGGGCGGCTGGGCCCTGTTCGACATAGCCGTTCACGTCGGTCGAGACGTAGTTGACGGCGACCCGCGGCGACAGGCCGATGCCGCCCATGTCGAACCACATGCCGCCCTGGACGCGGGCGCCGAGGCTGCCGCCGTCCGTCTCGCCAGTGTGGATCACCGCCGCGAGAGCGGTGACGCGGGTGATGTCGTCATACTGGTCCACCGAGCCGCCGACCGTGGCGTTGACGAACCGTGCGCCCGAGCGCCAGCCGGCGTAGACGTCGAAGGCATAGGTCTCGACGTCGAAGGCCATGGGGCCAGCCTCGACCTCTGCGGTGCGGAAGGTGCCCGCGACGCCGAACCGGGCGTTGGACGACATGACGTGGTCGATCCCGACCCGGCCGCCCCAGCCCTTGGCCTCGGCGCCGGCGACGACGCCGCGCGAGTCAGTCTCGACGCTGTCGGCGATGGCGCCGAAGGTCAGGTGGGTGCCCTCTTCCCAGGCGGCCCGGCCGGACAGGCCGTCGCTGGCCAGGTCCAGCAGGTCCTCGCGCTGACGGAAGCCGGTCTCGGCCTGGACCGTCGACTGGGCGCCGAGGTCGCCATAGTACAGGTAGTCATTGGCGAGGGCGGCCAGCAGGCGGTGCCCCGCGGCGGTCGGGTGCACGCTGTCCCAGTACATGTAGCTGTCGGGACTGGCGCAGACCGTGAGTGTGATCTGGTTGAAGCAGGCGTCGCGCGCGTTCGTCAGGCCGAACCGGCCGGGGTCTGCGGCCAGGGCGGGGCCGATCTTGTACAGGTCCATCAGAATAATGTTGCTGCCCGGCCGCGCGGCCGCCGTGGCCATCAGATTGGACCGCAGGGCGTTGTTGAAGGTCGTGGTGGCGAAGTCCGCCAGCGGCGCCGCGGGCGCGCCGATCCCTTGGTTGAACTGCGGCGTGAGGGCGAGGTTGGGCAGATTGCCGACCAGGATCGTGCCCGCGCCGGCCCCGGCGATGTTGTTGACGATGAAGTTGATGTCCGTGGCCGCCGATGTCGCCGTGCCCTGGACGAAGCCGGTCGGATTGGCCCGCTGCGGGTCAAGCGCTGGCAGGAGGTTATACTCGGTAATGCGCTGGAAGATGTTGTTGGCGCCGCCCAGGACGCTGACCAGGTCGTTGGGGCCGAAGGTCCCGCCGGCCCCCGTATAGAGCAGCAGCTGGTTGCGCATGCCGGGAGGGGACGCCTGGCTGTCGGTCCGGGCCCCGCCGAACGCATAGTTGACGCTGCCCGTCACGGAAGCGCCGGCCGTGTAGCGGCCGGCGTTGAAGCCCAGCAATTCGGTGAACACCGGGCCGTTCGAGAATCGGCCGCTGAAATAGGGCGGCGAGATCGGGTTGGTGTTGCCGGTCGCGGCGTACAGATTGCCGTTGTCGCTGAGGCTGTCGCCGAACACGACCAGGCGGTCGTAGCTCTGGGCGCTGGCGGCGGATGCGGCGGCCGCGGCGGCGGCCAGGGTCAGTGCGGCAAGCGCCGTATGGCGCAGGTAACGAGACATCGATGATCCTCCCTCGGCCGTCATGATGCGACCGTTCGGCGGCACTCTGCGCTCGTTTCCGGCGAGCGCAAGATGCCGCCGGGGAAGGTTTCAATGCAGCGTGCGAAACCGCAGCGTTCCGGCCACACTTCGCAGGGTACGGAGCGCTTCCGGATCGTAGTCGCGGTCGACATCGGTGATCACATAGCCCGTGCGTTCGTCCGTCTTCAGATGTTGTCCGAGGATGTTCAGGCCGGCGGCGGCGAGGGCGCGGTTGAGTTCGGCGAGGACGCCGGGCTGGTTGCGGTGGATGTGCAGGATGCGGTGCGCGCCCGAGACCTCGGCCAGCTGCACATTGGGCAGGTTGACGCAGAAGGTGGTGTCGCCGCGGTTCAGATAGGCCAGCAGCCGCTCGGCCGCGAATTCGCCAATGGCCTCCTGGGCTTCCTCGGTCGAGCCCCCGATGTGGGGCGTCAGGATGACGTTCTTCAGGCCCCGCAGGGGGCTGTCGAACGGGTCGGCGTTGGTGGCCGGCTCGTCGGGGAAGACGTCCAGCGCCGCGCCGCCGATCCGGCCCGACCCGAGGGCCTGGGCCAGCGCCCCGATGTCGACGACGTGGCCGCGCGACAGGTTCAGCAGTAGGGCCCCCGGCTTCATCCGTGACAGGCGCGCGGCGTCGAGCAGGGCGGTGTTTTCGGTCCGGCCGTCGACGTGCAGGCTGACCACGTCGCTTTCGGCCAGCAGGGCGTCCAGCGAGCTCATGCGCCGGGCGTTGCCGAGGGCCAGCCGCTCGGTCAGGTCGTGGAAGATCACCCGCATGCCCAGCCCCTCGGCCAGCACCGACAGCTGCGAGCCGATAGCGCCGTAGCCGACGATACCGAGGGTCTTGCCGCGCAGTTCCCGCGAGCCGGTGGCGGACTTGTTCCACTCGCCCCGGTGCATGGCGGCGGACTTGTCGGCCACGTCGCGCAGCAGGGCGATGGTCAGGCCGACAGCCAGTTCGACGACCGACCGGGTGTTGGAATAGGGGGCGTTGAACACGGCCACGCCCTTGCCGGCGGCGGCGTCCAGGTCGATCTGGTTGGTGCCGATGCAGAAGGCGGCGACGGCCATCAGCCGGTCGGCGGCCTCCAGCACCCGGGCGCTGACCTGGGTCTTGGAGCGGACGCCCAGCACATGAACGCCCTTGATCGCCTCGATCAGGGCGTCCTCGTCGAGCGCCCCCTTGCGGGATTCCACCGTATAGCCAGCCTCCTCCAGCCGCTCGACGGCGGCGGGGTGGATGTTCTCGAGCAGCAGGATGCGGATGCGCGCGCGGGGATAGGACCAGCGACCCGCCAGGCCCTCGGCGTGGAGGAATTCGTCCATCGACGGGGCCTCGGCGTCGGCGGCGGCGACGACCCGCTCGCGGCGGACGATCTCGGTGAAGGCGTGGAAGCGGTCGGCGGCGCCGTCCAGCCTGACCTCGGCGTCGGTCCAGCCGTCGCCGATCATGACCACGGGGCCGGTCAGGCCTAGGGCGCGGATCACGGCGGGCTTTCCGCCCGCCTCGGACAGGGGGTTGGCCGGGTCGACGCCGGCCACCCGGCCTTCGGCGTCATAGAGCAGGTCGTTGCAAAGCACCCGTTCAGCGGGAATGTGCAGATGGGCGGCGAGGGGGGCGATGATCTCTCTGAAGCCGCCGGACAGGATGACGATCCGGTCGGCGGTCTCGCGGAAGAAGCGCAGGTTGCGGCGGACCGAGGGCGTGCCCTCGTCGAGGATCCGGTCGGCGAGGGCGGCGACGTGATCGCGGGTCAGGGGCAGCAGGGCCAGGCGGCGGCGCAGCGCCTCTCCGAACGGCAGGTCGCCGCCCATAGCCTGATCCGTCAGGGTCGCCACCTCGGCCCGGATCGCCTCCGCGTCGGGCGCGCCGGCCAGGGCGATGTCGGCCAGGGCCTCCAGCGTCTCGATGCGCACGAGGGTGGAGTCGAAGTCGAAGATGTAAGTCGTCGGATCAGCCATGCGCCGACCTTGGCTTACCTTCGCAGTTGCAGCAATGGGCGGGGCTGGTTCAAAAAACAGAGTCTATTGCGTCCAATGAGTCTAATCGGTCCAAACGGAAACGCCGGCCGCCCGGGGAGGGGCGACCGGCGATCATGGCGGACGGTTCCGTCAAAAATGGACGCAGGTCAGAATTTTCCGAGGCTGCGGATCTTGCTGTCCGGACGGCGCACGTCGAGGGCCGCGGCACCGACGGCGGCGGCGATGGTGGCCAGGGCCAGCAGGGCTCCGCCTTCCCTCGCATGATCACGGGCGTAGTCGCCGGCGTCATGGGCGTAGCGACGCGCCGTCTTGCCGTGCTTCTTCAGCGCCTTGCGCGAGGAATGCCGGGCGCCATGGACCAGACGCTCGCCGCGATGGCGGGCGTCCTCGCCGAAATCAGCGGCGCGTTCGCCGGCCTCGGACAGGCTGTGCCGCACGGTGTCCGCCAGACCGCCGAAGCGATCGCGCAGGCCGCCGGCGTCGATCCAGCCGCGCGGGTCGATCCGGCCGCGGATACGCTCGTAGCGGGTCGGGCCGCTGCGCTGGTTCAGCAGCAGGGCGGCGATGCCGACGCCGGCGAGCACGGCGAGGACGCCGCTGGTGATGCCGGGGTGTTTGCGGACTTCGGCAAGGGCGGAGAACTGGCGGACCATGGGATAGTAAACCTCTTCGTGGAGGCCGTCGTCCGTCGGGTCGTAGAGCCCGTCGTCGTCCGGCGCATAGGCGGAACCCCTGTCCCGCATCAGGGAGGGAGCGAACCGGGCGAAAAGAGGTTCCGCCAGGCCCGGCAGGGCGGAGTAGAAGCTGGCGATCAGACGGCCGCCGCCGCCGACGGTGATCTCGCGGATGGGATGGCTGGCGCAGTACAGGATGGTGTCGGCCACGACATGGGTCGCATAGACGGGCTGCGGGTTCTGCATCGCCTGGCCCGTCAGGTTGCGGGCGTGACGGTTGTAGGGCGTATCGATCGGACCGGGCTTGACCAGGGAGACGGTGATCGGCGCGCGCTCGCGGATCAGCTCCATCCGGAAGGCGTTGGTGAAGCCTTTCACGGCGTGCTTCGACGCCGAATAGACGCCCTGGATCGGGATCGGGGCGTCCGACAGAGTCGAGCCGACGTTGATGATCGCCCCGCCGCCATAGCGTTTGCGCAGATGGCCGGCGGCGATGATCGAGCCGTTGACCACGCCCCAGTAGTTGGTCTCGAACAGTCGGCGCTGGTCGTCCAGGCCGGTGTCGCTGATGGCGCCGAAGATCGAGATTCCGGCGTTGTTGACCCAGGTGTCAAAGCCGCCGAACAGCCGCACGCATTTGTCCGCGGCCTCGGCCAGGGCGGCGTGGTCGGCGACGTCGGCCACCGCGAAGGCGGCGCGCGCGCCCGTGGCCTGGAGCTCCTCGCAGAGGGCCTTGAGGTCGTTCTCGCCCCGCGCGATCAGAAACACGCAGGCCCCCGCCCGCGCCGCCCGCCGCGCCGTCGCCAGGCCGATGCCCGAGGTGGCGCCGGTGATGACGATGGCCTGTTGCTTCAGGGGCTTGAGCGTTGCTTTGGTCATGAAACCGCCGGGTCGGTGTGGTCGGGTCGGGCTGTCGGAACGGGGTCTTGCCCGCGCCGGTTCCTGCTGTAGCACGCAGGCCTTACCATTCGCGAGACGGGCGCCTATCTCACGGCGCTTCCGCCCATCGCCGTAATTCAGGAATTGCCCGTGACCGACCACGCGCACGAACATGCCGCCGCCCCCGCCGACGATCTGGCCGCCGCCTTCCAGATCGAGGGCTGGCCCGTGCGCGGACGGATCGTGCGTCTGGGCCAGACCATCGACGCCATCCTGTCGGCCCACGCCTATCCCGAACCGGTCGCCGCCCTGCTGGGCGAGGCCTGCGCCCTGGCGGCTCTGGTGGGATCGAGTCTGAAGTTCGAGGGCCGGCTGATCGTCCAGGCCCAGGGCGACGGGCCGGTGCGGTACGTCGTCGCCGACTATGACACCAACGGCCATATGCGCGGCTATTGCCGGTTCGACGAGGCGGAGGTCGCCGCCGCGTCGCAGGGTTTCGCCCGGCCGGGCGCGCGCTCGCTGCTGGGGCAGGGGGTGTTCGTCATGACCCTGGACCGGGGTCCGGACTTCGAACGCACCCAGGGCATCACCCCGATCGAGGGCGAGAGCCTGTCGCTGGCCGCCGAACACTATTTCCAGCAGTCGGAGCAGATCCCGACCCGGGTGCGGCTGGCGGTCGGCTCGGTCGTGACGGACGAGGGCGTGGCCTGGCGGGCCGGCGGGGCGCTGATCCAGCTGATCGCCGGCGACGACGCGCGCGGCTCGACGGAAGAGGCCTGGGACCGGTCGCGGGCCCTGTTCCACACCCTGGCCGACGACGAACTGCTGGACCCGACCATCACGCCCGAGACGCTGTTGTTCCGCCTGTTCCACGAGGACGGCGTGCGGCTGGAGGACGCCCGGGCGCTGGTGGCGCAATGCCGCTGCTCGCGCGAGCGGATCGCCGGAGTGCTGACCTCGTTCGATCCGGCCGAGCGCGCCGATATGGTCGAGGCCGACGGGAAGATCCGGGTGACCTGCGAATACTGCGCGACGGTCTATGAGCTGGAGCCGGAAGAGATCGGGGCGGACTGAGACGCTCCAGTCTTTCCCTTTCCGCGAGTTCATTTGAAAATTCCGGCCGCCTCCATCATCGGAGAACGATGATCAGCGTTGTCGCCGCATTCGTCATGTTGACCGCCGCCGCGCCGGCTGCGCCGGTCGCCCCGTCCTGCCGTTTCGCCGGCGAACCGCGCGCCTGGACGGCGAATGCGCTCGCCGACTGGGACCGTCTGGACCGCGAGCGACTGCGCATCGCCGAGCCGGTCGACCCGGTCATCACCCTGTTCGACGCGCGCTGCGCCTATACGCTGACGCCGGACGCGCGGGGCGATTTCCGCGTCGGCGCGCGCCGCTATCGCGCGGTCGGCGCGCCCCATGCCGGGGCGATCGCCCTGCCCGACGGCGGGACGGTCCCGGCGCGGAAGCTGGCCTTCGCCTCGCCGATGTCGGACGGCCGGATGTTCTTCATCATGGCCTTGCCGGAAGTCTGGCGCGCCGACCGCGACGAGGCCCGCGACTGGCGCAAGCTGTCGATGGTCGTCTTCATGCACGAGTTCGCCCACACCCAGCAGGCCGCCAGCCTGGGCGTGCGGATCGACGACCTGCTGGCGCGCGGCCTGCCGGAAGACAGCGATGACGACGTTATCCAGACCCGGTTCGGCGAGCGACCCGGCTACCGGGCGGACTATGAGGCCGAGCGGGACCTCTTCTACCGGTCCGTCACGGCGCCGGACGCCGACAGGGCTGTCTCGCACCTGGCCCTGGCCGCCGAGGCCATGGCGGCTCGCCGGGCGCGGTGGTTCCGGGCAGAGGACGCCCTCTACGCCGAGGCCGACGACGTGTTCCTGACGCTCGAAGGCACGGGCAACTGGGCGGCGTGGACATGGCTGACGGACCCAAGAGGCGGCGGTCTCGCCGCGTCTGACGCCACGACCTTCATGCGCGGCGAGGGCGGCCGTTGGAGCCAGGACGAGGGTCTCGGGATCATGCTGGCCGTCGACCGGTTGACGCCGGACTGGCCGGCGCTGGCCTTCGCGCCCCGGGGCGCGACGGCGGATCGGCTGATCGAGCGGGCGCTGGCTCAGTAGGCCAGGGCCAGACCGTCCTTGCGCATCTCGGACGCCGCGCCATAGGTCCAGGGCCCGCGCGCGTTCGCCTGCCGCACCACGTTCTGATAGCCCCCGAAGCCGCCGTTGGGGCCGCCCAGGACCCAACCCATGGCCGCCAGCTGCGCCTTGGACGCCGCGGGCACCCCTGTCTCAAGATGCAGGACGCCGACGCCCTCGGCCGGGTGGCCGCTCGGCTCGGACGAGCCCTCGTGCTGCCAGCGGGGCGCGTCGCCGGCCTCCTGCGGGTCGAGGCCGTAGTCGACCATGTTGATGATGATCTGCGCTTGCCCTTGGGGCTGCATCCCGCCGCCCATGACGCCCATGGCCATCCACGGCTGTCCGTCCTTGCAGGCGAAGCCGGGGATGATGGTGTGGAAGGGGCGTTTGCCGGGGGCGTAGACGTTGGGGTGGCCGTCGGCCAAGTTGAACAGCTCGCCGCGGTCCTGGAACATGAAGCCGAGGGTCGAGCCGTCGGGGCCGTCGGGGACCAGGCCCGAGCCCATGCCGCGGTAGTTGGACTGGATCCAGCTGACCATCATGCCGTCCTTGTCGGCGACGCTGAAATAGGTCGTGTCGCCTTGGGTCGGGGCGTCGCCGGGGAAGGCGCGGTCCATGACCCGGTCGGGGCGGATCAGGGCGGCGCGTTCGGCGGCATAGGCCTTGGAGTTCAGATACTCCGCCGGGGTGCGGCTGAAGCGGTCGTCGGCGAACCATCTGGCGCGATCCTCGAAGGCCAGCCGCTTGGCCTCGGCCTGGTGGTGGATGGAGGCGGCCGACTGGAAGCCCATGCCCTTGAGGTCGAAGCGCTCGCAGATGTTGAGGATCTGATTGGTCGACAGACCCTGGGTGTTGGGGCCCAGGCCATAGACATCGACGCCGCGATAGTCGGTGCGGATCGGCTCGACCCACTCAGTGGCGTGCGGGGCCAGGTCGGCCTTGGTCATCCAGCCGCCGATGCGGCGGAAATAGCGCTCGATATGGTCGGCGATCGGCCCCTCGTAAAAGGCGTCGCGGCCGCCCTCGGCGATCATCCGGTAGGTGCGGCCCAGGTCGGGGTTGGCGAAGACCTCGCCCACCGCGGGGGTGCGGCCGTCGGGGGCGTAGACCTTCTTGCGGTTGTCGTTTTCCTCGATGATCGCGACGCGGCGGTCGAAATTGGCCATGTTGCGCTCGAGGTACCAAGCGATCAGCTGGGGCATGGGCACGCCCTCCTCGCAGAGTTCAGCGACGGGCAGCAGGACCTCGGCCCACGGCAGCTTGCCGTAGCGCTGGTGGGCGCTCCACCAGGCGTCGACGGTGCCGGGGACGTTGACCGTGACCGCGCCATAGGGCGGCAGATAGCCGTCCTCGGCCTTCTTCGATCGCGCCGTCTCCAGCGACAGGCCGCGGGGGCTGTTGCCCGAGCCGTTGAAGCCGACGACCTTCCGCTGCGCCGGGTCCCACATCATGCAGAAGGCGTCGCCGCCGATGCCGTTGGCGGTGGGCTCGAGGAAGCCGAGGGCGGCGTTGATGGCGATGGCGGCGTCGATGGCCGAGCCGCCGCGCCGCAAGGTGTCGATGCCGATCAGGGTGGCGCGCGGATGGGCCGTGGCGGCGGCGCCGTGCTGGCCCCAGACGGTCGAGCGGCCGACGAATTTCACGCCGCTGTTGCGGTCGCCGGGGCCGATGCCGGCGAAGGGGTCGGCGGGAGCGGTCTGGCGGGGCGGGGCGGGGGCGGGCGAGGCCGGGGCAGGGGCCGCCGCCGCTGAGCTCGCTCCGGCGAGGAGGGCGCCGGCGGGAAGGGTTGAGAGGAAGGTGCGGCGGCGCATGGGCGACTCCTGTCAGGGACACAGCCGACCGTAACCGCTTCAATGACCGAGGGAAGCATCTTCCTCCACCAGCAAAACAGAGGCTGACCCGCCGCCTTCTGGATGACGCGCGGCGCGATCTGGGGTAGGCTGTCCTCGCACGGAGACGTTGTCATGCTGCCGCTTTTGCTGATGCTGCTGTCGGATCCCCTGATGTCCGCGGCGCCGGAGACGGCGCTCCGCTTCGACATCCAGCCGCCGGTCGTCGGCGAGTCGAGGGCCGCCCGCTGCGTCGGCGGGATGCAGCGGATCGAAGGGTCAGCCGGCCCGTCCGACCTGTTCCGGAACGACCTGTCCCACGCGCCGACTGACGAGGTCCGGCGCTATCTGCTGGTTGAGCGGACGGTCCGGGGATGTTCCGCGCCGATTTCCTATGCGCTTCCGGGCCGGCAGGGCGGCTTCATCCGCGAACTGGGAGGCGAGCAGCCCTTCGTCCCGGCTCCGCGACGGTCTCAGCCCCCGAGATCGAGCGAATAGCCCGCGGACCGCACGGTCCGGATCGGATTGACCGTGCCTTCTACGTTCAGCGCCTTGCGCAGGCGGCCGACGTGGACGTCCACCGTGCGCGCCTCGACATAGACGTCAGAGCCCCAGACCGCGTCCAGCAGCTGTTCGCGGCTGAACACCCGGCCCGGGTGCTGCATCAGATGGTCGAGAAGCCGGAATTCGGTCGGGCCGAGGTGGATTTCCTGGCCCGAGCGGCGGACGCGGTGCGCCACCCGGTCGATGACGATGTCGCCGTGATTCAGCCGGTCGTCGGCCAGGCCCGGCCGGATGCGGCGCAGCACGGCGCGGATGCGGGCGATCAGCTCACTCATCGAGAAGGGCTTGGTCAGATAGTCGTCGGCGCCGGTGTCGAGGCCGCGGATGCGGTCGCTTTCCTCGCCCCGGGCGGTCAGCATGATGATCGGCATGTTGCGCGTCTCGGGCTTGCCGCGGATGCGGCGGCAGACCTCGATCCCCGACAGCTTGGGCAGCATCCAGTCCAGCAGCACCAGGTCCGGCAGCCGCTCCTCGATCTGCAGCATGCCCTCCTCGCCGTCGGCGGCGACGACGACGCGATAGCCTTCCTTCTCCAGATTGTACGACAGCAAGGTCGCCAGGGCGTCCTCGTCTTCCATCACCAGAACATAGGGCTGCACGGGATATTCTCCGGAATTCAGGCGGGCGACAGCGGTTCGGGGGCGGCTTCGGCGGCGTCGGGGTTCCAGCGCGGGCGTTCGCCCGTGAACTCCTGGCCGGTGATCTCGTAATAGATGGTCTCGGCGATGTTGGTGGCGTGGTCGCCGATCCGCTCGAGGTTCTTGGCCATGAACAGCAGATGGGTGCCGGCGGTGATCGTGCGCGGATCGCCCATCATATAGGTCAGAAGCTCGCGGAAGAGGGCGTTGTAGTGCTCGTCCACCTCGTCGTCGGTGTTCCAGACGGCGACGGCGCGGTCGATCTCGGCGGCGGCGTAGGCGTCCAGCACGTCGCGCAGGCGCATCGACACCAGCCGGCCCATGCGTTCGATCGACCGGGTCAGGGGCGGCATCGGTTCGCCCTCGGCCAGGATCAGGCCGCGCTTGGCGATGTTCTTGGCCAGGTCGCCGGTCCGCTCCAGATCGACAGCCAGTTTCATCGAGGCCAGGGCGCGGCGCAGGTCCGACGCCACCGGCTGGCGCAGGGCGATCAGGCGGATGGCCTTGCGCTCGATGTCGCGGTGCATGGCGTCCAGACGGGCGTCACGCTCGATCACGGCGCGGGCCAGGGCGATGTCGCGGCGGGCGACGGAATCGACGGCGTCGGCGACCTGGGCCTCGGCCAGGCCGCCCATGCGGGCGACCTCGGCGGTCAGCTGGTTCAGTTCGTCGCCATAGGCCTTGACGGTGTGCTGGGGCATGGGCGGGTCCTAGCCGAAACGGCCGGTGATGTAGTCGAGTGTGCGCCGCTCGCGCGGGTTGGTGAAGATTTCCTCGGTGTCGCCGGTCTCGACCAGGCGACCCAGATGGAAGAAGGCGGTGCGCTGGCTGACCCGGGCGGCCTGGGCCATGGAATGGGTGACGATGACGATGCAGTAGCGCTCGCGCAGCTCGTCGATCAGCTCCTCGATCCGGGCCGTGGCGATCGGGTCCAGGGCCGAGCAGGGCTCGTCCATCAGGATGACCTCGGGCTCGACCGCGATGGCCCGGGCGATGACCAGGCGCTGCTGCTGGCCGCCGGACAGGCCGGTGCCGGGGGAATGCAGGCGGTCGGCGACCTCGTCCCACAGGCCGGCGCGCTTCAGCGAGGCCTCGACCACGCCCTCAAGCTCGGATTTCGACGCGGCCAGGCCGTGGATGCGCGGGCCGTAGGCGACGTTCTCGAATATGGTCTTGGGGAAGGGGTTGGGTTTCTGGAACACCATGCCGACGCGGGCGCGGAGCAGCACGGGATCCACCGATCTGGCGTTGATGTCCTCGCCGTCCATCTCGATCCGGCCGGTGACCTTGGCGCCCGGAATGGTGTCGTTCATCCGGTTCATGGTGCGCAGGAAGGTGGACTTGCCGCAGCCGGACGGGCCGATCAGGGCGGTGACCGTCTTGTCCGGAATGTCCAGCGAGACGTCATGCAGCGCCTGTTTGCCGTTGTAGAAGACCGAAACCTCGCGCGCGGCGATCTTGGTCGGGCCGATCGGCCCGCCGCCGTGATGGGTCGCCTTGGGTGCGGCCATGGCGGGCGTCAGGGCGGGGGTGCCGTCACGGGCCTCGGCGTCGGTCGGCGCCAGCATCGACTCATCGCTGCGGTCTTCGGAGGCGGCCGCGGCAGGCAGGGCGGCGCCGCCCATGCGCGGCGTATCCAGCGGATCCTTGTGTCCGGCGTCTTTGTCCGGGGCGCGGAAGAGGGTGAATTTCATCGGGCTACCACCGGCGTTCGAAGCGCCGGCGCAGGAAGATGGCGGCGGCGTTCATGACGATCATGAAGGCGAGGAGGACGAGGATGGCCGCGGCGGTCCGCTCGTGGAAGGCGCGCTCGGAGGCGTTTTCCCAGATGTAGACCAGCGACGGCAGGGCGCCCGCCGGCTCGGCGACGGATCCGGGAATGCCCGGTATGAAGCTGACCATGCCGATCAGCAGCAGGGGGGCGGTCTCGCCGAGGGCGTGGGCCATGGAGATGATGGCCCCGGTCATCACGCCCGGCATTGCCAGGGGCAGGGTGTGATGGAAGACGGTCTGGGTCTTCGACGCGCCCATTGCCAGGGCCGCCTCTCGGATCGAGGGCGGCACCGCCTTAAGCGACGAGCGGGTGGCGATGATGATGGTCGGCAGGGCCATCAGGGCCAGGACCAGGCCGCCGACCAGCGGGCTGGCGCGCGGCAGGTGCATCCAGTTGATGAACAGGGCCAGGCCCAGCAGGCCGTAGATGATCGACGGCACGGCGGCCAGGTTGTTGATGTTGACCTCGATCAGGTCGGTGATCCGGCCGCGCGGGGCGAATTCTTCCAGATAGACGGCCGCTCCGACGCCCAGCGGGATGGCGATGAAGGCCGTGACCAGCAGCATCAGGATCGAGCCGACCACGGCGCCCAGCACCCCGGCCAGCTCGGGCTCGGTCGAATCCCCGCGGGTGAACAGGCCGGTGTTGAAATGGGCGGCGACCTGGCCTGAGGCCTTCATCTGGTCCAGCCAGTCGATCTGCTGGTTGGACAGGCGGCGCTGCTCCGGCGGGGTGTCGCGCGAAATCTCCCCCTTCAGATACAGGTCCGCGTCATCCGAGACCGGCGCCGCGATGGTGACGGTGTGGCCGATCACGGCCGGGTTCGACCGGACCCGTTCCGCGGCGACGAATTTGAGCTCCGAGGACAGCAGGCCGCGCAAGGCGGTGGCGCGGGTTCCCTCCGCGTCATCCGCGACGCCGAACCGGGCCAGCTGCTGTTCCGCCACCAGCAGTTCAAAATTGGTGCCCTGTGGATAGCCGCGGTCGATGCGGGCCGGGTCCATATAGACCGGGATGGTCAGGGTATGGCTGTAGAAGGCGGTGTGGCCCTGTTCGATGATGCGGCCCAGCAGCAGCAGCAGGAAGCCCACGGCGACGCCGATGGCCAGCAGGCCGTACAGCTTGAAGCGGCCCTCGCGGGCGTAGCGCCGCTTGAGTCCGGCGCGCAGGCGTTCGGCGCGCATTTCCGAGGTGACGGGCGTCTCAGTCATACTGCTGCCGGTAGGTCTGGACGATGCGCTGAGCGACGATGTTCAGCGCAAGGGTCACAAGGAACAGGGTCAGGCCGAGGCCAAAGGCGGACAGGGTCTTGGCGCTGTTGAACTCCTGGTCGCCGGTCAGCAGGGTGACGATCTGGACCGTCACCGTGGTCACGGTGTCGAGCGGGTTCAGGGTCAGGCTGGCGGCCAGGCCGGCCGCCATGGTGACGATCATGGTCTCGCCGATCGCCCGCGACATGGCCAGCAGCATGGCGCCGGCGACGCCGGGCAGGGCGGCCGGCAGCAACACCCGTTTCACCGTCTCGGACTTGGTCGCGCCCATGGCGTAGGAGCCGTCGCGCAGCGACTGGGGCACGGCGTTGATGATGTCGTCCGACAGGGACGAGACGAAGGGGATCAGCATGATGCCCATCACCGCCCCGGCGACCAGGGCCATCTGGTTCTGGACCAGCATCAGATACTGGCCGAGATCGTTCAGCGGACCGCCGACCAGCAGGGCGCCGACGCCATTGAAGAATTCCCGGAAGGCCGGGCCGACCGTCAGGGCGGCGAAGAAGCCGTAGACGACCGTGGGCACGCCGGCGAGAATCTCGAGCACCGGCTTGACCGTCGCGCGGAACACCGGCGTCGCGTACTCCGACAGGAAGATGGCCGAGAACAGCCCGACCGGCGCGGCCACGGCCATGGCGATCAGCATGATCAGGAAGGTGCCGGCGAACAGGGGCAGGGCCCCGAAGGCGCCGGTCGAGCCGACCTGGTCGGCCCGGATGGCGGTCTGCGGGCTCCACTGGGTCCCGAACAGGAATTCGGCGATCGGGACGGAATCGAAGAAGCGGATCGAATCATAGACCAGGGAGGCGATGATGCCGACGGTGGTCAGGATGGCGACGGCCGAACAGACGAACAGGACGCCGACGATCCAGCCCTCGACCCGGTTGCGCGCCCGCATGCCGGGGCGGATCTGGCTGAATACGAACAGGGCGCCCAGCAGGGCGGCGAGGGCGGCCAGGGCGACGCCGCCGAGGCCCAGGGTCTGGCTGATGCGGCCGGCGCGATTCGCCTCGGCCGGCAGCAGTTCCGCATAGGGGGCGGGCCAGATCTGCACGGCGGGCCGGCCGTCGGCCACGGCGCGGGCGTCGGCGAAGAAGGCCTCGCGGCGGAAGGGTTCAAGCTGCTGCACCGCCTCCGGCGCGCCCGAGGCGGTCAGCTGGCGTTCGATGTTGGGCGAGATGATCGAGGCCGCGAACAGCACGACCAGGGCGGGGACGAGGGTCCAGATCAGGGCGTAGGCCCCGTGCTGGCCTGGACGCGAATGCGGCCGCTGTCCCGCCGGCAAACGCTCGCCGCGCCGGGCGGCCGCCCACCGGCCGCCGACATAGGCCGCGACGGCCGCGGCGATCAGGATCGGCAGGAAGAGCCAGGTCATGGACGGTCCCGGGAGGAAATCGAAACGGTCCGGTCTTCCGGTACGTTCAAGGTTGTGTCTGCCCCCGAATGGTCAGCGGTTTAAGACGGCGACGTGACAGTTCTGTTACCCCGTGCGGCCGGGCGTCCGGCGACCGTCACAAACCCGGCGTGTCGCCCCCGGGCGCGGCGATCGGGAAATAGGCGGTGAAGGTGGCGCCCTGCCCGGGGGCGCTCTCTACGGTCAGTCCGCCGCGGTGCCGGTTGACGATGTGTTTGACGATCGCAAGGCCCAGTCCCGTGCCCTGGCGTTCGCCGCTTTTCTGGCCCTCGACGCGATAGAATCGCTCGGTCAGGCGCGGCAGGTTTTCGCGCGCCATGCCGGGGCCGTGGTCGCGCACGGTGACGGCGGCGTAGCGCTGGCCCGGCTCCCGATCCGGCGTGACCAGGGGCAGGCGGGTCGCGCCCTCGCCGCGATTGCCGCCCGACCAGGGCGCGGCCGCCTCGTCCAGGGCGATGTTCGGCCGCAGCACGATCTCGACAGTCCCGCCGTCCGGCGAGTATTTGATGGCGTTGTCCACCAGGTTCTGGACCACCTGCAGGATCTCGTCGCGATCGCCATGCACCGGTGCGCTGAGGTTGCGATCGTTCAGCCGTACGACCACGGCGCGGTCGGCGGAGAGCACGCTGACCGCGTCGACGACATCGGCCGTAGCCCGCGCCAGATCCACCTTTCCGGACGGCGGAACGTGCTCGTTCAGCTCGATGCGGCTCAGCGACAGCAGGTCCGTCACCAGCCGGCTCATCCGGTCAGCCTGGGTCGCCATGATGTCGAGGAATTTGTCCCGCGCCCGCGGGTCGTCGCGGGCGTGGCCCTTCAGGGTCTCGATGAAGCCGGACAGGGAGGCCAGCGGCGTCTTCAACTCGTGGCTGGCGTTGGCCAGGAAGTCGACGCGCATCAGTTCCATGCGGCGCACCTCGGTCTCGTCGCGCAGCACGACCAGGGCCAGCGCGCCGGCGGCGTCGGCCGTCAGGGGCCGCGTCACCGCCCGCCAATGGCGCGTCTGGGCCCCCACGCCGGCGTAGTCGGTGGTGCGGGTCAGGCCGCCGAACAGGGCCTCGTCCACCGCCTCCAGCACCGCCGGGTCACGCAGCACCTGGACCAGCAGGGCGCCGTCCCTCTGGATGCGCAGCACCTCGCGCGCCGCCGTATTGGCCAGGACGATGCGGCGTCCGGCGATGTCGTCCGCTTCGCCGCCCGACACCACCATGACCGGATCAGCCAGGGCCTCGAACACCCGCTCCAGCAGGGCCTCGTCCGGGTCGGGCCGGGGCGATTCGACCGCCGGCCGGGGTCCGGTCGCGGCGGCGGGGGTCCGGTTGAAGGCCCAGGAGGACAGGCCGACCACGGCCGCCGCCCCGAGCAGGAAGGCGGCGCTGTCGGGATGGCGCACGGCGGCGGCCAGAAGCGCCAGGACGGCGATGCCGGCGCCAGCGCCGACGGTCCAGAGGCGGGACGCGGTCCGGGGCGCCACGGGGGAGGGGGACGTTTCGTAGGCCATGCCCGCTTTCATCGATCGCGCGACTCGCCCGGAGAACATGACACGGAATTCATGACAGCGGGGCGTCGGCGGGGCCGGTTCGCCTTGTCAACCGTCCTTTACACACCTAATCCTGTCGGCGACGGACCAGGGCGGGGACAGATCATGACAGCGGCTTTGACGCTCGAGGCGGTGAACAAACGGTATGGCGATTTCCACGCCGTGCGCGATCTCAGCTTCGCGGTCGAGAAGGGCGCGATCTGCGGCTTCCTGGGTCCGAACGGGGCCGGCAAGACCTCCACCATCCGCATGATCCTGGGTCTGCAGGGCGTGAGTTCCGGGCGGATCGGCATTCTCGGCGCGGACGACGGCCGCAAGGTGCGCGACCGGATCGGCTTCCTGCCGGAGGAGCGCGGCCTCTACAAGAAGATGACTCCGGTCGACGCCATCGCCTTCTTCGGCGCCCTGAAGGGCCTGCCGACGGGCGAGGGCCGCAAGCGGGCGCGCGAGATGCTGGACGCCCAGGGCCTAGGCGCCTCGAAGCGCAAGAAGATGAAGGAGCTGTCCAAGGGGATGGCGCAGAAGGTCCAGCTGATCGCCTCGGTGGTGCACCGGCCGGAGTTCGTGATCCTGGACGAGCCGTTCTCGGGCCTCGACCCGGTCAATCAGCAGGGGCTGGAAGAGGTCATCCGCGGCCTGGCCGCCGACGGCGCCACGGTGCTGTTCTCGACCCATGTGATGCAGCACGCCGAGCGGCTGTGCGACAAGGTGGTCCTGCTGGCGCGGGGCCGGAAGGCCTTCGAGGGCACGGTGACCGAGGCGCGCGCGACCACGCCGCGCTTCCTCGAGCTGGAGGGCGCGATCGCGCCGGAACAGGCCGCGGGCCTGCCGGGCGTCAGCGGCGTCGAGGTGGTGTCGGAACAGGACGGCGTGCGGGTGCTCAAGGCGGCCCTCGCCGCCGGCGGGCGCGGACAGGACGCCCTGAAGGCGGCCTTCCTTGGCGGCCTCGACGTCCGCCGCTTCGAACTGCGCGAGCCGACCCTGCACGACGCCTTCATCGGCCTGACCGGCGACAACCCGGACCAGGACCAGTCGGTCAAGGCCGCCGCCGCGGAGGCCGCCCGATGAAACGCATCCTGCTGATCGCGCGGCGTGAGTACGCCGCCTACGCCAAGACGGTCGGGTTCTGGCTGTCGCTGCTGGCCCTGCCGATCTTCGGCGTGCTGGGCGGGGCCCTGCCGGCCCTGATGATGTCGTCCGAGCCGGTGCGCGAAGTCGTGGTGCTCGAGGAAGGCCCCCAGGCGGCGGGGCTCGCTGCCGCGGTCCGGGACGCCGTGAAGACCGAAACCGAGCGCCGCGCCGCCCGGATGCGGGAAGCCGCCGCCGAGGCTGAAAAGCAGGGTGGAAAAGCAGGGGCCTCGGCCGCCGGAGAGGCCCTGAACCGCCTCGGCGGCCTGCGTCTGCGGATCGTGGACGCCCCGGCCGACCTGGGCGCGACGGCCCCGGGAGAGGCGCGCGAGAGGCTTGTGCGCCATTATCTGGGAGACGACGTTCCGGAGGCTGACCAGCTGGATTCCGTGGTGCTGCTGAACCGCACGGACGGCAAGCCCACGGCCCAGGTCTGGACCCGTCGCGCCACCGACGACACGGTTCAGGACTTCGTCACCAATGCGCTGAAGGGCGCCAATCGTCGGGAGGTTTTCGAGCAGGCCGGGATCAACCCGATCGTCGTCCAGGAAACCGAAAGCTTCAGTCCGCAAGTGGCCGCCCTGTCGCCCAACGCGGCGACCGGAGGCGAGGTGTCGGACCGCGACAAACTGCCGGGCATCATCGGCCTGGTCTCGGGCTTCATCCTCTGGTCGCTGATCATCACCGGGGCCTCGATCCTGCTGAACAGCGTGATGGAGGAGAAGTCGAACAAGATCCTCGAGGTGCTGCTGTCCTCGGCCTCGGCGTCCGAGATCCTGGCCGGCAAGGTGCTGGGCGTGGCCTTGCTGACCACGACGGTAATGCTGGTCTGGGGCGGGATCGGCGCGGCCGGCCTGATCGCGGCGGCGCCGCAGACGGCGGCCATGATCGGCGAAGTGCTGCTGGAAGGCGGGATGATCGGCTATTTCATCGCCTACGCCGTCGGCGGCTATCTGATGTACGCGGTGCTGTTCGCGGCCATCGGGGCCTTCTGCGAGACGCCGCGCGACGCCCAGACCCTGATGGGGCCGATCATGATGATCCTGGTTGTGCCGCTGCTGGTCATGCAGATGGCGCTGCGCACCCCGGACGCGCCGGTGGTGCAGATCCTGTCCTGGGTGCCCTTCTTCACGCCCTTCCTGATGAGCGCCCGGGCCCCGTCCGAGCCGCCGCTGTTCGAGGTGGTCGGCACCATGGCGGGCATGTTCGCCTTCGCCCTGTTCATGGTCTGGGTCGCGGGCCGGGCCTTCCGGGCGGGGGCGCTGTCGGACGTGAAGCTGAGCTGGAAGAGCTTCGCCGGGGCGATCCGGGGCGGGGGAAAGTAGTTCGGAACCCTTCTCCCCTCCGGGGGAGAAGGTGGCCCGGAGGGCCGGATGAGGGGGCTGCTGACGTCAGACCGGATCGAGGGAGCACGCCGCCGGCATCCCCCTCATCCGTCTCGCTTCGCGAGCCACCTTCTCCCCCGGAGGGGAGAAGGGCGCAAGGAAAAGGGCCGCTCCGGTTTCCCGGAGCGGCCCTTGATCTGTCTGGCAGTGCGTTCGCTTAGGAGCGCGGGCCGCCCACGCCCGGAACCCGGGGCTTCGGCGGCGGCAGCAGGCCTTCGCGCTGCATGCGCTTGCGGGCCAGCTTGCGGGCGCGGCGCACGGCCTCGGCCTTCTGGCGGGCGCGCTTCTCCGAGGGCTTCTCGTAGTGCACGTGGCGCTTCATCTCGCGGAAGCTGCCTTCGCGCTGCATTTTCTTCTTGAGGGCCTTGAGCGCTTGATCGACGTTATTATCGCGAACGAAAATCTGTACCAGGTTGAACTCTCCTTTGGCCGCCCGCCGCGCACCTCGAAAGGGAGACGGGCAGACAAATAAAATCTCGGTCCGGCAGACGGGGTCTGCGGATGAAGGCGGGCTGATACACCTTCGCCCCGGCCCTGTCCAGATCGTCGCGCTTCAATCTGAAGCCTCGAAACGCCCGCCCGACGGGGATATGCTGCCGTCATGACCGATGCGCCACACCTGTCGAACGCCGCGCCCGCAGAAGACTGGGCCGACCGCATGGAGCAGACCGTGCTGGACGCCGCCGTTGGCGTCGCGCCCCGGCTGGGCTGGAACAGCCGCATGGTGCGCGCCGCGTGCGAGGCCTGCGGCCTGTCGCCCGGCGACGAGGAACTGCTGCTGCCCAACGGCGCGCGCGACCTGGCGGCCCTGCTGTCGCGGCGGCACGACGACCGGGCGCTGGCCGAACTGGCGAAGGTCGATGGGAAATCGTTGAAGATGCGCGAGCGAATTGCGGCGGCGGTTTCGGCGCGGATGGAGGCGGGGGCCGCCGATCTGGAGGCGACGCGCCGCTGCGCCGCCTTCCTGGCCCTGCCGACCAACGCCGATCTGGGCCTGAAGCTGGCCTGGGAGAGCGCCGACCATCTGTGGACCTGGGCAGGGGACACGGCCACCGACTGGAACCACTATTCCAAGCGGGCCATCCTGTCGGGCATCCTGATCCCGGCGCTGACAATGCGCTGGTTCGATGGGCGCGAGGCGGCGGAATCGTTCGTGGCGGCCCGGATCGAGAATGTGATGGCCTTCGAGAAATGGAAGGCCGGCAAGGATTTCGACGCGCCGCTGCGCAAGGTGACGGATGTGCTGAGCCGGATGCGGTACGGGGCGAGATCTCAATGACTCCGCTCATCCCGGCGAAAGCCGGGACCCAGTCCTTTGGGTGGTCTATTGCCGGGCGGTTCCGCCGACCCAGGTCCTGAAGCACCGGCGTCAAGCTGGACAGAACTGGGTCCCGGCTTTCGCCGGGATGAGCGGAAATCAGAGAAATTTCACCCGGTTCACATGGCCCATCTTGCGGCCGGGGCGGGCCTCGGCCTTGCCGTAGAGGTGCAGGCGGGCGTCGGGCTTGGCGGACAGTTTCGTCCACTGATCGACCTCGTCGCCGAGCAGATTGGTCATCTCGACGCGGGCATGGGCCGCGGTCGGGCCCAGGGGCCAGCCGGCGATGGCGCGGATGTGCTGTTCGAACTGGTCGCAGACGCAGCCGTCCTGGGTCCAGTGGCCGGTGTTGTGGACGCGCGGCGCGATCTCATTGACCAGCAGGGTCCCGTCGCCGAGGTCGAACAGTTCGACGCCCAGGACGCCGACATAGTCGAGGCCCTCCAGCACGGCCTTGGCGATCGCCCGCGCCCGCTTCTCCGTCTTCGCATCGACGGCGGCGGGGGCGAGGGTGGTCTTCAGCACCCCGCCCTTGTGGACATTCTCGCCCAGCGGATAGACGGCGATCTTTCCGTCCCGGCCGCGGGCGGCGATGATCGAGAGCTCGCGGACGAAGGCGGCGCGGGCCTCGAGGATGGCCGGGCGTTCGCCGACGGCGGCCCAGGCGTCGGCCGCCATCGTCGCCGAGCGCACCCAGACCTGGCCCTTGCCGTCATAGCCCTCACGCCGGGTCTTCAGCAGGGCTGGTGCGCCGAGGCGCTCCAGCCCGACCAGCAGGTCGTCCAGACTGTCGACCGGGACGAAGTCGACGGTCGGGGCGCCGACGCCGTTCAGGAAGGTCTTTTCATCGACCCGGTCCTGGGCCACGGCGAGGGCCTTGGGTCCCGGCGAGACGACGGCCCCGCCCTCGACAAGCCGGGCCACCGAGGCGGCGGGCACGTTCTCGAACTCGAAGGTCACGGCGGCGCAGGTCTGGCCCAGCACGCCCAGAGCGGTGGGATTGTCATAGGCGGCGACGATCTGGCCCTGCGACACCCGTCCGGCGGGGCTGTTCTCCTCCGGATCGAGGATCACGACATTGAAGCCCAAACGCGAGGCGGCCTGGCTCAACATCCGGCCCAGTTGACCGCCGCCGAGGATGCCGAGGGTCGAACCGGGGGGCAGGGGCGAGGCTTTCAGCGTCAGGGTCACTCAGTCCTCGACCGTCTCGTGCACCGCTTCGGTCTGGGCCTCGCGGAAGGCCTGCAGCCGGCCGGCGAGGACCTCGTCCGACAGGGCCAGGATCTGGGCCGCCAGGATGCCGGCGTTCTTCGCGCCGGGTTCGCCGATGGCAAGGGTCGCCACCGGCACGCCGCCGGGCATCTGGACGATCGACAGCAGGCTGTCCATGCCTTTCAGCGCCTTCGATTCGACGGGCACGCCCAGCACCGGCAGCTCGGTCATGGAGGCGGCCATGCCGGGCAGGTGGGCGGCGCCGCCGGCTCCGGCGATGATGACCTTGAAGCCAGCGTCGCGCGCCCCGCTGGCGAAGTCGAACAGGCGTTTGGGCGTGCGGTGGGCGCTGACCACCCGGGCGTCCCAGGCCACGCCCAGCCGGTCGAGGGCGTCGGCGGCGTGCTTCATCGTCGGCCAGTCCGAACGACTGCCCATGATGATCGCCACTGGTGGTGTCCCGGTCGTCATGGAGGCGCGCCCTTTTCGCGGGAAAGCGGCGCGATACAGGACTCGCGTTGCGCCCGCAACCGACGGCGTTAGGCTCACGGGCAGCCGGACAGGTTGAGTCGCCGGCCGGGGACCTGTTTTCTCTTGTGACCGATGCGGCCGTTATCGACCCCCATGCCGAGATCGAGCGCCTGCGCGCCGAGGTGGAACGCCTGCGCCTGCGCGCCGAGGCGGCCGAGGCCGCGGCCGATCATGATGTCCTGACCCCGGCCCTGAATCGCCGCGGCTTTCTGTCGGCGATGCGCGGGGCCATGGCCTTCTGCCAGCGCCATGAAGTCCCGGCGGTGCTGCTGTACCTCGACCTCGACGGCTTCAAGGGCGTCAACGACAGCCTCGGCCACGCCGCCGGGGACGCGGCCCTGGTGCATGTGGCCGGGCTGCTGCGGGCCAATCTGCGCGAGTCCGACGCCGTCGGTCGGCTGGGCGGCGACGAGTTCGCCCTGCTGATGCTGAACGCAGGGCTGGAGGAGGGCCGCGAAAAGTCCCGGCGGCTGTCGGCCGCCCTGGAGGCCGACGGCTTCCAGTGGGAGGGCGAGCGGGCGCCGCTGGGCGGATCGTTTGGCGTTCGCGCCTTCGCCGCCCACACCGACCCCGAAGTCTGGCTGGCCGAGGCCGACGCGGCCATGTGGGTGCGCAAGAAGGGGCGGTGAGGTCGCCCTCAGGCGATGATGTCGGGCAGGATCCGGTCCTCGATCTTGGTGATCTCGTCCCGCAGCACCAGCTTCTTCCGCTTGAGCCGCGCCATCATCAGCTGATCCGGCACCGGCATGTGCCCGAGGGCCTCGATCGAGGCGTCCAGGTCGGCGTGCTCGCGCTGGAGCACCTTGAGCCGCGCGTGCAGCGCCAGCTCTTCCTCGGTCAGGAAAGGTTCGTCGTCGTTCATCTGAAGCCCCGGACGGTGATCATACTGCGCGCCGGGTCACGCCGGAAGACGGTCGGCGAGGCGGACCAGCCCGGCCCGCGGCGTCATCGGCGACCAGACCCGGGCGGCGGCGACCAGCAGGGTGATGGGCGGCTGCGGCCGGCCCGTCGGCTCCGGGCTCAGCGCCTCCAGGGCGGCCAACAGCCGGCGCTCGGCTTCCAGCTCCACGGCCTTGACCTGGGCGCGAACGGCTTCGCGGGCCTCGTCGTCGAGGTCGGGCGCGCGCGACTTGAGCGCCCGGCGCACGGCGCGCAGGGGCGCGATAGCGGTCTCCTGCCAGGCGCGGGCGGTGTCGCCGGCGGCCTCCAGCGCGTCCGCGTCGGGCGTGCGTCCCTCGGCGGCGCACCAGGCGGCCCAGAGCAGCAGCGGCGCGTTCTGGCCGGCGGCGTCCTGCAGCTCGAGGCAGGCGTCGGCGACGCCCTCCGCGCCATAGGCGGCCAGGGCCCAGTCCCACAGCCTCATTCCGCCGCCGCGTCCTTCTTCAGCCCGTCCCAGCGCCGCACGGCGGACCAGTCGAGGCCGAACAGGTCCAGCGCCCGGCCGACCGACTGGTCGACCATCTCGGCGATGGACGCGGGGCGGGCATAGAGGGCGGGCAGGGGCGGGGCGATGATCGCGCCCATCTCGGCCAGGGCGGTCAGGGTGCGCAGATGGCCGAGGTGCAGAGGCGTTTCGCGGACCATCAGCACCAGCGGGCGGCGCTCCTTCAGGACGACGTCGGCGGCGCGGGTCAGCAGGGTCGAGGTCACGCCGGTGGCGATCTCGCTCATGGTGCGGACGGAGCAGGGAGCGACGATCATCCCCAAGGTCCGGAACGATCCCGAGGCGATGGTCGCGCCGACGTCGTTCAGCCGGTGCGACACGTCGGCGCGGCTCATCAGGTCATCGGCGGACAGGTCGGTCTCCTGCGACAGGGTCAGCAGGGCGGCGCGGGTCGCGACCAGATGGCTCTCGACCCCCAGTTCGCGAAGGGCGTCGAGCACGCGGACGCCGTAAGTCACGCCGGAGGCTCCGGAAATCCCTACGATCAGTCGGGCGGGCGTCGAGCCGGACAGGTTCCGTACGGCTCCGTTCACATCTTCGGCCAATTCGGGCTCCAGGGTGGTCCGTATCAGGACGGTCGGCAGTTCACTGGAATGTGATTCTACAGCCGGTCAGACCCGGCGCTGACTGTACTGGTCCCTTACACATGGAGGCGCAAGCCATGACCATCGAAGCTCGTATCCGCGAACTGGGAAACCGTCACCGCAGCCTGGATGAGACCATCCGCAAGGAGACGACCCACCCGGCCACGGACTCGCTTCGCGTACGGGAGCTGAAGCAACAGAAGCTCCGGCTCAAGGAACAGATCACCAGTCTGGAGACCCGAGCGCACTAGCCACGGTCTCCCGCAAGGACGACGGCCCCGGGATCGCTCCCGGGGCCGTTTTTGTTTTCCTGAGCGGAAGCCTCAGTCCTTGGAGCCGAACACCGAGGCGGCGGTCGGTTCGGCGCCGCGACGCTCGCGGGCTTCGGGGACAAATTCCTCCTCGACCGGCTCTTGCGGGGCGTCGACGGCCTGAAGGGTGGCGCCGCCCTTCTTGGCGTCGTCCTTCGCCTTCTTGTCAGCGGCCTTCCTGACCAGTTCGTCGAGGGCCAACTGGCCGACCAGGCCCAGGGTCACCGGATCGACGGGTTTGATGTTGGGGCTGTTCCAGTGGGTGCGGTTGCGCACGCTCTCGATGGTCGACTTGGTGGTGCCGAGCATCTTGGCGATCTGGGCGTCGGTCACCTCGGGGTGGTTGCGCACGAACCACATGATGGCGTCGGGACGGTCCTGGCGGCGCGAGACGGGCGTATATTTCGGCGGCGCCTTGTGCACCTTCAGCAGCTCGGCGTGGCGGCTGACCACGGCCTTCATGCGGTAGGCGTCGTCATTCTGCGCCTTGTCCAGCTCCTCGCGGGTCAGCTGGCCGTTGACCAGCGGATCGGCGCCGCGGATGTCGCGCGCCACGTCGCCGTCGGCGATGCCGCGCACTTCCAGCGGGTGCAGGCCGCAGAAGTCGGCGATCTGTTCGAACGTCAGGGAGGTGTTGTCGACCAGCCAGACCGCGGTGGCCTTGGGCATCAGGATTTCGGTCATTTGGCGTTCCGGTTCTTGTTCGAGCCCGGAAACCGGGCTCTGGATACGACGGCGCCCGGCCTTTCGACCGGGCGTTGATGATCGGGATATAGTCCCATTCGCCAGAAAAGAAAACGGAACTAGACGCGGCCATACAGCCAAGGTTCATCCTGGCCGCGCGACGATGACCCGGTTGACGCATTGTGCGTCGAGAGACCGGTTCGGAGGAAATTCCATGTTGATCGAAATGCTGGCCGCCGCGGCGGTCCTTTCCGGCGGCGGACAGGCGTTCGCCCCCCAGATACCCGGCGGATCCGAGCGGGTTGCGCCGCGGGGCGACTACCGTTCGACCTGCAGCGGCGAATACGTCAATCGCGGCCGCCTTTATGCCGATTGTCGCGACCGGCGGGGCGAGGTCCGCGGGACTTCGATCGAGGTGAATCGCTGCACCGCCCACGAGATCCGTAACGACGACGGCCTGCTGGTCTGCGGCCCTTATCGGGGTCAGTACGAAGGCCGCCCTGGCGGCCCCGGCCGTCCTGACCGGCCCGGCGGCGGCTGGGGCGGCGGCCGCGGCGAGATCACCGTCTTCCGCGACTCCATGTTCCGCGGCGCCTCGACGACCTTCCGCGGCGAGATGCCGAACCTGCGCGATACGGGCTTCAACGACGCGATCAGCTCGATGCGGTTCGAGGGCTCCTGGGAGGCCTGCACCGACGCCTATTTCCGCGGCACCTGCCGGACCTTCACCGACAACGTCCGGGATCTGCAGCGCAACGGCATGAACGACCGGATTTCGTCGCTCCGTCCGGTCGGGCGCGGCGGACCCCGCTAGGTCAGGCCGTCAGCACGATCTTGCCGACGTGGCCGCCCGCCTCCAGCCGGAGGTGGGCGGCCGAGGCCCGTTCGAGGGGGAAGGTCGCCTCGACCGGCGGGCTGACCGCGCCGGCGGCGACCCAGGGCCAGACCGCCGCCTCGACCGCCGCGATCAGCCGGGCCTTCTCATCCGCCGGCCGGCTGCGCAGGGTGGAGCCCGTCAGGGTGATCCGTTTCATCATCAGCCGCGCGAGATCGACCTGGGCCAGGGCGCCGGACTGGGTGGCGATCACGACCCATCGGCCAAGCGGATTCAGCGCCGCCTGGTTGAGCGCGGCATAGTCCGCCCCCACCATGTCCAGCACGACGTCGGCCCCGCCGAACGCCCGGATCGCGCCTTTGAGGTCGTCCGCGCCGGCGTCCAGGCTGAGATCGGCGCCAAGGCGACGGGCGGCGGCGGCCTTGTCCGCGCCTCGCGAGGTGGCGATGACCCGCGCCCCGGCGGCCTTCGCCATCTGGATCGCCGTGACGCCGATGCCGCTGGTGGCGCCGTGGATGAGCAGGGTCTCGCCCGACTTCAGGGCGCCGGCCTCGAACACATTGGCGAATACGGTGCAGACGGTCTCGGGCAAGGCGGCGGCCTGGACGAAGTCCATATTGGGCGGGACGGGCAGGGCGTGTCGGGCGTCGACGACCGCCAGGCTGGCGTAGCCGCCGCCGCCCAGCAGGGCGCAGACGCGGTCTCCCACCGACCAGCGCGCGACGCCCTCGCCGATCTGATCCACGTCGCCCGCCACTTCCAGGCCGAGGATATCCGGCGCGCCGGGCGGGGCGGGATAGCGGCCCAGCCGTTGCAGGATGTCGGGGCGGTTGACGCCAGCCGCGGCGACCCGAATGCGGATCTGGCCCGGCCCGGCGACCGGATCGGGGCGTTCGGCGACCACGAGCGCGTCCGCCGGGCCTGATCCGCCTGTAATCTCGACTGCGCGCATTCCACCGGCCCGTTCTTGCAATCATCCGTATCCGGGCGTTGAAATAGGACGTTGCAGGTCGAATGGCCACGAAGGAGGCGGCGATGTTCGAGGATCTGGAGCCCCGGCCGGCGCGGGGCGCGCTGCTGATCGCCCTGACGCGCGAGGATCTGGACAGCTATTCGGTCGAGGACCTGAAGCAGCGGATCGCCGGGCTGCAGGCCGAGATCGACCGGTCCAAGGCCGCCATCGAAGGCAAGTCGTCGCAGCGCAATGCGGCCGACGCCATGTTCAGTTTCCGGTCGTAACCCTGTCCGGCGTCGTCTGGCATGGCCGTTGCACACCGTGGAAGCGCCGCGCCATGCCGTGCCGGTCGTGATACGGATGCGCCTGCCCCATGAGTCTGGTTGAGTTCATGCCTGTCGACGACCCCATGCCTTCGCCTGCAGGCCGCAGCCGCGCCGCGGTGGTGGACGATTTCGCGCGCTCGGAGCTGTTCGACCGCACTTTCCGTGAAGGTATGGAACTGGTCGAGGAGACCGCCGCCTATCTGGACGGGGACGGGCGGCGGGAGTCCAAGCTGCTGTCGCGCTCGACGGCCCTGGCCTATGCCGGGGAGAGCATGAAGCTGACGACCCATCTAATGCAGATCGCCTCGTGGCTTCTGGTCCAGCGGGCGGTGCGCGAGGGCGACATGACGCCTGAGGCGGCCTGCGAGACCCGCTACCGGCTGGCGGACCGCAAGATCGCGGTCGAGCCGGGCGATCCCGAACTGCCGATCGCCCTGGTCGAATATATGGTCCGCGCGGACCGGCTATACGACCGCGTCCTGCACCTGGACCGGCGCATGTATCTGGACGCGCCCGAGGAGGATGCGGTCAATCCGGTGCAAAGCCAGCTGGATCGGCTGACGGCGGCGTTCAGGACCTGATCCGGACCCCTACGGGCCGACGTCGTTCGCGTCACGGCCCCGGCCATCATCGACGGGTCGCGGCAGGCTGAGGGCGATGCCGAGGGCTTCCGCCAGTTTGGCGTCCCGGCTGTAGACGTCCTCGCGGAAGGCGACGCGGCCCTGGCCGTCGACGAAGGCGGTCCAGTACAGCAGGCGGACGCTGATTTCCCGGCCGGTCGAGATGCGCTTGGTCTCGCGCGTTTCCTGGGCGGTGTCGAACTGACCCAGAAGGTCGGGGTCGGGCGACAGCAGCAGCCGGGCGAACTCGACCGCATTCTGCACCCGGACGCAGCCATGCGACCGATGGCGGAAGGCCAGGTTGAAGGCGGCCTTGGACGGCGTGTCGTGCAGGAAGATGGCGTAGCTGTCGCGCAGCTCGAACTTCACATAGCCGAGGGCGGCGGTCGGCCCGGCGCGCTGGATGACCGTGCCGTTCGACATGTACATGTTGTTGGCGGCCAGATAGCCGGGCCCGCGCGGCAGGATTTCGTTGCGGGCGATGCTGGCGGGCACATACCAGGGCGGATTGGCGACCACCGAGGCGAAGGGCTTTTCGAGGCTGGGGGTCTGGTTGGCGGCGGTGCCGACCACCACGCGGTTGGAATGGACCGGACGTCCATCCTTCCAATAGACCATGATGGCGGCGGCGGTGTTGACCTCGATCCGTTCTGGCGAAAGCTCGCGCTTGAGCCACCGGCGCCGTTCGAGATTGAGAGCGATCTGGCGGGCGCGGTCCTCGGCCGAGGCCGAAAGGGACCGCTGGGTGCCCGTGCCGATGCGGCCGTCGGACGCCAGGCCGTGACGGGCCTGGAAGCCGCGCACGGCGGCCTGGAGTTCGGGGCCGTAGACGATGCCCGCCGCGCTGAGGCGCGCGCCGTCGGAGGCGGCGAGATCCCCCTCGGCCACCAGCCGCTGGATGATCACCGGGATCCGGGCGTCGCTCGCGCCCGGCTCGATGGTCGCGCCCTGGCGGAAGGCCGGCCAGCCGCCCTCGCGGATCAGGCGGCGGTAGCGGATATAGCCGGCGGACAGGTTGG
This sequence comes from Brevundimonas sp., assembly GCA_046292645.1. Taxonomy (GTDB): domain Bacteria; phylum Pseudomonadota; class Alphaproteobacteria; order Caulobacterales; family Caulobacteraceae; genus Brevundimonas. Next base: position 61,346 of record JBKBQO010000001.1, read on the forward strand.
AATAGCCGATGTCGGTCGGGGCCAGGGCCTCGAACCAGTCGACGAGCCGATTCTGGGCGAGAGCGTCGTTCAGCCCAGCGGGCAGGTCGACGCGGTTCTTCTGCATCTCCCACAGGTCCTCGACGGTCTCGGGACGGACCCGCCCCTCGGCCAGAACGCGGCCGTAGCCCAGGGCGGCGGCGGTCGTGCGCATTTCGGCGGCGGTCGGCACGGCGGCCAGGGCCTCGAAGTCGAAATAGTCGCCCTGCGACAGGCCGTGGCGTTCGGCCCGGCCGGCGGCGGTCTGCAGCATGCGCAGGCGGTCGGCAGTCCAGACCGGACGCCAGCCGTTCATCTCATAGAAGGCCCGCACGTCAGGCTGGATCGCCGCGGGGAGGCGAGCGAGCTGGTCATTGAAACTGTCGTAGAAGGCGACGGCGCCGGGGTCGCGCGTCTGCGCCCCGGCCGCGTGGCCGATCGCTGTCGCGAAGGCCGAAACGGCCGCGCCCAATCCCAATTGCCGTCGATTCATCGTCAAGGTCTCTTCGCCCGCTCTGAAACGGGACCCCACGCCCACGCCCTCAAGCCAACGCCGGCATGGTATCGGCGTTCCGGGCAAACAGAAAGGCGTCGGCCCGGAGACCGACGCCTTTCGCCGTCGTCTTGCTGGCGGGTGTGGCCTGAAAGCCCGGCCCGCCGCAGCGCCTTATTTCTTGATGAAACCGGCGAATTTGTTGTTGAAGCGCGAAACGCGGCCGCCGCGGTCCATCAGGTGCGCATTACCGCCGGTCCAGGCCGGGTGGGTCAGCGGATCGATGTCGAGGTTCAGGACGGCGCCTTCCTTCTGGTAGGTCGAGCGCGTCTGATAGGTCGTGCCATCAGTCATCGTCACGGTGATGAAGTGGTAGTCGGGATGCGTATCCGCCTTCATGGTCCTGGTCCGGTCTCTGCGCGATGACGATGCCGACCGTCGGAGCGCGAAAATGAGAAACCCGCCGAGGAGACGGCGGGAATGAGCGGCGGCGTTTACACCGGGGGGCGATCCGGGGCAAGAGGCGCGCGCCATGACAGACACAACCGCCAACGCCGACGCCGCTGACATCCGGGGACGACCCGGAGCGGGGGCCCTGCTGGTGGAGCAGATGGGCGAGGCGGGGGCGCGCCGCGGCAAGCGACGCGACATCCGGCCCCTGGGCCGGCTGCTGCCCTATGCGCTGCGGCACAAGGGGCATATGGCGATGGCCGCCCTGTGGCTGCTGCTGTCCACCGCGGCCTCGCTGGCGCTGACGGCCTCGGCGCGCGGCGCCATCGACAACGGCTTCGAGAACGGCGGATCGCAGCTGAATCTGTGGTTCCTGCTGCTGGGGGCCAACGCCCTGTTCCTCGGGCTGGCGACGGCCGTCCGGTATTATTTCGTGACCAAGACCGGCGAGCGTGTCATCGCCGACCTGCGCAAGGGGCTGTTCCATCGCATCCTGACGCTTGATCCGGCCTTTTACGCCTCGATGCGGACGGGCGAGGTGCTGTCGCGCCTGACGACCGACATCGCCCTTGTCGAGACCCTGCTGACGACCGCGGTCTCATTCGCCCTGCGCAATTTCCTGACCCTGATTGGGGGGACGGTGCTGCTATTCGTGGTCAGCCCGAAGCTGACCGGCATGGTGCTGCTGATCGTGCCGCTGCTGCTGGGGCCGATCTTCCTGTTCGGGCGGCGGGTCAGGAAGCTGACCGTAGCCTCGCAGGACCGGTTCGCCAACGCCGTCGGCTTCGCCGGCGAGAGCGTCGACGCGATCGAGACCGTCCAGGCCTTCGGCCGCGAGGCCAGCGCCATCGACCGGTTCGGCAAGGCGGTCGAGGACGCGTTCGGCGTGTCGCTGGTGCGGATGAAGGCGCGGGCGCTGATGACGGCGATGATCATCATCGTGATGTTCGGCGGCGTGACCCTGGTTCTGTGGCTGGGCGCGCAGGATGTGATCGCCGGGCGGATGACGCCGGGCGCCCTGCTGCAGTTCGTGCTGCTGTCGGTGTTCGCGGCCAGCGCCGTCGGGGCCCTGGGCGAGAGCTGGGGCGATGTGCAGAAGGCCGCCGGGGCGATGGAGCGGATCGACGAACTGATGCGCAGCGAGGCCGCCATCCGGGCGCCGGACGCGCCGCGGGCCCTGCCCGAGCCGCCGATGGGCGAGGTGTCGATGTCGGCGGTGCAGTTCGCCTATCCGGGTCGGCCCGACCTGCCGGCGCTGAAGGGGTTTTCGCTGACGGTGCGGCCGGGCGAGACGGTGGCGCTGGTGGGGCCGTCGGGGGCGGGCAAGAGCACGGTCTTCCGCCTGTTGTTGCGCTTCTACGATCCGCAGTCGGGCGTGGTTTCGGTCGACGGGGTGGACGTGCGGGACGCCGATCCGGTGGCGGTGCGCGGGCGGTTCGCCTGGGTGTCGCAGGAGGCGCCGCTGTTCTCGGGCTCGGCCAGCGAGAATATCCGCTTCGGCCGCGACGCCGCCAGCGACGAGGAGGTCCGCGCCGCCGCCGAGGAGGCGCAGGCGCTGGGCTTCGTGGAGGCCTTGCCCGAAGGGTTCAACACGCCGCTGGGCGAGCGCGGCAAGAGCCTGTCGGGCGGGCAGCGGCAGCGGATGGCCATCGCCCGGGCGCTGGTGCGGGACGCGCCGATCCTGCTGCTGGACGAGGCCACCTCGGCGCTGGACGCCGAGAGCGAGCGGCTGGTGCAGACGGCGCTGGACCTGGCGATGGAGAACCGGACCACGATCGTCATCGCCCACCGGCTGGCCACCGTCCTGCGCGCCGACCGGATCGTGGTGATGGAGGACGGCCGGGTGGTGCAGGAGGGGACGCACCAGTCGCTGATCGCCCAGGGCGGGCTGTATGCGCGGCTGGCGAAACTTCAGTTCCGGCCCGACTAGGTCGTGAGCACCGGGTCAAGAAATTTGAGGTTGGCCTGCCGGATCTCGGCGGCGGCGTCGTCGTAGAGGAAGGGCAGGAAGGCGAAGCGTTCGCCCTTCGTCACGGCCGTGGCCTCGTGCAGGACCGAGCAGGAAAACACCACGGCGCCGCCGGGCGGGGGCCGGTAGGTGCGCGGGCCGAACTCGGGGAAGCGCAGGTCGCCGCCCTCGAAATCGGCGTTGAGATTGATCGAGACCGCGAACTGCCGGTGGGCCGTGCCCTTGGTGGTGTTGTCGCGGTGCGGGCGGAAGAAGCCGCCGGTCTCGCCGTCGTAGCGGGCGACCAGATAGCGTTCGATGCGGGTGGCCTTGTAGTGAAACGCCTTCTGGATCTGCGGCAGCAGGCGGCGGGTCAGGCGGGCGACGACCTGGTTCTGAAGATCGCCGTCCTCGATCAGAACGTCCGAGCGGCGCTTGTGCTGGTCGCTCATCACCAGGGTGGTGACGCCGTCGACCTCGCGCATGAAGCCCGAGGGCGCGCCGCCGACGTGGCGATAGAGGGCGATCAGCTGTTCGCAGAAGGCGGGCTCGAAGATGCGCGGCGTCATCAGCACCGGCGCCGACACTTCCGGGCCGGCGTGGCGGGCCGGAGGCGGCAGGGCGGCCATGCGCTCGACCAGGGTCGCGGCCTGGTCGGCGCCGACCATCGACATGATGTGCAGGGCCGGGTCTATCAGGATCCAGCGTTCGGCTTTGGCGGCGTCGTAGCGGGCGGCGACGGCGGCGTCCTCGTCGAACAGGAACCGCAGGCCCGGCACGGCGTCCTTGCGCGTTTCGCGGTCCTCGTCGCGGCCGACGATCACGACGAAGGCGCTGGCGTGGTGGTCGTTGAACAGCGGGCGCCGGGCCTGGATGGTCTCGACGGCGCGGGCGACGGCCGCTCCGGCCGGGACGATGGCGAGCAACAGATAGCGCCCCGCCGCCGTGTCGAAGACGTAGCGGGGGTTGTTGACCCCCGGGAGGGCGAAGGTCGGGGCGGGATCGCCGGTCAGGAGGGCCATGGCGGGACGATGCACGGGAAAGGCCTTGGCTTTCAAGGGCCCGTCGGCGCGGGCTCGAGGGCGGCGGCGATCCGGTCGGCGAGGGCGCGGAGGGTTTCCGTTTCGGCCATGGGGGCGTGGCCGTGGCCCTTCATCGGCCGGTCGGCCCAGCGCGGGACGATGTGGAAATGGAGGTGGAAGACGGTCTGGCCCCCGGCCTCGCCGTTGTACTGCAGGATCTGGATACCCTCGGGCGACAGGGCCGTTTCGACCGCGCGGGCCGTGCGCTGGACGGCCGCGGCGACCCGGGCGAGGGCCTCGGGCTCGATCTCCAGCAGGGTGCGGGCGGTCGAGGTTTTCGAGATCACCAGCACATGGCCCTCCGACTGGGGGAAGACGTCCATGAAGGCGAGGACGTGGTCGTCCTCCCACACCGTCACCGAGGGGATGTCGCCGCGCAGGATGCGGGCGAAGATATTGTCGGGGTCGTAGGGGGCGTTCAGGGTCATGGTCGGCTCGGGCTGGGTTCGGTCGGGGTCGGGAAGAGACTAGCGCCGGGCGTTGATCGGGGGGAGCCCGGACGGGTTTCGGGTGTTATGGTCAAGGTCCAAAGGGAGTCGGCCATGCTGCGGTTCATCGTCCAGTTTCTCGTCACCTGCCTGGCCCTGTGGCTGGCGGCCCAGGTCGTGCCCGGGGTGGCCTTTTCGGACACGACGACCCTGTTGCTGGCGGCGGTGCTGCTGGGGATCGCCAACGCCATCGTGCGGCCGATCCTGACGATCCTGACCTTTCCGCTGACGATCATCACCTTCGGCCTGTTCCTGCTGGTGGTGAATGCGGCGACGATCGGCCTGGTGGCGGTGCTGCTGGACGGGTTCGTGGTCGACGGCCTGTGGGCCGGGATCGGCGCGGCGATCGTCACCGGCGTGGTCAGCTGGATCGCCGGATGGTTCATCGGCGACGGGTCGCGGCGCGACTGACTCATCCCTCGCCCCGCCGGAAGGGGGAGAGTTCTTCGGTCATGACATCGATCTCGGCGGCCACGGCGGGCCGCTCGCCGTCGAGGTAGCGGGCCACGGGCTCGCGCAGGGCCGGGTCGGCGATGAAATGGGCGGAATAGACGGGGGAGGGCAGGTAGCCGCGGGCGATCTTGTGCTCGCCCTGGGCCCCGGCCTCGACGCGCGACAGGCCGCGCGCGATCGCGAACTCGATGGCCTGGTAGTAGCAGAGCTCGAAATGGAGGAAGGGCACCTCTTCCAGCGCGCCCCACTGGCGGCCGTACAGGGCGTCGCGGCCGATCAGGTTCAGGGCGCCGGCGATGGCGTCCCCGTCGCGGAAGGCCATGACCAGGGCGATGCGGTCGGCCATGGTCGCGCCGAGGCGGGTGAAGAAGTCCCGCGTCAGATAGGGCCGGCCCCATTTGCGGGCGCCGGTGTCCATGTAGAAGGCGAAGAAGGCGTCCCAGTGGGCTTCCGTGATGGCGGGGCCGGTGAGGACGCGGATGTCGAGGCCGGCCCGGGCGTCGCGGCGCTCGCGGCGGATGGTTTTGCGCCGGTTGGCGGACAGGGCGGACAGGAAGGCGTCGAAGGTTTCGTAGCCGTCGTTGCGCCAGACGTATTGCATGTCCTGCCGCTGCAGCAGGCCGGCCGCGCCCATGGCGGTCCAGTCGTCTTCGGTCGGGAAGTTGACGTGCAGGGAGGAGACGCCCAGCCGTTCGGTGAGGGCGACGGCGCCCTGGATCAGGGCCTGGCGCACCGTGGGTGCGTCGGCGTCGGGGTGGGCGAGGAAGCGCGGGCCGGTGACCGGGGTGAAGGGGACGGCGGAGAGCAGTTTCGGATAGTAGCGGCCGCCGGCGCGCTCATAGGCCTCGGCCCAGCTGTGGTCGAAGACGTATTCGCCCTGGCTGTGGCCCTTGAGCCAGAGGGGCATGACGCCGAGGACGCGGCCGGCTTCGTCCTGCAGCGAGAGGTGGCGGCCGGCCCAGCCCTGCTGCGGGACGGCGCTGCCGGAGGCCTCGCAGGCGTGGAGGAAGTCGAAGCTGAGGAAGGGGTCGCCGGAGGGGCGGGCGCAGGCGTCCCAGGCGTCGCGGCCGATGTCGGCGACAGCGTGGTGGACGTGGAGGGTGAAGGTCATCGGAATCCTTCTCCCCTCGGGGGAGAAGGTGGCTCGCGCAGCGAGACGGATGAGGGGGCCGCTGGATATGCGCACGCCGTCCGCCGTCGTGCCGGCTGAATCGTACCCCTCATCCGAGCGGCTTCGCCGCCCACCTTCTCCCCCAGGGGGAGAAGGAGCGCTCCTGGTTCACGGTCAGCGGATTTCCACGATCGCATCGACCTCGACGGCGAAGCCGAGGGGGAGTTTGTAGACGCCGACGGCCGAGCGGGCGTGGCGGCCCTTGTCGCCGAAGACCTCGACCATCAGGTCGGAGCAGCCGTTGATGACGGCGGGGATGGCGGTGAAGTCGCCGGCGGCCTGGACGAAGCCGCCCAGTTTGACGATGCGGACCACACGCTCGAGGTCGCCGTCGCAGGCGGCCGAGATCTGGGCCAGCAGATTGACGCCGCACATGCGGGCGCCCTTGACCGCATCGTCCTGCGAAACGTCGGCGCCGACCGTGCCCTTGAGACCGCCGTCGGCGTCGTTCGACAGCTGGCCCGAGATGTGGACCAGGTTTCCGGTCTGGACATAGGGGACGTAGTTGGCGACGGCCTTGGCGGGTTCCGGCAGGGTGATGCCGAGTTCGGCGAGGCGGGCGGCGACGGTCATGGGCGGGGCTCCTGAAGGGGTTGGCGGCGGTTTAGCGCGGGCAGGCGGCCTTGTCTTCTCCCTCCCCCTCCGGGGGAGGGTGGCTGAGCCGAAGGCGAGGCCGGGTGGGGGCGGTTCGGCGCGCGGAGCGCCGGTGGATGCGTCGCTGAGTCCCTCCCACCCTGTCGTCGCTGCGCGCCGACATCCCTCCCTCAAGCGGGAGGGAGAGGGTTTGGCGCATGGGTCTTCGCCGCCTGTTTCCAGTCGGTTGGGGAGGGCGCGGGGCGGCCGGGCCTCGCCCGGTGCTTGAATATGTTACCGTTTCGACGAAGCAGACCGCCCCGCGCAGCCGTTTTCCACGCGCCCTCCGGCTGGCGGCCCTTGCTTCGGGCCTTGCCGGATCACCGCCCTCGCCCTTGCGGACGACGACGCGCGGCGGACATGGCGTCTTGCGCCGGCGGTCCGCTCGGGAAGCGCGCGGCGAGCAGGCGAAGGCCATCCATCGACCTCCTCAAGGACCCCCGGACTATCCCTCGCCCGGGCTTCTTCGCTCGACCACAGCCCGCCGACATCGAGGCGCTGGATCCGACGCCCTCCCCACCGACGGGATGGGGAGAGTCTAAGGCCGTCTGAGGGGGCGCCAGGTAAAAGACCCTGTATTTTTTTATTGTGCAGGGAAAGCAAAGGGTTGGGCAGCGTCAATATGCTGACTATCGGCGGAACTTGGCTTGGAGGTCCTTCCCCCATTTCGGGGGAAGGTGGGCCGCGGAGCGGCTCGGATGGGGGCTCTGTCCGGGTGATGGCTGATAAGACCGGGGCCAAAGCCGCCAGCCCCCATCCGTCAGGCTGCGCCTGACCGTCGTCGGATCGCGATGCGATCCTCCTCCATCCCCCGAAATGGGGGAAGGAAGGCGTGAATGGGCTCTGGTTCTCCGTGCCTTTATGCGGTATTTTAATACCGTATGTAATTAAGTGAGGTGTTTCATTGACTTAGTGTCACCTGCTGCTCCACGCCCGCCTTGACCCCATCCCCCCCATCCTCTATCAGCGCGCCTTCCGCTCGTCCCGGTCGTCGGGAGAGCCCATCTGTTCGTCTGTCCCAGGAAACCCCGACAATGCTGAAGAGCACCACGGTCGCGCTGAAGCCGGCCGAGGTCACGAAGAAATGGATCCATATCGACGCCGAAGGCGTCGTGGTGGGCCGTCTCGCGACCTTCATCGCCAACCGTCTGCGCGGCAAGCACCGCGGCGACTACACCCCGCACGTCGATTGCGGCGACTATGTCGTCGTCACCAACGTCGACAAGGTGGTGTTCACCGGCAAGAAGAACACCGACAAGATCTACTATCGCCACACCGGCCACCCGGGCGGCATCAAGCAGACGACCCCGGAAAAGGTCCTGAACGGCCGCTTCCCCGAGCGCGTGCTGGAAAAGGCCGTCGAGCGCATGCTGCCCAAGGAGAGCCCGCTGGCTCGCCTGCAGATGACGCACCTGCGCCTGTTCGCCGGCGCCGCGCACACCCATGAAGCCCAACAGCCGGAAACGATCGACTTCAAGTCGGCGTCCGCCAAGAACACCCGGAGCGTCTGAGCATGACCGACGTGACTGCTGAAACCTCCGCCCCGACCAACGACGCCCCCGCCGCCACCGGCTTCGACGCCCTGCGCGGCCTCGGCACCGTGTCCTCGGACAGCGACGCTCCGGTCTATACCCAGAAGCTGGACGCCCAGGGCCGCGCCTATTCGACCGGCAAGCGCAAGAACGCGATCGCCCGTGTGTGGATCAAGCCCGGCTCGGGCAAGATCACCATCAACGGCAAGGATCAGATGCAGTATTTCGCCCGCGAAATCCTGCGCATGATGATCGCCCAGCCGCTGGAAGTGACCGACCGCCTGACCCAGTTCGACGTCGACTGCACCGTGCAGGGCTCGGGCCTGTCGGGCCAGGCCGGCGCCATCCGCCACGGCCTGTCGCACGCCCTGACCCACTATGAGCCGGCGCTGCGCCCGGTCCTGAAGCCGCACGGCTTCCTGACCCGCGACAGCCGCGTCGTCGAGCGCAAGAAGTACGGCCGGGCCAAGGCCCGCAAGTCGTTCCAGTTCTCGAAGCGCTAGGCCGTTTCACGATACGGTTTGGAATGGGGCGCTTCGGGAAACCGGAGCGCCCTTTTTCTATGCGGCGGGCGACGCCGCAGCCGGCCATCGCGGAGGGGCTGCGCACAACCGTCCAGTTGCTTCCGAACAGGCGTTCTGTCCAACTTCGGCGAGGTCGTTCAGGACGGATGCAGAATAGTCGATCTCCCACGAATGAATGGAAAGCGAAGGTGTGTCGTCCAAATCGGGACGAGCAAATCCTTCGGCGCCCAACGCTCTGGTAGCCAGAGCCGCCTTTTCTGGTGACCAGCCATCCACATTCAGACCGTCGATGCTGCGCTCTACGCGTCGATCTACGGGTTTCCCGCCGATGGAGCCGTCAACCGTGAGGACATAGCCTCGTCCGTGGGGCTCGATCCCGATGCTGAACCCGTCCACACAGTGCTTTGGGCCGGTTGGCCGAACCGAATGACAGGATTCTTCTCGGGTCAGGTTCAATGGCCCGGCACGTGGCGGACTCTGATTGAAGCTCGCGGCCAAGGCATTCGAGAAGACGGTAGGCTCAAGGCCACCAAGGCGGGCTTGAACATCAGGGTGAATGGTCACAGAGACCCAATGTCGTGCAGATAGTACGGTGACCTCCGCAGCCGGCGGATCAGCAGAAGAGGGATCATCCGCAGGTCCGCAACCCACCAACGCCAATCCGGCCATGAGCAGCAAGGCCTGTCTCGCAGTATCAGCCAAACTCAGTCTCCGACCCCAGGCTCAAATGACCCATAGCATATTCATCGACGGCGAGGCCGGGACCACGGGGCTGGAGATCCGCGAGCGGCTGGAGGCGCGCGGGGATCTGGAACTGATCCTGCTGGGCGACCGGCGGCGCGACGTGGCGGCGCGACGGGAGGCGCTGAACGGGGCGGATGCGGTGATCCTGTGCCTGCCGGACGAGGCGGCGAAGGAAGCCGTGGGGATGATCGAGAACCCGGCGGTGCGGGTGATCGACGCCTCGACGGCCTATCGGGTCGATCCGGCCTGGACCTATGGCTTCGCCGAGATGGCGGCGGGGCAGCGGGAGAAGATCGCGGCGGCGACGCGGGTGTCGAACCCGGGCTGCTATCCGACCGGCTTCATCGGCCTGGCAAGGCCGCTGGTGTCGGCGGGGATCGTGCCGGCGGGATGGCCGGTGACGGTCAATGCGGTGTCGGGATACTCGGGCGGCGGCAAGGCGATGATCGCGGAGTTCGAGGCTGGTGGAGCGGAGGCCTTCCGCGCCTATGGCCTGTCGCTGAAGCACAAACATGTGCCGGAGATGACGCTGCACACCGGGCTGGAGCGGCCGGTGCTGTTCGCGCCGGCGGTCGGGGCCTATCGGCAGGGGATGCTGGTCGAGGTTCCGCTGCAGCTGGCGGCGTTGCCGTCGTCGCCGTCGGTGGAGGTGGTGCACGGGGCGCTGGCGGAGGCCTATGCGGACTGCCGCTTCGTCGAGGTGATGGAGCTGGAGGACAGCGAGGCGATGGCCGGGATCGATCCGGAGGGTCTGAACGGGACCAACACAATGCGCCTGCATGTGTTCGGGGACCGGGGCGGGGATCAGGTGCGGCTGGTGGCCCTGCTGGACAACCTGGGCAAGGGGGCGTCGGGGGCGGCGGTGCAGAATCTGAACCTGATGCTGGGGCTGGATGAGGGGACGGGGCTCAGCTGAGCAGGGTCACCGTCGGCGCGCCGGCCCTGGCCAAATTTTGGTCGAAGGTCATCAGGTCACGCGCGCCGACCCGTCGCGCCTCTTGCAGGATGACGCCATCGGAGAAGTCGCCGCCGGCGCGGAGCATGCCGAGCCCGGCCTGGATCAGGTCGCGGTCGACGACCACCTGGTCGCTTTGCAGCAGTCGACCCAGCACCTCGTGGATGTCGGAGCGGGATTGGCGGTATCGGCTCCTGAGGACCCAGGCCAGTTCGCACGCGACGACCGGTGAGACATAGATCGGCTCGCCGCCTTCCAGCACACCCTTGCGACCTCGGTCTGGGATGAGGGCTCAGCGAGGACCAACCGGACGAGGACGTTGGTGTCGACCGCCCTCACGCGGCGTCGCCCTGCTCATCGTCGTCGAGCTCGCCGATACTTCTCAGATAGGAATCGACCGCGCCCTGGGCGATCCCCTCGTTGATCTCCTCGATGGTCAACGGACGGTCGAAGGGGGAGTGAAGGATGCCGAACAGGTCGCTGATCGGGCGTTTGGGCCGCGCCGGCAGCAGTTCGAGTCCGCCGCGCGCCGTGGGCACCACCTCGACCTTCTCGCCGGGACGGACGCCGAGCGCTTTCAGAAGGTCTTTCCTGAGCGTCAGTTGGCCCTTGGCGGTGATGGTCAGGGTGGTCATGTCGGACTACTCGACACATAATGTAGCTCTTCCATTACCCGGACGCCAGAGGCGACCCTTGAAACCGCGGGCGTTCGGCCGACGTATGTAGGGTCATGACCCAGCTCTCCCGCCGCACCCTTCTGACCACCGCCGGGGCCCTCGCCGTCACCGCCTGTTCTTCCGAGAGCGCCGACGCCTCGGTGCAGCAGTATGCGAACTCGCCGTTCCGGCGGCTGACCGACGCCCAGTGGCGGGCGCGGCTGCCGGCGGCCAGCTATCAGACGTTGCGGCACGAGGCGACCGAGCGGCCGGGGACGAGCCCACTGAACAATGAGAATCGGCGGGGGACCTTCGTCTGCCGCGGGTGCGACCTGCCGCTGTTCCGGTCGCAGTGGAAATTCGACAGCGGCACGGGCTGGCCCAGCTTCTATGATGTGATCGCTGCCAATATCGGGACCAAGACCGACTTCGCCATCGGCTTTCCGCGCACCGAATACCACTGCGCCCGCTGCCTGGGGCATCAGGGGCATCTGTTCATGGACGGGCCGCGGCCGACCGGGAAACGCTACTGCAACAACGGCGTGGCGCTGAGCTTCCGGCCGGCGTGAGGCGTCAGGGCTGGGGGGCGGCGTCGACGGCGGCGTCGACCTGGCGGAAGAAGGCGCGGCGGGCGGCGGTGTGGGTGCGGCCGACGGCCTGGGGCCAGGCCGACAGCAGGACGATGACCAGACGGCGCTCGGGGTCGACGCGGATGGCCTGGCCGAAGATGCCGTAGGCGCCGTAGACGCCGTCGTCCTGGGTCCACCACTGGAAGCCATAGCCCTGGCCGGCCTCGCCGGTCTCGGCCTGCTTGACCACGGCCTGGGCGAACCAGTCGTCGGGGACGATGCGGTCGCCGCCCACCTCGCCGTCCTCGAGCGCCATCAGGCCGATGCGACCCCAGTCGCGCAGGGTGGCCGAGACGCAGCAGCCGCCCATCTCGCGGCCGCCCTGATCAAGGGCCCAGACGGCGTCGGCCTCCATGCCGGCGCGGGACCAGATCCGTTCGGACAGCAGCTGCGCCAGGGGCTTGCCCTCGGCGGCGGAAACCAGCGATCCGACGAGGTTGGTCTCGCCGGTGGAATAGTTCCAGCGCGTCCCCGGCGCGGCGGCGCGCGGCAGGCGGCCCATGAAGGCGACGACCGAATCCTCGCCGGGGCGGGGCGGCTCGCGCAGGAAGCGGGCGACGTCGGAGTTGGGGTCGAAATAGTCCTCGTTCCAGCGCACGCCCGAGGTCATGGTCAGCAGCTGGCGCACGGTGACGCCGTCATAGCCGCCGCCGGCGAGGGCCGGCAGATAGCGGGTGACCGGGTCCTCGAGCGAGCCGATGGCGCCGCTTTTCAGGGCCGCGCCGACCAGGGTCGAGGTCAGGCTTTTGGTCATGGAGAAGGAGACCCAGCGGTCGCCATCGCCCAGGCCGAGGCCGTAGCGCTCCAGCCGGATGCGGCCGTCCTGGATGACCAGCAGGCCGGCGACGTTCTCGGCCGCCATATAGGCCGAGGGGTCGAGATCGAGCGGCGCGCCGGGCGGCAGGGCCCGGATCGGGGCATCGCCGCGCGGGACCGGGGCGTGCGGCATCACCGCATCCATCCGGCGGAAGGCGCGCTCGCGGTCGGCGGGGGCCCAGAACAGCACCCCGGCGGGGTCGCTCTCGGGCGTCGGCTGTTGCGCCATGACCGGGGCGGCGAGGCCCGCGGACAGCAGAAGGGCGGCGAGGAGGGCAGGGAGACGGGTCATGGGCGCAAGCCTAGCAGTGAGGCCGCGCGCGTTAAACAGACTGCATCTTCGGACGGGGCTAGCGGTCGGCCTGGCGGGCCTTGAGGGCGGACTCGGCCGTGACCCCGAACCAGATCGAGGCGAAGATCACCAGCAGGCCGTAGTCGGGGCCCGGCCAGAAGACGGGGATGGCCGCCGAGCCGATGACGATCATCGGGAACAGCGCCGCCCAGGCGGCCGTGCCCGGCGCGTCGGGATGGATCATGGGCGGCCGGGGCGTGATCTTCATCATCCGCAGCAGGACCGGGTTCAGCAGGATGAAACCGCCCGAACAGATCACCGCCATCAGGGCGTTCCGCAGCAGGGGGCCCGAGCCGTAGACGCTGGCGGTCAGGGTGACCAGGATCAGGGCGAAGCCGGTGGTGATGGCCAGCAGGAGGTTCGCTTCGAGACGCTTCAACTCTTCACTTTCACATAGGAGCCGGGCGCCGGTTCTATGGGCGAAAGCGGGCCTTTTTTGGGGTCGCGGGCGGGGACCCAGTCGCCCGACCTTTCATGCAGCCAGGCGGCCCAGTGGTCCCACCAGCTGCCGGGGTGCTCCTCGGCCTTCGCCTGCCATTCGCCGAGGGTCGCGGGCAGGGCGGGGTTGGTCCAGTGCTGGTATTTCTTCGCCGCCGGGGCGTTGACCACCCCGGCGATATGGCCCGAGCCGGCCAGGGTCAGGGTGACATCGGCGTTCGAGAAGGCGCGGGCCGAGCGGTAGACTGAGTTCATCGGCGCGATATGGTCCTCGCGGCTGGCCTGGAAGTAGAGGGGGATGGTGACCTTCGACAGGTCGACCTTGACCCCGCCGATCTCGAACTCGCCCTTCGCCAGGCGGTTCTGGCCGTACATGGAGCGGAGGTAGTCCATGTGCAGCTTTTTCGGCATGCGGGTCTGGTCGGCGTTCCAGAACAACAGGTCGAAGGCGGGCGGGTCCTTGCCCATCAAATAGTTGCTGACGAAGAAGGACCAGATCAGGTCGTTGGCGCGCAGGGCGTTGAAGGTTTCGGCCATGGCCGCGCCGGGCAGGACGCCGCCCGCGGCGTCCATCTGCTGCTCGATCTCGTTCAGCCAGTGTTCGTCGGTGAACAGCAGCAGGTCCCCGGCCTCTGCAAAGTCGTGCTGTGCGGCGAAGAAGGTGTTGGCGGTGACGCGGTCGTCGTTGTGGGCCGCCATATGGGCCAGGGCGGCGCCCATCAATGTGCCGCCGATGCAATAGCCGACGGTATTGATGTGATCGGCCTGCGACTGCTCCAGCGCCTTTTCAACGCAGCGATAGACGCCCTTCTCGAGGTAGTCGTCGAAGCCGTAGCCGGCCTTGTCGACGTCGGGATTGACCCAGGAGCAGACGAAGACGGTGAAGCCCTGGCTGGACAGCCAGCGGATCATCGAATTCTCGGGCTGAAGGTCGAGGATGTAGTATTTGTTGATCCACGGCGGGAAGATCAGCAGGGGGACGGCGCGCTGTTTGTCGGTGGCGGGGTCGAACTGGATCAGCTCGAACAGTTCGTCGCGCCAGACGACCTGGCCCGGGGCGGTGGCGACGTTCACCCCGACTTCGAACTTGCCGTAGTCGGCCTGGCTGATCTTCAGCTTGCCGGCGCCGCGCTCCATGTCGGCGGCGAAATTCTGCATCCCCTTGACCAGGGATTCGCCGTTGGACTCGGCCAGGGCCTTGAGGGCCACGGGGTTGGAGGCGAGGAAGTTGGAGGGGGAGAAGGCGTCGGTCAGCAGTTTGGTGAAGAACTCGGCCCGGCGCTTGGTCAGGGGATCGACGTCCTCGACGCTGGAGACGAGGCCGTTCATCCAGTCGGCGGTGACCAGATAGGACTGGCGCATGACGTCGAACATGGGGTTTTCGGACCAGGCCGGGTCCTTGAACCGCTTGTCGCTCCGTGGCCCCGCCGAGGCGGCGGCGGTCGGCGGCGCCTCGCCCGCGGCGCGGCGGGTGCTGGAGGCCCACAGGTCCATATAGCGGTTGAACAGGTCGGCCTGGGCGGCGAACAGCTTGTCCGGGCGCGAGGCGAGGCTGGTCATGACCGAATTCATGGCCGGGCCGACATGGAAGGGATCGGGCGACAGGGCCGCGGGCCGGTCGGCCTGGGACAGGGCCGCCTCGGCGATGGCCGACTGGGCGGTCATGGCGGCCTTCGCCAGGTTCAGCGACAGGGTCTCCAGCATCTGCATCTGGTCGCCGCCGGGGAAGGTGAAGGGCTCGGCGGCCGCGGCGTGTGGCGCCTGCGATTCGGGCGCTTGCGATTCGGGCGGCGGCGGCGGCGGCGGGGCCGAAGCGGGGCCAGGTTCGGCGCTGGTCCGGGGGGCGGATTGCGGAGCCGCAGCGGGCTCCACCGGCGCCTTGGCGGCGCGGGGGCGGGGCGGCTTGGCCGAGGTCGGACGGCCGGATTTGCGCGGCGCGGGCGGCGGGACGTCGGCGGTCGGCGGGCTTGGTCGCTTGGCCATGGTCAGCTCCGGATATCGTCAGGATCGGACGCGGGCGCCGCGCGCGCCCTTCCGCCTGTCGCGATCATGGCATATGACCGCCCCTGAAATGAACGCGCCGATCCGGAAAATTGCTGCCGTGATGCTCGCAATCGTCGCGAGCGGCGGCCTGACGGCCTGTGCGGCGGCGTTCGACCCGGCCACAAACGCCGCCTCGCCGGTGGCGCCGCGCATCCAGGCCCTGGTCGACGCCAACCGGGCCTATCCCGATTTCGCGGACTTTCCGAGGCGCGAGCCCGTGCCGGAGCCGATCGCCATCGCCGCCCAGGTGAATACGCTGCGGGCCACAAGCGGGGCGCTGGCCGGCGAGGTCTCGCGCCTGGACTGGCAGACCACCGGCGATCCCGAG
This sequence comes from Brevundimonas sp., assembly GCA_046292645.1. GTDB lineage: Bacteria > Pseudomonadota > Alphaproteobacteria > Caulobacterales > Caulobacteraceae > Brevundimonas. Next base: position 77,099 of record JBKBQO010000001.1, read on the forward strand.
GCCTATGCGGCCGAGGTGCGGGCGCGGGTGGATTCCGTCACCGTGGACCCGGTCACCGCGCAGACCCAGGCCGAGATCGAAGCCTTCGTTCAGCGCAGCCGCGAGCGCGGCCGCGCTCCGCCGCCGGTCGATCGCCGCTGACCCCCACCCCCGCGCTCGCCCGGACAGAAGAATCCGGGGATCATCGCTCCAGGAGACCGTTCATGGCCCACACGCCCCCCTATGCCTCGACCCTGGCCGCCGACGCCGCCCGCGTCGCCGAACTGGCCGCCATCGCCAGCTACGCCCAGATCGGCCGCGGCGACGAGAAGGCGGCGGACCAGCTGGCCGTGGACGCCATGCGCACGGCGCTGAACGCCCTGGACATCGACGGCAAGATCGTCATCGGCGAGGGCGAGCGCGACGAGGCGCCGATGCTGTACATCGGCGAGAAGGTCGGCACCGGGAAGGGCCCGGCCATCGACATCGCCCTGGACCCGCTGGAAGGCACCACCCTGACCGCCAAGGCCATGGCCAACGCCCTGACCGTTCTGGCCATGTCGCCGGGCGGCGGCATGCTGCACGCGCCCGACACCTATATGGACAAGATCGCCATCGGGCCGGGCTTCGCGCCGGGCACGGTCGATCTGGACATGAGCCCCGGCGACAACGTCCGCTCGCTGGCCTCGGCCAAGGGGGTGGATCCGTCGGAGATCACGGTCTGCGTCATGGACCGGCCGCGCCATGCCGAGCTGATCGCCGCCCTGCGCGAGGTCGGCGCCAAGGTGGTTCTGATCACCGACGGCGACGTGGCGGGCGTGATCCACACCGCCGAGCCGGAAACCGGCATCGACCTGTATCTGGGTTCGGGCGGGGCGCCGGAAGGCGTGCTGGCGGCCAGCGCGCTGAAATGCGTCGGCGGCCATTTCCAGGGCCGGCTGATCTTCCGCAACGACGACGAGCGCGCACGCGCCTCGCGGACCGGCGTGACGGATTTCGACCGCAAATACGACCTGCATGAACTGGTGTCCAAGGACGCCATCTTCGCCGCCACCGGCGTGACCAAGGGGGCCATGCTGGACGGGGTCAAGGTCTCGGGCGGCTTCGTCTCGACCCATACGCTGGTGATGGATTCCTCGACGCGGACGGTCCAGCGCATCCGCACGATCCGGCCGGTCTGATGGCGGACGGGGGCGCGGCCGCGGATTTCGGGCCCGCCTTCCTCGGCGTGTCGCGGTCACTGTCGGGTCGGGCCTGGCGGCAGAGGCCGGCCGAGGCCGGGGTGATCCGGGCGCATATGCAGGCGCTGAGCCTGGAGGAGCCGCTGGCGCGGGCGCTGGCGGCGCGCGGGGTGCGGGCCGACCAGGGCGCGGACTTCCTGCAGCCGACGCTGAAGGCCCTGTTCCCCGATCCGTCCAGCTTCATGGACATGGATGCGGCGGCGGAGGCGATTCTGGATTCGCTGCAGGCGAAGGCCTCGATCCACGTGTTCGCCGACTATGACGTCGACGGGGCGTCCAGCGCCGCCCTGCTGGTGCGGTGGTTCCGGGCCGTGGGGGCCGAGCTGCCGATCTATGTGCCGGACCGGATGACAGAGGGCTATGGCCCCAGCGCGCGGGCGTTCAACACGCTGAAGGCGTCGGGCGCCGAACTGGTCATCACCGTCGATTGCGGCGCGGCGGCCAATGAGGCGGTCGCCCATGCGGCGGCGATCGGGCTGAAGGTCGTGGTCATCGACCACCATATGATGCGCGAGCATCCGCCGGTCTGCGCCGCCGTGGTCAATCCGAACCGGCCGGGCTGCAATTCGGGGCAGGGCAATCTGGCGGCGGCGGGGGTGGTGTTCGTGCTGCTGGCGGCGCTGAACCGCGAGGCGCGGCGGCGGGGGATGTTCGCCGAGATGAAGGAGCCGGACATCCGCCAGTGGCTGGATCTGGCGGCCATGGGGGCGATCTGCGACGTCACCGGCCTGACCGGGTTCAACCGCGCCCTGACCAGCCTGGGCCTGCGGGTGATGTCGGACTGGGGCAATCCGGGGCTGAGGGCGCTGCTGGCGGCGGCCGGGGCCGAGCCGGGGCCGGCCACGTCGAACCATGCGGGCTTCATCCTGGGGCCGCGGATCAACGCCGGCGGGCGGATCGGCAAGTCGGACCTGGGCGCGCGCCTGCTGTCGACCGACGACCCGGTCGAGGCGGCGGCGCTGGCGCAGGAGCTGGACGCCCTGAACATCGCCCGGCGCGAGGTGGAGAAACAGGTGACCGACCAGGCGACGCGCATGGTCGAGGCCAGCGGCGCCCATGCCGACGGCTCGGCCGTGGTGGTGATCGAGGGGGCGGACTGGCATCCGGGCGTGGTCGGGATCGTGGCCGGACGGCTGCGCGAGCGCTGGCGCAAGCCGGTGGTGGTGATCGGGGTCGATGCGGTGAACGGCATCGGCAAGGGCTCGGGCCGGTCGCAGCCGGGGATGAACCTGGGCAAGGCGGTGCAGGCGGCGTGGGAGAGCGGGGTGCTGCTGGCCGGGGGCGGCCACGCCATGGCGGCCGGGCTGACGGTGCGGACGGGCGACATCGGGCGGCTGCGCGACTTTTTGAACGAGCGGATGGCGGGCGAGCAGGCGGCGGCGGATGCGCTGGACCTGGTCGAGGTCGACGCCCTGATCGATCCGGGCGCGGCGACGCGGGCCCTGTTCGAACAGTTCGAACAACTGGCGCCGTTCGGCCCGGCCAATCCGGAGCCCCTGTTCGCGCTGGAGCATGTGCAGGCGCGGGACGCCGTGGCCATGACCGGCGGCCATGTGCGCTGCCGGCTGGTCGGGGCGGACGGGGCCTCGGTCAAGGCCATCGCCTGGCGCTGCGCCGACCTGCCGGGCGGTCAGGCCTTGCTGGCCGGGCAGGGCGGGCTGTGCGTCGTCGGGCGGCTGAAGGCGGACGACTGGAACGGCCGGCGCGGCGTGCAATTCGAGATCGAGGACCTGGCCGACCCCCGAATGGCCTGAGCCTTTGACCACAAGCGGAAATTGGGTCGGACAAGGGTTGCACCGTCCGGAATCGGCGGCTATATCGCCCGCTCTCCGCGCAGCGGTCCCTTCGTCTATCGGTTAGGACGTCAGGTTTTCAACCTGAAAAGAGGGGTTCGACTCCCCTAGGGACTGCCAGCGCGGAGGTATCCCCCATCGCTGTTATCGACGCTCCGCCCGCCGCGCCAAACGGCGGTCTAACGCCGTCCGACGTGCGGACACGGCTGTACTGGGCGCGGCATGGACAGGCCCTGAGCCAGGCGAGTCGCGCATCATGGGTCCCCAGGCGGCCGTCCGAGCCACCGCTTTGGGCGCCTTGGGTGTGAAACCGGCGTTTTTGGCTTTTCCGACCTTCAAAGAACCGTGTTAAACGAGCCGGTCCGCATTGTTCGCGGGCAGGGGGAAGGCTGTGTCGGACTACGAGGGCGTTGAGACCGTCGCGACCGTGAAGATCGCGGGGCGGGTGAAGTGGTTCGATCCCGGCAAGGGCTACGGCTTTATTGTGCCGGACGACCCCAGCCTGACGGACATGAAGGATGTGCTGCTGCACATCTCCAGCCTGCGCGACGCGGGGCGGGACGCGGCCGCCGAGGGCGCGCCGATCCAGTGTGAATGCGCGCGCCGGCCCAAGGGCTGGCAGGTCACCGAGGTCCATGACCTGGGCGAGGGCGACCCCGAGCTGGCCGCCGCCCCGCCCCGCCGCACCGGCTATGACGGCCTGCGCCAGACCGGCCGGGAAGGCGCCGACCACGGCGGCCTCAGCTCGGGCGCGCCGATGGAGACGGCGGTGGTCAAATGGTTCAATCGCACCAAGGGCTACGGTTTCGTGGTGCGCGACGGCGCGCCGGGGGATATCTTCGTCCACGTCGAGACGTTGCGCCGCTGCGGGCTGGATGACCTGCTGCCCGGCGAGACGGTCGCGGTGCGATTCGCCGAGGGTCCCAAGGGGCTGGTGGTCGCGGAAATCAGACCGGGCGGATGATCGATCCGCCCCAGCGAGGGTGGATCCTATGTTGAACCGTCAAGGACTGGCCGGCGCCCTGACCGCCCTGCTGCTGCTGGGCGCCTGCGCCGGGGCGGGGACGCCGAAGGACGCCAACGGGAATCCGCTGGAGCCGCTGACGGTGACCACCTCGACCGGCGAGCACCGCTTCATGGTCGAGATCGCCGACGACGAGGCGGAGCGCCAGCGCGGCCTGATGGAGCGCGAGCCCCTGGCCGACGACCGCGGCATGCTGTTCCAGTTCCCGGATGTCGCCGAGCGCGGCTTCTGGATGCGCAACACGCCCAGCCCGCTGGACATCATCTATATCGATCCGAACGGCCGGATCGTCTCGATCGCGAAGAATGCGGCGCCGATGTCGGACGCCATCATCCCCTCGAACGGGCCCGCCAGCGGCGTGCTGGAACTGCGCGCCGGGCGCGCCGACGAGATCGGGGCGCGGCCCGGCGACCGGGTCAGCCACCCCTTCTTCGCCGAATAAGCCGGAACGCGCGTTGCGGCGGGGCGTCGAGTGTGCCAAATCCCGCCGCCGGAGTGTAGCGCAGCCTGGTAGCGCATCTGGTTTGGGACCAGAGGGTCGGAGGTTCGAATCCTCTCACTCCGACCAATCATGCTTTGGGGCGCTATCGCTCGCGACGCGGTCGCTCGCTGCTTGAGCGCGGGGGCCGGGGCATTGTATGGAGGCGTCCTCGCCTCGTCAGATGAGACTGCCATGCTCGCCCGCATCTATCGCCCCGCCAAGACCGCCATGCAGTCCGGCAAGGCCGTGAGAGGCTGGCGGCTGGAGTTCGAACCGGCTTCGGCGCGGACCATCGACCCGCTGATGGGCTGGACGAGCTCCAGCGACATGAACGGCCAGGTGCGGCTGAGCTTCGATTCGGCGGAAGAGGCTGTCGCCTATGCCGAACGGCACGGCATCCCGTTCCGCCTGCACGAGCCGCAGGAGCCGCCGGTGATCCTCAAGGCCTATGCCGACAATTTCGCGACCTTCCGCAAGGTGCCCTGGACGCATTGATCCAGAGGCGGCTACCGCTCGCCGCGCGGCGGCTCGCTGCTTGAGCCGTAGATGCCGCTTGGCTCGCCGCTTGAGCCGCGGGGCGAGGGCGGCTAACGCTCTGCCTCCATCGGGCGCCCATAGCTCAACCGGATAGAGCACCCGCCTTCTAAGCGGGATGTTGCAGGTTCGAGTCCTGCTGGGCGCGCCAACCCTGAACCGGGGCCTTTCCCGCGCATTCAGGGCCGGTGCGGATCGCGACCTTCAACATCAACGGGGTGAACCCCCGGCTGCCGAACCTGCTGGCCTGGCTGGAGGGGGCGCGGCCGGATGTGGTGTGTCTGCAGGAGCTGAAGGCGACCGAGGCGCAGTTTCCGGCGGCGGCGATCCGGGAAGCCGGCTATCACGCCGTGTGGAAGGGGGAGTCGCGCTGGAACGGGGTGGCGATCCTGTCGCGCGGGGGCGAGCCGGTGGTGACGCGGCGCAGCCTGCCGGGCGACGAGGGCGACGCGCAGAGCCGCTATATCGAGGCGGCGGTGGAGGGGGTGCTGATCGCCTCGCTGTACCTGCCCAACGGCAATCCACAGCCGGGGCCGAAGTTCGATTACAAGCTGGCCTGGTTCGAGCGGCTGATCGCCCATGCGGCGGGGCTGATGGCGAGCGGGGCGCCGGTGGTGCTGGCGGGGGACTACAATGTCGTGCCGACCGAGGCGGACATCTATGACAGCCGGTCGTGGAAGAAGAACGCCCTGCTGCAGCCGGAGAGCCGGGGGGCTTATGCCAGGCTGTTGGCGCAGGGGTGGACCGACGCGATCCGCGAGCGGTTTCCGCACGATCCGCCGCCGTGGACCTTCTGGCAGGTGTTCCGGCAGGCGTGGGAGCGGGACGCGGGCATGCGGATCGATCATCTGCTGCTGAGCCCGGCGGCGGCGGGGCGGCTGACGGACGCGGGGGTGGATCGCGAGGTACGCGGCGAGGCGCGGGCCAGCGACCATGCGCCGACCTGGATCGAGCTGGACTGAACCGCGGGGCGGCGACGCCGTTGAGGGGGCATGGCCCGCGCACCCAAGGTTTTCCGATATTCGAACGGTTTCCACGCCTGGACGGTGGCGACGTCGTCGCGGGCCAAGGCGCTGGCGGCCTGGGGCATGAGCCGGGACCTGTTCAAGGACGGTCTGGCCGAGGAGATCGACGACGGGCCGGACCGGGACGCGGCGCTGAAGGCGCCGGGCGAGGTGATCAAGCGGGGGCTGGCGGTCGATGTCGGCGAGGTCGAGCGCGTCCGGACCCCGAAGGCGAAGGCGGGGCCGAGCGCGAAGGACAGGGCTCGGGTGAAGGCGCTGGAGGCGGAGCTGGACGAAATGGACGCGACCCAGGCGGAGGAGACGGCGGCGCTGGAGGCCCGGCGGGCGGCGCTGGAGCGGGAGGCGGAGACGCTGGAGCGGACGCAGGCCAAGGCGCGGGACGGTCTGAAGGCGAAGCTGAGGACGGCGCGGGCGCGGCTCAGCTGAGGGCGGCGCGCCAGGCCGCGAGGCCGTGCTCCAGATCGGCGATCAGATCGGCGGGGTCCTCGAGGCCGATGTGGAGGCGCAGCAGCTGGCCCGCCAGGGTCGGCGGCGTCCGGCGGTTGGCCAGCTGGCCCGTCTCGTGGGTGATCAGGCTTTCGAACCCGCCCCAGGAATAGCCGAGGCCGAACAGCTCGAGCGCCGACATCAGGGCGTGGGCGGCGGCTTCGTCGCCGCCGTGCATGACGACGCCGAAGATCGAGGCGGCGCCCGTATAGTCGCGGCTCCACAGGGCGTGGCCGACCGAGCCGGGCACGGCTGGGTAGAGGACCCTTTCGACCTCGGGCCGGGCCTGCAGCCATGCGGCCACCGTCAGGGCGGAACGCGCCTGCTCGCCGTAGCGCAGCGGCAGCGTGCGCAGGCCGCGCAGGGCCAGCCAGGCGTCGTCGGGCGAGACCCGCCAGCCGAGGTCTTCCAGCGTCTCGGCGATGGGGCGGCCGACGGCGGGGTCGGCGACGGCGATGGAGCCCATCAGCAGGTCGGAATGGCCGGCGACGTATTTGGTCACGGCCTGGACGCTGACGTCGACGCCGTGGGCCAGCGGCCGGAAGGCGAGGCCGGCGGCCCAGGTGTTGTCCATCACCGTCAGCACCCCGCGCGCCCGGCAGGCGACGGCGAGGGCGGGGACGTCCAGCAGCTCGAAGGTGAGGGAGGCCGGCGATTCGATCAGCAGTACGCGGGTGCGGTCGGTGAGGGCGGCGAGGACGGCGTCGGTCGCGGCGCCGGCGTCGTGGAAGGCGGTGGTCACGCCGCGCGCGCCCATATGGCGTTTCAGAAAGCGACGGCTGGGGCCGTACAGGGCGTCGGTGGTCAGGACTTCGTCGCCCGGACGCAGCAGGGCGGTCAGCGGGACGGTGACGGCGGCGAGGCCGGACGGGACCAGAAAGGCGTCGGCGGCGCCTTCCAGTTCCGCCAGCAGGGCGCGCAGTTCGCGGGCCGCCGACAGGTCCTCGATGCCGTAGACGGGGCCCTGGCTCTCGTCGCGCATGGCGGCGGGCGAGTCATTGAGCAGGGTTGAGGCGCGCTCCACCGGCGGGGCGACCGGACGGCGGCCGCGGCCCCGGCGGGTGGCGGCGGCGATCAGTCGGGTGCGGTCGGCGCGATCGGTCATGGAAGGGGCGCGAAGGGTTGCGGTTCGACCTCCAAAGGCCTCTAAAGCGGGCGGGGCGCAAGGTCTGACGGATTTTCGGCGAGGCGCGGATGCGGGCAGAGAAGAGCGGGCGGAGAACGACGACGGACGCGGGACGGGCGCTGGCGTTCGGACTGGCCCTGACCCTCGCGGCCTGCGGGCGCGGCGAGCGGGACGCCGCCGACGACACGCCCGATCCCGCCGCCCAGACCCAGACCGCGGCCCCGGAGTTCGCCAGCCCGACCCTGGCCGCCATCAAGCAGCGCGGCCGGGTGAACTGCGGCGTGCACGAGGGCCTGGTCGGCTTCGCCTATACGGACAATCGGGGCGACTGGCGGGGCTTCGACGCCGACTTCTGCCGCGCCCTGGCGGCGGCGGTGCTGGGCAACGCCAATGCGGTGCGTTTCGTGCCCCTGACCAGCAGCCAGCGGTTCGAGGCCCTGCGCAGCGGACGCGTCGACGTGCTGTGGCGCTCGACCTCCTGGACCCTGACGCGGGAGGCGCGCGAGGGGGTGCGGTTCGCCGGGATCAACTATTACGACGGCCAGGGCTTTCTGGTGCGTCGGTCGCTGGGCCTGGCCTCGGCGGCCGAGCTGAACGGGGCGCGGGTGTGCGTGCAGCGCGCCTCGACCACCGAGCTGAACGTGGCCGACTGGTTCCGCGCGCGGGGGCTGGAGTACCAGCCCGTCACCGGCGCCAGCGAGGAGGCGGTGCGCGCGGCCTATACGCGCGAGGACTGCGACGTGCTGAGCGCCGACGTCTCGGCCCTGGCGGCGGCGCGGACCACCCTGCCCAATCCGGACCAGCACGCCATTCTGCCCGAGATCATCTCCAAGGAGCCCCTGGGCCCGGCGGTGAAGCGCGGCGACGAGGCCTGGACCTCGATCGTCCGCTGGACGCTGAACGCCCTGGTGCTGGCCGAGGAACTGGGGGTCACCCGGGCCAATGTCGCCCAGATGGCCGAGGAGTCGCCCAATCCCGTGGTTCGGCGGCTGCTGGGGGTCGAGGGCGAGATCGGGCCGATGCTGGGCCTGCGCAAGGACTGGGCCCGGGCGGCGATCGAGGCCGAAGGCAACTATGGCGAAATCTTCGCGCGGAACCTCGGCGCGGATTCGCCGCTCGACCTGACCCGCGGGCTTAACGCACAATGGAACGCAACGCCGGGCGGGCTGATCTACGCCCTGCCGATTCGATAGGACGCCGGGACAGGCGCCAGGGGGAATGATGGAAACGACCAAACGCGGCGGGGTCCCGCTCTATCTCTGGATGCTGCTGGGTTTCGCGGTCGGGATGGGCGGCGGACTCTACGTCAATCTGATGGGCCTCGAGGTCATCCCCTGGGTGATGGACCTGATCCAGGCGGTCGGGCAGATCTTCCTGCGCCTGCTGTTCATGCTGGTGCTGCCGCTGCTGTTCGCCGCCCTGGCGGTGGGCGTCGCCGAGATGGGCGATCTGAAGTCGCTGGGCCGGGTCGGGTTAAAGACCCTGGTCTTCACCGTCTTCGTCTCGGCCATCGCCGTGGGCATCGGTCTGGGCATGGTCAACTTCTTCCGGCCGGGGGATGGGGTCGACCCCGTCCTGGCGCAGCAGCTGCTGGCCCAGGGCGCCGAGGGCGCCGCGGCCATCGTCGGCAGCGCCCCGACCAGCATCGAGGCGGGCCAGTTCTTCCTCGACATGATTCCGTCGAACGTCTTCACGGCCGCGGCCGAGAACCAGATCCTGCCGGTGATGGTGTTCGCCCTGATCTTCGGCATCGGCATGGTCATGGCCAGGAGCCCGGCCACGGACCGTCTGCAGGAAACCCTGCAGGGTCTGTTCGAGGTGATGATGAAGCTGATCAACCTGGTCATCAAACTGGCCCCGATCGCCATCGCGGCCCTGATGTTCAACCTGGCCGCCGTGTTCGGCTGGGACCTGCTGATCCGGCTGGGCGCCTATGCCGCCGTCGCCGTGGGCGCGATGGCGATCCATATGTTCGTCGTCTATCCGCTGCTGGTCTGGATTTTCGGCGGGATGAACCCGCTGAAATTCGCCAATGGCGTCCGCGAGCCCTTCGTGGTGGCCTTCTCGACCGCCTCGTCCAACGCCACCCTGCCGATCGCCATCAAGGCGGCGGAAGAGAAGCTGAAGCTGCCGCGCCGCATTTCGCGCTTCGTCCTGACGGTCGGGGCGACGGCGAACCAGAACGGAACCGCCCTGTTCGAAGGGGTGACGGTTCTGTTCCTGGCCCAGTTCTTCGGCATCGACCTGAACATCCAGCAGCAGCTGGTGGTGATGCTGGTCTGCATCCTGGGCGGCATCGGCACGGCGGGGGTGCCCGCCGGCTCGCTGCCGGTCATCGCCCTGATCCTGGTCATGGTCGGGGTGCCGGCCGAGGGGATCGGCCTGATCCTGGGCGTCGACCGCTTCCTCGACATGTGCCGCACCACCCTGAACGTCACCGGCGACCTGGTGGCGGCGACGGTGGTGTCGCGCGGCGAGAGCGATGCGGTGGTGCCGGAGGACCTGGCGCTGCCGGACGTGGCGCCGGCGAAGTAGGGGACCGTCGTTTGAACGGATAAGTCTCGTCGCCGGGTGGTGCTGCCGAGGGTGACAGTCGAAGGTTCATCACAGCGAACACAACGGGGGCACGACGGACACGACGGGGCCGGAGAAGCGTTCAGGTCTGTGTCCTTCGTCCCCTGGTCAAGGATCGCGGCGTACGCCGCATTGATCTGATCGAGGCCTGGGTGACCCGGTCTTTCGGTCTTCCAGAACCCGTTGTGTTCGTTGTGACCTCGTTGTGCCCGTTGTGATGAACCCGCGCTCGCGAGGACGGAAAAGCGCGTTGGTGCGGGATCAGGCGGTTACGACGTCTGTATCCGTCCTTCCGCCCCATTCGGCCCAGCTGCCGTCATACAGGCGGGACGGGCGGCCCAGTTCGGCGAGGCCGAGGCTGAGGAGGGCGGCGGTGACGCCGGAGCCGCAGCTGGTGATGATGGGGCGGCCGAGGTCGAGGCCGGCGGCGCGGAAGGCGGCCTCCAGATCGGGAGCCGCCTTCATCGTGTCGTCGGGGTTCAGGACATCGGCGAAGGGCAGATTCAGGGCGCCCGGCATGTGGCCGGAGCGGAGGCCGGCGCGGGGCTCGGGGGCGCGGCCGTGGAAGCGGGCGGCGGGGCGGGCGTCCAGCACCTGTTCGCCGTCGCGGAGCGCGGCGCGGACGGCGGCGAGGTCGGCGACCGCATCGGCGTCGGGGCCCGGGTTGAAGACGGCGGGCCGGGGCGACGACGGCGGACCTGACTCGACAGGACGACCCTCCGACAACCATTTCGGCAGACCGCCGTCGAGGACGCGGACGTCGCGGGCGCCCATGGCACGGAACATCCACCAGGCCCGCGGCGAGGACCGCACGCCGGCCGTGTCATAGACGACGATGGCGTCGTCCGCCGCGACGCCCAGGGCGCCCATCCGCGCCGCGAACCGCTCGGGCGTGGGCAGCATGTGGGGCAGGAGGCTTTCGGGATCGGAGCTGGCCTCGAGATCGAAGAAGACGGCGCCGGGCAGGCGGGCGGCCTCGAAATCAGGCCGGCCGTCGCGGCCGTCCAGATGCCAGCTGGCGTCGATGAGGCGCAGGGCGGGGTCATCGAGGCGGGCGGCGAGGTCGGCGGTCGAGATCAGGGGCGAGGTCATGACGCCTGTCTAACACCGACGCCCGGGCCGGGTCAGGGGCGGCTGAGCACCAGCTGGACCACGTCGGTGCGGGCGGAGCGGAAGCCGGCCTCGCAATAGGCCAGATAGAATCGCCAAAGACGCCGGAACCGCTCGTCGAAGCCGCCCATGCGGCGGATGTCGGGCCAGGCCGCCTGAAAACGTTCGTCCCAGAGCCTGAGCGTCTCGGCATAGTCCTGACCGAAGCGTTCGACCTCGCGCCATGCGAGGCCGGCGCGGTCGACAACGGGCTTCAGCCGCTCCTCGGACGGGAGCATCCCGCCGGGGAAGATGTATTTCTGGATGAAGTCGGTCCTGCGATTGTAGTCGTCGAACAGGGCGTCCTGGATGGTGATGATCTGCAGGCCGGCGAGGCCCCCGGGCTGCAGAAGGTCGCGGATCTGGCCGAAATAGGCCGGCCAGTACTCCTGGCCCACCGCCTCGAACATCTCGATCGAGGCGACGCGGTCGAACCGGCCCTGGACGTCGCGGTAGTCGATCAGCTGGATGTCGACCTTTTCCGACAGGCCGGCGTTGAAGATGCGCTGGCGGGCGAAGTCGAACTGCTCCTGCGAGATGGTGATGCCGGTGACGCGGGCCCCGACCTCCTTCGCCGCGAATTCGGCGAAGCCGCCCCAGCCGCAGCCGATCTCGAGCACCGACTGGCCCTGGCCGAGGTCCATCAGACGGGCCAGGGCGGCGTATTTCTCGCGCTGGGCGGCGTCGAGGGCCTGGCCGGCGCGGGTGAAGCGGGCCGAGGAATAGGTCATGGTCGCGTCCAGCCACGAGCCGTAGAAGGCGTTGCCGAGGTCGTAGTGGGCGTGGATGTTCTTCTTCGACCCGGACCGGCTGTTGCGGCGGCGCTTGTGCGACAGCCAGTTCAGCGCCCGCATCAGCGGATGGCCGTCGAACAGCCGCTGGATATGGTCGTAGTTGTGGGCGAAGGATTCCAGCAGGGCGGCGAGATGGGGGCTTTCCCACTCGCCCGCCATATAGCCCTCGGCGAAACCGATATCGCCCGAGGCCAGCACGCGCCGGGCGAAGCGGTAGTCCCTGATGTCGAAGACGGCGGTCGGACCCGGTTGCGGCCCGTCCAGCTGATGGGTCTCGCCATTGGGCAGGTTCACGGTCAGGCGACCATAGGTCCAGTTGGACGCCAGCAGGCGCAGCAGCATCGTGAACCCGCGCGGCGTGCGGGCGGCGGTCTCGATGCGCTCGGCGGTGACCGACGTCATGATGCGAAAGGGTGGGTGCGCGCGGCCGGCGCGTCAATCCCCCCCGCCACGGCCGGCGACCACGGTTCCGAGCGCCTCGAGCGCGCGCTTGCGGGCGGCGTCGTGGTCGACGATGGGGCGGGGGTAGTCGGTCCCGAGGCGGACGCCCGCGTGGCGCAGGATTTCGGGCGGGGCGGTCCAGGGCGCCTGGAGCCAGCGGTCGGGAAGTCGCCCGATCTCCGGGACCCACCGGCGGACATAACGGCCGTCTGCATCGAATTTCTGCCCCTGGGCGACCGGATTGAAGATTCGGAAATACGGTGAAGCATCGGCGCCGGATCCAGCCACCCACTGCCAATTCTGCACATTGGACGCGAAATCGGCGTCGACCAGCGTGTCCCGGAACCAGCGCTCGCCCTCGCGCCAGTCTATCAGCAGGTGTTTGACCAGGAAGGAGGCGACGATCATCCGCACCCGGTTGTGCATATAGCCGGTGGCCCAGAGCTCGCGCATGCCGGCGTCGACCAGCGGATAGCCGGTGGCGCCGCGCTTCCAGGCCTCAAGGCCGGCGGGGTCGTCGCGCCACGGCATGGCGTCGTATTCGGGGCGGAAGGCCGTGCCCGCGATCTGCGGGAAGGCGTGCAGCAGATGGGCGGAGAAGTCGCGCCAGCCGATCTCCGCGACGAATTTTGCGGCCTCGGCGGCGGGGACGCGGCCGTCGTCGGCGGCGGCGCGGGCCGCGAGCACGGCGCGCCAGGGGCTGATCTCGCCGAAATGCAGATGCGGCGACAGGCGGCTGGTGGCCGGTTCGGCGGGGATGTCGCGTCCGGTGGAATAGGATTTCAGGCCGTGCGCCAGGAAGCGCGACAGGGCCTCGGCGGCGCCGGCCTCGCCGGGCGTCCAGTCGAAGCCGCCGGACCAGTCCGGGTGCGTCGGATGCAGGCCCCAGTCCGCGAGGTCGTCGGAGGCGGGTCCGGACGGCGTGGCGATCTCGCGCGGGCCGGTGGTGTGGGGCGGGGCCGCGGCGGCGGCGAGCAGGGCCTTCAGGAAGGGGGTGAAGACCTTGTACGGCTGGCCCGAGCCGTTCAGGACCGCGCCGGGGCGGGCCAGCAGGGCGGCGTTGCAGCCCTTGATCTCGACCCCTTCGGCCTGGAGCGCATGGGCGATGTCGGCGTCGCGGGCGAAGGCGTCGGGCTCGAACAGGCGGTTCAGGAAGACGGCGTCGGCGCCGGTCTCGTCGATCAGGCGGCGAAGCTCGGCCTCGCTGTCGCCGCGACGCAGAATCAGCCGGGCGCCGCGCTCGCGCAGGGCGGCGTCGAGGGCGCGCAGCGACTTGTCCAGCCACCAGAGGGTGGCCGCCCCCAAGGGCCGGACGCTGGAGCCCTGGTCGAGGATATAGACCGGGACGATCGGACGGCCCGTTTCGGCGGCGTGGTTCAGGGCCGGATTGTCGGCCAGCCGCAGGTCCTGGCGAAACCAGAGGATCACGGGTCGGTCGTCGGTCTTGGTGGTCATGCGGTCGGGCTCCGTGATAGGTTGCGAACCTATACGTCCGACGCCACCTGATGGCCGCATGAGTGCGGCATCAGCCGTGCCTCGCCAAGCCGCAATTCCGGGAACGCCGCCTTGTCCAAGCCCAACGCCATCATCGACATCAAGGACGGGCTGAGCCGTCCGGTTTCCATCGGCGGCGGCCAGCGCATCGTCTTCATCGCCGGGCCTTGCCAGCTGGAGAGCCGCCAGCACGCGCTGGAGATGGCGCATGCGCTGAAGGAGATCGGCGAGCGGCTGAACGTCGGCGTCATCTACAAGACCAGTTTCGACAAGGCCAACCGCACCAGCGCCACCGCCGCGCGGGGTTTCGGCCTGGAGGGGTCGCTGCCGATCTTCGCCGAGATCCGCGAGGTCACGGGTCTGCCGGTGCTGACCGATGTGCACACCGAGGAACACTGCCGAATCGCCGCCGAGGTCGTGGATGTGCTGCAGATCCCCGCCTTCCTGAGCCGCCAGACCGATCTGCTGCTGGCGGCGGCGGCGACCGGCAAGGTCATCAACATCAAGAAGGGCCAGTTCCTCGCGCCCTGGGACATGAAGAACGTCGTCGCCAAGGTGGTCGGGGCGGGCAATCCCAACGTCATGGCCTGCGAGCGGGGGGCCAGCTTCGGCTACAACACCCTGGTCAGCGACATGCGGGCCCTGCCGGTGCTGCGCGAGATCGGCTGTCCGGTGGTGTTCGACGCGACGCACAGCGTGCAGCAGCCGGGCGGGCAGGGGACGTCCTCGGGCGGGCAGCGCGAGTTCGTGCCGGTGCTGGCGCGGGCCGCCGTGGCCGTCGGCGTGGACGCGGTCTTCATGGAGACCCACCAGGACCCCGACAATGCGCCGTCGGACGGGCCCAACATGGTGCCGCTGGACCAGTTCGAGGCGCTGTGCGCGGACCTGATCGCCTATGATGATCTGACCAAGGCGCGGATGGCGAAGGCCGCCTGAATCCGATAGGCCAGAGGGATGGCGGAACGGACCCTCGATCTCGGCGAACTGCAGGCCCTGCTGGAGCGGGTGCGGGGGGTCAAGGTCGCCTGCGTCGGCGACCTGATGCTGGACCGCTATGTCTATGGCGAGGTCAGCCGCATCTCGCCCGAGGCGCCGATCCCGGTGCTGCGGCGGCGGCGGACCCTGGCCATGCCGGGCGGGGTCGGCAATGTGGCGCGCAATATAGCGGCCCTGGGCGGGATCGCCCGGCTGGGCGCCGTGGCCGGCCGGGACGCGGCGGGCGACGAGCTCGCGGCCCTGATCGCGGCCGTGCCGGGGGTCGAGGACGCGGTCGAACGCCGGGCCGGGGTGGCCACCATCGTCAAGACCCGTTTCGTCGCGGCCGGGCAGCAGCTGTTGCGGCTCGACGAGGAGGCGGAGGCGCTGCTGGCGGATCAGACTGACGCATTTTCAAATGCTTCCGCTTATCTTCTGTCAGACTACGCCAAGGGGGTGGTCAGCGATCTGGTGATCGGTCAGGCGCTGGCGGCGGCCGAGAAGAGCGGGGCGCCGGTGGTCGTCGACCCCAAGGGCCGCGACTTCGCCCGCTATGGCGCTGTCGATCTGATCAAGCCCAACGCCAGCGAACTGGCGGGCGCCACGGGACTGCCGGTCGAGACGGACGCCGAGGTCGAGGCGGCGCTGAAGGCGCTGTTGCAGAAGACGACGGCGCAGGCGGTGGTGGTGACGCGGGCCGGCAAGGGGATGAGCCTGATGCGGCGCGGAGGGCCGGTGCGGCATTTCGCGGGCCGGGCGCGCGAGGTGTTCGACGTCTCGGGCGCAGGCGACACCGGGCTGGCGGCGCTGGGGCTGGCGCTGGGCGCCGGGGCATCGCTGGAGACGGCGGTGGAGTTCGCCATCCTCGCCTCGGGCGTGGTGGTCGGAAAGGCCGGGACGGCCGTGGTCAGCCCGGCCGAGCTGATCGACGCCGAGATGAGCCAGCACGCGGCCGGGGCCCACGCCAAGGTCATGCCGCTGGAGGAGCTGGCGCATGTGGTCGAGGGCTGGAAGCGGCAGGGGCTGAAGGTCGGCTTCACCAACGGCTGTTTCGACATCCTGCACCGGGGGCACGTCGCCTATCTGGCCCAGGCGCGGGGCTGGTGCGACCGGCTGGTGGTGGCGCTGAACACCGACGCCTCGGTGCGGCGGCTGAAGGGCGAGGGGCGGCCGATCAACGATCTGGACAGCCGGGCGGTGGTCATCGGCGGCCTGGTCTCGGTCGACCGGGTGACGAGCTTCGACGAGCCGACGCCGCTGGCCCTGATCGAACGGCTGCGGCCGGACGTGCTGATCAAGGGCGCGGACTATACGCGCGAGGGCGTGGTCGGGGGCGATCTGGTCGAGAGCTGGGGCGGCGAGGTTCGGCTGGCGTCCTTCGAGGACGGCTATTCCACCACGCGGATGATCGCGAAGATGACGGACAGGGGCCCGGGCGCAGCATGAGACGCAGGATGATCGTGGTCACCGGCGGGGCGGGCTTCATCGGCTCGAACATCGTCGCGCGCCTGTGCGCCGAGGACCGCCGCGACGTGGTCGTCTGCGACCGGCTGGAAGACGCCGCCCTGGGCAAGTGGAAGAACCTGGCCAAACATCCGATCGCCGATTTCTGGCAGCCCGAGGAGCTGTTCGAACAGCTGGAGCGGCACGCCGAGGCGATCGAGGCTGTGGTGCATATGGGGGCCATTTCTTCGACCATGGAGCCGGACGCGGACCTGATCCTGCGGACCAATTTCACGCTGTCGCGGGACCTGTGGGACTGGTGCGCCCTGCGCGACGCGCGGCTGATCTACGCCTCGTCGGCGGCGACCTATGGCGACGGGGAGGCAGGGTTCGAGGATGATGATAGTCTTGAGGCCTTGTCGTCGCTGCGGCCGCTAAACGCCTATGGCTATTCAAAAATGCTGTTCGATCAGTATGCCGCGCGGCAGTCGGATCGCGGGCAGTCGCCCAGCCAGTGGGCGGGGCTGAAATTCTTCAACGTCTATGGCCCGAACGAGTACCACAAGGGCGGGATGAAGTCGGTCGTGGCGCAGATCTGGCCGAAGGTGGCGGCGGACGAGGCGGTGACCCTGTTCCGCTCGCACAAGCCCGCTTATGCCGACGGCGGCCAGATGCGCGACTTCGTCTTCGTCGACGATGTGGTCGATATCGTCGAGTGGCTGCTGGACGCGCCGCATGTGTCCGGGGTGTTCAACGCCGGCTCGGGCCAGGCGCGGTCGTTCCTGGACCTGGCCCATGCGACCTTCGCCGCCGCCGGCAAGACGCCGCGGGTCGACTATGTCGACACTCCCGAGGCCATTCGCGACAAATATCAATATTTCACCGAGGCGCGGATGGAGCGGCTGCGCGCGGCCGGCTTCCCGGGGCAGTCGACGCCGCTGGAGGAGGGGGTCCGGCGCTACGTCCAGGACTTCCTCGCCAAGCCGGATTCGTATCGATGAAAGGCCGCCGGATGACCCTGCGCCAGTGGGTCGGCTGGACCGGCCTGGCCTTCGTGATGTTGCTGGTCACGGCGGCCGCCGTGTGGCGGGGCGACATCCTGAGGGCGGGTCTGGACCCGCAGGTGCCGTTCCAGACCTATGAGCCGCCGTCGGCGCCCGACTATGGAAATCCCGGGGCCTGGGCGCTGCGCGACGCGCGGGTGCAGGGGTCGGGGCCGGCCGCGGTCTTCTTTGTGCATTCCACCACCTATGACGGCGGTCGCGAGTGGAACGGGCCGATCGGCGACCGCGCGGCCGACGCCTGGCTGAAGCGCGTGGTCCTGCCGAACTACGCCGGGCCGTTCGCGCGGGCCGGGACGATCAGCGCGCCGCGGTATCGCCAGGGCAGCCTGTACACCCGGTTGACGCTGCGGGACGACGCGCGCGAGGCTCGGGCCTTCGCCTGGCGCGACATCGACGCCGCCTTCGACGCCTGGATCGCGCGGCATCCGGACGGGCCCATCGTCCTGGCCGGGGTCGAGCAGGGCGGCGAACTGGTCGCCCGGCTGGTGCGGGACCGCGTGGCGAACGACCCGGCCCTGCGGTCGCGACTGGTCGCCGTCTATCTTATGGATGTGGTGCTGGCGGCCGAGGACGCGCCGTCGCAGGTTCCGGCCTGCGCCGATCGCACCCAGGTCGGCTGTATCGTCGCCTGGACCGCGATCAGCGAAGGCAACGACGGGGCGGGGCGGCGGCGGCTGCGGCGGTCGCTGGTGTGGGACGATCGGGGAAGGCTGAGGGACCTGGACGGCCGCGCCGCCCTTTGCGTGAACCCGGTGACGGGCTCGACTGACACGGCCCCGGTCCAGGCGCGGCTGCATCAGGGCGCGACCAATGCGACCGGTCTGGAATGGGGCGCGCGACCGGCCCTGATGGCGCGGGAAATCGCCACCCAGTGCCGCGACGGTCTGTTGCGGCACACGGAGCTGAAGACGGAGTCGTTCCGGGAGACGGGCGGTTGGACAGATCGCAGAAAGTCCCGTCCCTACAATCTGTTCTACGGCGATATTGAAGCCGATGTTCAGGCGCGGCTGGCGGTCTGGGAAGCGCGCACGGCGGCCTAGTCGACGCCCGGGCGGTCGTTGCGCCAGTCGAACAGGGCTTCCAGCACCCTGACCGCCTCGCCGCGCGGGGAGATCAGGTCAGGGTCGCGGCCCAGCACCAGTCTGGCGTCGTCGGCGGCCGCGAGCAGCAGGGACCGGTGCCGGATCGGGTCGGCGAAGCGGTAGGCGGGGAAGCCGCTCTGTTTCAGGCCCAGGGGATCGCCGCCGCCGCGCAGGCGGAAATCCTCCTCGGCGATCTCGAACCCGTCCTCGGTGCGGCGCAGGGTCTCCAGCCGGAGGCGGGCGGTCTCTCCCAGCCCGTCGTCGCCGCCGCCGTACAGCAGGATGCAGGCGCTGGCCTTGGCCCCGCGGCCGACGCGGCCGCGCAGCTGGTGCAGCTGGGCCAGGCCGAAGCGGTCGGCGTGTTCGATGACCATGATGGTGGCGTTGGGCACGTCGACCCCGACCTCGACCACGGTGGTGGCGACCAGCAGGGGGATGCGGCCGTCGGCGAAGTCGGCCATGACGGCCTCGCGCTCGGGGCCCGGCATCTGGCCGTGGGCAAGGCCGACCTCGACCTGCAGGATGCGCCGCAGGTCGGCGGCGCGGGCCTCGGCGGCGGCGAGATCGACGGTCTCGCTCTCGGCCACCAGCGGGCAGATCCAGTAGGCCTGGGCGCCGCTGTCGAGGGCCGCCTTCAGCCGTTTTGCGACCTCGCCGATGCGGGTCAGGGGCAGGACGGCGGTGGTGACGGGGGTGCGGCCGGGGGGCTTTTCGGTCAGGCGCGACACCTCCAGCTCGCCGTACTGGGTCAGCTCCAAGGTGCGGGGGATGGGGGTGGCCGACATGGTCAGCAGGTGGACGCCGCCGGTGCGGGGGTCGCCCTTGGCCTGCAGCCTCTGGCGCTCATTGACGCCGAAGCGGTGCTGTTCGTCGATGACGGCGAGGGCCAGGCGGTCGAAGCGGACGGCGTCCTGGAACAGGGCGTGGGTGCCGATGGCGACCCTGGCCTCGCCCGAGGCGAGGGCGGCGAGGCGGGCGCGGCGCTCGGCGGGGGTGTCGCGGCCGGTCAGCAGGATGGTCGGGACGCCGGCCGCCTCCAGCATCGGCCCCAGCCGTTGCCAGTGCTGGCGGGCGAGGATTTCGGTGGGGGCCATAAGAGCCGCCTGGAAGCCCGAGGCGGCCGTGTCGGCCAAGGCGAGGGCGGCGACCGCGGTCTTGCCCGAGCCGACGTCGCCCTGCAGCAACCGGCCCATCTGTTCGCCCGAGGCGAGGTCGCGGCGGATCTCGGCCACGGCCTGCGCCTGGGCCCCGGTCAGGCCAAAGCCGAGGGCGGCGAGGAGCTGGTCCGAAGCCGGACCCGGCGCGATGCGCGGGCCGGGGGTGATCTGGCGGGCGCGACGGCGGCGGGCGAGGGCCAGCTGATGGGCCAGAAGCTCGTCATAGGCCAGCCGCTGGCGGACCGGGGCGTCGGGCTCGACGTCGGCGGGGGAGGCGGGGGCGTGCAGGGCCGCCAGGGCGGCCCGCCAGCCGGGCCAGCGTTGCTTCGCCAGCCAGGCGGGGTCCTGCCACTCCGGCAACTCCGGCGCGTGGGACAGGGCCGCCTGGGCCAGTTTGCGGACCACGCGCGACGACAGGCCCTGGGTGGCCGGATAGACCGGCTCGATGGCGGCGATGTCGCCGGCCTGATCAAGGGTGAAGATGTCCGGATGGACGATCTGGACCTCGGCGAGATAGCGTTCGACCTTGCCCGAGACGAGCCGCGTCTGGCCCTTGGGCAGCAGGCGGTCGATGTGCTGGGCCGAGCCGCCGAACCAGATCATGTGGACGAAGCCGGTGTCGTCCGAGGCGCGGACCTTGATCGGGGCGCCGGGTTTGCCCGGCACGATCAGCCGGTCGACGACGACCTCGAAGATCCCGACCTGACCCTCGACGGCGTTCGCGGCGGTCATCGGCCGGCGCTCGATCAGGCCGGAGGGCGGCAGGAAGACGAGGTCGCGGACCAGCGGCCCGGCCAGTTTCTGGACGAACGGCAGGATCTTCGGCCCCACGCCCTTCAGGCTGGAAACCTCCGCGAACAGGGGAAAGAGAATCTGCGGTCGCATGCGACGACAGCATAGCTGGCGAAACCGCGTCTGGAACGCTATCTCCGCCGCGTTGTTGAACCTGACCGACCGGGCAAGGAACCTTGTGGCCGATATTGACGCACGTCTGAAAGAGCGACTGGGCCGGATCACCTTCCGCGCGTGGCGCCGGGGCTTCCGCGAGGCCGACCTCGTGCTGGGCCCGTTCGTCGATCAGGTCGGGCCGACGCTGGACGAGGGCGAACTGGATTCGCTGGAGGCCCTGCTGGCCGAGGACGACGATCACCGGCTGTACGCCTGGATCACGGGCACGGAGCGGACACCGGCGGAGCATGAGACGCCCGTGCTGACGAAGATCCGCGACTTCATGCGCGACCATGTCGCCGCGGCGGTGGCCGAGGGGGCCGGCTGATGGACGGCGCCCTGCCCAAACGCAGCAACCAGGACCTGGGCGGCGCGCCGGAGGGGCTGGACGCCCTGACGGTGGCCGAGCGGCTGAAGGCCGACGGCGGCGTGGCCGTGTTCGTCGCCCGCGACTACGCCCGGATGGGCGAATTCGTGCAGGCCTTCGGCTTCTTCGCCGACGGGATCGATGTGCTGGAGTTTCCGGCGTGGGACTGTCTGCCCTATGACCGGCTGAGCCCGACGTCTTCGGTTTCGGCCGAGCGAATGGCGGCCCTGACCCGTCTGGCGCAGCGTGAGCCGGGTGACAGGACGCCGATGCTGGTTGTGACCACGGTCAGCGCGGCCATGCAGCGGACGCCGCCACGCGAGGTGACCCATGGAGCCGGGTTCGAGACCACGGTCGGGCTCGATCTCGATACGGCGGCGCTGGAGCGGTATTTCGCCGCCAACGGATACATGCGCGCCTCGACGGTGTCGGAGAAGGGCGAGTTCGCTGTGCGCGGCGGGGTCATCGACGTCTATCCGCCCGGGTTCGACGAGCCGGTGCGGCTGGACATGTTTGGCTCGGAGCTGGAATCGATCCGCACCTTCGATCCGGCCACCCAGCGGTCGACCGGGCAGCGGCGCGAGGTGCATCTGGCGCCGGTGTCCGAGGCCCTGCTGGACGCCGACAGCATTTCGCGCTTCCGCACCGGCTATCTGGGCCTGTTCGGGGCGGCCGGGGACGATCCGCTGTACGCCGCGATCAGCGAGGGCGCGCGGCGGCAGGGGATGGAGCACTGGCTGCCGCTGCTCTACGACCGGCTGGAGACGCTGTTCGACTATCTGCCCGAGGATGCGCGGCTGTTCCTCGACAACCAGGTCGAGGCGGCGCGGGCCGAGCGCTGGACCCTGACGAAGGACGCGTACGAGGCGCGGCGCGACGCGGCCATGGGCAAGGGCGGGGCGGCGTATCGCGCGCTTTCGCCCGAGCGGCTGTATCTGCCCGAGTCGGACTGGAACAGCGCCCTGGCCGGGCGGTGGGTGCGGCGGCTGTCGCCGCTGCAGGGTCCGGGCGAGGACGCCGGCGGGCGGCTGGGGCGCAGTTTCGCGGCCGAGCGGGCGCAGGACAGCGTCAATCTGTTCGAGGCCGTGGCGCGGCACGCCCAGGCGGTGCAGGCGGCCGGGAAACGGGTGCTGTTCGCGTCCTGGACCGAGGGCTCGTCGGAACGGCTGGCGGCCATGATGGCCGACCACGGCCTTGAGCATGTCGTGCCGGTGCGGAGCTGGGCGGATGTGCTGGCGGCCCCCGAGGGGCTGTATCTGCGCGGCGTCCTGCCGGTCGAGCACGGGTTCGAGACCGACAGCGTCGCGGTCATCTCCGAGACCGACATGCTGGGCGACCGGCTGGCCCGGCCGCGCAAGAAGCGGCGGGCGTCGAACTTCCTCGCCGAGGCCTCGGCCCTGACGACGGGGGATCTGGTGGTCCACCTCGATCACGGGATCGGCCGCTATGAGGGGCTGAAGACGCTGGAGATCCAGCAGGCGCCGCACGACTGCCTTGAGCTGCTCTACGCCGGCGACAGCAAGCTGTATCTGCCGGTCGAAAACATCGACCTGCTGACCCGCTATGGCTCGGACAGCGACGGGGCGCAGCTGGACCGGCTGGGCGGGGCGGCGTGGCAGGGGCGCAAGGCCAAGGCCAAGGCGCGCCTGCGCGACATGGCTGAGGGCTTGATCGCCCTGGCGGCCAAGCGGTCGCTGCGGTCGTCGGACCCGATCACCCCGCCGCACGGCCTGTTCGACGAGTTCTGCGCCCGCTTCCCGTATGAGGAGACGGACGACCAGCTGAACGCCATCGGCGATGTGCTGGAGGACCTCGGCAAGGGCGTGCCGATGGACCGGCTGATCTGCGGCGACGTCGGCTTCGGCAAGACCGAGGTGGCGCTGCGGGCCGCCTTCGTGGTGGCCATGACGGGGCAGCAGGTGGCCATCGTCTGCCCGACGACCCTGCTGGCGCGGCAGCATTTCAAGACCTTCAGCGAGCGGTTCGCCGGCTGGCCGGTGACGGTGCGCCATCTGTCGCGGATGGTGACGGCCAAGGATGCGGCGGAGACCCGGTCGGGGCTGAAGGACGGCTCGTACGAGATCGTCGTCGGCACCCACGCCGTCCTCAGCGAACAGGTCGGGTTCAAGGACCTGGGCCTTGTTATCGTTGATGAAGAGCAGCATTTCGGTGTCAAGCACAAGGAGAAGCTGAAGGGCCTGCGCGCCGATGTGCATCTGCTGACTCTGACGGCGACGCCGATCCCGCGCACGCTGCAGATGGCGCTGTCGGGCATCCGCGAGATGTCGATCATCGCCACCCCGCCGGTCGATCGCCTGGCGGTGCGGACCTATGTCACGCCGTGGGATCCGGTGCTGGTGCGCGAGGCCCTGCTGCGCGAGAAATACCGCGGCGGCCAGGCCTATTATGTGGTGCCGCGCCTGTCCGACCTGCCGGACATCGAGCAGTTCCTGCGCGAGAAGGTGCCGGAGATAAAGTTCGTCGTCGGCCACGGCCAGATGTCGCCGACCCAGCTGGAAGACGTGATGAGCGCCTTCTACGACGGCAGCTACGACCTGCTGCTGTCGACGACGATCGTCGAGAGCGGGCTGGACGTGCCCACGGCCAACACCCTGATCGTGCACAAGGCGGACATGTTCGGCCTGGCCCAGCTGCACCAGATCCGGGGCCGCATCGGTCGGGCCAAGGCGCGGGCCTTCGCCTATCTGACCACGCCGCCGAACAAGCCGATGAGCCTGTCGTCCGAGCGGCGGCTGCAGGTGCTGCAGTCGCTGGACAACCTCGGCGCCGGCTTCCAGCTGGCCAGCCACGATCTGGACCAACGCGGCGGCGGTAATCTGCTGGGCGACGAACAATCGGGCCATATCCGGGAGGTCGGGGTCGAGCTGTACCAGCAGATGCTGGAGGACGCGGTGGCCGAACTGCGCCAGTCCGGCGAGGGCGGCGGGGTCGTCGATCGCGGCTGGTCGCCGGCGATCAATGTCGGTGCGGCGGTCCTGATCCCCGAGGAATACGTACCGGACCTGAACGTGCGGCTGAGCCTGTATCGCCGCCTGTCGGACGCCGAGAACTCGGAAACGCGCGAGGCCCTGGCCGCCGAGCTGATCGACCGGTTCGGGCCGCTGCCGGACGAGGCGAAACAGCTGCTGCGCATCGTCGGGATCAAGGCCAACTGCAAGACGGCCTGTATCGAACGCATCGACATCGGTCCCAAGGGGGCGGTGCTGACCCTGCGCAACAACGCCTTCCCCAATCCCATGGGACTGGTCGGGCTGATCCAGAAGAACCACGCCTTCTGGAAGATCCGGCCGGACCAGAAGATCGTGGTCAAGGGCGAGTGGGACACGGCGGCCGAGCGGCTGAAGGTGGCGGAGCGGATCACCGCCGATCTGGCGCGGGTGGCGGGGGCGTGAGCCGGGAACCCTCGGCTGGGAACGGGGCTTCAGCCGATCTAGGCTGACGTCGCGAGTCGCGGCCCTCCGGCCCCGACGGGAGAGAACCGCCATGGCGCGCACGCCCACGACACCCGCCGGCCCGGGCAGACGCGCCCCGGCGGTGAAGAAGGCGGCCCCCGGGGTGGCGGTGCCCGAGGCGGGCGCGCTTCCGCCGCCGCCGCCGGTCCGAAAGCCGATCTGGACCCATCTGTATTTCCAGGTGCTGGTCGCCATAGGCGCGGGCGCCCTGATCGGGCATTTCTGGCCGGTCTTCGGCGAGAGCCTGAAGCCGCTGGGCGACGCCTTCATCCGGCTGGTGAAGATGATCATCGCCCCGGTGATCTTCCTGACCGTCGCGACCGGGATCGCCCACCTGCGCGACCTCGGCCGGCTGGGCAAGGTGGTGGGCAAGGCCTTCGCCTATTTCCTGACCTTCTCGACCCTGGCCCTGATCGTCGGCCTGATCGTGGCCAATGTGGTGCGGCCGGGGGCGGGGATGAACGTCGATCCGGCGACGCTCGATTCCGCGGCGGTGGCGACCTACGCCGACCAGGCCCATGACTCGACCATCGTCGGCTTCCTGATGAACATCATCCCCGAGACCGTGGTCGGGGCCTTCGCCGGCGGCCAGATCCTGCAGGTGCTGTTCTTCGCCATCCTGTTCGGGATTTCGCTGGCGGTCATCGGCGACCGGGCCCAGCCGGTGCTGACGCTGATGGAGAGCGTGTCGGAGGCCTTCTTCAAACTGGTGGCGATATTGATGAAGGCGGCGCCGATCGGGGCCTTCGGGGCCTTCGCCTTCACCATCGGGCGGTATGGCATCGAGTCGGTGATCAACCTCGCCGCCCTGGTGGCGACCTTCTACCTGACCTCGGCCTTCTTCGTGATCGTCGTGCTGGGCGCCGTGGCGCGGGCCAACGGCTTTTCGATCTTCAAACTGATGCGCTATCTGAAGGAGGAGTTGCTGCTGGTGCTGGGGACCTCCTCGTCGGAGGCGGCCCTGCCCAGTCTGATCGAGAAGATGGGCCGCGCCGGCTGCGACAAGTCGGTGGTCGGGCTGGTGGTGCCGACGGGCTATTCGTTCAACCTGGACGGCACCAACATCTATATGACGCTGGCGGCCCTGTTCATCGCCCAGGCCTGCGGGGTCGAGCTGACGCTGGGCCAGCAGGTGCTGCTGCTGGCCGTGGCCATGCTCAGCTCGAAGGGCGCGGCGGGGGTGACCGGGGCCGGCTTCATCACCCTGGCGGCGACGCTGGCGGTGGTGCCGAGCGTGCCGGTGGCGGGGATGGCGCTGATTCTCGGCGTGGACCGTTTCATGAGCGAGTGCCGGGCGCTGACGAATTTCATCGGCAATGCGGTGGCGACGATCGTGGTGGCGCGGTGGGAGAAGGGTCTGGACCGCGAGGCGCTCGACCTTGCGCTTGCGGGAGGGTCGACGCCGGTGGCCGTGGGGAGCCGGGAGGCCGACGACGACTAGAAACGGCGGAGGCCTCGACATCTTGTCATCCCGGAAGCGCCGCAGGCGCTATCCGGGACGCTTCGGTCAACTCATTGATGCGCCCGGAAGCTGCGACAGCAGCTGTCCGGGAGCCGGGTCAGGCCCGGCGCGGAGCCTACCCTTCTCCCGGCTCAGCCCTGCGGGCTGTCCGGGAGTGACAGATGGAAAGCCCGCCGTCCCGGCTCTTCGCTTCGCTTCGGCCGGGATGACAAGCGCAAAATCCCCGGCGATCGTTGAGTAGAGCTACCCCGCCGCCGCCCGTTCAATTTCGGCGATGTTCAGCCGTTTCATCTCCATCATGGCCGCGAAGACGCGCTGGCGGACGGCCGGGTCGGGGTCGGCGAGATAGCGGTTCATGGCGTAGGGCACGATCTGCCACGACAGGCCGTAGCGGTCCTTGACCCAGCCGCACTGTTCGGCTTCCGGGACCGCTGACAGGGCGTCGCTGAGCCGGTCCACCTCGGCCTGGTCGTCGCAGTCGATCTGCAGGGAGATCGCCTCGGTGAAGGTGAAATGCGGACCGCCGTTGAGGGCGGTGTAGCGGGTCCCGGCGAGGGTGAATTCGACCAGCAGGACGTCGCCAGCCTTGCCGCTGGGGTAGTCCCGGGGGGCCCGGATGACGGCGTCGATGCAGGAGTCGGGCAGGAGCGAAACATAGAAGCCGGCCGCTTCTTCGGCCTGGGTGTCGAACCACAAACAGGGGATGATCTTCTGGCGCGGGGGCAGGTCGGTCATTGGCGCTCTCCAACGTGAAGCCGACGCAGACTACTTAACTCATAGGTTAAATGCAACCGTCCCGCCGGGGCGTCAGAGCGGGAACACAACCTCCGCAACGAGCCCGCCCGGGTCCCAGGTTCGGGTGATCGTCCCCCGGATCTGCCGGGCCATGCTGGACTTCAGGGTCGATCCGAAGCCCTCGCGGGTCGGCGCCGTGACGGGCGGACCGCCCGTCTCCCGCCACCGCAGGGTGACCTGACGTTCCTCCAGCGACCACGTCACCGAGACATGACCCTCGGGATGACCGAAGGCGCCGTATTTGTTGGCGTTGGTGGCCAGTTCATGGAGCAGCATGCTGAGCGGCTGCACCTGTTCGGGTGACAGGGCGATCGCCGGTCCGCCCATGTCGATCCGGTCGCGCGGGCAGAGGGCGTCGAGGGCGTCTGTGACGACATCCTCCAGATCCCCGCCTTCCCAGCGACGATTGGCGAGCGACGTCTGGGCCCGCGAGAGGGCGTCGATCCTGCCGGAGACCACGGTCCTGTAGGTGTCCAGATCGTCGGCGCGTGTGAACCGCATCAGCGAATGCACGATGGCGAGGACGTTTCGCGCCCGGTGATCGACCTCGCGCAACAGGACGTCGCGCGCCTCCTTGTTGCGTTTCTCTTCCCTGATGTCGCGCACCTCGATCACCGTCCCGATGACCTTGGCCGTCTCGTCCTGCACCGGGCTGGCGGTGAAGGCGACGGGGTAGAAGGAGCCGTCCTTGTGAACGAAGACCTCCTCGCCCCGGGTCCCGGCGTTCTCGGGCAGGGCGCGGTCTATGGCGCATTCCGAAAGCGGGAAGGGCGTGCCGTCCGGGCGGGTGTGGTGGATGACGTCGTGAAGGGGGCGGCCGGCCGTTTCCGAAAAGGCGTAGCCCGTCAGTTCCTCGGCGGCGCGGTTCATGAAGACGCATTGCTGCCGGTCGTCCATCAGGAAGACCGCCATCGTGGTGTTGTCGAGAATCGCGTCCAGCCGCCGCGAGACCGCGCGCAGCTCGGACTCCATCTGCTGGCGGTCCGTAATGTCCTGCACCGCGGCGTAGAAGACGCGGTCCTCTTCGTCCTCGAACAGCTGAAGATTGACGGTGACGGCGTAGCAGCTGCCATCCTTGCGCCGGTGCAGCGTGTCGAACTCGATTTTCTGCGCCTCCTTTTCTTCAAGAGGCCGCACCAGGAGCAGGAATTCGTCGCGGCTTATCTCGGGCTTGATGTTCCAAGGGGTGAGGTCCCGCAGCTCATCGATGGTATAGCCGAGGTTTTCGCGCGCGCCCTTGTTGACCAGCCGGAAGCGAAAATCTTCGGCCGAGAACATATAGACTTCGCTTGCAGCCTCCTCGACGATGCGGCCGAGCCGTTCGGTGCTAACCCCCGTGCCAGCCATGGTCGAATCCACTCAACAAAAAAGACCCGGTTCGGGTCGACGTGCTGGTGACCGGCCAGCGAAACCCCTGGTCCGGATCATACTGGTCCGGCGCGGGTAAGGTGACAATGATGATTGTCGCGCCGGAATACGGCGGAACCCGTTCCGGTTGTCACGCGCGCCGGGTCGGGCGCCCGAGGGCTCGCCCCGCCCGGCCGAGCCGGGGTACAGTCGATCCATGACCTACACCCTCTACGGCATTCCCAACTGCGACACCGTCAAGAAGGCCCGCGTCTGGCTGACCGAGCACGGCGTGGCCTTTGACTTTCATGACTACAAGAAGGCCGGGATCGACCGGCCGCGGCTGGAGACCTGGGTCGCCGAGCATGGCTGGGAGACGGTGCTGAACCGCGCCGGGACGACCTTTCGGGCCCTGCCGGAGTCGGACAAGACGGGGCTGGACGCGGCGAAGGCCGTCGACCTGATGCTGGCCCAGCCGTCGATGATCAAACGGCCGGTGCTGGACCTGGGCGGCCGGACCCTGGTCGGGTTCAAGCCGGAGCGCTATGCGGCGACGGTCGTCTAGCGGGCGAGGGTGAAGCTCGCTGGCGCGCCGCTCTGGGCGTCGGGGCTGAGCCAGACGTCGAAGAGTCCGGGCTCGACCGTGGGGCGGGCGTCGGGGCCGAGGAAGGCCAGGTCGGCGAAGCGCAGGGGGATCGTCACCTCGACCGATCCGCCCGCCGGGACCGTGACGCGCTCGAACCGCTTCAGCAGACGGATCGGCTGGGTGATCGAGGCGGTGCGGTCGCGGATGTAGAGCTGGACCACCTCGGAGGCCTCGCGCGCGCCGGCGTTCGTCAGGGTGACCGCAGCCTCGATCTCGCCCTCCCAGGCCATGGTCGGGGCCGACAGGCGCACCGGCGACCAGGTCAAAGAGCCGTAGGTCAGGCCGTGGCCGAAGGGGTAGAGGGCCTCGTTGGCGGTCTCGCGGAACTGGGCCTTGAAGATGTCGGTGCGGGCGGCGGCCGGACGGCCGGTGGTCTTGCGGGCGTAGTAGTAGGGCGACTGGCCCGAGAAATGCGGGAAGCTGACCGGCAGGCGGCCGGTCGGGGCATGGTCGCCGAAGACGATGTCGGCGACGGCGTGGCCCGTCTGGGAGCCGAGGAACCAGGTGACGAGGATGGCCGGGGCGTCCTTGACGGCGCCCGACAGCTCCATGGCGCGGCCGTTGCGCAGCAGGACGACGACCGGCTTGCCGACCGCCGCCACCGCCTCGGCCAGGTCCTGTTGCGGGGCGGGCAGGCCGATGTCGACGCGCGACTGGGCCTCGGCGGACATGTCGCGGCTCTCGCCGATGGCCAGCAGGACGACGTCGGCGTCGCGCGCCGCGGCGACGGCGGCGTCGATCCCGCCGTCCAGCGGGGCCTCGACGGCAGAGCCCTGGACCACGGTGAGGCTGGAGTCGGGGCCGAGGGCGGCCCGGAGGCCTTCCTCCAGCGAGACGGCCAGGGTGGGGTCGGCGAAGATCGACCACGGGCCGAACAGATCATAGCGGTCGGCGCCGAACGGGCCGATGAGGGCGATGCGGCGGCCGGTCTTCGGCAGGGGCAGAAGGCCGCCGTCGTTCTTCAGCATCACGATCGACTTGCGCCCCGCCTCGCGGGCGAGGTCGAGGTGTTCGGCGCTGCCGCAGACGCGGCGCTCAAGGGCGACGTCGGCGCCGCGATAGGGGTTTTCGAACAGGCCGAGGGCGGCCTTGGTCATCAGCACCCGGCGCACTGCCTCGTCGACGCGGGCGAGGGGCACGTCGCCGGACTGCACCAGGTCCGGGATGTGTTTCAGGTACAGACCGCTCATCATCGACATGTCGACGCCGGCCATCAGGGCCAGGCGGGCGGCGTCGCGGCCGTCGGCGGCGTAGCCGTGGGCGATCATCTCCTGCTCCGAGATGTAGTCGGAGACGACGAAGCCGGTGAAGCCCCATTCGCCGCGCAGGATCTCGGTCAGCAGTTCGCGGTTGCCGCTGGCGGGGACGCCGTTCAGGTCGTTGAAGGCGCTCATCGTCGACAGGGCCCCGGCGTCGAATGCGGCCTTGAACGGCGGCAGGTAGACGGAGCGCAGCGTGATGTCGCTCATGTCGGTGGAGTTGTAGTCGAGGCCGGATTCGGCCGCGCCATAGGCGGCGAAATGCTTGGGCGTGGCCAGCAGGGAGGACCAGTGGGTCAGGTCGTCGCCCTGGAAGCCGCGCACGCGGGCGGCGGCGAACATATTGTTCAGCAGCACGTCCTCGCCGGCCCCCTCGACCACCCGGCCCCAACGCTGGTCGCGGCCGACGTCGACGACGGGGGCGTAGGTCTGGTGCACGCCCGAGGCCCCGGCCTCGACCGCCGCCGCCCGGGCGGTGCGCCGCGCCAGGTCGGGCTCCCAGCTGGCCGCCTCGCCCAGCGGCACCGGGAAGGTGGTGCGCAGGCCGTGGATGACGTCGGCGGCGAACAGCAGCGGAATGCCCAGCCGGCTGTCGCGCACGGCCATGTCCTGGACCATGCGGGTCAGTTCGGCGCTGACGCCGTTGAACAGGGCCCCGATCCGGCCGGCGCGGATGTCGGCGGCGCTGGCGGCCTGGTCCGGGTTGAAGTCGTTGGGATTGACCCCCTCTGGCCGCCAGCGGAACGGGTCGTTCAGCAGGTTCAGCTGGCCGGCCTTTTCCTCGATCGTCATGCGCGCGATCAGGCCGTCGACCCGGGCGCGATTCGCCTGCGCCTGGGCTGCGGCGACGCGCGGCGCCCAGACCAGGCTGGCCGCCAGGGCGCCGCCGGCCAGAAGGGCGCGGCGGTTCAGGGCTGGGAAGGAGCTGCGAGTCATCTGGACCGGTTTACCGTGGGCGACGGCCAGACCTAGCCAACGGCCACGCTCAGGCACAGCCCCGATCGATCACATCGGATTGCGAATCAGCCCTGGACGTCGACTTCGGGCCGGTCATGGCCGTCCGCCCGTTCGGTGATCCAGTCGCCCGAGGCGTCGGCGTATTCGATGAAGGCGTCCTTGTCCGGGACCTTCTGCTCGCGGGCCGCCGCGACCGCCGCCGCCCTGGCCGAGTCGTGGTCGGGCCAGGTCTCGGAATAGGTGTCGCCCACCTTGTAGGCCCAGCCTCCGTCGTGCTCGACGATGCGATAGGTGATCTGGGCCATGGGAAGGGCTCCGGTCGGAGGGTGTTGGAAGTGTCCGCCTGCCAAAGCAGGGCAGGGACGGTGTCGCACGCCGATCATTCCGCGTCCCGGCGAAAAAATCCACTCCGGCGCATCCGCTGGCGGCGTCGGCGCCGACTACCCTAAGAAAGCGCAGGCGATGGAGCCGCGCGAGAGGGGTGACGACGATGGAAGACCTGTTCCGTTCCTATTGGTGGCTGCTGTTTCCGCTGGCCTGGTTCGTGTTCGGCGGCTTCACCAGCTTTCTCAACTACCGGCGTCAGCGCGATACGCTGAGGCTGATCCAGACCTATGCCGAAAAGGGACAGGAGCCGCCCGCCGCCCTGCTGAAGGTGCTGGACCGGCCGATCGACGCGGACGACGACGCCTGGCAGACGCGCAACCAAGGGGGGCGTCCCGGCGACGGCTCATGGTTTTCGGTGGTCCTGTTCGGGGTCATGGCGGCCGGCTTCGCCTACGCCAGCTGGGCCGACATCTACGGCGCGGCCGAGGCCTTCCTCATCGTCAGCTTCGTGCTGGGCGCCCTGTGCCTGGCCTCGCTGGTCTCCGCCCTGCGTAGCGGCGGGCGCGGTCCGCGAGGCTGATGCCGGTCCGGGGCGCGGGTCATGGGGGGATGGCAGACCGACGCCGAATTGGTCAGCAGCGCGCTGGCCGGATCGGACGCGGCTTTCTCGCGGCTGGTGGAGCGGCACCAGGCGGCGGTGCGCGGCTTCCTGCGCCGGATGCTGGGGGGCGGTTGGGCGGAGGCGGACGACGTGGCCCAGGAAGCCTTTTTGGCGGCCTGGCGTTCGCTGCGGTCGTTGAAGGAGCCCGCCGGGGTGCGCGCCTGGCTGTGCGGCATCGCCTGGCGCAAGGCCCAGGACCGGATCCGCTCGACGCGGCGCGGGGCCGCCCGGGACAGCGTCTGGCTGGAGACCGTCGAAACCCCGGCGGGCGTGTCGCCGGAGGATCGGTTGTCGGTCGCGGCGGCGATGGCCGATCTTCCGCCGGACGTGCGGGCCTGCGTGGCCCTGTGCCTCGCCGACGGCTGGTCGCATGGCGAGGCGTCGACGGCCCTGGGCTTGCCTCTGGGCACGGTCAAGTCGCATGTTGCGCGCGGACGGGCGCGACTGCTCAAGGCGCTGGGAGGTCCGGATGACGCCTGAACAGAAATTGTCCGCCCTGTTCGCCGCCGTGGCGCCGCCCGAGCGCGACTATGTCTTCGAGGTGCGGATGGCGGAGGCCATCGCCCTGCGTCGGGCCTGGATGACGGTGGGGGCCCTCGTGCCCTGGGCGATCGCCGCCGCCGCCGTGCTGTGGGCCCTCATTCCTGTGATCGGGCCGATGGGCGACAGCCTGGGCGAGGCGCTGCAGCCGGCGGCCGCCATGCTGGCCGGGGCCGCGGCGACGGCTGTGGCGGCGCTGTGGATGGCGGGGCGTTTCAACGGGGGGCGGCTGGCTCTGTTCAGGGCGCGCTGACGGCCGTCGGGACGGATCCGCCCGCCTTACGAAAGTTTCACCTGGCGTCGCGCATCCGCCGGGCCGTGTGGGCGCCTCTTGTCGTCAGAAGGGCGGGGCGTCACGCTCCGGTCCGACGGAAAACCGGGAGTTTACAAGATGGACGAAGTTTGGATTCCGATCGCGATGTTCGCGATGATCGCAGGGATTGTGATCGTTCCGACATGGCTCAAGAGCAAGGAACGCCGTGAAATGCAGGCGACGCTGCGGGCGTCCCTGGACAAGGGCCAGACACTGCCGCCCGAGGTGATCGACGCTCTGACCCGCCAGACGGTCAAGCCGCCGGCGAGCGCCGGGCGCGATCTGCGCACGGGCGTGATCCTGCTGGCGCTGTCGCTCGGGATCGCCGCCACCTTCTCCTTCATCGGCTTCCGCTTCGGAGAAGACGAAGCCTGGGGCTTCGGCGCCTTCGCCGCCATTCCCGGCGCGATCGGTCTGGCCTTCATCATCCTGAGCTTCTTCAACAAGAACAAGGACTGAGGCGGGTCGGACGGGGGAAACCATCATGACCCAAACCCTGGTCGACCGGCACGACGTCGAGCTCGCCGCCCTCGCGGCGGCGGGCGGACGGCGGGAGTTCGGAGAGCTGGTGCGTCGCCACGGCTCGGCGGTGCGCGGCCTGCTGCGGCGGATGGGGGCCCAGCCCTCGCTCGCCGACGACATCGCCCAGGACGCCTTCATCCAGGCGTTCGAGCGGTGCGCCGAATTCCGCGGCGAGGGCACCTTCGCCGCCTGGGTCAAGCGGATCGCGGCGCGGCTCTACATCAAGCGCGTCGCCAAGGAGGCCCGCTATGTCGCCGAGATCGAGAACGAGGACGCGGCGCCCGCGGCCAATCACGCGGACCGGGTCGATCTGGACGAAGCCCTCAAGGCGCTGAGCGAGCCCGAACGGCTGTGCGTCTCCCTCTGTCACGGGGCCGGCATGGCGCATCCGGAGATCGCCGCCGCCCTTAATTTGCCACTCGGTACGGTGAAGTCTCATGTCAAACGTGGTCTGGATAAACTCCGTGCGCGGCTCCAGCCGGCCGGACAGTCCCTGGGGGGCGCGCAGCATGTCGGCTGACGAGTTCGATCCTGACATCGAGCGGCTGTTCGCCCGCTCGCCCCAGCTGGCCGACGCCGCCCTGTTCACCGCCCGGGTCGAGCAAAGGCTGCAAAAGGGGTCCCACGTGCGGACCCTGGCCCTGGGCCTGGCCGGCGTCATCGGCGGGGCGGTGGCCATCCGCGAGACCGTGACCGTCAACATCACGTCCAGCGACGGGGTGGTCGCGGGCGCCGCCCTGGGGCAGGGCATTCGCGGGGCCACGCTCGACGCCCAGACGGCCGTCCAGTCGGGCCTGGACCAGTTCGGTCTGTCCAGTCTGGAACTGGGCTCCATGGGCGGGATGCAGATGTTCTGGATCGCCGCCGGCGCGCTGATCGCGGTGGCGGCGGCCGGGCTGATGAGGCTGGCCCAGGACGTCTGACCGGAGGGTCGAACTCGACGGGGGCGTCCCGGCCCCCTATGTCTGCGCCGCCATTCGCCGGAGGCCCCATGTCGAGCCAGACCCAGGAAACGATCAAGCGGATCACCGTGCCGGACATCCGGGGCCGGAAGGGCGGCGAGCCGATCGTCGTCCTGACCGCCTATGACGCCCCCACGGCGGCCATCATGGATCCGCACTGCGACGTCCTGCTGGTCGGGGACAGCCTCGGCATGGCGGTGCACGGCCTGCCCTCGACCGTCGGGGTGACGCTGGAGATGATGATTCTGCACGGCCAGGCCGTGATGCGGGGTGCGAAGCGGGCCCTGGTGGTCATCGACATGCCCTTCGGCAGCTATGAGGCCGGGCTGGAGACCGCCTACGCCAACGCCGTGCGGGTGATGAAGGAGACGGGGGCCCAGGCCATCAAGCTGGAAAGCGGACCGACGGCGCCGGCGACGATCGACTATCTGGTCAAGCGCGGCATTCCGGTCATGGGCCATGTCGGCCTGCTGCCGCAGTCGATCAACATCGACGGGACGTTCAAGGCCAAGGGGCGGGACGAGGCCGAGCGCGCGCGCATCCTGCAGTCGGCGCGCGACACCGCCGACGCCGGCGCCTTTGCGGTGGTCATCGAGGGCGTGGCCGAGAGCCTCGCCCGGGAGATCACCGAGACGATCGACAAGCCGACCATCGGCATCGGCGCCTCGGCGGCCTGCGACGGCCAGGTGCTGGTCTCGCCCGACATGCTGGGCCTGTTCGACTGGACGCCGAAATTCGTGCGCAAATACGCGGATCTGAGGACAGAAATCGACCGCGCGGTCGCCAGCTATGCCGCAGACGTCCGGGCCCGCCGTTTTCCTGCCGAAGTCGAGACCTACTTCTCGAAAAAGCCCGCCACGCCCTAAGGGTTCGTTGCGGCGGGACGGTTGACCCTCTAGGGTCCGGCCGGACTGAATTCCAACGGCCTCAGCGCCGTTTTCTGGGGGCGACGTATCCGTGGTTGATGTCTTCGAACAGGTCGAGGAGGAGCTTCGCTCCGAGCGCTACAAGCGTCTGGCCCGCACCTGGCTGCCGGTTGCCGGCGGGGTGCTGCTGATCGCCTTGATCGCCGCCCTGTCGTTCTGGGGCTGGGACAGCTGGCAGACCTCCAAGGCCGACAAGGCCTCGATCGCCTACGACCGCGGGCTGGAATCGCTGGAAGCCAACAATCCGGTCGGCGCCGACGCCGCCTTCGTGCAGGCCGCCAAGGAAGGCAACGGCGCCTATCGGTCGATGGCGCTGAGCCAGCGCGCCGGCATCGCCGTCCAGGCCAACCGCATCCCCGAGGCGATCGCCCACCTCGACGCGGCGGCCAAGGCCTCGCGCGATCCTCTGCTGTCCGATCCCGCCGCCCTGAAGGCGGCCTGGCTGGCCATGGACAGCGAGACCCTGGAACAGATCGAGGCCCGTCTGGAGCCGCTGGCCAAGGACGGTCGCCCGTTCAGCGCCTTCGCCCTCGAGGCCCTGGCCATGGCCCGGCTGCAGCATGGGCAGATCGCGCCGGCGCGTGAGGCCCTGGTCCTGCTCAAGAACGGCCTCGACACGCCCGCCGTCGTGACCCAGCGCGCGGACATCGCCATCGCCGCGATCGACGCGGGGGCGGGCCCCAACCTGGCCGCCATCGTGCGCGCCCAGGGCGCCATTCCCGTCGCGCCGCCGGCTCCGGCGGCGTCGCCCGCTTCGCCCGCCCCGACCGCCGCTCCCGCTCGCCCGTGATCCCCGCTTCCAGGACCTTCCCCATGAATCGCGCGCTTAAAGTCGTCCTGCTGAGCGGACTCGCCGTCACCCTCGCCTCGTGCGGGACCGCGCGGAGTCTGCTGCCGTTCGGGCTGGGCGGAGATGACGCCCCGCAGGCCACGGCGACGGAAGGCCAGCGCATCTCGGTGCTGGAGTTCCAGCAGGCGCTGGTCCCGTCCGCCGCCCTTTCGGGTCGCGACTTCTTCATCCCGGGCCCCCAGGCGGCGACCGCCTGGACCCAACCGGGCGGCAGCGCCGAGAATTCGGTCGAGCATGTCATCGCCGGCGCCGACTTCAGCATCGCCTGGCGCCGCAGCATCGGAGCCGGGTCGTCGCGCACGCGCCAGGTCATGGCCCCCGTGGTGGCCGACAACGGCCGGGTCTTCGTGCTGGACGGCGAGGCCACGGTCTCCGCCCTCAACGCCGGCACCGGCGACCAGGCCTGGCGGGTCAACGTCAAGCCCGACGAGGACACGGGCCGAAGCGGCTTCCTGGGCCTCGGCGGCCGGTCCGACGGCGGCGGCTTCGGCGGCGGCGTGGCCGTCGGCGGGGGCAAGGTCTTCGTCTCCTCCGGCTATCGCACCGTCACCGCCATCGACCAGGCCTCCGGCGCGGTGATCTGGACCACGCCGGTCGATGTGCCGATCCACGGCGCTCCCACGGTGTCCGGAACCCGGGTGTTCGTCGTCGATGTCGAGAACCAGATCCAGGCCTTCGACACGGCGACCGGCCGTCAGGACTGGTCCTATCGCGGCATTCCCGAGCCGGCGCGGACGATGCGCGCCTCCAGCCCGGCGGTGACCGGCGATACGGTGATCGCGCCCTTCTCGTCAGGCGAGGTCGTGGCCCTGCGGGCTTCGACCGGCCAGGCGGTCTGGCAGCAGGTGCTGTCGCGCACCAGCCGCACCAGCGCCCTGTCAGAGATCCGCGACATCGCCGGCCGCCCGGTGATCAGCCGCGGCGTCGTCTACGCTGTCAGCCACTCCGGCGTCCTGTCGGCCATGGACGTTCGTTCTGGCCAGCCCAAATGGACGCCGCTGCCGATCGCGGGCGTCAACGCGCCCCTGCCGGTGGGCGACGTAGTCTATGTCGTCTCCAAGACGGGCGAGCTGACCGTGATCAACCGCGAAAGCGGCCAGATCTACTGGACCCGCAACCTGAACGAGGGTCGCGTGCGCCAGGAGGGCGGGCTGTTCGGCTTCTTCGACCGGACGGTGCGGCCGGTCTGGTCGGGGCCGCTCATGGCGTCGAACCGGCTGGTGCTGACCAATTCCGACGGCGAGCTGGTGGCCTATGATCCGAAGACGGGGACCCAGACGGCGTCGCTGCAACTGCGCGGCGGCGCGATCTATATCGCCCCGGCGGCCTACAACGGCGCGCTCTATGTGCTCACCGACAACGGCGACCTCGTCAGCATTCGCTGACGTTTGTATTCGAACTGCGTTAGAAAGCCGACATGGCTCTCAAAGTCGCCATCGTCGGCCGCCCCAATGTGGGCAAGTCGACCCTGTTCAACCGCCTCGTGGGCAAGCGCCTGGCGCTGGTCGACGACCGGCCGGGCGTGACCCGCGACCGTCGCTACGCCGACGGCAACATCGGCGACATGGACCTGACGCTGATCGACACGGCCGGCTATGAGGACATCAGCGACGAGAGCCTGGAATCGCGCATGCGCGAGCAGACCGAGGCCGCCATCGAGGACGCCGATCTGCTGCTGTTCATGATGGACGCCCGCGAGGGCGTGACCTCGCTGGACCAGATCTTCGCCGACCGCCTGCGCAAACAGCACAAGCCCGTCATCCTGCTGGCCAACAAGTCAGAGAGCCGCGAGAGCGGCGGCGGCATCGGCGAGGCCTATTCCCTCGGCTTCGGCGAGCCCGTGGCCATCTCGGCCGAGCACGGCGAGGGGATGGCCGACCTGTACGCCGCCGTGGTCGCCGCCAGCGCCGACATCTTCATCGAGGAGGTCGACGAGCCCGACAAGCCGATCCGCATCGCCATCATCGGCCGCCCCAACGCCGGCAAATCGACCCTGATCAACCGCCTGATCGGCGAGGATCGGATGCTGACCGGTCCCGAGGCCGGCATCACCCGCGACTCCATATCGGTCGACTGGGAGTATGAAGGCCAGAACATCCGTCTGGTCGACACCGCCGGCATGCGCCGCAAGGCCAGGGTGCAGGAGAAGCTGGAGAAGCTGTCGGTCGCCGACACCATTCGCGCCATCACCTTCGCCGAGGTCGTGGTGCTGGTGATGGACAAGGACGACGCCTTCGACACCCAGGACCTGCAGCTGGCGGATCTGGTCGAGCGCGAGGGCCGGGCGCTGGTCTATGTCGCCGCCAAATGGGACCTCGAGGAGAGCCCGCAGGCCCGACTGGCCAAGCTGACCCAGATGGCCGACGACAAGCTGCCGCAGCTGAAGGGCTCGCAGTTCGTCGCCCTGTCGTCGCACAGCGGCCGCGGCGTCGACCGGCTGATGCCCGCCGTGCTCCAGGCCCACGCCACCTGGTCGGTCAAGGTCAAGACCAAGGACCTGAACACCTGGCTGGCCCTGGCGACCCAGAGGCATCCGCCCCCCGCCGTCGACGGCAAGCGGATCAAGCCCAAATACATGGCCCAGACCAAGGCCCGGCCGCCGACCTTCGTGCTGATGGCCAGCCGCGCCGAGTCCATGCCGGAACAGTACAAACGCTATCTGGTCAATAATCTGCGCGAGTCGTTCGACCTGCCGGGCACGCCGATCCGGTTGATCGTCAAGTCGGGGAGCGAGAATCCCTATGCGCCCGGCGGCTCCAAATCGGGGCCGGAGCGCTACAAGGGCGACGCCAAGACCGCGCCGCGCAAGGTCATCAAGAAGGCCGAGCGGGCCGAGATGCTGTCCAACCTGCCCGGCAAGGCGCTGGAGCAGAAGAAGGCCGGCAAGACCAGGCTGAAGCCGCTGGCGGGGCTGAAGGCCAGCGCCAACAAGAAGGCGGGCTCGTCCGTGGCGGTCCAGAAGGGCGCGCGCGGCGGGGCGCGGCAGGTGTCGCGCTCGGGGCGGGTGCGGACCGGGCAGAAGCACGTGCCGAAGAAGTAGGGTCAGCGCCGTCGCGCGACCAGAAGCGGGATGAAGGCAAAGGCGATCTGTGCCAGGAGGCCGATCGCGCCCGCTGGCGTGGCGAAGGCGGCCCATTGCAGCGACAGCGTGCGGTCGAACAGCAGGAGCGACATCCCTGATTCGACCGCCATCAGAAGGACGAAGGCGACGAATCCCATGGTGAGCCGCGCGGGCGTCGTCGGCGGGACGGCGAACCGTCGTGCACCCCAGACCGCGGCAAAGCCGCTGATCAGGAGGACGATCGGCGCCTCGATCAGCACAGCCACGACCTCGCCCGTGGCGGGTGCGACGACCAGCGTGCGGGCGACCCCCAGCAGAAAGGCGAGGCAGAAGACGATAGCGAAATAGGCCGTCGCCGCTGCGAGCGCCCGTGGCATTGTCAGATCAACGCCGTCACGTCCGGGCCCGCGCTCCAGTCCTTGAAGCGCACCTCCAGCGGCGGCTCCAGGTCGCCGCGAGCCAGTTCGACGATCAGCGGGCCGATGGCGGACGGGTGGACGACCTCCTGCGGATCCTCGCCCGGATAGGCCTGGGCGCGCATCTGGGTGCGCATCCGGCCGGGATCGACGATCGAGACCCGTACCGGCGTCGATTCGATCTCGTCGGCCCAGCATTTGACCAGGGCCTCGGCGCCCGCCTTGGTGGCGGCGTACAGGCCCCAGAAGGCCTTGGGCGCGGCGGCGACGCTGGTGGTCAGATAGACGGCCCGGCCGGCGTCCGACGCCTTCAGCAACGGCTCCAGCGAACGGATCAGGCGATAGACGGCGGTGAAATTGGTCTTTTCAACCTTGGCCCAGACGCGGGGGTCGGCGTGGCTGACCGGGGTCAGGCCCGAGGCCCCCATGGTCGCCGCCGCCTGGACCCAGACGTCCAGCCGGCCGAACCGCTCATAGATGGCCCCGCCCAGACGGTCGATCGCGCCGCCGTCGACGAGGTCGAAGGGGATCAGGGTGGCGTGTTTGCCCGTGGCGGCGAAGATGGCGTCGTCCAACTCCTCAAGCCCGCCCACGGTGCGCGCTGTGGCGATGACATGAGCCCCGGCTTTCGCCAGCGCG
This sequence comes from Brevundimonas sp., assembly GCA_046292645.1. Lineage (GTDB taxonomy): Bacteria > Pseudomonadota > Alphaproteobacteria > Caulobacterales > Caulobacteraceae > Brevundimonas. The sequence continues at coordinate 117,432 of JBKBQO010000001.1, forward strand.
AGGGCGCTCTCATAGCCGATGCCGCGCGAGGCGCCGACGACGAGGGCGATGCGGTCCTGAAGGGGGAGATCGGTCATGGCGGGCCTGATAGCGCGCCCGGCGGTCCGGCGGAAGCTACAACCCCGGCGCCGGTTGCCACAGGCTGAAGCTGCCGCCCTGGTTGTCGCTGACGACGACCGACCGTCCGGTGGCGCTGTCCGACGGAATCGCGGCCCGGCCGCCCAGTTCGGTCACCCGTTCGCACAGGGCGTCGACATCCCCGACACGGAAATACAGATGCGGCAGCTGGCTGGGCCGTTCCGACTTGGTGAAGCCAAAGGGCGGGTCGCTGTCCGCGACATGGGCGTAGGTTTCGCCCGATGCATCTTCGTCGAAGGTCCAGCCGAACAGGGCGCCGTAGAAGGCCCGGGCCTTGTCGATGTCAGGCGTATCGACGGTGAAATAGCCAAGCTGAATCATGGGCGCGCCTCTCTGGACGAAGTCCGTACCTAAGCGCTGACCAGCAGCGAAAGTTGCCGCGCGGCGACCTCGCGGCCGCCTTCCTCGATCTCGCGATCGAGCAGGCGGGTCGGGTATTCGCCGGTGAAATAGTGGTCCGTGAACTGCGGATTGCGCGGGTCGCGAGGACCGGCCTCCATGGCGTCGTACAGGCCGTCGACCGACAGGAAGCCCAGCGAATCGACCTCGAGGTGGGCCCGCATCTCCTCCAGCGTCATATTGGCGGCGATCAGCTGGTCGCGCTCGGGCATGTCGATGCCGTAGAAGTCGGGCCACAGGATCGGCGGGGAGGCCGAGCGCAGGTGCACCTCGCTGGCGCCCGCGGCGCGCACCGCCCGGACCAGTTTCACCGAGGTCGTGCCGCGCACGATGGAATCGTCGATCAGCACCACCCGTTTGCCTTCCAGTACCGAGCGGTTGGGGCTGTGCTTCATGCGCACGCCCTTCTGCCGGGCGCCTTGGCTGGGCTGGATGAAGGTGCGGCCCAGATAGTGGCTGCGGATGATCCCCATTTCATAGGGAATGCCGCTCTCCTGGGCATAGCCCAGGGCGGCGGGCACGCCGGAATCGGGCACGGGCACGACGACGTCGGCCTCGACGGCATGCTCGCGGGCCAGTTTCATCCCCATCCGTTTGCGCACGCCGTAGACCGAGCGACCGTTCACGACGCTGTCGGGGCGCGAGAAATAGACGTATTCGAACAGGCAGGGGCGCGCGGCGCGGGTCGGGAAGGGCTTGAGCGACTTCAGGCCCTCGTGGTCGATCACCACCACCTCGCCGTGCTCGACGTCGCGCTCGAAGGTCGCGCCGATGGTGTCGAGCGCGCAGGTCTCGGAGGCCAGCACCCAGGCTCCGTCGAGACGGCCCAGCACCAGCGGGCGAATGCCGAGGGGGTCGCGGGCGCCGATCAGCTTGGAGCGGGTGGCGCAGACCAGGGCGTAGCCGCCCTCGATGCGGCCGATGGCGTCGATGAAGCGGTCGACGATCTTGGCCTTACGGCTGCGGGCGATCAGGTGAAGGATGACCTCGGAGTCCGAGGTCGATTGGAAGATGGCGCCTTCGCCGACCAGCTGGTTCCGCAGATACAGGTGGTTGGTCAGATTGCCGTTGTGGGCGACGGCGATGCCGCCCTGGTCGAGGTCGGCGAACATGGGCTGGATGTTGCGCAGGAAGCTGCCGCCGGCGGTGGAATAGCGGGTGTGGCCGATGGCGACCGTGCCCGGGAGCCGCTCGGGCAGGTCGGCCCCGCCGAAGGCCTCGCCGACCAGCCCCATGTGGCGCTCGGTGTGGAAGCGGGTGTCCTTGACGCTGGCGATGCCGCAGGCCTCCTGGCCACGGTGCTGCAGGGCGTGAAGGCCCAGGGCGACGATGGCCGAGGCGGCGTCCTTGTCCGCGCCCCAGACGCCGCAGATGCCGCATTCCAGCCGTGGCCGGTCGTCGTCGGCGTCACGGTGATGCGCCCGGTGGACGACCGGGTCGGCGATGGAATGGGCGGACGTGCTCATCGTGGGGCTCCGATGATGCGGGGAACGCTAGTCGGCGGCGGACGCCGGCGAAGTATTGTCTGTTTGGGGCGAGGGCAAGGCTTCTTCGCCCGAAAAGCCTTCGCTCACGGACGAACTGACGACCGGCGCGAGGGCGTCGGCGCCCCGACCGATGCCGGGCAGGACGATCTGGATCAGTCGCGCCGCGCCCGCGGTGACAGGGCGCAGGGCCGCCTCGCTGAGCCAGCGCGGGGTCCGCTCGCCGGGCATGGCGGCGACGATGACGAGGTGGATGGCGCCCAGCAGGACGAGGGCGCGGGCCGCCCCGACGAAGACGCCGAGGATGCGGTCGATCCCGCCCAGCTGCGGATGGGCCTGGGCCCGTTTCGACAGGAAGGAGCCGAAGATGCGGATGCCGAAATAGATCAGCAGGAAGGAGGCGACGGCGGCCAGGATGGTGCCGGCCCAGTCGGGATCGACCAGGGCCCGGCCGAGGGGCGCCGTCAGCGGCAGGGCCACCAGGGCGATGAAGGCGGCCAGGACGAAGCTGAGCAGGGTGATGATCTCGCGCGTGCCGCCGCGCACCCAGCCGGCCGCGGCCGAGGCGAGGATGACCAGAAGGGCGATAAGGTCGAAACCGGTCATGCGCGTCCGAGCTGCAGTCTGCGCAATCTCAATAGCGGTTTTGCGAGATTCGTTCGACCGCTTCCGCCAGCCGCGTCACCGAGGTCGCCGTCACCCCCTTGCCCTTGACCGTGATCGGCGGCGTCAGGGCGCGGTCGAAGCCCAGCTTCTGGGCCTCGCGCAGCCGCGCCTCCGCCCGGCCGACGGCGCGGATCTCGCCCGACAGGCTGATCTCGCCGAAGACCACGCAGCCCTGGGGCAGGGGGACGTCGGTGGCCGAACTGATCAGGGCGGCCGCCGCCGCCAGATCCGCCGCCGGCTCATTGATGCGCAGGCCTCCGGCCACGTTCAGATAGACGTCCTGATCCCCGAACCCGAAGCCGCACCGCGCCTCCAGCACCGCCAGCACCATGGCCAGCCGGCCGGTATCCCAGCCGACCACGGCGCGGCGCGGCGTGCCATAGGCCGACTTGGAGACCAGGGCCTGCATCTCGACCAGCACGGGCCGCGAGCCTTCAATGCCGGCGAACACCGCCGCACCGGGCGCCCGGTCCTTGCTCTCGCCGAGGAACAGGGCCGAGGGGTTGGCGACCTCGCGCAGGCCCGCGTCGCCCATTTCGAACACGCCGATCTCGTCGGTGGCGCCGAAGCGGTTCTTGCCCGCCCTGAGGATGCGGAACGGATAGCCGCGCTCGCCCTCGAAGCTGAGCACGGCGTCGACCATGTGCTCGACCACGCGCGGCCCGGCGACCTGGCCGTCCTTGGTGACGTGGCCGACCAGCACCACGGCGACGCCCTGCGACTTGGCCAGCCGCACCATCTCCCCGGCGCAGGCGCGGACCTGGGTTACCGAGCCGGGGCCGGCCTCATGAGCGTCGGACCAGAGGGTCTGGATCGAATCAACGATGACGATGTCGAACTTTTCGCGCTTCAGCGTGGCGAGGATCTCGCGCAGGGCGGTGGCCGAGGCCAGTTCGACCGGCGCCTTCTCCAGCCCCATCCGCTTCGCCCGGGCGCGGATCTGTTCGACCGCCTCCTCGCCCGAGATATAGGCCACGCGCCGGCCCGACAGGGCCGCGCGTCCGGCGACGTCCAGCAGCAGGGTCGATTTGCCGACGCCGGGGTCGCCGCTGAGCAGGATGGCCGAGCCCGGCACCACGCCGCCGCCGCAGACGCGGTCGAACTCGGCCACGCCGGTGATGATGCGCGGCGGCTCGGGGGTGTCGGACTGCAGGGTCTCGAACTGGACGCCGCGGCCGCGCGCGCCGGAGCCGGTCGCGGGTTTCATCGCGCCGGGCGGCGCGGAGCGGCTCTCCTCGACGATGGAGTTCCACTGGTTGCAGGCCCCGCACTGGCCCGACCATTTGCCATGGACGGCCCCGCAGGCCTGGCAGACATAGATTGCGCCGTCACGAGCCATGGCGTCCGCTTACAGGAGTCGGGAGCCGCGGGGCAGGGGGCGCCCGGACCCCTACGTCCAAAAATGACGTGGGCGCTTTCGTCAGCAGGCTTTGCGGACCCGACGGCGCGGTCCATATCACGCCCATGGCGATGCGAGGCGAACGGACGGGACGGCGGGGCGATTCCATCGCGAAGGCGGCGCAGGCCGGGGCGCCGGCGCCGGTCACGGAGGGGCCGCCGGCCTGGCGGGCGCTGGGCGATCTGGTCCGTCTGGTGGGGCGCTCCAATGCGCCACAGCTGCGGCTGCGGCTGGTCGCCGCCATCGCCATGACCCTGGGCGGCAAGGGGCTGGGCGTTCTGGCTCCGCTGGTGCTGGGCGCGGCTGTCAATCATCTGGCGGCGGGGCAGGGCGCGGCCGTGGCGGTCGGCATGGGGTTCGCCGGTTTCGCGGTCGGCTGGGCGATCGTCCGCCTGCTGTCGGCCATCGCGCCCAACGCCTCGGACGTGGTCTTCGCCCCGGTGCGCTCTGCGGCGCAGCGGCGGGCCGCGACCGAGACCTTCGCCCATGCGCTGAGCCTGTCGCTGGACTTCCACCAGACCAAGCGGTCGGGCTCGCTGTCGCGGACCATGGACCGGGGGTCGCGGGCGGTCGATTTCCTGCTGCGCATCCTGGCTTTCAACCTGATTCCGACGGGGGTCGAGCTGGTGCTGGCCGCGGGGGTGTTGGGCGCGCGCTACGACTGGCGGTTCGGGGCGGTGGCGGTGGCGGTCGTGGCCGTCTACGCCGCCTCGACCTTCGCCCTGGCCGGCTGGCGGCTGGAGCACCGGCGCGAGATGAACGCCGCCGACACCGAGGCCGCGGGCGTCTCGGTCGACGCCTTGCTGAACTATGAGACGGTCAAATCCTTCGGCGCCGAGGCCCGGGCGGCCGGGGCCTATGACCGGGCGCTGGGCGACTACACCCGGGCGGCGCTGAAGGCCAACAGCTCCCTGGCCCTGCTGAACATCATCCAGGCGGTGATCATGAACCTGGGCCTGGCGGTCATGGCCGTCATGGCCGGGTTCGAGGCCGCGGCCGGGCGGATGGGGCCGGGCGACGTTATGGCGGCGGTGCTGATCATGATCTCCCTGTATGCGCCGCTGAACATCCTCGGCTTCGCCTACCGCGAAATCCGCCAGTCCTTCATCGACATGGAGGAGATGCTGAAGGTGACCCGCCAGACGCCGCAGGTGGCGGACGCGCCGGATGCGGTCCCGCTGCCGCGTCCGACCGACGCGCGGGGCGCGGCCCTGGCGTTCGAACAGGTCGGCTTCCGCCACGACTCCCGCGCCAACGGTCTGGAGGACGTCAGCTTCATCGCCGCCCCGGGGACGACCACGGCCCTGGTGGGGCCGTCCGGCTCGGGCAAGTCGACCATCGTCAAACTGGCCCTGCGACTGCTGGACCCGCAGGAGGGCCGGGTGCTGATCGACGGGCTGGACGCGCGGCAGGCGACCCAGGCGTCCCTGCGCGCGGCGGTCGCCCTGGTGCCGCAGGATGTGGCCCTGTTCAACGACAGCCTGCGCGCCAACATCGGCTTCGCCCGCCCCGACGCGGACGAGGCGGCGATCTGGGCCGCGGCCGAGGCGGCGGAGCTGGCCGACTTCATCCGCGAACTTCCCGAGGGGATGGAGACCCGGGTCGGCGAGCGCGGCCTGAAACTGTCAGGCGGCGAGCGTCAGCGTGTCGGCATCGCCCGCGCCCTGCTGGCCGACCCCTGCATCCTGATCCTCGACGAGGCGACCAGCGCCCTGGACAGCCGCACCGAGGCGGCGATCCAGAAGACCCTGCGCAAGGCGCGGGCGGGCCGCACCACCCTGGTGGTCGCTCACCGCCTGTCGACCATCGCCGACGCCGACCAGATCCTGGTGCTGAAGGCCGGGCGGATCGTCGAGCGCGGCGCCCACCATGAGCTGGTGGCCCATCTGGGCGGGGAATATGCGGCGCTGTGGCGGAAACAGACCCGCGGCGCCCGGACGGATCGTCAGCCGGCCTGACCGAATTTCTTCGCCACCATTTCGGTCAGCTGGGTGCAGACGGCGTCCCGCTGCTCGACGGCCTCGGCCGACAGGGCGTTCAGCAACTGCAGCGACTGGATGTGCACCGAGAGAATGCGCCAGTCGAAATCGGTTTCCCCGGCGGCGCGATCGACCATGTCGCACAGACTGGCCGCCACGGCGCAGAGATCGTCCAGGCCGAACGGGCTGGCCGCGTCGATGACGTCATTGGCCGACTGGTAGATGGTCTGCAGACTCACGGCGCGTGCTTCCGCCGTCTGCGGTTGCTCCAGCGCCGCCAGCGCGCCGATGTGACGGGTCACTTCGGCCAGGGCCCTGGGCCTGAGGCGGGCGAGGTTGTCTCCGGCGCGGGCCACCGCCACGCCCACGGTGACGCCGCCCGCGCTGTCGATCATCGTGGCCAGACGGGACTTGCGACGGGAATGGGTGATGACGGTCATGCGGCGTTTCCGGCGGCGACTTTCGCGGCGTCGAACTGGGCCCGGCGGATGACGTCGGCGCGGCGCTCCTCGGCGGGCGGATCGCCCGGTCGGAAGCGACGATCGGGACCGAAATATTCGCCGACCTCAAGGAAGGGCCGGTTGTCGCGGGCGACCCAGACGATCCGCTCCAGCAGGCTGGCGGCGCTGAACGGCTTGGTCACGACGTAGTTGGCGCCGCAGTTGCGGGCGTCATTGACCATCGAGCGGCGGATATGGGCGGCGGTCATGATGACCGGAACGAAGGCGTTGGGCGGGCCCGAGCGACGCAGCCACCGAACCAGTTCGAACCCGTCCATGCCCGGCATCTCACAGTCGACGACGAGCAGGTCGACCTCCTTGTCCCCGAGGATCGCGATGGCCTCGGCGGCGCTGCGGCACGAATGGCGGATGCGGATGCCGAAACCCTGCAGCGCGCTGCTCGTGATCTCGGCGGAGAAGGCCGAGTCGTCGACGACCATCGTCGCCAGACCCGTCAGGTTGATGACCGCCGTCTCGCGAAGGGCCTCGCCAACCGTACTCAAAGCGACACGTCCGACCCGACCATCAGCTACAACTCAGGATACTGATCTGGTTGACAGACAACTGTCGCTGAACGGTTAACGCCGCCTCACCCTGCGCGGCCGATGGCGTAGAAGCGGTCGGCGCGGGCCTTGCGCAGCTGGTCCGGCGACAGGCCGGACAGGGCGGCCAGCTCCTCGGCCAGCACGTCCCCGACCGTGGCGATGGCCGCCTGACGGTTGGCGTGGGCGCCGCCGACGGGTTCGGGGATGATCCGGTCGACGATCTTCAGCTCCAGCAGGTCGGGCGCGGTGATCTTCATCGCCATGGCGGCGTCGCGGGCCCGGGCTCCGTCGCGCCACAGGATGCCGGCCGCGCCTTCGGGCGAGATCACGGAATAGATTGAGTGTTCGAGCATCAGCACGCGGCCCGCGGCGGCGATGGCGATGGCCCCGCCCGAGCCGCCCTCGCCGGTGATGGTCGCGATCGAGGGCACGCCCAGGGTCAGGCAGCGTTCGGTGGAGCGGGCGATGGCCTCGGCCTGGCCCCGCTCCTCGGCGCCGAGTCCCGGATAGGCCCCGGCAGTGTCGACGAAGGTCAGGACCGGCAGGCCGTATTGCTCGGCCAGGTCCATCAGCCGGACGGCCTTGCGATAGCCTTCGGGCCGGGCCATGCCGAAATTGTGCACGACCCGGGTCTGGGTGTCGTGGCCCTTCTCGTGACCCATCAGGACCACGGGGGCGCCGCGGAAGCGGGCGAGGCCGCCGAGGATGGCCTGGTCGTCGCCGAACTGGCGGTCGCCCTTCAGCTCGACGAAGTCGGTGAACAGCCCCTCGACATAGTCGACGAAATGCGGCCGCTGCGGGTGACGGGCGACTTGGGTCTTCATCCAGGGGTCGAGACCGGCGTAGGTCTTCCTGCGAAGCTGTTCGGCCTTCTTGCGCAGCTGTTCGACCTCGGCGTCGAACGAGCCCGAGGTCGAGGAGAGCAGGTTCAGCTCCTCGATCTTCGCCTCCAGATCGGCGATCGGCTTTTCAAACTCGAGGTAGTGCACGGCCATAAGGCGTCCGGAACAGGCGCGCCGCGTGGCGCATCGGAAGGCGGCGGAACCTAGTCAGGTCAACGCCGGGGAGCAAGCGGCCGTTCAGTCGTCAAAACGTTCATCGCACCGGGAGCACCGCCGTGAGGGCCAGAACATATAGCCGTAAAACGTGCGTCCATTGAACGGCATGGCTCTCTGGGTGACGGGAAGACCGCAATTCGGACACCGGAAAGCGAACGAAATCACAAGACCAGTCAGACACAGCAAAATCCATCCCGGAAAGTACCAACCGCGCAAGATCACCGGAAAGGCCGGCGCCAACGCGTAGGCGAGGACTGCCGTCAGGTGGACGAGGGCAGCGGCCAGATAGTTGGATCGCACCGACATTTCCGGCGGCTCCTATTCGTCTCGCGCCAGCGGGTGGTTGTCACGGACAACCTGGGCCAGCCGATCGGTCGCGACGTGCGTATAGATCTGGGTCGTGGCGATGTCGGCGTGGCCCAGCAGGGTCTGGACCACGCGCAGGTCGGCGCCGCCTTCCAGCAGATGGGTGGCGAAGGCGTGGCGCAGGACGTGGGGGCTGACGCGGGCGGGATCGATGCCGGCGTCGACGGCGGCCTGGTCCAGCAGCTGCGCGAAGCGGCGGGGGGTCAAATGACCCTTGGCGGAGGCCGACGGGAACAGCCAGGGACTGTCCGGGGCCTTTTCAGGCCGGGCGGCGTCGCGGGCGATGAGCCAGGTCTTCACCGCTTCGCGGGCTGAGGCGTTGAGGGGAGCCAGCCGCTCCTTGCCGCCCTTGCCGCGCACGATCAGGAAGGCGGGGTCGCGCCGCACGGCCTCGACCCTCAACCCCAGCAGTTCCGAAACCCGCAGGCCGGAGGCATAGGCCAGCTCGACCAGGGCCACGAGACGCAGGCCGCCCGCGCCGTCACGGGCCGCCGCCGCGGCCAGAAGGCGCTCGATTTCTTCTCCGGACAGGGTTCGGGGCAGGCTGCGGCCCTGTTTCGGCGCGTCCAGCCGCCGGGACGGGTCGTCGACGCGCCAGCCTTCGCCGAGCGCGAAGCGATAGAACTGGCGCACGGCCGACCGCCGTCGCGCCTGGGTGGCCGGTGACAGGCCCCGGCGGCCCAGATCGGCGTACCAGGCTTCCACCCCGGCCTCTTCCCCACCCATCAGACCGCCCGCGATGCCGGCTTCGGCGTCGGCCAAATCGCGGCCATAGGCCGACAGGGTGTGGGGCGAGGCGTCGCGCTCGACCGCCATCATTTCCAGAAAGGCCTCGACCTGGGGCGTGCTCATGCGTCTGGGCGCTTTGCGCCGGCCGCGCTTGGTGTAGAGGGTAGGGAAGCCATGCCGTGCCTGCCGCAGCCCGTTCCGTCGCCGACCCGCCGCCTCGCGAGAGGCCGGCCGTGATCCCTGTCGAACCGATTCCCGTCCATGATCGCACCATAGCGCTCGTCGGACTGATGGGCGTGGGCAAATCGACGGTCGGCCGTCGGCTGGCCAAGCGCCTGGGCCTCCCCTTCGCTGACGGCGATACGGAGATCGAGGCCGCCGCCGGGATGACGGTGTCGGAGATTTTCGCCCGGCTGGGCGAGGCCGAGTTCCGCGCCGGCGAGGCCCGGGTGCTGACACGTCTGCTGGACGCGCCGCGCATGGTGCTGGCGACCGGCGGCGGCGCCGTCCTCAACGCCGAGACGCGCGCGGAGCTGAAGGCGCGGGCGGTCACCGTCTGGATGCGCGCCGATCTGGAGACGATCGCCGCCCGGGTGCAGCGTCGCGACACCCGGCCCCTGCTGCGTGGACGCGATCCGCTGGAAGCCCTGACGGCCATGGCGGAGGTCCGCTACCCCTTTTACGCCGCCGCCGACGTCACGGTCGATGTCGCCAGCGGCGCTCATGGCGAGGCGGTCGAGGGCATCGTCCGCGCCCTGCAGGCCCATTGGGCCGGAGCGACGGCATGAACCAGGTCATCAGCGTCTCCGGCGCCGGATTCCAGCCCTATGACGTCGTCATCGGCCGCGGCCTGATGCCGGACCTGGGCCGTCGGATCGCTGGACTGGCCCGCGGCCGGACGGTCATCGTCACCGACGAGACCGTGGCCGCCCTGCATGGCCCCGCGGTCCTGGCGGCGCTGGAGTCCGCCGGGGTGCGGGCGCGGCTGCTGACCGTGCCGCCCGGCGAGACCTCCAAATCCTTCGCCGAACTGGAGCGGGTGATCGACCGGTTGCTGGCCTTCGGCCTCGACCGGCGCGACCTGATCCTGGCTCTGGGCGGCGGCGTGGTGGGCGATCTCGCGGGGCTGGCCGCGGCGCTCTATATGCGCGGCATCGACTTCGTCCAGGTCCCGACCACCCTGCTGGCCCAGGTCGACTCCTCGGTCGGCGGCAAGACGGCGATCGACACCCCCCGGGGCAAGAATCTGGTCGGCGCCTTTCACCAGCCGCGTCTGGTGGCGGCCGATATCGATCTGCTGGCCACCCTGCCGCCGCGCCAGCTGCGGTCCGGCTGGGCCGAGGTGCTGAAGCACGGACTGATCTGCGACGCGGCCTTTTTCGACTGGCTGGCTGGGGCGGGGGCCGTGGGCGCCCAGGGGGACCCTGACGCCCTGACCCGGGCCGTGGTCCGGTCGGTGGAGATCAAGAGCGCCATCGTCGGCGAGGACGAGAAGGAGGCGGGCCGCCGCGCCCTGCTGAACCTCGGCCACACCTTCGGCCACGCCATCGAGGCCGAGCTCGGCTTCGACGAGACGCGGATCACGCATGGCGAGGCGGTGGCCCTCGGCTGCGCCATGGCGTTCCGCTTCTCCGCCTTCACTGGCGTCGGCGGGGCGGGGGCCTCCGAAACGGTCGACTCGGTCGTGTCCGCCGCCGGCCTGCCGATCCGGCTGGAGGCCGTGGGGAGTTTCTCGGCCGATGCGCTGCTGAAGCGGATGTCGGGCGACAAGAAGGCCGAGGGCGGGCGGCTGACCCTGATCCTGGCCCGCGCCATCGGCGAGGCTTTCGTCGACAAGGCGGTCGACCCGACGGCCCTGGCCGCCTTTCTGAAGGCCGAAGGCGCCGCGTGACCGCCGGACCGATGACGCTGGCCGCCGTAGAGCTGCACGATCGGTTCGTGCGACTGGAGCCCTTCACCGCGGCGCTGGAGCCCGAGGTGCGCGCCGCCCTGGACGTCGACCCGGCGGCCTGGGACATCATGGTGGCGGCCGCCTACGGACCGCATTTCGACGGGTGGTGGCGCTCGGCCCTCGGCGCCATGGCGCAGGGGACGCGCATCGCCTGGGCCGTGCGCCGCCAGGGCGACGGCGCGGTGGTCGGTACGACCAGCCTGTATGAGATCCGGCCCGAGCATCGCCGCTGCGAGATCGGCTCGACCTTCTATCGCCCGGAGGCGCGGGGCGGGCCGATCAATCCGGCCTGCAAACGGCTGCTGCTCGGCCACGCCTTCGACGCGGGCGCGGTGCGGGTGGAAATCATTACCGACGCTGTCAATCCCGCCAGTCAGGCCGCCATTCGCAAGCTGGGGGCCCGGGACGAGGGCGTGATGCGCAAGCACAAGATCACCTGGACGGGCCGCATTCGCGACACCGCCCAGTTTGCCGTGCTTGACGAGGACTGGCCCGAGGTCAGGGCGCGGCTGGATGCCCGTCTGGCGGCGTACGGTTAGTCGAGGGCCCGGCAGGCGGTCGGCGGGCGGCCGTCGGACGTCCAGGTGGCCAGCACGCCCTTGCCGCGCAGCTCATAGCCCGAGGCCCGGTACCAGATGCCGTCGGCGGCCCGCTCCTGGTACAGGTCCACGGCCTCGCCATTGGAGTTGCGCACGGTCGCCATCTGGCGCGGATTGTCGAAATCGACCGAGAGGCGTTCGGAATTGTCGCACAGATAGACGGTGCGAATGACGCGGTTCAGGGCCCGGTCCTGCAGCTCGGCGCCGGTGCGGCGGCGGGCGGTCTGGGCCTCCTGCGCCCGTTCCCGCACCGCGTCACCGTCCGTCGGGGCCGCGGCCGGCTGCTGGCCGCAGGCGACCAGCGCCAGAAAAGGCAGGGCGACGGCGGCGGCCGGGATTTTCATGCAGAGCCTCTAGGAAGCGGAGCCATAAGCCCGGCGATCTAACGTACGCCGGGCGACGCCGTTCCTTTGCGTCGGGCGCGGAAGAAGGATCGCAGAAGATCGCCGCCCTCCGCGGCCAGCACCCCGCCTTCGAAAACGGGCTTCCAGTGGCAGGTGGGCTGGTCGAAAAATCGCGGCCCGTGCGCGACGGCGCCGCCCTTGGGATCGTCGGCGCCCCAGACCACGCGGCCGATGCGGGCGTGGCTGATGGCCCCGGCGCACATGGCGCAGGGCTCCAGCGTGACATAGAGGGTCAGGCCGGTGAGACGGTAGTTCTGGCGCAGCGCGGCCGCCGCGCGCAGGGCGACGATCTCGGCATGGGCGGTCGGGTCATGGCCCCCGATAGGGCCGTTCATGCCCTCGCCGACGACCTCTCCGGTTGATTCGTCGACGATCACGCAGCCGACGGGAGTCTCTCCCGCGTCCGCCGCCGCTTGCGCACACGCCAAGGCCATGTGCATGAACCGCTCATCATGGCCAGCCATCCCCGAGACAACGACAAGAAGCCGCGCCCGCGTCAAGACGACAGCCGCGACGGCCCCCGCAAACCCTACGTCAAGCGCGTCGACAGCGGCGACGACCGCGGCCCGCCCCGCGGCGACAAGCCCTTCGGCAAGCCGGGCGGGAAGCCCGGCGGCAAACCGTTCGCGAAGGACGGCAAGCCCGGCGCCAAGGCCGACGAGGCCCCCAAGCGCGCCGAGCGGATCGCCAAGGCCATGGCCCGGGCCGGCATCGCCTCGCGCCGCGAGGTCGAGCGGCTGATCGGCCTGGGCAAGGTGGCGGTCAACGGCAAGATCCTCGACACGCCGGCGACCTTGGTGACGCGCGACGACGTCATCACCGTCGACGGCAAGGCGATCGGCTCGGCCGAGGCGACCCGGGTCTGGCGTTATCACAAGCCCGCCGGCCTGGTGACCTCGCACAACGATCCGGGCGGCCGCCCGACCGTGTTCGACGCCCTGCCCAGCGGCCTGCCGCGGGTGATCTCGGTCGGTCGCCTCGATCTCAACACCGAGGGCCTGCTGCTGCTGACCAACGACGGCGAGCTGAGTCGGGCGCTGGAACTGCCCGCGACCGAACTGGTGCGCCAGTACCGGGCGCGGGCCCGGGGACGGGTCAGCCAGCTGCAGCTGGATTCGCTGAAGGACGGCGTCACCGTCGACGGGGTCCGCTACGGCCCGATCGAGGCGACGCTGGACAAGGCCAAGGAGAGCGAGGGCAACGCCCCCGCCAATCTGTGGATCAGCGTCTCCATCACCGAGGGGAAGAACCGCGAGGTCCGCAAGGTGCTGGAGCACCTCGGCCTGACGGTGAACCGGCTGATCCGCCTCGCCTACGGCCCGTTCCAGCTGGGGACCCTGCCGGTCGGTTCGGTCGAGGAGGTGGGGCCGCGGGTGATCCGCGAGATGCTGGCGGACCATATCCGTCCCGAGAACCTGCCGACCGGCAATACGGTTTCGACGCCGGCACCGATCCCGGGTCGCCGCACCTCGGCCCCGATCCACAAGGGCGCCTCGGGCTCGGCCATCTCCGATCCGTCGCGCAAGCCCAGCCGCGTCCGCGCCGCCGGGGCCGCCGCCGACGCCGCCACGGATCGCGCCGCCCGTCCGCCGAAGAAGCCGGGCTGGGCCAAGGCGACGCCGAAATTCGAGCATCCGAAAAGGAGCTTCACCCCTCGCGCCCGGCCCGACGGCTCGGAGGCCGCGACCGGCGAGCGGCCGAAGCGGGTGTTCAAGCCGCGCGACGACCAGTTCATCGACAAGCCCCGCGGCGACGCCCGCACGGGCGCGCCGGCGGCCCGCCCTGCGGCCCGTTCTGACAGCGGCCGGCCGTTCAAGCCGCGCGAGGGCGCCGCGCCCCGGGCCGACTCCGCATCGGGGCCGTTCAAGCCGCGCGGCGGCGGCACGCGCAGCAATCCGCCCGGCGGGCGCTCGGGCCCGGGCGGCAAGCCGGCGGGGCCGCGCAAGCCTCGCTGAGCCTCAGGCTGACCGCAGCCGCCCGGCCAGCCGCGCCGTGCGCCGCGCGACGGTGACGGCGGTCAGGCCCACGATGGCGATCAGGCCGACCGCCAGCGCCGGCGGCCCGACGCCCCACAGCGGCTCCGCCGCGGCCACCACACAGCCGAGGGTCAGGGCCGCCATGCGATGCGGCTTGGCCCCGGGTCCGGCGAAGTCCGCCTCGAAGCCCAGGGCCCGGCCGAGTTCGCGGATATAGGCGGTCAGCACGGCGAGGACGGCCGCCAGCCAGCCGAGGGCCGGGCCGATATCGGGCCAGAGGTGGCGCAGCGCATAGCCCGCCCCGACCAGGAACAGGGCGTCGGCGAAGCGGTCCGGCAGCTCGTTCCAGACCGGACCCAGTGGGCCGCCGCGACCGTGTTCGACCGCCACCATCCCGTCCAGCAGATTGGCCAGCAGCCTGAGCTGGATGCACAGGCCCGCGCCCAGCAGGAGACCAACCCGGGCCGCGCCGCCTGCGTCGGCGGACCACCAGAAGGCGGCCGCGCCGGCCAGGGCGAAGACCACGCTGAAGGCCGAGATCGCATCGGGCCGCACGCCCATCCGGGCCAGACCCGCGGCCAGGGCCCGGGCCCAGCCTGCGCCGCGCGACTTCAGCGGTCTGCGGTTGTCGGTCATCGGGCGCGCTCCAGGCTGGCGACATAGACGAAGGCGTAGACGGTCGAGACCGTCCACGGCACGGCGATGGTGCGGATCACCTCGGGCGTGCCGGCGAGGGTGTGAAGGACGAAGAGAAGGCCGCCGATGACGGTGCAGCTGACCAGCGGCGGCAGAAGCCGGGCGGACCAACAAGTCAGGCGCCGGTGACCGGCCTCCAGCCCGCGCTTCATCACCAGGGTGATCAGGCCGGACAGCGTCCCCTGGACGAGAAAGGCCGTCAGCATCGCCCCGGCGCCGTGCCCGCTGTTGGCGAAGGCCGCCCAGCCGCCCATGGCGAGGAAGGCGAAGGCGACGTGCAGGGTCGTCGACCGCAAGGGATGCGTGTTTGCCGGCAACTGCGCCATACTGTCCCTGTTCGCGATTCCTCGGAGCACTGTAGGGCATGATCGAAGCGGTGACAGCGGTGCTCGACCAGGTGAGGCCGCCGCTGCTGTGGGGTTTCGGCGGGGTGCTGGTCGTGCTGCTGCTCGCCTCCGCCCTCGTGCTGGTCCTGCCGGCGATCAAGCCCGCGGGCGACTGGCGCGAACTGCGGCTGCGGGTCTGGTCGTGGTGGGCGATGATCGCGCTGCTGGCCGGGGCGCTGGCCCTGGGCTGGATCGCCGTCACCCTGTTGTTCGCCGGCATCGCCTTCATCGCCCTGAGGGAGTTCCTGTCCCTGGCCCCGCTGCGGCGCGAGGACCGGCTGATCGTCCTGTTCGCCTATCTGACGGTCCCCCTGTCGTTCGGCCTCGTCGCCCTGGGCTGGTACGGAGTCTATCTGGTCGCCATTCCGGTGTGGTTCTTCCTGGCCACGCCCTTCCTGATGGCGATCGGCGGCCAGACCCGGGCCTATCTGGCGACGGTGGCGACCATCACCTGGGCCGTCATCGTCTGCGTCTACAATCTGGGCGTCATTCCGCTGCTGATGCGCGCCCCCGACGAGGGCGGGACGGCGGGGGCGGCCGGAGCGGCGGGCATGGTCTTCCTTCTGCTGCTGGCGACCGAGGCCAATGACGTCCTGCAGTACGTCTGCGGCAAGCTGTTCGGGCGGCGCAAGATCATCCCGGCGATCAGTCCCAACAAGACCTGGGAGGGCTTCATCGGCGGTTGGATACTGACGGCGGCGCTGATCGGGGTGCTGACCCCGGTGTTCACGCCCATGACCGGCTATCCCGTGCTGATCCTGGCCGCCCTGCTGCCGCTGGCGGGGTTCGCGGGCGACGTGACCATGAGCGCGGTCAAGCGCGACCTGGGCGTCAAGGACACCAGCCGGCTGATCCCGGGTCATGGCGGCCTGCTGGACCGGATCGACAGCCTGACCTTCACCGCCCCCCTCTATTTCCATCTGATGGCCTATTATGCCCTCGACAAATACTGAGCCGGCGGCGCGGCCGTTCGGGCCGACGCGGATGCTGTTCCTGACGCTGATCGCGCGGCCGGTCGTCCGCTTCATGACCGGCATGGACGTCTGCGACCGGGACCGGTTGCCGACAAAGGGGCCGGCCATCGTGGTGGCCAATCACAACAGCCATATGGACGCCTTCATGCTGCTGAGCCTGTTTCCGGCGCGGCTGCTGCACAAGGTCCGGCCCGTGGCGGCGGCGGACTATTTCCTCGCCAATCCGGCGATCAGCTGGTTTTCGCGCCGGATCATCGGCATCGCGCCGATTTCGCGCACCGTGGCCCGGGGCGAGGACGTGCTGGCCCCGGCGCGGGCGGCGCTGGAGCGGGGCGAGATCATCCTGGTCTTTCCCGAGGGCACGCGCAGCCGGGACGGGACCCTGGCCCCGCTCAAGGCCGGCGTGGCGCGGCTGGCGGAGGCCTTTCCGACCGTGCCGATCACCCCGGTCTGGATCGAGGGGGCGGGCCGGGTGCTGCCCAAGGGGGCACGGGCGCCGGTGCCTATGAACTGCACCGCCATGGTCGGCGAGCCCCTGTACTGGAACGGCGGAAGGACCGCCTTCATGGACGAACTGCGCCAGCGCCTGGAGGCGCTCGCGGCGACGGCGCCGCCGCAGCGCTGGGCGAACTGACGCCCGGTTGACGCCGGGGGCGAACCCCGTGATCAAGCGCCCATGAGGATCGTCGCCGGAAGTCTGAAGGGCCGGGCCATCGTCGCGCCGGAGGGGCAGGGCACGCGCCCGACCTCCGACCGGGCGCGCCAGGCCGTGTTCAATGTGCTGGAGCACGCCGCTTGGGCCGAGCCGCTGGACGGGATGCGGATCATGGACCTGTTCGCCGGCTCGGGCGCCCTGGGGTTCGAGGCGATCAGCCGGGGGGCGGCCTTCGCCCTGTTCGTCGAGACGGACGAGGAGGCGCGGGGCGCGATCCGCGAGAACGCCGACGCCTATGGCGTGATGGGCCGCACACGGGTTCACCGGCGCAGCGCCACGGATCTGGGGCCGCGGCCGGGCTCGGATGGCGAGGCCTTCGACCTGGCCTTCCTCGACCCGCCCTATCGCAAAGGTCTGGGCGAGCAGACGCTGCTGCGGCTGCTGGAGGGCAATTGGCTGAAGCCTGGCGCCGTCGTGGTGTTCGAGCGCGGCTCGGACGAGCCGGAGATCGACACGCCCGGCTATGAGCGGCTGGACGCGCGCGACTATGGCGCGGCGCGGGTGCTGTTCCTGCGCAGGTCGCCTTAGGTCGGATCGGGCGACGGCAAATTTTTTGAGTTCACTTTTGTGCACAATCTGAGCCCTACAGGACTGGAGAGCCGGGGGGCGGCCAGAAGTCGTGCCTCGTCCTCCGTTTCATCGGTCGCCGCGTCGCCGGCCAGATCGGCCGCGATCTGCTCGGCCGTCATCCCGGCCATGAATTCGGCGTTCAGGGCGTTGCGGTCGTCGCAGAGTTCGACCCACAGGCGGCGCCAGCGGCGCGCCTCGGTCGCCCGGCCGACCTCCAGCGCCTCGAGAAACCGCAGCCGCGCCGTGCGAATCTGTTCCTCAACGGTCAGATCCTCATAGAGGGCCAGGTTCCTCTCGCCCGGCGGAGGGTCGACCTGATCGCTGCGTCGCCAGCCGTATTTGCGGGCGCGACGGCGGAAGGCGGACAGGCCCAGGTCATGGCGGCGACAGACCGTCTCGGCGCTGAGGCCGGACAGATAGTCGTCGCGGGCCTGGAGCCAGACGTCGGCGGGGCGGATGCGGTAGAGCTCGGTCATGGAGCGAAACCTGGCATGGGCCTGCGTCAAAATCGGTCGTAGGGGCGTCGCCCCGCCCGAAATCGCGCCGCCAGCCCCTCCGCCGCCGCCGTGACCTCGGCCCAGGCGATCTCCAAGCCGGCCCCGTCGGCGAACCTTGGGTCGGTCACCGCTTGACCCTCGCGGCTCTCGACATGCCCCTTCCGGGGCGGCGCGCGGCTGTTCGTGAAGGTTCGGGCGACCGGGCGGCGGGATAGGCGCGGTTATCCGGTTCGGGTTAGGCTGGCGCCATGACACGGATCGACCGCCGCACCCTGCTCGCCGCCGCCGCCGCCACGGCGGCCGTTCCCTTCAGCGCCCGCGCGCAGGCGCCGGGCGGCGGCTGGGCGCCGAAGGCCCCGCTGCCCTGGGCCGTGCAGGAGATCTACTGCGCGGTCGCTGACGGGCGGATCATGGTCGCCGGGGGCCTGCGTCGCGGGACGGGCTCCAGCCTGATCATCGAGGATCGGGTCGGGGTCTATGACCCGACGCGCGACGTCTGGACCGAGGCGTCGCGTCTGCCGTCGCCCCGGCATCATCCGATGGTCTTCACAGGGCCCTGGCTCGGATACATCGTCGGCGGCTACGGCCGTAGCGAGGCGGGCGACTGGACCAGTATGACCGACGGCTGGATTCTGACCGGAAGCGGCTGGGAGCCGGCCTATCCCTTGCCGGCGCCCCAGGCCGAGGCCGTGGGCGTGCAGTTCGGCGACAATTTCCATCTGATCACGGGTCGCACGCCCGGGGGCGCCGCCAACGGCCAGTGGAACGATCAGGCCGACACGGCGGAGCACCGGGTTCTCGTGCCCGGCGGTCGCGGCTGGGAACGGGGGCGTCCGGCCCCGATGGCCCGCAACAGCGCCGCGGGGGCCGTCCTGGACGGGGCGATCTGGATCGCCGGCGGCCGCACGGTCGGCGGCGAGGGAACCGGAAGGCTGGATCGGTACAATCCGGTCGAGGATCGCTGGGACACGCTGGCGCCGATCCCGCGGTCGTACGCGACGAGCCAGCAGGTCGGCGGCGGGCTGGCGATGGCGGCGGCGGGCGGAAGGCTGGTCGCCTTTGGCGGGGAGTGGTTCGCGCCGGGTGGCGGCGGGGTGTTCGGCGAGACCTGGATCTATGATCCGGCGGCCGATCGCTGGGAGGCGGGGCCGCCGATTCGGACGCCGCGCCATGGATTGGCGGCGGCGGCGGTGGACGGGGTCGTCTATGCGATCGCGGGCGGCGAGGTGGTGTCCGGCGGCCGCGCGGGGGGTGTGGTCGAGGCGCTGGCGCTCTGACGCGCGCTCCGGGCGTCAGGTTTCGGCAGCGGTCCGGGGCCGGCGACCGGGCTACATCCGCGGGGTTCGCGATGAGGCGCAGACCCCGATGGCCACCAGACGTTCGACCCTGACGCCCGCCTTGATCACCGCCCTGTCGGTCGTGGTGCTGCTTCAGTCTCTGATCCTGTTCTGGGCCGTCATGGCCCCGCCCTCTGATCGCGACCGGGTCCTGCAGGCGATCCGCGAGACTCCCGGCGTGGGGACTGTGGTCGAGGCCGGCGAGGCCGCCCTGACCTGAGCTCAGCGCCGCCCAAACAGCTTTTCGAGGTCCGCCAGCTTCAGCTCCACATAGGTCGGGCGGCCGTGGTTGCACTGGCCGCTGTGCGGTGTGACCTCCATCTCGCGGAGGAGGGCGTTCATCTCGGGGGCGGAGAGGACCCGGCCGGCGCGGACGCTGCCGTGGCAGGCCATGGTGCCGCAGACCTCCCCCAGCCGTTCGCTGAGGGCGAGGGCGGCGCCGTGTTCGGCCAGGTCGTCGGCGATGTCGCGGATCAATCCTTGCACGTCGGTGTCGCCGAGCAGGGCCGGGGTCTCGCGCACCAGCACGGCCCCGGCGCCGAAGGGTTCGACGATCAGGCCCAGTTCGGCCAGTTCGGCGGCGCGGCTCGAGACTCGCTCGGCCTCGGCGGGGTCGAGCTCGACCACCTCGGGCGTCAGCAGGGCCTGACGGGTGACCGCGCCGCGCGCCATCTGCACCTTCATCCGCTCATAGACGAGGCGTTCGTGGGCGGCGTGCTGGTCGACGACGACGAGGCCGTCGCGGGTCTGGGCGACGATATAGGTGCCGTGCAGCTGGGCCCGGGCGGCGCCGAGGGGGTAGTCGAGCAGGTCGACGGCTTCGCCGGGAGGGTCGAGGGGCGAGGGTCGAGGGTCGAGGTCGTAGGCCTCCACGCGGGCGGAGCGTTCGCTGAGGCCGGGGATGACCTGGGCGTGGGCGGTCGCCGGCGCGGCCCAGCCCTGCCAGCCGCTCCAGCCCTGGGCCGAGGGCGACGACGGGCTGTAGCCAGCGCCGGCGCCGACGCCCGTATGCGGCCGGAACCCCGCCAGCGCATCCGCCGCCACCGTGGTCGAGGCGCGGTGGCCGGCGGCGGCGAGGGCGTGGCGCAGGGCGCCGACGATCAGGCCGCGCACCAGCGCCGGGTCGCGGAAGCGGACCTCGGCCTTGGCCGGGTGGACGTTGACGTCGACGTAGAGGGGGTCGATCTCGAGGAACAGGACGGCGGCCGGGTGGCGATCGCGGGCGAGGAAGTCGGCATAGGCGCCGCGCAGGGCGCCCTGCAGCAGCCGGTCCTTCACCGGGCGGCCGTTGACGAACAGATACTGGTGGCCGGCGTTGCCGCGGCTGTAGGTCGGGAGGCCCGCGTAGCCGGTCAGGCGGACGTTGTCGCGTTGCTGCTCGATCAGCAGGGCGTTGGCCTCGAAGTCGCGGCCCAGCAGGGCGGCCAGCCGCTTCAGCCGGCCGGCGTCGCCCGGATGCTCGGCGGGCAGGCGCAGGGTGGTCTTGCCATCGAGGTCGAGGGTGAAGGCGACGGCCTCATGCGCCATGGCCTGGCGCTTGATCTCCTCGGAGATGGCCATGGCCTCGGACCGCTCGGACTTCATGAATTTGAGCCGTGCGGGCGTGGCGTAGAACAGGTCGCGGACCTCGACCCGGGCGCCGTGCGGGCCGGGGAAGCCGGCGGGGGCGACCGGGCGCTGGTCGCCGCCCTCCACCGTAATGGCGTGGGCGTCGCCGCCTTCGCGGGGTCGGCTGGTGATCGTCAGCCGCGCCACCGAGCCGATTGAGGGCAGGGCCTCGCCGCGGAAGCCGAGGGTCGAGATACGCAGCAGGTCGACGTCGCCGGCGTCGTCGGCCTCCAGCTTGGAGGTGGCGTGGCGCTCGACCGCGAGCGCCAGCTGGTCCGCCGCCATGCCGTGCCCGTCGTCGGCGATCAGGATGCGCGTCAGCCCGCCGCCGTCGGCCTGCACCTCGATCCGCGTCGCGCCGGCGTCGAGGGCGTTTTCGACCAGCTCCTTGATGGCGCTGGCCGGGCGTTCGACCACCTCGCCGGCGGCGATGCGGTTGACGGTTTCGGGGGGGAGGCGACGGATGGGCATGGGATTCGCGACTATGGCGCGTTCCGGCGGGGGGAAGAAGGCCGCGGTCCGGCCGGACGTCTCTTCCCCCTGCTTTTATTGACGACGGCGGCTGATCCGTCGGCCTATCGCCTGGGCGCGCGGCTGTCCCGGCCGCCCTGGTGCAGGACCGCGCCGTCCACGGCCCCCGCCGCGTCGCGGGTGAAGGTCACCTGGGCGTCGACCTCGCGCAGGAAGAAGGCGTCTGGACCCTCCGCATGAAGTTCGAAGGCCTGCTGGCCCGTGGCCTGGGTCATCAGCCGGCCGTCGACCACCGTCATGGTCAGGGTGAAGGTCGGCGCCAGTTCATAGACGCCAACATAGGCCGCAAGGGCCTCGGGCGCGACCGTGATCGCCTGCCGCTCGCCGGGCAGGGTGACGGCTTCCCCGCGCGCCAGCGTCAGCAGCGAACCGCCGACCGCGCCCGGCCCGGGGCCGTTGAGGTTGCCCAGGACCACGACCGTCAGGCGCCGGTCCGGGTCGTAGGCCATATAGGTGTTGAAGCCCTCGATGCCGCCGGTGTGGCTGATGGTGGTGTCGCCATCCGCCGAGACCACGCCGAGGCCGAAGGCGTAGTTGTTGCGGACCGGCGTGGTCAGCAGGGTCAGCGACGCGGGCTGCAGGACCCGGCCGCCGAACAGGCCCTGTTCCCACTTCAGCAGGTCGCGGGTGGTCGAATACAGGGCGCCGGCGCCCTGGGGGATGGTCATGTCGACATAGTCGGCGTTGACGATCGCGCGGGCGGTCGGGGAATAGCCCGAGGCCCGGCGCGGCAGGATGGCGGCGTGGCTGTCATAGCCGGTGTCGGTCATGCCCAGCGGCTGGAACAGGGTCTCTTGAACGAAATCGGCCCAAGACCGGCCGCTGGCCTTCTCAATGATCGCCGTCAGCAGGATGTAGCCCGAGTTGGAGTAGTTCCACCCTTCGCCCGGCTGGAATTCCAGCGGCCGATCCCGGAAGCGGGCGATCAGGCTGTCCGGGGTCGCCGGCAGGGTCCTGAGCGACTCATAGTCGTCGAAGTCGGTGAAGCTGGGCACGCCCGAGGTGTGGGCCAGCAGGTGGCGCGTCGTGACCGCGTCCCAGGCCGCCGGGGCGTCGGGCAAATAGGTCTTCACCGGCGCGTCCAGGTCGACCAGACCGCGTTCGTTCAGGATCATGATGGCGACGGCGGTGAACTGTTTGGTCAGGGAGCCGAGGCGGAATTTGGTGTCGCCGTCATTGGGGATGTTCCATTCGCGGTTGGCGAGGCCGTAGCCGCGGTCCAGCAGGACCTCTCCGTCGCGGGCGACCAGCACGGAGCCGGAGAATTCTTCGGCGGCGACGGAGGCCTGGACGACCTGCTCCATGCGGGCGACGTCCTGGGCGAGGGCGGGAGCGGCGGAGAGCAGGAGCGTGGTCATTCCGGCGAGGACGACCCGCATCGCATTCCGGCGAAGATCAGGGAGGCCGCGCGCGCCGCCCCCGGTGGAAACCGTTTCCAACATATTCAGACCCCCCGTGGCGCGTGACAGCCGCGCGCCCTGTCAGCATGAGGCCGCAAGCTGCCTCTGCGGATGCAGGTCGGCATACTAGGGTTCTGTAACCTTTGCCGTCACCCCTGTTCCGTCGTCGCGTCGCATGGCGAAACGCGGCCCCGCTGGCTATGGACGGGGATGATCGCCCCAACGTCCGGACCGAGCCCGCGCCCCGCGACCCTGAGACTGGTGCTGGGGGACCAGCTGTCGGACAATCTGGCGGGCCTGACCGATCTTGATTCCGCGCGCGACGTGGTCCTGATGGCCGAGGTGCGGGACGAGGCCACCCATGTCCGCCACCACAAGCAGAAGATCGCCCTGACCTTCGCCGCCATGCGCGCCCATGCGGCGCGGTTGCAGGCGCGGGGGGTCGTCGTCCGCCATGTGCGGATCGATGCGGCGGACAACAGCCATTCGATCGTCAGCGAGCTGTACCGCGCGCTCGAGGGGGGGCGGTTCGACGGGGTGGTGATCACCGAATGCGGCGAATGGCGGCTGGCCGAGGCGCTGAAGGCGTTCGCGGCGGCGGCGGACCTGCCGGTCGAAATCCGCGAGGATCGGCGCTTCATCTGTTCGCACGACCGGTTCCGGCGCTGGGCGGCGGACAAGCGCGAGCTGCGGATGGAATTCTTCTATCGCGAGATGCGGCGCGAGACGGGCCTGCTGATGGACGGGACGGAGCCCGAGGGCGGGCGCTGGAATTTCGACGCGGAAAACCGAAAGAAGCTGGCGAAGGGGGTCCGTCCGCCGCGGCGGTTGCGGACGCCGCCGTCAGAGACGACGCTGGAGGCGATCGCCGATGCAGCGCGCCTGTTCCCCGACCATTTCGGCGATCTGGATGGGTTCGGCTGGCCGACCACGGTCGAGGAGGCCGAGGCGGTGCTGGCGGACTTTCTGGCGCGCATCCTGCCCGGCTTCGGCGACTGGCAGGACGCCATGGCCGAGGGCGAGCCGTGGATGTGGCACGGCCTGATCTCGACCTCGATCAATCTGGGCCTGCTGGACCCGCTGGCGGTCTGCCGGCGGGCCGAGGCCGTCTATCGCGCCGGCGCCGCGCCGCTGAACGCCGTCGAGGGCTTCATCCGCCAGATCCTCGGCTGGCGGGAGTTCGTGCGCGGGGTCTACTGGCTGAAGACGCCGGACTACCGGAAGCGGAATTTTCTCGACGCCGACCGGGCCCTGCCGTGGTTCTTCTGGTCGGGCGAGACGGACATGGCCTGCGTCGCCGATGTGGTCGCGACCAGCCGGACCCACGCCTACGCCCACCACATCCAGCGGCTGATGGTCACCGGCAACCTGGCCATGATGCTGGGGGTGCACCCGGACGCCGTCGATGACTGGTACATGACCGTCTACGCCGACGCCTATGAATGGGTCGAGATGCCCAATACGCGGGGCATGGCGACCTTCGCCGACGGGGGAATCGTCGGGTCCAAGCCCTATGCGGCCTCGGGGGCCTACATCAACCGGATGAGCGACTACTGCGGGGGCTGTCGCTATGACGTGAAGGGCAAGAGCGGCGAGGGGGCCTGTCCGTTCAACCGGCTGTACTGGGGCTTTCTGGAGCGGAACCGGGCGCGGCTGCGCGGAAACATCCGGCTGGCCATGCCCTACCGGACGCTGGACGGGTTCGGGGAGGCGAAGCGCGCCCAGCTGCTGGCTGAGGCGGAGGCGACGCGGCTGGCCTTGGGGGCCGTACCGATGGAGAATGCCGGGTGACGGGTCCAGCGCACGCTTATGGGCGATCGACCACTCCCGGCGCCTTGGCCTGAGCGAAACACCGTTCGCAGGAGGGAGACACAAGGCGGGCCGCGTCCCCATCCCCTCACCATTCGAGGAAAAGCAGGCCGGGTATGTCGCGAAAGTCGGCGACGTTGCGGGTGACCAGGGTCGCGTTGTTTGCCAGGGCCTGGGCGGCGATCATGCGATCCAGCACCTTACGACGCGAGAAACCGACGCTCTCGATCATCGTGCGATAGGCGTCAGCGGACGCCTGGTCGAAATCCAGGACCCTTACAGCGGACAGAAGCAGGTCGAGGCGGTGACGTCGAGACACGATCTCCGCCGGGAGCTGATAGACGCCCCCTTCGAGTTCCGCCCGCGAAACGACGGACAGGAGCAGAACGCCATCAAGCCCGGCGACCCGCTCTTCGATCCGGGCGTCGCCATCGCGAAGGTGGATGGCGATATTGGTGTCGAGCAGCCAGTCCAAGGCTACAGGCCGTCCCTTTCAGGAATCTCGATTTCGTCGCGCATGCCGACGGAAGACGGGGCCGGCAGCTCCCGAAGCCGACGCACAAGCTCGCGCGGAGACATCCGCTTTGGCGTGATGGTCAGGACGTCGCCGGAGCGGACAAGCGTCAGTTCGACGTCGGGGCCGAAGGCCATGTCGCGGGGCAGGCGGACGGCTTCGCTGTTGCCGCTGCGAAACGTCCGGGTCGTGGCGGTAGGCATAGGGTACGCTCCGTAGATACACGTATATACTACGCGGCTCGCCTGATCTCAACTTCGCCTAGGCCACCTCAGCCAGCGCCTCTTCCGCCGCGACCCAAGCCTGCTCCGCCGCGTCCAGATCGGTTTGGGTCTTGGCCCGCGCCCGCGTCAGGCCTTCCAGCGCCTTGGGGTTGCTGACCGAGGCGTTGGCCATGTCGTCGTCGATGCGGGCGATCTCGGCGGTCAGCTGGGCCATCCGCTCCTCGGCCTTCTTCACCGCATGGCGCAGGGTCGACGGCGAAGGGCCGGATTTCTTTTCGTTCTTCTTGCCCTTGTTGTTCGAAACCGGCGCGGCGGCGACGGCCTCGTCCTTGATCTGGGTCGGCTTGACCGCCGCCTGTTTGGCGCGGTCGAGCACGAATTTGGCGTAGTCGTCCATGTCGCCGTCCCACGGCTTGACCGTGCCGTCGGCGGCTAGCCACAGGCGGTCGGCGACCATCTCCATCAGCGAGCGGTCGTGGGTGATCAGGATGACGGCGCCCGAATAGTCGTTGAGGGCGTCCAGCAGGGCGCGGCGGCTGTCGATGTCGAGGTGGTTGGTCGGTTCGTCGAGGATCAGGACGTGGGGCGCGTCCATGGCTACTTGGTTGAGCAGCAGGCGGGCGCGCTCGCCGCCGGACAGGGAGGCGACGGTGGTTTCCTGCTTCTCATAGCCCAGACCCCATTGCGCCAGCTTGGAGCGGCGGGCGCTCTCGGGGGCGTCGGGCATGGACCGGCGGATGATCTCCAGCGGGGTGTCGGTCGGGTCCATGGCCTCGATCTGGTGCTGGTGGAACCAGCCGACCCGCATCTTGCGGTCGCGGTGCAATTCGCCCTCGGAGACGTTCAGGGCGCCGGCGATCATCTTGGCGAAGGTCGACTTGCCGGCGCCGTTGACGCCCAGCAGGCCGATGCGGTCGTCGAGGTCCATGCGCAGGTTGAGATTGCGCAGGATCGGCTTGCCGGTCTCATAGCCGACATTGGCGCGCTCCAGCCGGATCAACGGCGGGGCGAGGGGGCGCGGCGGCGACGGCAGAATGAAGGGGGCGACGCGCTCCTCGATGGTGGTGGCGACGGGCTGCATCTTGGCCAGACGCTTCATGCGCGACTGGGCCTGGGCGGCCTTGGAGGCCTTGGCCTTGAAGCGGTCGACGAAGGCCTGAAGGTGGGCGCGTTCGGCGTCCTGCTTGGCCTTGGCCGACATCTGCAGCCGGGCCTTTTCGGCGCGGGCCTGTTCGAACTGGTCGTAGTTGCCGGTGTAGAGCGTCAGGGTGTGGTTCGCGAGGTGCAGGATGTGGGTGCAGACCTCGTTGAGCATCTCGCGGTCGTGGGAGATGATCAGGGCGGTGTGCGGATATTTCTTGAGCCGCGCCTCGAGCCACAGCGCGCCTTCCAGATCGAGGTAGTTGGTCGGTTCGTCGAGCAGCAGCATGTCCGGCTCGGCGAACAGGGCCGCGGCGAGGGCGACGCGCATGCGCCAGCCGCCGGAGAACTCGGACATCGGCCGCTGCTGGTTTTCCTGGTCGAAGCCGAGGCCGACGAGGATTTCGGCGGCGCGGGCGGGGGCCGCGTCGGCCTCGATCTCGATCAGCCGGGTCCAGATCTCGCCCATCTCCTCGGGTTCGGCGGTTTCCAGCCGGCCCAGCAGGGTGTGGCGCTCCTCGTCGGCCTCGAGGATGGTCTCCAGAACGCTGACGGGGGTGGCGGGGTGTTCCTGGTCGACCGAGCCGATGCGGGCGGTCTTGGGCAGGCTGATCTCATCGCCGCCGGCGGCCAGTTCGCCGAGGATCAGCTTGAACAGGGTCGATTTGCCGATGCCGTTGCGACCCACGAGGCCGACCTTGGAGCCGGGCGGCAGGGAGACGGAGGCGTCCACGAGGAATTTGCGGCCCCAGGCGTTGAAGGTCAGGTCGGTGATCTGGAGCATGGCGAAGACGAAGGTCCGAAGGCGAGCGGCGCTTCCGGCGGGCGCGGGAGCGACAGGGCGGGGGAGGGGCGTCCCTTTGCGGCGAACGGCCGCCGCGCGCGTTTGGGACGCCTTGGAAAGGGCGAAGGGCGCGTCTATAAGCCCGCGACCCTCAATCTCCCAACAAGAAGTCACCTCCATGACCGAACGCACCTTCTCGATCATCAAGCCCGACGCGACGCGCCGCAACCTGACGGGCGCCATCAACGCCGTGATCGAGGGCGCCGGCCTGCGCATCGTCGCCCAGCGCCGCGTCAAGCTGACCGACGAACAGGCCAAGAAATTCTACGAAGTCCACGCCGAGCGCCCGTTCTACGGCGAGCTGGTCGGCCAGATGACCGCCGAGCCGGTGGTCGTCCAAGTGCTGGAAGGCGACAACGCCGTCGCCAAGTATCGCGAAGTCATGGGCGCGACGAACCCCAAGGACGCCGCAGACGGCACGATCCGCAAGCAGTTCGCCCTGTCGATCGGCGAGAACTCGGTCCATGGTTCGGACTCGATCGAGAACGCCGGCATCGAGATCGCCCAGTTCTTCACGGACGACCAGATCGTCGGCTGACACCTCGGGCAGATCGACTCAAGACGGCCGGATCGGTGACGATCCGGCCGTTTTCGTGTCTGCTGCCGGCTTCAGGGGATTCGCCATGAAGGACTACGGCCGCAGGGGGGTGATGCTGGCCGCGACCCTGTCGGCCCTGGCCGGCTATGTCGACGCGGTGGGCTTCATGACCCTGGGCGGCTTCTTCGTCTCCTTCATGAGCGGCAACTCCACCCGGCTGGGCGTCGGCCTGTCGCTGGGCGAATGGGACCAGGCGGCGATCGCCCTCGGCCTGATCGTCCTGTTCGTGGTCGGGGTCGTGCTGGGGGCCTTGACGGCCCGCCGGGTCGGAGAGGAGCGACGCTCGGCGGTGCTCGCGGTCGAGGCCCTGCTGCTTCTGATCGGGGCCGGTCTGTGCACCGCCGGCTGGCGCGAGGCCGGCATGGCGGCCGTCGTAATGGCCATGGGGGTGGAGAGCGCCGTGTTCCAGCGCCAAGGCGATGTCGGGGTGGGCCTGACCTATATGACCGGGACCCTGGTCCGGATGGGCCAGAGGATCGCCACCGCCCTGCACGGCGGGGCGCGCTGGGACTGGGTCCCCTTCCTGATGCTGTGGCTGGGGCTGGCGGTCGGCGGCGCGGTCGGGGCGGTCAGCTTCCTGCGTTTCGACGTGCTGGCGCTGTGGCCGGCTTTCGGTCTGGTCGCCGGCCTCGTCCTGCTGGTCGCCCGCGCGGAAGCCCGGGCGGCGCAGGGCTGAACGAAAACGGCCCCGGCGATCGCTCGCCGGGGCCGTCGTCGTTCCTGGAGGCGCGCCTACCAGATACGGGCGCGAGCCTCGGGCGCGAGGTACTGTTCGTCGCCCGGCTGGACGCCGAAGGCCGCGTACCAAGCATCGATGTTGCGCGGCGGCACGGCCGCCCGGTACTGGGCCGGGGCGTGGGGATCGACGGTGACCTGCTGGCGCAGGGCCTCGTCGCGGGTCTTCTCGCGCCAGACCTGGGCCCAGCCGAGGAAGACGCGCTGGTCGCCGGTCAGGCCGTTGAGCACCGGCGCCTCGGCCCCGTTCAGCGACAGGTGGTAGGCGTCGAGGGCCAGCAGCAGGCCGCCGAGGTCGGCGATGTTCTCGCCCATAGTCAGGTCGCCGTTGACGTGGACGCCCTCGAACGGGCTGAGGGCCGAATACTGGGCCCCGAGGACGCGGGCGCGTTCCTCGAACTTGGCCGCATCCTCGGCCGTCCACCAGTCGCGCAGCACGCCGTCGCCGTCGACCTTGCGGCCCTGGTCGTCGAAGCCGTGGGTGATCTCATGGCCGATGACCGCGCCGATGCCGCCGTAGTTCACGGCCGGGTCGGCGTTGGGGTCGAAGAAGGGCGCCTGCAGGATGGCGGCCGGGAAGACGATCTCGTTGCGCGGCGGGTTGTAATAGGCGTTCACCGTCTGGGGCGTCATGCCCCATTCCAGCGGATCGACCGGCTGGTTCATCCGGCCCACGCTCCAGGCCCAGTCGAAGGCCGACGAGCGCTCGACATTGCCGTACAGGTCGCCGGCCTCCAGGCGCAGGCCGTCATAGCTGCGCCACTGTTCCGGATAGCCGATCTTCACGCCGAAATTGGCCATCTTGTAGAGCGCCTGCTGCTTCGTCTCCGGGCTCATCCAGTCGAGGGCCTCGATCCGGGCGGTCATGGCGCGGCGCAGATTGGCGACGAGGGCCTCCATCTGGGCCTTGGAGTCGGCCGGGAAGTGGCGCGCCACATATTCGCGACCCAGGACTTCGCCGAGCGACCGGTCGACCAGGGCGACCCCCCGGTTCCAGCGCGGGCGGTTCTCGGGCTGGCCGTTCAGGACCGTGCCGAAGAAGGCGAAGCGGGTGTCGACGAAGGGCTGCGACAGATAGGGCGAAGCCTGGTTGACGATGTGGAAGGCCTGCCAGGATTGCAGGGTCTCGACCGGCGTCTCGGCGAACACCCGCGCCATGCCGGGGAAGGCGGTGTCGTTGGCGTTGATCAGGCGGTTGGCGCCGGCCACGCCGGCGGCGTTGGCCCAGGCGGCCCAGTCGAACCCGGGGGCCATGGCGGCGAGGTCGGCCAGGGTCGTGGGCTTGTAGCCGGCCTGGATGTCGCGGCTCTGGACCTGGGTCCAGTGTTGTTCGGCGATGCGGGTTTCGAAGGCGACGATGTCGGCGGCGGCCTGGACGGGCTGGTTCCAGCCGGCCAGCCCCAGCGCCTGGGCCACATAGGCCTGGTAGGCCGCGCGCTGCGGGGCGAAGGACTCTTCCAGATAATAGTCGCGATCGGGCAGCCCCAGGCCGCTCTGCATGACATAGACGCTGTGCAGGTCCGGCTGCATCAGATCCTCGGCGATGTAGACGCCGAACAGGCTGGAGCCGAACCCGCCCTGGGTGCGGCCCATCAGGGCGGCGATCTGCTCGCGGGTGTCGGCGGCGCGGACCTCGGCCAGATCGGCCTGCAGGGGCGTGGCGCCCAGGCGTTCGATCGCCGCCTCGTCCATGAAGCTGCCGTAGAAGGCGCCGATGCGGGCGGCGTCGGCGCTGGCGGCGGGATTGGCCGCGCTTTCCTCGATCAGGGTCTTCAGATTGTTCTGCGAGCGGTCGTACAGCATGTCGAAGACGCCGAACGAGGTCTTGTCCGCCGGGATCGGCGTATTGGCCAGATAGGATCCGCTGGCGTAGCGGTTGAAATCGGCGCCGGGGCGGATGGAGCGGTCCATGCCGTCGATGTCGAAGCCGAAGGCGCCGATCTCGGCCCGCGCGGGCGGGGCGGTCTGGGCCTGGACGGCGCCGGCGGCGAGAATGAGGGCGGCGCCGGCGGCGCGGGCCATGAGTGTGAGCTTGAGCATCGGAACCCCGTTGGAATCGCCGGCACGCTGCCTCAGACGCGGACCGCTGTCGCCGCAAAAGGCGTGAGATTACCGATTTCTAATCCAGCGACCGGCAGAAGTCGGCGAGGGCCCTCGGATACAGGGCATGTTCCGCGACCAGCACCCGCTGGGCGAGGGCGGACGGGGTGTCGTCGGGCAGCACCGGCACGACCGCCTGGCCGAGCACCGGGCCCTCGTCCACGCCCTCGGTGACCAGATGCACCGAACAGCCGGCCTCGGCGTCGCCGGCCGCGATGGCGCGCGCGTGGGTGTCGAGCCCGGGGTATTTCGGCAGCAGGCTGGGGTGGATGTTGAGCATTCGCCCGGCCCATCGACCAACGAGGAAGGGCGTCAGCAGACGCATATAGCCGGCCAGCGCGACGACCTCGACGCCATGGGTCTCGAGCACGCCCTGGATCACGCGCTCGTGGGCCTCGCGGTCTGCGCCGAAGGGACCGTGTTCGACCACCGCCGCGGCGACGCCCTTGGCTTCGGCCACGGCCAGGCCCCCGGCGTCGCGCTTGTTCGAAACCACGACCACGACCTCGAAGCCGGCGTCCGGCTGTCGGCCGGCGTCGATCAGGGCGGCCATGTTCGAGCCGGCGCCGGAGATCAGGATGGCGACGCGGACGCGGCCGGGGCGATCGTGGTCCATCAGTTGGCCGGGCGCGGGGCCGCGTGGATGAAGGCTCCTGCCGGGCCGGGGAAGACCACCGGGCTCTCGTAGCCGTCCTCTGACACCGCCGAGACGCCGAAGAAGAAGTCGTCGATGACGACGCCGGGCAGGGTCAGCTCCGTGGCCCCGGCGCCGGCCGGGCGGCTGTGGGTCCATTGCGGGGCGGTGGTGGCTCGCCACCAGACGCGATAGCCGGCGGCGCCGGGAACGGCGGTCCAGCTTAGAGTGGTGTCAGGCTTGACCGCCCCGGCGATGGTCACCCCCGTCGGGGGGGCGGGCGCGCGGGCGAGGGCGGCCATGGTCGCGATGTTCAGGCGCGTGGCCTGGGCCAGATAGTCGAAGTCGACGCCGTCGAGGGTGTCGCCATAGACGACGCCGTCCTCCGTGCGCAGGTCCTGATGCTGGCGGTCGTAGTTCTCGGACCCCTCGGTGAGGCGCACGGCGGGGAAGCCGAGACGCAGGAAGGCGACCTGGTCGCCGCCGCGGCCGTAGCGGTCGGTGCGGTAGATCATCTCGACGTCGAGATTGGTCAGATAGCGGTCGGCGACGCTGTCGATGAAGCGGGCCAGGTTGCGGGAGGGCGAATCGACCTCGCCGCCGTTGTAGCGGCGGGCGTCGGCCTCGGCCTGGGTCTCGAGGGTGCGGGTGCCTTCGGCGAAGACGCGGATGCGGGTGTTGTCGATGACGCCGCCCTGGCCCGCGATATTGCCGACCATGTCGTTGTTGAGATTGGCCATCACCCGCCAACCGTTGTCGCGGGCGTATTCGGCCAGGATGCGGGCGCCCTGCAGGCCCTGCTCCTCGCCCGTCAGGGCGGCGTAGACGAGGGTGGCCGGGAAGCGTTCCCTGGACAGCACCCGGGCGGCCTCGATCAGGGCCGCGACGCCCGAGGCGTCGTCATTGGCGCCGGGGGCGTCGTCGGTGGCGTTCATGACGTCGGTGACGCGCGAATCAAGGTGGCCGGTGATGATGATCACCCGATCCGGATCGGTCGTGCCGCGCTGGATCGCCACGACGTTGACGACCTCGGTCGGGTTGGGGATGCGGGGCAGGGCGGTGACGGTCTCGCCGGGCGTCACAATCTCCAGACAGCCGCCGCAGTCGCGGCCGATGGCCTCGAACTCGCGCTGGACCCAACGGCGGGCGGCGCCGACGCCGCGGGTGTCGGAGGCGGTTTCCGAGAGGGTGTGGCGGGTGCCGAAGCCGACCATGGTCTCGACATCGGCGCGCAGCCGCTCGGCGCGAACCTCGCCTACCAGCCGTGGCACGAGGGCCTGGTCCTCGACCGACTGGGCGACGGCGGGCGCGGAGGCGAAGATCGCTCCGGCCAGGGCGATGGACAGCGCACGCATCGGCGACCTCGGGTACCAGGAAAGGCGCGGACCTTGCCGGGCGGGCGACGGCCGGTCAACGGCCCTCGGGGCGCGCGTCCATCCCTCCAGGCGCCGGCCCGGTGACGCTTGCGCCGGCCCGGCCATCGGCTATGCCGGTCCGCGGATGAGGCGGACGGGCTGGAGACGGCGATGCGGACCAGGATGTGGATCGAAGCCTTCGCCTGCGCGGCCGCGCTGTCCTGCGCCCCGGCGGCCATGGCGCAGGACGCCGCCGCGACAGGCCTGAACCCGCCCCTGACCACCGAAATCCATCTCGCGGATCCGTCGGCCCATGTGTTCGAGGGGCGGATCCACGTCTATGGCTCGCACGATATCGTGGCGCCGCCGGTGGATGATCAGCCGGGCGCGGGCTTCGCCATGCGGGACTACCGTGTCCTGTCGATGGCGACCGACGGCGGCGACGTGCGGGTCCATCCGGTCGCCCTGGCGCTGGAGGATGTGGCCTGGGCCGACAGGCAGCTGTGGGCGCCGGACGCGGCCCGGCGCGACGGGCGGTATTTCCTCTATTTCCCGGCCAAGGACCGCGACGGCGTGTTCCGCATCGGGGTGGCGACCGGCGACCGGCCACATGGCCCGTTCCGGCCCGCGCCGGCGCCGATTCCCGGAGCCTTCAGCATCGATCCGGCCGTCTTCATGGACGTGGACGGCGCGGCCTATCTGTATTTCGGCGGCATCGACGGCGGGCAGCTGCAGCGCTGGACCAGCGGGGCCTATGTCGAAGACCCCGCCCCGCTCGCAGCGGAGGCCCCGGCGGCCGGGCCGCGTGTGGCGCGACTCAGCGACGACATGATGGGCCTGGCCGGGCCGGTGCGGGAGATCGTGATCCTGGACGAGGCGGGCCGGCCGCTGACGGCGGGAGACCGCGACCGGCGCTTCTTCGAGGCGGCCTGGATCCACCGGTACGGCGGCCTGTATTATCTCAGCTATTCGACCGGCGACACGCACCGGATCGTCTATGCGACCTCGACCTCGCCCTATGGGCCCTTCACCTGGCGCGGGGTGATCCTGACGCCGGTCGAGGGCTGGACCACGCATCAGTCCATCGTCGAGGTCGAAGGGCGGTGGCGGCTGTTCTACCACGACGCCGCGCGGTCGGGTGACACCGTGCTGAGAGACGCCAAATGGACCGAGCTGGTGCACGAGGCCGACGGATCGATCCGCACGATCGATCCGTCCGCCGCCCCCTGAAGACCTCTAGACCGCTTCCAGCTGACCGCAGACGAAGGCGACCTCGCCCGCGTTGAGCAGGGACTCCAGCACGGGCTCGGCGTTCTCGGGCGAGACGATCAGGATGAAGCCGATGCCGCAGTTGAAGGTGCGGCGCAGTTCGTGATCCGAGATCCCGCCGACCTTGCCCAGCCACTGGAACACCTGCGGCAAGGGCCACGCCTCCCAGTCGAAGGCGGCCTGGAGGCCGTCGGCGATGCAGCGGGGCGGGTTTTCGATCAGTCCGCCGCCGGTGATGTGGGCGGCGCCCTTGACCAGGCCGTCCTTCATCAGCGGCAGGACGGGCTTCACATAGATGCGGGTCGGCTCCATGAGGGCCTGGGCCAGGGTGCGGTCGCGGGCGAAGGGGGCGTCGTCGCTCCAGGCCAGGCCGGACTTCTCGACCACCTTGCGGATCAGGGAATAGCCGTTGGAGTGGGGACCGGTGGAGGCCAGGCCGATGATCAGGTCGCCGGCCTGCTGGCGATCCAGATACGGCAGGGCGTGGCCGCGCTCGACCGCGCCCAGCGAGAATCCGGCCAGGTCGTAGTCGCCGCCCTGGTACATGCCGGGCATTTCGGCGGTCTCGCCGCCGACCAGGGCGCAGCCCGCCTGGCGGCAGCCCTCGGCGATGCCGGCGACGACGCGACGGGCGGCGTCGATCTCGAGCTTGCCGGTGGCGTAGTAGTCGAGGAACAGCAGGGGCTCGGCGCCCTGGGCCAGCAGGTCGTTGACGCACATGGCGACCAGATCGATTCCCACGCCGTCGTGGCGGCCCGTCTCGATGGCGATCTTCAGCTTGGTGCCGACGCCGTCGGTGGTGGCGACGATCAGAGGGTCCTCGAAGCCGGCGGCCTTGAGGTCGAACAGGGCGCCGAATCCGCCCAGCGAGGCCTCGGCGCCCGGGCGGCGCGTCGATTTGGCCAGCGGCTTGATCGCGTCGACCAGCATTTCGCCGGCGTCGATATCCACGCCCGCATCGGCGTAGGTCAGGCCGTTGCGCAAGCTGTCGGGGGTGTCGCTCATCGGTCACGGGCCTGAATCAGTGGGCGGAATTCCGCGGCGGGTCTTGCCACAACCGCATCGCGGGGGGCTATAGCATCGGAATGACGCCGATCACCACCACCGAGGTCCTGCGCGAGTTCTGCGACCGCCTGGCCAACCAGCCCTTCATCACGGTCGACACCGAGTTCATGCGGGAGACGACCTATTGGCCGCGCCTGTGCCTGATCCAGGCGGCGTCGGCCACGGACGCGGCCATCATCGACCCGATGGCCGAGGGGCTGGACCTGGAGCCCTTCCTGGACCTGCTGCGCGATCCGAAGATCCTCAAGGTCTTCCACGCCGCGCGTCAGGATACGGAGATCTTCGTCAAACTGGGCGCCATGCCCAAGCCCATGTTCGACACCCAGGTGGCGGCCATGGCGGCCGGCTTCGGCGACCAGGTCTCGTACGAGGCGCTGGTGCGCCAGATGCTGCGGCAGGAGGTCGACAAGGGCAGCCGGTTCACCGACTGGGCTCGTCGCCCGCTGTCGGAGGCCCAGCTGGTCTACGCCCTCGGCGATGTAACCCATCTGGCGGCCCTGTATCCCAAGCTGCGCGAGCGGCTGCAGAAGGAAGGCCGGCTGGACTGGGTCATGGCCGAGATGGAGGATCTGACCGATCCGGCCCTCTATGACACCGATCCGGAAAAGGCCTGGAAGCGGCTGAAGCCGAAGAAATGGTCGGCCAAATATCTGTCGGCCTTCGTCGCAACCGCCGTCTGGCGCGAGCGCACGGCGCAGGATCGCGACCAGCCGCGCGGCCGCATCCTCAAGGACGAGGCCATCGACGAGATCGCGGCCCAGGGCCCGACCGACCCCGACGCGTTCAACCGCCTGCGCTCCGTACCCAAGGGCTTCGGCGCGTCGCGGCTGGGCATCGAACTGTCAGCCGAGCTGAAGCGGGTGCTGGCCGATCCCGAGGCCCATGCCCCGAAACTGGACCGCCCCGCCCACAACCAGCCCGCCCCGCCGTCGGTGGTCGAGCTGTTGAAGGTGCTGCTGAAGGCGAAGAGCGACAACGCCGGGGTGGCGACCAAGCTGCTGGCCAATGTCGCCGATCTCGAGAAGATCGCACTGGACGACGAGGCCGACGTCGACGCCCTGAAGGGCTGGCGTCGTCAGCTGTTCGGGGAAGACGCGCTGAAGCTCAAGCGCGGCGAGATCGCCCTGGTGCTGAACGGCGCCCGGGTCGAGGTGGTGGAGATCGAGTAGGGATTAGGGATTAGGGATTAGGGATGAGCTGTGCGGCCGCAACCGCTGGGCCGATCCCGATCCGCCTCCTAATCCCTAATCCCTGTTCCCTAATCCCTTAGCTGACCATCGCCTTGACGATCTTGCCCGGCGACCGGGGCGGCTCGCCCTTGGGCAGGGCGTCGACGTGTTCCATGCCTTCGATCACCTCGCCCCAGACGGTGTACTGGCCGTCGAGGAAGGAGGCGTCGTCAAGGCAGATGAAGAACTGGCTGTTGGCGCTGTTGGGATCCGAGGTGCGGGCCATGGAGCAGACGCCGCGGGCGTGTCGCTCTTTCGAGAACTCGGCTTTCAGGTTCGGCTTCTTGGAGCCCGAGGTGCCGGTGCCGGTCGGATCGCCGCCCTGGGCCATGAAGCCGGCGATGACGCGGTGGAAGACCACGCCGTCATAGAAGCCCTCATTGGCCAGCTCGGTGATGCGGGCGACGTGGCCGGGGGCCAGGTCGGGGCGAAGCTTGATGACCACGTCGCGGTCGGCGCCGTCGCCGGTGTCGAGGGAAAAGGTCAGGGTCTGGTCGGCCATCGGCGCGCTCCTTGTGAATTGTCGCGGGTCCATAGCCCGCAAACCCGCTGACGGCTATGTGGATGCGATGAGCGACGAAGAAAAGCCCGCGGCCGAAGAGCCTGCACGCCGCCGGATGGTGCGTCCGCCCTCGGGCGGGACTGCCGCCGGACGCGGCATGGGCACCAAGATGAAGACGGCGGACACCAAGTCCATGTCCAGCCAGCAGTGGATCAAGCGCCAGCTGTCCGACAAATGGTCCGAGCGCGCGCGCGCCGAAG
The DNA here is from genome assembly GCA_046292645.1 of Brevundimonas sp. GTDB lineage: Bacteria > Pseudomonadota > Alphaproteobacteria > Caulobacterales > Caulobacteraceae > Brevundimonas. The sequence continues at coordinate 154,617 of JBKBQO010000001.1, forward strand.
GCTGGCGCAGCCGCGCGGCCTTCAAACTGCTGGAGATCGACGACCGGTTTCACCTGATCCGCCAGGGCAGCCGGGTCATCGACCTGGGCGCCGCGCCGGGCGGCTGGGCCCAGGTGGCGGTGAAGCGGGGCGCGGTCTCGGTGGTCGGCGTCGATCTGCTGCCGGTCGAGCCGGTGCCGGGGGCGATCATGATCCAGGCCGACTTCACCCATCCGGGCGTCGATCAGCAGATGATGGACCTGCTGGGCGGGGCGCCGGACCTGGTCCTGTCCGACATGGCCCACAACACCGTCGGCCACCGCCAGACGGACCATCTGAAGATCATCGCCCTGATCGAGATCGCCGCCGACTTCGCCATCCGCACGCTGAAGCCGGGCGGGCATTTCGTGTCGAAGAATTTCCAGGGCGGCGACGCCGGCGGGGTGCTGGCGCGGTTGAGGGCGGAGTTCGAGACGGTGAAGTACGTCAAGCCGGAGTCGAGCCGGAAGGACAGCGCGGAGGTGTTTCTGGTGGCGATGAACCGGCGCTGAGGTCAGAGACGGTAGGGTATCATCACGCCGTTGCGCCCCTCGAAATCCTTGGTGTTGCGGGTAACGAGCATCAGCCGCCTGACGTTTGCGGTCGCCAGAATGACGGCATCCGGCAGCTTCAGTCGAAGTTCACGTCGAATGACGGCAGCGGCGTCGGCGATTTGCTGGTCGATGCCAATGACCTCGAAGCGGCGCATCATGGCCTCGATGCGGGACAAATCGCGATCCGGGCCCGCCAGCAGCTCAATACGGGTGACCACGCTGATGCAAGCCAGCTCGCTTCTCCGGACAAGCGCGACAGCCTCCGCGTGACCGCGCGTCACATCGATCAGGATGTTGGTGTCGAACAGATGTCTCATTCACCGGCGGCGATCAGACGCTGCTCGATCCGCTCGTCGACCTCGTCCCATTCGGCTCTCAGGCGCCGCTGATATTCAACACCGTCTTCAACGTCGTCCTTCCAGATACCGACGACGGCATCCAGCGCAGCGTCGTCCCGCCTTCTTCGGTAGTCCTCAATGAGGGCTTCCACCCCCTCGCGAACGAGCGCGGCGCGTGACTTCTTCTCCTCGCGGCCGATTTCGGCGAGGGCGGCGATCTGCTGTTCCGTCAGGTCGATCAAGGTCCGCATGGCGCGATGATATACCGAACTACCAAAAAGTCGATATCAGCGTAGTGATATCAGGCCGCCGCCGTCTCCGCGGCCCGTCGCGCCTTCCGGGCCTCGATCCGGGTCCAGATGCGGTCATGCACCGTGAAGAAGACCGTCTGCACCAGCGGCTCGATGATGCCGATCGCCAGGGCGACGCGCCAGTTCTGCGTCAGGGCGAAGGCGACCGTCACCGCGACCACGAAATGCATGACGCCATAGGTCACCGTCTTGGCCGCGATCTGGCCGAGGGAGCGGGGCAGGGCGTGGCTGTGGCCGTGGTGGCCGTGGGCGCGGGACTGTTCTTCCGGGGTCATCACGCCGAGGCGGGCAGTGACGGCTTCGGAGGCCTCCTCGACGCCCGACAGCATCCGCCGCCGCTCGATCCGGTGCCAGACGCGGTCGTGGATCGAGTAGGCGATGGTCTGGAAAAAGGGCTCGACCACGCCGACCGCCAGGGCCAGCCGCCAGTCGCGCGTGATGGCGAAGGCCACCAGGATGGCGACCACCAGGTGCATCACGCCATAGCTCGCGATCTTGAGCGCGAGTCGGCGGGCGGTGCTGATCAACAGACGAACCATGGATCTCCCAGATGTGGGGCCGGCGCCGCTACGGCAAGGCAAATTTTCTTATCGTGACGATAAGGGCGGTCGGGCCTTGCGGTTCCCCGCCGCTCACCGCTATACGCGGCCCGCAAAACGGAGACTCCTCATGGAGATACGCGAAGGGCTCACCTTCGACGATGTTTTGCTGGAACCCGGCCCGTCCGAGATCATGCCCGCCGAGGCGGACGTCTCCACGAAGCTGACCCGCGACATCCGACTGAACATCCCGCTGACCTCGTCCGCCATGGACACGGTCACCGAAAGCCGGCTGGCCATCGCCATGGCCCAGGCCGGCGGTCTGGGCATCCTCCACCGCAATATGACGGTCGAGGAACAGGCCGACATGGTGCGGGAGGTGAAGCGCTATGAAAGCGGCATGGTCATCAATCCGGTGACCATCACGCCCGAGACCACCCTCGGCGAGATTCGCGCGATCGTGGCCAAGAAGAAGATTTCCGGCTTCCCGGTGGTCGATCCGCAGACCGGCAAGCTGGTCGGCATCCTGACCAACCGCGACATGCGGTTCGACACCGACCCGAATCGCAAGGCCGCCGAACTGATGACCACCGGCGAGCTGGTCACGGTGCGCGAGGGGGCCGGCCGCGACGAGGCGCGGGCCCTGCTGCGCGACCGCAAGATCGAGCGGGTCATCGTCGTCGACGAGGCCTATCGCGCCACCGGCCTGATCACGATGAAGGACATCGAGAAGGCCCAGGCCCACCCCCACGCCGCCAAGGACGACCAGGGCCGGCTGCTGGTCGGGGCCGCCTCGACCGTCGGCGACGCCGGCTATGAGCGGGCGATGGCCCTGGCCGAGGCGGGGGTGGACGTGGTCGTCATCGACACCGCCCACGGCCATTCGATCCAGGTCAGCCGCGTGGTCGAGAGAATCAAGCGCGAGTCCAACCGCATCCAGATCATCGCCGGCAATGTGGCCACCCATGACGCCGCGCGGGCCCTGATCGACGCCGGCGCCGACGCCGTGAAGGTCGGCATCGGCCCGGGCAGCATCTGCACCACGCGCATCGTCGCGGGCGTCGGCGTGCCCCAGCTGACCGCCATCATGGAGGCCGCCCGCGCCGCGAAGGACTCGGGCGCGCCGGTCATCGCCGACGGCGGGATCAAATATTCGGGCGATCTGGCCAAGGCGATCGCGGCCGGCGCCTCGTGCGCCATGATGGGCTCGATGTTCGCCGGCACCGACGAGAGTCCCGGCGAGGTCTTCCTGTACCAGGGCCGGTCGTACAAGTCGTACCGGGGGATGGGCTCGGTCGGGGCGATGGGGGCCGGCTCGGCCGACCGCTATTTCCAGAAGGAAGTCGAGGACAGCCAGAAGCTGGTGCCCGAAGGCATCGAGGGCCAGACGCCGTACAAGGGGCCGATCGCCCCTGTGCTGCACCAGATGGTCGGCGGCCTGCGCGCCGCCATGGGCTATGTCGGGGCCGCCACCATCCCCGAGCTTCAGGACCGGGCCCGGTTCGTGCGCATCACCGGCGCCGGCCTGCGCGAGAGCCACGTTCACGACGTGATGATCACGCGGGAAGCGCCGAACTATCGGCAGGGCTGAGGGGACGGGCACAGGTCATGGACATGACGCCGGAGTTCATCGTGCTGGCCGCGACCCTGATCCTGGCGCTGGTCCAGATCGGGGCCGCCGGGGCGGCGCGCACCGCCGAGCTGGGCGGTCGCTGGAACGCCGGTCCGCGCGACGAGGAAACCCCGCCCCCCGGCAAGCTGGCCGGGCGACTGATTCGGGCCCAGGCTAATCTGTTCGAAACCCTTCCGCTCTTCGCCGCCGCCGTGATCATGGCGCATATCGCCGGTAAGGACGGGCTGCTGACCCTGATCGGGACGCTCCTCTATTTCTGCGGGCGGCTGATCTATCTGCCGCTGTACGCCTTCGGCGTGCCCTATATCCGCTCGCTGGTCTGGCTGATCGCCACCGGCGGCCTGGCGACGATCCTCGTCGCCCTGTTTCTCTGAAAGCCCGCCTTGACCCCAGCCGCCCGCCTCGCCGCCGCCGCCTCCGTCCTCGACAGCATCGCCCAGGGCCGCGCCCCCGCCGAGGTGGTGATCAAGGCCTGGGGGGCCGCCAACCGCTATGCCGGATCGGGCGATCGCCGCGCCGTGGCCGAGCGCGTCTATCAGGTGCTGCGCGCGCGCGGCCGGCTGGTCGCCGCCATGGGTGGGCGCGAGGACGGACGGGCGCTGGTCGTCGGGGCCCTGGCCTTCCTCGACAATCTGTCGCTTGAAGAGATCGAGGCCCTGCACTCGGGCGAGGGCTACGGCCCGCGGCCGCTGTCGAAACAGGAACGGGCCCGGATCGCGGCGGGGGAGGGCGGCCTGCCCGCAACCGCCACCGACCTGCCGGCCTTCGTGGTCGAGGATCTGAAGGCGACCTTCGGCGAGCGCTGGAGCGAGGAGGCGGCCGGGCTGATGGCGCGGGCGCCGGTCGATCTGCGGGTCAATACGGCCAAGACCACGGTCGAAGCGGCCCGGGCCGAGCTGAAGGCCGTCGGCCTGACGCCCGAGCCTACGCCCTGGTCGGCGGTCGGCCTGCGGCTGCCGTCGGAGCCGGCGCCGAACGTCCAGGCGCTGGACGCCTTCAACGCCGGCCGGGTCGAGATCCAGGACGAGGGCAGCCAGCTGACCGCCTGGCTGGCCGGCGCCGGCCTGTCGTTCACGCCGGACAGCATCGTGATCGACTATTGCGCGGGCGGCGGCGGCAAGACGCTGGCGCTGGCGGTGCAGGGGTTGCCCGCGGCCGATCCCGCCCGGGTCGCCGCGCCGAGCCCGGCCGGCTGGTCGCCGACAGGAGCTGACGAGATCGCCGCGGCGAAGGCCAGGCCGGCGGCCGCGCCGATGCGGCTGATCGCCTGCGACGTGGTGCAGAAGCGGCTCGACAACATCAAGCCGCGCCTGGCCCGGGCCGGCGTCGCCGCCGACCTGCGGCTCATCGGCCAGAACGGCGGCGGGGTCGAGGAATTCAACGGCAGGGCCGATCTGGTCTTCGTCGACGCGCCCTGCAGCGGCTCGGGCGCCTGGCGGCGCCGGCCCGAGGACGCCTGGCGGCTGAAGGCGGATGAGATCGAGCGGCTGCATGGGCTGCAGCTGCGCATCCTCGGCCAGGCCGCCGCCCTGGTGAAGCCGGGCGGGCGGCTGGTCTATGTCACCTGTTCGATGCTGAGGCGCGAGAACGAGGCCGTGGCCGACGCCTTCGAGGCGGCGTACAAGGGCTTCCAGCCGCTGCCGGTCGCCGGGGCTCTGGGGACCGACGCCCTGACCGAGGCCGCGCGGACGCGCTTCGCCGAGGCAGCGACGGGCGGCCGGTTGCGCCTGTCGCCCGCCTCGACCGGCACCGACGGCTTCTTCATCGCCCTCTATGAGCGGCGGGCGTGAGGCGGGACTGGTCCCTTACCCGTTTCGGTCCGAAGACCGCCCTCTGCGTCATGGCCGCCGAGCCCGAATACGGCCCGGCGTTGCGCGCCCGCATCCGACCGCTGATCACGGGCGTCGGCCCGGTCGAGGCCGCCGCGGGCGTGGCCCAGGCCCTGGCCCTGCTGCAGGGCGAGGGCGCCTTGCCCGATATGATCGTCTCATTGGGCTCGGCCGGGTCGCGCACCCTCGACCACGCCCGCGTCTACCGGGTGACCGAGGTCAGCTATCGCGACATGGACGCCAGCGTGCTGGGCTTTCCGAAGGGCGAGACGCCGTATCCGCGCCTGCCCGCCGTCCTGCCGCTGATGGACGGCCCCGCCGCCCTGCCGACCGCGCGGCTCGCCACAGGCGCCAGCGTGGTCTCTGGCGCCGGCTATGACGCCGTCGACGCCGACATGGTCGATATGGAGACCTTCGCCGTGGTCCGCGCCGCCGCCCGTTTCGGCGTGCCGGTGATGGGGCTGCGGGGCGTCTCTGACGGCCGTTCGGACCTGTCGGCGCTCGAACACTGGACCGACGCCCTCGCCGAGGTCGATCAGGCTCTGGCCGCCGCCGTCGACCTGTTGCATGACCCCTTCACGCCCGCCCGCACGGAGTTCGCATGACCGCCCCCGCTGATCACCAGAAGGTCCTGATCGTCGATTTCGGCAGTCAGGTGACGCAGCTGATCGCCCGGCGCCTGCGCGAGGCCAGCGTCTATTGCGAGATCCATCCCTATGCGAAGGCCGAGGCCGCGCTGGCGTCGATGAAGCCGCAGGCCATCATCCTGTCGGGCGGACCGGAGAGCGTGCACGAGGAAGGCAGCCCGCGCGCGCCGCAGGCGGTGTTCGAGGCCGGCGTGCCGGTGCTGGGCATCTGCTACGGCGAGATGACCATGTGCGAACAGCTGGGCGGCAAGGTCGAGGGCGGCCATCACCGCGAGTTCGGCCGGGCGGAGATCACCGTGCAGAAGACCTCGCCCCTGCTGGCCGACCTCGCGCCCGTGGGAGAGGACGAGACCGTCTGGATGAGCCATGGCGACAAGATCGTCGCCATTCCCGAGGGCTTTGACGCCGTCGCCACCTCTGCCGGTTCGCCCTATGCGGTGATCGCCGACGAGACCCGCCGCTTCTACGGGGTCCAGTTCCATCCCGAGGTGATGCACACCCCGCGCGGCGCGACCATGCTGAAGAATTTCACCCACGGCATCGCCGGGTTGAAGGGCGACTGGACCATGGCGGCCTATCGCGACGAACAGATCGCGAAGATCCGCGAACAGGTCGGATCGGCCAAGGTCGTCTGCGGCCTGTCGGGCGGCGTCGACAGTTCTGTCGCCGCGGTCCTGATCCATGAAGCGATCGGCGACCAGCTGACCTGCGTGTTCGTGGACACCGGCCTGCTGCGCAAGGACGAGGCGAGCCAGGTCACGACGCTGTTCCGGGAGCATTACAACATCCCGCTGATCCACGTTGATGCGTCGAAGGAATTCCTGGGCGAGCTGGCCGGCGTCTCGGACCCCGAGACCAAGCGAAAGATCATCGGCCGCGTCTTCATCGAGATCTTCGACCGCGAGGCCGGCAAGATCGAGGGCGCCGAATTCCTCGCCCAGGGCACACTGTATCCCGACGTGATCGAGAGCGTGTCCTCGTCCAGCGGCAAGGCCCACGTCATCAAGAGCCACCACAATGTCGGCGGCCTGCCGGACTTCATGAAGCTGAAGCTGGTCGAACCACTGCGCGAGCTGTTCAAGGACGAGGTCCGGGCCCTGGGCCGCGAACTGGGGCTGACCGACGCCTTCGTTGGGCGCCATCCCTTCCCCGGGCCGGGCCTGGCCATCCGCATCCCCGGCGAGATCACGCCGGAGGCGGTGGCGACGCTGCAGGAGGCGGACGCCATCTACCTGGAAGAGATCCGCAAGGCCGGTCTCTATGACAGCATCTGGCAGGCCTTCGCCGTGCTGCTTCCGGTCAAGACGGTGGGCGTCATGGGTGACGCCCGCACCTATGAAAAGGTTCTGGCCCTGCGCGCGGTGACCTCGACGGATGGCATGACCGCGGACTTCTTCGAGTTTCCATGGGACGTGCTGGGCCGTTGCGCCACCCGCATCGTCAATGAGGTGCGGGGCGTGAACCGGGTCGTCTATGACGTGACCTCCAAGCCGCCCGGCACGATCGAGTGGGAATGAGCCTGACGCCGTGAAGCCCGCCGTTTCCGGCGGGCTTCGTTGTTCAATCAGGCGCGGGCGAACGCCAGCAGGCCGGGATTCACCACGTCCGGATTGATCGTGCACAGGTCGTGGCTGAGGCCCTCGTTCCGACCGGCTCAATGCTGAGGGGGGGCTGACGACCGGGAGGAAGCGCACCGTCTTGTGTTCCGCGCCGGCCTCGAAGACCGCGCGCGTGGATGCTAGGACGCCCCGGCGTCGGCGCCCGATGTCCGGAGGGCCGGGTCAGACGGTCGCAGGACCCCCGGACGCACAGATCAGGCGAGTAAAATGATTCAGGATGTTGCGACGACCCTTCCCGATGTCGTCTCGGCGGCGCGTTTGCCGGTGGCGGCCGGAGACGCCGCCTTTTCGGTGATTCGGCTGGACGAGCGGGTGCTGGATCGCGCGACCCGCCTGGACGAGGCCCTGGCCGCCGTGCCGGCCGTGTCCCTGTTCCGACGGACATCCAGCCTTGGCGCCAACCCCACGACCCAGGGCATCAGCCTGCGCGCCATCGCCCCCTCAGGCGCCGGACGGACGCTGGTTACGCTGGACGGCGAGCCGCTGAACGATCCGTTCGGGGGCTGGGTGATCTGGTCGCAGGTCGCGCCCGAAAGCCTCGAGAGTCTGGATATCGTGCGGGGCGCGGGCGCGGGCCCTTACGGAGCAGGCGCGCTGACCGGCGTGATCGCCTTGCGGGAACGGGACGGCGAGGGGGGCGTGCTGGATGTCTCGGGCGGCTCCATGGGCGGCGGCCGCCTCGCCGCCGCGGCCACGGTCACAGCCGGGCGCGGGTCGCTCACAGGCTCGATGCTGTATGAGCGGTCCGACGGCTACACGCCCGTTCGGGGCGCGGGGGCCGGCGCCGCCGACACGCCGCTGGATCTCGAGACCCGCAGCGCCGCCCTGCGCGCCGACCTCGCCCTCGATGGCGCGACAGCCCTGTCCCTGCGGGCGTCCGGCTATGACGAAGCGCGGGGTTCCGGATTGGCCGGGGTGCGATCCGCGGCGGAAGGCCATGGCTACAGCGCCACCCTCGCGCGACGGCCGGGCGGCGACCGGCTGGGCTGGCGGGTGCAGGTCTGGCGGCGGGAGACCGATTTCGCCAACACCTCCGTCGCCGTCGCCGCCGACCGCTCGGGGACCACGCCCGCCAATGATCAGTTCGCCACGCCGGCCGTCGGCTGGGGCGGCAATCTGGCGCTGCGTCGGACCCGTTCCGACGTCGGCGGCGGGCGGCTGGAGTGGGAGGTCGGGGCGGATGCGCGCTTCAGCGACGGCGAGACGCAGGAGCGTTTTCGCTACATGGCCGGGGCCTTCACCCGGGACCGGTTCGCGGGCGGCGAGACGTCGGTCGCCGGCGTCTATGGCGAGGCGGCCTGGTCGGGCGGCCCCTTGCTGGTCGCCGGCGGTCTGCGGATCGATCACTGGGAGAACAACGAAGGCCGCCGTCTGGAACGGGACCGGTCGACCGGCTTGCCGACCCTGGACGAAACCTATGCGGACCGATCCGGGCAGGTGGTCAGCGCGCGGCTGGCCTCGCGCGTGACGCTGGGCGCCGATCTCTCGGTCCGGGCGGCCGCCTATTCGGGCTTTCGCCCGGCGACGCTCAACGAACTGCACCGGCCCTTCCGGGTCGGCAATGACCTGACCGAGGCCAATGCGGCGCTGAAACCCGAGAGTCTGCAGGGCGTGGAGGCCGGCCTGGCCTGGCAGCAGGATCGCCTGTCCTTCGGGGCGACGGTGTTTCTGAACCGGATCGAGGACGCGATCGTCAACGTCACCATCGGGGTGGGACCGGGAGTCATCGCCGCCCTGCCGCGCGCCGGCTTTGTCCCCGAGGGCGGCGTTCTGCGCCAGAGGCGGAACGCCGGGGTGATCGAAGCCGTGGGACTGGAGTTCACCGTCGAACAACGCTTCGACACCGTCACCCTGGTCGGCGCCGTTGCGGCGACCGACGCCGAAGTCGACGGCGGGACGGCGGCGTCGCAGCTGACCGGCCTGCGCCCGGCCCAGGCGCCGAAGGTCAGCGCGACGGCGGGCTTCGACTGGCGCGCTGCGGACCGGCTGACCCTGGGCGTCCGCGGCCGCTACGAGAGCCGGCGGTTCGACGATGACCTGAACAGCCGGGTCCTCGACGCCGCCGTCGCGGTCGATGCGCGGGCCGAGTGGCGGCTTCGCGAGGGGGCGACCGCCTATGTCGCCGCCGACAACCTGTTCGACGGCGATGTCGAGGTCTCGCAGACTGCGGACGGGACGACAGGTTTCGGGCCGCCCCGGACACTGAGGGCCGGGGTGTCTTTCAACTGGTGACGGGAAGGCCTGGCGCTGGCCCGCGATCGCGGTCGCCTGCCGCGTCGGACGGGAGGGCGAGGGGCCGGAGGTGACCCGGCCCGCGTGTATGTGGCGCTGTGCTGCGTCGAGGCAACTCATGGACCGGTGAAGCTTTATCAAGGGCGTCGCGTTTGATCCCCCAAAAAGTCACAAAGGCCCAGCTGTTGAAGAACACGTTCCTTTCCGCGATTCCGCCCGAAGACCTGGAGGCCTTGTGGCCCCGGATGCGGGAAGTCGATCTGCGCAAGGGCCAGGTTCTGATCGAACAGGATCAGCCCGTCGAGGAAGTGCATTTCCCGCTGTCGGCGCAACTGTGCAATCTGACCGTCTTCGAGGATGGTCGCAGCGTTGAGACCGCCGTGGTGGGGTCTGAAGGCATGTCAGGCCTCGCGCCCTTCATGGCTGAATCTCCCTGCGCCTGGCGTGTGGTGGTGCAGATTCCCGGCACGGCCCTCGCCCTGCCGGCGCCGGTGCTGCGCAGCCGCGCCCGGATGAGCGACGCCTTGCGCGATCTCTTGCTGCGCCTGGTCCACGACTATCAGTCCCAGTCGGCGCAGACCGCCGCCTGCAATACGGTGCACCGGTCCACCGCCCGTCTCGCACGTTGGCTGCTGATGTTCGACGATCGCAGCCAGGGCAGCCGGCTGGACATCACCCAGCAGGATCTGGCGACGTTGATGGGGATGCAGCGGACCACGATCAGTCAGGCCGCGGGAGAGTTGAAGGCGCTCGGCGCCATCGCCTATCTGAGGGGCGCGATCCGCATCACAGATCGGGCGCGCCTCGAGGGCGCGGCATGCGAATGCTATGAGATGCAGCGCCGCCGGTCGCGCGCCCTGGGTCTCAATCCTCTGAGCCCGGACGTCGGATCTCGGGTCGCCATGCCGAAGACGACCGCTGCGGCGAGATCGACCGCGACTTCCCGGGTATGAACAAGGCGCACCCCACCGCCGCCGCGCCCTTGATCATCAGGGTCCGTCGATGACGGCGTTCAGCCTGAGCCAGAACGCCTGGTCGAAGCCCGGATCGCCGGCGGCGGCGCCCGTGCGCACCACGACCAACCGCCGGCTCGGCACGATATAGAGCCGGCGATCGAGCGCGCCGAGCGCGCCGATCAGGTCCGCCGGCGCCGCCGGGATGAACGGACCCTCGCTGCGGCCCCCCAGGATTCTCATCGTATGGTCGCTGCCGTTCAGCCACCACAGCCGGCCATAGGCCGGGTTGGACGCCGACCGGGCGAACAGGGCGTCCAGCTGGGCGCGCGACACCACCCGGGCGCCGTCTTCGGCCACGCCGCCGTGCAGGACCATCAGGCCGAACCGCGCCACGTCCCGCGGCGTGGTCACCAGGCCGGTGTCGTTGCCGACGGAGGCCAGGGCGGCGGGCCGTCGGCGCCAGCCGGTGTCGCTCATCCCGGCCGGTTCGGTGAGCCAGTCATGGGTCAGGGTTTCCAGCGGCCGCCCGGCCGCGGCGGCGAGGATCCGCTTGGTCACCGCATAGACGGGCGTGTTGTAGAAGAAGGTCGCGCCCGGCTCCGCGACATGGCCGAAGCGTTCGTCCAGGCCGGAGCTCATGGTCAGGACATCGACGACGCGGATGCGGGCCTCCTGCCCGGGCGTCGCCCGCGACCAGCCTTGACCGAGGTAGGTCGAGACCGGCTGATCGACGTCGATCAGCCCCTTGTCGACCGCAATGGCCACCAGCACCGCGACGAAGCTCTTCTGCTGCGAGGCGACGTCCTCCAGCAGGGCGCCGTCCGGCGTCCGACCGTAGACGAAATTGGCGAAGATCGGGTCGTCCGCCGGCGCCGGCCAGGTCTCATCGGCCAGCACCTGCCCGTCCCTGATGATGACCAGGCCGGTTGTGCCGCGGGCGCGTAGATAGTCGAACAGCGCCGTCATCGCGGGGGAGGGGGTGGGCGCGATTTGATGTGCGGTGGCGGCGGTCGCGACCGTCGCGGCCGGAAGAACGCCGGCGGCGATGGCGATGGCGGCGAGGACGCAGGCGAGGCGCGGATTCATGCTGGAACGTTCCTTCCTCACTGGCCGGGGTCGCCCGCCCGATCAGACCGGCCCCCTGGGGCGGCGCGGCCTGGATGACATGGGGCGCGGCCGGACCGAGCAGGCCTTCCGTCCCGCGACACCCGCCGATTGTCGAACAATTGCGCAGACCTGTCGACGAAGACCTGCCTCGCAGGTCAGGCGCTGCGGCCGTCCCGCCCCCGACCATGGCCTGGGCCTTGCTGGTCCTGCCATCGGCGGCCCCGAAATGAGATTCGGCCCGCTGATCCGCCTGTTCCATGAAGCGCCGCGCCCCGCGCCGCGACAGGCCTGGGGACCCAGATGGCCAGACTCCGCCGCGACCGACCGACGGGCGGCCCCTCGTGGCTCCCGGCGCTGGCGATTCTGGGCGTTCTTGGTTTCGGAGGCCTGGCGTCGGCGCCCGTGCAGGCCGGTGCGCGAACGGACAAGGCGGCGCCCTCGGCGGTGGTCGCGGATTTCGCCGGCGTATTGGGCGCCTCCGCTTCGGACGACGCCCGGCAGACCGCCGACTGGGTCATTCGCAGCGGCGACAACCAGGGCCTGCCCTTCATCATCGTGGACAAGAAGGACGCCCGCGTCTTCGTCTTCGACGGCGGCGCCACCCTGCGCGGCGTGTCGACGGCCTTGTTGGGTCTGGCCGTGGGCGATGAGTCGGCCCCCGGCGTGGGCGATCGCCCGCTTTCGGCGATCCCGCCCGAGCAGCGCACGACCGCCGCCGGCCGCTTCGTCGCAGCCCTGGGGCCCGACCTGACGGGTCACGACGTCCTGTGGATCGATTATGAAGCGGCCCTGGCGCTGCATCGGGTCGTCGAATCCGGCACGCGCCAGCACCGGCTCGAGCGCCTGGCGGCGCCGTCGGTCCTGAGCCGCCGGGTCACCTTCGGCTGCATCAACGTCCCGGCCGAATTCTATGAAGACGTCGTCCGGCCCCAGTTCAGGGGAACGCTCGGCATCGTCTACATCCTGCCCGAAACCCGGACCGTGCTGGAGGTCTTCCCTGGACAGGGCGCCGCACGCTCCGACGCCGACGCGCGGCCGCGAGCGTCCTGAGGCCGCGCCGGCGACCCGGACCGGACCTGTCGGTCCGGCCCGGCTTGAGTCCGCGTCCCTAGAACCAGAAGTCCTGATGCGCCGAGGCGAAGACGTGGCCGAGGTCGCGGGTCTCCGCGTTCCAGGGTCCGTCCTGGGCGCCGGCGAACAGGTCCGCGGCGACGAGGGTCGGAAGCGCTTCGTCCGCCAGCCCCGGCAGCACCTGGGCGTCTTCGCTCTTGACCCCGAGAAGCGGCACGGGCTCGGGCGCGAAGGGCGGCGCCACCGGTCCGCCCGCCATGTCCGCCAGCAGATAGTATTGCTGGCTGTCGGCGAAATAGACGTATTCGACGCTGAAGGCCGTGTCGGTTCCGTCCGGACCCTCGACGCTGAAGACGCCCTGGTCCAGTTGCTCGATCGCATAGTCGCGGGGCGAGCCGGACAGAACCATCACGTCGAGGCCGCCGCCGCCGATCAGGACATCGTCGCCCAGGCCGCCGGTCAGGACGTCGTCGCCGGCGCCGCCGCTGAGGATGTCGTTGAAGGCGCCGCCCTGGACGACGTCATCGCCCCCCCGGCCGTTGATCGCCACCGAGGCGCCGCTGAGCGCCCCCGACAGGTTGTTGTCCCCGGCGTTGCCGTCGATCTGCACCGTGTCGGCGTTGCCCGTGAAGTTCAGCGCCGCCGTGCCGGCCTGATCGGCCGCGGAGATGCGCTCAATCGAGGCAACTCCGGCTGTGAAGTCGACGTTGGCCAGCACCCGGTCGAAGCCTTCGCCGGCCCGTTCGCCGACCACATCCCCCGCGTTGTCGACATAATAGGTGTCGTTGCCGAGGTTGCCGCGCATGAGGTCCGCGCCGGTTCCGCCCTCAAGGATGTCGTTGCCGTCGCCGCCCTGCAGGAAGTCGTCGTCGGCGCCGCCCTGCAGCCAGTCATGGCCCTGGCCGCCGCTGAGATTGTCGCGGCCCAGGCCGCCGATCAGGGTGTCCTCGCCCAGGTTGCCGTTCAGCTCGTCGTCCCCGGCGCCGCCGTCGAGGACGTTGGCCCCGGCATTGCCGTCGATGCGCTGGGCCAGTTCATTGCCGGTGATGTTGATCGCCGCAGTCCCGCCGGTGTTGCTGATCTGGATCCGTTCGATGCTCTGGCCCGCAGCCAGCGCATAGCTGGCGCTGGCGACGACCCGGTCATTGCCCTGACCGGCGCGTTCGTGGATCACATCGCCCTGGCTGTCGACATAGTAGGCGTCGTCGCCAAGGCCGCCGGTCATGACATCGTCTCCGGCGCCGCCGACCAGCGAGTCATTGCCGTCGTTGCCGTTCAGGGTGTCGACGCCGTCGCCGCCGTACAGGGTGTCGTCGCCGCCGCGGCCGTTCAGCTGGTCGTCTCCGTCCAGGCCGCTGAGGGCGTTGGCGCCGTCATTGCCGTCGATACGCTGGGCGAAGGCGTTGCCGGTCAGGTTGATGGCGGCGGTCCCGCCGGTGTTGCTGGTCGAGATCCGCTCGATGCTGGCGCCGGCGGCCAGGACGTAGCTGGCGCTGGCGATGACCCGATCATTGTCGCCTTCGCCCGCGCGTTCAATGATCCCGTCGCCCTGGCTGTCGACATAGTAGGTGTCGTCGCCCGCACCGCCGGTCATGGCGTCGTCGCCCGTTCCGCCGACCAGCAGGTCGTCGCCGGCGCCGCCGTTGAGCACGTCGGCGTCTTCGTCGCCGTACAGGGTGTCATTGCCGGCGCCGCCGCGCAGATCGTCATTGCCGGTCCGGCCGTACAGGATGTCGTCGCCCAGATTTCCGTTCAGCAGGTCGTCGCCGCCGCCGCCGTCCAGACGGTTGGCGCCGTTGTTGCCGTCCAGCCGCTGGCCGAACTCGTTGCCGGTGAGGTCCAGCGCCGCCGCGCCGGTCGAGTCGGCCAGCGAGACACGTTCGACCTCGGACCCGGCCGCCAGCACATAGCCGACGGTCGAGATGATCCGGTCGTCGCCCTCGCCGACAGCCTCCGCCACGACGTCGCCCTGGCTGTCGACATGGTAGATGTCGTCGCCGCGGCCGCCGCTCATGGCGTCGTCGCCTTCGCCGCCACGCAGGGTGTCGGCCCCGTCGGCGCCGATCAGGATGTCGTCGCCGCCCAGCCCGTTCAGCCGGTCGTCGCCGCCCAGACCCAGGATGGTCTCGGCGTCGGCGGTTCCGTTCAGCACGTCATTGCCCGGCGTGCCGGTGATCACCGGACCGTCGTCCTCCGGGGTGACGGCGACGGTGAGGGTCGGGCTGCCCCGGCCCAGGACGTTGCCCGCCGCGTCGGTGACGTTGAGCGTCAGGTCCCGGCTGGCCGTCGGCGTGTCGCTGCTGTTGGCGTAGGTGAGGTTCTGGATCAGGGCGTCGATGGCCGCCGACGTCGCCGCAGCGTTGAAGGTGATGGTCAGGGTCGAGCCCGAGCCGCCCGCCAGCGTGCCGATGATCACGCCGCCGTAGCTGACGCTGGCGCCGGACAGGCCGATCTGGCCGGCTGCGGAGCCTTCGTTGCGCACCGAGACCGTATCTTCGGCCAGCAGGCCCGACAGGGTCAGGACGCCGCCGTCATAGTCGCCGTCGCTGTCGGTGAAGATCACGTCGGCGTCGAGAAGTTGAGGCGTCTCGTTGACGGTGTTCTCTGCGAAGGCGACCGACGGCCCGAAGCCGGTCAGGACCGGGCGGTCGATGACGGGGGCGATGTCGATATTGACCACGCCGAGGGTGACGGCGCCCGAGCCGTCGTCGGCGGTGATCGTCACGATGGCGGCGTCGTCGCCGTTGGCGTTGAGCGCGCCGGTGTACTGGATGTTGGACGCCGTATTGAGGAAGGCGTCGATGGCCGCGGCCGTGCCGGTCAGGGTGAGGGCGCCCGTGCCGGAGTCGGTCACGGCGACGGCGCCGTCGCCAACGGCTGTCAGCGTTCCGGTCGAGGCGGTCAGGGTCACGGTGATGGCGCCGCTGGTGTCGACGTCGGTCAGGGTGACGGCGGACAGGTCGAGGTCGGAGGCGACGTCTTCGGTGACGGTGACGTCGGTCGGCAGGCCGGTCGCGGTCGGGGCGTCGTTTTCGGCGGTGACGGTGACCATGATGGTCTGGCCGCGCGGCATGGTGTTCTCGAAATAGGTCAGGAGGCCGGAGTTTTCATCACCGGAGACCAGGTCGAAGTCGCCGTCGCCGTCCAGATCGGCCAGCGCCGGATAGGAGCCGAAGTTGACCCTGCCGCCGGAGAACGGATAGGCATCGCCGGTGCGTTCCTCGAAGACCGGCGCCGTCGCCGTCCCCGTGTTCTCGAAATAGCGGAACGCGCCGAAGGCCCCGCCGACGACCAGATCAAGGTCGAGATCGCCATCCAGGTCGGCCAAGGCCGGAGTCGCCCAGTCGTAGAACCAGTTTCCAGTGGCAACGTCATCCAGCGGGTTGGCGGCGCCGGTCATTTCGGTGAATGCGGGAGTCGAGGCCGTTCCGGTGTTCTCGAAATAGCGCAACGCGCCGTCGCCCGTGCCGATGATCAGGTCGAGATCGCCGTCGGCGTCCAGGTCGCCCATCGTCGGCGTGGCGTAGCTGCCGAAATTGCCCGCCACCAGCGCTGCGCCGCCCGTCTGCGCCACGTACGAAGGCGACGAGGAAGTGCCGGTGTTCAGGTAGTAGACAATCGCGCCGTCCTGGTTTGCGATCAGGAGGTCCTGATCGCCATCATTATCCAGATCGCCAAACGCCGGCGCGCCATGCGTACCGACATCGACGCCGTCGAGCGGATTGTCCGAGCCGGTCTGTTCGACGAATACGGGGCTGGTGGCGGAGCCGGTGTTCTCGAAATACTGGAACGTGCCGTCGGCCCGTCCCAGGACGAGATCGGCGTCGCCATCGCCGTCGAGGTCCGCCAGGGCGGGGGCGGAGGATTCGGTGGTCCCTGCTTCGGCGAACGGGTTGTCGTCTCCGCTCCGCCCGGTGAAGGCCAGGTCGCCGGCGCCGCCAAGGTCGTTGCCCGCCGCGTCGGTGATGTTGATCAGCAGCTCCCGTGTCTCGGTCGGCGTGTCGCTGCTGTTGGCGTAGGTCAGGTTCTGGATCAGGGCGTCGATCGCCTCGGAGCTCGCCGCGGCGTTAAAGGTGATGGTGAGCGTCGAGCCCGAGCCGCCGGCGAGGGTCCCTATGATCACGCCGCCGTAGCTGACGCTGGTTCCGGACAGGCTGATCTCGCCCACGTCGGATCCCTGGTTGCGGACCGAGACGGTGTCCTCGGCCAGGAGGCCGGACAGGGTCAGACTGCCGCCGTTGAAGTCACCGTCGCTGTCGGTGAAGGAGACGTCGGCGTCGAGCCGCTGCGGCGTGGCGTTGACGGTGTTCTCGCCGTAGGTGACCGCGGTCGCGAAGCCGGTCAGGGCGGGGGCCTCGATCACCGGCGTGATGTCGACATTGACCACACCCAGCTGGACAGGGCCCGAGCCGTCGTTGGCGGTGACCGTGACGGTGGCGGCGTCGTTGCCGCTGGCGTTCAGGGCCCCGGTGTACTGGATCGCCGAGGCGTTGTTGAGGAAGGCGTCGATGTTCGACGCCGTGCCGGTCAGCGTCAGGGCGCCCGTGCCCGAGTTGGTTACGGCGACGCTGCCGCCGCTGGCGGCGGTGATGGTCCCGGTGGAAGCGGTCAGGGTCACGGCGATGTCGCCGGTCGTATCGACGTCCGCCAGGGTGACGGCGGACAGGTCGAGGTCGGAGGCGACGTCCTCAGTGACGGTGACGTCGGTCGGCAGGCCGGTCGCGGTCGGGGCGTCGTTCTCGGCCGTCACCGAGACGGTGATGGTCTGGCCGCGAGGCGCGATGGCGCCTTCGAAATCGCGCGGCAGGCCGAAGGCGGGTCCGTCCGGATCGAACTGGGTCGTCCGGCCGAGGAAACCGTCGCCCAGCTGATTGCCCGCGGCGTCGGTGACGTTCAGCAGCAGGTTGCGGCTGGCGGTCGGCGTGTCGCTGACATTGGCGTAGGTCAGGTTCTGGATCAGGGCGTCGATGGCGGCCGAGGTGGCCGCGGCGTTGAAGGTGATGGTCAGGCTGGAGCCGGCGCCGCCGGACAGGGTCCCGATGACTACGCCGCCGTAGCTGACGCTGGTCCCGGACAGGCTGATCTGACCCGCGTCGGAGCCTTCATTGCGCACGGAGACGCGATCTTCGGTCAGCAGGCCGGAGATAGTCAGGCTGCCGCCGTCGAAGTCGCTGTCGCTGTCGGTGAAGGTGACGTCGGCGTCCAGCCGTTGCGGGGTCGCGTTGACCGTGTTCTCCGCGAAGGTCACCGAGGTCGCGAAGCCGGTCAGGGCCGGCGGGTCGATCACGGGCGTGATGTCGACATTGACCACGCCCAGGGTGACCGCGCCCGAGCCGTCATTGGCGGTGACGGTCACGGTGGCGGCGTTGTCGCCGTTGGCGTTGGGCGCGCTGGTGTAGCGCACGGCCGAGGCCGTGTTGAGGAAGACGTCGATGGCCGAGGCCGTGCCGGTCAGCGTCAGGGCGCCCGTGCCGGAGTTGCTCACAACGACGCTGCCGCCGCTGAAAGCCGTGAGTGTCCCCGCGGACGCGGTCAGGATCACGGCGATTTCGCCGGTTGCGTCGACGTCGGTCAGGGTGACGGCGGACAGGTCGAGGTTGGAGGCGACGTCCTCGATGACCGTGACGTCGGTGGGCAGGCCGGTCGCGGTCGGGGCGTCGTTCTGGGCGGTGACGGTGACGGTGACGGTCTGGCCGCGAACCGTGGTGTTCTCGAAGTAGAGCAGCCCGCCGTTGTCCTCGCCCAGCACCAGGTCGAGATCGCCGTCCTCATCCATATCGATGAAGGCGGGGCTGCTGCTAAGTCCAACATCCATGCTGCCGAACGGATTGGCCGCGCCGGTGCGCTCGGCGAAGACCGGGGCCGCGGCCGTTCCGGTGTTCTCGAAATAGGCCAGCGTGCCGTTGAGTTCGCCGACCACCGCGTCCAGATCACCGTCACCGTCAACATCGGCGAAGGTCGGGATGCTGCTATATCCCACATCGAAGCCGACGAACGGATTGTCCGCGCCGGTGCGCTCGGTGAAGATCGGTGTTGCGGCCGTGCCGGTGTTCTCGAAATAGGCCAGAACGCCGGTATTCTTTCCGATCACCGCGTCCAGGTCGCCGTCGCCATCCAGATCAGCGAAGGCGGGCGTGCTGATGAAACCCACATCGACACCGTCGAAGGGATTGGCCGCGCCGGTGCGTTGGGTAAAGGCCGGAGCCGTGGCCGTGCCGGTGTTCTCGAAATACGACAGGGCGCCGTACAACTCGCCGACCACCACATCGAGATCGCCGTCGTTGTCCAGATCAGCGAAGCCGGGCGCGGCACGATCCCCCACGTCCAGTCCGTCGAACGGATTGGCTGCGTCGGTGCGGCGGGTGAAGACGGGCGACTCGGTCGATCCGGTGTTCTCGAAATAGTTGAGAAAGCCGTCGCCCTGACCGACGACAGCGTCCAGATCGCCGTCGCCGTCCAGGTCCCCGAAGATCGGCGTGCTTGTGTAGTTCACGACCGCGCCATCGAACGGATTGGCGGCGCCGGTGCGCTCGGTGAAGGCCAGGTCTTCGCCGGCGCCGAGGTTGTTGCCTGCCGCATCGGTGATGTTGATCAGCAGGTCGCGACTCGCCGTCGGCGTGTCGCTGCTGTTGGCGTAGGTCAGGTTCTGGATCAGGGCGTCGATCGCCGTCGATGTGACCGCCGCGTTGAAGATGATGGTCAGGGTGGAGCCGACGCCGCCCGACAGCGTGCCGATGACCACGCCCCCATAGCTGACATTGCTTCCGGACAGGCCGATCTGGCCCGCGCCGACGCCCTCGTTGCGCACCGAGACGCGGTCCTCGGCCAGCAGGCCGGACAGCTCCAGGCCGCCGCCGTTCAAGTCGCCGTCGCTGTCCGTGAAGGTGACGTCGGTGTCGAGCAGTTGCGGTCCTGCGTTGACGGTGTTCTCGGCGAAGGTGACCGCGGTCGCGAAGCCGGTCAGGGCCGGGGGATCGATCACCGGGGTGATGTCGACATTGACCACGCCGAGCTGGACGGAGCCACCGCCGTCGTTGGCGGTCACGGTCACGGTGGCGGCGTTGTCGCCGCTGGCGTTCAGGGCGCCGGTGTACTGGATTGCCGAAGCGTTGTTCAGGAAGGCGTCGATGGCCGAGACTGTGCCGCTGAGGATCAGCAGACCGGGGAGGCCGGACACCGACACGCCGGCCCCGCTCGTCGCGCTCAACGTCCCGGCCGAGGCGGTCAGGGCCACGGAGATGTCGCCCGTTGTGTCGACGTCGGTCAGGGTGACGCCGGACAGGTCAAGATCCGAGGCGACATCCTCGACGACGACTACATCGGTCGGGAGGCCGGCCGCGGTCGGGGCGTCGTTCCGGGCCGTCACATTGACCGAAATCGTCCGGCCAGCCGTGGCGGTGTTTTCCATATAGACGAGGACGCCGCTGTACATCCCGATGACGACGTCCATGTCGCCGTCGGCGTCCAGATCGACGAACTGTGGCGTGGCGGCGGACCCGAACCCGTATGCGCCGAGAGGGTTTTCAGCGCCGCTGCGGAGGGTGAGGGCCGGGCTTGAGGTTCCGCCGGTGTTCTCAAGATAGGATACGACGCCGTTGTTGTTGCCGATCATGGCGTCGAGATCGCCGTCCCCGTCCAGATCGGCCAGGGTCGGCGCACTGACCAAGCCATTGTTGAAGCCGTCAAACGGATCATCCCCACCGATCCGGCGGGAAAACACCGGATTCGTGTCCAGGCCCGTGTTCTCGAAATAGATCAGCGCGCCGCTAAATTCCCCGACCACGGCATCAAGGTCGCCGTCCCCGTCCAGATCGCCAAAGGCGGGGGCGGAGATGTAGCCGCCAACAACGCCGTCAAAGGGGTTGTCGCCGTCGGTCCGCTGGGTGAACACCGGGTCCGAACTCGTGCCGGTGTTCTCGAAATAATTCAGGCGACCGTCATTGCGGCCGACCACCGCGTCCAGATCGCCGTCCCCGTCAAGATCCACCAGGGTCGGCCTCGCGCGATCGCCGACGTCACGCGCGTTGAACGGGTTGTCGCTGAAGAGCTGCTCCTCGAACACCGGGGCCAGATCCGATCCCGTGTTCTCGAAATAGCGCAGGCTTCCGTAGTGCTCCCCGACCACCAGATCCAGGTCGCCATCTCCGTCAAGATCGCCGAAGGCCGGGGCGCTCGAGTAGCCCACATCCAGGGAACGGAACGGGCTGGCCGCGTCGGCCCGACCGGTGAAGACGGCGTCGCCTGGAAGCTCATGGCCGGCCGCGTCGGTGACAGTCAGGCGCAGCTCCCGGCTGGCGGTCGGCGTATCGCTGACGTTGGCGTAGGTCAGGGCCTGGATCACGGCGTCGACGGCGGCCGAGGTAGCCTCCGCGTTGAAGGTTATGGTCAGGGTGGCCCCCGCGCCGCCCGCAAGCGTGCCGATGACCGCCCCGCCATAGCTGATGTCGCTGCCGGACAGGCCGATCTGACCCGCGCCGGAACCCTGGTTGCGCACCGAAACCGTGTCCTCCGCCAGCAGGCCGGAAACGGTGACGACGCCGCCGTCGAAGTCGCCGTCGCTGTCGGTAAAGGCGACGGCGCCGAACAACGCAGCCGGCGTGGCGTTGACAGCGTTTTCGTCGAACGTGGCGGAGGTCGGCGCGCCGGTCAGTTGGGGAGCGGGCATGGGCTGTATCCTGTGAGGCGGCGTATTGGGGGCGGCGGGTCGGGCCGCTGTGAAGAAGGGGAAGACAGGCAGGGCTCCCGGTCGTCAGACGACGACGTGGGGCCCGGCGGCAGGCGGAAAGATCAGGCGGGTCTGGCGGGCGATGGGCGTGCGGCGCCGTCCCGGGGCGAGGTCGGGGCGGTGTGACGGCCGGCGGTGATCGGCAGGCGGCGGGCCTGGGGGCCGAAGCCGCGCGTGACCTGAACGAAACCCGACATGTCACTCACCCGGAACACGACCCCCGCCGACGCTCCGGCGCGGGTCCGATTGCGGCCGCTGCACGAGCCGCAACCTCGACGCGTTGGGTAACACCGGCGCCGCTGCGCCGGAATGTCTGTGAATCTCGTTCTTTAAGATGCTCAGGCATGCGGCTTGCGCGCGGGAACCCCGGCGTCGCGCCTGTCGTTAAGCTTGTGTATTGCGTCGCTTTGGGCCTGATGCGCTTCAGTAACCCGCTTCAAGGCCTTTCTTGTCTTCATCCCGTACGATTGCCTGGGACGTTTCGGCGCTCACCCTGCCGGACGCCTTCGACCGCTACCTCGTCGGCATGGCCGATCTGTATGAGGTGTCGGGGGTCAGCGACCACGACCGGTTGAATTTTTACAATGTCACTCGCAGCACCCTGGGCCCGGCCGGGGCGGTCGGCTTCGGACGGTCCGTCCGACAGACGCTGGCGCGGGGACCGGCCGTGCTGCGACGCTCGGACATCGACGGGCTGAACATGGTGATCAACCGGCGCGCCGTGGTCGGGGATTGCGACGGTCGCGCCGTGCGCGCCGCGCCTGGCGCCCTGCAGTTCCGCGACATGAGCCGCCCCAGCGCATCGCGGTTCGACGCGGTCGATCTGATGACCATTCTGACGCCCCGGCATCTTGTGCCCGCCAGGCTGCTGACGCCCGGGTCACACGGGCTGGTCCTGCCCCCGGACGCGCCCGGGGTCCGGCTGATCGACGCCCATATGACCGCCCTGGTGGAGCTTGCCGACGCGCTGACGGAGGTTGAGCTGGCGACGGCGACTCAGGCCCTGTTGCTGCTCGCGGCGCGGGTCGCCGGCGACGAGGTCGCCATTGAGGGGTCGGAGCTCGAGGCGCTGCAGGGCGTCGTCCGCCGCACGGCGGCGGACTATATCGAAAACCGGGTCCGTTCGCTCGACCTGCCCATCCCCGTCGATGCGGTGGCGCGGGCCAGCGGAGTGTCGCGCGCCACCCTGTACCGGGCCTTTGACGGGGAGGGCGGGGTGACCCGTTTCATCCAGGATCGCCGCCTGCATCATGCGCGGACCGTGCTGGCGCGCCGCAGGGGCGGGGGGCCGTCGATCGCCGACGTCTCGCATCAGTACGGCTTCGCCTCCCCGGGCCATTTCAGCCGTCTGTTCCGCGCCCGCTACGACTATTCGCCCAGCGAGCTGGGGTCGCCGGAGGCGCCGCCGGACGTCTCGATGACGACCGGGCCGATTCGCCACGACCTGCTGGCCGACTGGCTGACGGACCTCGGCCTCCGATGAGCGACGCCGCCGGGCGGGGCCGGGCGGCGTCGTATGGCATCAGTAGCGGTAGTTGACGCCGAGGAGGAACGTGCGGCCGTACTGCTGATAGTCGATGACCCGGCGGGAATCGTCGTTCTCGAACGTCTTGAACTGTTCGTCGGTCAGGTTGTTGACCTGGGCCAGGACCGACAGGCCTTCCAGCGGGCCCGCCTGGAACTCGTATCCGATCTGGGCGTCGACGACGGATTCCGCATCGACCATCCGCTGGATGCGATCGGTGCCCACGCCGGACAGCTCGCCGAGGAATTCCGAGCGATAGCGGTTGCTGATCCGGGCCTGGAAGCCGTTCCGCTCGTAGTAGACGGTCAGGTTGCCGACCGTCTCCGAGAGGCCGGGAAGAGGAGTCGAGGGGCTGCCGGGGTTCTGGATGATGTTGCTGTCCGTATAGGAGGCGCTGAAGGTCGCGCCGAAGCCTTCCAGCGGCTCCCAGACCAGATCGAACGGCACCGACACGGCGAACTCGACGCCCTGGATGACCCCGCCCTCGCCGTTCTGCGGCTTGGACAGGAAGCCCTGGCGCAGCACCGGCGCGATCGTCCCCTCATAGGGATAGCCGCTGAAGTCGGTCAGCGTCTGCTGGTCGTAGATGTAGCTTTCGAGGTCCTTGTAGAACAGCGCCAGCGAGACGTAGCCGCGACGGCCGAAATACTTCTCGATCGAGACGTCGGCGGCGTTGGCGATCCACGGCCGCAGTTCGGGATTCCCGCCGCTTCCGCCCCACGGCGACTCGTTGACGTCGGTGCTGGTGACGCGGCCCTGGTTGAAGTCGACGTTCACCGAGGCGCGCATCTGATCCATCCGCGGACGGGCCATCTCGCGGGCCAGGCCCAGGCGGACGTGCAGGTCGTCGCGAACCTGGAAATTCAGGTTCAGGCTGGGCAGGACCTCATTATACCGGTCTCCGCCGCTTACCGGCACCGGCGCCGCCGGATTGCCGGCGGCAGCCCGGCCGTCCGAGCTTTGCACGGTATGAACCAGTTGCAGGCCGACGTTGCCGGTCACCACCATCCCCGCGACCTCGGTGTCCACATCCGCCTTGATATAGGAGGTGGTCACCTGTTCCTCGACGCTCCAGCCGAAGGCCAGCAGATTGTCGTCCTGCGGCGCCAGCAAGGTGTAGATGCCGCTCTCCACCAGGGCGAAGGGGTCGTAGCTGATCACCGGGCCGATGCCGAGGAAGTCCAGCTGCGTCGGTTCCAGCAAGAACTGGCTCGGCACCGGGACGCTGGTGTTGTGCAGGGGGTCGTTCCTGTTGGCCGTCAGGGTCAGATAGTAGCGCTCAAGCGTCAGCTCCTTTTCGCGGTTGGTGACGTTGATGCCGAAGGTGACCCGGTTGAACGGCCCGGCGTTGATGTCGCCGGCCATTTCGCCGCGGATCGACCGAAGGTCGTCGACGACCGAGGGACTGTTGATGAAGCCGTCCTGACCGCCCTCGACGCCCGAAGGATAAACGCCGCCCCCCCAGCCCTGGGCGCTGGTCAGCAGGATAACGGTCGGGTCGGAGTAGTCGAGCAGGGAGGAGAAGGTCGTGCCCTGCGGCGTGGTTCGGAAGGTCAGGCTGTCGAGGGCGCCCGTCACATTGCGACCCGTGCCGGCGTTGGTTTCCAGCACCGTGTCGGTCCGGTCGGCCTTGGAATAGCTGAGGTCCAGACTCGCCGTCCAGTTGTCGTCGATCGCGAAGACGTTGTTCCAACCCACCGAGGTCAACTCAGCGGTGCGGCGGTTGCCGTCGTTGCGCACGATGCCCTTCACATTGTCGAACACGCCTGCCACCACCATGCCGTCCTCGACGGTGGCGCCCGGACGCAGCGAGGGACCCGGGCGGCAGGTCGCGGTCTGGGTGTTGCCGCTGGCCAGACAGGCGCCGGCGACCGATTCCGAGGATCCGCCCCACGCCAGCGGGAATTCTACGCCGCGCAGGATCTGGGTGTTGTCGAACTCGGAATAGAAGGCGTCGAAGGTCGAGTGCCAGCGGTCGTGGGGGCGGAATTCCACCGTCGCCATATAGCCGTCGCGCACGAGCTCGCTGGACTGGACGTAAGGCTTGGCGCCCCCGATCAACAGAGACCCGCCCGGCCCGGAGTTTGGATAGCCCCAGGCGTTGAAGCGTTCGGCCTGGTAGGGCGTGGACATATGGGCGTATCCCAGCACCACGCCCAGGCGGCCGTCCATGAACTGGTCGATATAGCTGACGCTGAGGCGCTGGCCCGTGTCCTCGGTCCCGGAGTTCAGCGCTCCGTAATCGTTCCACTCGTATCGGGCGTTCAGCGCGATCGCCTGCCGTCCGTACTCAAGCGGCCGGATCGTGCGCAGGTCGGCGGTGCCGGCCAGGCCCTGGCCGATCAGCGAGCCGTCGGGGGTCTTGTATACCAGGACGCTGCCCAGCAGTTCCGAGGGATACTGGTCAAACTCGACGCCGCGGTTGTCGCCGGCCGAGACCTGCTCGCGGCCATTCAGCAAGGCGGTCGTGAAGTCGGGCGACAGGCCGCGGATCGAGATGACCTGGCCGCGTCCGTCGAGACGCTGGGCGGTCAGGCCGGGCAGGCGGGCCAGGGATTCGGCGATCGAGACGTCCGGCAGCTTGCCGATGTCCTCGGCGGTGACGACCTCTACGATCGAATCGTTGTCGCGCTTGCTGGCGATCGAGCTTTCGATCGAGGAGCGGATGCCGGTGACGACGATCTCGTCGATCTCGGCCACATCCTCCTGCGGCGCGTTTTGCGCCGAGGCGGCTCCGGCCATGGCCAGAAGGCCGACGGCGCCCGCGGCGACTCCGGCGAGCAGACGGGTGCGGCGGTTGGTTTGGCGTCTCATCTTCGTTTCTCCCTGGGCCGGCGCATTTCTGACGAAGCGTCCGATGTCGCCGCAAAGTTATGCAAACTTGTGAGAACCTTGCAAGCGCGTAATTTTTCGGCAGCGGCTCGGTGTGGCCAAAATGTGATGCATGCCGGCCCTATTGTGCAGCGCACAAAGCGTTTTCAGGCTGTCGTGTCGCTGTTTCGCCTTGAAGTTTGGCGGATTGACAGGCGTTCATTCCGCTGCAAAATCTTGCAAATCGATCTGCCGGCCACGACGTCGGCGGACATGGGAGAGGCGCCGATCATGACCAGGAAGGCCGGATGGATGAGTCGGGCGCGCCTCGCGGCGGTGGCGGCGGCGATGGCCTGTATCGCCGCGCCGGCCGCGGCCCAGCCCGCGCCGTCGGCGCTGTCGGCCCTGCGCGACCGGCCGCCCGAGGACGAGGTGATCTATTTCCTGCTGCCCGACCGTTTCGCCAACGGCGATCCGGCCAACGACCGCGGGGGCGCCGAGGGTGATCGGCTGACGACCGGATTCGATCCGACCGACCCGGGCTTCTTCCACGGCGGCGATCTGAAGGGCCTGACCGAACGGCTGGACTATATCCAGGGCCTGGGCGCCACCGCCCTGTGGATCGCGCCGCCGTTCGTCAACAAATGGGTTCAGGGGCCGCCGGGTCACGAAAGCGCGGCCTACCACGGCTACTGGATCACCGACTTCACCCGCATCGACCCGCATTTCGGCACGAATGACGACTTCCGTGCGCTGGTCGACGCCGCCCACGCGCGGGGGATGAAGGTCTATCTGGACATCGTCATCAACCACACGGCCGACGTCATCCGCTATCGTGAATGCCCGGACAACGACTGCGGCTACCGCTGGAAGGGCGACTATCCGTACCAGCGCCGGGGCGGCCTGACGGGCGAGGCCATCAATCCCGGCTTCTCTGGCGCGCCCGGCGCCGACTTCAGCACCCTGGTCCGTCCGGACTATGCGTACACCCCGTACAATCCGGCCGGGGAGGAGACGATCAAGGTTCCGGCCTGGCTGAACGACGTCAGCCTTTACCACAACCGCGGCAACAGCGCCTGGTACAGCGAGGCGCGGATGGACGGGGACTTCGCGGGCCTGGACGACCTGTTCACCGAACACCCCCGCGTGGTCCAGGGCTTCATCGACATCTACGGCGGCTGGATCGACGACTACGGGATCGACGGCTTCCGCATCGACACCGCCCGACACGTCAATCCCGAGTTCTGGCAGGCGTTCGCGCCCGCCATGCTCGAGCGCGCCCGCGCCCGGGGCATTCCCAATTTCCACATCTTCGGCGAGACCTACGACTTCCAGTCCGGCACGGCGGCCATGCACACCGTCGTCGACGGCCTGCCGACCGTGTTGGACTTCGCCTATCAGCGCGCGGTCCAGAACATGGTCACCGGCGAGGGGCATCCCGACGCCATGGGCTATCTGCTGATGGAGGACGCCATCTATGCGGGCGGGGTCGAGACCGCCCTGCGGCTGCCGACCTTCACCGGCAATCACGACATGGGCCGGATCGGCCATCTGATCCTGAAGGCGATGCCCGACATCTCCGACGCCGAACTGCTGGAGCGGTCGACCCTGGCCCACGCCCTGGTCCTGCTGGGCCGCGGCGCGCCCGTCATCTACTACGGCGACGAGCAGGGCTTCACCGGGGATGGCGACGACCGCCGCTCGCGTCAGGACATGTTCGAGACCCTGACGCCTTCCTATGCCGACGACCGCCGCATCGGCCGGGCCGCCGCTCCGTTCGACACCGACGCCGACCTGTACCGCCGGATCGCCGCCATGGCCGAGGTGCGCGCGGGCGACGCCCGGCTGCGGCGAGGGCGGGTGGCGGTCCGGACCGCCGACCAGACCCCGGGCATCCTCGCCCTGTCCCGCCTCGACGATGGCGGAGAGACGCTGGTCGTGTTCAATACCTCGACCACGGCCATCACCGTGAACATCCCCGTCGAGGCCGGGTCCTTGCAGTGGCGCGCCCTGCTGGGCCAGTGCCCCGCACAGGCCGCCGCCCCCGCCACGCTTTCCGTATCAGTGCCCGCCCTGGGCTATCTTGTCTGCGTATCCGAAGGTTGAGCTTGACCGTCCAGATCCTTGAGTCCCCGCAAGCGCGCGTTGAGTCCGCCGAATGGTGGCGCGGCGCCGTCATCTACCAGGTCTATCCGCGCAGTTTCGCCGATGCGAACGGCGATGGCGTCGGCGATCTGAGGGGCGTCGCCTCGCGGCTCGACCATATCGCCTCCCTGGGCGTCGACGCCGTCTGGATCAGCCCCTTCTTCACCTCGCCGATGAAGGATTTCGGCTATGACGTCGCCGACTATTGCGACGTCGATCCGGTGTTCGGGACCCTGGCCGATTTCGATGCGCTGATCGACCGCGCGCACAGGCTGGGCCTGCGCGTCATCATCGACATGGTCTTCGCTCACACCTCGGATCTGCACGCCTGGTTCCACGAGAGTCGCCAGTCCCGCACCAATGCCAAGGCCGACTGGTACGTCTGGGCCGAGGCCAAGCCGGACGGGTCGCCCCCGTCGAACTGGCAGTCCGTGTTCGGCGGTCCCGCCTGGACCTGGGACGCGCGGCGCGGCCAGTACTACATGCACAATTTCCTGCCGGAGCAGCCGCAGCTGAACCTGCACAATCCGGACGTCCAGGACGCCCTGCTGGACGCCGTCCGCTTCTGGCTGGACCGGGGCGTGGACGGCTTCCGTTTCGACGCCATCAATTTCGCCATGCACGACCCGCAGTTGCGGGACAATCCGCCGCTTCCCCCGGGGGGACGGCGGACCCGGCCGTTCGACTTCCAGGACAAGATCCACAATCAGTCGCAGCCGGGCATCGTCGACTTCCTCCAGCGCATCCGGGCCCTGACCGACAGCTATGGCGGCCGGTTCACCGTGGCGGAGGTCGGGGGCGATCACGCCGAGCGCGAGATGCAGGCCTTCACCCGCGGGGACGACCATCTGAACAGCGCCTACGGCTTCCTGTACCTGTATGCGCCGACGCTGGAGGGCCAGTTGGTGCGCATGGGAGCCGAAACCTGGCACGGGCGGGAAGGGCAGGGGTGGCCCTCCTGGACCTTCTCCAACCACGATGCGCCGCGCGCCATCTCGCGTTGGGCCGGCGATCGCGATCTTCCGGCCTTCGCCAGGATGGCCATGCTGCTGCTGCTGACCTTGCGCGGCAATGTCTTCATCTACCAGGGCGAGGAGCTGGCGCTGCCGCAGGCGGAGGTGCCGTTCGACCGGCTGGCCGATCCCGAGGCCATCGCCAATTGGCCCCTGACCCTGGGCCGGGACGGGGCCCGAACGCCGCTGCCGTGGAGCGCCGACCGGCCCCAGGCCGGCTTCTCGACCGTGGAGCCATGGCTGCCGATCGATCCCCGCCACGTCGCCCTGTCGGTCGACCGGCAGGAAGCAGACCCTGGCTCCATGCTGCACGTCACCCGCCGGCTGGTCGCGCTGCGCAAGGCGCATCCGGCCCTCGCCGTCGGCGAGATGACGCTGCTGGAGTCCGAAGGCGATCTGCTGGCGTTCGAGCGTCGGCATGCCGGCGAACGCCTGGTGTGCGTCTTCAACCTGGGCTCGCAGCCGGCCGCCTGGACGGCGCCGGCGGGCCTGCGGATCGTCGAGGCCGTCAATCTGCAGGGGCCGCTCGACGGGATGCTGCCGCCGATGGCCGGCCTGGTCCTGGCCGGATGACCTCAGCCGCCGCAGCTCTCGCGCACGATCAGGTCGGTGGGAATCCGCTCCGACCGGCCGACGGAGTCGCCCGGGTTGTCGAGCAGTTTGGACACCAGCAGCCGGCCCGCCTTCATCGTGTCCTGGGCGATGGTCGACAGGGCAGGACGGCTGTAGCGGCTGAAGGGAACATTGTCGAAGCCGATCACCGACACGTCCTCGGGGACGCGGAGATTGGCGTGCAGCAGGGCCCGCACGGCGCCCAGGGCGATCTGGTCCGAGGCGCAGACGACGCCGTCGAAGCTGACGCCGCGGCGGATCAGGCTGTCGACCGAGGCCTCGGCCGATTCGACCTCGAAATGGGCCTCCATGATCAGGTCCGGATCGACCGCCAGGCCCGATTTCGCCAAGGCTTCCAGATAGCCGCGATGGCGCTGCATGGCCTCGGGCGGGTCGAGATCGCCCAGGAAGACGATCCGTTTGCGCCCCAGCCGCGCCAGATGCAGGGTGGCGCGTCGGCCGCCCGCCAGATTGTCCGACCCGACCGAGCAATAGGCCTGGTCCGGCATCTGGGCGCCCCAGACCACGAACCGGCCATCGGTCTCGGCCAGGCGGTTCAGGCTCTGGTGCAGGGTGCTCTGGCCGAGGAAGATCACGCCGTCGGCCCGGCTGGTGTTCATCGCCGCGGACAGGTCGTCGTAACTGGTGGGCGCGAAATGGCTCATGATCACATCGCAGCCACGCTCCCGCGCCGCCTCGCCGACCCCGGCCAGCAGTTCGAGGAAGAAGGGGTCGCTCAGCCGGCCCTCGCGTCCCTGCGGACGGGGCGTCACCAGGGCGATGACCCCCTCGGCGCCGATCGGTCCGGCGGGCATGTAGCGCCGGAACGGATAGTCATGCTCGCGCGCCAGCTTCCAGATCAGCTGTTTGGTCCGCGCATTGACGGCCGGACTGTCGTTCAGCGCCCGCGAGGCGGTCGAGATCGAGACGCCCGCCAGCTTGGCCAGGTCTTCCAGACGGGTGTTGCGGCTCAAGCGCGGGCTCCGGTCGAAACGACATCTGCAAAATTTGCAGCAAACCTTGCTTGTTCTGCGCCGCGCTCGCCGTGCTTGGCAAGTGCCGTTCTTTGGAGTGCTCCGACATGCTGACGCGCCGCCATCTGATCTCGACCACCGCCGCCCTGGCGACCGCGCCGGTCGCGGCCCGCGCGCAGACCGCCGCCCCCGTAGTGGGCGCATCTTCGCCAGACGGCGTCCTGTCCGTCTCGGTGACCATCACCGGCGAAGGACGGCCGGAATACAGCGTCAGCCGCCTGGGCCGCCCGGTGATCGCCCCGTCGCGCCTCGGCTTCCTGCTCACCGACGCGCCCAAGCTGGAGCGCAATCTCACCGTCGCCGCCGAGGCCCCGACGCAGCACGACGACACCTGGGAGCAGCCTTGGGGCGAGCGCCGCTTCATCCGCAATCGCTACACACAGCTGCGCGTCCATCTGACCGAGACGGGCGCGCTGGGGCGGCGGTTCGACGTGGTCTTCCGCCTGTATGACGACGGCCTCGGCTTCCGCTACGAATTCGCCGACCAGCCCAATCTGACGACGGTCAACATCGGCGACGAACTGACCGAGTTCGCGGTGGTCGATCCCGGCACGGCTTGGTGGATCCCGGCGTTCGAATGGAATCGCGAGGAATATCTCTACAACCGCACCCGCATCGACGCGGTCGGCGTGGCCCAGACGCCGCTCACCGTGCGCACCGACGACGGCCTGCACGTCTCGATCCATGAGGCGGCGCTGGTCGACTATTCCGGCATGAACCTGCGCCGGGTCGAGGGCGGGCGGTTCAAGGCCTTCCTGACCCCCGGCCTGACCAATGCGGCGGTCGAGCTGACCACCCCCTTCGCCACCCCCTGGCGCACCCTGCAGATCGCCGACCGCGCCGGCGATCTGGTCGAATCCAGCCTGATCCTCAACCTCAACGAGGCCAATGCCCTGGGCGACGTCAGCTGGTTCAAGCCGATGAAATACATCGGCATCTGGTGGGAGATGCACCTCGACCTGAAGACCTGGAACGCGGGTCCCAAACACGGCGCCACCACCGAGAACGCCATCAAACACATCGACTTCGCGGCCGAGCACGGCTTCGGCGGGGTGCTGATCGAGGGCTGGAACGTCGGCTGGGACGGCGACTGGTTCGGCACCGGCTGGGACTACAGCTTCACCCGAAGCTACCCCGATTTCGACATCGAACGCGTCGCGGCCCATGCCCGGTCGAAGGGCGTCGAGATCATCGGCCACCACGAGACCGGCGGCAACGCCTTCCACTACGAGCAACAGCTTGACGCCGCCTTCGGCCAGATGCAGCGGTTCGGCTGGCATTCGGTCAAGACCGGCTATGTCGCCGACGCCGCCGGCGCCCGGGTGCGCGGGCCGGACCGCCAGCCCCGCCTGGCCTGGCACGAAAGCCAGCCGATGGCCCAGCACCACCTGCGCGTGGTCCAGACCGCGGCCCGCTACCAGGTCGCGGTCAACGCCCATGAGCCGTTCAAGGATACGGGACTGCGCCGCACATACCCGAACATGATCTCGCGTGAGGGCGCGCGCGGCATGGAATTCAGCGCCTGGGGCCAGCCCGGCAATCCGCCCGAGCACGAGGCCAATCTGGTCTTCACCCGTCTGCTGGCCGGGCCGATGGACTATACGCCCGGCATCTTCGGCATGGAGACGCGCAGCCCGGACGGCATCGCCACCACCTGGGCCAAGCAGCTGGCCCTGTATGTGACGATCTACAGCCCGATCCAGATGGCGGCCGACCTGCTGGTGAACTACGAGGCCAATCCGGGCCCGTTCAAGTTCATCAAGGATGTTGCCGTCGACTGGTCCGAGACCCGCATCCTGAACGGCGAGATCGGGGACTATGTCACCACCGTGCGCAAGGACCGCAATTCGGACGAATGGTTCCTCGGCGCCATCACCGACGAGCATCCGCGCGTTCTGGACGCCGACCTGTCCTTCCTCGACCCGGGCCGCCGCTACCGAGCGGAAATCTATCGGGACGCCCCGGACGCCCACTGGCGGACGAACCGCGAGGCCATCGTGATCGAGCAGCGCGAGGTCACCGCGGCGGAGACCCTCAGCCTGCGCCTCGCCCCCGGGGGCGGCCAGGCCATCCGGTTTGTTCCGCTGGGGAGGGCGCGGCGGTGACGCCGGACGCGGGCCAGATCCCGTCCAATCGGCCGCGGCTGAGCGGCTGGTCGATCTGGAACATGTGCGTCGGCTTCTTCGGCATCCAGATCGGCTTCGGCCTGCAGAACGCCAACACCAGCCGCATCTTCCAGACCCTCGGCGCCGAGGTCGACAGCCTGGCCATCCTGTGGATCGCCGCGCCCCTGACCGGCCTGCTGGTCCAGCCCATCGTCGGCCATTTCAGCGACCGCACCTGGACCCGGCTGGGTCGCCGCCGGCCCTATTTCCTGGTCGGCGCGGTCCTGACCACCCTGGCCCTGATCGCCATGCCGAATTCGCCCTGGCTCTGGATGGCGGCGTCGATGCTGTGGATCATGGACGCCTCGATCAACATCACCATGGAGCCTTTCCGCGCCTTCGTCGGCGACAACCTGCCCGAGGAACAGCGCGCCACGGGCTATGCGATGCAGAGCTTCTTCATCGGCGCCGGCGCCGTCTTCGCCTCCTGCCTGCCGTGGATCCTGACCGAGGGGTTCTCGGTCGCCTCGACCGCGCCCGAGGGCGTGGTTCCGATGGCGGTGCGCATCTCCTTCTACGTCGGCGCCGCCGCCCTGCTGGCCGCCGTGCTGTGGACCGTCTTCACCACCCGCGAATACAGCCCCGAACAGATCGACGCCTTCGAGGCGTCCCGCGACGCCGGCCACGCCCCTGCCGCCGCCCGCTCGCGCAACGCCTGGTACACGGGCGGCCTGTTTTGGGCCTTTGGCGGGGCGATCGGGACCGGCGTGGTCGCGACCTTCGACCTGCCCAAGGAGCTGTATGTCCTCGCCGGTTTCGTCGCCGCCTTCGGCCTGATGCAGATGGCGGTCGCCGCCCTGGCCGACGCCGGGCGATCCAACGCCCTGACCCAGATCATGAGCGACATCTTCGCCATGCCGAAGACCATGCAGGGGCTGGCCGTGGTCCAGTTCTGCAGCTGGTTCGCCCTATTCTCGATGTGGATCTACATGACCCCGGCCGTCACCGCCGTGCACTATGCCTCGCCCGATCCGACCTCGGCCGGCTATGGCGAGGGGGCCAACTGGGTCGGGGTATTGATGGGCGTCTACAACGGCGTCGCCGCCCTGGCCGCCTTCCTGATCCCGGTCATCGCCCACCGCATCGGCCTGAGGGGCGCCCACGCCCTCAACCTGACCCTCGGCGCCGCCGGCTTCCTCGGCGTCTTCCTGATCCGTGATCCGCAGTGGTTGTGGCTGCCCATGATCGGCGTTGGATTCGCCTGGGCCAGCATCGTCTCGCTGCCCTACGCCATCCTCGCCAACGCCGTGCCGGGCCGGAAGATGGGCGTCTATATGGGCGTCTTCAACATCTTCATCGTCGTGCCCCAGCTGGTCGCGGCCACGATCCTCGGCGCCGTGCTGAACGGCCTGTTCGGCGGCCAGCCGATCTGGGCCCTGGTCCTCGGCGCCGTCAGCTTCCTGATCGCCGCCGGCGCCAGCCTGCGGGTCCCCGTCTTCACCCCGTCCCCCGTCCGATCGTGAGTCCCGCCATGCGTCTGCCCTCCGTCCTCCTGTCCGGCGTCGCCGCCCTCGCCCTTTCGGCGGCTGCCCCCGCCCTGGCCCAGGTGGCCCCCGGCGCGCCCGGCGACACGCCGACCTGGGTCAACGCCGCCAAGACCGGCGCGGGCGCCTCCTACGAGGCCTATGTCGACGGGCAGTACCGCGACGGCGGCCCGACCGGCGACGTCAGCCGCGTCTGGTTCTCCATCGCCGACGGCGTCCTGACCGAGACCATGTACGGCCTGATTCACCAGGCCCAGTTCAAGCAGCTGCGCTTCGCCGTCGTCACCGACACCGGGCTGTCGGTCGAGGGAACCGACACCACCCATCGCACCGAATATCTGCACGTCGACGCCGCGGGCCGCCCGCTTTCCCCCGCCTACCGTGTGATCACCACCGACAAGGCTGGCCGCTACGAGATCGAGAAACGCATCTACGTCAGTCCCGACGATCAGGCCCTCGTGGTTCGGGCGACCATCCGGGCCCTGCGCGGCGAGGTGACTCCCTACCTTCTGCTCGAGCCGCACATGGCCAATACGGGCGTCGGCGATCGGGGCTGGCATTCGACCGCGCCGCTTGATCCGCCCGCTTCGGACGGCTCGACGAGCTACAGCGTTCTGCATGCGGCGGAAGGCGCCGTCCATCTCGCCCTGTGGGCCAGCGCGGCCTTTGAGGCCCAGAGCGTCGGCTTCGTCGGCGTCTCCGACGGTCTGACCGACCTCGCCGATGGCCGTCTGGACCACATCTACGACTCCACCGCACCCGAGGGCGGGAACATCATGCTGACCGGCGCCTTGCCAAGGCTTCGGGCGGGGGAATCCCTGTCGCGCGATTTCGTCATCGGCTTCGGGGACAGCGAGCCCGGCGCGGTGCGAGAGGCGACCCGACCGTTCGTGACCGGCCTCGACGAGGTCCTCGCCCGCTTCAACGGCGAGGGCGACCGCGTCGGCTGGGAGGACTATATCGCCTCGCTCGACCAGCTTCCCCGCATCGCCGAACAGTCCACCGACGGCGGCAAGCTGGCTTACGCCTCGGCCCTGATGCTCAAGGTGCAGGAGGACCGCACCCACGCCGGCGCCCTGATCGCCTCCCTGTCCAATCCGTGGGGCGACACGGTCGACGCCACCCAGTCCTCGACCGGGTACAAGGCCGTCTGGCCGCGCGACTTCTATCAGGTCGCCATGGCCCTGCTCGCCCTCGGCGACACCGAGACCCCGCTGGCGGCCTTCCGCTACCTGCCCCAGGTCCAGGTCCGCGCCGACACTCCGGGCAATACCGGCGCCACCGGCTGGTTCCTGCAGAAGACCCACGTCGACGGCGAGATCGAATGGGTCGGGGTCCAGCTGGACCAGACCGCCATGCCGATCATGCTGGGCTGGAAGCTGTGGCAGGCCGGCCATGTCTCCGACGCCGAGATGACCGCCATGTACGGCCGGATGATCAAGCCCGCCGCCGACTTCCTGGTCGATGGCGGCACGGCCGGCCTGCTGTGGAACGACCGCACCATCACCCCGCCCTGGACCCAGCAGGAGCGCTGGGAGGAGCAGGAGGGCCACTCCCCCTCGACCACCGCCGCCGTCATCGCCGGCCTGACCGTCGCCGCCGACATCGCCCGCGCCGCCGGCGACCCGGCCTCGGCCGACCGCTACCAGGCCGCCGCCGACGACTATGCGTCGAAGGTGGAGGCGCGGATGTTCACCACCAACGGCGAATGGGGCGACGGCCGCTATTTCGTGCGCATCACGCGCAACGAAAATCCCAACGACAAGGCGCCGATCGGCGAGAACAACGGCCAGCCCGCCCATGCCGAGGATCGGATCGTCGACGGGGGCTTCCTCGAGCTGGTCCGCTACGGCGTGCGCGCGCCCGATGCGCCGTCGATCGTCGACAGCCTGCCGGAGTATGACGACCAGACCCGCGAGGACCGGTTCCGCGTCCGCTATGACGTCAACGGGGTTCCCGCTTTCCGCCGCTATGGCAATGACGGCTATGGCGAACAGACCGACACCGGCGAGAACTATGGCGTCGGCGGCGAGATGCACCCCGGCCAGCGCGGCCGCATCTGGCCCTTCTTCACCGGCGAACGCGGGCATTACGAGCTGGCCGCCGCCCTGCAGAACCGTTCCGCCGACGACGGCTGGACCGAGGCCCAGCTGAACGGCATCCGCCAGACCTACGTCCGGGGCATGGAGGCGTTCGCCAACGGCGGGCTGCTGCTGCCGGAACAGGCCTGGGACGGCGTCGGCGACGACACCGCCCATGATTATCGGCTGGGCGAGGGCACCAATTCCGCGACGCCCCTGGCCTGGACCCACGCCGAATACGTCAAGCTGTTGCGGTCCCTCGCCGACCGCGCGGTCTGGGACCGGTACGGGCCGGTCGAACGCCGCTACGGCTCCCGCCCGCCGGCCCCACCCATAAGGCCGTGAGGCGACCCGGCCCATCCCGCTGACCGGTTTGGCGGGCGTCTGCGCGCGCGGGGCGGTGGTGCGGCGCGCATCGGACGCAATATGGATCGACCATCCCGACACGGCCCTGGCCGATGTTTGTCGCCAGGCCGAAAATCTCTCTCGCGTGCGAAACCTTCTCGCTTTCAGAGAGATATTCTCCGTACTGCGAGAACAACTCGATCAGCTTGTCTTGTTCCATATGCAAACGCGAGAAGGGTCTCATGGTCACGGCTCTTAACGATTTCAGGTCTGAGGCCCGCTTTTTGTTCCCGGCCGGCAGCTTTGGCGGACCCTGCCTGGGAGACGATGCATCATGACCTGGGGTCTGGCGTTGCATGGGGGGGCCGGCGTGAAGGCGGGTCGCGACTACGGCCGGGCCGAGGCTCTGCTGGGCGACCTCGTCTGTCAGGGCCGAAGCCGGCTTGAGGCGGGAGCCCCGGCGATCGACGTCGTTGAGGAACTTGTGAGCGCGATGGAAGCCTCGGGATTGTTCGTCGCCGGCCGCGGCTCCGCCCCCAATGCCATGGGTCAGGTCGAACTCGATGCCACGATCATGGATGGCTGCACCGGGCGGGCCGGCGCTGTGGCCGCATTGCAAGAGATGGCCTCGCCGGTTGGCGTGGCGCGACGCCTGATGGAGAGATCACCGCATGTTCTGCTCGCAGGCGAAGGCGCACGGCTTTTCGCCAAGGGCGAAGGCCTGGCGGAGATCGGCGACCCGTCTCTCTGGCTCACGACGCCGGACGGTTTCGATCCGGGAGATCTGGATCAGGGCCATGGGACGGTGGGCGCCGTTGCTCTGGACGTGACCGGCCGGCTCGCGGCGGCGACCTCGACCGGCGGGACCTACGGCGCCCTGCCTGGCCGGGTGGGCGATACCGCCGTGGTAGGCGCGGGGACCTGGGCTGATCGGCAGGTTGCGGTCTCCTGTACGGGGCAGGGGGAGGCCTTCATCCGGGTCGCCGCCGCCCATGACGTGGCCGCCCGCCTCCGGTACGGCGGCCAGAAACTGGGCGAGGCGGCGGACGCCGTGCTCAGGGACGTCGTCAGCCAGGGCGGGGACGGCGGCCTGATCGGGATCACCGCCCAGGGGGAGATCGTCATGCCGTTCAACACCGACGGTATGAAACGCGCCTGCGTCTCTTCTTTCACGCCAGCCTGTGTCGGGTCTGTGGGTGAGCGCCTCAGGCGCCTGTAGCCCGGTCCGCCGGGATCGATTTTGCCATCGCCCCGTTATCGGCGAGAGGAGAATTCCATGGGTATGATAGACCAGGTCATTCGAACCGAGCCTGCTGACGCGACAGGCGAGTTCGAGGAAATCGACGCCATCATCGGACGCGCGCGGCGTGGTGAGCTGGCCAAGGACGCGGCG
This sequence comes from Brevundimonas sp., assembly GCA_046292645.1. Classification (GTDB taxonomy): domain Bacteria; phylum Pseudomonadota; class Alphaproteobacteria; order Caulobacterales; family Caulobacteraceae; genus Brevundimonas. The sequence goes on from JBKBQO010000001.1 coordinate 192,804, forward strand.
CTCGACGCGATCGGGCGCATTGTCCGACGCGGGATCGACGTTGATCCGGCGGAGGTCTATCAGAAGCCCTGGGGTTAGGGCGCGGTCAGCACAGCGCCCACGGCCGCGATCCGCTCGACCTCCCGATACGCCTCCTGGCGCAGGGTTCCGCCGAACACGTCCGGATCGATCTCCTCGTAATCGAGCGTGCAGCCGCTTTCGGCGGCCAGCTCCAGGAGTTCGTTGCGGATAAGATCCTCGCCACGGACGATGGCGCTTCCGGTGTAGAGCAGGAAACGACCGCCGCGGGACAGTCGCGGCAAGCCGGCCCGCACCCAGTCCATGGCCAGGGCCGCGCCCAGAGGGCCGCCGCCGTCCCGGTAGGTCCGCGTCAGGGGGCCGGCGATATAGGGCGGGTTGGCTGCGATTACGTCGAACTGACGCGGTTCCGCCGGCAGGCCGCTGCATTCTTTCAGGGATAAGGACAGGCGGTTGTGGGCGGCGTTGATGCGGCAAAGCCGCAGCGCCTCCGCATTGATGTCCGACGCTGTGACCTCGGCTTCAGGGCAGGCCGCGGCGAGGGTCAGGGCCCCCACGCCCGCCCCGGTTCCGATATCCAGGGCGTGACGGACCGGATGACCTCGCGACTGCGCCTGACGCAGGAACCGGGCGTAGCGATAACTGTCCGGTCCCAGGAACACGGCTTCGCGGGCGCTGGTGGGCGCCGAGTGGAGATACAGGCGACGGTCGAGCGTGCTCACTCGAATGGTCAGCTTCGAAAGCCCGTCGACGTCCTCGACGACGCCGGCGCGCCGGATCAAGGCCAACAGTTCGGGGTCGAGGTCCTCGGCGGCAAAGCGCCGGGTCCAGCCGAACAGGTCCCGCAGGAGGTCGCTGCCCACCGTCGTCGCGCGCTCGCGCACAAGCCGATGCGTGCTCGGGGTTGGGGAGATGAAGACGTAATCCCGGGCCGTCAGGTAATCCAGGATATCCGCCAGGGCGGCGTCCTCGGCCGACCGGGCGAGTCCGAGCAGGGCGGTCAAGCGGACCGCAGAACGGGCTGCTCGCCCCACAGATGCGTGCGGTAGGCCTCGTAGCACCGGGCGCCGGCCAGCAATCGCATCACCGCGCCCTCCGCCAGGCTTCGGACGCACTCGGGGCGTTCGGCCACAAGGGGTTTGAAAACCTCCTCGTTCCAGGTCCGGGAATGCTCCACATCGAGCGTTGCGTGGAGGGCGAAATATTTGCGTTCAGGCCCGACGCCGAGCCGCTTGAGGCCGGCCGCGACATGGGCGGCGCGCCAGGGCGCGGTCAATTCGACCGCGCCCAGCGCTCCCAGGGCGTGATAGGCGTAGCGTCGCGTCGTCGAGAAGGCGACCAGGGTGTTGCCGAGGGCCAGGGATGGCCAGACGGTCTCAGCAATGGTCGGGTGAAGGTCAAGGGCCTGAGCCAGCTTGTCCAGCATGGGGCCATGCATGCCGCCCTCGTTGCCTCGACCCATCTCATCCCAATAGTTGCGAGCGAGTTCGAGCTTGGGCCGCGTCGGCATCTTGACCTGCGCATAGGCGACCAGATCCTCGAACCCGGCCTCGCCCGCCACCTCCTGCAGCAGGAACCATCGCATCTGCTCCAGCGTCGCTTCCTCGGCCAGCCACGGGAAGAGCGGATCGTCCTCGCCAGGCCCTGAGCCCTTCAGGTTCTCGAACCAGCCGATGAAGCCGTCCACGTCGGTCGGCAGATCGCTGAGCCATGGTGCGACTTCGGCGCGCGCGCGTTCCACGAACGCCCCTTCCAGCAGAACCATCTCCGCGTCTTCCCGAGCCTCGGCAATCCAGTTTTCAGACGGGACCGACGGCGCCAGGCGGCGAGCGTTCCACACGGACAGCCGCTGGTGGAAACCCCGGACGTCCATGATTTCGTTGGTGAAGCGCGTGTGCGAAGTCGGGATGCTCATGACCACAGACCCTTGTGAAGGCCCAGATAAGGCGCTGTGGCGGCAAAAGTTCCCGAAGCCAACCATCTGTTTGCAAGAGCTTTTTCTGTCGGCAATCCAACTTAGGAACTCCTGTCTCGCCCCATGTGTTCCCGGCCGACAGGAGACCTCAATGAACGATCACCCGGGATATCAATGGGCTATCGAGGAACGCCAGGACGAATGGGTCTGGCTCATCCATGACGGCGACAGGCAGATGCCTGTCGTCACAGGCATCGCCCCATCCCGGGCGCACGCAGCCGCCTGCGTCGTACGTGCGCTGATCCTGGGCGTGACCATGGATCAATCCCGGACCCTGGCGGCCTGACATGACAATGAAGGTATTGGAAACCGGGGTTTATCGGGGCCCGCACCTCTACAGCCACCGGCCGATGGTCCGGATCCAGCTGGATCTGGGTGAGCTGGAGCAATGGCCGACCGACACGATCGAGGGTTTCAACGAGGCGTTGCTGGCGGAACTTCCCGGTCTGCAAAAGCACGGGTGTTCCTACGGAGAGCCCGGCGGTTTCGTCCGGCGTCTGAACGACGGAACGTGGATGGGCCATGTGGTGGAGCATGTGGCGCTGGAGCTGCAGCGGCTCGGCGGCAGTCCGTCGACCCGGGGCAAGACCCGTTCGGTGAAGGGGCGGCCGGGCGTCTACAACGTCATGTACGCCTATGCGGACGACCAGACCGGTCTCCTGGCGGGACGGTTGGCGCTTCAGATCGTCAACCGCCTGCTGCCCGCATCGCTGCAGGGACTGCAGGGCCTTGACCTTGTTGTCCCCGCCGGCCGGGCGCCCGCGCTTGAGGCGGCGACGACACCTGAGGAGGCGGCGCCGTTGATCGCCGTCTCGATGCGCAAGTCGGCGTTCGGCCCAAGCACGCAGGCGCTGGTGAACGAGGCCCGGAGGCGGGGAATCCCCGTCACCCGACTCAATGAACACAGCCTGGTTCAACTCGGCTGGGGGGCGCGCCAACGCCGGATCCGCGCCAGCGTCACGGACCGCACCGGGCTGGTGGCCGCGGAGCTGGCCGGCGACAAGGCCCAGGCCAAGGGACTTCTGGACGCCATCGGATGTCCTGTGGCCAAGGGCGTGGTCGTGACGACCGCGCAAGAGGCCTTGACCGCCTCGACGCGTCTGAAGCGACCCGTTGTGATCAAACCGCTGGATGGCAATCACGGGCGCGGCGTCACGACAGGCCTGCGGACCGAAGCCGAAATGCTGAAGGCGTTCGATCTGGCGGCGCAGCACAGTCGCCGGGTCATCGTCGAAGAGGAACTCCCGGGTCACGATCACCGCATTCTGGTCGTCGACGGCAAGGTCGTCGCCGTGGCCGAACGCAGACCCGCCCAGGTGGTCGGCGACGGTCGCCGCACGATCGCCGAACTGGTGGACGCGGTGAATGCGGACCCCCGCCGCGGCGTGGGCCACGAGAAGAGCCTGACCCGCATCCGCCTCGACGACGAGGCGGCGCGGGCCATTCTCGACAAGCAGTCGTTGACCCCGGACAGCGTTCCGTCCGCCGGTCAGACCGTGCTGCTGCGCACCAATGCAAACCTGTCGTCCGGCGGGGAGGCCATCGACCGGACGGACGAGATCCATCCCGACAATGCTGCGATCGCCAGACGCGCGGCCCTGGCCGTGGGGCTGGATGTCGCGGGTATCGATCTGCTGGCGCCGGACATCACCCGATCCGTTCGCGAAACCGGCGGCGGGATCGTCGAGGTCAACGCCGCCCCGGGCCTGCGCATGCATCTTGAGCCCTCGGAGGGCTCCGGGCGCGACGTGGCCAGACCGATCCTTCAGATGATGTATCCGCCCGGCTCCCGGGCGAGGATTCCGATCCTGGCTGTGACAGGCACCAACGGCAAATCGACCGTCGGACGCATGCTGGCCCATATCTTCAAGGCCCAGGGGCTGACGGTGGGTCTCACCAACACCAGCGGCGTCTACATCGGCGATGAGCGCATCAACGCCGCCGACGCCAGCGGCCCGAAGAGCGCGCGCCTGGTCCTGCGCGATCCGACCGTGGATGTGGCGGTCCTGGAGTGCGCACGAGGGGGCATTCTGCGCGAGGGGCTGGCGTTCGACCGCTGCGATGTGGGGGCGGTGCTCAACGTCCAGCCCGATCACCTCGGCCTGAAGGGCGTCAACACCCTTGAGGACCTGGCGGCGGTGAAGTCCGTCGTGACCGAGAGCGTCTCACGACGCGGCGTCAGCGTCCTGAACGCCGACGATCCCCTGACCCTGCGCATGGCCCGACACGCCGGCGGCCGGATCTGCTGGTTCTCGATGCGGGGCGGGGAGGACACGCCCGGCTTCCTGCTCAAACACGTCGCCGACGGCGGTCTGGCCTGCCTGTACGACCCGGGGACGGGTGCCATCGTCCTGCACGACGGCGGAGACACGGTGCAGGTCTGCCGCGCCCGCGATATTCCGGCGACCCTCGAGGGGCAGGCGGCGTTCAATGTCCAGAACGCGCTGGCGGCCTCCGCCATGGCCTATGCGGCCAGGGTGGATGCGGCCGCGATCGGCGCCGCCCTGATGAGCTTCCGGTCCACCTTCGAGCAGAATCCCGGCCGGTTGAATGTCCATGAGACCCATGGCTTCCGCGTCATCCTGGACTATGCGCACAACCCCGAAGGGCTTCGCGCCCTGGGTCGTATGGTGGCGGCGATCAAGCCGGTCCAGTCCCGCAGCATCGCCATGCTGAGCGTGCCGGGAGACCGCCGGAATGAAGAGATTGTCGCCATGGGCGAGATCGGCGCCGAATATTTCGATCAGCTGGTGTTCCGTGAAACCCCGGACAATCGCGGGCGGCAGGCGGGTGAAGTCATCCGGATAATGACGGAGGGCGCGCAGCGCGCGAGCTTTGACATGGCGCGGATCAAGGGCGTCCACCGGGAGGAGGAGGCTGTCGCCGTCTGCCTAGATATGGCCCGGCCCGGCGACCTCGTCATCCTGACCCCAACCCGCGTCGACGCCGTCTGGCGCCAGGTGCTCGACTACCGAAGGCCCTCGTCGGTCAACCCTGCCGAGGATCGTCCCCAAATCATTCTGGAGCCGCCCCATGGCTGAATCCGCCGGACCCCTGATCATCATCGGCGGACATGAGGACAAGGAGGGCGACCGGGTCATCCTCAAGGAGGTGGCCCGGCATCTCGACGGCGGAAAGCTGGTGATCGCCACGGTCGCCTCGCATGAGCCCGAGGGCTATTTCGACAGCTACCAGAAAGCTTTCGCGGCGATCGGCGTGACCGATCTGGTCGAGCTCTATGTCGAAGAGCGGGCGCAGAGCCTTGAGGGGCCGGCGCTTGAAATCCTGGAAGGCGCCGCCGGCGTCTTCTTCAGCGGTGGCGATCAGCTGCGGATTTCCAGCCAGATCGGCGACACGCCGATAGAGCGGCAGATCCGTGAGCTCCACCGACGGGGCGGCGTCATCGCCGGCACCTCGGCCGGCGCCTCGGTGATGAGCGAAACCATGCTGGTCAAGGGAGCCAGCTCGGAGTCCTACCGTATCGGCGAACTGCACATGGCGCCCGGCCTCGGGCTGGTTCGTGACGTCATCATCGACCAGCATTTCGCCGAGCGCGGACGGTATGGTCGCCTTTTGGGAGCCGTCGCCCACAACCCCCGTCTGCTGGGCATCGGCATCGACGAGGATACCGCCGTCGTCGTGACCGGCCGCCGGTTTCGGGTCATCGGGAGCGGCGCCGCCTATGTTGTGGACGGCGAGACGGCGACCCATTCCAACATCGCGGAGGCCCGGTCCGATCGGGCTCTGTCCATGTTCGACGTGCGCATGCACGTCCTGTCCAGCGGCGACGGGTTCGATTTGGACCAACGCACGGCCGAGGCCGGCGAACATCAGACCGGTGCAACCCGGCCGGACGCCTGAAGAGCCGTTTTGCCCGGGCCGCGCATCAGGCGCCGGCGGAGCAGGACCCGCCGGCAGAGTCCCGTTTCCGACACAGGAACCGTGTCCGGCCTCCCGGGGTTTTGGTTTGAGCCAATCAGGAGAACGACATGTCAGTGATCGACAAGGTCCTCGGCGCCATGACGCCGCTGCCCGACGAAGAGCGCCGCGCGGAGGCCACCCGGGCGGCGCGGGAACAGGCGACCGAGGGAGACTGGCTGTCCATGGTCCTGGATCACCATGACCTCATCCGGGACGCCTTCGCCGGGTGCAAGTCTGCCGCCAATGCGGCCGAGCGCACCGCCGCGGCGAAGCAGCTCGCCCTGGTTCTGAATGGCCACTCGCTGGCGGAGGAGGTGGTGCTCTACCCTGCCCTGGCCCAGGCGGGCGAAAAACTCCATGCGGGCCACGCCTACACCGAACAGACCACGGCGAAGATGCAGATGGCCGAGCTGGAGAACATCGCGCCGTCCACGCCGGAATGGAGGGACAAGATCGAGCACATCGAGGGCGCGGTGCTGACCCACATGTTCGAGGAGGAATCCGGCTGGTTTCTGAAGCTCAGGGACAAGGGCGAGCACCAGGCGCGTCTGACGGCGCGATACGCCGAGGAATACGACCGCTACGTCGGCCGCTAAGCCGCCAACCGGACCGCCGGCCGGTGCGCCGTAACGGTCGGGCCGGCGCCGGCTGCCGCTGCGGTCTCTGGATCGCGGACCGGGCGTTGGATGCGGGGCAAGGCTTCTGACAGCAGGGAGGAGAGGGTTGCCGCTGGACGACCTTACACTGGCCAGGCTCATCATCGAGAACGCCCGCAGCCATGCTGTTGTCGGGATGAGCGAGGACGGGATCATCACCGGCTGGGCCGCGGGCGCGGAGGAGATCACGGGCTGGACCCGTCAGGCCGTCCTTGGGCTTCATCTCCGCGCCCTTTTCACCGATGCGGACCAGGCCGCACGGATGCCCGAGCAAGAGATTGAAATGGCGCTCGCCAAAGGGCGGGCTGAAGACAGCCGCTGGCACCCCAAGGCGGACGGCTCCCTGTTCTGGGCGAACGGCGCGACGGTCCATGTGCCGGAGCACGGCGCCCTGCTGAAGATATTCCGGGACGAGACCGCGTCCAAACGGGCGGACGAGCATCGGGTCCTGTTGCTCAATGAACTGAACCACCGGGTGAAGAACACCCTGGCCACGGTCCAGTCGGTGGCCGAGCAGGTCCTTCGCGCCGCGGATGTGGACCAGACAGTGCGTTCAGACCTGACGGCGAGGTTGGTGGCGCTGTCTCGCGCCCATGATGTCCTGGTTCAGGAAAACTGGGCCGGCGCCGATCTCAGATCCCTGATCAGCGAGGTTCTGGCGCCGTATCAAGGCGCGCCTTCGCTGATTGAGCTGACCGGTCCCGAGGTGAGGCTCCACCCGTCGCAGGCCGTCGCCGTATCCCTGGCCTGTCATGAGCTTGCAACCAACGCCGCGAAATACGGAGCGCTCAGCGGACCCGGCGGACAGATCAGGCTCGACTGGAACCTCGCCCACAGCGGCGCCGGCGAACGCTTCATGACCCTCCTGTGGCAGGAGGCCGGCGGCCCCCCTGTGACTCCACCCGCCCGAACGGGCTTCGGCACCAAGTTGATACGCCAGACGTTCGCCGGCGAAAGCGGTGGCAGAGCCGAGATCGCCTACCCTCGTGAAGGCGTCCAATGCGTCATGGTGCTGCCGCTCCGGGACGAGCCGGAAGACCCGGATGTCAAGGCCGGCGCCTAACATATGCTCCGTTCCGCAATGCCTGCCCAGTCTATGGTGGGAAATGACCGACGGCTATCCGGCTGTGGCGACAGAGCGCTCCTCATGCTGCCGTCCAACCCGGTCCGCCCCGTGCCGAGCCGCGACATGTATAGAGCCAACGAAGATCCGCTGGACCTGCTGGTCGAGACCCTCGAGCTTCACTCCGACCTCTCGACCGCCCGCCCGACTGACCGGAATTCGAACGACCGCGATCACGCCGGATCACGGTTGCGGGGGAAGAAAGGCGAAGCGCGCGTCACAGTGCGCCGGGCGTCCACCCTTGCGAAACGCCCCGGGCGCGCGCCCGTTAGGAAGCCATGGCGCCTGACTTTTTTCACCAGCCGGCCGAAATCGTGGCCCGCGACCTGATCGGGGCGCAGTTGTTGGTCAACGGCGTCGGCGGTCGGATCGTCGAGACCGAAGCCTATGACGCCGCCGACCCGGCTTCCCACAGTTTCCGCGGACCGACGGCGCGCAATGCCCCGATGTTCGGGTCGACGGGCTGCGCCTATGTCTATCGCATCTATGGCCTGCACTGGTGCTTCAACATCGTGTGTGACGCCGCCCGGCCCGGAAGTGCGGTGTTGATCCGGGCCTTGGCGCCGACGGCGGGGCTCGGCCTGATGCAGGCCCGACGTCATGTGTGCGCGGTCCAGCAGCTCTGCTCGGGTCCCGGCAAGCTCTGTCAGGCCCTGGCAATTGACAGCCGTCTGAACGGCCGGCCGGTCACCGCGCCGCCCTTTGCGATGGCGGCGGGCCAGCCCGTCAGCGTCGCGCCTGGACCGCGGATCGGCGTCAGCGCAGCCGCGGATACGCCATGGCGCTTTGTCGAGTCCGGGTCGCGCTTTCTCAGCCGCCCCTGGCGGGAGGCGGTCGCGTGACGCTGAATGGCCGTGCTGTCCGGCCGACGGCAGCCTGTCTCCGCTGAGCGCAGGCAGGGCAGGGGGTCGCGAAGCCTGTCCGAGAAGCCAATTCCGCGTAACCGGGCTCGGAACGAGCCCTGTGGCCGCCCTGTGCACCGCGGGTTCGGCGGCCATCATTTTGAGCTGACAGAGCCCTCGCGCACAAAGCCTGTAAGGATCGCCGCCATCAGAACGATGCCCGCAAGCAGGACCAGCAGGGTCCTGAACCCGCCGGCGCCGAAGGCTGCATAGGCCAGCCCCGGTGCAAGGATCGCGGGGAGGGTGTTCGTCAGGTTGATCACACCGAGGTCTCGTCCCCGATGACGGGCCGAAGGCAGCAGTTGCATGGCGTAGGTCGACTGCAGCGCCAGGAAGATGGCGCTGCAGATTGCGAACAGAGCGTAGCCCCACGCCGCCACGGCCCATTCCGGAAAACCGGCCATCATGAACAGCCCGACCGCCGAGGCGGCGGCCGCCCCCTGCAGGAAGGGTTTGCGCCTTTGCACCTGGTCCGAAAGGCGCCCGCACAGGATGGAGAGCGGAACTGTCGCGACGGCGGCCACGCCCGACAGCCAGGCGACCCGAGGGTGCACCCAGTCCTCCGGCAAATAGTCTCTGGAAGTGCCCGTAAGCGCCTACAAAAACACGTGTTTATGACTAGACTTTTCTGATATTTTAGTCGCGGGAGCGTCGTCGCCTCTGCCCTTTCTGGAGGGTGCGATGACGGCTGCCAACGACGATGACGAAGCGTTTCTCACAAGCTTGGAAACGATGCCGTTGGCGTCACTGCGGGAGGAATGGCGACGACGCTGGGGCCCTCCGCCTGCCATGCGATCGGTGCGTCTGGTCCGGCATCTCATCGCCTGGCGGATCCAGACCGCACGTCACGGTGACCTTACGGCTGACGATCGCCGACGGCTCAAGGCAACGTCGATGCCGACCCTTCAAGCCCTTCCGCACGGGAGTCGCGTCGCCCGGGAATACAGAGGCGTGGTCCATGAGGTGATCGCTGACCGGACGGGTTTCCGATACCGCGAGCGCGACTACCGAAGCCTGTCTGCAATCGCTCGAGAGATCACCGGGGTCCGCTGGAACGGCCCTCGCTTCTTCGGCTTGCGTCAAGGTGATCGTCATGGACGGTAAGCCCAGGACGCGTTGCGCCATCTACACCCGCAAGAGCTCGGAGGAGGGTCTGAGCCAAGCGTTCAACTCGCTCCATGCGCAGCGTGAATATTGCGAGGCCTACATCAGGTCGCAGGGCGGGGAGGGCTGGATGGCCGATCGACGACGTTACGATGACGGCGGCTTCTCTGGCGCGTCCATGGCCCGACCCGGGCTGCTACGCTTGCTCGCAGACATTGAAGCAAGGCTTGTCGACGCGGTGGTGGTCTACAAGGTCGATCGTCTGACGCGGTCGCTGGCGGATTTCGCGAGGATCCTTGAGGCGCTCGACAAACGCGGCGTCGCGTTTGTGAGCGTGACTCAGGCCTTCAACACCAACAGCTCCATGGGCCGATTGACGCTCAATGTACTGCTGTCCTTCGCCCAGTTCGAGCGCGACGTAACCGGCGAGCGGATACGCGACAAGATCGCCGCGTCGAAAGCCAAGGGCATGTGGATGGGCGGGGTCGTTCCCTTGGGATACGACGCGCCAGACAGCTCAGGCGACAGGCGTTTGCGTGTGAATGAGGCCGAAGCCGCTACCGTTCGGATGATCTTCGATCGGCTGATCGTATGCCGGTCGCTCCATGAGTTGCAGCAGCAGCTGGCGGAAGAGGGCGTGCGGTCCAAAGCTGGCCGGTCCCGACGGGGCCGAGTCTATCCTGCAATGCGGTTCAGCAGTGGAGCCCTGCGCCATCTGCTCCGGAACAAGACCTATCTCGGTCTGATCTGCCACAAAGGCGGCACATACGAGGGTCGCCACGAGGCCATTGTGGATCAGCAGACGTTCGATGCGGTGCAGGCACTACTCAGCAAGAGGAGTGCGATGTGGAAGGCCCGAGCTCCGAGCCTTGAAAGAGCGCCGCTTCGCGGGCGGGTGTTTGACGAACTCGGCCAACCCATGCGGCCGGCATTCGTCCGACTTAAGCGGAAGTCCTACAGTTATTACGTTGGTCCAAGGCCTGTGCTTGGCTTGGTCGGACCAGAGCGCTCAGACGTCTTGCGCCGCGTTCCCTGCGCCCCGCTGGAAGCGGTCGTTTGCCGCCGGCTTGCTCACCTGCTTGATCGGGACGAGCGCGTGATCGGCATCGAGGAGCTGCGCCGGGCGGTGGCGCGCGTCGAAATCCGGAGTGATTGCGCCCATCTCGTTCTCGCCCTTCGAACGCTGCGAGACCTCAACCCTGTACTGGACTCGGTGTCAGCGGTGGAGGCGAGGTTGGGTTCAGGCGATCGTGTCCTGGTCGAGGGGGTCCGGCAGGGCCATGTTCGCATCGTAATGTCGATCCGGATGAAGTTTCGGGGCGGCAGGACATGGATCGGTGATCAGGACCAAGAACTTGGTGCCAGTGCCCGGGCGGCCAAGTCTGGCGCGCTGAAAAGGCTGAGGCGCGCTCACGAGATATTTGCGCCAGCCCGTCCCGGCCTGTCGACCCTGCGACGCGTCACGCGAACAGCCAAGGCTCCGCCGGCAGATTACAGGAAGTTCTCCTGGGTCTTCCTTGCCCCTGATATCCAGTCCGCGATCCTGACTGGCCAGCTCCCTGCAGCGGCCGTTGCCAAGCTCACCCACCATCAGTCCATTCCTCTGAGCTGGACGGTTCAGCGTCGACTTCTAGGGACGATTTGTGTTAAAGAACGAGATGTGGTGAGCGCACCGACATCGCCGCAAATTCGTCTCCACTGATCGCCTGCGCGATCAGAGATTTGGCACCCGACTGGGTGGGGTGCTGTCAGTCCAACGACAACTTGTCTCCACTAGGCGCAGGTAGGGCAGGGCGCGCAGAGCCTATCCGGCGAGCGTCTTCCACTCAGCCAGGGCGGCTGAGCGTTGGGCCTTGTATGTCTCTCTGCTGATGAGGTGGCGGTCCTGGTTGAAGTGGTTGTGAAAGGCGGCGTGGACGGAGCTGAACTTCTGCAGCGTCTTCATCTGCCGGAACCTCAGCATGGCTCGTTCTCGTCGTCGGAAGGGGAGGTGTGAGTTTTCACATCGGTTGTTGGCCCAGCGGCCGACCTCCTGCTTATCGGCGTTGCCGAGCTCCTTCATCGCAGCCTTGTAGGAGCGCAGGCCATCGGTCGTGATCGCCTTAGCGCGGCCGTGCCGCTTCATGAGTTTCCTCATGAACTTCAGAGCCGCCGGCTTGTCCCGGGTCTTGCTGGCAAAGGATTCCAGCACTTCTCCCTCCTGATCCACGGCCCGCCACAGGTAGTGCATTTCGCCGTTGATCTTCACGTAGACCTCGTCGAGGTGCCACCGCCAGTGGGTGAAGGCGCGCATCTTCTGGACCCGCTTCCTGCGGATCTCCGCGGCGAACATCGGCCCGAAGCGGCTCCACCACAGCCGTACTGTCTCGTGGCAGATGTCGATGCCGCGCTCAGACAGTAGGTCCTCCACGTTCCGAAGAGACAGCGGGTACTTCACGTACATCATCACCACGAGGCGGATCACCTCGGGCGATGAATCGAACCAGCGGAAGGGGTCGTGGGTCTTTCTAGGGCGGGCCATTTCGCCCAGCTAAAGCCTGGGCGTTACTGGTTGGTGCATTTGGACTGACAGAGCCGGTGTGTGAGCTATCCGGGATTGCCGGACAACTCAGCGATGGCGGGCCTGTCCAGCGTCGGGGCTGCATACGCACCGTCGCCGGCACGTGATCTAGCTGGCTGCGATTTGCGCCCTCTCGCGCGGCCTGTGGTCAATGGCCCATGTAAGAGCGTCGATTCTCGCCTTGAGCTGAACGAGATGCGTCACTTGATCGACATGATATTCGGCCGCCGCTTCAGTCGCGGCTGACCAAACCTCTGCCTCTAGCTGCTCGCGGAAATCTCTTAGGCGCTGCACTGTTTCATCGTCAGACATCGAACTTCTCTTTCAAATGGCGCGGTTAGCGGCAGCAGGGACCGTTAGGGATCGTCTACGCTTCGCCTTCCAGCCAAGTTTCAGCGCTACAAGAGAAAAAGCCGGTCGCCCGGCGAGGGGGACGGGCAGAGGGCCCGCTACCGGAATATGGGGCCCTCAACGACCGCGGCCTTCACCACATGAGCTCAGCTCTTCAGCCTCGCCGCCCCCGTGTCGGCGCTTATCCGCTACGGCTCCGACCCGCTTTAGCCGCCCGTAAAACAGCGACCTGGCCGCCATGCGACGACCCAGTGGAGCCTAATCCTCGTTTAGTCGATCAAATCGTTCACTAGTATTTGCGATAATCGTACCGGTTCCCCGAAGGCAAGCGGCATATTGCCGTCCCCCACAGCGCGCCTCTGGTGCGTGCTCATGAACGATCAAACGCCATCTCTTGCCGGTGACGACGCACGGCTTCCCGAAGACATATTTGGGATGGATCGCCTGTGCCGGCCGGTCTGGGTGTTCGATCCCGTGGCCGAAAGGAAGCTCTACGCCAATCCTGCGGCCCTTGCCCTGTGGGGAGCCAGCGATTTAGCCAGCCTCCGGGCGAGAGACTTTGCGCTCAAGAGCGATGCTGCCCGCACGCGAACTGAGCAGCTATTCCTCGCTGTCCAGGCGGGGGAGCAAAAAAGCGAGACATGGACGTTCTACCCGAACGGCGAGCCGGTGTCGGTCAGAGCCGTTTGCAGCGCTTTGAAGCTGCGCGACGAGTCCAGCGCCATCCTGTTCGAGGCCACGTTTATGGACGACCCCGATCAGGACTATCTCCGCGCGGCCGCCGCCGTCCGGCAGACTCAGACCCCGGTGTCCCTGTTCGACGAGGCCGGGGACTTGCTCTTCACCAATCCGGTCGCGACCCGAAAGTATGCCCACCGGCGTCGGTTCGCTGAGCGATGCTACGATCGGGATGAAGCAGAGCGGGCTTGGGAGGACTCCAAGTCCGGCCTGTGGCGCGGTCGTCTGCAAATGCAAACGGAGCAAGGGGTGATCTGTCACGACATTGCGCTGCAACGGACGGTTGATCCTATTAGCGGGGTGCAGGCTCTTCTCTGCTATGAGAATGACGACACCGAAAAGGTCGAGGCCGAGGCGCAACTGGCGGAAAAGATCGCCGCCCTGGAGATCGCAACCCGCAAAGCGGAGGCGGCCAACGACGCGAAGAGCGCATTCCTAGCCAACATGAGCCACGAAATTCGCACGCCGCTGAATGGTGTAGTCAGCATCGCCGACCTGCTGTGCCGATCGGAGCTCACGCCCAAGCAGCGGGAGGCCGCCGAGTTGATCCGCGCCTCGGGACGCAGCCTCGAACAATTGCTCGCCGACATTCTTCAGCTCGCCCAGATCGAGGCCGGGGGGATGACGATTTCGCTGGCGCCCTTCGACCTCGCCGCCGTCGCGAAGGATGTCACGGACCTGATGCGGTTAAAGGCGCAGGAGGACGGTTCGACTCTGGTGCTGGAGGTCGACCTGCCGGCGGGCGACGGCCGCACCGGTGACGCCCTGCGCTTCCGACAGATCACCACCAATCTGGTCTCCAACGCCCTGAAGTTCGCGCCCGGCGGCGATGTCCGCGTCACCATCGATCAGAACGGGGACGGCGTTCGCCTTCTGGTGCGAGACACGGGAATCGGGTTCGACGCCGAACAGAGAAGCCGGATCTTCGAGCGGTTTCAGCAAGCCGACGCTTCGATCACCCGCCGGTTTGGCGGAACTGGGCTCGGACTTGCCATTACCTCCAGCCTTACCGAGCGGCTGGGGGGAACGATGGATTGTGAAAGCGTGGTCGGCGTCGGGTCAACCTTCTGGGTCGACTTACCCTTCCCGGCCGTGATGCTGGCCGGCGAGGTCGATGCCGAACGCAAGAATGAAGACGAACTGCAGGGACTGCATGTGCTGGTCGCCGATGATCATCCGATCAATCGCAAGGTGATCGAGATGATCCTCGAGCCACTGGGGGTCGAGGTCGTCACAGTCGAGAACGGCGCCGAAGCGGTCGAGGCCGTGGAGGATGAGCCCTTCGATGTCGTCCTCATGGACATGCAGATGCCGGTTATGGATGGTTTAGCGGCCACCAGGGCAATCGTCGCCGCCGACGGTCCCCCTGTGATCATGGTTTCAGCCAATGGCCTCCCGGAAGACCTCGCCGCTTCTCTAGCCGCGGGCGCGGTCGGTCACGTCGTAAAACCAATCCAGCCAGCCAAGCTCATCGAGTCGGTTTTGACGACTGTGTATCATGGGGAGATGGTGGAAGCGCCTGAGCCCAGCCGGGAAAAGGCTAAGCCTCTGGCGCGTCTGACATCTTGAAGACCTGACGCCAAGGCAGCACGATCTGGCGATCTCTCTTAGCGATCTCATCTCCCTTAAGGCTGCGAGGCATTGCCCAGCGCTCGTCGTTCAGCCGACCATTGACGCTTGACGGCGTCTCACATGCAGTGCCTCCTTCGGTGAACGAAGGATTTTCGAATGACGCGCGCAACTGCCGTAGCGATCAGCTTGCCACTGCTGGGATTGTTGGCAGCCTGCCAGCCTCGCGATTCCGCTGAGACCGTCGAGGTTAACCTGATTGCGGGACCGCGCGTGATTGCGGCCTCTGATATTGAAGCTGGGCGCTACATCGTCGCTACTAGCGGCTGCAACGACTGCCATACTCCGATGTACGCCCGCACAGGCGGAGCCCAGCCGCCCGAGAGTGAGTGGCTTAAGGGAAGCTCGGAACCTCACCCTGGTCATGGGGCACGAGCTACGGCAAGAACCTTCGTCTAACCGTCGCAACAAACTCGGAAGACGAATGGGTTGAACTCCTCCGAACCGGATCGAGCATGCCTCCGATGCCGTGGCCAAGCGTCCGGAACATGTCGGAATATGACCAGCGAGCCATCTACCGCTATATCCAGTCGCTACCGGGCGACCGGGGAGAACCTGCACCAGCGTCACGGCCTCTAGGCGCACCGCCTGCAGGGGTCGCCGAATAGGCGACGGGCTGCGAGCATTGACGGCGCCCCGGCCGCTTCGCTCACGCGCCGCTCTGCGAGGATCGAGGGCCTCTCACATAGGGTCCAACGCGAGGGTCATCTCGGGAAGCCAAGACTTCCTCACCGAAGGCGGTCTCTGCGTCGTTAAGGTTGTCGAACGTGACGCGGCGGCCATGGCGCAGCGTGGTCACCGCGTAGCGGAAAATGCCCCTCTGGTTGGCTTTGAAGACCACCTCGATCAGCCGTACGCCGGCTTTCATTGATCGGACGAATTCGTTTGAGGGCATGATCGCGCGTCAAATGGTCTAGAGCGGTTGCGCCTCTCCCTTTGGTGGTAAATGCTTGGGAAGGCAACTGAAAACGCCCATCGCCTCGGTGAGGACCAGGCGGTCGAAGCGAGACATCTGCTCTAGCTCAGGTCGAAAGACCGGTGCCACCCTTTGCAGAACTCGGGGTAGCGGGGTGGGGGCGGCTTACTTGGACGGCTTGAGCGCTAGGTGGGTGCCGTATTGCGCATTCGTCGAACAATTTCAGCGCGGCGGGCTCATCGTCCGCCGCCTCCAATTGGGCCGCGAATTGTTGGCTTTCGAGCTTGACCTGCTCGATCCATTTGACGCCGCCATTGGCCTGCACAATGCCGAACATCCGGGAGTTTAGCTCGTCGACCACGCCAGCGTCGGAACCCGCAGAAGCGGCAGCGCTCCCGATTCCGAAGATGGTCAAACAATGTACTGGGTTGGTGCTGTCCCATCTGCTGGACTGTTGGCATGCCGCTAGCGTTGTCGCCAACAGCACACTCACAATGGCAACACGCATGACTTTTCCTCTCTTAGTTTAACGACGATGGGAGAAGCAGGTAAAAACGGCGTTATTCAATAAGGGACCTGAGACACTGGCGCAGATGCGGCCACGCGCTTAGCGATCGAAAGTTGGTGACGACACTGCTGAGTTCCGTGAAAAGTTAACCCTCAAGGCTTATGAAACATTTGAGACAACCGAGTGGCGTGGGCAGTGGTGGCCGGGGACGACAACATTATCGAGCTGATGGCCCGATTTGTCCGCAGGATGATCCGCTCGGACAGGGGCAGCATCGCGCTGAAGTTCGCGATGATCGCGCCCGCCGTCGTAATGTTGGGCGCCGGCGCTATCGATTTGCTTGCGGTTCACAATGCGAAAACCAGACTGCAGTCGATCGCCGATGCTGCGGCTTTGGCGGGGGCTCCCGCTTTGTCCCTGGCAGCAGATGGAGCGACGGCGCGGGGGCGCGCAGCGTCATTCGTAACGGGCATGATGTCCGAGTGGGCTGATGCGCCTACCTATGAACCGACTTTTGAAGTCGTCGACGTGGCCGGCCAGCGAGGATTAAGGGTCTTGCTGGAGGGTAACAGGCCATCCTTCTTCGCCAACATGTTCCCTCCCGGCGGGTGGGACATAGTGGGGGACGCCACAGCCTCAACCGTCAGCACAGTGCCCCTTTGCGTGCTCGTCAGCGGAACGAGGGGTTCCAAGCTCCTGAACGTCAAGGACCAGGCCAAGGTAAATGCACCTGCCTGCATGGTTCACTCCAATCGCGACATCGATGTCGAAGGGGGCACGATGACGGCTGCAGCGGTTCAGGCAGTCACCTCCGCCAGGGGCTTTATCAGTCCGTCGCCGGGGACGGGCGCCGCGCCGGTAGCTGATCCATTCGTAAGCCTTGATCTGGACTTGTCGAAAAAAGCCAATTGTACACCGGTCGAGTTGACCAAACCGCTGAAGGTGAGCTCCGGAACCCATCGTATCGCGCCAGGCCGGCATTGCGCTGGTATCGAGGCGTCTGGCGCCGCACGGGTTATCCTCGACCCTGGAGAACACTTCTTCCTCGGCGGCCACCTGATCATCAAAGAGGATGCGCGTCTGGACGGTCTGGACGTGGTGCTGTTCTTCGACAAGGAGTCGAAGTTCGAATTTAAAGATCGCGCGGTCGTAAACCTCGACGGTCGTAGAGAGGGCCCTTACGCAGGCATCGTGATGGGTGGAACGCGCGACAATACTCAGGACTTTCTCATCTCAGCCGATCACGTGGAGAGCCTACTTGGCGTCATCTACGTCCCCGCCGCGAAGATGATTGTGGAGGGCAGGGCCGAGGTGGCGAGAGACAGCGCGTGGACGGTCATTGTCGCCATGTCCCTCGAACTAAAAGGATCCCCTTCGCTCTTCATCAACGCGAACTATGACGCTTCGGATGTTCCAGTGCCCACCGGTGTTGGGCCACGTGTTGGGGGCTCCAGACTGGTCAACTAAGGCTGGGTCGCCTGCCGCTGGCACCGCGGCCGCCTTCTCCGCGGCCGCGCACCCGTGCTACTCTGCCTCGGCGCCATTCACGGCACAGCGGGAGATGCTCGCCTTCGCGCGGCAGAAGCGATAAGCGCCGCCTTCATCTCACACTCTTCAGCGTACTGCGTCAGCGCAAGGCGGGAGGCCG
The DNA here is from genome assembly GCA_046292645.1 of Brevundimonas sp. Lineage (GTDB taxonomy): Bacteria > Pseudomonadota > Alphaproteobacteria > Caulobacterales > Caulobacteraceae > Brevundimonas. The sequence continues at coordinate 210,853 of JBKBQO010000001.1, forward strand.
GATCGGTCGTGGTTGTAAGCATTTTTCGAGCTCGGACCGCTGTCGGTCAGACGCTCGAGTTCAAGCTGATCCATTGAGCCCGCGAGCGTACACAGTAACGGTGTCGGCCGAACTCGGTTCGTTTTCTGCTCGTCAAACGCTGGTCCGTCCTTCCTCGTACGGGGTCCGACGCACCCACAGCCCTTTCAGTTTTCGCATTCTGGCAGGTCTTTTGCTGTTGTGGAATTAGACCAAGGGCCGGTTAGCCCTGTCTCTCCGAAGCACGTCCGACGCCCGCGCAATCACCTTTTCCGGCTGGATCATCGAGCCGTCCTCCATAACCCACGGAAGCACCTGCAATGGCTTCTTCAATGCATCGAGGTATTGGGCGATCTGGACCCAGTTGTCGAAATGCATGCACCGAAACTCGCGCGGCTTCGGGACACTCCCGAGCGGACGAAAAGCCATATTCAGGGGCGCGGGCATTTCTCACTCTGAGAGTTAAGCTGTCTGCGCGCAACCGTCGATGGAACGCCCCAAGCGAGGCAGTAGAGAATGGTGAAGGTGTTGCCGCCTTTACGGGGGGGGGCAAACAATCGTCCACTGTCTCCGTTGCGATGTGCTAACTGGAACTAGCTGCATCCCGAGCTTGAGAAGTAATTCCTTGGAAGAGTTTGCGCGTTGAAGGTTCACTTGGCGAGTGTTCACCCAACATTCGGACGAACCTTACCGCCAGACGACGTAGGTTGGGATCGCCCAAGCGTTCCCAGGAATGGATCAGGTCGTCAAAGTCGGTGTCTATCGGCCTGTCCGTGAAGGACCGCAGTTCAGCCCCCCGCTCAGCCTCTTCGCCAGTTAGTTGATGAATAAGCTGGGCCATAATGCACCATGGTGGGACGCGTCACTTTTGTGAACGCGACACCTGCATCCTTGGGGCCACCGCGCGACCGCCTTGGTCCCATCCGCTGTCCGCTTTCCATCCTCAGGTGAGAGTCCGCTACCGGACCCATAGCGGACGTGCGTCGTGGCGGCCGTATGAACGTGTCCTGCCAGTTGCTCAACTTGCGACCGCCGCTATCTTAGTGCCGAGAGGGGCAACGATGACCCAGTTCGAATTTTTTATGACCTTTTACAGTCTTCTGCTCGGCTTGGCCGTGGCGGAACTGCTGCTAGGCTTCGGCGGTCTCGTGCGCGCGCGAAAACAGCCGCGATGGGGCCTGCTGACGCCCCTGTTCGGGGTCATCCTCTTCATCCACATCATGACGTCCTTTTCGGACGCGTGGGCGAAGCTGCAGGACGTCGACATCGACCTTGTCAGCCTCGGCCCTCCCGCGCTCATCGGGGTAGCATATTTCGTTGGGGCGATACTTTGCGCGCCGCGCGATATCGACGACTGGCCTTCACTCGACGAGTACTTTCATGCCCGCAAGCGCTTCACCCTCGGTGCGCTGCTGTGCGCCGACGCCCTGACGATCGTCTGTCTGGAATTGCCCAACTTGCTCGGCGACAGGCCTGCAGCGATCATAGCTTATGTCTTGATCAATGCCGTTTGGTTGGCCCTGACCGCTGCGCCCTTATTCACGCGCAGCCGGCGTGTGGCGGCCGGGTCGTTGCTCGGGCTGCTGGTCCTGATGGTGGTTCTTTACGCTACACCGCTTCGTATCGGTGGGCTCATAGAGGCGATGTTTGGACTATAACCTAGGCCAAGCGTCGAGAGCGTCGCGGGTCCACTAACGTCCGTTCCCGACCCTTAGGCGACCTTCGGGAGGTCTTCTCTCGGGACGACAACTTAGGTCAGGTGCCGTCAACTTTGCCGACGGCTACCAACGCAAAGGCCGCGAGGGAACTCGGTACGATCCGGGCACCGGGGTACTGGCTGGTGGTCGGGGGGCTCATTCTCGCTCGCTCGCCGGGCCTGACGCCCGTCTGCCGACACCGGGTGGTAGAGGGTCTCTAGCTGCACTACATTTGGATATGGCGCTCCAGCGCAGCCTGTCGGCTTGGTTCTGCGCTACAGCCTTCAGCGACACTCCGTGAGCGCGATCTAGTCGCTGGATCAGGCCGCATAACGGACGGCGTCGCGCATTGATCTGAACGCAAGCTTACAGGCTGGCGGGGCTGTGGTTCAGCCCGTCTGCGTAATCTGCAGCGATGACACATTGCTCGCCCCTGGACGCCTACGATGAGGCTCCGACAGTCCGGCTCCTTGACGGGGAGGTGGTGCTGTGCGGCGTGGTCGATGCAGCCTTTACGCCCGCCGCGGCAATGGAGCTGGCCCACCGTCTGTTGCGCGTGGCCGCCGCCAACTCGGCCGTCCAGCGGGCCTAGGTGACACTGCCGAAGCTGTACCGGATTCCGCTTCCGGTGCATGGATGTGCATGGCCAACATTCAGCAATCAGTTTTTCCGACAAATCGGCTGCTAGCATCGTTCACAGCAGACGATTTCAGCGCCCTTGAGCCATTCATGACAGTTTCCACGGTTCACCGCGGCGACGTGCTAATTGAGCAGGGCGTACTGGTCAAAGAAGTTCACCTCCCGCTTACTGCTGACTTGTCGAATAGGAAGGTGCTTCAGGACGGATCGGCCGTAGAGACCAGCGCCGTGGGACCTTCCGACGTGTCTGGGTTGGCTGCCTTCCTGGCCGACGAGCCCATAGCGTGGGAAGTTCGTGTCCAGAGGGACGGTGATCTGATCCGCCTACCGGCTGCACGACTCAGAGAACAGGTGATGGCAAGCCAACCGCTTATGCGACTGTTGCTGTCTTTGACGCACGCCCATCAGGCACGCAGCGCCCAGATCGCAGTGTGCAACGCCGTTCATCCTGTGACCGCCCGTGTTGCCCGGGTTCTGCTGGCCACCGCGGATCGAACCGGCTCGCCGGAAATTCTCATCACCCAAGACGAACTTGCCGAGCAGTTGGGGGCGCAACGAACGACCATCAGCGCGGCTGCCGTCATGCTCAAGACTGCCGGCGCGATCCGCTACATGCGAGGCCGCGTGACCATTCGCAATCGGGCGGTTCTGCAGTCCTGCGCCTGCCAATGCTATCGGGTCGAAGCGGATTTCTGACGCCGCAGCCTGGAGAGCCGTCACCACCTCCGGGGCGTCTTCCCACCTAGCCCCAGCAACTTCGATGACAGTAATTTAAGGCTAACGAACGCAACCGTACACCGCGGGAATTGTTAGGGTCTCGCTCCAATGAAGCGAGATGTCCGACGCGGTGTGCGTCCTTGTCGTTGACGACGAAGCCCTGATCCTTCTCACAATTGAGCACACGCTTGAAGACGCGGGCTTCGAGCACAAGTCCGCCATGGCTGCTCAAGAGGCGGTCACACTGTTCGAGACGCACGGCGAAAGCTGCCGTGCGCTGATCACTGATGTGAACCTCGGCGGAAAGCTGACAGGCTGGGATGTGGCTCGAAGCGCTCGTGAGAATACCCCTGTCTCCCTGTGGTTTACGTGACTGGGGTCAGCGGCCATTCTGAACGCCGAACCGACCACAATTTAATCAGAGGGTCGAAGTCGTAGACAACGCAGGAATAGTCGCTGCCTAGCTAAAGGTCATGATGATCACGTGATCGTAGCCCATGGCTCCGTCGGTGCGTGGGAGCGCGACAAAGTACGCGCCCGCCAGATTTATCGCTTGGCGGGCGACTTTATTGAACTCGGCCCGATCGCCATCTGGTCGTCGCGCCAGCAAATAGCCCGCTTCTACTTTTTCCAGGGTGTGGGACGGCCCCATGGGGGAGATGGTTTGCAATAAAGTACGCATGGTGACCATCTCTCCCTTCTGACGAGTCATGGGACGGGATGGCACTCTAGCACAGCCGCAGCAGCTGTCGAAAACGCGCCCGATCTCCAGCAGCCTGCATCGATCTGGTCCCGGCAGGAGATGCCAAGCGCTGAGGTAGCCGAGCTCTTTTTACAGGAGCGACACTTTCATCCGCGCGGCTTGCATTGACGCACACGCTGAAGCTTAGTCGACCCTTGTGAGGGGCCACCATGACCAACCAGATCTTCGGGGATCGCAAGCACGCTTGGGCGTTCTGGCTCGGCTGCTTGCTGGTCTCCCTCGGAGTGATCCTGCACCTGCCTATGTACTGGATGGGCAGAGATATGGGATTCCACCTGCAGGGCATGCCGATGGACGCCGGGATGTACTGGGGCATGGCCGTCATTCTCGTCGGCATCGCACTCGCCGCCTTCGGCCTGCTGCCGTCCAGACAGGGCGATGAGGAAGCTGGAACCATCGCGCCGCCTGAAGACGCGCCCCTCACCGCGGCTCATGGCTGGATGTGCGCCCTGCTCGCCCTCGCCCTGATCGTCGACATCATGAAGCCGGCCAGCCTGGGATTTGTCTTGCCCGGGATGAAGGCCGAGTACGGCGTCTCTGGCTCCTTAGCCGCCGTTCTTCCGTTCGCGGCCCTCACAGGCACCGTAGTCGGCTCGTTCGTGTGGGGGTGGCTGGCCGACGTTTACGGAAGGCGCGCCTCCATCTTGCTGTCAGCCGTCATGTTCGTCGGCACCTCAATCTGCGGCGCCATGCCGGATTTCTGGTGGAACGTCGGCATGTGTTTCCTGATGGGCGCAGCCGCCGGCGGCATGCTTCCGGTGGCTTACGCCCTGCTTGCTGAGATCATGCCGACGCGTCACCGCGGCTGGGCCCTGGTGCTGGTCGGCGGGATTGGCGCCGTGGGCGGCTATTTCGCAGCGAGCGCGCTGTCTGCGCTGCTTCAGCCGGACTGGAGTTGGCGGATCATGTGGTTCCTCAACCTCCCGACTGGCCTCATCCTCATTGTGCTTAGCCCCTTTCTGCCTGAATCGGCTCGGTTCCTCATGCACGTCGGGCGGGGCGCTGAGGCCCGCGCCAGTCTCGCCCGTTTCGGAGCGGTGTTCGTGGCCGGACCGACTGCGGCAGTGAAATCGCATTCTCATCTGCCGCCTGTTGATCGGCGCTACCTCGGTGTGACGATCGCCCTGACGCTTGGATCATTGTCCTGGGGCCTCGTGAACTTCGGCATCCTTCTATGGCTGCCCACCAGCCTCGTCGCCGAGGGCGCGAGCGTTGAAGCTGCGTCTGCGCTCATTGCACGATCGACATTGATCGCGGCTCCAACGATCCTGATCTCGGTCTGGCTCTACAGCGCCTGGAGCACCCGCGGCGCTCTCGCTCTGATGCTGGCTCTGACCGCCATTGGCCTCGCCGGCGTTGCGCTGCGAGGATACGGCATCCCCGCGCTGCAGGATCCCACCGCAGCGCTCGCGCTCCTAATCGTAGGATCTAGCGGCGTGATCTCGATAATCCTCCCCTACACCGCCGAGAACTTCCCCCTGCGCATCCGCGGGCGCGCGACGGGTTGGATCGCGGGCTGCAGCAAGCTCGGCGGTCTCGCTGCCCAGGGGCTGAGCGTAGCTGCCTTGGCGCCGCCTCTTTCGATCGCCGCCTCCGCCGTTGGCGGGCTGGTGCTGCTGGCATTTGGCCTGACCGTCGGCCTCGGCCGCGAAACCCGTGGTCGCGACCTACGTGAACTCGATTAGGCGCGCCATCCGTCCAACTTTCGAAGCGTTTCAAACGGTCCGCCCCCGAACCTATGTTGGCCGCCACTTTAATGGCAGCCGCCCAAACCGCCGCTACTCCTCCCGTCTCGGGAGACGACGATGCCAGCTTACTTCTTTCATTTGGTGGACGGCCAGGACTTGGTGCTTGATCCCGACGGCACGCAACTGAATGCGGATCGGGTCGAGGAGTATGCGCTGCTCAATGCGCGCGACTGCATTGCGGGCGATGCGAAAAGCGGCACGGTCGATCTGCGCTACCAGCTAGAGGTCCATGATGAGGCCGGTGAGGTCGTTCATCGGCTAGCATTCGCCGACGCCGTGAAAGTGGTGGCTGACTGACAGCCGGTTTCCACCCTTAGGCGACATTCACGAGGTCTTTTCGCGGGACAACTACATCGGTCAGGGCCCTTAAAGGAAGAGAGCGTCTCGGGCCTCCACACTTAAGGGGCGCTGCCATTTCTAAACTTATGACGGCGGCAGCATCGCTTGCGTGATGTGAATGTAGGCGACCGGGTTTCCGACCGGGACGGTCACTACGTAGAGGCTATGCGTTCTGGGTGCCGCCGGGTCGTAATATTCCACGCTCACGCACCCCTTCTCGGCCATCGCATCCTCACAGTCGCCAGGCCTGACACGGACGATCAAATCAGAAGCCCCGCCGTAGGGGTGGCTACGGCGGGGCGAGCGCAGCTTGTCAGGCGCTCGGCGAACCGAGGCCCCCGTATCGGCTGGCGACTCCACAATCCGCCAAGGGCGTGGCAGGTTCCTGGGATGCCGGTCCGAAAGACATTGCTAAGGTCGACCGTCGGGGTGCACCTGGAGAGGGTCGAGGACGTGTCAGCGCACGGGAAGGTGAAGGGCCGCCACTATTTGCTCAGGACGATGCGACCCCGCGAGCCACGCGTTTTGACCGAAGAAGCCGAAGCCCAGGACGCCTTCGATCTGGAAGTGATCGCCTCGCTGACCGACCCGCGTGTTTCGCGACTAGTGGCGGGCAACTGCTGAGGTGTGCGGCCGCTTCGACACCAGCCACCTGACATGGGCCGATATACATCGGCAGCTTACGACGTTTTCCACGGTGCGCACCGCTCCCCTGAACCTCGAGCCGAACGACGATGTGCGGCCGACAACGTCACAGGCCTTCGCCAGGCTGGAGGACGGCGAGTGGGTCGTTGAGAAGGGTCGCTGGGGTCTCGTGCCCTACTGGCGCTCGGGCAAGCCGCTCAAGGACACCGTGAAAGGCGCCAACGACGGCTGGAAGATGACCACCTTCAACGCCCGTTGCGAGGGCGTGGCGACCGCGTCCACGTTCAAGGGGGCTTTCGCGCGTCGCCGCTGCATCGTCCCGGCCTCGGCTTGGTACGAGTGGACTGGCGAGAGGGGCTCCAAGACCAAGCACACCTTCCGCCGCGGGGACGACGGCATCATCTGGTTCGCCGGCATCTGGGACAGGGCGACCACGACGGACGCGGGCGAACTGACCAGCTTCACGATCCTAACCGGCCCATCAGAGGGCATGCTGACCGACTATCACACGCGGGCGCCGGTGATCTTGGAGCCTGCAGACTTCGGCGTCTGGATGGATCCGATTAACGATCCCGCCGAGGTGATGGCGGCGGTGCGGGCTGATCGCTTTGCACTGGCAGAGGCTTAGCCCTTCAGCTTCTCGACCCTACGCCGGTACTCTGCCGCCACATCGCCGAAACGTTTCCGGTCACCTGCGAAGGGCGACTTGGCTGCCATGCGATCAGCCTCGCCGGCCTTCTGACAGGTCGGTTATTTCCTTGGCGCGGTCGGTCATGAAGCAACCTTGTCACACGAAGGGCTGGCGACCAGCTGATCTGTGTCCGCTTTCCGCCCGTAGCTGACCCCCAGTGAGCCCGCTTTCCGGCGCTCAAGTAGAAGCGACGCTTCAAAGCCCATCAGTTCTGCGGTCTTGGCCGTTTGGAACCGACGCCACCTCTGCTCATTGGGCTGGCAGCGTAAGGAGTGGTGCGGTGATCGAGTTTGTATTCGCTACAGCTTTGCTGCTGCCGGAAGAGACCGCCAAGGCTAAGGCGTCCCCGGCGCGCGTTATTCCTGCCGTCGAAACCGTTCGATCAGAGACTACATCGCGTCAGTTGATGACCGTCGCTGTGACTTTGGAATGCACCGCTCGCGCGTCTGGGCGCGTGGAAAACTGCCGGGTGCTCGGCGAGACCCACCCAGGCATGGGGTTCGGTGAAGGGGCCATTGCCCTGATGCGCGATGCCGAAGTCGCCCCCGGTCCGCGCGACGTTCAATTCGCCCACACCATTCAGTTCATGCCCTGAGGCAAGATCAAACTCGCGACCGACTCGTGAATGTCCGAATGTGACTTTCAGCGGACATCCAACAGGTCCGCTTTTGGAACAGCTTCTGAGTCCTCGCCGTTCCTCAGTCGGAAGGAGGACCTCAATGTCAGACGACAAAAACCAAACCGGCGGCCAAGACCGCAAACGGATCAGCCTCGCCGAAGATTACGAGGTCCGGGACTGGAGCGAGAAATTCGGCGTGACTGAAGATGAGCTTCGGACGGCGGTCGCGAAAGTCGGCGATCGGGCCGAGGACGTCGAGAGAGAGCTCGGAACCCGCTAATGGATCTGCAAGCTCAAATCATCGACGCAATCCGGGACGAGTTGAAGAGACAAGCGAGCGATTCCGACTCGAAGCTGACCATCAAGGATGAGGCGGGCTCAATCGAGCTGAACGGCCGCGTCGACTTGGAGGGGCTCGCTATGGCCATTTCTGGTGCCGTCGCGGGAGGACCGTAGGCACCAGCGCCTTGAATTGAACCCGGCCGGCTGTGGGCATCGACGGGTGATGCGGCGGCGCCGTCAGCGGTCAGCCCCACCTCAATCGAGCCGAAACTGCGCAGTGATCGCTCAGCGCCTCGTCCCCAAACCGTCCCTCCTCGAACCCGACCAGATCGGCAGCGGCGCGGCGATCAAGCACGATTAAGTCGATGAAGTCGCGATAGCGAGGATTGCAGCGCGCGGGCTGATCGCCGGACGCAAGTGCAAGGTCAGAGTTCGCCGGTGAGGCATCGTCCAAATCGGCCCAGACCCGCATCAGTTGGCATTGCCAGGCGGCGGTTGAAATCACCCAGAACCGCGAACCGGATCCGCTCGTCGGCACGCTCGTCGATCCATCGCTCTAGGACAGGGACCTGTTCGAAAAGCGCGGCGCAAGCCTCGGCCCGATCGCCAGAGCTGCAGCCGGACTTGAGGTGCACCGACAGCACGCGGACCGGCTCGCCGCCGTGGGGGCGCAAGATCAAGTCGACGCCAGATCGAAGGTCGCGGTTGCCGGCCTGGATCGCCGTAAAGTCAGGCAGGCGATCGAATGGGAAGCCCTTGCGGATCGCAAAGCCTGTGCGCTGCGCATTGATGGTGAGCCCTTCCCGGCCGCGGCACTGGCCGCCCCTGTCCGTGCCGACCCGCTCCTCGATCACGACGGTGTAAGTCGCCGGACCAAAGACCCGCTCGGCCGCGGCAGTGCCAGGGCGACGAAGAGGGCAGGGGCTTTCATCGGGGCACCAAAGCATGCGCGAGCAGGCCGTCATTATCTGACGCATTGGCGGCACGTCCGCTACTGGTACGCCGCCGATTCCAGATCCTGAACACGAGCCTCAAGATCCTGAACAGCCACTTCTGCCCGGTCGGCCCGTTCATTCGCAGCGCTCGCAGCGTCCTCAGCAGCTGACGCCTGGTCTCGGGCCTCGCTATCCGAGCACCCCCGCGAGCAGCAGGGCAACTACTTGCATCCGACACCGTCATTGTCCCGGTCTAAATGCCGGCCGTATCCTGGATCCCCTCGCCGCACCGGTGCCGCGCCGGCCGCTCGAGCAGCTGCATACTTCCCTCCCCAAGGATCGTTCGAGCTAGCCGGCAACCGAAGCGAGAGTCCAGCAAGTCACTGTCCTGAGAATCGTGCGACCAGCGCCCCGAGCGCTCTGACCCGCCGTTTTGCAGATTCGAGGCAGAGCGCTCCGACCCTTTGCTAGCCAAACCGTGAATCCTTTTCGGCCCGGCTGCGTTTCTCGTAAAACGGAGTATGCACATGCCGACGCCTCAGATCGACCAACGCAAGTTCTGCGTCCATGCCGCTGACCTTGGCCACAGCTCGCGAATCGTCGAGGAAGCATCCTTCGAAGCGGCCGCGGTCGCCTACGCTGAAGACTATCCTCTGGTCGTTGGCGAGGATGACGACCTCCGAGTCATCGTCCAGGACATGGCTAGCGGTCAAGAGCACTGCTTCCGGATCAATCTGGATAGTGGATCGACGGCGCCCTGCGCCTGAATAGAACGAATCACCTGCGACGCCGTTGAGTCCGCCGACCCCGCCGGGTCCGGAGGATCGACATGGCTTACCGTCCCACATGGCAAGGACATCTCAGGCTGTCGCTCGTGACGTGCCCGGTCGCCCTGTACACCGCCACCAGCTCGGGCGGGGACGTGCACTTCAACCTGATCAACCCGCGGACCAACAACCGCATCAAGATGATCACCACCGACCCCGACACAGGCCCGATCGAGCGGTCTGAGCTGGTCAAGGGCTATGAAGTGGCGAAGGGCGAGTACGTCCTGCTCTCAGACGAGGAGATCAAGTCCGTCCGCTTGGAGAGCACCAAGACGATCGACATCGAGCGCTTCGTCCCGGCCGCCGACATCGACCGTGTTTACTGGGATAATCCCTACTATCTCGCGCCGGATGGCAAGTTGGCCCAGGAGGCTTTCGGCGTCATTCGCACGGCGATGGAACGGTCAGGACAGATCGCCTTGGGTCGCGTGGTGATGTCGACGCGAGAGCGGATCGTAGCGCTGGAGCCGCGCGGCAAAGGGATCCTCGCCTACACGATCCGAACCGACGCGGAGGTGCGGCAATCCGAGGAAATTTTCAACTCGATCTCTGACGCTGAGCCAGACGCCGGCATGATCGCGATCGCCGAGCGGATCATCGAGCAGAGCGAAGGGCCGTTCGACCCGAGCCAATTCGTTGATCGCTACGAGCAGGCTCTGAAGGCCCTGATCGAAGACAAGCAGCGCGGGCAGAAGCCCGCCAGGGTCGCGGAGCCGTCCGACACGAACGTCATCGACCTGATGTCAGCGCTTCGCGCCAGTCTCGCCGGTCCTGCGGCGAAGAAGGCGAGTAGAGCGAGCGTTGCCAAGGCACCTACGAAGCCAAAGGCCCGCAAAGCAGGGTAGCCGCGACTCCTCCCTCATCTTCTTACCGAAAGTTCACTAGGATCAGACGGTTCTGTGCGGGAGATTTGGAACGGAGGAAGTTTCATGACCAATAGTTCCAAGAAGGTGCTCCTGGGCGCGATCATCATCGCTGTGGCGCTGGTGGCTCTCGCTATCGGAATGCGCCTACCGTGACAGCGCAGCCAGATCCGGGGGGGGCGGATGACATGCTCCCCTCGGCGGATGTGCCGCATACCCTCCAGTTTCAGACGTTCAGCCAAGTGGCGACCCTTTCGACCGCAGGGGCTGGCTTGGCGATCACATTGGCAGGGTCGATCCTCAGCGATTTCAAGTTGCCGATCTGGATTGCGGTTCTCTGCTTCTCGTTGTCGGCGCTGATTAGTCTTGTCGCCCAAGTCGCGGGCGTGGAAGCGATGTTCTTGCGACGACCGAGCCGCGCCATGCTTCGCAATTACGCTCTGGGCGCGGTGACTTTCATGGCTGTCGGGATCGGGGCCTTGGGGTCTGGCGTGTTCCTGGCGGGCCTCTGACGCATTTGTGCAGGAGTTGGCGTTGTTTCTGTCCCTCATCATCTTCGTGGTCATCGCACTGGTGGCAGTTCCAACCACCCCGATCGGAAAAGCGCTTCGGAAGACGCTGGTCGAAGCGCCTGCGAGACGCTTGAACCGCATAACCGCAGGAGAGGGCGTCTTTTATCTGATCATGGGCATCCTTGCAGCTACCCTGTTCCTCCTATTTGGGGCGGAGGGCGCCCATCTCTTTGTCGTGGCGGCTCCAGAGTTGTTCGTCTGGTTTATGATGTTCGACGTCGCAGCCTTCATCGACCTTGCCATCATCAGCCTCACGTTCGCGGTCACCCGGCCTCACAGCCTCTTGCGAACCCAGATCGTCGCGAACTTTCAGGCCCTTTGCCTCCTCATGCGATTGCCGCGATCAGCGATCCGCCGAGCCCCCAAAGTGCGCCGGCGCACGAAGGGCGGCTCAAATCCACAAGATCCAGCCTCAAGTGATCATTGGGCGCCGGCACCCACTTTCCGTGGTCCACGGACGTCAGGTTGCTCCGGGATGATGGTCGGGGGCTTTCAACTCTCGCTCGCCGGCCAGACCTGACGCCCGTCTACCGCTACTGGCTGTAGCGGGTCCCTAGCTGCAGCGCATTTGAATATGACGCTCCAGCGCTGCCTGTTCCCACATGAGCAGTTTCTGAAGTATGGCGGATGCGGGAAGCGAAGGGCAGCAGGCTGCGCGGCGGCTGGGTCGCCTATCGGCGGGTCGGCAATGTCCGCTGATGACTCAAAGCGGCGGTTAGGGGCGTCCGCTTCCTGGACGGGAACCGTCGAAAGGCGAGGGCAGGGGGCGAGCGCCCGCTTCTGACTCAAAGCGGCGGTTAGGGGCGTCCGCTTCCTGGACGGGAACCGTCGAAAGGCGAGGGCAGGGGGCGAGCGCCCGCTTCTGACTCTTTTCGGAACATCGGAATGTCCGCTATGGTCTTGGGTGTCGACCAGTTAGTCGGGATGCGGGCACGAACTCGAATGGGCGTTGCGGAGGACCGTCAGTGGCCGGATTCATCGGTCGTTGCGGCTCGAAGCGCCTAACCCGAACGCCATTACGTTCACCGGATTACTCAGGCGGCGAGCGCAGCCGTTTTCGGAAAGCCGCAATCCCTCATGGCCCCGCAGCAGGTTTGCGTACCGTTGGAAATGCGCGCCTTGTATTGCTTAAGAGCGGCGCGGCGCGCGCGCTCGGACATAACGAGTTCGAGAAGCAGCAGGCGGGCCTTTCTTCCACCCTTTACCCTCGGCGCTCGCGCGACCACCGGGCAGGCCAGACGGACCTTTCGCTCGCCTAGCTTGGTGAGCCCTGTGCTGGTGATCCACGATGGTTGGTCGAAATAGGCGTCGAGATAGGCGTCCATGATGCCGAGGCGCTCCGCCAGCCTGAGGGCGCGCTGGTGATAGAGGCCCGCGGGTCCGTGATCGAGGGCGTTCTGCGGCGGCCATAGCCGGGTGGCTTCGGCGATGGCCTGACAGGCCAGATATTGATCCAAGTCTGTCCACCAGTCCCTGGCGCGGCGCAGGGAGTCCACCGGCCGACGGCCCAGTCCTACGCAGAAGGTGCGATCCCCCTGAATATGGCGATCCGGGCAGAAGGCGGGAAACCGCGTCCCCGGCTGGGTCTCGCGCACGATCGGGCACGGCGCGGACACGATCGTCAGATCCAGAGGGGCTGGAACCCACGGCCCATGCGCCGCGTCGCCGCGCACTTGGTTCACCGTGCGGGACCGCACGGTGAACCAGTTGGGTGCCGTCGCCAAAAGAAGATCGATCGGCGCGATCATTCCGGGCAATGCGCCCGCATGGGCGCGGCCGAAGCGGCGCTCGCTGCCGAGGCCCCCGCTGCAGCTCCCGCGCCGACGACGGCCGGCGCGCTCACCCGCGAAAGGTGGGCTTCTGCCGCCGGATAGGTCAGGTTCGGGACCCGGCGCGCCGGACCGAACAGGTGCTTCACCGTGGCCCCGGCCTCCGAATAGGCCCGTTCCCCGATCGCGGTCTCGACGCCGCCACAGGCGGCTTGGGCCGCCTCGGAGACACACGTCGCCTTGCTGGACGAACACCGCACGCTGGCGTCCCCGCGCAGGCCCAAGCGGCACATCGGGGTCGGGCCGTACTCAATCCCGATCGCGATGCCCAGGGAGGCGACGCCCGGCAGCCGGGCCCGGCAGAGTTCGAACGACGACCGGATCGCAGCAGCGGTGAGCACCGCCTCCTTGATCGTTGCCATCGCGTCGGTGTCCCGCGCATTGCCGATGGCGATCACGCCGTGCAGGCAGTCGCCGATGAAGCGGATCTTTCGTCCCCGGAAATCTTCTTGAAGCACGGCCGCCATTTCGGCCCGCAGGACATGAAGGTTCGAAACCGCTTCCGCGACCCGGCCGCCGGCAATGGCCGCATCTACATAGGCGGTGAAGCCGTCGATATCGGCGAACACAGAGGCGAGCGGCAGCCGGATGCTGTTGCTGGGCGGATGGTCGGCGAACTTAACCGACCGCAGCGGCGGCTGGCGATAGTGGAAGGTGAACTCCGCAGGCCTGACGCCCCCGTGCGCCTTGAGCAGCCGGTCCTGATCATCGACGAAGGTGTTGTAGGCCTCATCCAACGGCCCGCGCGCGCTCTTGCGCAGGGCCCGGACGTCGACGCTCTCGGCCAACATCTGGGCGGCCGCGTCGTCCGCGAAGCGCACGCCCGCCAGCGGCCGCATCCCGGTCCGCGCCTGTTCTAGGCGAGGCGACAGGAAGATTCCTGGCTCATCCCCGTCAGCCAGCTTGGCGGCGTGGTTGGCGGGCGACCCAATGAACAGGGGCTCCGGCTCGCTCGCGCGGCCGCTGTTCACCGCCACGGCCGGCCCGCTGTCGATGCCGATGCGGACGTCGGTCTGGAAGTCGGCGCCGTAGCGGCGGCCCGCGCGGTCGACCATTTCCCGGAAGGCCGCAGCGAAGGCGAGCGCCTTGGCGATCCGTTCGCCTTCGCGACCCGCGCCCTCGGGTGTCAGCACCACCGCGTGCAGCCGCCCGCCGTGGAAGTCGACGCGCTGGATGTCGAACGCCTGGGTCAGCAGATCGCAGGCGCTGTAATGGAAGTGCAAGAGCTGTAAGGCCCGCGCATGGCTCGCCTCCGTCTCGCGTCCCTGCTCGACCAGCCGGTCATTATAGGCCAGCAGATTGGCGTAGATGTGGACGCCGTGGGTCGTGACCGCCCGGTTGGGCGGCACATACCATTCGCGTTGCGGCGTGGCGCCTAGGGCGCGGGCCTGGTCAGCCACGGCTCGACGCGAGCGCATATAGTCGGAGAAATCGGAGACGGAGACGGCGGTCTCGGGCGAGGAGGCGCGGTGACGGGCGATACGTTCCAGCGCGTTGGGTTCTGACCAGGGCATGGGAAGCTTCCTTATGAGCGGCGCACGCCGACGCGGCGGACGTGTTTGGAGATTTCGTGGGCCACAGGCTGGATGCGGCTTTCCAGGGTGTCGTCCGCACCGGGGCGGTAGGTCAGGGTGGTGATGCCGCGTAGGTCGCTGGCGAGCTTGATCTGGGCGTTACGCGGCTCGACCAGGATCGTGCGCTCTAGGTCCAGCTTGCCCATGAAGAGCCCCAGCTCGAACGTCACATTGTCCCGGGGGGCCAACTGGGTCGTCTCGCGCGACACGATGGTGTCGTCGCCGTCGATCACGGCGATGGCGAAGTCCGAAGCCTCGATCGCACGCTGAAGCGCGGGGATCGGGTAGTCGGAGGCCCGGAACACCCCGTCTGTCCAGAGCGTGACCTGCATGTCCGCATGGGTGAGGCGGGACTGGAGTTCTTGGGCGACCGTCAGCGCCTCGACGGAGGAGATAATGAAGACGATCGGCTGATCATTGGCCGCCCGCACCAGGTCGTTGCGCTGGACCAGACGCTTTGCCTGTTCGATGGCGAGACGGCGCCAGATCGCCGGGAAGCGCTCCGCGATGTCGGTCAAGGCCGGTTCCGGCAGCCGCAGGACCGCACCGGGGGACTGCCCCACCACTGTGGCCGAGCGTTGCTGGGTCGGGTCGAGAGCAGCGATTTCGCCGACGTGGTCGCCCGGCCCCCGCTCATTGACCTGCACGCCCTTGACGATGATCCCGGCCTTTCCGGCGAGGATGAAATAGAGATCCGTGTCGTGCCCCTTTTCGGTGATCAGGGCCTCGCCCACCTCAAGAGGCACGGCCTCACTCGCGTCGGCGATGGCCTCGGCCAAAGGCTGATCGCCCCGCACCAAGGTCGCTTCCATCACGGCCTTGATGCGGTTGGGCCGCCCGTCGTCTCCGGAAAACCGGGCAACAAAGTTCAGTGCGGCACCCATGCTTCTCCCTTGTTCCCCATCGCGCACCACGGGGTTCGTGTTGGAGATCGTCTTGTCGTTCATGTCTGAGCCTCCGTGTTCGACATCGCTGTGTTGCCAACGATTCTGTTGGCGACTTGCGGGACGCTATATCGCAGCTAAATCTGTTTGCCAACGACTTTGTTGGGATGGTAGGTGAAGGTATGCAGAGGGGCCGTCACACCGCATGAGCAAGGCGTTCAAGTTCAACCCGGGGTTTCTCAACGACGAGGAGGCGGTCGCCAACTTCGTCGTCCGAAGGCATCAACTCGATACCGTGTTGAGCGTGTTCGAGAGCTCGCCGGGAGGATCCACGGCCCGCGTGTTAGTTCTGGCCCCGCGGGGAGCAGGCAAGACGACCCTCTGTCGCCGAGTTTTGGCCGAAAATCGCGGCGAGGGGCGTTTGAGCCAAGGTTGGCACGCCATCTTCCTCGGGGAGGAAAGCTACGTCGTTACGACCCCCGGCGAGTTCTTCTTAGAGTGTCTGTTTCATCTACGGGACCAGACGCCCGGGGCAGTGCCCGAGGCGCATTATCAGGCGGCCGTGGCGGCTTCAGGCGAAGACGAACTGATCGAGACCACCCTGTCCGCGCTGCGAGAGTTTGTCGTCACACGAAGGCAGCGCCTTCTGATCATCGTCGAGAACTTCCACATTATTCTGCACGACCAGATCGGGACCGACGCCGCCCGTCTTCTGAGCCTACTATCGGACGCCACCCTGTTCGGCGTCTTGGCGACGTCGGTGGCGCAGGGGCGGATCGATGATGAGGACCCGGACGTCGTTCCGGCCGACTACGTGCGGGTTCATCTGGAGCCGTTGACGCTTGAGGAATGCCATACCCTCTGGGAGGCCATCACAGGCCAGTCCGTGCGGCGGGAGCGGATCAGGCCGTTGGAAATCCTGACCGGCGGAAGTCCGCGGCTCCTGCATATCTTGGCAGATTTCATGCGGACGCCGTCCCTACAAGATCTGATGGCCAATCTGAACCAGCTGATCGACCAGAACACTGAGTACTTTAAAAGTCAGCTCGATGCGCTACCCCCGATGGAGCGTAAAGTGTTCGCAGCCCTGCTGGACGCCTGGGATCCTCAGTCCGCCAAACAGATCGCTGAGCAAGCCCGAGTGAACACCAACACCGCCTCGACCATGCTGGGCCGTCTCAGCGACAGAGGTGCCGTGATCAGAGGGCCTGCCGAGGGTCGCGCGACGATCTATTACGCCGCTGAGCGTCTGTTCAATATCTACTACCTAATGCGGCGACGCAGCCATCCGTCCAATCGGGTGCGCGCGCTCGTGTCGTTCATGACCGGCTACTACGATCAAGACGAACTGGTGAAGACCACAGCCCTGCTGGTGCGCGAGGCCTGTGCGATCGCGCCTGAACTGCGCGGCGATTATCACTCGACCTTCGACGCCATTCTGAGCAGAGCCGAGGAGGGCGTTCGCAAGCAGATCCTGGAGCAGACGCCGAAGGAGTTCATCCGAGTGTTTCGCAGGGATCGTTCCTTGTTGCGTATCGAGGAGCCCGACTTGTTCGGCAGCGCCGCATCGACGGATGAAGACGCTGAGATCGCGAAGCGGACGGATGAATTTGAAGCGGCGGCCGATCGCGGGGACTTCGAGCATGCGCTCTCGATCCTGGGCTCCATGCTGGATCGGTGGCCTGAACTGCCGGGGGCCTGGCTCCGGCTCGCTCTAGTTCATCAACGGCTCGATGACCATCAAGCTTCCATTGCACCGGCAGAGAAGGCGATCGCGTTGGCGCCGGAGGATGCGTGGGCCAAGGCCGTCCTCGGACGTGCGTTTGTAGGTGTCGGGGATCGTCCGCGGGCGATCGACCTGTTCCAACAGGCCCTGCAAAGGGATCCTGCTCAGGTCATGGCCGCTGTCGGGCTTGCCGAATTGCGGGAAGAAGAGGGCGACGTGGATGCGGCTATCGCGATCTACGAGCGCGCGCGCGCCGTCGGCCCCATGCCCGACCTGCTGTGGTCGCGTTTCGGAATGCTGTTAGCCGAAGCCGGTCGAAATGATGAAGCGGAGGTGGTTCTCAAAGCGGCTTTGGCCGAGAACGTCGAAAACCTCGATAGCCGCCGCATCCTCGTGGACATGCTAAACGATGCGGAGCGAACAGACGAAGCCATCGATATCCTTAGATCAGCGGCGTTCGAGCTCAACAATGCGATGGGCTGGGCTGATCTCGGTCTTTTCCTGCATACGCATACCGATCGCGCTGATGAGGCCCAAGAGGCGCTTGAAGCCTCCATTTCCCATGGGATGCATCGTGCGATGCCATTCCGCGCCCTCGCGCAACGGCTCATTCTGGCCGAAGCATCCCCCGAGCAACTCAGGTCGCTGGCGGCGACCGCTGTGACCCAGATACAGAACAAGGCCGAGGCCTTCGATCTGGCGGGAGATTTCTACGCCCTCCTCGACGAGGACGCTGAGGCAGAGAACGCCTATCGCGCTTCGATCCATCATCAAGACAACGTCGGTGCTCGGGTAGGCCTAGCTCGCATTCTCGCCGGTCGGATCGAGACCCAATCGGAAGCCGAAGCAATCCTGCGCCAGGCCATTGCAGATCCTCAGCGGCCCGGGGTTTGTGCGGCGTCACGAGAGTTGGCTGAACTGCTCGTTCATAAGGGTGATGAGGCGGGCGCTGAGCAGGTTGTTGATGACGCGTTGAACATCAATGAAACCTGTGTCTGCTGCCTATTGCTGCAAGGACAAATTTGTGCACGCAGAGGCGATACAGACGGGGCGACCAAGTCGTTCGACGCCGTGTTACGGCTCGAAGACGAGTCCGTAACGGCCTTAACGGGTCTCGCGCTCGTCGATCCGGCGCAGGCTGAGCCGCTGCTGGCGCGCGCGATGGCGCTCGCGCCCGACAATCCGCGCACATTGTTCGCGCGGGCGAAGCTGCTGAATCACGGCGCGCCCGAGGCGCAAATCTCTGATTTGCGCGCGGCGATCGTTCAGGACGAAACCTTCCTGCCAGCGGTGTTAATGCTGGCTGGGCTGGAAGCAAGACGGGGTGAACTGTCGCTGGCATTGGAGTGCTTGCGCCAGGCGCTTAATCGCCTTCCAGTGCGGCGGGAGTGGCTATCGGATTTCGTAGACACGGCAATGGCTGTCGCGCGCCTGAGTGACGTCGACGCTGTCTTGGCCCTAGTGCAGGAGCATGAGGCTGCTATCACCTTGGAGCCCTTGATAGTCGCGCTTCGACTGCAGAAAGGTGAGCGGCCGCGCGTCGCGAAAGAAGTTCTCGAGGTCGCCAAGGACATCCTTGGGAGGCACTAATCGGTACCTCGGCTCAGGCCAATTAGAATGTTCGCGGGGATGGTCAGCTAGGCGCTGAGAATGTCGGATTTCTGCCGGCGAGCCAATGACCGCTCTTGGCGCGACGCGGCTCTCAGAGCGAAGCGGCCGCCTCATAGTCAGCTAGCGGGAACTGCGCCTGCTGACACAGACCTGTGCTCATCCGGCCCTGCCAAGCGCCAGCAATGACGACGTACTCCTTACCCGGCTGGAAGACGACACCGCAGGTCGCACCTTCGACGTGGTGCGCGATCTGCCAAGCCCGGCGCCCCTCGCCTTTGATAGTTCGCACGACGCGGAAGCGAGTAACCTTTTGGCCAGGATCGGTCGCGCCGCGCTCGGGCTTCGTCCATTCAGCATGGGCCACTACCATCAGCCGGGCCTCGGCCAGCTGGGTCGCAGCGTCAGGATAGCCGATACAGCTGCAGGCCAAGGCGGCGCCGGCCGCAGCTGCGGCGATCAAGGCCGTGGGGACGGCGAGCAGACGCAGGGACATGAGCAGTCTCCTTTGCCTCACTAAGCAGGGCGGTTGTGGCGACGGAAAGGCAGGAGCGCTGAGGGGCGGCTAGGGTCGACTTGCTGGCGAGGTCCCAACGTCCGCTCTTGGCGCATCGCTGACCTCGCGGCGGTCGTCGGCTGCCCCATTGCGAAAACTTAATGTCGCGAGGTGCATCGGCTCGCGGCGCCCGAAGGCTCCTACTTCACGGCATCAAAATCGTGTCTGGGGAATCCATCATGTCGAAGACCGCCCGTCGCGCCTGCGTGAGTCTCGCCCTTGGGGCGCTGATCGTCGCGATATCGTGCGGCGCCGCCTCGGCCCAGGACGTGTTCACCCCTTGTGGCGACAGCGCCTTGCCGGGCCTGGCGGACAGTCTCTGCACAACCAGTCAGGCGCCGCTCCACCCCGGTGATCCTGAGGGGAGCGCCGTCGATCTCTTCATTCGAAAATTCCCGTCAGCCAGCGGGACGGCAACCGGCCAGGTCTGGCTCATCGCCGGCGGTCCGGGTGAAAGCGGAGCCTCCTTCTACCCGTTCCTTGATACGTTTCGCCGGGCATTCCCGGACAGGGACCTGATCATCCCCGACCACCGTGGCACGGGTTACTCGACCCGCCTTTGCCCGGCCGAGGAGGCCGTCGAAAGTTCGGGCGGCCCGGCTCTGACCGGCGACGAATGGGGATCGTGCATCGGCAGCATGTACGGCGATGTCGAACGGACCCATGCCTTTACGACCACCAACGCGTCGCGGGATCTGTCGCAACTCATCACCCGTTTCCGGGGCGAGGGATCGGTGCAGATCTATGGCGTCTCCTACGGCACCCAGCTTGTTCTCCGCATGTTGCAGACCGCCCCGCTGTCGTTGGACGGCATTGTTCTCGACGGCCTCGTTTCGCTTGAGTCGTCGCCGGAGGCGGATCTCAGCCGGCGAACGGCCCTCGTGGACAAGGTCGGCCGAAGCCTGCTCAGCCCGGCTGATACCCGGGCATACGCTGCGCTTCTTGAGGCTCCGGGCCTGCAGGCGCTCGTAAGCCCCGGCGCGCCCGGCGGCGATCTGCGTCAGTTCCTCGGGACACTTCTGAACTTCCCTGAGCTACGCGACCAGATCCCGGCGGTCTTGTCCGGCTTGCGCGAGGGCGATCCCTCCCGCCTCGTGCAGGTTCGAGCCGGGCTCGATGCCGTCGCGAACCAACTGAGCCGGTATCCGCAGTCCCCGCCCGCGCTGCCGCTCGTCGTGCTCATGAATGCCTCCGAGAACAACGGCCGTCGTGATCTGACGGCTGAAGTGGTTGAAGCCGAAGCCCGCGAGGCCCTGTTCACCAGCCCGTTGCCCGGATTGCTCGTCGGTTCGTCCGCGCCGCTGTACGACCGGGATGCCTGGTACGGCCGGAGCCCGGTCTCGATGCCGCGCACCCTGGTGATCCATGGCACGCTTGACCCCAACACGCCCTACGAAGGGGCCGTCGCTCATGCCGCGAAATTGTCCGAGGTCCGCGAGGTGACGTTCGCCACCGTAGTGTCCGGGGCACACATGCTGACCTTCGCGGCGCCCGAATGTTTCGTCCGCATCGTTTCGGCATTCGACGCCGTGACGGATGTTCCGGCCTCGTGTGAATCCCGATCTGAGCCAGGGCGCTGAACGCCGGCGCGACGAGCAGACGTTTGCCGTCAGCGAGCGGGTCCTCGATGCGGCCAGAACAGGCCGTAGGCGAGACCGACAAGGAGCAGCGCCTGACCCGTATGAAGCCAGTTCGCTGAATCGTTTCCGCCCGCCAGCGAGACGAGCCCAACCACTCCAGCGAACGCCGCGAAGATCCACTTGCCCGATCGGTTGGGGAACAGGGCGTTGGTCAGTCGCCAACTGGCGATCATGCCAACGCAGGTGGAAATCGCGGCTTCGGCTGCGAAGCGGGGCCAGTCGTAGCCCATCGGCTCGAGCAGGATCGAAACTAGCCAGCCTGCGCACAAGGCGGCCATGATGTATGCCGCCACAGCGACCGCGCCCGCCGCGATCCCGTGCGCGACAGCGGAACTTCGGCGGTGATTTATCACAAGGTCTCGCTGGAGGGCCTGTCAGTGAGATGAAGCATGTTGGCAGGTGGTGCAAGACGCGGTGCCGTCCGGGTCGAAAGCAGTGCTGCCGCCAGGCTCAACGAATGTCCACTTTCCGCGCCGGCGACGATGTCCGCTGCTGGCGCAACGGCGACCTTACGTATGCTGCTCGCGAGAGTGCTGTGGTTTATTGAGAACGCAGAGCCACGGTTCCCGACGGACTACCCACGATTCGTACTGCGGCTCGAGCAAGCCAGGCTCATCCAGACTTCCAAGGAAGACTTCCACCTCGTCGCCATTGAAGGCCACAACCCGTGACCCGCATTGACCGTAGAACTGTCGGTCGTAGCCAGGCGAGCTGAACCAGCTGCGCGGTTTTCCGGTGATCTCGACGGCGTCGGCCTTGAAAACGACGAAGGGGTTGAACGCCGCCGCATGAGCCTTTTGGAAGGTCATGCAGTGGCAGAGCCCGATCCGCAAAGGTTCAGACCAAGCCAAAGCGGACCGCGCCGCAGGCGCATCCCCCAGAGAAAAGTATCGATGCTTCCAGCATGACAACTGCAACGCCGGCTCCGGTCGTCCGATCCGCAACGGTTGGCTCGGCCGCCGCATCGGAAATCGCGAGGCCAGCTGAACGTCCGACGCTCCCTCACCATGATACCTACATAGTGCGTTGCGCACTATCGTGTGCTAGGTGGACTGCCTGGTGACCGCTTCGGGTGCCGGAACCGATGAGGGATGTCCGCATGTTGATCATGAAACTGCTTGGTGTCGGGGCCACTTTGTTGGCGGGCCCAGGGGCCGCAGACCGTCCCATCCAGGCTCCGGATCCCTTCGTGGCTGAAGCGAACGCCATCGTAGAGGCGGCCTATCCGGCGGACGGGCCGGGGGCCGTCGTGGTGATCACAAAGGGCGGAAGAACCGTCTATGCCACCAGCCGCGGAATGGCCGACCTCGATGAGGGACGGCCGCTGTCTTCCCAAACCGTTTTCAGGCTGGGATCTCTCACCAAATCGCTGACTGCGGCCACGATCCTGCAGCTGGTGGAGGAGGGGCGCATCGGGCTCGACGACCCTTTGTCCCACTACCTGCCATCCTATCCGGCGCCGGCTGGATCGGCGACTGTGCGCCAGCTGCTCAACCACACATCCGGCATAGCGTCGTACAACGAGATACCGGGGTGGATGGAAGCCAACGCTGCTCGCCCGTTCTCCACGCCGGAACTGGTCGGCGTCTTTCGCGACCTGCCGGTGCGAAGCGAGCCAGGCCAGGCGTGGGCCTATAGTAACTCAAACTACGTGCTGCTCGGGGCCATCATGGAAGCCGTGACACGCGGGCCCTGGCATCGGACGGTGACCGACCGTCTGTCCGGGCCTCTTGGTCTTCGGACACTGGGTTATGGTCCAGAACTGGAGGCTTCAGGAATCGCCGCGCGCGGTTACACTATCACCGCCGGTGGACGCCCTGAGTTGGCTCGCTCGACGGACCCGAGCGTGCGGCACGCCGCTGCGGGTCTGGCGGGTTCGGCCGGTGACCTAGCCCGCTGGACCCGGGCCCTGCATCGCGGGGAAGTCATCACGGCCGACCTCCATGCCCAGATGATCGCGCCCACGCTGCTGCCGGACGGCCAGCCTGTTCCTTACGGTTTCGGCATGGCTCTTGGAGATGTTCGAGGCCAGGACGTCCTGCGTCACGACGGGCGCGTCTCGGGATTCAGCAATGAGAGCCTTTACCTGCCGACCGAGGACATCGTCATCGTCGTCTTGGCCAATAGCGACCGGCCCGCGACGTCGCCCGCTCTCCTGGGGCGCCGTCTCGCTGCCCTGGCCATCGGCAAGCCATACCGTCGCTTCACCCGCGTCCCCGTGGACCCGGAAGCGGTCGCTCGCGACGTGGGGGTCTACCAGTCTGGCTCTGCGCCCCCTCGACGGTTCTTCCTGCGGGACAGCAAGGTGTTTATGGGTCGAGACGGCGCGCCCGACCGGGAGGTGTACCCCGCTGGAGAGCGTCGGTACTTTTATCCCGACAGCTTCACCTGGTTCCAGATCGAGGAGACGGATAGCGGCGCCGTCATGCGTCTCTATCAGGATGACGGGCCCCAGCCGGAAGTCTCGGCGCGGGAGACGGCCCGTCCATGACGCGGTCGCCCGAGGCGAGCCGCTCCGCTGTGACCCGCTGGCTGAACCGTGCTTTAAGGGCGGCCGGCCCATGCAGCCCGGAAGTCCTTCGTGACTGAACTCGACTTCACTATCCTGGCGATCATCGCGCGGGATGGTCCTCTCTCGGCCTATGATGTGCGCAAGGTGTTCGCCCAGTCGCTGACGCCCACCTGGAGCTCAAGTACCGGCTCAATCTATCCCTCGATCGGGCGGCTCGAGAAAATGGATATGGTGACCGCTTCGGCGCCGCAGGGGGGCAGGAGCCGCAAGCTCGTGTCCGCGACGGCCGAAGGCAAGCGACGGCTCTCTGCCTGGCTGGCCGACATTGATGCGAGCACAGCCTCCGCGACCCCGGACGCGATCCGGACGCGTATGTTTTTCCTGGCGCTCGCGAGTGCTGCGGACCGGCGAGACATTATTTCCGCCGCTGTCCGGAGCACGGAGATTGCGCTCTCAACGGCTGAGCAGACGCGCTTGGCAAGACCCCCGTCGCAGGGAACAGACTGGGCTCGATACGCCAGCATGGGAGTGATCTACCAACTGCGCGCGCGATTGGATTGGCTTAGGTGGCTCGCGCAGGAAAGCGGCATCCACTAGCCCGGGTGTCAGCGACAGCCGCGACCTGCGGCGCTCTAACCGGGGGCTCGTCGCGGGCCCATTCGTCAGCCCGAACCTGGCTGAGAGACGGTCTGGTGGCGAGCGTGGAGGTTCGGGGGTCGCTCGCCTCGGGGCGCGCGGGGCAGTGTTCACGCTGCCTTCGGTGGCGCCCAAGTCGCATTGGCCCTCTCGGTGCTCGGCTTGTTTGCGATTAGCAATCTTCCGGCGAACCTCTTTCCCGAGTTGGAGCGTAAGGGTTGGGGCTGGGCGCTGGTGTCGCTTGTCCCAACTGCGCTTGCGTGGATTGTCGCATTTCAGATCCCACGATTCTCTCGGCGTGAACCTCGCGGGTCATGGCCGGTCTTCTTCACCCTGGTAGGCGTATCGGCGTTGCTTGCGTTGACGATGGCGTTGCCCGGCATGGTCATAGGTGCCGGCTTCAGAGGAGGCCAGATAGCTCTGCTCGGCCTGCCTTGGACGTTTCTGTGCGTGATGATCGTGCCAGCCGTTGGCGTGATCGTTATGCTCGCCAGCCCAGCCCCCAGCAACCATCCTACGGAAGCCGGGCGCGCGTCATAGCGCTTCCGAAGATGGCGTTCGATTCGACGATCGGCGGCTGACAGGTCGGCCCCATCGATGTCCGATTTGGGCCGCTGTGCGGGTGTCCGCTTCTGGCGTTTCTCCGACTGATCGTGGCTTCAGCAACCTGTGGAAAGGCGAAATCGGGCTCGATGCGCCCGAGGCGAAAGATCGCCCCGGGCGCGGCCAGTCACAAGGTCAGTCCGCAGGCTCGGCGAATAGCGGCCTGGACGGGCGAGGGTGGCGATGCCGGGTCGAATTCGGCCCGAGGAAGCAGGGGTGGTTGAGCCATAAAGCGCGGTTCAGTTCCTCGGTGCACCTGCGCTGCATGAACGAGGAAGGGGTGGCACAGGAACACCGTGCCGGCAGGCCCTGTCGCCAGGCTAACCGGGCAATCGCTGGTGGAAGCAAAGCCGTCTGCCGCCAGCTGCCGCAGGGATGCACCCCGCTCGCCGTAAGGCAGGAGCTCGCGAGCGATCACGGAGTGCGATCCTCGCCGTATTTGGGTCGGCGCGTCATCGTCACCGACGTCGGACAGTAGGAAGAGCATCAGGAGCGCCCGTCCGCTGCTCTTGATGTTGGCCCTCCATTCCATGAAGTCGGGCGAGTCGCCGAAGCTCACGTCGACGTGCCAACCATCGTCCCCCGCCGATAGCGGGGATGGAAAGCGTATCGGAAAAGTTCCGAGACCGAGTGGGGCCAGCCAGCGCCCATTGCCGACCAGCTGATCATAGGCGCTATGCAGCTGGGGAGTGTTGGCCGCCTGGATAAAAGGCTCGGATGATTTGGACGCGACCCGGATCACAGGCTGCGTCCACATTGTGGGGTTATCGGGGGACAATCCGATCTCCGACCACAGTTCGTCACGGCACCGGGCCGCGATATCGGAGCTGAACGCGTTGTCGAGCCTAACGAAGCCGTTGCTGATGAAGTCTTGGATCTGACCGTCGGTCAGACCCTCATGCTCATGATGAGGCACCGTTAATCTCCCTGGCCCTTTCCGGGCCGAATAATGATCTGAGCGGCGCTTATAGGCGCCGGGCGAGCACGCCTCAGATCAGCGGGAAGAAGGTGGCCTTCATCATCATCCCTCGACTATGCCAGCATTTGAAAGCGGGCTGCAAGCTGAGTGGAATGGCGGTCTGTTCAGCGTCTGCCAAGAGACGGGAGGGGCCGTCAGATGCCCCCCCGGAACGTCCGGATCTCGGCAGCATGTCAATGTCCGCATCTGGCGCAAAACCGACGTTGATCGCCCCTAAGGGCGCGCACCATCCTTCTTCTGGACGAGCTTGATCTTGCTCCAAGCCTCCTGCTGTTCGCGCCACCGCTTCATGTTGAACCCGGGCGTCCTGCGCGTCTTCTCATCGGGAAGCACCGCGCCGATCATGTCGGCCATGCGCTGCTCCCGTTCCATGTCCTCTTCGTAGAAGTGGCTGTAGCGGGACTTGCGCTTTAGCCGCTGTTTGAGCTCCGCTACCTCATCCAGCGCAGCGGCCCGGCGGTCCCGCATCTTGTCCCACTGCGTCTTCTCGTCCGGCGTCTCCGGGCCATTGATAGTGACCACCAAGGTCTTGGTGTTGACGTCGATCTCGTGAGGATGCGGAACCGGTTCGGGCCTCGGCTCCCCGCGCGCGTCGCACTGTTTGAACACGTCCTCCCAGCTATCCTTGTAGGCGAGCGCCGCCTTGTAGACGAGCGCACGCTCCTCCAGCGTCTTGTCCTGCACCGCCTTGACCATGCCGGTGATGGCGATCTGGGCGCGATGACTGCCCTTGAGCGCAGCCACGCCCAAGCTGCGCACGACGGCCTGGATCAGCGGCAGCTCAATGATCTCGTCATTCTCGCGGATCTGGATCGGCCGGCTGGCCTCTGCCAGCACCAGGTCGGCCATGTGATGAGTGAGCACCGGGTCGACCTTGGGTCGGTCGAAGGCTGACTGCTTGCGCGGCCGGCCGCGGGGATTGCCCGATCGTCCCTTCTGGAATCGATGCTCCACCGGCGGAGCACAATACCCGACTAATGCTGTGCCGGGGCTAGGGGTTGGTTTGTCGTTCAAGCTGCCATCCCTCCGTGACGCAGCTGCCCAACGTCGTCGAACAGCGCTCCGCTGTCCGCTAACGTGGCCTGCCTGCCGGTCAGCCGCTCGTACCGGCGGATGATCACGTCGCAGTAGTGCGGATCGAACTCGATGACCCGCGCGGCCCGGCCGCAGACCTCGGCCGCGACCAGCGTGGTCCCAGAGCCGCCGAAGCCGTCCAGCACGATGTCGCTTCGCTTCGAGCAGTCGCGAATGGCGTCCGCCACCATCGCGACCGGCTTCACGGTGGGATGCATGGCTAAATCTTCTGCGCGGTTCGAACCCATGGAGCTGATGCCGGCATAGTCCCAGACGTTGGTGCGGTAGCGGCCCGTATCGCCGAGCCCGAAGGTGTTGGTATGAGGCGCCGTCCCGACCTTGTAGGCAAACACCAGCTCATGTTTGGACCGGTAGAAAGTGCCCATCCCGCCGTTGGTCTTGTTCCAGACGCACAGGTTTTTTAAGCTCGGAGAACACCTGCGCCCCGGCGTTCAGCAGCTCGGTCATGTGCCGCCAGTCCATGCAGACGAAGGCGATCGCGCCGTCGCGGCAACTGGCGGCCATGGGCCTGAGCGCATCGGCGAGGAAGCTGGTGAAGGCGTCCTGGCTCATCTCGCCAACACCCATCGCGAACTCGCGATGGCGAATGCGGCCCGAACCGCAGACGTGACCGTCGATCGGTACATTGTAGGGCGGGTCGGTGAATACGAGGTCCACCTTCTCTTCCCCGAGGAGCCGGGCATAATCCGCCGGCTCGCGGGCGTCGCCGCAGATCAGTCGATGCCGCCCTAACACCCAAACGTCGCCCATGCGCGTGACTGCTTCCGCGGCGATCGCAGGGATCTCATTCTCGACCCCCGTCGGCGCCTCAGGATCCCGCTCCCGCGCTGCGTCGAGGGTGAAGTCGACCTCGGCAAGGGAGAAGCCGGTAACGGATACATCGAAGTCGAGGTCGATCAGCGCCTGAAGTTCGATGGCCAGGATGTCCTGATCCCAGCCGGCGTTGAGGGCGAGCTTGTTATCGGCGAGTACATAGGCCCGTCGTTCTTCCGGAGAGAGGTGCGAGAGCCGCAGCGTGGGCACCGTCTTCAGTCCCAGCAGCTTGGCCGCCTCAACCCTGCCGTGGCCGGCGATGATCTCACTATCGTCGCTGACCAGAACCGGGTTGGTGAAGCCGAAGCGCTCGATGCTGTCGGCGATCTGGCGAACCTGCTTGCGGGAATGGGTCCGGGCGTTTCGGCCGTAAGGCCGCAGTTCAGACGGTGGGCGGGCCTCGATGGTTCGGGGGTCAGCGGCTGTATCCATGGCGTGAACATACCACGAACGATGATTCGCCTAGGCCTGGCGCGTTTCGTTGTCCACAGCTGGAAAAAATATAGTTCCCGACTGGACTGTGGCCAGCAACGGAGCGTCAGTGTCTGCGCGCCCGGCCACTCCGGGCTCGTCCTGGTGGGGGCTAGGAGCCCCGGAGAATGGGCCCATGATGATCACCGCACACGCTTCAGATGTCGGCTGCGAGACCTTCGGCGACCTCAGTCTTGAACAGCTTCGGGCCATCTGGCGCGAGCGCTTCGGAGCCCCTCCGGTGATCCGCTCGTCTGAGATTCTCGGCCTGATGCTTGCTTGGCGGATGCAGGCGGCGCGCGAGGGCGGGCTCGACGGCGAGCTGCGACGCACGATCCGCCGCCCCGCCTCGGCGCCTGTCGCCACGTCGCTCACTCCTGGCACCCGGCTCACCCGCGAATGGCAGGGCGTGCGTCACGACGTTGTGGTGGAGCCGGACGGACGTTTGCGCCATCGTAATGAGCTGCACCGCAGCCTCTCGCAGGTGGCCCGCAAGATCACCGGCTCGCGCTGGAATGGACCGCGCTTCTTCGGACTGCGGGCCGGCGAGGAGGGGGCATGACTGCTCGCCCCGTTGTCCGCTGCGCCCTGTACACCCGCAAGAGCAGCGAGGAGGGGCTGGATCAGGCGTTCAATAGCCTGCACGCTCAGCGAGAGGCCTGTGAAGCCTACGTCCGCAGCCAGGCCAGCGAAGGCTGGAAGGTCCTGCCTGAGATTTACGACGACGGAGGCTTCTCGGGCGGCAACATCGATCGCCCGGCCCTGAAGCGGCTGCTGGAGGATGTCGATGCTGGCAAGGTCGACACCATTGTCGTCTACAAGATCGACAGACTGACCCGGTCGCTGGCGGACTTCGCGCGTATCGTCGATCGGCTGGACAAGGCCCAGGCTTCGTTTGTCTCTGTGACCCAGTCGTTCAACACCACCACCTCCATGGGACGACTAACGTTGAACGTGCTGCTGTCGTTTGCGCAGTTTGAGCGCGAAGTCACCGGCGAGCGCATCCGCGACAAGATCGCGGCCTCAAAGGCCAAGGGCATGTGGATGGGCGGCCTGCCGCCGTTAGGCTACGATCCGCCAACCGATCGCACGACCCGCGCACTGGTTCGCAACGAGGCCGAAGCGGAGCAGGTCCGAGCGATCTTCGACCTCTATTTGGAGCTGCGCTCGTTGTCCGCTCTGGAGGCGCGGCTGGCGCGGGAGGGTTTGCGCTCCAAGGTGTGGGTCAGCGCCAAAGGCACCCGGTCAGGCGGCGCGCCTCTTAGTCGTGGCGCCCTCTTCCACATGCTGCGAAATCGCGTCTACCTCGGTGAGATCGTCCACGGCGACAGCCGCGTCGCCGGCTGCCACCCCCCGGTCGTTGAGCTCGAGGTCTTCGAAAGGGTACAGGCGCAGCTCTCCGCCAACACCCGCACGCGCAAGGAGCGGCCCTTACGATCGGCGCTGCTTCCGCTCAGAGGACTGGTGTTTGACGCCGACGGCCATCCGATGAGCCCGTCGTTCGGCTACGGGCGGGGCGGCCGCGTTTATCGCTACTACGTCTCGGCACCGCTGCAGCAAGGGCGCAAAGTGGACGACCGGGAAGGCGTGCTGCGGCGGGTCTCGGCCGAGGCGCTGGAGGAGGCAGTGCAGGCGCAAATAGCGTCGGTGATCTCCGGGGTCGCCGACCGGTCGCTTGTGGAGATGCTGAAACCGGTCCGCAGAATCGAAGTGCTGCCACAGGAACTGCGCATCGCCTTCGAATCCAAAGGACTGCCGCGAGACGTGCGCGATCGTCTGGTCCCCTGCGACACCCACGCAGACCGCAAGGTCCTGATCGCGCCGGTCCGATGTCAGTCGCGCGGCGGCCGGACATGGGTTCTGACCCCAGCCTGCGGATCGGCGGTCCGCAAGGCGCGCCGCGATCCGGTTTTGATCAGGGGTCTGCGCAAGGCGCATCGCGTGGCGGCCGATCTCGGATGGAAACCGGCCGACGGGACGTTTGCAGGCAAAGGAGTTCCGACCAACGAATATGACCGTCGGTTATGGCGGTTGGTCTTCTTGGCCCCGGAGATCCAGCACGCCATCATGGAAGGCCGCCAGCCGGCAGCGCTCACCCTGGACCAGTTGCTCAAGATGCGCCTTCCGACGGCTTGGACTGATCAGCGGCGGGCGCTCGGCTTCGACGGAAAATGATCCCTGTTTCTATGAAGGGGCGGTCCCTGTTCCAATGACAATCGCTCCCTGTTCCATCCGGAAATGATCCCTGTTTCCGCCGAATATCGTCCCCTGTTAAATCCGGCTTCTGTCGGAACGGCGATCAGGCTGAACGCCCGCCCTGACTGCTTCTGCGAGGCGCGGAGCTTTCCGAGCCGCAAAATCGGGTCCTCGAAAAACAGCTGATTTCCCTGTTCCAGTCGATAACAGGGAAACTCCACTACATCCGCTTCGTGCAGAGACTGGCCTGCCAACGGCGGTCGGATGCATGCTCCGAAGGAGCCAGAACAGCGGGCAGCGCGGGGGTTTCACGGCGAATATCGCCGACGTTCCGGGCCCTTGCGGGGCCGGGGTCAGATCAGAGAACTGTTCCGGGGGTGCGTGGCGGACAGGGTGGGATTCGAACCCACGGTAGGCTCTCACCTACGGCGGTTTTCAAGACCGCTGCCTTAAACCACTCGGCCACCTGTCCGGATCCATCGAGCGGACTGGCCGCATAGCGCCAAACGGTGCGTTAACCAAAGCGGAAATGTCTTTGGCCATGCTCCAGCGTCTCGAAGGCGGAGCCATGGCCGGATATAGATTTCTGAATTTGCTTCGGGGGCTGGGGATCGCCGCCCTGATGTCCGTGTTGGCCGCATGCGCCAGCGGGGCGCGGCCTGACTCGACGCGGCTGCCGGTGGTCGCCGATCCGGCGCCGATCGTCTCCGGGACCATGCGGCCCTATCAGATCCGCGGGCGCTGGTATCAGCCGGTCGAGCAGCCGGGCTATGACGAGCGGGGCATGGCCTCCTGGTACGGCGACCAGTTCAACGGTCGGCCGACGGCGACCGGCGAGCGGTTCGACATGCATGCCCTGACGGCCGCCCACAAGACCCTGCCGTTGCCGGGGCTTGTCGAGGTCACCAACCTGGCCAATGGGCGCCGCGTCGTGGTGCGGGTCAATGATCGCGGCCCGTTCGTCGACGACCGGATCATCGACCTGTCGCGCGGCGCGGCGGAGGCCCTGGGTATGGTGTCGGCGGGGGTGGGCGAGGTCCGCGTCCGCTATCTGGGCCGGGCGCCGCGCTTGGGCGGCGGGAGCCGGATGGATCTGGCGCAGGCGCCGCCGCCCGTGGCGGCCGCGGCGCCCGCCGGCCGCTTCTGGATCCAGACGGGGGCCTATTCCAGCCGCGACGCGGCGCGCCGGGCCGCCGACCGGCTGGGCGACCGGGCCAGCGTCGACGGCGCGCGGGGGGACGGTTTGTTCCGGGTCGTGATCGGTCCCTGGCCCGATCCCAACGCCGCCGAACGGGCCCGACAGGCGGCGATCGCGCGTGGTTTCGCCGACGCCCTGTTGATATCGGCGCCCTGAGGCTTGCGAACCGGGCCGGCGCCGCCATTGTGCGCCGGTGGCCCAGGGCAGATTCATCACATTCGAAGGCGGGGAGGGGACCGGCAAATCGACCCAGGTCGCGCGCCTGGTCGAGCGCCTGCGCGCGCGCGACCTTGAGGTCGTCCAGACGCGCGAGCCGGGCGGCTCGCCCGGGGCCGAGGAGATTCGCCATCTGGCCCTGAACGGGGATCCGGGCCGCTGGTCGGCGATGACCGAGACCCTGCTGATGTTCGCGGCCCGCAGCGACCACCTCGAACGCACGGTCCGGCCGGCGCTGGAGGCGGGCCGCTGGGTCGTCTGCGACCGCTTCGCCGATTCCAGTCGCGCCTATCAGGGCGTCGGCGGCGGGACGGCCGCCGGCTTCATCGAGAGCCTCGACGCGGCGGTCGTCGGCGCCACCCAGCCGGACCTGACCCTTGTCTTCGACCTGCCGGTCGAGATCGGTCTGGAGCGCGCCTTCGGTCGCGGCCTGTTCGAGACCCGGTTCGAGTCCAAGGGGCTGGAGTTCCACGCCCGTCTGCGGCGAGGCTTTCTCGACATCGCGGCGCGCCATCCGGAGCGCTGCGTCGTCATCGACGCCGACGGCGACATCGAGACGGTGGCCGCCCGCGTCTGGACGGCGGTGGAGGCGCGGCTGCCGTGACCGAGCATGCGCGCGACCGTTTCGACCTGGTCCCAGACGCGGCGGCGGAGGCCGCCTTTGTCGACGCCCTCGACCGCGGCCGTCTGCATCACGCCTGGCTGCTGTGCGGTCCCGAAGGCTCGGGCAAGGCCACCTTCGCCTGGCGCGCCGCCCGCCGGCTGCTGGGTGCGGCGCCCGACCCCGCGCGGGGCCTCTTGGGAACCCGTCCCGACGATCCGGTCGCGCGGCTGGTCACGGCCCGGTCCCACCCCGATCTGCTGTTGCTGGAGCGCGCCGTCGAGGGCGGCAAGACGAAAAAGTCCATCTCGGTCGACCAGGCCCGGGACCTGCCGGAGTTCTTCTCCAAGAGCCCGTCGCAGGCGCGCTACCGGGTCGCCATCATCGACGCCGCGGACGACCTGAATGTCAACGCGGCCAACGCCTTGCTGAAGGTTCTTGAGGAGCCGCCGGAGCGAGGCGTGCTGTTTCTGGTCAGCCATGCGCCGGGCCGGCTGCTGGCCACCATCCGCTCGCGCTGCCGTCGGCTGGCCTTCCCGGTCTGGCCGCTGCACGCGCTCGAGGAGCTGGTGCGCACCGGCGCCGGCGTGACCTCGGCCGAGGCGGCGCGGATCGCCGGCATGGCCGGCGGATCGCCCGGCCGGGCCCTGGCCCTGGCCTCCGGCGCCACGCTCGAGGCGGACCAACTGGCCCAGGCCTGGGTGGCGGCCGACAGCGTCGACCGGGCCGAGGCCCTGGCCGCGGCCGACAAGTTCCGCGGCCCCGAGGGTCAGGAGCGGTTCGAGACCCTGATGGACCGGCTGACCGCCGCGGTGAAGGTGCGCGCGCTTGAATCAGGTTCGGGCGGCGAGCGCTGGGCCGAGCTGTGGAGCCGGCTGGTCGAACTGCCCGACCGGACCGCCGCCATCAACCTGGATCGCGGCGACGTCCTGGCCGGCGCCCTGTCCGACCTGCAGCGGGTCAAGGCGGGCGGCGCATGATCATCGACAGCCACGTCAATCTGCACGCGCCCCAGTTCGACGAGGACCGCGACGCCGTCATCGGCCGGGCCCGCACGGCCGGCGTCGGCCTGATGGTCGAGATTTCGGACAGGCTGTCGACCTTCGAGGCGACCCACGGCCTGGCCACGGCCCATGACGACATCTGGTGCACCGTCGGGGTCCATCCGCATGAGGCGAAGGACCATATCGACCTGACCGCTGACCGGCTGATTGAGCTGGCTGAGCGGCCGAAGGTCGTCGGGATCGGCGAATGCGGCCTGGATTTCCACTACGACCTCAGCCCGCGCGAGGTGCAGGCGGCGGTGTTCCGCACCCACATCCACGCCGCCCGCCGCTCGGGCCTGCCGCTGGTGGTGCACACCCGCGAAGCCGACGACGTGATGGCGGGGATCCTCGCCGAGGAACAGGTCGACGGTCCGTTCCGATTGCTGATGCACTGCTACACCAGCGGCCCGGAACTGGCGGAAAAGGCTGCGGAACTGGGGGCCTGGTTCTCGGTCTCGGGCATCGCCACCTTCAAGGCGGCGAACGAGGTGCGCGCCCTCGTCGCCGCAATGCCGCCCGAGCGGATCATCGTCGAGACCGACTGTCCCTATCTGGCGCCCATGCCCCACCGGGGGCGGCGCAACGAGCCGGCCTATGTGACCCATGTGCTGGACAAGCTGGCGGAGATCCGCGGCTGGAGCCGGGACGAGGCCGAGGCGCGCACCACCGACGCCTTCTTCGCCCTGTTCGATCGCATCCCGAGGCCGCCAGAGGCCGGGGCCGCCGTATGACCGGGCCGGCGGGCGAGCTCGAGGTCGTCATCCTCGGCTGCGGCTCGTCCGGCGGCGTGCCGCGCGGCGATGGCGACTGGGGCGACTGCGATCCGGCCGAGCCGAGGAACCGCCGCAGCCGCTGTTGTGCCCTGATCCGCCGCTACGGCCCCGAGGGCGTCACCAGCGTGCTGATCGACACCTCGCCGGACCTGCGGGCACAGATGCTGGCCGCCGGGGTCCGACACGTCGATACGGTGCTCTACACCCACGATCACGCCGACCAGACCCACGGCATAGACGACCTGCGCGTCTTCGCCATGCGGGCGCGGCGGCGGATTCCGGCCTTCATGGACGCCGCCACGGGCGACGCCCTCCAGGCCCGGTTCCGCTACATCTTCGAGAGCGTGGAGGGCTATCCGGCCATCCTCGACGCCCATCCCGTCCCGCCGCACGGCGAGGCCTGGTCGATCGACGGGCCCGGCGGGGCCCTGCCGGTCGTGACCTTCGACCAGGCGCACGGCCCGATCCGCTCGGTCGGCTACCGCATCGGCCCGGTGGCCTATTCCAGCGACGTCTCCGATCTTGACGAGGCGGGCATCGAGGCGGTGCGCGGCTGCGACCTTTGGATCGTCGACGCCCTGCGCTGGACCCCGCATCCGACCCACGCCCATGTCGACAAGACCCTGGACTGGATCGCCCGGGCCGAGGTGAAGCGGGCGGTGCTGACCAATCTGCACCTTGACCTCGACTACAACGCCCTCAGGGCCGCGGCGCCCGCCCATGTCGATGTCGCCCATGACGGCTGGTCGGCGCGGCTGTCGCTCGACGATGGAGACCGCCCGCGATGAAACGTCTGCTTGCCCTGTGCGGTCTCGCCGCCCTGCTGCTGACCTCCGCCGCCGCCGCCGCCCAGCCCGCGCCGGTCGAGGGCGATTTCGAAGCCGGCGATGTGGTGCTGGCCTCCGGTCAGAGCCTGCCCGGACTACGGATGCACTATCGGACCCTCGGCGCCCCGCGGCGCGGGCCGGATGGCCGGGTCGAGAACGCCGTGCTGCTGCTGCACGGCACCGGCGGGACCGGCGCCCAATTCCTGTCGCCTCAGTTCGCGGACGACCTGTTCGGCCCAGGCCAGCCCCTGGATGCGGCGCGCTTCTACATCATCATGCCCGACAACCTCGGCCACGGCGGCTCGTCCAAGCCCTCGGACGGGCTGCGGGCACGGTTCCCGGAATACGGCTACGCCGACATGGTCGAGGCCCAGCGGCGACTGTTGGTCGACGGACTGGGCGTGGATCGGGTGCGGCTCATGCTGGGCACGTCGATGGGCTGTATGCACATCTTCGTCTGGGCAGAGGCGCATCCCGACTTCGCCGACGCCCTGATGCCCATGGCCTGCCAGCCGACGGCCATCGTCGGCCGCAACCGGCTGTGGCGGACCATGCTGAAAGACGCGATCCGCAGCGACCCGGCCTGGGCCGGCGGCGACTATTCGGCCCAGCCGGTCGAGGGCCTGCGCACCGCGGTCGACCTGCTGCTGCTGGCCGGCTCCGCGCCCATGGCCATGCAGCAGGACCTGCCCACGCCCGCGATGGTCGACGCATGGCTGGCGGCCCAGCAGGCGCGGCGCATCCCGGCGCTGGACGCCAATGATCTCTGGTATCAGGTAAACGCCTCGTACGACTACGACCCCTCAGCGGGCCTGGACCGGATCACCGCCCCGATGACCTGGATCAACTCAGCCGACGACTTCATCAATCCTCCGGAGCTGGGACTGTCGGAGCATTTCGTCCCGC
The DNA here is from genome assembly GCA_046292645.1 of Brevundimonas sp. Taxonomy (GTDB): domain Bacteria; phylum Pseudomonadota; class Alphaproteobacteria; order Caulobacterales; family Caulobacteraceae; genus Brevundimonas. The sequence continues at coordinate 246,897 of JBKBQO010000001.1, forward strand.
GTATCGCCGGCGTCCGCTACCGCCTCGTCCCCAACAGCCCCGGCGGCAAGGGCCACGGCACCCACACCTGGGCGGTGTTCTGGAAGGACGATCTGGTCGAGCTGCTGGCGCGATCCGAGGGCTGAGGCCGCGTCTCAGGCCTCGCCCGGCACCGGCAACTCCTCGCCCAGCGCCTTGCGCAGCCAGAGCAGGCGCACATTGACGAACAGCACCACGATCAGCGGCGCAGCCACCAATACGCCCGGCAGGCCGAACAGGGTGCCGAAGGCGAGAATGCCGAAGATGGTCAGGACCGGGGGCAGGGCCACCGCGCGTTTCTGGATGAAGGGATAGATCAGATTGCCCTCGATCTGCTGGACCACGACATAGACCAGCAGGGTCCAGGCCATCAGCTCCCACCCGCCCTGGGCCGCCAGCAGAAGCCCGGGGATCGCCCCGGCGATCGCTCCCACGATCGGCACAAAGGCCAGCAGGCCTGCGATCAGGGCCAGGGTCAGGGGCGAGGGCAGGCCGATCAGGGCGACGCCGATCCCGGTCATGATTCCCACCACCGCCATGTCGACCAGCTGCCCGGACAGCCAGGCCTTCAGCGCGCGACCCGTGGTGTCGGCGGCCTCCCTGAGAGCGGGCCGGTGAGCGGGCGGGAACAGGATGATGAGCCCGTCCCGATAGGTGCGCGGGCTTACCGCCAGAAAGATGCCGGCGATGATCGTCAGGAACAGGCTGGTGGCGACGCTGACGGTCGACAGGGCGTACACGCCGATGCGGCCGACAAAGCCGCCGGCGCCGCTCATCAGGCCGGAGCCGTCCAGCCGCAGGAGCTGGTCGCCGAACGGCCAGGCCGCGACCATGGCCCGGAACTCGGCCGCCGAGGTGGGCAGGCTGGCCAGCAGCAGGTTCGTCTGATCGGCGATCGCGGCCCCGAACAGCCAGACGACGGCGGTGATCACGGCCACGACGGCCAGGATGGCGACGGCGACGGACGCGCCCTCTCCCAGAGGGGTGCGGCGGGCGATCGGGTCGGCGATGCCGCGCAGCAGCACCGCCACGATCACGGCTCCGAAGGCCACCAGCAGGGCGCCGCTGAGCTGCCAGAGCAGCAGCAAGCCGATGATCGCCCCCAGGACAATGGCGGTCCGGCGGGCGAAGGCCCCGTCTCCCGCCGTCCTGTCAGCCGCGCGCGCCATGGCGCCATAACCGCCCAGCGCCGGTCCGGTTCAACGACGTCGACTTGAGGCTCCGATCACCGGGCCAGCAGCCTCGCCGCCTGCGGGGCGAAATAGGTCAGGACCCCGGCGCAGCCGGCGCGTTTGAAGGCGTGCAGGCTTTCGAGGATGGCGCGGTCCTCCTCCAGCCAGCCGTTGGCCATGGCCGCCCGCATCATCGCGAATTCGCCGGAGACCTGGTAGGCGAAGGTGGGGACTTTGAAGGTCTCCACAACCCGTTGAACAATATCGAGATACAGCATCCCAGGCTTGACCATGACCGCGTCGGCGCCCTCGGCGATGTCCATGGCCACCTCGCGCAGGGCCTCATCCGAATTGGCGTGGTCCATCTGATAGGTTTTCTTGTCGCCGGTCAGCGCCTTCGCCGAGCCGACGGCGTCGCGATAGGGGCCGTAGAAGGCCGAGGCGTATTTGGCCGCGTAGGACAGGATCAGGGCGTCGTGGAAGCCATTGGCTTCCAGCGCCTCGCGGATGGCCTGGACCCGGCCGTCCATCATGTCAGAGGGCGCCACCACATCGGCCCCGGCGTGGACATGGATGAAGGCCTGTTCGGCCAGCCGCTCGAGGCTGGCGTCATTGAGGATGCAGCCGTCCTCGACCACGCCGTCGTGGCCGTGGTCGGTGTAGCAGTCCAGGGCCACGTCGGTGATGACGCCGATCTCGGGGACGGCGTCCTTGATGGCCTTGATGCACTCGGGGATCAGCCCGTCGGGATCGGTCGCGCCCGTGCCGACGGCGTCCTTGATCGCGCCGTCGACGTTGGGGAACAGGGCCACGGCGGGGATGCCGAGGTCGCGCGCTTCGACGGCGGCTTTCGCTGCTTCCTTTGGCGACAGGCGGAAGACGCCGGGCATGGAGGCGACCGGCACGCGGTCCTCGGCGCCGTCATGCACGATCAGGGGCCAGACCAGATCGGCCGGGGTCAGCACCGTCTCGGCCACCAGCCGGCGCACCCAGGGACTGGCGCGCAGACGGCGCGGGCGGGCGTAGGGGAAGGCGGCGGGCGCGAAGGGCTGGGTCATGGCGCGCCTCTTAGACCCGTTGGCCGGGCGGGAGAAGGTGCGGGGGCTTTGGTGACGAGTGCCAGTGAGTCGTGAGTAGCCCCGGCCTCAACCGGCGCGCCCATTCACCACTCACGACTCACTGGCACTCTTCACCCCCCCGCCTCTCCCCACGCGACCGGTGAGCCGCTAGAAGCCGTCCAAAGACTCAAGGAAACGCCCCCATGGACTTCGCCCTCACCGACGACCAGCGCGCCATACAGGACGCGGCCCGGCAGTTCGCCGAGGCCGAACTGGCCCCGCACAGCGCCGAATGGGACGAGACCAAACATTTCCCGGTCGATGTGATGAAACAGGCCGCCGAGATGGGCTTCTGCGGCATCTACACCGGCGAGGAACACGGCGGCATGGCCTTGGGCCGGGTCGAGGCGGCGCTGATCTTCGAGGAACTGTCGCGCGGCGACGTCTCCACCGCGGCCTTCATCTCGATCCACAATATGGCGACGTGGATGATCGACAAGTTCGGCTCGGACGACCTGCGCGGCCGCTATGTGCCGTCGCTCACGACCATGGAGCGGATCGCCAGCTACTGCCTGACCGAGCCGGGCTCGGGCTCGGACGCGGCCGGCCTGCGCACCACTGCGAAGCGCGACGGCGACGACTGGGTGCTGAACGGCTCCAAGGCCTTCATCTCGGGGGCGGGAACCTCGGACGTCTATGTCGTCATGGCCCGCACCGGCGCCGACGGACCCAAGGGGATCTCGACCTTTGTGATCGACAAGGACGCCCCCGGCCTCAGCTTCGGCGCCCAGGAGAAGAAGATGGGCTGGAACAGCCAGCCGACGGCCATCGTCCAGTTCGACGACTGCCGCATCCCCGCTGAAAATCTGCTGGGCAAGGAGGGCGACGGCTTCCGCTACGCCATGATGGGTCTGGACGGCGGCCGGCTGAACATCGCCGCATGTTCGCTGGGCGGCGCCCGCCTGGCGCTGGAGACGACCCAGGCCTACGTCTCCACGCGAAAACAGTTCGGCAAACCCTTGTCCGACTTCCAGAATACCCAGTTCAAACTGGCCGACATGGCGACCCAGCTGGAGGCCTGCCGCCTGATGGTGCTGCGCGGCGCCTGGGCCATCGACACGAACCATCCCGAGAAGACCAAATGGTGCGCCATGGCCAAGCGGATGACCACGGACGCCTGTTTCCAGATCGCCGACGAGGCCCTGCAACTGCACGGCGGCTACGGCTATCTGAAGGACTATCCGCTGGAGCGGATCGTGCGCGACCTGCGGGTGCACCGGATCCTGGAGGGGACCAATGAGATCATGCGGGTGATCACGGCGCGTGAGATGCTGCGGCAGTGAGGAAACGGCCTCCCTTGCCATGGTCGTGGCGGGCGGCGTTTGTCTCATGGCCGGTGTTCGGCTGTGTGATGGTTCCGTCGATGTATTTCGTCGACATGGCCCGCCGTGGTTTGGACGCGGACATGGTTTTTATCTGGGCCACTCGCACGCCGCTGGATTGGCTGGTGGGCGCGCTCCAGCTTGGCCTGATCGGATTCTTTTTCGTCGTGGCGAGCTTCTGGATGGCCAGATTGTTCAGGCTGAGGACCACTGGCTTCATCCTCCTGGCGAGTTTGCCGGCGACGATCGGCGTCCTATGGGTTGCGCTTCAGCCGACAACCTTGGTTGCCAACCACCTCTTCTATCCCCCGACCTGGCTGACGCCCGCCTCCCTGGGCTGGTCTCTCGCCGCAGCTGCAATCAGCTATGTGCTCGCTGCCCGCCAACTCAAATCCGCATCAGCGAAGCTGGGTCCATCTGACAAAAACGATGGCTGACCGAAGGGTGGCGCTGCGGGACCCTCTCTGCCGCTCCCTGTTCATTCCCTACGACATGACGGTGACCCCGGCCGCCCACCGCTGAACACCACGGCCATCCCCGCGGCGGCCAGGGGGAAGACGACGGCGTAGCCGAGGATGCCGATGTTCCTCAGCCCCATGTCGCCGGTCGGCACGCCGGCCAGACCGGCCAGCGCCAGCAGGCCGCTGAGGACCATCAGCCATCGGACCAGCCGGGCGACCGGCCCGCCCGACACCAGCGGCGCCGCCAGCAGGACCGACAGGGCGAAGAAGACGTCCCAGGCCAGCACGTCGAGCGCATAGAAGGGCGACGGCCAGCGAAAGGCGTCCGCCGCGGCCTCGCGCGGCCCCGCCAGCAGGGTCAGATGCACCCCCAGAGTGATCGCCGCCGAGGCCGCCATGAAGGCGAGCGCGACACGGCCCCGCCGCCGCCGGGGCTCCGGCGCGCGACCGGCGACGCTCCAGATCAGGATCACCAGACAGGGCGCGATGACCAGGATCAGCCCCTGCATCCCGCCGAGCCAGGGATCGGGAACCGGATCCTCCGGCCGCGCCCGGGCGGCGAGGCCGAACAGCAGCGCCGCGCCGTACAGCAGGCTGGCGACGCAGAGCGTGAGGGCAGCGGCAAGGCCCGCAGCGCTCCTGCTCGAAGACATCCTCGCCATCCCGGATCGCTCCCTCGGTCCAGGTCATTCCCGGGGACTCATCGGGCGGAGGTCAACCCCTCGATGCGTGGCACAAAACGCTGGATGTGCTATTCTGGCCATAAAACTGGTCTGAGGTCGTGATGCGAACCGTGGGCGTTCTTGAGGCCAAGACAAATCTCTCGGCCTTGATCGACGAGGTCGGAATGTCGGGCGAGGCGATCGTCATCACTCGCCATGGCAAGGCGGTGGCGCGGCTGGCGCCCGAGCCGGCCTCACGCCCTTTCGGCGCGCCAGGCGTGGCCGAGCGTGCACGGGTCTTTCGCGAAAAGCAGGCGCCGGATCCCGAGTGGGCGGCCCTGTCGTGGGAAGAGCTGAAGGCGATCGCGCGTGACGAAGCTGATCGTTGACGCGTCGGCGGCCGCCTCATGGCTGCTGGCGTCGCAGGCGACCCCGACCGCGCTGAATATGCTGGACCAGCTCGACGCTTTCGAGCCCGTGGCGCCGGATGTCTTCGAGTGGGAGATCGGCAATCTGCTCGTCCGTCAGGCCCGCCGAGAGCCGGGCTTCGACCAGGACGAGGCGTTCGCCCTTCTTGATGGTTTCGGCATCACGCTGGCGCCGCCGTCGGAGAAGGCTGAGGTGCGCCGTCTCGGCAGGATCGCGACAGCCCGAGGCCTCAGTCTGTTCGACGGCGGCTATCTTTGGCTGGCTCTGAAGGTTGGCGGCGCCGTCGCGTCCCGCGACGCGGGACTTCTGGCCGCTGCCCGCGCCGCCGGCGTGGACGTGTTCGACCTTCGCGACTAAGCGGGGCGCCATGACCGCCGAATCCGAAGTCCTGACCCGCGTCGAATCCGGCGTCGGCCGCATCACCCTGAACCGGCCGAAGGCGCTGCACGCCCTCAACCGCGCCATGTGCGAGGCGATGACGGAGGCCCTGCTGGCGTGGCGCAAGGACGACGCCGTGAAGTCGGTGCTGCTCGACCACGCCGGCGAGCGCGGCTTCTGCGCCGGCGGCGACATCCGCATGATCGCCGAGAGCGGGGCGGGGGACGCGGCGGAGGCGAAGGCCTTCTTCAAGGTCGAATACCGGCTGAACCATCTGCTGTTCGACTATCCCAAGCCGGTCACGGCCATCGTCGACGGCATCGTCATGGGCGGCGGCGTCGGCATTTCCGAGCCGGCCGACGTCCGCATCGCCACCGAACGCACCACCTACGCCATGCCCGAGACGGGCATCGGCCTGTTCCCCGACGTCGGCGGCGGCTGGTTCCTGCCGCGCCTGCCGGGCCAGGCGGGCGTCTGGCTGGCCCTGACCGGGGCGCGGCTCAAGGCGGCGGATACGGTGTTCCTGGGCATCCACAGCCACTATCTGCCCTCGGACGCCCTGGAGGCCTTCAGGCTGATTCTCGCCGCCGATCCGGCCCACCCGATCGACGTGGCCGACGGCCTCGAGGCCGATCCGGGCGAGGCCCCGGTGGAAGCCCATCTGGACGCCATCGACCGCCTGTTCGCCTTCGACACCGTCGAGGAAATCTTCGCCGCCCTCGAGGCCGAGGGCTCGGACTGGGCCCTGGCCCAGCGGGCGATCCTGAAAACCAAGTCGCCGCAGTCGCTGAAGATCACCCTGCGCCAGCTGCGGCTCGGCGCGACGATGCCCTCCTTCGCCGACAATATGGCGATGGAATACCGGCTGGGCGGCCGGGTGGTGCGGACCCATGACTTCCAGGAAGGCGTCCGCGCCGTGGTCGTGGACAAGGACAATACGCCGACCTGGTCCCCGGCCGCGCTGGCCGGCGTCGACGCGGCGACGCTGGACGACCTGTTCGCGCCCCTGCCGCCCGGTCAGGACTGGACGCCGCTGGACTGACCCCTTGCGTCCCGACCGATCCGGGGCGTAGCTGCACCGAACAGCTGGGAGAACGGCGATGCGGATCCTGTCGATGGCGGCCCTCGGGGCCCTGTCCCTCCTGGCGACGGGATGTATGGCGGGCGCCGTGGACGCGCCGTCCCCCGCTCCCGCCGCCGCCGCTGCCGTCGACCATGCCGCCGCCGCCATGGCCGACGCCCGCCGACCCGAGGCCGACCGGGCCCGTGACGAGCTGCGCCAGACCCGCGCCATGCTGGAATTCACCGGCCTGACCCCCGGCATGGCGGTCGCCGACATCCGGCCGGAGGAGGGGTTCTTCGCCCGCCTGTTCTCGGTCATGGTCGGGGAGCAGGGCCGGGTCTACGCCTTCGTCCCGAACCAGACCGCCGCCCGCGAGAACGCCTTCGGCGACGCCCTGGTGACCGACTATCCCAACGTCGTCCGGGTCACCGGCAAGCTGGAGGAGATGACCTTCGACCGTCCCCTCGACGTCGTCTTCATGGGCGAGGAATACCATGACTTCGTCATCCCCCGGTTCGGGGTCGATGTGGCGGCGATGAACGCGGCCGTGTTCGCGGCGCTGAAGCCCGGCGGCCGCTATGTCATCCTCGACCACCAGGCCGCCGACGGCGCCGGGATCAGCGTGGCGGGGACGCTGCACCGGATCGAGGCGGCCGAACTGCGCCGCCAGGTCGAGGCGGCGGGCTTCGTCTTCGACGGCCAGACCGATGCGGTGCGCATGCCGTCGGACGACCATACGCTTAGCGTGTTCGACCCGGCCGTCCGCGGCCGCTCGGACCGCTTCGTCTACCGGTTCCGCAAACCCGGCTGAGGCCGGTCATCATCGGGAGTGACTGATGCGCCGTTCCGTCCCGCTGGCCTTTATGGCCAGCCTCGTCATGACTTCCGCAGCGGCCGCGCAGACGGCGCCCCTGCCGCTGCCCACGCCGGTTCCGGTGCAGATGATGTCCGGCCGGGACTACGCCGACGTCCTGGCCTCGCCGATCCGCACCGAGGCCGACCGCGGCGCCGACGAGGCCCGCCAGGCCCGCACCACCCTGGAGTTCATCGGCGTCCAGCCCGGCTGGAGGGTCGCCGACATGATCATCGGCGGCGGCTATTTCACCCGCCTTCTATCCGCGGCGGTCGGGCCGGAAGGGCATGTGACGGCCTGGCAGCCGGACGAGTTCATCGCCTTCCAGGCCTCGTACGGCGAGGCGCTGACAGCCGCCGACGCCCTGCCCAACGTCGATGGCGTTCGTTCGCCGATCGGCGCGCCGGGGTTCCCGTCGGACCTCGACCTGATCTTCACCGCGCAGAACTACCACGACTTGCACCTGCGCCATTTCCCCGCTGACACGGCGGCCAGGGTCAATGCGGCGGCCTTCGCGGCGCTGAAGCCGGGCGGCCGGTATGTGATCATCGACCACCACGCGGTGGAAGGGTCGCCGCTCTCGGTCGCCCACGACCTGCACCGCATCGACCACGATACGGTGGTGGCCGAGGTCGAGGCCGCGGGCTTCCGCCTGTCGGAAGAGGCGGCCTATCTGTGGCGCGACGACGATCCGCGCACGGCCAATGTCTTTGATCCGTCGATCCGCGGCCGCACCAGCCAGTTCGCCATCATCTTCCGCAAGCCGGACTGAGCAATTCCGCGCGAGGCGCTGGCGACGACGCGGACGAGCGGCTAACCCTCCCGGCAATCATACGGGAGACGACGCCATGACCCAGAAAATCGCCTTCATCGGCCTCGGCAACATGGGCGGGGGCATGGCCGCCAACCAGGCGAAGGCCGGGCATGCGGTGGCGGCCTTCGACCTTTCGCAGGCCGCACTGGACCGCGCCGCCGCCGCCGGCTGCATCCCGGTCGGCTCGGTGACCGAGGCGGTCAAGGACGCGGACGTCGTCATCACCATGCTGCCCGCCGGCCCGCACGTGCTGCAGGTTTACTCGGAACAGATCATTGGCGCGGCCCCGACGGCGGCCCTGCTGCTGGACTGTTCGACCATCGACGTCGACACCGCCCGCAAGGTGGCCGGCCTGGCGAAGGACGCCGGCTACGCCTTCGCCGACGCCCCCGTCTCGGGCGGCACCATGGCGGCCGAAGCCGGGACCCTGGCCTTCATGGTCGGCTGCGACGAGCCCGACTTCGCCCGCATCGAGACGGCGCTCGAACCCATGAGCCGGGCGACATTCCGCGCCGGCGACCACGGAGCGGGGCAGGCGGCCAAGATCTGCAACAACATGATCCTCGGCATCACCATGCTGGGCACCTGCGAAGCCATCGGCCTGGCCGAGAAACTGGGCCTCGACCCGGTGAAGATGTTCGACATCGTCGCCAAGTCCTCGGGCCAGAGCTGGAGCACCACCACCTACTACCCCTGGCCCGGCCCGGTGCCGACCGCGCCGTCCAACCGCAACTACGACGGCGGCTTCGCGACGGCCATGATGCTGAAGGACCTGAAACTCGCCCAGGACGCGGCCGCCAAGGTCGGCGCCTCGACTCCGCTGGGGGCCCAGACCGAGGCCCTGTTCCAGATGTTCAACGGCCTCGGCTACGGCGGCCGCGACTTCTCCGCCATCCTGCAGATGCTGCGCGGCAAGCTCGACGACCTGCCCAGGGGCTGAAGGTCGAGTTTCTGAGAACCATTATCAATTAAGGGTTTGCGGCGATTTGTCCGGTCGGTTTCATGGACAATTCAGCCCGATCGGCGCATCAGGCGGGCACGTTTTCGCCAGCAGAGCTGTTCGCTTGTTCGACTACAAGGCCGCATTCGGGACCGCCGTGGAGCAGGTCAGGGGGGAGGGGCGCTATCGCGTCTTCGCCGATCTGAAGCGCGTGCGCGGCCAGTTCCCGAAGGCGATCCGCCGCCGCGCCGACGGGACCGAGCAGGACGTCGTGGTCTGGTGCTCCAACGACTACCTCGGCATGGGCCAGCATCCGGCGGTGCTGGAAGCCATGCAGGCCGAGATCGACCAGGTCGGCGCCGGGGCCGGCGGCACCCGCAACATCTCGGGCACGACCCGGTCGGCGGTCGACCTCGAGGCCGAGCTGGCCAGCTGGCACCGCAAGGAGGCGGCGCTGCTGTTCACCTCCGGCTATGTGGCCAATGAGGCGACCCTGACCACGCTGCAGCGCATCCTGCCCGGCCTGATCGTCTTTTCCGACAGTCTGAACCACGCCTCGATGATCGCGGGCATCCGCAACGGCGGCTGCGAGCGGCACATCTTCGCCCACAACGATCTCGAACACCTCGAAGCCCTGCTGAAGGACGCCCCGGCCGAGGCGCCCAAGCTGATCGCCTTCGAGAGCGTCTATTCGATGGACGGCGACATCGCCGACCTGGCCGGCACCATCGCCCTGGCCCGCAAATACAACGCCCTGACCTATCTGGACGAGGTCCACGCCGTTGGCCTTTACGGCGCGACCGGCGCCGGGGTGGCCGAGCGCGACGGGGTGATGGACGGGATCGACATCGTCGAATGCACCCTCGGCAAGGCCATCGGCGTCATGGGCGGCTATATCGCCGCCGACGCCGTGATCATCGACGCGGTGCGCAGCTGGGCCTCGGGCTTCATCTTCACGACCTCCCTGCCGCCGGCCCTGACCGCCGGCGCTCTGGCGTCCGTGCGCCATCTGAAGGCCCATCCCGAACTGCGCGAGGCCCATCAGGAACGCGCCGCCGCCCTGAAGGCCCGGTTCGCCGCCGCCGGCATCCCGGTGATGGACAGCGTCAGCCACATCGTCCCGGTCTTCGTCGGCGACCCGGTCCACGCCAAGATGATCTCGGACATGCTGCTGGAAGACCACGGCGTCTACGTCCAGCCGATCAACTATCCGACCGTGCCCAAGGGCACCGAGCGGCTGCGCTTCACCCCGTCGCCCAACCACACCGACGCCATGATGGACGACCTCGTCAAGGCGATGGACCGGCTGTGGACCCACTGCAATGTGGCGCGTCTGCCGGCGGTGGCCTGAGGCGTTCCGTCGGTCGCGGATTCGCGGTATGCTGACCGCATGAATATCCAGCAGCCGATCGCCCGCGCGCCGGCCGGGGAAGAAGATTTCTTTCTCATGTCCAACCTGCGCCCGAAGCACACGGGTCTGCCGATGACGGTGTGGGTCAGCCACAGGGGCCACGCGCGCCACGACGCCCGGGTGAAGGTCTGTCGCACGCCGGGCGACCGCATCGACATCGACGACATGGCGGTCGTCGGCATCCGTCCGACTCCGACGCTGATCGAAGGGCCGCTGGACGGCGCCAGCCTGAAACTGGTCCAGCAGTGGATCGAGCTGAACCAGGACGCCCTGATCCGCCACTGGGACGGCGAAACGGATACGGTCGAATTGCTCCAGACCCTGCAGCGTCTGTGACGACCGACGACCTCGGTGAAATCATCATCGAGCGGACCCGCAACGGGCCGTATCTGAAATGCTCGGCCATCCATGTCGCCACCGGTGTGGAGGCCTCCGCCGTCGGCCCGATCAACGAACCGAGGGGGCTGGAGCGGATCGCCATCGCCAAGCTCCGGCGGGCGCTCGCGGCCCGCTGACCACAAGATGTTGTGGTGAACCGCCGTCAGGCCTAAATGGATCGCCGCCAGAGCTCCGGGGATTCCAGTGACCGCCTTCACCCACGCCGACTACTTCTCGAAGACCCTCGCCGAGGCCGATCCCGACATCTTCGGCGGCATCCAGGGCGAACTGGGCAGGCAGAAGGAGCAGATCGAGCTGATCGCCTCCGAGAACATCGTCTCCCGGGCGGTGCTGGAGGCGCAAGGGTCCGTCCTGACCAACAAATACGCCGAGGGCTATCCCGGTCGCCGGTACTACGGCGGCTGCGAATATGTCGACGTCACCGAGAACCTCGCCCGCGAGCGCGCCAAGGCGCTGTTCGGCTGCGCCTTCGCCAACGTCCAGCCGCACTCAGGGGCCCAGGCCAACCAGGCCGTCTTCCAGGCCCTGCTGACGCCGGGGGATGCCTTCCTCGGTATGGATCTGGCCGCCGGCGGCCACCTGACCCACGGCTCGCCCGCCAACCAGTCGGGCAAATGGTTCCGGCCGGTGACCTATACGGTCCGTCAGGGCGACTGCCTGATCGACTATGACAACGTCGCCGAGATGGCCGAGCGCGAGAAGCCGAAGCTGATCATCGCCGGGGCCAGCGCCTACAGCCGTCACATCGACTTCAAACGCTTCCGCGAGATCGCCGACAGCGTCGGGGCCTATCTGATGGTCGACATGGCCCACTACGCCGGCCTGGTCGCCGGCGGCGTCTATCCGGACCCGCTGCCGCACGCCCATGTCGTCACCACCACGACGCACAAGACCCTGCGCGGCCCGCGCGGCGGCATGGTGCTGTCGAACGACGTCGAGCTGGGCAAGAAGATCAATTCCGCCGTCTTCCCCGGCCTGCAGGGCGGACCGCTGGAGCATGTCATCGCCGCCAAGGCCGTGGCGTTCGGCGAGGCGCTGAAGCCCGAGTTCAAACTCTACGCCCAACAGGTCGTCGACAACGCCCGCGCCCTCGCCGCCGTCCTGGTCGAGCGCGGCGCCGCCATCGTCTCGGGCGGCACCGACAGCCATCTGATGCTGGTCGACCTGCGGCCCAAGGGCGTCACCGGCAAGGCCACGGAGGCCGCCCTCGAACACGCCCTGATGACCTGCAACAAGAACGGCGTGCCCTTCGACACGGCGCCCTTCACCGTCACCTCGGGCGTCCGCCTCGGCACCCCGGCCGGCACCACGCGGGGCTTCGGCGTCGGCGAGTTCCAGCAGGTCGGCCACTGGATCGCCGATGTGATCGATTCGATGCAGGGCACGGACGAGGCCGACGCCGGCGTGACGCAGCGGGTGGCGGGCGAGGTGCGAGAGCTCACGCGCCGCTTCCCCATTTACGGATAAGCCTCTGATGAAATGCCCCTTCTGCGGCCATCAGGACACCCAGGTGAAGGACAGCCGCCCGTCGGACGACGGCGCCGCCATCCGCCGCCGCCGGTCCTGCCCGCAGTGCAGCGGGCGGTTCACCACTTTCGAACGGGTGCAGCTGCGCGAGCTGATGATCCTCAAGCGAAACGGCCGCCGCGCACCCTTCGACCGCGACAAGCTGGAGCGGTCGCTGAACGTCGCCCTGCGCAAGCGGCCAGTCCAGGCCGAGCAGATCGAACAGCTGGTCAGCCGCATCACCCGCCAGCTGGAAAGCCTCGGCGAGACGGAAATCCCGTCCTCGACCGTCGGCGATTTCATCATGAAGGCGCTGAAGTCGGTCGATGAGGTGGCCTATGTCCGCTACGCCTCGGTCTACAAGGATTTCCGCCACACCGGCGATTTCGCGCGCTTCCTCGGCGACGAGGGCCTGGACGAACACTGATGCCCGCCCGGGGCCGCAGCATCCGCGTCACGCTGAAACTGGCCACCTCGCTGGACGGCCGGATCGCGACCGCCACGGGCGAAAGCCGCTGGATTACCGGCGAAGCGGCCCGGTTTCAGGGCCATCGCCTGCGCGCCGCCCATGACGCCATCCTCGTCGGCGTCGGCACCGTCCTGGCCGACGATCCGGAGCTGACCGCCCGCCTGCCCGGTCGGCCCGTCGACCAGCCGCTAAGGGTGGTGCTGGACAGTCGTCTGCGCACCCCGTCCACGGCGAAGGTCGCGTCCGGCGACAGCCTGATCCTGACGGTCGCCGAGCCGCGCCCTGTCGGAACGGCCGCCGTCGAGCGGGTCGGGGCGATCGACGGTCGTCCCGCGGTGGTCGCCTGCCTGGACGCCCTCGGCCGACGCGGGGTCTCGACCCTGCTGATCGAAGGCGGCGGCGAGGTGGCGGCCAGCTTTCTGCGCGCCGGACGGGTCGACCGCCTGGAGTGGTTCCGCGCGCCGATCCTGCTGGGCGGGGAGGGGCGGCCCTGCGTCGCGGCCCTGGCCCTTGCGAAGCTGGCCGACGCCCCCACCTTCCGGCGAGTGTCCGCCGAACCCGTCGGCGACGATCTCTGGGAACGCTATGACGTCGTCCGCCCGTCCTGACCGGCCTGCGTCCAATTCTGACGCAGGCCGCGGCGATGATGTCCGGGCGTCAGGGGCGCGGTCCAAGCTGAACGAAGTAGACTCATTGGACTCATTGGACGCATTGGACCCTGTTTTTACCGGTTCTGCCCGGGCGGTATACCATCGAGGGTTGGTAGCTCCGGTCACCCCTGGAACCAGGAGTTGAAATGTTCACCGGAATCGTCACCGACATCGGCCGCGTCCGCGCCGTTCGCCAGACCGAAAGGGACCGGCGCTATGAGATCGAGACCGTCTGGGACACGGCCGGCATCGACCTCGGCGCCTCGATCAGCCACGCCGGCTGCTGCCTGACGGTCACGGAAAAGGGGCCCGGCTGGTTCGCCGTCGAGGTCTCGGGCGAGACCCTGTCGATCACCACCCTGGGCGACTGGCGCGAGGGCGATCGCGTCAATCTCGAGCGCGCCGCGAAACTGGGCGACGAACTGGGCGGCCACATCGTCTCGGGCCATGTCGATGGCCTGGGCCGGGTGGTCTCGGTCAGGCCGGAGGGCGGTTCGCACCGCATCGACATCGAGGCGCCGGCGCCGCTGCACCGCTATATCGCCCCCAAGGGCTCGATCACCGTCGACGGCGTGTCACTGACGGTGAACGCCGTCGAGGGCCGCACCTTCGGCCTCAACATCATTCCCCACACCTGGCAGGCCACCACCCTCGGCGCCCTGAAACCGGGCGATGCGGTCAATCTCGAGATCGACATGCTGGCGCGATACCTCGCGCGGTGGCAGGAGACGGCGTGATGCAATTGGCCGCCAACATGAACGACAGCCCGATCAGCCCCATCGAGGACATCCTCGAGGACGCCCGCAACGGCAAGCCCTACATCCTCGTCGACGCCGAGGATCGCGAGAACGAGGGCGACATCATCATCCCGGCCCAGTTCGCCACGCCGGACCAGATCAATTTCATGGCCCGCCACGCCCGCGGCCTGATCTGCCTGGCCATCACCGCCGACCGCGCCCGCCAGCTGCGTCTGCCGCCGATGGCGGCGGACAACCGCGAGAGCATGGGCACGGCCTTCACGGTCTCGATCGAGGCCCGCGAGGGTGTGACCACCGGCATCTCCGCCGCCGACCGGGCGCGCACCGTCCAGGTCGCCGCCGACCCGGCCAAGGGCGCCGACGACATCGTCTCGCCGGGCCATGTCTTCCCGCTGGTCGCGCGCGACGGCGGGGTTCTGGTCCGCACCGGCCACACCGAGGCGGCCGTGGACATCAGCCGGATGGCCGGCCTGACGCCCGCCGGCGTCATCTGCGAGATCATGAACGACGACGGCTCGATGGCGCGGATGCCTGACCTGATCGCCTTCGCCCAGCTGCACGGACTGAAGATCGGCACCATCGCCGACCTGATCGCCTACCGCCGCCGCACCGAACGTTATGTCGAGCGGATCATGGACACGCCGTTCGACAGCGTCCACGGCGGCCCGTTCCGACTGATGCTGTACCGGAACACCATCGAGGGCGCCGAGCATGTGGCCCTCGTCCACGGCAAGATCGAGCCCGGCAAGCCGACCCTGGTGCGCATGCACCAGGTCGATTTCGCCGCCGACCTGCTGGGCCATGTCGAGGCCCGGCAAAGCTATATTCCCAAGGCCCTCAAGGTGATCAGCGACCATCCCGGACCGGGAGTCACCGTCTTCCTGCGCGACCCCGACCTGCACGGCCTGGCCGAGCGGCTGGCGGGGGTCGAAAGGCCGCTCGCGATCGACCGGTCGATCCGCAACTACGGCGTCGGGGCCCAGATCCTGCTGGATCTCGGCGTGCGCGACATGATCGTGATGAGCTCGACCCGCCCCAACCC
This sequence comes from Brevundimonas sp., assembly GCA_046292645.1. Taxonomy (GTDB): domain Bacteria; phylum Pseudomonadota; class Alphaproteobacteria; order Caulobacterales; family Caulobacteraceae; genus Brevundimonas. Next base: position 262,362 of record JBKBQO010000001.1, read on the forward strand.
CGCCGCGCTTGAGGGCTACGGCCTGCGCATCGTCGGCTGGCGCGACATGGACGGAGAAGACCAATCCTGAGCGATCCCACCCGCGTGCTCATCGTCGAGGCGCGCTTCTATGACGACCTGGCCGACGCCCTGCTGGAAGGGGCGAAGGACGCCCTGCGCGAGCGCGGGGCCCAGTTCGACGTGGTGTCCGTGCCGGGCGCGCTCGAGGTGCCGACGGCCATCGCCCTGGCCGTCGAGGCGGGCCGCTATCCAACCGCCCCGCGCTACGACGGCTTCGTCGCCCTCGGCTGCGTGATCCGCGGCGAGACCTATCATTTCGAGATCGTCTCGGACCAGTCGGCGGCGGGCATCACCCAGCTGGGCCTCAACGGCGTGGTCATCGGCAACGGCATCCTGACCACCGAGGACGAGGATCAGGCCTGGGCCCGGGCGCGGATCAGCGAGGGCGACAAGGGCGGCGGCGCGGCCCGCGCCGGCCGCGACCACAATGCCTTGCGCAAGCGGCTGCGCGTAGGACTGGGCGCGTGACCGAACCCGCCAGCCTGAAATCCGTGCTCGAGCAACTCGCCGAGGCCCAGAAGCAACGCGCCGAGCCGCAGCTGACCAGCCGCCAGCGGCGGGCGCGCACGGTCGCGCGCCTGGCCGCGGTCCAGGCCCTGTATCAGATGGAGCTGGCCGGCGAGGGCGTGGACACGGTCATCGCCGAATTCTCCAACCACCGGTTCGACGCCGACATGGAGGGCGAACCCCTGGCCGAGGCTGACGAGGACTGGTTCGCCGCCATCGTCCGGGGCGTGGTCGAAACCCAGCGCGACATCGACGCCTCGGTGAAGGCGCGGCTGGCCTCGAACTGGCGGCTGGAGCGGCTGGACTCCACCCTGCGGGCCCTGCTGCGGGCGGGCGCCTGGGAGCTGCGCGACCGTCAGGACGTGCCGCGCGAGATCGTCATCGATGAATACGTCGAACTGGCCAAGGCCTTCTTCGACGACGCCGAGGCCAAATTCGTCAATGCGGCCCTGGACGGCGTCGCCCGGGACGTGCGGCCGAAGGCCTGAGGGAAGACCATGCCCGCGGTCGATGTCGCCGGCGAGTTCGAGACCATCCGGCGGCTGTTCGCGCCGCTGGCCCATCCCGAATGGGGCCGGGGGCTGGAGGACGACGTCGCCGTGGTGCCGTCCCGGCCGGGCCACGACCTGGTTCTGACCAAGGACGCGATTGTCGAAGGCGTCCATTTCCTGCCCGACGACCCCCTCGACACGGTCGCTCGCAAGCTGATGCGGGTGAACCTGTCGGACCTGGCGGCCAAGGGAGCCGAGCCGTTCGGCTATCTGCTGGCCTGCCACTGGTCGCCGCGCTGCGGCTGGCCCGAGCGGGTGACCTTCTGCGACGGCCTGCGGGTCGACCAGAAGACCTTCGGCGTCGCCCTGCTGGGCGGGGACACGGTCGCCACCCCGGGTCCGGCCAGCTTTTCCATGTCGATGCTCGGCTGGATCCCGAAGGGCTGCACCGTCGGGCGGGCAGGGGCGCGACCCGGGGATCTGGTGTTCGTGACCGGGGCGATTGGCGACGGCTGGCTGGGCCTCGAGGCGGCGCGTGGGCGGTTGTCGCTGGATCGCGAGCGGATCGCGGCCCTGGCCGACCATTACCGCACGCCGACGCCGCGGGTGGAGTTCGCCCTGCCGATCCGCGATCTGGCCAGCGCGGCGATCGACGTCTCCGACGGCCTGATCGCCGACCTGGGCCATCTGGCCGAGGCCGGGCGGGTGGGGATCGAGATCGACCTGGAGACCGTGCCCCTGTCGGCCGCCGGCCAGGCCTGGTTCGACACCCGCGTCGACGAACAGGCGGCGCTGGAATCGCTGGTCGCCGGGGGCGATGACTATGAGATCGCCTTCACCGCCCCCGCCCGCGACGAGGCGGCCATCCGGCGCGAGGCCGAGCGCCGTCATCTGCGCCTGACCCGGATCGGCCGGGTCACGGCGGGGCAGGGGATTGAGGCCCGGTTCGGCGGCCGGCCCGTCGTCTTTGACCGGACCGGCTTTAGCCACGGCTGACAACGAAATCTCAAGAGCTGTCGGTCAAGGTTGCGCAATGCGCCGTCGTGACCTTATCGCCGCCTCCGCCGCCCTGTCCGTCGTCGCCCCGGCGGCGCGGGCCGAGGATGCGCCTTCGGGCGGCCAGAGCCTCAGCATGCCGGGGGTGGGCCTGCCGATCATCGTCGGCGGGCGTCTGCGCAACTACGTCTTCGTATCCCTGCGCCTGCATCTGGGGGGCTCGGCCACGCCGGAGACCATGCGGACCAAGGAAGCCTTCCTGCGCGACGCCCTGGTCCGCTCGGCGCACCGCACCCCCTTCGTGGTCGCCGACGACTGGACCCGGATCGACGGCGCGGCGGTGTCCGCCAGCCTGATGCGCTCGGCCGCGACCATCGCCGGACGCGGCTCCGTCGCCCGGGTCGAGATCGTCAGCCAGGCCCCGCGTCGGCGCACGGGCGTGCAAGCCGGCTGATCCATATTCCGCTGTTGCGTCGGCCTCCGGCATTTGGCACGTTTCCGCCGCAATTCCCCATGGACGTGATAGGGCGTCCGTAGCGCACGGGGGGACCGGAAGGCGGACAGAGGCGAATAACGCCCGCCGCGCCAAGGAACCGGGCGTCCTTTAAAGCAGGACTTGGAAACGTCATGAGCAACTATCTGTGGCTGGTCATCGCCGCAGGCGCGCTGGGAGTGCTTTACGGCCTCGTCCAGACCGCCGCGTTGATGAAGGCCGGCACCGGCAACGACAAGATGCGCGAGATCGCCGCGGCGATCCAGGAAGGGGCCTCGGCCTATCTTCGGCGCCAGTACACCACCATCGCCATGGTCGGGGTGGTCATCCTGATCGCGGCCTATTTCCTGATCGGCGAATGGGCCGCCATCGGCTTCGTCATCGGCGCGGTCCTGTCGGGCCTGGCCGGGTTCGCCGGCATGCTGATCTCGGTGCGCGCCAACGTCCGGACGGCCCAGGCCGCTTCGGAAAGCCTCGCCAAGGGTCTCGACCTGGCCTTCCGCTCGGGCGCCATCACCGGCATGTTCGTGGCGGGCGGCGCCCTGCTGGGCGTGGCGGGCTATTACGCCGTCCTGACCGCGGGCATGGGCTTCGACCCGACCAGCCGCGAGGTGATCGACGGCCTTGTCGCGCTGGGCTTCGGCGCCTCGCTGATCTCCATCTTCGCCCGCCTCGGCGGCGGCATCTTCACCAAGGGCGCCGACGTGGGCGGCGACATGGTGGGCAAGGTCGAGGCCGGCATCCCCGAGGATGACCCCCGCAACGCCGCCACCATCGCCGACAATGTGGGCGACAATGTCGGCGACTGCGCCGGCATGGCCGCCGACCTGTTCGAGACCTATGCGGTGACCACGGTCGCCACCATGGTGCTGGCCGCGATCTTCTTCCGCGACCAGCCCTATGTCGACACCATGATGCTGCTGCCGCTGGCCATCTGCGGCATCTGCATCGTCACCTCGATCATCGGCAGTTTCTTCGTCCGCCTGGGCAAGAGCCAGAACATCATGGGCGCCCTGTACCAGGGCCTGATCGTCACCGGCGTGCTGTCAGCCATCGCCGTCTGGTTCGTCATCAGGGGCCTTGTCACCGGCCCGATCGTCACCAACACCGGCCTGATCATCGAACCGGAGAGCCTGTTCTGGTCCGGCATGGTCGGCCTGCTGGTCACCGCCGCCATCGTGGTGATCACCGAATACTACACCGGCTCGAACTTCCGTCCGGTGCGCTCCGTCGCCAACGCCTCGGTGTCCGGCCACGGCACCAACGTCATCCAGGGTCTGGCCGTCTCGCTCGAGTCGACCGCCCTGCCGGCCCTGACCATCATCGTCGGCATCGTCGCCTCCTACCAGCTGGCGGGCCTGTTCGGCATCGCCATCGCCACCACGACCATGCTGGGCGTGGCGGGGATGATCGTCGCCCTGGACGCCTTCGGTCCGGTCACCGACAACGCCGGCGGCATCGCCGAGATGGCGGGTCTTCCCTCGGAAGTCCGTCACTCGACCGACGCCCTCGATGCGGTCGGCAACACCACCAAGGCCGTTACCAAGGGCTACGCCATCGGTTCGGCCGGCCTCGGGGCCCTGGTGCTGTTCGCGGCCTATACGTCCGACCTGGACTATTTCGCCGCCAATCCGGACCTCTATCCCTTCTTCGCCGGCATGGCCGAGATCGACTTCGGCCTGACCAATCCCTACGTCGTCGTCGGCCTGCTGTTCGGCGGGTTGCTGCCCTTCCTGTTCGGCGGCATGTCGATGATGGCGGTGGGTCGCGCGGCCGAATCGGTCGTGGCCGAGGTCCGTCGCCAGTTCCGCGAGAACCCCGGGATCATGACCTATGAGGTCAAGCCGGAGTACGGTCGGGCCGTCGACATCCTGACGAAGGCGGCGATCAAGGAGATGATCGTGCCGTCGCTGCTGCCGGTGCTGTCGCCGATCGTCCTGTTCGTCGCGGTGCTGGCGATCTCGGACAAGGCCACGGCCTTCGCCTCACTGGGCGCCATGCTGATGGGCGTCATCGTCACCGGCCTGTTCGTCGCCATCTCGATGACCTCGGGCGGCGGCGCCTGGGACAACGCCAAGAAGGTGATCGAGGAGGGCTTCACCGACAAGAACGGCGTCGTCCACGGCAAGGGCTCCGAGGCGCACAAGGCCGCGGTGACCGGCGACACGGTCGGCGATCCCTACAAGGACACCTCCGGTCCGGCGGTGAACCCGATGATCAAGATCACCAACATCGTGGCCCTGCTGCTTCTGGCGGTGCTGGCCAGCGGACGCGTGTTCTAATCATCCTTCCTGGGTGAAAGCCGCCGCGTCCCGGTCGGGGCGCGGCGGCCCGCAACGAGAGAGGCCCCGGAGAGCGATCTCCGGGGCCTCTTGCTGTCGTGCCTGCGGTCGACGCCTATTCGCGGCGCTGCTGGCCCGGCTGATCCTCGTCGGTCCGGGGCAGCTGGCCGCGGCCGACGTTGCCCAGCAGCTGCTCCAGAATGGTCAGCTGGCGGCCGCGCGTCGGGGTCTCCCGGTCGTTCATGGCGATGCGCTGGCCGTCGTCCAGACCGAGGGTGCGGACCTCGGACACCAGGCCGGCGTCGTTGAAGGTGATCTCGGTCACCGACCGCTGAGTCACCTGGGCGCGGTTGTAGGTGTATTTCTCGGTCACCTGGCTGATGTAGTACCAGACGTTGTCGCGCTCGAAGGTAGAGGTGGTCGACGGCGTGCCGAGCCGGCTCAGGACCGTCTGCTTGGTGTCCGTGCCCGCGACGATGTCCGTCGGCTTGGCGTCGATCGCCTGGAAGCCGTTCTGGCCCACGACGGGAGCGCAGGCGCTGGTCAAAGCGACGGCCGCGACAGCGGCGATCAGGAGGTTCGTACGGAGCATGTGCGGCGCCTGCGACATCAACAAGGTCTTTGACCTAACCGGAGCCGAGCCTTAGTTCAACGGCGCGGCGGAAAAGGGGCCGTATGACCATGCTTCAGAATCTGTTCCGAAACCGTCCCCGCGAGCGTCTGGGCCAGTCGCTGTATGAAGCGGCGGTGCGTCAGGCTCGCGAGCCGGCCTTCTATACCCGCCTTGGCGTGACCGATCGCATCGACGCCCGGTTCGAACTCTACACCCTGCACGTGCTGCTGCTGATCATGCGCCTGCGCGACGAGGGGAACGAACGGGGCGGGGAGGCGGCCCAGGATCTGTTCAACACCTATGTGTCGGCCCTGGACCATGCCCTGCGCGAGCTCGGTGTCGGCGACGTCTCCGTGGGCAAGAAGATGCGCAAGCTGGGCGAGGCCCTGTACGGCCGCATGACGGCCTATGAGCCCGCCCTGCGGGCGGGGGACGCGGCGGCGGTGGCCGCCGGACTGGCGCGCAACGTCTATGAGAGCGAGACGCCGGGGGCGGCTGACGACCTGGCCGCCTACGCCCTGGCCAGCCGCGCCCGTCTGGCGGCGCAATCCTTCGACGCCGTGGCGGCCGCCCCGGCCTGGGCCGAGGTATGACCATGAGCCTTCCCGACCTTCCCTACAGCGAGCCGGTCCGCCTGCATCAGGTCGCCGGCGGTGTGAAGCGGACGCTGGAGCCAGATGCGGCGGCGCGGGCGCGGATCGCCAAGGCGCTGGACCTCGCCTCGCTGGACGCCTTCACGGCCGAGATGGATCTGGCCCCGTCGGCGGCGGGCTGGCGCCTGTCCGGCCGGGTGCGGGCCAGCCTGGCCCAGACCTGCGGCATCACCCTGGAGCCGCTGCCGCTGGAAATCGACGCCCCCTTCGCCCTGACCCTGGCCGAGGCCGTGGAGGAGGATTCCGACGAGATCGTCATCACCCTCGACGACGAATCGCCGGACCTGATCGAGAACGGCCAGATCGACCTCGGCCAGTACGCCGTCGAGCAGCTGTCGTTGAGGCTGGATCCCTTCCCGCGCAAGCCGGGCGCGGAGTTCGTCCAGCCGCCCGAGCCCGCCGAAATTTCTCCATTCGCGATTTTGAAGCAACGGCGCCCCTCAGACGAAGGTTGACGTCAGGGCGGCGCGGTTGCATCCCCCCGGTGCGGCGCTATCGTCGCCAACACTGACAAGCGCCGGCCTGACGGCGCGACGGAGTCGAAACGGCTTGTCATCCCCGATCCTGATCTCGCTCGACGCCATGGGCGGGGACCACGGTCCCCCGGTCGTGGTGGCCGGCGTGCGCGACTACCGCCAGCGTCACGGGGGCGAAGGCGTGCGCTTCCTGTTGCATGGCGACGAGACGGCGATCCGCGCCGAAATGGCCCGCTGCGGCCTGAACGACGACGTCTGCACGGTGCGCCACACCGACAAGGTGGTGGCGATGGACGAAAAGCCGGCCCAGGCCATGCGCCGCGGCAAGGGGTCCAGCCTCTGGAACGCCATCGAGGCGGTCAAGGCGGGCGAGGCCGGCGCCGTGGTGTCGGCCGGCAATACCGGCGGCCTGATGGCCATCTCCAAACTGCTGCTGCGGATGTCCGCGCACGGGCTGGAACGGCCCGCCATCGTCGCCAGCTGGCCCACCCACAGGGGCATTACCGCCGTCCTGGACGTCGGCGCCAATGTCGAGAGCGACGCCGAACAACTGATTGAATTCGCCATCATGGGCGAGGCCTTCCACGCCGCCGTTCATGGCGGGGTCAAGCCGAGCATCGGCATCCTGAACGTCGGCTCCGAGGACATGAAGGGCCATGAAGAGGTGCGCGAGGCCCACCGCATCCTGCGCCAGGGCGGGGCGGGACTGAACCTGGACTACCGGGGCTTCGTCGAGGGCACGGACATCGCCAAGGGCACGGTCGATGTGGTGGTGACGGACGGCTTCACCGGCAATATCGCCCTGAAGACGGCCGAGGGCGTGGCGCGGTACATCTCGGAGCTGATGAAGGCGGCCCTGACCTCCAGTCCCATGGCCAAGGCCGGGGCGCTGCTGGCCCTGCCGGCGCTGAAGCGGATGCGTCAGAAGATCGACCCCAGCGCGATCAACGGGGGGCCGCTGCTGGGCCTCAACGGCATTGTGGTGAAAAGCCATGGCGGCGCGGACGCCAAGGGCTTCGGCAACGCCATCCGCGTCGCGGTCGATCTGGGCCGCAGCGACTATCTGACCAAGGTCAGCGAAAGCTTCGGCCGGCTGACCGCCGTCCTCGACCAGCCGCCCGCTTCGCCCGTGGGGCTGGGCCAGGAGAGTTTCCAGTGAGCGTCATTCGAAGCGCCGTGACCGGCGTCGGCTCCTTCCTGCCGGAACAGGTCGTGACCAACGCCGATCTGGCCAAAATCGTCGACACCTCGGATGAATGGATCCAGGAGCGGACCGGCATTCGCCAGCGGCATCGGGCGCGCGACGACCAGCCGACCAGCGATCTGGCCCTCGAGGCCGCCAGGCGCGCCCTCGCCGACGCCGGAAAGACCGCGGCGGACGTGGACCTGATCGTGGTGGCCACGACCACGCCAGACATGACCTTCCCGTCTGTCGCCTCGATCGTCCAGCGCAAGATCGGCGCGCCGACCTGCATCGCCTTCGATGTCCAGGCGGTGTGTTCAGGGTTCGTCTATGCGCTGAGCATCGCTGACGGATTCATCGCCCGCGGCCATGCGAAATGCGCCCTGGTCATCGGCGCCGAGGAGATGACCCGGCTGATGGACTGGAACGACCGGTCGACCTGCGTCCTGTTCGGCGACGGGGCCGGCTGCGTCGTGGTCGAGCCGCGCGAAGGGCAAGGGACGAAGGAAGATCAGGGCCTGCTGGGATTCGCCCTGCGCTGCGACGGCAACAAGACTGACCTGCTTTACGTTGACGGCGGCCCCGCCACGACCGGCACGGTCGGACACCTGCGCATGGCCGGGAACCAGGTCTTCCGCCATGCGGTCGTCAACATCGCCGAAGCCATCACCGCCGCCTGCCTGGCTTCGGGCATCGAGGTGCCTGACGTCGACTGGTTCGTGCCGCACCAGGCCAATCAGCGGATCATCAAGGGCGTCGGCGATCGTTTGGGACTGGACGAGAACAAGGTGATCTCGACCGTGGCCATGCACGCCAACACCTCCGCCGCCTCGATCCCGCTGGCGCTGGATACGGCGATCAGGGACGGCCGCATCAAGCGCGGCGACCTCGTTTTGATGGAAGCCATGGGCGGCGGTCTGACCTGGGGCGCCTGCGCCTTTCGTCTGTAGGGCGATTTCCGGCTTTCCATTTGACGACGCTTGGCCTTTTATGTCTGGCGACCGACATTTGAGGGGGGAGCGGACCTTTGATCGAACACCAGACCCTGACGCGCGCGGACCTGTGCGAAGCGGTGCATGACGAGGTCGGCCTGTCCCGTCAGGAATGCTCATCCCTGGTCGAACGCACCCTCGAACTGATCATCGAATCGCTCGAGCGCGGAGAAACGGTCAAGCTTTCCGGCTTCGGGGTATTCCAGGTCCGCGAGAAACGCGCGCGCATGGGCCGCAATCCCAAGACCGGCCAGCCCGCCGCCATCCATCCCCGGCGGGTGATCAGCTTCCGTGCCTCCCAGATCATGAAGGTTCGGGTCCACGACGCCGTCGTGCCCGCCTGACAGCCGTGCCCAAGAGCCCCAACGCCTTCAGAACGATTTCGGAAGCGGCGGCCGAGGTCGGCGCGCCGCAACATGTGCTGCGGTTCTGGGAGACCAAATTTCCCTTCCTGGCGCCGCTCAAGCGCGCGGGCGGCCGACGCTTCTACCGGCCGCAGGACGTCGTGCTGCTGAAGGCCGTAAAACGGCTGCTGCACGAGGAGGGGCTGACCATCAAGGGCGTCCAGCGGCTGTACAAGGAGCAGGGGCTGAAGCGACTGGCGCATTACGGCGATCCCGAGGGCTCGGTTTCGTTCGAGCCCGAGGGCGCCGCTCCGTCCGAACTGTCGGCCGGGACGCCGTCGGCAGGCGGTTCGTCGTCGATCCGGCTGCGGCAGATGCTGGCCGAGCTGGAGGGGGCCCGGGCTCGTCTGGAGGCCGTGCTGTCGAGAAGCGCCTGACGCCGGCTTTTTCGGTTTGCGCCGCCGCGAACCCCGTCTATAGGGAGCCCCTCTCGGAGCGTGGCGCAGCCTGGTAGCGCACTTGACTGGGGGTCAAGGGGTCGCAGGTTCGAATCCTGTCGCTCCGACCATCTTCCTCAATGAAGACGGTTGGTTGAAGGGGTCGCCTCAGGGCGGCCCCTTTGCAATTGGGATTGGCGTTGACCGTCCGGGACGTCGGCTCCAAATGACCGGATGGTCGACCACGCCCGAACAGAGGACACAGAGCGTCGTCTCGCCGCGATTGATCGGGTGCTGGACAGGCCCGTCTTCATTGCGGGCCGAGGGCGGAGCGGCACCAGCCTGTTGTCGCGTCTGTTCGACGGGCACCCACAGCTCTTTTGCGCGCCTGGAGAATCCCGGGTCTTCACCGAGATCGCGCCACGCCTGAAGGCTGATCGCGATCCCGCAGCGGCGGCGACCGCACTGGCCGACCGTTTTCCCCTGCCGGGCAGGCCCCCTGACCCGGGTCTGCAGGCGCAGGTCGCCGCGCTCGATCCCCACGACCCGGCCCTGCCGCGGGCGCTGTTCCGCCTGGGTCTGGAGCGCTGGAGCCGGACCGTCGACCCGGGCGATGCGGGGGCCTTCCTCGAAAAGACGCCGAAAACCGAGGATCACCTGCCGGCGGTCTTCGCGGCCTTTCCGCAGGCGCGGATCCTGTACGCGATCCGCGACCCGCGCGGCGTCTATGTGTCGAACCGACGGTCGCCTGATTTCCGGCAGGAGCCGGCGGTGATCGCGCGCCAGTGGGTCAAGAGCGTCTCGCGCGTGACCGCCCATCTGGCGCATGCCGATGGCCCGGTCCGCCTGGTGCGGTTCGAGACACTGGTCAGGGAACCGCGCGTCACGCTCGAGAGGCTGTGCCGCTTTTTGGAGCTGGACTGGTCCGACAGCCTGCTGGCGCCGACTGTCCGGGGCGCGCCATGGGCGGGCAACGCCTACGATCCGTCCAAGCTAACTCCGGACGGCGTCGCGGAACGCAAGGCCGAGGAATGGCGGGCCGAAATCACGCCGCAAGAAATGCGCGAGATCGCCGCTGTCGCCGGCGCCCAGATGGAGGCCTTGGGCTATCCCGTCTGAAAACGGGCGCCCCTGGGCTCGTCAGTGTTTTCTTCCGCCCTTTTCCGCCCAGTTCAGCAGGGGGATAAGCGGCAATCCCCACGCGGTGCCGGCCAGGGCGAAGAAGACCAGATCAACCCACACCGAATCGGGCAGGCGGTCGCCGATGGCGATGACCGCCCACACATAGGCGGCGAGAAAGACGAGGGCGGCGACGGCGGCGACGAGGCGGCGGAGGCGGGGCCCCATTTCAGCGCTTGCTCCGGAACAGGAAGAAGCCGCCCAGCGCCAGCGCCGAGGCGCAGAGCGACCACACCACCCAGGTCCATTCGCTCATCGTGCTGACGGCGAAGACGCGGACCGCGAGGAAGCCGCCCGCCACGGCGGCGACGCCCGAGACCAGCGAGGTGGCGAACAGGCCGCGACGGCCGGTGGCCAGGTCGGCCAGCCAGGCCAGGGCGAAGGCGCCGACCACGGCGATGACGATGTCGACCTGTTGCAACCGGCCTCTCCTGACTTGCGGCGATGCGACGCCGAAAAGCGACTCGATCTCGCCTCACCGGGCGGGCATACCGCTGGGGCCGGCGCGATCCTCGGACGCGGCGGCACTGTAGCGGCCGGGACGGCGGGCGTCGAATGAAGCATTTCATCGGTGGGGACCGGAATCGCGCGGTCGCGGTCTGGCTGTTCGCCTGCGCCGTCCTGGTGTTCGCCATGGTCGTGGTCGGGGGCGTGACCCGCCTGACCGGGTCGGGCCTGTCGATCACCGAATGGAAACCGATCATGGGGGCGCTGCCGCCCATGAACCCCGCCGACTGGCATGAGGCCTTCGAGAAATACCGGGCCATTCCGCAGTATCGCGAGGTCAACGCCGGAATGAGCCTGGCCGAGTTCCAGGGCATCTTCTGGTGGGAGTGGGCGCACCGGCTGCTGGGCCGGCTCATCGGCGCCGCCTTCGCCCTGCCGTTCGCGGCCTTCCTGATCCTGCGCCGCATGCCGCGCCGGTTGATCCTGCGATGCGTGATCCTGCTGGGACTGGGCGGACTGCAGGGCCTGATCGGCTGGTGGATGGTGTCCAGCGGTCTGTCGGAGCGGGTCGACGTCGCGCCCGAGCGGCTGACCGTGCACCTCGGACTGGCGCTGCTGATCTTCATGGGACTGATCTGGACCGGCCTGGAGGCCTGGAACGGGGAATCGCACAGCCGCTCGCCGGCGGGCTGGAGCCGCGGCGCGGCCGTGCTGCTGGGCGCGGTCTTCGTTCAGTGCCTGCTGGGCGGGCTGGTGGCGGGCGCCAAGGCGGGGTTCGTCTATACCGACTGGCCGCTGATGAACGGCGCGGTCCTCGCGCCGGTCGACTGGGGCAAGGGCGGGCTGGCCTTCCTGCACGACCAGGCCCTGGTCCAGTTCAACCACCGGATCTGGGCCTATGGCCTGCTGATCGGCGGAACGGCCTATGCCGTGCAGGCATGGCGCTGGCGGCTGGCCGAGGGGCTGGGCGCGGCGGCGTTCGCGGTGGCGGCGGCGCTGTGGCTGCAGGCCCTGCTGGGGATTGCCACCCTGATGAGCGCCGTGCCGCTGTGGCTGGGGGCGTTGCACCAGGCGGGGGCGGCGCTGGTGCTGGCGGCCGCGACGATCAATCTGTGGCTGGTGCGGCGCTCCCAGGCGCGGCTGTTTACGTCCGGACCAAGGACCAGGGGCCTCTGATCGCGAAGGTGATCCCGGGGTACATGATGTTGACGAACAGGACCGACCCGTCTGGCGAGAAACAGGCGCCCGCGAACTCGCTGTTGCCGGTGAAGACGTTGCGAGCGATCGTATAGGCCTTGCCGTCAGGGGTCAGGCCCTTGATGTGGTTCCTGACGTCGCTGGAGTAGTTGTCCTCGCACAGGATCAGGTGACCCCAGGGGGCGACGGTCAGGTTGTCGACCATGTTCAGGACCCGCTTGTCGGCGCTTTCGGCGAACAACTGCACGCGGCCGGGCCGCCGTCTTTCGCCGCGGCGCCCTTCGTCGGCCGACGGAACGTAGCGGAACACCTGGCCGGCCCGCAGCGGGCCGCCGGAGGTGGCGGTCAGATAGAGCTCGCCGTCGCCCCAGTGGATGCCTTCACCGCGGGCGACGAGGGCCGCGCCCGCCGCATGGCCGCGCAGGCGCAGGTCGCCGGCCGGGGCCTCGACATCGTCCAGATCGATCCAGACGACCTCGCGCCAGTCGCCGGTCGACCAGGCGCGGGCGTCGTGGTTGCGGGTGTCGGCGCCGGGCGCGCCGCGCCAGCCCATGGCCTGCAGCCGGCCCTGTGACAGGTCGCCCGGGGTGGTGGGGATGAAGCGGTAGAACAGGCCGTCGCCCTCGTCCTCCGTCTGGTAGACGATGCCGGTGCGGGGATCGACGCAGACGGCCTCGCGCTTGAACCGGCCCATGGCCTTGAGCGGGACCGGATCGACCAGGCCGGTCGCATTGGCGGGCACGTCGAAGGCCCAGCCGTGGGCCTTGGTGACATCGCCGTCGGCCGGAGTCTCCAGGTTTTCCTCGCAACTCAGCCAGCTGTTCCACGGGGTCCGACCGCCGGAGCAGTTGGTCGAGGTGCCGGCGAGGGACAGGTGCTGGCGGACGGTGCGACGCGCCGCGAGATCGTAGATCACGGTCGTCGTGCCGCCGGGCAGGGCGCGCCCGTCCTTGTAGGTGTCATAGCCCTTCGCCGGATCGAGCAGGCCGATCCGCTCCTGATGGAATCCGCCGGGCCCAAGGTTGCGATGCAGGGCGCTGGAGCCCTTGAGCTCGTGGTTGCGGACCAGGGCCACCGTGCCGCCGCCGAGATCGAAACAGCCCATGCCGTCGGGCTGGCCCGGGACGAACAGGCCGTCGTCCATGGTGTCGCCGCTCTGGGAGACGACGTGGTAGGTGAAGCGCTCGGGCAGGTCGAGCAGGCGGTTGGGGTCGCGGACCAGCGGGCCGTAGCCGGGGACCTCGTTGACATAGGTCTCTTCCGTCGCGGCGGTTTGGGCCTGGACGCTGCGGGCCAGGCCGGAGAAGGCGAAGGCGGCGGCCGAACCCGCGATCAGGTCACGACGATGGGGACGCATGGAGACTCCGGGTAAGCGAGTTGCGGCCTTATGGCCCGGACCGGATGCGGGGGTCATCATGGTTCCGTGACAGGCGAGCGGAAGCGCCCCGGGCCGAATGACGCAGGCGGCGGCCGGCCTGCCCGCCCGATGCTAAGCCCCTCAGTCCTTCAGCGCCCGCCCGGCGACGACCGCCTTGTCCCCGAATTTCGCCCGCAGCCGGTCGATCGCGGTCTCGGTCTTCAGGGTCCGGGCTTCGGCGGTCTCGAACAGGGCGGGGGCGTCGACGGCGTCGACGACCTCGGCCATGCCGATGCCGATCAGGCGGTAGGCGCGGCCGAGTTCGGGCCGCATCAGGTCGCGGCCGGCGGCGAACAGGGCGCGCGCCGTCTGGACCGGTTCGGGCAGGCTGATCCGGCGGGTGACGATCTTGAAGTCCGTCCGGCGCAGTTTCAGCACCAGGACCCGGCTGGCGACGCCGTCGCGGCGGGCCTTGGCGGCCAGTTTCTCGCACAGGGGCCAGAGCTCGGCCTCGAGATCGGCGGCCGAGGTCAGGTCGGCGTTGAAGGTGGTCTCGGCGCTCATGCCCTTGCGGTCGTGGGCGGGATTGACGGCGCGTGCGTCGCGGCCGTGGGCGAGGTCGTGCAGGCGCAGGCCGGTCTCGCCGTAGCGTTTGACCAGGTCGCGCAGGTCGGCGGCCGCGAGGTCGCCGACCGTGGCGTAGCCGTCGCTCTGCAGCGTCTTGCGGAACACTGGGCCGACCCCGGGCAGGATGGCGACGGACCGTGGGGCCAGAACGGCGGCGGCCTCGGCGCCGAGCACAGAGAAGCCGCGCGGCTTGTCCAGTTCGGAGGCGACCTTGGCGAGGAAGCGGTTGGGGGCGAGGCCGATCGAGACCGTCAGGCCGGTGTCGGCCTCGATTTGCTGCTGCAGGCGGATCAGCTGGAAGGCCGGCGAGCCGCCGTTCAGACGCTCGGTGCCGGCCAGATCGATCCAGGCTTCGTCCAGCGACAGGGTCTGGACCAGCGGCGTTAACCGGCCGACGGCGCCGAAGATGGCCTCGCTGGCGGCGACGTATTTGCTGAAGTCGGGCTTGATGACCACGGCCTCGGGGCAGGCCTTCAGGGCCTTGAACATCGGCATGGCCGAGTGCACGCCGTACTGGCGAGCGATGTAGCAGCAGGTCGAGACCACGCCGCGCTTGCCGCCGCCGACGATGACCGGCCGGTCGCGCAGTCCGGGGCGGTCGCGCTTCTCCACCGAGGCGTAGAAGGCGTCGCAGTCCAGATGGGCGATGGTCAGGCGGTCGAGCTCGTCGTGCTGGACAATGCGGCGGGAGCCGCACGCCGGGCAGCGGTCGACCCTGCGGTCGCCGGCGTGGAGGCAGTCGCGGCAGAGGGCTTTCATGCGCGGGGCGAGTTCATGGCGGACGGAGTATCGGCCATTTCCGGCGCGGCGCCGAGACGGCCCGTCGATGACTTCAGCCTCTCGCCGGGGAAGAACGACAGGGAAGCTTTGCCGTGCCGCTTCACGCCAACTTAAGACCCCTGCAGCCACAGTGCAGCGTGAAATCGCAAAGCCCCCGCGCAGCCGCGCGACAGGGGCGGCAAGACAGGGTGATGATGTCCAAGAAAGTCCTCATCGTCGAGGATAACGAGCTGAACATGAAGCTCTTTCATGATCTGCTTGATTCCCAGGGCTACGAAACCCTGCAGACCCGCGAGGGCCTGCAGGCCTTGGCCCTGGCGCGCCAGCATCGTCCCGACCTGATCCTGATGGACATCCAGCTGCCGGAAATCAGTGGGCTGGAGGTCACCAAATGGCTGAAGGACGATGAGGAACTGAGCCACATCCCCGTCGTCGCCGTCACCGCCTTCGCCATGAAGGGCGACGAGGAGCGGATCCGCCAGGGCGGCTGCGAGGCCTATATCTCCAAGCCCATCTCGGTGATGCATTTTCTCGACGTGGTCCGGAAACACCTGGGGTAGTCAGCCATGACGGCGCGTATTCTTGTCGTTGACGACGTCGAACCGAACGTCCGCCTGCTCGAGGCGAAGCTGACGCTCGAATACTATGAGGTGCTGACCGCCGGCGACGGGGCGACGGCGCTGCAGATCGCCTCGGACGAGCGGCCCGACATCATCCTGCTGGACGTTATGATGCCCGGCATGGACGGGTTCGAGACCTGCCGCCGGCTGAAAGCCGATCCGGTCACCCGCCACATCCCCGTGGTGCTGGTCACCGCCCTCGATGGACGCGAGGACAAACTCAAGGGGCTGGACGCCGGGGCCGACGACTTCGTCACCAAGCCGATCGACGACGTCATCCTGTTCGCGCGCGTTCGATCGCTGCTGCGGCTGAAGTCGGTGATGGACGAGCTGCGGGAACGCGAGGAGAGCGGCCGACGGCTGGGCGTTGACACCGACGGCGCCGGACGGCTTCGGGGCGCGGGCGGCCGGGTTCTGATCGTCGACGACAATGAGCGCCAGGTGCGGAAGATGGTCGAACACCTGGCCATCGCGCATCGCCCCACGGTCGAGGCCGATCCGGCCGCGGCCCTGATCGCGGCGCGCGGCCCGGTCGATCTGGTCATCGTCAATGTTTCCAGCGCCGGGTTCGACGGCCTGCGCTTCGTTGCCCAGACGCGTTCGACCGAGGCCTCCCGCCGCACCCCTATCCTGGCCGTGGTCGATCCGGCCGACCGGCCGCGCCTGCTGAAGGCGCTGGAGCTGGGCGTCAACGACATCCTCCCGCGCCCGGTGGACCCCGAGGAGCTGGAAGCCCGGTCCCGGACCCAGATCAAACGCAAACGCTATGCCGACTTCCTCAAGCAGAAGCTGGATTACAGCCTTGAAATGGCGGTCACCGACGCCCTGACCGGCCTGCACAACCGCCGCTACATGGCCGGCCAGCTACAGGCGCTGATGGGCCGGGCGGGGCAGGGGGGCGATTCCGTCGCCGTCCTGGTGATGGATATCGACCATTTCAAACAGGTCAACGACGGCTTCGGCCACGACGCCGGCGACGAGGTGCTGCGCGAGTTCGCGGTTCGGCTGGCCACCAACGTCCGGGCCATCGACCTGCCGTGCCGGCTGGGCGGCGAGGAATTCGTGGTCGTCATGCCGGGGGCCAGCCTGCAGGACGCCGCCATGGTCGCCGACCGCATCCGGCGCGATGTCGGCGGCCAGCCCTTCCCGATCATGGGCGGGGCCGAGGCCCTGACCATCACCGTGTCGGTCGGGGTGGCGGCCAGCGACGGCGGCGAGGACTCGCCGGAGGCTTTGCTGAAGCGGGCGGACGAGGGCGTGTACGAAGCCAAGGCGCGGGGCCGGAACCAGGTCATCGCCCGGGCGGCGTGAGGCCGGCATGCAGCCGCCAGGACCCATCGCGTCGCATCGATACGCTCGAACAAGCCGGGCACAGCAAAACGCCCGGCGTTTCCGCCGGGCGTCCTGAAATCCAGCAGGGCGAGGCCCTTACTTGATCTTGCCTTCCTTGAACTCGACGTGCTTGCGCACGACGGGGTCGTATTTCTTCACGACCATCTTCTCGGTCATGGTCCGGGCGTTCTTTTTCGTGACGTAGAAGAAGCCGGTGTCGGCGGTCGAGTTCAGGCGGATCTTGATTGAAGCCGGCTTGGCCATCGGAATTACCTTTGCGACGGCGAAAGCCGCTGAAATGAGAGGCGCGGAACATACTCAGGCGCGCCCCAAAGTCAACGCCGGTCAGACAGGCCGCCACGCGGAAAGCGGACGGACCGTGGCGCAGGCCGGCGAACCGTCCTTGCCGCGGCCCGGCAGATGGACCTCGAGCCGGGCGTCCGGGGCCAGCAGGGCCTTGGGAATGTCGTGGATGTCGACCTTGGCGCGGCGGCTCCAGGGACTGGCGTGGTCGCCCGCCGAGGTTCCGATGCGAAGGTAGACGAAACGGCGCAGGGGCCCCTCGCCGCGCACGAAGGGTCCGGTCAGGCGGCCGTCGGGGTGCACCGTGATCGGCAGTTCGAAGGCGAGGGGGCCGTCGCCCGCGGTCCGGGGCTCGAACGGCAGGTCGTCCTTCTGCAGGCTGTAGCGGACCCCGGGGACGGGATCATCGATGATGAGACGAAGCGTCACGGTCGCGGCCATCGCCTGAGATTAGGCGAGGCCCGGGGTTCGTGCCAGCTTGGGCGCATGAAACAGATCGCTTTCCTCGCCACCGCCGCCGCCGCCGTCGCCCTGTCCGCCTGCGCCACCGTTCCCGCGCCCGCGCCGCAGCAGGACGTCTTCATGGCCCATCTCAACGCCCTGTGCGGTCAGCGATTCGAGGGGCGGGTGGTCACCACCCAGGCCGCCGACGCCGATTTCGCCCGCTCGCGCCTGTTGATGCATGTGCGCGGCTGTTCGCCCGACGAGGTCCGCATCCCGTTCCATGTCGGCGAGGACCGGTCGCGGACCTGGGTGATCAGCCGCAACGAGGAGGGCGGCCTGACCCTGAAGCACGATCACCGCGATCCCGAGGGCAAGCCTGACGGCCTGCACTGGTACGGCGGGGACACGACCTCGGCCGGGACGGAGAACCGTCAGGAATTCCGGGTCGACGATTTTTCCATCGAGCTGTTCAACGCGGGCAATGCGGCGGTCTCGACCACCAATGTCTGGGCGGTCGAGGTCCATCCGGGCCGGATCTACGCCTATGAGCTGCGCCGCGAGAATCGCCACCTGCGGGTCGAGTTCGACCTGACCCGCCCGGTCGCGGAGTAGGTCAGCCGGCCGCCATCACGCCGCAGGCGACCCGGTCGCCGGCCCCGCCGATCGGCTGGGTCGTGTGGTCGTCGGGGTTGGCGTGGATGACGAGGGCCGAGCCGTCAGCGTCCCACAGCCATTGGCCGGGGCCTTCCGAGGCGATGCGGGCGCGGGTGGTGAAGACCTCGGCGTTCACGCGACCCCGGGCGTCGGCGAAGACGTTGGGCAGGTCGCCGTCGTCGGGACCGCCGGGGTTCAGCAGGCCGTGGGGCGCCTTCGGGTCGCCGTGGTTGATGTGCGCTCCGGCGGAGGTGAAGGGGGCGGCGCATTCGCCGGTGGCGTGGATGTGGATGCCGTGCCAGCCGGGCGTCAGGCCCTCGGCCTCGACCCGGATCAGCAGGCCGGTCGGCCCCTGGGTCAGGACGGCGCGACCGATCCGCGCGCCGGCCGCATTGTTCAGCGTCGCCTCGCCGAAAGCGCCGATCGCGGCGCGCGACGGGTGATAGGCGTGCTCCACGCCGTCGACGGTCACGCAGCCGCCCAGGACGGCGATCAGGGGAAGGGCGGCGAGGGCGGAAAGGCGGGCGGGGCGCATGGTCTGAAATCCTTGTATGGCCGGAGCGTCTTCGGACGGCATGGTTTTGCCACCGTGGTCCCCGGATGCTAGAAAACCTGTTCGCGGATCACGTTCCGATTCCGGTCCTTTAAAGCCTGATTTCCCTTGACTGACGACAGCTATACCGACGCCCTCCCGCCGGCTTCCGGCGACGGCGCCGACATCTCGACCATCACCATCGAAGACGAGCTGAGGCGCTCGTATCTCGACTACGCCATGAGCGTGATCGTGTCCCGCGCCCTGCCGGACGCGCGCGACGGGCTGAAGCCCGTGCACCGCCGCATCCTGTATTCGATGCACGATCTGAAGATGACGCCGGACCGGTCGTACATGAAATGCGCGCGGGTCGTGGGCGACGTGCTGGGCCGGTTCCACCCGCACGGCGACGCCTCGGTCTATATGGCCCTGGTGCGGATGGCGCAGCCGTTCTCGATGGGGATGATGCTGGTCGACGGCCAGGGCAATTTCGGCTCGGTCGACGGCGATATGCCGGCCTCGATGCGATACACCGAGTGCCGGATGGCGCCCGCCGCGATGGCCCTGCTGACCGACATCGACAAGGACACGGTCGATTTCCAGCCGAACTACGACGAGAAGGAGCTGGAGCCCGTCGTCCTGCCGGCGCGGATTCCCAACCTGCTGGTCAATGGCGCGGGCGGCATCGCCGTCGGCATGGCCACCAACATTCCGCCGCATAATCTGGGCGAGATCATCGACGCCTGCGTCGCCCTGCTGGACGATCCTGACATCAGCGACGACGGCCTGCTGGATATCGTCCCCGGTCCCGACTTCCCGACCGGCGGCGAGATCCTGGGCCGCACCGCGCCGCGCAACGCCCTGCGGGACGGGCGGGGCTCGGTCATCGTGCGCGGCGTCGCCACGATCGAGACGATCCGCAAGGACCGCGAGGCCATCGTGGTCACCCAGCTGCCGTTCCAGGTCAACAAACAGACCCTGATCGAACGCATCGTCGAAATGGTCCGCGAGAAGCGGATCGAGGGCATTTCCGACGTCCGCGACGAATCCGACCGCGACGGCATGCGGATGGTGATCGAGCTGAAGCGCGACGCCTCGGCCGATGTGGTGCTGAACCAGCTGTGGCGCTTCACGGCGATGCAGAGCTCGTTCGGCGTCAACATGCTGGCGCTGAACCACGGCCGGCCGATCCAGATGGGTTTGCGCCAGCTGCTGGAGGCCTTCCTCGAATTCCGCGAGGAAGTGGTCGTCCGCCGCATCAAGTTCGAACTGGCCAAGGCCCGCGACCGCGGCCATGTGCTGGTCGGCCTGGCCGTGGCGGTCGCCAATATCGACGAGGTCATCCACATCATCCGCAGCTCGGCCGATCCGGCCGAGGCGCGCGAGCGGCTGCAGGCCAAGAGCTGGCCCGTCGGCGACATGATCGCCCTGGTCGAGCTGATCGCAGATCCGCGCTCCATGCTGGTCGACGGCGACAAGCTGAACCTGACCGACGAACAGGCGCGGGCCATCCTGGGCCTGACGCTGAGCCGCCTGACCGGCCTCGGCCGCGACGACATCTTCGGCGAGGCGCGCGGCCTGGCCGACACCATCCAGGGCCATCTGACCCTGCTGAGCGACCGCGCCAACATCCTGGCGGTGATCCGCGCCGACCTGCTGGTCGTGCGCGAGGAGTTCGCCGTGCCGCGCCGGACGATCATCGGCGAAGGCGACCATGAGCTGGAAGACGAGGACCTGATCCCGCGCGAGGACATGGTCGTCACCGTGACCCACGGCGGCTACGTCAAGCGGGTGGCGCTGAACGCCTATCGGACCCAGCATCGCGGCGGCAAGGGCCGCAGCGGCGTGGCGATGAAGGAGGACGACGCCGTCGTCGGCGTCTTCTCGGCCTCGACCCATACGCCGGTGCTGTTCTTCGCCACCAACGGCAAGGCCTACAAGCTGAAGACCTGGCGGCTGCCGCTGGGCAATCCGCAGTCGCGCGGCAAGGCCTTCGTCAACCTGCTGCCGATCGAGCCGGGCGATTCGATCATGAACGTCCTGCCCCTGCCCGAGGACGAGGCGGAGTGGGCCAACCTCGACATCATGTTCGCGACCCGTTCGGGCGACGTGCGCCGCAACAAGCTGAGCGATTTCGCCACCGTCAACCGGGCCGGCAAGATCGCCATGAAGCTGGAGGACGGCGATCACATGGTCGGCGTCGCGCTGTGCACCGCCGAGGACGACGTCATGCTGACGACGGCCCTGGGCCGCGCCATCCGCTTCAAGGCCGACGACGTGCGGGTGTTCAAGGGGCGCGACTCGACGGGCGTGCGCGGCGTGCGCCTGCAGAAGGACGACGCCGTCATCTCCATGGCCGTGCTGGGCCGGGTCGATGCGACGCCGGACGAGCGGGCGGCCTATGTCAAACACGCCTCGGCCATGCGCCGCGCGGCCGACGGGGCCGAGGACGAGACGATCGTCCCCGCCGAGGACGAGGGCGAAGAGGCCGCGGGCGAGGCCATCCTGTCCACCGAACGCATCGCCCAGCTGGGCGCCGCCGAGCAGTTCATCCTCACCGTCACCGAGACCGGCTTCGGCAAGCGATCCTCCGCCTATGAATACCGGCGCACGGGTCGGGGCGGGCAGGGGTTGACGGCCCATGGCCTGGGCGGCCGCGCGGGCAAGCGCCTGGCGGCCTCCTTCCCGGTCGAGGACGGCGACGAACTGCTGCTGGTCACCTCGGGCGGCCAGATGATCCGCACGCCGGTAAGCCAGGTCCGCATCGTCGGGCGGTCGAGCCAGGGCGTGACCATCTTCCGCACGGCGGATGGCGAGCGGGTGGTGTCGGTGGAGCGGCTGCCGGACAGCGGCGGCGGCGATGATGATGCGGTTGGAGGCGAAGGTCTCGAGCCGGACGCCGAGGGCGGCGAGGTCTGACCCGTGGCGAGCGCCGTCGAACTGAGCGTCGACGGCGCGCCGGCGACACCCGACGACCTGGCGCATGTCGCCCTGGTCAACTACGGCGCCTACACCTCGTTCCGGGTGGAGCCGGGGGGCGTCCGGGGCCTTGACCTGCACCTCGCTCGGCTTGAGACCGAGGCGGTTGAACTGTTCGGCGAGCCGGTCGGAGAGACGCGTCTGCGGGATCTGATGCGGGCCGCCGGTGCGGGACGCGAGGCCTGCTGGATGCGGGTCACGCTTTTTTCGCCCGAGATCAGCCCCCGACAGCCGGAATGGCAGGGGCGTCCCAAGGTGATGATCGGGGTCTCGCCCCCGCCAACGCCGCTTGCAGCGGTCGTGCGCCTGCAAGTCCAGCGCTATGCCCGCGAGGCGCCGCATCTGAAGCATCTGGCGACCTTCAGCCTGATCCGCGCCCGGCGCGGCGCCCGCGCCGCCGGGTTCGACGACGCCCTGTTCGTGGACGCCGAGGGCCTGATCTCGGAAGGCAGTTCGTGGAATATTGGCTTTGTCCGCGGCGAGCATATCGTCTGGCCCCGGGCGCCCATGCTGGAGGGCGTGGCCCAGGACCTTGTGCGGCGCGGTCTGGACGGAGTGGGTCTGACAGGGGCGACCGCTGAGGTCGGGGTCGGGGACCTCGCCGGTTTCGACGGCGCCTTCATCTGCAACAGCGCCACGCCGGCCTGTCCCGTATCGGCGATCGGGGAGCAGGCGCTGGCCACGGACCCCGGAATGATCGATCGCCTGCGGATGGCCTGGGCGTCGAACCCGGTTCAAGCGATCTAGGCTGTACCGGCGGCGACTGCTAAACGGCTGCAAGGCGGGGAGGAAAGCGATGCGCATCGGCCTGTATCCGGGCACGTTCGACCCCGTCACCAACGGGCATATGGACATCATCGGCCGGGCCGTGAAGCTGGTCGACCGGCTGGTCATCGGCGTGGCCCGCAACGACGAAAAGGGGCCATTGTTTACGACCGACGAGCGCGTTGAGATGGTCCGCGCCGAGGTCGCCCATCTGGGCGATCGGGTCGAGGTCCGGTCCTTCTCCAGCCTGCTGATGCATTTCGCCGAGGACCTCGACGCCAGCATCATCGTGCGCGGCCTGCGCGCCGTGGCGGATTTCGAGTACGAGTTCCAGATGACGGCGATGAACCAGCGTCTCAATGCCGACATAGAGACCGTCTTTCTGATGGCGGACCCGCGTCACCAGGCGATCGCCTCGCGACTGGTCAAGGAGATCGCTCGTCTGGACGGCGCGATCGACAGCTTCGTCAGCCCCGCCGTGGCCGAAAAGGTCCGGCACAGGGTCAAGGGATAGAATGAACCTCAGAACCGTCATCGCCGCCGCGCTTTCCACGGCGCTCTTCGCCGTCTCGGCGCCGGCCTGGAGCCAGGCGGCCGCCGGCGCCGACTGGCGCACGGTCGCGCCGGAGAACCTGCTGGTGCTCGACACCGCCAAGGGCCGCATCCTTGTCGAACTGGAGCCGCGCGTGGCGCCGCTCACGGTCGGTCGCGTCCGCGCGCTTGCCGATCAAGGGTTCTACGACGGCCTGACCTTCCACCGGGTCATCGAGGGCTTCATGGCCCAGACCGGCGATCCCCTGGGCACGGGGGCGGGCGGCAGCGACCTGCCGGACATACCCGGAGAGTTCCAGTTCCGCCGCGGGCGGGACATGGGGTTCGTCAGCGTCATCTCGGACACGAACGGCCAGTTGGGCGTGGCCGGCTCGATGCCGGTGGTGACCCAGCCCGACGCCCAGATGATGGTGACGGCCGACTTCAAGGCGGCGGGCGAGGCCCTGTTCTGCCCCGGCGTGGCGGGCATGGCCCGCGGCCAGGACGCCAACAGCGCCAACAGCCAGTTCTTCCTGATGAGCGGCGCCAATGAGACCCTGAACGGCGTCTACGCGCCGTTCGGCCGGGTGCTGGCCGGGATGGATGTCGTCCGGGCCATCAAGCCGGGGCCTCCGGGGGACAACGGCCGGGTGGTCAATCCCGATCGGCTGACCCGGGCCCGCACCGCCGCGGCCATGCCCGAGGGCGAACGGCCGTCGGTCCGGGTGATGGCGCCGTCCGATCCCGCCTTCGCCGCCCTGGTTGAACAGACCCGGGCCGAGCGCGGCGCGGCCTTCACCATCTGCGACGTCCAGCCGCCGGTCCAGGTGACCGGGGGATGATCCATGCGGGGGAGAGCGCGATGAAGACCTTGACCGGACTGGCGGTTCTGCTGGCCCTGATCGCCGCGCCGGTCGCGGCTCAGGATGTGGGCGGTCCCCCGCCGCCGCCGCCGCTCCCGACCCCGGCGACGACGATCGCCGCTGCGGAGTGGCGGGCCGTTCCCGCCGAGAACCTGCTGGTCATCGATACGACCCGCGGGCGGATTCTGGTCGAACTGACCCCGGAAGTGGCGCCCCTGCATGTCGTGCGGATCAAGCTGCTGGCCCGGCGCGGCTTTTACGACAATGTGCCGTGGCATCGGGTGATCGACTGGTTCATGGCCCAGACCGGCGATCCGCTGGGCAATGGCGAGGGGCAGAGCCCCTATCCGGACCTGAAGGCGGAATTCACCTTCCGCCGGGACCCGTCGATGCCGTTCGCGGCCGTCGCCGAGCCCGCCGGAGCGCGGATCGGCTTCTTCCATTCGCTGCCGGTCCAGACCCAGCCGGACTCGGCCTTCACCCTGACCGGCGACGGCAAGGTGCATGGCTGGGGCCTGTACTGCCCGGGCGTGGCCGGCATGGCCCGCGACGAAGGCAATGACACCGCCAACAGCCAGTTCTTCCTGATGCGCCAGGCCTATCCGGCGCTGGACAAGCGCTACACCATCTGGGGCATGACGGTGGCTGGCCTTGAGGTCGTGCGCAGCCTGCGCGTCGGCGACGGAGACAACGGCATGGTTTCGGCCGAGCCGGACCGCATGACCCGGGTGCGGGTCGCCGCCGACATCGCCGAGGCCGAACGGCCGTCTATTCAGGTGCTGGCGACCGATTCCCCCCGGTTCCGGGCGATGGCGGACGAGACGCGGGCCAGTCGCGGCGCCGATTTCTCGATCTGCGACATCACCCTGCCGGTTCAGGTGGTCAACTAGGACCGGCCGCGGCGACGGCGCCGGGGCTTACGGTCCTCGCGCATCTGCTGCAGCAACAGGCCCTCGCGCAGGCCGCGGTCGGCGACCCGGACGCGTTCGGAGGGCCAGGCGCGCTGGATCGCCTCCATGATGGCGGCGCCGGCCAGGACCAGGTCGGCGCGGTCGGGGCCGATACAGGGTTCGGCCGCCCGCCCCTCCGCGCCGAGTCGTTTCAGGGTTTCGGCCGCGGCCTCGCAGTCGCCGCGCGTCATCCACAGGCCGTCGACAAGATTCCGCTGATAGCGGCGCAGCCCGAGGTGTATCCCCGCCAGGCTGGTGATGGCGCCCGAGGTTCCCACCATATGGGCGCGCCCCGCCGTGAACAGGTCGCGCAGGGCCGGATCGACCGGGGCCTCCGCGATCGCCGCGCCCATGTCGGCCACCATGGCCTCGTACCAGTTTTCCAGTCCGCCGGCCGGCTCGGGGTGGCGTTCGGCCAGGGTGACCACGCCCACCGGCGCCGACATCCAGCCTTCGAGTACAAAGGCGTCGTTCCGCCGGACCAGCCAGCTCAATTCCGTGGAGCCGCCCCCCACATCGACGACCAGAACGGCTTCGGCGCTGTTGTCGAACAGGTTCAGACAGCCCCGCACCGCCAGCCGGGCCTCTTCGACCGGGTCGATGATCCTCAGCGCGACGCCGGTGCCGAGGCGGACGCGTTCAATGAATTCCGGGCCGTTCTCGGCCTGGCGGCAGGCCTGGGTGGCGACGGCCATCAGCCGGCTCGCCGAGACGCCGCGCTTGGCCACCCGTTCGCCGCACATCGCCAGGGCCGAATAGGCGCGGTCCATGGCCGCCTCATCGAGACGGCCCGACTGGGTCAGCCCCTCGCCGAGGCGGACAATGCGGCTGAAGGAGTCGACGACGCGAAAGCCGTCGCGCGCCGGGCGCGCAATCAGCAGCCTGCAGTTGTTGGTCCCCAGATCGAGCGCGCCGTACAGGGGCGCGTCGCGACCTGACGCCCCTCGATCGCCGGCGGCGCCGTTCGCGGCGCGCTGCCCGTCAGACCTGCGGGGCTGGGACCGGTCGTCGCGCCGTGGCGCGCCGTCGGTCTCCGGCATGGGCCGAACCTTCATCGTGGGCGGTCCGATGCGGCGCCCGTCACGGACACTCTAGGACTGTGCGGTCGCCCGCGCCAACCGTGTCTGTCGCGAAAATGAACGGCGATGCGGGGATAAGGCTCAGCCGCGGTCCGGCATTGTCGCCTCATGACACAGCCAACCGTTGCGAAATTTGGTCTCGGCCAGATCGTCCGCCACCGCGCCTCGGCCTTCCGGGGCGTGGTGATCGACATCGACGCCGCCTATGCCGGCCTGCCCGGCGAAACGGGTGAGGTCGCCCCTGACCAGCCCTTCTATCAGGTTCTCGCCATCGGCCCGGACGGCGGCTTCGTGGCCTATGCGGCCGAGACCGCCCTGGAACAGGACCCGGACCTGACCGCGCTGAGCGAGGAGGCGGAAGCGCGCTGGTTCACCGTCGACGCCCGGGGTCGCCACGCGCCGCGCGCCCACGCCATCCATTGAGTCGCGCTGGCGCCGCCGCCCGGTCGAGCCTAGATTGACGGCAAGGGCCCTTGAGAGCCCACGGTAGCAGGAGCGCGTCCATGTCCGATTTCGAGCACGTCTTCGACGCGCCGCCGGAAGGCGCAGCCGCGGACTGGACCATCCCGCAGGACTGGCCCGCCTACACCGAGGTCGAGCATCGGACCTGGGACACCCTGTATGCGCGGCAGATGAAGATCCTGCCGGGCCGCGCCGCCGACGTCTTCCTCAAGGGGCTGACGGCGCTGGATCTGAACACCGGCGGCATTCCCGATTTTGCGGTCATGAACCCCAAGCTGCAGGCCCTGACCGGCTGGACCGTGGTCTGCGTGCCCGGCCTGGTGCCGGACGAGGTGTTCTTCGACCACCTGGCCAACCGCCGCTTCCCTTCGGGCCAGTTCATCCGCAAGCCGGACCAGCTGGATTACCTTCAGGAGCCGGACATCTTCCACGACGTCTTCGGCCATGTGCCGATGCTGACCGACCCCGATTTCGCCGCCTATATGGAGGCCTATGGCAAGGGCGGGCAGCGGGCGGCGTCGCTGGGCATGCTGCAGAACCTGGCGCGGCTGTACTGGTACACGGTCGAGTTCGGCCTGATGCAGGACGCGGACGGCCTGCGGATCTATGGCGCAGGGATCGTGTCCTCGGCGACCGAGAGCGTGTTCGCGGTGGAGGATCCGTCGCCGAACCGGCTGGGGTTTGACCTCGAGCGGGTGATGCGGACCCTGTACCGGATCGACGACTTCCAGCAGGTCTATTTCGTGATCGACTCGATCGAGGCGCTGAAGGGCGAGACGCTCAAGGATTTCGGGCCGATCTATGAACGGCTGCAGCACGCGGACGCCATCGACATCGAGGCCGTCCTGCCGACCGACCGCGTCTTCACCCGCGGCACACAGGCCTATGCCGCGCGGGGCGGACGGTTCGCGGCCTGACGTGATCTGATTCCAGTGCGGCGCCGGCTTGCCGCAGGCCATCGTTCCGAACAGGCTGTGGCTCCACAGTCTGGAGGGCGGCATGCGGTTGGTATCAGCCTGGGCGGCGGGAACGCTCGCCATGGCGGCCCTGGTCGCCGCTGGACAAGCCGAAGCCCAGTCCCGCACGCGAACGCTGGCCGATGGCCGCGTGTTGACCATCCCGGCGTCGATCAGCCACTGCCGGCTCGCCGGTGTGACGACGGAAACGGCCGCGGAACTGGCCCTGGAATTCGCCTGCCAGGCGCCATCGGAAGAGGGCGGACCGGCGGACACCGCAGGGGAGGGGGCCCTCGTCATTCTGGGGCAGGCCGCTTCGGTGAGCCCGGATGTCTTTCTCGCTGGTCAGGTGGAAACCTGGTGGCCCGGGATCGACGCTGCTTCCCGCGCCGAGAACATCACGCGCTCGCGCAAGGCGACCGCCAATGGCGACGCCGCTGTGGTCTGCGTCCACCGCGACGATGTCGAGGCCCTCGCGGGCGACGCCGTCTGCGTCCTTGATCAGCCAGGGCTCCAGGTCGTGATCGCGGGCCGGTCGACCATGGCGCTGACCGCCGACAATGTGGTCGACGCGCTTATGCAAGGGATGACGCTTCGCTAGGCTGAGCAGCGTCGCCGCCGCCATCCAGGCTCTTGGCCATCCGGACCAGCGGCACCGGAACCCCGCCGCGTGCGTCCTCGAACCGTTCGATCTCTGCGTAGCCGGCGGCGCGGTACAGCGGCTCGCCGCCCAGGGTGGCGACCAGTTCGGCGCGGTCGTACCCGGCGGCGCGGGCGGCGGCCTCGCACAGGCCGAGGATTCGCCGCCCCACGCCCTGGCGGACGAACTCCGGGGCCGTGTACATGGCCCGGATGCGCGCGGCGTCGACCCCCGGGGTCAGGTGAGCGGGCATCCGGCCGGGGGTGTGGTCGCCGCCGTATTCGGTGATGCGGCCGCTCCAGCCGCCGCAGCCGGCCATGACGCCGTCGGACTCCACTATGACATAGCTGCGGTCGGCGATGATCTGGCTGTCGATCCCCATCAGCTTGCGACTGGCGGCGATCTGGTCTGGCGTCAGGAAGGCGGCGAGCGGCCCGGTGATCGACCGGTCCATCAGGGCGACCAGGGCCGGAATGTCGGCTTCGACGGCGATGCGGTGTGTCAGCTCCGCCATAGCGGCAGGGTCCCCAGAACATGGACGACGGCGTAGAGCAGCACGATCGCCGAGCTGACCCAGGCGAAGGTCCCGACCGGCGCTCCGGCGGCCATCAGAGCCGGGATATAGCCCAAGGCTCGCAGGACATAGACGGCCGAGACGGCGGCAAGAACCGGCCTGAGCAGCGGCAGGCGCGGCATCAGTCCCGCGCCCGAGAAGGCGTATGCGGCCCATGTCGCCAGCACGGCGGCGATGCCGAGGGTGATGGCTGTCGCGACCGGCGAGCCCTGTTCGGCCAGCCGGACCATCCGCGGACCCGCGCCGAAGACATCGTACCATCGCGGGCCGCCGGCGATCACCGCCAGATGGGCGAGGGACGCCGCCGCGCTGAGGGCGCCGGCCGCCACGGGCCACGGGTGGGCGATCATCCCGGGTCTCGCTGAAACGGATAGAAGCCGGCGCCGAGACCCAGCAGGCCGCTCAGGGCGTCGAGCGCCGCGCGGCTCTCGTCCAGCAAGGCGGGGTCGGCGAGGTCGGCGGGCGTCAGGCGGTCGCGGTAGTGTTTCGTCCCCCAAGTCGACAGCCGGGCGTGCAGGTCGTTGGTCAGGCGCATGGCCGGGTTGGTCGCCGCCTGTTCGGCCTCTGTCAGGACCACGCGCAGGCGCAGGCAGGCGGGGCCCCCGCCGTTGCGCATCGACTGGCGGACATCGACGTAGTCGACCCGGCCGATCGGCCCGTTGGAGGCGGCGAGCTGTTCGGCGACGGCGTGGCTGCGCGGGTTGTCGCGGGTCTCGGTCGGGCAGATCAGGGTCAGGCGGTCCTCGCCCGGGATCTGCACCAGCATGGAGTTGAACAGATAGCTGGAGATGGCGTCGGCGAGGGGGAGGTCGGCGGCACGAACCATGACGGGCTGAAGTTCGAACAAATGTTCCGAGGCGCCGGCCAGATAGTCGATCATGCTCGGATCGGCGAAGGCCTGCTCATGGTAAAAGAGACAGGTCTTGGCTCCCACGCAGACCACGTCGTTGTGGAATACGCCTGCGTCGATCGCCTCCGCAGACTGACGCGTGACGAAGTCTGTCGAGATCCCGTGACGACGCACAATCGCTTCGCAGGCCTCGATAGTCTGGCGCGCCGGAAACCGCCCCTTCCAGTCCTCAAACGCCTCGCGGCCGAAGACGAAGATGTTGACGCCCGGCTCCCCATGGTCGGCGCACAGGCGGACGTGGTTGGCCGCGCCCTCGTCGGCGAGATGGGCGACGGAGGGCAGGGCGTCGTGGACGGCGAAATGTGTCGGGTCGGGGAAGAGGGCGTCGAGGGCGCGCTTGGTCTGTTCGTGCTCCAGCGAGCGGTGCAGGTTGGTGACCAGATTGGCGGGGGTGAAATGGACCCGGCCGTCGGCGCTGTCGGCGGACGGCGTGACGGTCGCGGCGTTGGCGGCCCACATGGGCGAGGCCGAACAGGCGGCGGCGGCGAAGCTGGGCGCGTCATTCCAGGCCTGTTCGAGCACGCGGGCGTCGGAGCCGGTGAAGCCGAGGCTGCGAAGGAAGGGGATGTTGGGCCGCTCGTGCGGGGGCAGGACGTATTGGGGCAGGCCGAGGTCGGCGAGCCGCTTCATCTTGTCGAGACCCTGCAGGACGGCCGCGCGCGGGTTGGACGGCTCGCCCTTGTTCAGGCTGGAGGCGAGGTTGCCGGGGCTGAGGCCGGCATAGGAATGGGTCGGGCCGATCAGGCCGTCGGCGTTGGCTTCGACGGCGGGGCAGTTCACGCGCGCAGTCCCTTGATCTCGCTTTCGATATTCTTCACCGCCCCCGCCTCGAAACTGGCCACCGGATAGGCGCAGTAGTCGGCGGCATAATAGGCCGACGGCCGGTGATTGCCGCTGGCGCCGAGGCCGCCGAAGGGCATGTCGCCGGCGGCGCCCGTGGTGGGCCGGTTGAAGTTGACGACCCCGGCGCGGATGCGGCGGATGAAATGGTCCCAGTGGGCCGGGTCGTCGCTGACCAGGCCGGCGGACAGGCCGTAGCGGGTGGCGTTGGCCTCCGTGACGGCGGCGTCGATTGAGGAAACACGCGTAACCGACAGGAAAGGCGCGAACATCTCCTCGTCGGGGACGTCCACGCCGGTGACATCGATTATGGCCGGCCGGACGAAGGCGCCGGGCAGGTTGTCGACCGGGCCGGAGTTGCGGATGACGCGGGCGCCCATGGCGATCCGGTCCTGCAGGGCCTTCAGCGCCGCCTCGGCGGCCTTCACCGAGATCAGCGGGCCGGCATAGGGCTCGGGCACCGAATTCCACGGGGCGAATATCAGCCGCTCGACCATGGCGTCGACGGCCGCGACGATGGCGTCGCCCTGCGGGCCCTCGGGCACGATCAGGCGGCGGGCGCAGGAGCAGCGCTGCCCCGTGGTGACGAAGGCCGACTGGACCACGATCCCTGCGACGGCTTCTGCGTCGGCGGCGTCCCAGACCACCAGCGGATTGTTGCCGCCCAGTTCGAGGGCGAGGATCACGTGCGGATCATCGGCGAATTTGCGCCGGAAATGGGCGCCCGCCGCGCCCGAGCCGGTGAACATCAGGGCGTCGATGCCGCTGTCCAGCAGGGCCGCGCCCGTGTCGCGTCCGCCCTGGACGACATTGACCACGCCGTCGGGCAGGTCGGCCTCGGCGAAGGCCTCGGCCATCAGCTGGCCGATGAAGGGCGTCTCCTCCGACGGCTTGAACACCACCGTGTCGCCGGCCAGCAGGGCGGGAACGATATGGCCGTTGGGCAGGTGGCCGGGGAAGTTGAACGGGCCCAGCACCGCCGCGACGCCGTGCGGGCGGTGGCGCAGGACGGCCTGACCGAAGCCGGTCTCGGCGGTGCGTTCGCCGGTGCGTTCGTCATAGGCGCGGATCGAGACGTCGACCTTGCCGGCCATGGCGGCCAGTTCGGTCGTGGTCTCCCACAGGGCCTTGCCGGTCTCGCGGCTGATCGCCTCGGCCATCTGCGGCGCGCGGGCCTTGAGCACGGCCTGATAGCGTTTGACGGCGTCGATGCGGTCCTGACGCGGGCGGTCGGCCCAGTCGGGGAAGGCGGCGCGGGCGCGATCGGCGGCGGCCTTGACATCGGCGGGGGCGGCGGCGGGACCTTCCCAGACGGTTTCGCCGGTGGCGGGGTCGATGGATTGGAAGGTCATGAAAACACTCCCCTTCCCCCCTTGCGGGGGAAGGTGGCAGGCGAAGCCTGACGGATGGGGGCTATCTTTGAGCCGGAATGGTCGGCGGGGGTTCTGGAGGCCGGCAAAGCCCCCATCCGAGCCGCTGCGCGGCCCACCTTCCCCCGCAAGGGGGGAAGGGAATGGAGGGGTCGGCTCACGTCTTCACCCGCACCGTGTCGCCGGCCCTGATCCGCAAGGCCTCGGCGGTCTCGGTCGTCAGGGTCACGACCTCGCCCTCGATATGGGCGCGCTGACGCACCGACCGGAAAGCGGACACGCTGTCCGTCGAGATCAACGCCGGTAGTTCGGCCTCGACCTCGGCGGCCACGGCCACGGTCAGGCGGCGGGCGTCGCGGACGGTGCGGATATTGTCGCGGTCGCAGCACACCGTCGGGCCCGCGTCGAAAATGTCGATCAACCCGTTCGGCCGGAAGCCCTCGCTCTCCAGCAGGGCCATGGCCGGCACGCCCTGGGGATGGACCTTGCCGATCACCGCCCGCGCCGGCTCGGGCAGCAGGTCGATATAGATCGGGTGGCGCGGGGCCAGGTCGAGGATGAACTGTTTGTCGGTCGAGCCGGTCATCCGGTCGGCTTCGTCGAACTCCATGGGGAAGAATTTGTGCGCCACATGGTCCCAGAAGGGGCAGGCGCCGTCGGGGGTGAAGACGCCGCGCAGCTCGGCCAGGACGGTGTCGGCGAACAGATCGGGCTCGGCCCCGATCAGCATGTAGCGCGACTGGCTGAGCAGCCGCCCGGCGCCGCCCTTGCGCCGGTCGGCCTTGAGGAACAGCGAGCCGACCTCGGTCCAGCCGGTGCATTCATTGACCAGCACCAGGGTCTTTTGTTCCAGCTTGATGCCCAGCGAGGGCGAGGACTGGGTGTTGGTCACGACGCGGAAGGAGAAGAAGGGCCGGTTCAGCCCGACCGCCGCCTTGACCGAGCCGACGCCGTCGACGTCGCCGGTCTCGGTCTCCTCCAGCATGAGGGTGTACCAGCGTTGTCGCGGCTCCGCCGCGCCGCAGAAGCTGTCGCGGCTCAGGTCGAGTCGCTCGGCCAGCTGATCGGGATCCTCGGGCAGGCTGGTGAAGCCGGGGCCGGACAGAATGGCCAGCTCCAGCAGATAATCGAGGTCGGCGGGGCCGGCGGGTCGGACGACGAGCATGGTTACATCGTCTCCAGACGCAGGGACTTCAGTTTCAGCGCATCGATCTCGCCAGAGGCGATCTTGCACAGGATCAGGGCGCTGAGCTGCGCCCGTTCGACGAAGCTGGCCGGCCAGGCGAACTCCTGATCCGAATGGATGTCGCCGCCCAGCACGCCGAGGGTGTCGATATTGGGCAGGCCTGCGGCGTGCAGATTGTTGCCTTCGCAGACGCCGCCCGAGGGCTTCCAGGCGATGGTTTGATGCAGCAGGGCGCCGGTGTCGCGCACGGCCTCGAACAGGGCGGTCTGGCTGCGGTCCATCGGCTTGGGCGCGCGGGTCATGCCGCCGTGCAGGTCCAGGGTCAGGCCGGCGAAGGGGGGCTCGGCCGCCATCTGCTGCACCCTCTCCGCGATCCAGGCCGAGGCCTGGGCGTCCGGGACGCGGACGTTGAAGCGGACCACGGCGTTGTCGGCGACGACGTTCAGGGCGCCGCCGCCGCTGATCTTCGCAACGTTGACGGTGACGCCCTCGCGCTGGCCGTTGAGGGCGTGCAGGCGGGCGGCGAGGATGGCGGCGCCGGCGACGGCGTTGGCCCCCTCGTGGAAGGCGCGGCCGGCGTGGGCGGCCTTGCCGGCGACGATCAGATGGTAGTTGCCGCTGCCCTTTCGCGCCCCGGCCAGGGTGCCGTCGGCCAGCGCCGGCTCATAGGTCAGGCCGATATGGCCGCGCGCGCCCAGTTCGGCCAGCAGGGGCGCGGAGGCGGGCGAGCCGATCTCCTCGTCGGGAGACAGCAGCACGGTCCAGCCCAGACGATCCCGGTCCGGATGGGTCTCGAACGCCTGGAGCGCCGCCAGCAGGACGCTGATGCCGCCCTTCATGTCGGCGATGCCAGGTCCGTTCAGGGCGCCGTCGGGGCGGGTGGTGACCGTCTGGAAGGCGCTGTCGGCGGGGAAGACGGTGTCATAGTGGCCGGTCAGGACGACCTGGACCGGGGCCTCGGGGCGGGCGACGATCATCAGGGCGTCGGCATGCGCCTCGGGCCGGACGGCGCCGTCGTCGAACACCGTGGTCGTGGCCACGGTAGGAATGCGCCGGACATCGGCGGACAGGCCTCGCGCTTCCGCCTCCAGCAGGTCCAGCACCCGGGCCAGTCCGGCGGGGTTTCGGCTGCCCGAATTGAGGTCCGCCCAAGCGATCGCCCGGCCGATGATGGCGGTCTCGCGCGCCGCGACATGGTCGAGCACGAGCTGGTCGGGGGGCAGAATCCGCATGCGGCGGGACCCTAGCGGCATGGGCGGAAAAGGTGAAGGCGGTGCGGGGAAGCCGGTTG
The DNA here is from genome assembly GCA_046292645.1 of Brevundimonas sp. Classification (GTDB taxonomy): domain Bacteria; phylum Pseudomonadota; class Alphaproteobacteria; order Caulobacterales; family Caulobacteraceae; genus Brevundimonas. The sequence goes on from JBKBQO010000001.1 coordinate 296,757, forward strand.
CGCGCTACAGCGACAAGGGTAGGCTGACCCTCTCATCAAGGGAGGGTAACCAAAATGACAGACTGGGTCCGGGCGTCGAATCCGACGGCGCCGATCACCACCGAGGCCGAGGCGACAGCCGCCGCGCGCGCCAGCGCCATAGCCATCTTCCTGGGCGTCCTGTGGGGCATCCTTGGGGTTGTCTATCTCATGACCGCCGGTCAGGCGGTGATGGAATCCGCGATGGCCCAGGCCAGCGCCGATGCGCCCGAAATGGCCGGCATGGCCGGGACCATGACCCAGGTGGCGCTGTGGAGCGCGATCGGCATGGTTGTCATCCAACTGGTGCTGGGACTGGTGCAGTGGGCGAAGCCCAACATCGTCATCCCCATCATCTTCCTGGCGCTCGTGGTGCTGGGCCTGGGGTCCAGCCTGCTGGGCCTGATGATGGCGGGTCAAGCCGGCATGCCGGAAACGGCCGATGTTCCGGCCTGGCAGACCTGGGGCGGTCTGGTCGTGCTTGTCGTTCAGCTGGTGATGCACATCGCCGGCATCCGCGGCGCGCGCCAGCTCGACAAGCTGCGTTTCGAAGCGGCCAATCGTTAAACGGTCTAGCGGTTCGGGCGCCGGTCCTCGCGACCGGTTCCCGGCTGCCGCGACTGGCGGCGCCAGCGGATCGACAGGCTGGCGTCGCCCTGTCCGCCGAATTTGGAGCTGACCGCCAGGTTCCGGCGCACCTGCCATTCGACATTGACGGCCGCGCCATTTTCGCCGCCGCCGATGATCTCCAGATAGACGTCGTCGGTGATGTAGCGGCCCCCGGCCACTGTCAGGCTTGACGCCTCGCCGCCGAACGACAGCCGGTCGAGTCCCGCCAGTTCTCTCAGATTGCCGATCACGTCGAAGCCGCCGCCGCCCGCCAGGGCCGCCACGCCCGCCGCCAGTTGCGCGGCCTCGAGCGGCGACAGCTGGGACGCCGACCGGCCGAACAGGACCTGCGACAGAATTTCGTCCTGCGGCAGGGCGGGGGTCGAGGTCAGGGCGATCACCGGACGCGCCGCCGTGCCGGTGACCCGGATGGTGGCGGTCAGAGCCGGGTCCTCGCGAATGGCCGTAAGGTTCAGACGGATCTGTTCCGGATCGGTGGAGAGGCCGACGGTGCCGCGCTCGTCGAAGACGAAACGTTTGCCCGCGAATTCGTAATCGCCGCGAACGACCCGGGCCGTACCCGCCAGCACCGGCCGGGCGATCGTGCCGGTGACCCTTGCATCGACATTCATTTCGACATTCAGGCCGCGGCCGACCACCCGCACGTCGCCGCCGGGCGAGCGCAGCGCGATGTCCAGCCCGAATTGAAGCCCTCGCTGAGGCGTCTGTTCCTCTTCGGGAATATCGCCGCCCGGCTTGTTGATCTCGATCACATCCATGCCGACGATGCCGGTCGAACCCGGCGGATTGGCCTCGATCCGGGCCTCATCGATGTCCATGCGGCCAACCAGGGTGATGTCGCCGTCGGCGCCCCGGGTCACGGTCACTGGGCCCGATGCCCGGGCCTCGGCGATGTCGTTGTCGATGATGCGGAAACGGTTGAGCAGCAGCTGGAAGCTGGATCCGGAGCCCTGGGTCAGGCCGATCCGGCCGCTGCCGCTGACCGTGCCGCCCGCGCCGTCGACGGCGCTGAAGGATTCGACCACGCCGGTCGCGTCGTCGAAGCGGCTGGCCAGGGTCACGGTTTCCAGGCGGACACCGGTGGCGCTGTCGCGGAAGCTGCCCTGCTGCAGGTCCAGCCGTCCGTTCAGCCGCGGCGCGGCGATGGACCCGGCGAGGGTGGCGCGGGCGTTGACCTGGCCGGACAGGGTGCGTTCGCCGCCGGCGAGCAGGTCCCAGATCGGCTGGATCTGGCCTTGGATCGAGACCTCGCCGGACATGTCGCGCGTGCGGACGACCGCCAGCCGCAGGGGGGCTGCGGAGGCCTCGACGGGCAGGGTGACGTCGGCCACGGCGCGAACGGCGTCGCCGTCGGCGGCGCTGGCCTGGATGCGTAGGGTGTTGTTGACCAGCAGGGCGTTGACCACCCCGTCCACGGCCAGGCCGCGGGGCGCATCGACGCTGCGGATATCCTCCAGGGTGACATTGGCCGAGCCGGACAGGTCCTCTCCGGCGCCGCGCAGCGACAGCCGCCCCGTGACCCGCCCTCGCATGTCGCGGACCAGGGTGCCGAGGTCGACGCTGGTCAGATTGGCTTCGATGATGGCGGCGCGGGAGTCCTGACGCAGTTCGCCCAGCAGGACGCCGCCGCCGATGCCGAGGTCGACGCGGGCCACCCGGCCGTCCCCTGACAGGGCCAGGACCACCGGATTACGGGTGACGAAGGCGATCTCGCGCACGCGCCCGGCGCCCTCCAGCACGACGGACTGCGACGGCCCATCTCGCGAATAGACCCCGCTCCCGTCAAAGGCGACCGGCGTCGCCCCCCCGACATCGGCCTTGAGCGTGAAGGGCAGGCGCTCCAGCGTGCCGCGGCCGTTCAGGTCGAGGGTCCGGATCACCCAGGTGGAGCCGGCGAGGCGCACGTCGCGGCCCGAGACGTCCAGGATGGCGGTCTCGGCCCCGGCGCCTTCGGTCAGGCGGATGCGGCCGTCGGCGGTCCCGCTGGCCAGGAAGGCCCCGGGTCGGGCGGAGAAGGTCAGGTCGGCGCTGGAGGGCACGTTGTTCGACAGGGCGATGGCCCCCTGGGCCGCCACGCCGCCGGCGTTGAGGTCGACGTCGGTCAACCGGATGCGATCGCCGCCGAGGAAGAAGTTGCCGCTGGCGCGCGCCGGCCCGTAGTTGGAGGCCGCGGTCACCGCGATCCGGCCGTCGGAGGCGTCGGGCCCGCGGCGGAAGCTCAGCGTCAGGTCGACGTCGGTCAGGGCGAGGGCGCCGGCGGTGACAGAGCCGAAGGCCGCCGTCAGATCGGCGCGGGGCTGGGCCAGGGTGCCGGTCAGGGCGCCTTCGCCGGTCATGGCGCCGTCGATGGCCACGGGGCCGACTCCGAACGGACCCCGCGCATTCCAGTCGAGCGCCAGGCGCAGACGGCCGTCGCCCTCGATAAGGCCCCGCGCCGCAGCCGAACCCTGCGCCCCGGTCAGTTGCGCGCGCTCGACGGCGATGCGGCCGCCGTCCAGCGCCCCGGTCAACTGCAGGCGGGGCGTCGCGCCCAGCAGGCGGTCCAGTTCCTCCATGCCGATGGCCAGGCCCCGCCCGCGGCCGTCGAAGGTCAGCCGCCACGGCCCGCCGGCCCGCGGCAGGGCGGCGGTGATGGGCCCTCCGAAAGCGCCGCGGGCGCCGGCACGCAGTCGCGAGACGTCGGTGATCTCGGCCCGACCCCGGAAGCCCAGGGCTCCCAGCAGATTGCGTCCGCCCGCGCCGGTCACCTTCAGGGCCTGGCCGGTCAGATCGATGCGCTGCAACAGCAGGGCGCCGTCGGCCTGTCGCGCCGCCTGGAAGGCGACGCGGGGCGTCGCCCCGAGCAGTCCGCCGACGATCCCGGCGCCTGAGCCGCCGGCGGCCCTCAGGTCGCCGTCGAGGTCCAGACGTCCCAGCCGCATGCGCAGGTTCAGCGGCCCCCGGATGCGCTGGGCGCGATAGCTGGCGAGGTCGGCGCTGATCAGGTCGACCGAACCATCCAGCCGCCAGGCCGCGGCCTCGCCGCGGAAGACGCCCTTGTAGGCCGCCGGACCGCCGGCCCCGGAGCCGACGAGCCGGCTGAGCGAACGGGTCGAGACGTCCAGGGTTATGCCGTCGGGGCTGCTCCGGTCGCTCAGGCGAATCTCGCCGCTGGCGCTGGAATCCAGGTTCTCGGCCATCAGGCGCCAGCCGACGCCGATGCGGCCGTCGTCGTCGCTGTCCGTGGAGGTGGCGAAGCCGAACCGCGCCGTGCGGCCGATCCGGGCCGCGAACGGCTCCAGCAGGTCCGAGCCCGAGAAGTCTGCGAAGCCCGCGATGCGCGTCCGCTCCGCCCCGTACCGCCCCTTGATCACCAGGGGCACGAAATCGCCGGTTCGCACCACCACGTCCACGACCTCGCCATTCACGACCGCCGTGGCGGCGAACGGCTGGTCGGGGGAATAGCCGAGCGCGCCGGCCAGCGGCCCGCCCCGCGCCTCATTGGCCCTGAGGTTGACCCGCAGGTCGGCGAGGCTGTCGCCCATGGCGGCGTTGAGCCGCAGAAAATCGCCGGGGCGGCTGTTGCTGGCCGCATTGACGATCGCCGTCCGTGCGCCCTTGCGCGGGATGCTCGCCTCGCCGGCGAGGCGCCAACGCCCGTATTCCTGGCTGAAGCCCTCCAGCAATTCGACGTCGGCGGCGAACCGGTCGATGTCGATCGACAGGGGCTGGGCTCCGGGCGGATCGACCGAGGGCTCGACCTCCGGCCGCCGGATCAGGCGCACGACCTCGGCCTCGACGCCGGTGGCGTGAAATTTCCGCCCGATCAGCTCCCACCAGTTCCAGTCGACGCGCACCTTGCGCGCTTCCAGCCAGATCCCGCTCGCATCGGTGACCGTGACCCGGTCGATGGTGAAGTCGTCGAACAAGTCGCCGCGCACTCCCTCGACATTGATCCGACCGTAGCTGCCGACCTTTTTGCCGGCGAGGAAGCTGGTCACCAGGCCCCGGCCGGAATCGGACAGCAGATACATCCGGCCCCCGACCGCCACCACGATCAGCAGGGCCGCGAGCACCGCCGCGGTCAGGCCGCCGAAGAAGGCGAAGGCCTGCAGCCGGGTGCGCTTCTTGCGCGCCGTTTCGGCCGGCGTATCGGGCGCGTCCTGGGGAGGAGGAGGAGGGGCGGCGTCGGTCAAAACGCCTGCCCGATGCTGATGTAGATCTGGAAGTCCGCGTCGCCGTCGCGCCGGTCCAGCGGCACGGCGATGTCGGCGCGCACCGGGCCGAACGGAAGCTTGTAGCGCACCCCCACGCCCGCGCCGTAGCGCAGATTGTTCAGGTTGGGGGTTTCCTGAAAGCCGATCGCGCCGGCGTCGACGAAGGCCACGGCCTGGAAGCTGCTGCCGATGTCCCGCCGGACCTCGACCGAGGTCTCGAACAGGCTCAGCCCCCCGCGCGGAGTGTTGTCGGGCAGGCGGGGACCGACGCCCTGGTATTCGAAGCCGCGCACCGAGCCGCCGCCGCCCGAATAGAACAGGCGGTCCGACGGCACGGTCAGCTCGGCGCCGCCGAGGATGGATCCGATCCGCACCCGCCCGGCCAATACGGTCTTGGCCCCATCCTGCAGCGGCAGATAGGCCGTGGCCTGGGCTTCGGTCCGCAGGAACAGAACCGTGTCCTCGCCCGCCACGGCGGTCGGCTGGGCCGAAAGGCTGAGCCGCCAGCCGGTCGTGGGGTCCAGCGGATCATTCGATCGGTCGAGGTAGGCGCTGCTGCGCCCCGTCAGGATGACCAGATCGCGGTCAAGACTGACCGGCTGGGCGGTGATCGGGTCGAACCGGTTTTCACTGTAGCGGCCGGCGTCCAGCCCCACTCCATAACTGATCCAGGAGGTCTTGCCGACGCGCTGCTGCAGATCCGCGGCCAGGGCCAGCGCCGTGCGCACATAGGCGTCCGTGTCCTCGTTCAGCACCGCGGCCGAGAGCCTCAGGGTCTCGCCCGGCCGCCGCCAGTGGGGCAGGCTCAGATTGGCGCCGATGCGGCTGTCGACGTCGGCGATCCGCGCCTGCCAGACCAGGGTGTCGGCCCGGCGGAAGCGGTTGTGCCAGGTCCAGATCGCATCGACGCCGGAGCCTTCGGCGGTGGAGAAGGTGGCGCCCGCCTCCAGAATGCGGCGCGGGCGGTCGGTCAGGGTGACGATGACGGGGCGATGGCCCGCGTCCGTGGTCTGCTCGCGAGCGGACAGGGCCACGCCGACGCCGTCATAGACGCCGGTCTCCAGCAGGCGACGCTCCAGCTCGGCCACGTCCTCGGGATCGTAGACGTCGCCTTCCTGCCACGGGGCCAGGCGGCCCACCCAGGCGGGATTGGTCGGCCCGCGGGTCTGCAAGCGCACGCCGTCCAGGCGGACCAGCGGGCCGGAGGCGATCCTGTACCCGGGCTGGACGGTGAAGGTCGCATGGTCGACGACGACCCGCCGGGGCTGGGCCGCGGCGTCGGCATAGCCGCGCCGGGTCAGGCCCGCGACAATCCGGCCCTCGCCGGAGATGACGTCGGCGGCGCGCCCGGGCTCGCCCGGTGTAAGTCCGATTTCGCCGATCACAGCGGCACCGGTCTGGGGGTCCGGCGCAGGCTCCGCCCAGGCGACCTGGGGCTCGGCCAGCAGGAAACGGCGGCCGGGCGTCACATTGACGATGGCGACCGGCGTCTCCTCGCCCTCGACGATGTCCTCGAGCACAGGCTGGTAATAGCCCTCCGACCGCAGCAGCGCTTCCGCCGCCTCCAGGGCGCCGCGGGCGTGACGTCGGGCTTCGAACCGGTTCGAAGGCGGCGCATCCACCTCGCCCACCGCGCGCTCCAGCCGTTCGCGCAGGTCGGAGTCCATCTCGCCGCGGATCACCGCGCGCGGATCGGCCATCGCGGCGGAAGTCAGCAGCAGGACGCCCGCCAGGCTGATGGAGAACAGGGCAGGCCGTGGCGTCAAACTGGAACCTTCTTCGGGGCGCGGACGACGACGCCGTCGCATCCGCCTGTGGCGCCGATAGGGCGGCGAACCCGGATCAATAGAAGAGGGTTTCGCTTTCCGGCTGAACCGATTCTTCCGACGACTTGGTTTCCGGGGGCAGGGTGGCCGGGTCGACCGGGGGCGTGTCCGCCACGGCGGGCGCGGCGGCGGGGACGCCGGCGTCCTCGGCCGGCAGGGCGACCGGCGCCTCGACCGGCGCGTCGGCGTACTCGGAGTCGTCGGAGCCCGGGTCGTCGCAGGCGGCCACGCCCAGGGCGGTCGACAGGGCCAGTATGGCGATCAGGCGGTTCATAAGCGTCTCCCCGAACGCCCTCCAACGCGCGGAGGAGCGTGCTGTTCCATAGCGGTGAATGGCGGCGCGGTCATTACGGCCGGCAATCAATCCTTTCACAATTTGGCGTATGCCCAAAGCCGGAGGGGGCGCGAATGTCAGTCACGGCCTATGCCATGGTCTCGCAGGTGCGATACCGTGAACTCAAGACGCGGATCGCCCTGGCGGCCTTTATCGGCTGCACGGCGTGGTTTGTGGTGCCCTCGATCTGGCCCGCCGTCTGGTTCGCGGCGGTTCTGTTCACCCAGGCGCTGGACTGGCTCGTCTTCAGCCGTTTCCGCCGCGACCCTCACTGGGAGCCTGACCGGGCCTATCTGGTCCTGTCCTGCGCCATCACCGTTGTCAGCGTCGCCGTCTATGCCGCCATGACCGCCTATATGTGGTTCAACGGCGGCGAGGTCGGCCGGGTCTTCGCCATGGTCCAGTGCGCCGGCGGCCTGCTGCACGTCAGCCTGCACATGCATCACGCCCGGCCCATACTGATTTCGGCCGTGACGCCGCACGCCCTGTATTTTCTCGGCCTGCCCCTGTTCAACGCCGTCAGCCAGTCGCACTGGCAGGGCCTGCTGATCGCCATCGGCTGCGTCCTGTACATGTGCCATCTCATCGTGGCGGTGCGGCAGAGCAGTTCGACGACGGGGGCGCTTCAGGCCGCCCGCGACGCCGAACAGGCCGCGCGTCGCAAGGCCGAGGTCGCCAGCGCCGCCAAGTCAGACTTCCTCGCCGTGGTCAGCCACGAGATCCGCACGCCCATGAACGCCGTCATCTCGGCCGCCAACCTGCTGCGCCGCACCCGTCTGGACGGGCAGCAGCGCGAGCATGTGTCGATGCTGATCGACGCGGGCGATGTGCTGATGGGCCTGCTCAACGATGTGCTGGACTTCTCCAAGATCGAGGCCGGCAAGATGGAGCTCGAAAGCGCCCAGATGATCGTGCGCGACCGCCTTTCCACCGTGGTCCGCCTGTGGGAGCCGCGCGCCATGGCCAACGGCGTGCGGTTGAAGGTGCAGGTCGCGCCGAACGTGCCCGCAGCCGTCCTGACCGATCCGCTGCGGGTGCAGCAGATCCTGTTCAACCTGTTGTCCAATGCGGTGAAATTCACCCGGGACGGCGAGATCCGCATCACCGTGGGCTGGACCGATGGGCGGCTGACTGTGGCGGTGACGGACACCGGCTGCGGCATTCCCGCCGATCGGCTGGCCCATATCTTCAACAGTTTTGAACAGGCCGACGTCGGGACCACCCGGCGCTACGGCGGGACGGGTCTGGGATTGTCGATCAGCCGCAAGCTGGCCGAGCTGATGGGTGGTTCACTGACCGTGGAGAGCCTGGACGGAGAAGGCTCGACCTTCACCCTCAGCCTGCCCGTCACGGCCATCGAGACCGCCGCCGCGGCCCCGGCCCGGGCGGTGGAGGTCAGCGGTTCCCTGGCGGGTCGGTCAGTCCTGGCCGCCGACGACCATGAGGTGAACCGCCGGATTCTTCAGCTCCTGCTGGAGCCGCATGGCTGCCGCCTGACCCTGGTCGAAAACGGCGCTGAGGCTCTGGAGGCGGCGTCGGGCCAGAGGTTCGACGCCATTCTGATGGACATGCAGATGCCGGTCATGGACGGGCTGGAAGCGACGCGCCGGATTCGCGCGGGCGGGGTCAATGGAAACACGCCGGTGATCGCCCTGACGGCCAATGCGCTGGATGTCCATCGCGCGGCCTGGGACGCCGCCGGGGTGCACGCCTTCCTGACCAAGCCGATCGATCCGGTCATGCTGGCCTCGACGCTGGCCGAGGCCTGTGCGGCCGAGCGGGTCGAACCGGCGGCGGCGGTCGCCTGAACCTCAGGCCCAGCGGCTCGCGGCTTCGTCCAGCGAAACGGGCGCGGGCTGGGGCGCGGGCGTCGGGGCCTGGTCGCCGAACCGCGGCGCCGGTGCGGCCTGGACCACGCCCTGTTCCACGAAGGTCCCGCGCGCCCGGTTGTGCGGATGCCGGGCGGCCTCGGCGAGGGTCAGGACCGGGGTGACGCAGGCGTCCGTGCTTTCGAACTGTGCGGCCCAGTCGTCGCGGTCGCGCGTCGCGAAGGCGGCCTCGAACCGGGCGTGCAGCGCCGGCCAGCCGGCGAGATCGAACTGGGGCGCCGACTCAGGAGCCCAGCCGAGGCCGGCGATCAGGGCGGCGTAGAACTGCGGCTCCAGCGCGCCCACGGCGACGTAGCGACCGTCCCGGCAGGCGTAGCAGCGGTAGAAGGGCGCGCCGCCGTCCAGCAGGTTGCCGCCCCGGGCGTCGCTCCACAGTCCGCGCGCGCCCAGCGCCTGGAACAGGCTCATCAGCAGGGCGGAGCCGTCGGTCATGGCCGCGTCGACCACCCGGCCCCGGCCCGTGGTCTTCGCCTCCAGCAGGCCGGCGAGGACGCCGGTGACCAGCATCATCGCCCCGCCGCCGTAATCTCCCAGCAGGTTCAGGGGCGGGCGCGGGGGCCGGTCGGGCTCGCCCAGGGCGTGGAGGGCGCCGCTGAGGGCGATGTAGTTGATATCGTGGCCGACCTGCTGCGCCAGGGGGCCGCTCTGGCCCCAACCAGTGACCCGGCCATAGACCAGGCGCGGGTTGGCCGCGGCGCAGGCGTCAGGCCCCAGGCCCAGCCGCTCCATCACCCCGGGCCGGAAACCCTCGATCAGGGCGTCGGCCTTGCCGATCAGACCGAGGACGGTCGCCCGATCGCCGGGGTCCTTCAGATTGACGGCGACGGCGGCGCGGCCGCGATGCAGCACTTCGCCGCCCACCTCGCTGAACACCGCCGCGCCGGCGTCGGCGCTTCGCGTCAGCCGAAGAACCTCCGCCCCGAGGTCGGCCAGCATCATGCCGGCGAAGGTCACGGGCCCGAGGCCGTCGAACTCGAGGATGCGCAGGCCGGACAGCGGTTTCATCCGTCCTGACTAGCCGCGCGCCCGTCGCCCGTCGACCCGCCCCTTGACCCGGGCGGCGGTTTGCAACAGAAGGCGCGTCGCCGGGTCGCAAGTGCGCTCCGGCCGGTGTGCGTCCTTAGCTCAGTTGGTTAGAGCATCTGACTTTTAATCAGAGGGTCCTCGGTTCGAGCCCGAGAGGACGTACCACCCCTTTTTCTGGAACAAGGCGGGCCCGCTCCCGGTTGTCGTGAGACACCGAAAGGAGAGTTCGCATGCCCCATCAGAACGTCGATTCCTCCAAGGCCACGGCGCAGAACGCCGCGACCGACCCCGTCGGCCCGGGCGACCAGACCGAAGCCGGAGGCGAGACCCGCCGTCCGGAGCCAGCCAGCTATGCAGCGCCGGATGTCGCCGACTCGACCCTCGCGGCCCCCGCCGCCGGCGAGGTCGCCGACTTCATGGACGAGGGGGACGCGCTGGGCGCCGATGACGTCCAGCTGGGAAGCACCAACCGCAACCGGCCGGGCGACACCGAGGCCGACTCCGGCCAGGGACCCAAGACGCGCGAAGCCAACCGTCAGAGGGTGCAGGGTGGCGGCGACGGGATCTGAGCGCGGCTTCCGATCGCCGCCCGGGTATGGTTGAAGGGTGCATGCGCACCTTCGGCTTCCTGGCTCTGGCCGCCCTCCTGCTGTCTGGCTGCGGCGCCGTCGCCGGCGGCGCGCAGTCGTTCGGCGCGGGGCTGGGGGCCGCCGCCACGGCGCCGCTGGACGATCTCAACCTGCGCCGCCAGCATATTCCCACCGTTCTGCTTCAGGCCGAGGCCAGCCCCTATGACCTGCGCAACCTGAACCAGTGCGCCACCATCGGGGCGGAGATCGGCCGCCTGGACGAGGCCCTGGGCCCCGACACCGACGAGCCGCCGTCCCAGGACGGGTCGAGGATGAGCGAGCGGGCGGCGGATGCCGCCTCGGGCGCGGCGCTGGACGCCATCCGCGACGCCACGACGGACTTCATCCCCGGGCGCAGCTGGATCCGCCGGCTGTCCGGCGCGGAGCAGCACAGCCGTCATGTCCAGTCCGCGATCCAGGCCGGGCGGCTGCGGCGGGCCTTCCTCAAGGGGGTGGGCATGCAGCGCAACTGCGCCCCGCCCGCCGCCCCGAGCTGGTTCCGGCCGCGCGGGCGCAGTCAGCGGTAGGGGCTGGGGACTGGGGATTGGCGGGCGGAGACTTGGCCGGGACCTTAAAAACCCCAACCCCCAGCCCCTAGCTCCGGTTGTTCGACGTATGCCGGGCGTGGAAGTCGCGGCGGAAGGCCCCGAACCGGCCGTGTGCGATGGCGTCGCGCATGGCCGCCGTCAGGGCCTGGAAGAAGGCGATGTTGTGCCAGCTGAGCAGCACCTTGCCGAGGATCTCGTCTGCGCGGATCAGGTGATGCAGGTAAGCCTTTGAGTAGGCGTTGGAAGCAGGGCAGGGGATGCTCGGCTCCAGCGGGTCCTGGTCCTCGGCGAAGCGGGCGTTCTTGAGGTTCAGCGGCCCGGCCCAGGTCCAGGCTTGGCCATGGCGGCCGGCGCGGGTGGGCAGGACGCAGTCGAACATGTCGACCCCGCGCCACACCGCCTCGACCAGATCGATCGGCTTACCCACGCCCATCAGATAGCGGGGCCGGTCGGCGGGCAACATGTCGGGGGCGTAGTCCAGCACCTCGCACATGGCCTGATGGCCCTCGCCGACGGCCAGGCCGCCGATGGCGTAGCCGTCGAAGCCGGTCTCGATCAGCCGGTCCGAGGATTCGCGGCGCAGGTTCTCGAAGGTGGAGCCCTGCTGGATGCCGAACAGGGCCTGGGTCTCGCGCGTGCCGAAGGCGGCCTTGGACCGCGCGCCCCAGCGGGCCGACAACTCCATGGCGGCGCGGGCGGCGGGTTCCTCGGCCGGCCAGGACACGCACTGGTCCAGCTGCATCGAGATGTCGGCCCCGATGCGGTCGGCCTGGATCTCGATCGAGCGTTCGGGGGTCAGGACGTGTTTCGAGCCGTCGATATGGCTGGCGAAGGTGACGGCGTCCTCCTTCACCTTCGAGATGCCGGCCAGGGACATGACCTGGAAGCCGCCGCTGTCCGTCAGTATGGGTTTGGTCCAGCCCATGAATTTGTGCAGCCCGCCCAGCCGCTCCATCCGCTCGGGGCCGGGGCGCAGCATCAGGTGGTAGGTGTTGCCCAGGATGATGTCGGCGCCGGTCTGGGCGACCTGGTCGACCGTCATGGCCTTGACCGTGGCGGCGGTTCCGACCGGCATGAAGGCGGGCGTGCGGATGTCGCCGCGCGGGGTTCTCAGCACCCCGGTGCGGGCGCGGCCTTCGGTGGCGGAGATGTCGAACGGGAAGGGCACTTCTAACTCCGCTCATCCCGGCGAAAGCCGGGACCCAGTGCTGTCGTTGAGCACGATGGTTGGGGATTGACGGGGAGGCGAAACCGGTCGGACCGATCGCCCAAAGGACTGGGTCCCGGCTTTCGCCGGGATGAGCGGAATATAGAGTTACGCGTCGTTGCGGAACAGCAGGCTGCCGTCGCCATAGGAATAGAACCGGTACCCGTCCTTCACCGCATGGGCGTAGGCCGCCTTCATCGTCTCCAGCCCGGCGAAGGCGCTAACCAGCATGAACAGGGTCGATTTCGGCAGGTGGAAATTGGTCATCAGCACGTCCGCGGCGCGGAAGGCGTAGCCGGGCGTGATGAAGATGGCCGTGTCCCCGTGGAAGGGCCGGACCTCGCCGTCGGGCGTCGTGGCGCTTTCCAGCAGGCGCAGGCTGGTGGTGCCGACGCAGACGATGCGGCCGCCCTTCGCCCGGACCGCGTTCAGGGCGGCGGCGGTTTCGGCGGCGACTTCGCCCCATTCGCTGTGCATCCTGTGGTCGGCGGTGTCGTCGGCCTTGACCGGCAGGAAGGTGCCGGCGCCGACGTGCAGGGTGACGGCGTGGGTCGACACGCCGCACGCCTCGAGCGCCGCCATCAGGGCGGGGGTGAAATGCAGGCCCGCCGTCGGGGCGGCGACCGAGCCGTCCCATTTGGCGAACAGGGTCTGGTAGTCGGACCGGTCGCGGTCGTCCTCGGGGCGCTTGGCCGCGATATAGGGAGGCAGGGGCATGACGCCGACGTCGCGGATGCCCTCGTCGAGCGCCGGACCCGCGAGATCGAAGCGCAGGGCCACCAGGCCGTCCTCGCCCTTGTCGATCACGGTCGCGTCGAGCCGGCCGAGCAGGCAAGCCGCCTCGACCTCCGCGCCGAAGCGGATCCGGTCCCCCGCCTTGATCCGCTTGCCCGGCTTCATGAAGGCGGACCAGACGTCGGGCGCGTCGCGGTGATGCAGGGTGGCCTCGACGGCGACGGTCAGGATCTCGCCCTCCGGCCCGACGCGCTCGCGCACGCCCGAGAGTCGGGCCGGGATCACGCGGGTGTCGTTGAACACCAGGGCGTCGCCGGGGCGCAGGAATTCGGGCAGGTCGCGGATGATCCGGTCTTCCAGCCTGCCGTCGCGCACGACCAGCAGGCGCGCGGAATCGCGCGGCTCAGCGGGGCGGAGCGCGATCCGGTCGTCCGGCAGGTCGAAGTCGAAGTCGGCGGTCTTCATGGGCCGGCGCAAAGGACACGGCTCCGAACGACGGTCAAGCGCAGGCGGACCGGCGATCGTCGGTTAACCCCGCCGTCGGATAGTGGCCGAATGACCCTTGCCCGAATTCTCGGCCTTGCATGGCTCTCGCCGGCCCTGTTGCTGTCAGGGTGCGGGCCGGAGTCGGTCAGGTCGGCCTTGAACCCGGTTCGTTACGCGGTGAGGAGCGATGTCGAGGTCCGGATCGAGGGGCAGGCCCGACGCGGCGCCTTCGTCCAGCGGTGTTCGATCAGCGACCAGACCGACAGCATCGTCGGAATGGTCCTGACAGATATCCAAGGCGACTCGCCGTGGTTCACGACGCCGGACGGAGGGATTCTGATCGTCGGCGGCCTTTCACCCTGCGGTTGGTGGGAGAAAAGGCCGGCGCCGGGCACAATGGTGGACGGGTTGAGACCCGATCTGCCGGCCGTCCAGACCACGGTCACATGGCTGTTCGATAGCGCGGAGCGCCCAACCCGGGTCGATGTGTATCGCGCGCCCGCTCTGATGGGCGCCGACGGTCCGCTCGCGGTGACCGCGGCCACGATGACGGTTGTTTCCGAACGGCCGGGCGCCGGACTCCGCAGGGCCTTTCCCGGCGCAGCCGACTTCGGCGGCTGGGACGAAAAGCTGAAGACCCGCGTCACGACGCCGTTCGTCGGTATCGAGGGGCGGGTCCGGCCCGCACAGGCGTCGGAAGCCTGCCTGGAACGTTTCACGGCCGGCGTGGCCGAGGGACCCGCCTGTCCGTTCCATCCGGGCGACCTGGACGACCAGGTCGTGGCCGAAATCCGCGATGTCGCCTTCACTGTGTCGGAAGAGACGTTTCGCTTCAGCGCCCTTGAAGACATGCCCGCGGGGCTGAAGGCGCGCCTGTATCGGCAGGACACCCTGCCGGGCGAGGCCGCGGCCGTATTGTGGGTCGGAGCGCGTCCCGAGGTCTGTGTTCAAAGCCTGTGCGCGCGGATGCCGCCGCCGATGATGCCGATCATGCAGATTCACGACCGCGAGCGGAGCCTGATCTACGAAGTGCGGCGCGTGAGCCACGGCTTCTCGCCGGAAGAGTTCGGGAGCCCGCCCGCGGACGCCGGGCGTTGATCCACGCCGTCTGAGGATACGAACCCGCCCGCGCGCGGCCCAATCCTGACTGTTCCGAAAACCCCGCAGTTCTCAATCATGGGATGAGGAGCCGGCTGGGCGGCGCCCGGATATCGGGCGAATCGCGGTGTTGGACGGTCGGCCTCCACCGGGACCTTCAGCGTCTCGCCCTCCGGCCCGATCCGCCCGCGCGCGCTGGACGGACGAGCGGGGTCGCCCACGCGTCGTCCGACGGATGAGAGCCGAAATGAGCCGTCTTCATCAGGCGACGGAACATCGTCCTCTTAACAAGTAATTCAACGATATCGTTCAGGGATGCCGCATGGTTCACGCGCCGCAGAATGCGACCTCGTGGTTCGGCCGGGCGTGGGATCGCCTGAGGCGGCCCATCTGGCTTTATGATCCGGCGACGGGCCGGAAGCCGTATGCCAATCCGGCTGCGCTGGCGATGTGGGGCGCCGCGAACCTCGACGAATTCGCTCGCCGCGACTTTTCCGCTCGCTCGACCGCATCGAAGGCGCGCATCCGCCGTCTGGTGGACCTCACCGCGGGGGGCGTCGCCGTCAACGAGCGATGGACCTTCTTCCCCCATGGCGCGCCGGTGACCACCCAGGCGACGATATCGCGCTTTCAAACCGACGCCGGGGTCGAACTGCTGCTGTTCGAGGCGGCTGCTGAAGACGTCCAGGCCGAGGAACGCCGCTCGGTTGAGGCGCTGCGACACGCCTCCGCGGTGATCAGCCTGTTCGACGGCGACGGCTTGGCTGTTTTCGCCAATCCGGCGGCCTACCGGGCCTATGGCGGCGCGGGAGCCGACTTCGTCTCGCGCTTCGTCGTCGCCGACGAAGGCCGGGCCATGCTGGCCGCCGCCGCCGACACGGGCGCTTCGGGCCTTCATGCGGTGCTGACCGGCGACGGCATGCGCTGGCACCACATGGACGCCCGGCCGGTGCTGGATCCGGTCACCGGCCGCGCCTGCGTGCTTTTGAACGAACAGGACGTGTCGGCCCGGGTCGAGGCCGAGATGGCCCGCAGCGCCGCCGAGCAGAAGGCGGCCATGTCCGACGCCCGCCAGCGCTTCTTGACCGATATGTCGCACGAACTGCGCACGCCGCTGAACGCAGTGATCGGCTTCTCGGGCCTGTTGACCGAGTCGGACCTCGATTCGGGCTCGATCGATCACGCCCGTCGCATCCACGCCGCCGGGCTAGACCTGCTGGCGGTCGTCAACCAGATGATCTCCAGCCCGCCCGGAGAGGCGGCGGCCGCGGAGCCGGGGAGCGATCAGGGCCTGCCGGTCGTGGAAGCCAAGGCCGCCGAAGCGGACGAGGCCGAGGCCTCGGACGGCGTCGGCCTGCGCGCCCTCTACGTCGACGACAATGAAAGCAACCGCACCCTCGTGCGGTTCATGCTGGAGTCGATGGGCATCACCTGCGTGACGGCCAATGACGGCGGCGAAGGGGTGATGGCCGCCGCCGGTGCGTCGTGGGACGTGATCCTGATGGACATCCAGATGCCGGTCATGGACGGGGTCACGGCCAGTCGCCGCATCCGGGCGCTGGACGGACCGGCCAGGGCGACCCCGATCATCGCCCTGACGGCCAACACCCTGGCCGAGCAGGTCAGGTCCTATATGGACGCCGGGATGGACGATTGCCTGGCCAAGCCGGTCAATATGTCGGAACTGCTGACCAAGGTCATGCACTGGGGCGGGACCGGCCGGGGCAGGGACCTGTCCGCCCCCCCGATCGAGGTCGCCGCTTCGGTCGCATCGATGGCGTTTTCGGGCGAAGCCGTCGGCGCGGCGTCGTCGGCCGGTTGAACCGCATCGCCCGTCGACAGTTGGGTCGGGTATGAAAGCCCTTGACCTTCTTCCCTCCGCCCTGATCGGCGCCGTCGCCAGCGCCCGCTCGATGACCCCCATGGCGGCCCTGGCGGGCGCGCATCTGGCGGGGCGGTCGACGCCCGGGCGGCTGGTGCTGCTGGGGCGGCCGCTGTTCACCTTCGGGGCCCTGGCCATGGGCGCGGGCGAGCTGGCTGGCGACAAGATGAAGTCGGCCCCGGACCGCACGGTCTTCCTTGGCCTGTTCGCGCGGATCATGAGCGCGGGCATCGCCGGGGCGGCCCTGGCGCCGAGGGGGCGGGAGCGGGCCGGGGCCGCCGTGGCCGTCACAACCGCCGTGCCCCTGGCCTATCTGACGCTGGCGGCGCGAAAGCGGGCGATGCGCCGGCTCGGCCAGACGAAGAGCGGATTGATCGAAGACGCCCTGATCGTCGCCGCGGGCGCGGCCGTGGTGGCCGCAGTGGTTGGTCGCCGCCGCTAGTCATCCCATCGGGAACCGGGTCTGGACCCCGAGCCAGGCTCGGGGGAGGCCCAGGATCACCGCGTCGCCACCCTCGGCTCCAGATCCGGCGCCCGGTCCGGCGGCGGGTCGCGCGACAGATCGGCGATCAGCGCGTTCATCTCGTTGATTTCGCGGACCTGGGCCTCGATGATTTCATCCGCCAGTTCGCGCACCCGAGGGTCGCGGATATTCGCCCGGCTGCTGGTCAGGATGGCGATCGAGTGATGCGGGATCATGGCCTTCATATAGGCGACGTCCCCGACCAACGCCTGGCTGCGCGCCAGCCAAAGCGCCCCGGCGAAGACCACGATGGACCCCGCGATGATCGCCTGATTGACGCGCCGGTTCGGATACATCGACCACATGAAGCCCATCATGACGGCCGTCATGACCGCCCCCATCAGCAGCGCCATATAGAGCCGCATCTCGCTGAAACGGACGTGCTCGATCTGCCAGGTGTTGAGATACATCAGGCCGTACATGACGGCGGTTGAAACCGCGATCATCGCGGCGAAGCGGCGGTAGCTCATGGCGGCCTCTCGAAACGGGGTTTGCTGACCAACGTCCGGGCGGCCGTCTCGATCCTCGCCGTTGACCCGCGGCGGTTGACCCGGCACACCCCGACCATGCTGCAGAACCTCGAAACCCTGGCGCGCGACGCCAAGTCCTGGCCGTTCGAACAGGCCCGCAATCTTCTGGCCCATGTGCTGAAGAAGCGGCTGTCCGACGCCGAGCGCAACGCCGCGAAGCTGCTGATCGACGCCGGCAAGGCGGACGAGGCCCTGGCCACCTTCGAGGCGCTGCAAAAGCCGGTGATCCTGCAGACGGGCTACGGCCCGTCGGGCCTGCCGCACATGGGCACCTTCGGCGAGGTGGCGCGTACGACCATGGTGCGCAACGCCTTCCGCGCCCTGACCGGCGACCACTGGCCGACGCGGCTGATCGCCTTCTCGGACGACATGGACGGGCTGCGCAAGGTCCCCGAGGGCGTGCCCCATCCCGAGATGCTGGCCGAGGACCTGCACAAGCCTTTGACCGTCGTGCGCGACCCGTTCGGCACGCACGACAGCTTCGGGGCGCACAACAACGCCCGCCTGCGCGCCTTCCTCGACGGCTTCGGCTTCGACTATGAGTTCCTGTCCTCGACCGAGCAGTACAAATCCGGCCGCTTCGACGCCGTCCTGCTGACCCTTCTGGAGCGGTTCGAGGCGGTGCAGGCGATCATGCTGCCGACCCTGGGCGAGGAGCGGCGCGCGACCTATTCGCCCTTCCTGCCGGTCAGCCCCGTCACCGGCCATGTGCTGCAGGTCCCGACGCTGGAGCGCAATGTGGAGGCGGGGACCATCGTCTTCGACGACCCCGCGGCCGGGCGCACCGAGCTGCCGGTCACCGGCGGTCATCTGAAGCTGCAGTGGAAACCCGACTGGGCCATGCGCTGGACGGCGCTGGATGTCGACTATGAGATGTCGGGCAAGGACCTGATCGAGAGCGTGCGCGAGAGCGGCAAGATCTGTCGCGCCCTCGGCGGCGTGCCGCCCGAGGGGTTCAATTTCGAGCTCTTCCTCGACATCGAGGGCAAGAAGATTTCGAAGTCCAAGGGCAATGGCCTGACGATGGACGAATGGCTGCGCTACGGCACGCCGGAGTCGCTGAGCTGGTACATGTTCCAGTCGCCGAAATCGGCCAAGAGCCTGCATTTCAACGTCATTCCGCGAGCGATCGACGACTATCTGGCGGCGATCGAGGCGTACAAGACCCAGGAGCCGGCCAAGCGGATGGACAACGCCGTCTGGTCGATCCACGCCGGGGCGCCGCCGACGCACACCTCGCCCGTGTCCTTCGCCCTGCTTCTGAACCTGGTCAGCGTGGCCAACGCCTCCGACAAGGCCCAGCTGTGGGCCTATATGGCCAAATACCTGCCGGAGGCGACGCCGGACAGCGAACCCCTGCTGGACCGGCTGATGGGTCATGCGCTGAACTATTACGAGGACTTCGTGAAACCCGCGAAGGCCTATCGCGCGCCGGACGAGAAGGAGGCGGCGGCGCTGCTGGACCTTGCGGCCCGGCTCAAGGCGCTGCCCGACGACGCCGATGGCGAGGCGATCCAGACGGAGGTCTACGCCGTCGGCAAGGACCACGGCTTCGAGCCGCTGCGCGCCTGGTTCGGGGCCCTGTACGAGGTCTTGCTGGGCGCGTCCCAAGGGCCGCGGTTCGGCTCGTTCGCGGCCATCTACGGCCTGCCGCAGACGATCGGCCTGATCGAGGCGGGGGCGAGGGGCGAGCTGGCGAAGGCGTGACAATAAGGCCGTGTGCGCGCGGTAACGGATATGAACCGAACATAACGGCGCCGCTCCGGGAGCCTTCATCGCAACCCGCGCATTCTCCCTGTCATCGACCAACCTCGATGAAACGGAGAGAGCCATGTCGAAATTCATGAACACCACCCTGGCCGCGGCCGCCGCCCTGGCGTCCCTGGCCATGACGGTCCCGACCGCCTCGATGGCCCAGCAGGCCAATGGCGTCACCAATTGCGATGCGCCCGGCGGCCGTCAGCGCGCGGGCGCCGTGATCGGCGGGGTCCTTGGCGCCCTGGCCGGCAGCCAGATCTCGGACAATGAACGCGCGCTCGGCGCCGTCGCGGGCGGAGCCGCCGGCGCCGCCGCCGGGTCCTACATCGGCTGCAACCAGCAGCGCGCCCGCGTCGACAGCGCCCAGTCGGGCGGCGCCTATCGCGCCACCTCGACCCTGCGCATCCGCTCGGGCCCCGGCACCAACTACCGCCAGGTCGGCACCCTGTCGGCCGGACAGCCGTTCAGCGCCACCGGCTCGCAGGGCGAGTGGGTCCAGATCGCCGGCGGCGGTTGGGTCAACGCCCGCTACGTCGCCGCCAACTAGGGCCGACGATCCACCACGAGGCAGAAGGCCGCTCCCGAGGGGGCGGCCTTTTTCGTTTCACTGGCTGACCCAGAGGATGCGGCCCATCCAGAGGATGTCGGAGCGGGCGATTGACCGGGGCGGATAGGCCGGATTGATCGAGGCGAGGATGACGGCCGTGTCGGTCAGGGCCGCGACCTCCTTGGCCAGGGTCTCGCCGCCCGTGGTCCGCACCGCCACGCGGTCGCCGCGACGCACCCGGTCGGCTTCGCGATCGACGATGACGCGGTCGCCCTCGCGATACAGGGGCGCCATGGAATCGCCGGCGATGCGCAGGCTCAGCAGGCCGTCGCGAGGGGCCGGCAGGTCGGTCTGCTCCCAGCCGTCGCCTGTGGGCAGGCCGGCGTCGTCGAAGAATCCGTCCTTCCCGGCCTGGGCCATGCCGAGCAGCGGAATGGTGAGCCGGCGTTCGTCGTCATCCCGCGCCAGGGCGGCGAAGGCTCCGAGGGACACGCCGGTCGCCGACAGGATGCGCGTCAGGCTTTCGGTGGACGGCCAGCGGGGCCGGGGCGGCTGGCCCGGGCCGAAGCGTTTCGAGGGATTGAAACTGGTGGCGTCCAGTCCGGCGCGCCGGGCCAGGGCGGAGACGGTGATCCCCTCCCGACGGGCCAGGGCGTCGATGGCCTTCCACAGTTGCGCATGGGACAGGGGCATGACGTCGACCGCGGCCCGAATGGCCGAATCATCCACAGCCTAGGAATAAATGCCTGAAGGCTCAAGCCCCGGGCGTTACTCCAGCCCGGCGGCGCGACGCTCCTGCCAGGCCCAGAAGGTGCCGATGGCGATGACCAGCAGGATGCCGGTGCTGGCCAGGTTGACCACGGCGACGAAGGCCGAGGCCGGGGGGCGGAGGTCCACCAGGGTCAGGATGTGGCTCATCACCACGAGGGACTGCAGCGCCGTGGCCCAGACCGGCCAGGAGCGGCGGCTCTTCCAGGCGAGCGCCACATAGACGCCCAGCATGATGATATCGATGCCCATCAGACCCCATTGGGTCCCGGGGCTCCCGCCGTCGCCCTGCACCAGCAGCGAGGCGAACCACGTCAGCACATACGCCCCACCGGCGATTCGCTCGGGCTCGTCGCCCTTGAGGAAGGCGAATGCGACGACCAACACTGTCAGGCCCGCCCCAATCTGGGTAGGCAGGGTGTCAAACATAGAACCGCCCCCATGCCGAATGGCATGGGGGCGATACTGCATTGAATCTGCCCCGACCGGAATGACCGGTCGCTGACATTACCGCGAATTAAACCGCGCGGAGCGACCGCGGACGGTCCAGTTCGCCGGCGGTCGGCGGCCGGGTTTCTTCCGGCTTGTTCAGGTGGCCAGCGGCATAGACGCCGTAGCCGAGGCGACGGTGATCCTTGGCCAGTTCTTCGTGGCAGGCCACGAGGGCTTCACGGGCGGTCGCCAGGGCGGCGATGGCGTCCATGGCGCGCGCCTGCGAGGCGGCGCCGGACACCGGCGAAAGGCTGAGGGCGGTGCGAGCGCCGATCATCGATTGGATGAGCGTGGTCGCCTGGGCGATCGTCGCATCGAGAGCCTGCTCGGCGGCGTTCAGGTCGCCGGCGACGCTGGAAATCACTTCAGCCTTGGTCATGTATCCCTCCCACTGAAAATCAGGTGAAGAAACCATTAACATGGATCAGCGGCTCCCGGTAGGGTTTTGTTGACCATGTTCGCCAGAACCCCGGGCGCGTCGCCGCCGCCGCCGCCGATGGGCGGACCGTCGCCCGGCTTGTCGATCGGTCCCACCGCCAGCGGCTCCAGCCCCAGGGTCCGCGCGAGCGCCGAAAGCGTATGGTGGGTCCGGACGGTGTGGCCCCGCGCTTCGGCCAGGGCGGATACGGCGGCGGCCGCCGTTTCGAACGCCCGCTGCCCGGTCACGGCCGAGACCCAGGCCTCGGTGCGCGCTGCGGGAAGGGCGGCCGCCAGGGTGGCGGAGGCGATCAACGCCTGATCAATGGCCGTTTCGGCCGCATAAAGCTGGACGGCGAGCGCTTCGCCGACGGACTGTCTGGACATGCTGCATACCTCCCGTGACCCGATGTCACCCGGAGATACAAGCATAGAGGGTGGTTAATGACAACTAGGGGTCATCATCCGCCATCAGGAAGTGGGCGGTGAGCGCGGCGATCGGCTGGCTTTCTTCGTCCTGCCAGGCCTCGGCCAGGACATGGGCCACCCGCCGGCCGGCCTTGCTGATCCGGGCGCGGGCATGGACATCGACCGGACGACCGGACCGCAGATAGGCCACCGTCACATTGATCGGTCGAGGCAGCTGCAACCGGGGGTAAAGCAGTGCGACCTGGGCGACGGCGGTCAGCTCCAGCAGAGCCGCTGTCGAGCCGCCGTGCAGCGCCGGCAACAGGGGGTTGCCGATCAACTTCTCGGCGAACGGCATGGTGACGGTCAGCGACCGATCGTCGATCACGGTCGTCAGACCCAGGAAGCGGGCGTAGGGGAGGCGGTCCAGCAGATCGGTCATCGGGCGCGCTCCGGCCCCGTCTTCAGATTGGCCCCCAGCCGCCGCGGGTCGTTCAGGGTCAGCATATAGGCGCTTTGGGCCGCGGCGACGGGGTCGTCCGGCCCGTCCTCGAACGCCCAGGCCCGGACGAAGGCGACCGAGCGGGTCAGATGATAGCAGCGCGCTTCCGCGACCAGATCACGCCGGGTCTCGGCGGCGCGCATATAGTCGACCCGCAGGTCCAGGGTGGCGATGGGCTCGAACCGGCCGAGCGCGACCCAGACCGCCAGGCCGCCGACATGATCGAGCAGGGTCGTGACCAGGCCGCCGGACAGGACGCCGGTGTCGGGATCTCCGACCAGATCCTCGCGCCAGGGCACGCGTATCCGCACCCGGTCGCCGTCCAGGGAGTCATAGACGAAGCCAAGGGCGTGGGTGTGGGCCGCGCCGGCCGCCAGTTGCGGCAGGATGTCCAGGATCGGAGAGCTCATCATCCGCTTCTGGGTCGGTCGGCCGGAGGACGCAAGAGGGCGGCGGCGAAGGCGCCTCGCGCTGTCTACCGCGCCTTGCGCCGTTGCGGTGCCTCGGCCTCGACCGCATGACCGGCGGCCTGTTCCAGCGCCAGGTTCATGGCCATGCGCAGACGCTCCGGCTTGATCGGCTTTTCGACCACGGCGGCCATGCCGATGGCGATGTATTTCTTCGCGTCATCGGGATCGGCGTTGGCGGTCAGGGCGACGATCGGAATGTCGCGCGCCGGGCCCGACAGGGCGCGGATGGCCGCGGTCGCCTGGACACCGTCCATGCGCGGCATCTTGATATCCATCAGGATCAGGTCGAAGCGACGTTCCTGAACCGCCTCAACGGCCTCGACGCCGTCCTCGGCGGTTTCGGACGTGCAGCCGAACATCTCGCACAGCGCCTGGGCCACCACCCGATTGGTGGCGTTGTCGTCGACGATGAGGATGTGCGGCGTGGCGCCGAGATCGCCTTCGCCGCCGAGGGTTTCGACGTTGGACGCAGCCGGCGCCTCGACCTCGGTGCGCTGGACGTCGAGGTCGAAGGCGAAGGTGGCTCCGCGCCCCGGATTGTTCTCGGCCCAGATGCGCCCGCCCATCCGGTCAATGACCTGGCGGCAGATCGCCAGACCCAGGCCGCCGCCGTCCTGGCCCGAGCCGGGGACGAAGGGTTCGAAGACGGACTCGACGCGATCGGGCTCGATGCCGGCGCCGTCGTCGCGGACCCGGGCCTCCAGCAGAATGCGGTCGCCGATCGCGACGGCCTTCAGCCCCGCCTCGACCACGCCGCTGCGGGCGAGATTCAGGGCGTTGCCGATCAGATTGTTGAACACCTGGGTGATGCGGGCGCCGTCAACCACGGCCGCCAGCTCGGTATCGCCCTCATAGCTGACCATCAGGGTGACGTTGTCCTGGGACGCCCGCGGGGCCCAGGTGGCCTGGACGTCGTCCATCAGGGCCCGCAACGGGGTCGCTTCGAGCTGAAGCTCCAGCTCGCCGGCCTCTGCGCGCGACAGGTCGAGCGCGTCCTGCAGGATGCGAAGCAGACTCTCGGACGACTCCATGATGGTGGTGACATGGGCCTGGGCCTGGGCGTTGAGCGGCTGGCGGCGCAACAGTTCGGCCACCGCCATCACGCCGTTCATCGGCGTACGCAGCTCATGGCTCATGATCGTCAGAAACTGGCTTCTGGCGCGGGCGGAGGCCAGGGCCTGGGTGCGGGTGTCGCTGAGAAGGCGGGTCTGGTCGGCCAGCTCGAGGTTGCGCTGGCGTTGGTGCGCATTGACCGCCTGCAGCAGGGAGACCGCCGTTCCCACGCCATGGTAGCGACCCTCGCGGGTGACGATGAAGCCTCTCATCAGGGCTGCGGATCCGCCCTTCAGCAGAACGTCGCAGAAGGCGTCGATCTGGACTCCGGCTTCAACCACGGCCGGCTCGGGGTCCATGATGTGCAGGGCGGGGCGGTTGGCGTACTGGGCATGACCGAAGGCGCCGGCGATCTTCAGCAGGAAGGCGTTGCGTTCGATCAGCCCGACGGGCCGTCCGTTCTCGACAACCGGAATGACCAGGGTGTCCGGCTCGCGCTCGAAACGCGCAAAGACCTCGCTGCCCGGAGTCTGCGGCGAAACCGCATCAGCGCGCTCTGTCAGGACTTCTAGCGTCGGCATGGCCGGCCGGTACTCCACTGGGACCGGTAGACATTGCCTCAGAACCGTTTGCAGAAGGGTTAATGGTGAAGCTCGCCATCTTTGGGCCGTTTTTGCCCTGTCGGCGCGGCTGGTGTAGAAGGCCCGCCCGCCCTATCGCGGCCCATCCCCTTGTCCATGCGCGCGGCCGACCGGCCGACCGCAGGTTTGTCATGAGCGATTCCCTGTCCAGCCCCGCCCCCTCCGCCCTCGTCCTGTTCTCGGGCGGTCAGGACAGCGCCACCTGCCTGGCCTGGGCCCTGGAGCGGTACGGGCGCGTCGAGACGGTCGGCTTCGACTACGGCCAGCGCCATCACGTCGAGATGGAGGCCCGGCAGGCGG
Organism: Brevundimonas sp.; assembly: GCA_046292645.1. Taxonomy (GTDB): domain Bacteria; phylum Pseudomonadota; class Alphaproteobacteria; order Caulobacterales; family Caulobacteraceae; genus Brevundimonas. The sequence continues at coordinate 321,670 of JBKBQO010000001.1, forward strand.
TGCGCGACGGCCTCGCGGGCGTGCTGCCGCAATGGGCCGGTCGGCTTGGACCCGATCATGTGGTCGATCTGACCGGCTACGGACGGATCGCCGAGAGCGCCCTGACCGCCGACCGGGCCATAGAGATGGACGCGCGCGGCCTGCCGACCACCTTCGTGCCCGGCCGCAACCTGGTCTTTCTGACCTGCGCCGCCGCCCTGGCCGATCGCCGCGGGCTGGACGTCCTGGTGGGCGGCATGTGCGAGACCGATTTCTCGGGCTATCCCGACTGCCGCCGGGACACGATCGACGCCATGGCGACGGCGCTGTCGCTGGGCCTGGACAAGCCCGTGGTCATCGAGACGCCGCTGATGGCCCTGACCAAGGCCGACACCTGGGCCCTGGCCGACCGCATCGGCGGCGGCGCCCTCGTCGAACTGATCGTCGAGGCGTCCCACACCTGCTATCGCGGCGACCGGGCGCACCGCCACGCCTGGGGCTATGGCTGCGGCGATTGCCCGGCCTGCGAACTGCGCGCGGCGGGCCACGCCGAATGGGCGGCGCGCCCATGACCTATGCGGCCAAGGAAGTCTTCCTGACGGTGCAGGGCGAGGGCGGCCAGGCGGGGCGGCCCGCCGTCTTCCTGCGCTTCGCCGGCTGCAACCTTTGGAACGGGCTGGAGCGGGACCGCGCGACCGCCGTCTGCAGCTTCTGCGACACCGATTTCGTCGGCACCGACGGCGACGGCGGGGGCAAGTTCGCGACCGCGAACGCCCTGGCCGACCATGTCGCGGCCATGTGGCGGGGCAGGGCAGGGGACCCGAAGCTGGTCGTCTGCACCGGCGGCGAGCCGCTGCTGCAGCTCGATTCGGCCCTGATCGACGCCCTGCACCGGCGCGGGTTCGAGATCGCGGTGGAATCCAACGGCACCCTGGCCGCGCCCGCCGGCCTCGACTGGATCTGCGTCAGCCCCAAGGCCGACGCCCCTGTGGTCCAGACGACCGGTCAGGAGCTGAAACTGGTCTTCCCCCAAGCCGCGGCCATGCCCGAGCGCTTCGAACACCTGGCCTTCGAACGCTTCTGGCTGCAGCCCATGGACGGCCCCGACCAGGCCGCCAATACGGCGGCCGCTCTCGACTATTGCCTGACCCACCCCAAGTGGCGGCTCAGCGTCCAGACCCACAAATACATCGGCGTAAGATGAGCGTTTTCGAGATCACCAAGGCGGCCACCTTCGACGCGGCCCATCACTTCCCCAACGAGCCGGACGGCAGCCCCTATCGGCGGATGCACGGCCATTCCTTCTCGGTCGAGGCCACGGTGCGGGGCGAGGCGCTGGACGGCCACGGCTGGGTCGCGGACCTGGGCGCGCTGGACCGCGCGCTGAAGGCGGCGGCCGAGGAGCTGGATCACGGCCTGCTGAATGACAAGCCGGGCCTGGAGCTGCCGACGCTCGAGAACCTGTGCCTGTGGTTCGCCGGACGGCTGAAGCCCGAGTGGCCGGGGCTGAGCCGGATCACCGTGTCCCGGCCGACGATCCACGAGCGGTGCGTCCTGACGCTGTGACCCGGGCCGGCGAGGCCGGTCTAGCAGTCCCGGCCCTGGCGCTGGCGTTGTTCACAGCGGCGCTGCTCGCGCTCATAATCCCGCTGCTCGCGCTCGCGGCGGGCGCGGGTTTCCTCGTCAGAGGTGGTGACCGCGTCGACGCCCGCCCCGACCACGGCCCCGGTGGCCTTGGCCGCGCCGCCGACGACGGCGCCGGCCGTGCCGACGACGGCCCCGACCAGGCAGCCCTGCAGCATGAGGCCGACGGCCGTGATGGCCAGCAGGGTCGCGCCTGTCCTGAGGATCTTCGTCATGGTCTCGCCTTGTCCCGTCAGCAACCGGGCCGACGGTGAATGGTACGGACTCCGGCCGCCGTTACAACCGCGCGGAGAGGTGGTGGGCGGCGAGGGGTTCGAACCCCCGACCCCCTCGGTGTAAACGAGGTGCTCTGACCAGCTGAGCTAGCCGCCCGTCCGTCGCCGCGCGCCGTCGCCCCTAGAAGCGGAAGCTGGCGCGCAGGAACAGCATATACCGGACATAGTCCTCGATCATCTCGGCGTCCGCGCTGATCGACAGCATGCCCAGTTCGTTGCCGACATTGAGTCGGAAGCCCGCGATCGGACCGCCGCCCTCAACCGAGCCGCCGTCCAGGGTGAAGTCCGCGCCGCCCGAGCGGAAGCGGGCGATGGTCTCGCCCGGATCGACCGAGATGTTCTGGCGCCAGCCGACCCGCACTTCCGGCCGCAGCCAGCTGTTTTCGCCCATCGACATGCCGACGTTGATCGCCGCCGTGGCCGAGAACAGGTGGCCGTCGCGGTCGTCGATCTCGAGGTCGAAGGCGTCGCCGCCGCCGGTTTCGACATGGCCTTCCTCGCTGAGCGAGAAGAATTCGGCATAGGCCTCGGGACGAACGCTGAAGCGGCCGAAATTGCGCTCGTAGGAGACGCCGCCGGCCGCGGCCAGCGTGAAGCCGTTCCAGTCCGACTGGTTGGACAGGTTCAGGCCGCCGCCGACGAGGCGACGCTCGGATTCGAAGCTGGCGTAACCGGCCGCGGCGCGCGCCCAGGTCGTCCAGTACTGACCCTGGGCCCGCCAGTAGAGGCCCAGCTCCAGAAGGCTGGCCGACAGAACCTCCTCGGCCTCGGATTCCGGGTCTTCCAGATCGGACGAGGTGAAGGCGACCGACAGGCCGACTGCGCCGAAGCCGGTGCCGCGCTCGACCCCGCCGGCGACGCCGAAGCCTTCCGAACGGAAGCCGTAGGTGTCGGTCTTGTCCTTGTCGGCGTAGAAATTGATCTCCTGCACCCAGGCGCTGGTCTCGCCCGGCGCGGCAGAGGCGTTGCGACCGGTCAGGGCGCGGGTAACCGCGTCGACGCCCGACGACAGGGCCAGCAGCGGCCCGCCCGAATGCTCGGGCAGCAACTGCTCATACAGGTTGATGAACTCGTCGCGGCCGGTCTGGGCCAGGAAGGTGTTGCGAATGTCGTCCGCATCGTCGGAGCCCAGGGCGGTGTAGAAGGAGTCGTAGATCGCCGATTCCACGGCGATGAAGCCCGCCTCCTCGCTGGTGCGGCGGCGAACGTCGACGAACACCTCGCCCGCCGGCACGTCGGCGCCGGCCTGGACGACATAGAGATAGGGCGAGTTGGCGTCGAGCGAGGCCAGATCGATGGCGCCGTAGTTCAGGGTGGCGGCGTCGATGATGGTGAACCGCTCCGGTTCGTCCAGCAGCGAATTGAACCGGACGCCGAGGCCCGCGCCGTTCGCGAGGGTGGCGGTTCCCGAGACGTTGAAGCCGCCGCCGGTGCCGGACGCCGCGTCAAGGGTGACGATCAGGTCGCCGTTCGCGCCGACGGTCAGTTCGCTGACGTTGACGGCGCCAGGCTGGCGTGCGTCGAGCGTGCCGTTGCTGACATTGATCGACAGGTCGCCATCCGTATCGGACAGGACGCCCGCGACGACGCCGCCGCCGGAAATGGACAGGCTGTCGGCGCCCGCGCCGAAGGCGATATCGCCGACCACCCGGCCGTTGCGGATGTCGAGCACGTCCCCGCCCGAGCCGAGCAGGATATCGCCGATGATGATGGGTTCGACAGCGTCCGGCACGCCGTCGTCGTCGGTGTCGGTCTCTTCGGACTCGGGGTCCGCGAGGATGCCGTCCTGCATGATCGTCACGCCGGTCGTATTGGCCTGGACGTCGATCGCGGTCGTGAGGCCGCTGGTTTCGCTGTCCTCGCCCGCGGTCACCGCCGCCTGGATGTAGCGGGTGTTGGTGATCGAGACGAGGGTGCCGCTCAGATCCTGGATGGCGGTGGCGTCGGCGCCCTCGCCGGAGCCCGCGGCGACCAGGGTGCCGTTGTTGTTGATGGCGGGCAGGTTGGCGCCCGCCTCGATCAGGACGGCGGTCGCGGTCGCATCGACGTCGGTCGTCACGCCCGTGGTAATGGCGCCCGTGTTGTAAAACAGGGGGGTGTCGGCGCCCACGCCGAACCGGATGCCCGTCGAGTCGGCCCCGCTCGCCGCGGCGACGATTTCGCCCGCATTGAGGAAGCCGCCCTCGATCACGGCTGTCTGGCCGGCGTTGCCGCCGATGGTCACGGCGTTGGCGGAGAAAGTGTCATAGACGCCCCGGCCGGAGATCGTGCCGCGGTTGATGAAGCCATAGGCCTCGTCGCCCGTGCCGACGGCGCCGAGGGTGATCGACTGGGTGGCCGAACCGATCTCGATCGCCGGGGCCGAGCCGAGGGATGTGACGGCTGCGGCCGTCTCGATCGAGTCCAGCAGGCCATCGCCGTCACGGTCGGTGTCTTCGCGGTTCTTGACGCCGTCGCCGTCGTCGTCCTCGTCGCCGTTCTTGACGGTGTCGCCGTCGTCGTCACCGTCGATGCCGAGATCGGAATAGGCCGGAGCCCGGTCGAGCAGCAGCCCGCCCGCGACATTGGCCTGAATGCTGAGCGCGGCGCCGCCCTGCAGCAGGTCGTCGGCGTCCAACTCATCCAGAAGCAGGATGTCGTCGTCCGAGTCCACAGGCTCCACATAGTCTTCCGGACGCGTGGCCGGGGGCGTCGTATACCGGTATCCGGTGGCGGTGATGGCCGAGTGGACCAGGACCCCGCCCCCGACATCGCCCTCGATCGAGACCCCGACGGCGTTCTCGCCAAGGACGGAGACGGTTGAGGCCATGCGGACATCGCCGCTGATGTCGCCCGTAGTGCGGACGCCGTAGCTGTCGTCGCCGACCACCCGGACCGCGCCGAGCATGTCGAACCGCCCCGTCAGCGGGGCTTCCAGCGAAATGCCGTAGGAATTGTTGCCGTCCACCGTGATCGCCGCGCCGGTCTCGACCACGATATTGCCGACCAGGGGGTCAACGCCGGCGAGGCGGACGCCATAGCGGTCTTGGCCGTTGGCGAAGGGACCGTCGCCGTCGCCGTCATTGTCGGTATCGACGTCGGTCTCGGAGGTGATGTCGTCGGTGACCGAGATCGATCCGCCGAGGTTGATGTTCGAGGTGACCCCGCCGTTGATCAGCACGCCGGTGGCGCCGTTCGTGGCCAGGGCCATGGTGATCGAGCTGCCGTTATCCATGTCGAAGTTGTGACTGGAGTTCACGGTCGCGGCGGCGCCGGTGTTGACGGCGATCGACCCGCCGCTGGCCAGACGAATGCTGTCGGGGCCGCTGCCGGTGGCGTTTGCGGTCGTGATCGGCGTGGTTCGCGCGGTCGAGATCACGACCTCGGCGAGGGCGCCGGACGCGATCATCAGGGGAGCGATCGCAACAGCGGTCGCGAGTAGAATACGCATGCGGTGGGAACCCCTGTGGACGAGACGCGCAGAGCCGTCGGCCGTCCTCTAACAGGGACCATCCCGACCTGCCCCAAGTTTCTCGAATTTGAGGCGAATGCAAGGCCGAACGCGTCGGAGAGGCACGGTCGACAAGCGCGGCTATTGCGAATATCGCAATCAATATGATATCATTTTTGTATCGACTTGGGAGGGATGAATGACCGACGCGCACGCCAGATCCACCGAACGCCCGGCCCAGACGGCCAACGGCATACTGATGCTGTTGCTCGGGCTGCTGCTCATGATCGGGGGACCGGTCAGCGTGGCCCAGGATCCGGACTCCGTCCTGAGGGTCGTCGTCGGGGTGTCCGCCGCGGTCGTCGGCCTGTTCCTGCTTTGCGGCCTCTATTCTCTTCAGTCCAATGAGGGCATGGCGATCATGCTGTTCGGGGACTACCGCGGCACCGACCGCAAGACCGGCCTGCGCTGGGTCCTGCCATGGTATACCCGCAAGAAGATATCCCTGCGGGTCCGCAACCTGACCAGCGACAAGCTGAAGGTGAACGATCGCCGCGGCAGCCCGATCGAGATCGCCGCCAATGTCGTCTGGCGCGTCAGCGACTCGGCCCAGGCCCTGTTCGACGTCGACGACTACCAGGCCTTCGTCAACATCCAGGTGGACACGGCCCTGCGCGATATCGCTTCGCACTACGCCTATGACCACGGCGACGAGACCGATGTGCCGGAACTGACCCTGCGCGCCGACGCCGAGGACGTGGCCGGACGTCTGCGCGAGGAACTGGTCGGCCGGGTGCAGGTCGCGGGCGTCGCTATCGACGAGGCGCGTCTGGCCCACCTGGCCTACGCCCCGGAAATCGCCGGCGCCATGCTGAAGCGCCAGCAGGCGGAGGCCGTGCTCTCGGCCCGTCGCCTGATCGTCAAGGGCGCGGTCGGCATGGTCGAGAGCGCCCTGGCCGACCTCAACGAACGCGGCGTCGTCGACCTGGACGAGGACCGCAAGGCCGCCATGGTCTCCAACCTGCTGGTGGTGCTGTGCGCCGACCGCGAGGCCCAGCCCGTGGTCAATACGGGCACGCTGTACGGCTGATATGGCCCGTGCCCGTAAGCCCTTCCTGATGCGGGCCTCTTCGGGGGTGATGGCGGCGGTCGAGCGTCTGGCCGCCGCCGAACTCCGGTCGGTGAACGCCCAGGTCGAATGCCTGCTGCGCGAGGCCCTGGCCCGGCGCGGGATTTCGCCCCAGGAAGACGATCCGCCGACGGACAGCGCTTGAGCTTCGCCTTCGTCGGCGTTACGGCCCGCGCATGGTGAAGTCGCACATGTCCAAGGTCCGCAAGGCGCGCCGTATCCAGCGGCGGGTCCGGCGCGGCGATACGGCCCGCATCAGCGCCACCGAGCGGGAGTTGATGACCCTCGCCGGGCTTGAGGTCCAGGAAGGCGAACTGCGCCTGTTCCCCGGCTGGGACGAGGAGGTGTCCGAGACCCTGGCTGCGACCAAGGCCGCCGGGGACGACGGCCGGCCCCGGCTGGTCGACACCACCATGCTGTATGCGCCGCGCTCCGGCGGGGTGAAGCGCTATCTGCTGTCCAAGAAGGCCTGGCTGGAGGCGAACCGGCCCGAGGTCGCCCATTCGCTGGTCGTCCCGGGCGCGCACCACAAGGCCGACGATGACGGCATCGTCTACCTTCACGCCACGAAGTTGCCGTTCGGAGACGGCTACCGCTGGCCCACCTCGGTGAGCCGCTGGGCCGCCTGGGTGGCCTCCCTGCATCCGTCGATCATCGAGGCCGGCGACCCCTATACGCCGGGGCAGGGCGCCCTTGCCGCCGGTCAGCGCGCCGGCTGTCCCGTGGTCGGCTTCTGCCATTCCGATCCGGCCGGCCTCGCGGCGCTTCATTTCGGCGAATGGGCCAAGAAGCCCGTCGAAAAGCGTTGGGCCCGGCTGTTCGGCCAGTTCGACCGCGTCATCTCGCCCAGCCGCTACATCGCCCGCCGGCTGGAAGAGGCCGGGGTGGGCAATATCGTCATCCGGCCGCTGGGCGTGGAGATCGACACCTTCCGCCCCGACCGCGGCGACCGCGACTGGCTGCTGAAGAAGCTGAACCTGCCGGCCTCGGCCCGTCTGCTCTGCTTCGCCGGCCGCCCGGCCCGGGAAAAGAACATCGACGTCCTGATCCAGGCCGTCCAGGCCCTGGGCGACCCCTATCATCTGGTGCTGGTCGGCGCCGGCGCCGGCATGCCGGCCGAGGAGCGGGTCATCTCCCTGCCGTATGAGTCGAATCCCAAGGCCGTGGCCCGGATCATCGCCAGCTGCGACGCCTTCGTGCACGCCAACGACAAGGAGCCCTTCGGCCTGATCGTGCTGGAGGCCATGGCCTGCGGCCGCCCGGTCGTCGGGGTCAACGCCGGCGGGGTCAAGGAGACGGTCGACGACACCGTGGGCCAGCTGGCCCAAAGCGCCGACCCGGTCCATTACGCCGCCGCCATCGAGGCCCTGTTCGCGCGGGACATAGAGGCGCTCGGCGTCGCCGCCCGCGCCCGCACCGTCGAACGGTTCGCCTGGGACCGGGTGTTCGAGGACCTGAGCTCGGTCTATGCCGAGGTCAGCGGCGAGCCGGCCTTCGCAAGGCCGCGCCAGGCGGACGCCCACTGACTGCTCGACAGGCCCCGCGCGCCGCGCCAGTCTGACCGAAACGGGGATCTGACACCATGAACCGCCTTCTGCTCGCCGCCGTCCTGTCGCTGCTGACGGCGACCTCCGCCGTGGCTCAGACCGTGATCCTCGTCCGCCACGCGGAAAAGGCCGACGCCAGCTCTGATCCGGTGCTGTCCGAGGCCGGTCAGCGCCGGGCGATGGACCTGGCCGTGGCGCTCAGCGACGCCGACCTTACGCATGTCTTCACCTCGCCGCTGCAACGCACCGTGCTGACGGCGCGCCCGGCCGCGCAGGCGCACGCCCTCAACCCGGAAGTCGTCTCCTTCGAGGGTGGGACGGACGCGCATGTCCGCGCCGTGGCGGAACGGGTCCGCGCACTGCCAGACGACGCCGTCGTTCTGGTCGTCGGCCACAGCAATACCGTGCCGCTGATCGCCGCGGCCCTGGGCGAGACCGGCCCGTCGGAGATGGCCGAGTGCGAATACGACCGGATGACGGTTATCTCAGTCGAGGAAGACGGCGACTCGCCGAGCGTGATCGGCCGCTATGGCGCGCCGGCGAATTGCGAGTGAAGGCCGGACTGCTCAGCAGGGCCCCGGGTCTGGGATGACAATCGCGCCTATACGTCGAGATCGGCCACCGCGAACTGCGCATTCTCCTGGATGAACTGGAAGCGGGCGTCCGCCTTCTTGCCCATCAGCCGTTCGACCAGGTCCTCGATCTCGTCCTCCGAGGCCGGCACCGTGACCCGCGCCAGGGTGCGCTTCTTGGGGTCCATGGTGGTCTCCTTCAGCTGGGAGGCCATCATCTCGCCCAGGCCCTTGAACCGCCCGATCTCGACCTTCTTGCCCTTGAACACCGTGGCCAGCAGCTCGTCGCGGTGGGCGTCGTCACGGGCGTATTCGCTCAAGGGGCCCGCGCTGATCCGGTAGAGCGGGGGCAGGGCCATGAACAGCCGGCCCTGCCGGATGGTCTCGGGCATCGAACGGTAGAAGAAGGTGATCAGCAGGGCCGCGATATGGGCGCCGTCCACGTCGGCGTCGGTCATGATGACGATCCGCTCATAGCGCAGGTCGTCGATGTTGAACCGGCTGCCCGGCTGCACGCCAAGCGCCAGCGCAAGGTCGGACAGCTCGATATTGGCGCGCAGCTTGTCGGCGGTGGCCGAGGCGACGTTCAGGATCTTGCCGCGCAGGGGCAGGATGGCCTGGGTCGTCCGGTCGCGCGCCTGTTTGGCCGAGCCGCCGGCCGAGTCGCCCTCGACGATGAACAGTTCGGTGCCGTTGGCCGACTGGCGCGAACAGTCCGACAGCTTGCCCGGCAGGCGCAGCTTGCGCGTGGCCTGGGCCCGCTGGACCTCCTTGTCCTTGCGCCGCTTCAGCCGGTCCTCGGCCCGCTCGATGACAAAGCCCAGCAGGGTGTTGGCCTGTTTGGGGCTTTCGGTCAGCCAGTGATCCAGCGGATCGCGCAGCAGCTGTTCGACCAGCCGCTGGGCGTCCGGGGACGACAGACGGTCCTTGGTCTGGCCCTGGAATTCGGGGTTGCGGATGAAGACCGAGATCATGGCCCCGGCGTTGGCGATGACGTCCTCGGCCGTGATCAGGCCGGCGCGCTTCTCATTGGTCAGCTCGCCATAGGCCTTGAGGCCCTTGACCAGGGCGGCGCGGAAGCCGGCCTCGTGCGTGCCGCCGTCGGGAGTGGAGACCGTGTTGCAGTAGGAGGAGACGAAACCATCCGCCTCGCCGAAGCCGATCGGGGACCAGGTCACGGCCCATTCGACGGCCCCGGCCTCGCCCTTGCGCTCGACCCGGCCCGAGAAGGCGGGCGTGACCGTCTCCAGATCGCCGATCCGCTCGGCCAGGGCGTCGGCCAGGCCGTTGGGGAAGTGGAACACCGCCTCGGCCGGGGTGTGGTCGGTGATCCGGTCGGCGGCGCAGGTCCAGCGGATCTCGACGCCGCGGAACAGATAGGCCTTGGACCGGGCCATGCGGAACAGGCGGGCGGGCTTGAAGGCCGCGCCGACGCCGAAAATCTCCTCGTCCGGCTTGAATCGGATCAGGGTGCCCTTCTTCTTCGACGGCTGGACCTGGGCGATCGGGCCCAGCGGCAGGCCGCGGCTGAACGACTGTTTCCACTCGAAGCCGTCACGCCAGACCGTCACGTCCAGCCGTTCGCTCAGGGCGTTGACGACCGAAACGCCCACGCCGTGCAAACCGCCCGAAGTTTCATAGGCCTTGCCGGAAAACTTGCCACCCGAGTGGAGGACGGTCATGACCACTTCCAGCGCCGACTTGCCCGGATGTTTCGGGTGCGGATCGACCGGGATGCCGCGGCCGTCGTCCTTGACCGCCAGCCAGCCCTCGGCGTCCAGATCGACGGTGATCAGCTTGGCATGGCGGGCCACGGCCTCGTCCATGGCGTTGTCCAGCACCTCGGCGAACAGATGGTGCAGGGCTCGCTCATCGGTCCCGCCGATATACATGCCGGGGCGTTTGCGGACCGGCTCCAGCCCTTCCAGCACTTCGATCGAGGAGGCCGAATAGCCGGTGGCCATGGCCGACGCGGTCGAGGCGGAGCGGTCGACGGGGGGCAGGGCGGGGGCCGGCTTCGGCGCCGCGGCCGGGGGCGCCGGCGCCGGATCGTTCACGGCCGTCGGCGCGGGCGAGGGGGCGGCGGCCGGCACAGACGCCGTCTCCGGGCCTTGCGGCTCGGGCAGGTCATCGAACAGGGAAGGCGCGGCGTTGGGACCCATGGGCATACTGTGGGGCGATTCGGGGAGCGCTCTGGTAGGCCCGGCGACGCTTCTCCACAAGCGGGGCGGCGCCGGGGAGGGGCGACGGCAGCACCGCCCGGGTCAGCACCGCCATGAACAGCACCCACGGCAGGCCCTGGTGCGCCAGCAGGATGCTCTCGGACAGGCTCAGCACGATGAAGGCGGCCAGAAAGCCCAGGCCCCACCAGCCCTCGCGCAGGCCGGATCCCATGGACCGGAGCACAGCGATCAGCGTCGTCAGCGCCATCAGCACCCCCACAAGGATCGCGCCGGGCCAGCCCAACTGGACCAGCAGGTCGATCCAGCCGTTGTGCGCCGAGGGCACGAGCCAGCCGGTCTCCTTGCGGACCCAGTCGGCGGGGACGGACTCGCCGATCCGGCCCCAGAAGGCGCCGTAGCCGTAGCCGGTCCACGGCCGGTCGGCGACCTTGCGCATCAGGCTGTCCCAGATGTCGGTCCGGCCGGTCAGGGACGGGTCCTTGCCCAGGGCCTCCAGCAGTTCGACCGAATGGGTCTCCCAGATCCACAGGCCCAGCGCCGCCAGCACGACTGCGGCCCAGACCGCCACGACCGTGAAGGCCGCGCCGCCGCGCCGCAGCAGCCAGAAGCCGGCGATCAGGCCGACGCCCACCATCAGGCACAGCAGGGAGGTCTTGGACTGGGTCGCCAGCACCAGGCCGCTGGACAGGACCAGGGCGAGGGCCGGCAGCAGGCGGCGCGGGTCGGGCGAGGCCAGGCAGGCGGCGGCGGCCGTGGCCCCGATCACCATCACCGCCCCCATCTGGTTCTTCTCGTACCACAGGCCCCGCCACAGGCCGGCGTTATCCAGCTGGTGGACGCCGATCGAGGGAAAGGCGAAGACCATCACCAGGCTGCCGACGGCCATGACCAGGGCCGTGTGCATCAGCAGCCGCGGCAGATGCGGCCCCCGGAACACGGCCCCCAGATACAGGGCGAAGCCGCAGCTGATGGCCAGGGCGATGACCCGCCGCATGGTGGTGGCGAAATCGATCGACCAGTAGCGCGAGGCGAAACACAGGCCGACGAGGGCGGCCATGGCGATCATCGCCGGCCACGCCCGCCACAGGCGATCCATGCGATAGATCAGCAGGCCCGCGATGGCGGCATAGGCGGGAAGCCAGACCAGCCGCAGGATCGGCGTCTCCTCCTGCGTCGGCGCGAACACCGGCCCGATCAGGGCGCCGGTCATCATGGCGATGATGACGCCGCAGATCAGCCGCTCCCAAAGGCTGGGAGCCGGTTCGGTCAGGACGGCGTCTGGCAGGGACTCGCGCACGACCGCAGGGTCGACCAACGGGCTTAACGAACCGTTGGGGCGCGGGGTCTCAGAGCGCGGCCAGGGCGGCGGCGTGCGTTCGGACGCCCTCTCGCGTCGACCGGTCGCTGTCGAACACGCCGTACCAGCCCTGCGGCTCGTGCGGCGGGTCGCCCAGCCAGGCCCGGTCGCCGTCCCGGAAGCGGAAGTCGGGATGGCGCGTCCGCCCTTCGCCGTTCCAGGCCCAGAAGTTGGAGCCGACCAGCGGCCCGCCGGCACGGCTGTCGGCCAGGACGGCGGCGTGGACCTCGGCATAGAAGCCGTCCCGCAGCGTGGTCGGCGCGGCGGGGTCAAAGGCGTCGCCGTCGCGCGGATAGCCGAACTCCTCGATCACCAACGGCTTGCCGAGCGTCCGGGCGAAGCCGATGTGCTGGCGGATATAGTCGGCCGTCAGGGCCCGCGCCGCCGCGTCCGTCCCGGCCATGTTCCGCCGGTCCAGCCAGCCCCAGTTGCCCGGCCAGATATGGGCGGTCAGATAGTCGATGTCGGGCGACCGGTGGCTGTCCAGCACGATCCCGGCCGTCTCCACCGACCCCTTCAGCCCCTCGCTGCCGGTCGAGACGAGGTGATGGGGATCCAGCGACTTGATCAGCCGCGCCGTGCCGGAGATCCAGTCGTAGAAGGCGGGCAGATTGGCGACGGCCCGCGCCTCGCTCCCGGCCGCGCGGGGTTCGTTAGCCAGCTGCCACGCCATGATGGCCGGATCGTCCGCATAGCGGACGCCGGTCACCGTATTGGTCCGCGAGACCACGGCGCGGACGTAGGCGTGGTACAGGCCGACCGCCTCGGCGCTGCCGTAGAAGTCGGCGATGAAATCAGGGAACTCCGGCCAGGGATGGGCCGGATCGTTCATGTTCAGATACCGGCCGCCGTTGACCCAGGAGAGATAGGTCATCATCCCGCCCGACCATTCCCAGAAATTGGTCAGATACAGCACTGCCTTCATCCCGCACCGCCCGATCTCCGCCAGCGCATGGTCGAGGCCGACCAGCAGGGTCTCGTTGTAGGCGTCGCCGCGGTCGCGGAACGCCGGCCGCACCGAGTTGCGCAGCGGCGACAGCTCGGCCGAGGCCGCGATCCGCAGATTGGTCACCCCGTCCGCCGCCAGCGCACCCAGCTCGCGCCCCAGCCGCCCCCGGTCGCCATAGTCCGCCTCCGCCCCCAGCCAGGCCAGGTACCAGGCGTTGGCCCCGACGAACCGGTACGGCCGGCCGTCGAGCGTCAGTCCCATACCGTCGCGGGCGACGAAGCCGGGCCGGGCGCGGGCCGCCGCCGGGGAGGCGAGGGACAGCGCCGCGGCGGCGGCCAGGACGGTGCGGCGGCTGGGCGTCACGGCGTGGTCTCCAGTGGCGGCGGAGCCTGTGCCCGGCCGGGAGCCATCAGTATGGGGTCGATCCAGCGGCGCGTCACTTGCCGCATGCGCATCGGGCGGGGGATGGGATCAGCGGCGATCCTGAGCCCCGTGGAAGATGCGAACGACGACGACTTCGCTCCGCCGGGCCTGATACCTGATGACGAAGCCGGACTGACCAGCACGCACCGGAATCTCGCGCTCGCCGTTCCTCATCTGTCTGCCGGAAAGCGGATAGGTTCGAAGCTGTTCGATGGTGTCGAATATCGCGCGGGCAGCCTCTTCGGCGGAGCGAGGCGAGCGCTCTGTCAGCCAGTCAATCTGCCGCCGGATATCAAGATTCGCTTGTCTGGTGAGGCGGACCCTCAACGGCGCGCCTTCAGCTTCTCCTGCAGATAGGCTTCCAGTTCCGGGCGCACGTCCGTCCAGTCCCGAAGCTCTTCTTTGATGATCGGCTCAGCGACCGCCGCGCGGGGGTCGCCGCCCTCTGGCCATGCGAAGTCGTCGTAGTCAAAGAGCCGGCGGTCCAACTCAAGGGTCGCGAGTTCTTCCGGCGTGTAGTTCATGCTCTTCGCGCGCGCCGTAATCGCTGCAGCGCTGAATTCGTCCAACGCGACGTCAAGGTCGACGAAGGGTTTCTCATAGTCCTCGGGCGTCGTTTGCGGATCGTCGCCGAGATCGCCTGCCATTCCTTGCCAGGAATGAGCGGGCTCACTGACGCCGGCGAGGCCGCGGGTCAGCCCATCGTCGGGGTAGATCCAGGCCTCCAGCATCATCGCGGCCAGACGCTCAGGGGGGACGCCGGCTTTGCGGGCGGCCTTTGTCAGCTTCTGGAGCGTGTAGGTGTCCAGCTTGAGGGTGAGCGTCGCCATGGCCGCCAAGGTGGCACGTCCCAGGAAAGCGCGCCAGCAAATACAATCAGAGAGTGTACGTGTCGATTCTTACTGCCTTTACGCCTTCTCCACGAACGTATCGATCACCTTCTTCTCGCCCGCCTTCTCGAAGTCGATCAGCAGCTTGTTGCCCTCGATGGCCGTCACCGCGCCGTAGCCGAACTTCTGGTGGAACACCCGCTCGCCTTTCGACCAGTCGCCGCCGGACTTCGGATCCGCCGTCGCCACCAGCCTTCCATCCCCCTCGATCAGCGCATGCCGCGCCGGTTTCGCCGACGGCGAGCGCGCCGCCGTGAACGACTGCGCCCGCTTCCAGCCGGGCGACGCGTAGCCGGCGCCAAAGGTCGGCATCTCGTCCCAGCGGCTCTTGGCCTCCTTCATCCCGGGCGTGACGCCATAGTAGCCGGTGTCGCTCTCGGCCTCGACGTGGGCCATCGGCAGTTCATCCACGAACCGGCTGGGCAGCTGCGAGGTCCAGCGGCCGTACACCAGCCGGTTGGCGGCGAACGAAATCCGCGCGTCCGACTTGGCTCGGGTGACGCCGACATAGGCCAGGCGGCGCTCCTCCTCGAGACCCTTTTCGCCCTTCTCGTCGATGCTGCGCTGGCTGGGGAAGACGCCTTCCTCCCAGCCGGGCAGGAAGACCAGCGGGAACTCCAGCCCCTTGGCCCCGTGCAGGGTCATGATCTGCACCGAGTCCGCGCTCTCGCCGCGGTCCAGGTCCATGACCAGCGAGACGTGCTCCAGATAGGCGGGCAGGGTCTCGAACTGCTGCATGGATTGCGTCAGCTCCTTGAGGTTATCCAGCCGCGTCTGGCCGGTCGCCCGGTCGGCCTTCTGCATGTCGGTGTAGCCGCTCTCCTCCAGCACCGTCTCGGTCAGCTCCCAGTGGGTGGTGGTCTGGGCGAAGGTCCGCCAGCGGTCGATGTCGCGCACGAAATTCGACAGGGCCGTCCGCGTCCGCGCCTGCAGCTCGTCCGAGACGATCAGGTCCCGCACCGCGCTCATGGCGGACGCGCCGGACAGCCGGGCGATCTGCAGCACCTTCTGGACCGAGGTGTCGCCGATGCCGCGCTTGGGCACATTGACGATCCGCTCGAAGGCCAGGTCGTCGTCCTCGGACAGGATCAGCCGCAGATAGGCGTGGGCGTCGCGGATTTCGGCCCGTTCGAAGAAGCGCGGCCCGCCGATGACGGTGTAGGGCACGGCCAGCAGGACGAACCGCTCCTCGAAGGCCCGCATCTGGAACGAGGCCCGCACCAGCACCGCCATGTCCTTGTAGGGCGTGCCGGCCCGCCGCGCCGTCTCGATCTCGTCGGCGACCAGCCGGGCCTCGGCCTCGCCGTCCCAGACGCCGCGCACCCGGACCTTGTCGCCGCTGGCGTCCTCGGTCCACAGCGTCTTGCCCAGCCGGTCGCGATTGGCCGCGATCAGGCCCGAGGCCGCGCCCAGAATATGCTGCGTGGACCGATAGTTGCGCTCCAGTCTTACGACCTTGGCGCCGGGAAAATCGCGCTCGAACCGCAGGATGTTGTCGACCTCGGCCCCACGCCAGCCATAGATCGACTGGTCGTCGTCACCGACGCAGCAGACATTGCCGGTCGAGGAGGTCAGCAGCCGCAGCCACAGATACTGGGCGACATTGGTGTCCTGGTATTCGTCGACCAGGATGTAGCGGAACCGGCGGCGATATTCCTCCGCGATATCCGCATGTTTCGACAATATGGTCAGGTTGTGCAGCAACAGATCGCCGAAGTCGCAGGCGTTCAGACTGACCAGCCGCGCCTGATAGGCGGTGTACAGCCCATGCCCCTTGCCGTTGGCGAAATCCTCGGACGGCGGCAGGGTCTCCGGCGTCCAGCCGCGGTTCTTCCAGTGGTCGATCAGGCCGTTCAGCGACTTCGGCGTCCACCGCTTGGTGTCCAGCCCCGCCGCCTCCAGCACCTGTTTGCAGACCCGCTCCTGGTCGTCCGTGTCGAGGATGGTGAAGCTCGACTTCAGCCCGACCAGTTCCGAGTGCCGCCGCAGGATCTGCGCCGCCACCGAGTGGAAGGTGCCCAGCCAGCGCAGCCCCTCGGCGGACGGCCCGATCAGATGGGTGATCCGTTCGCGCATCTCGCGCGCGGCCTTGTTGGTGAAGGTGACGACCAGCAACTCCCACGGCCGCGCCCGACCGGTGGCCAGGATGTGCGCCAGCCGCGTGGTCAGCACCCGCGTCTTGCCCGTACCCGCCCCGGCCAGCACCAGCACCGGCCCGTCGACGGTCTCGACCGCCTCGCGCTGTTCGGGGTTCAGCCCGGCCAGATAGCCGGCGGCGGGCGCTTCAACGCCCCCGGGACCCCGCGAACGGGCCAGGTCGGAGATACGGGGGGAGGGGGTGTCCGGGAGACTCATCGGCGGAACATAAGGGGCACGGAGCCGGATGTCAGCGGCGGCGTGCATACGCGGCCCCGGAACCGCCAAGCCTGACCGGTGTTCCGGTGGCGTCTTCAACCCGGGGAAGGGAAAACTCCATGACCGACAACAACACGCCGAACAACAATAACAACGGCGGCGGCGGCAACGCCGGCCTGGCCTTCATCGTCGGCGGCATCGTGGTCGTCCTCGCCCTGGTGGCCTATTTCGTCTTCGCTCGCGGCGGCATGGCCCCCGAAACCAAGGACATCGACGTCGACATCAATGTGCCGTCCATGTCCGCCCCGGCCGCGCCTTCCGGAAACTGATCCATGACCGATCCCAACATCCCGCCGCGCGAGCGGCCCGAGGTCGTCCATCACACCACCATCAACAATCCGCCGCCCCGCCGGGGCGGCGGGGCCTGGATCGCCCTGCTGCTGGGCGGTCTGGTCGTGGTGGTGATCATCATCGCCGTCGTGCTGTTCTCGAACGGCGCGGTCGAGGGGCCGGACGGGACGGACGTCTCGGTGGACATCGATCTGCCGCGACCCGAAATGCCCGACGCGCCGCGGATGCCGGACCTGCCGGACATTCCGCCGGTCGAGCCGCCGTCGGCGCCCCAGCCCAACCCTTCGCCCGACGCCTGAACCGGGGCGGCGGTCAGCGCAGCTGGTAGCTGACCGTCGCCACGACCCGGACCCGCTTTTCCAGCGAGGTCGATTCGCTGTCGATGTCTTCGCGGGCCAGGATCTCGAACGAGCCTTGCGTGGCCTGACGGATCGGCCCCAGCGGCGCGCCGGAGTCCTTGGCGAACTGTTCCGCGCCCGAACGCGCCGACGCCGTGGCCTCCGCGATCATCGACGGCCGCACCTCGTTCAGCTTGGTGAAGACATAGGTCGGGGCCGCGAAGTCCAGCTGCACCCCCTCGCGCACCAGATCGTTCAGCGCCCGCTCCGTCTGGGCCACACGCTGGACGTCGTTCGTCCGCACCGTGACGCCCTGGGTCAGGATGTAGCGCACCACATTTTCCGTCGAACCATATTCCCGCGCCCGGGTGTCGGTGACCTGCAGCCGGCCGATGGTCACCGCCCCCGCCGGATAGCCCTGGCGCGTCAGGAAGGCCCGAACCAGGGCCAGATCGGCGTCGATCTTGGCCTGGGCCGTCGGCAGGTCGTCATTGGCCGCCTTGAAGCTGAGGGTCAGGACGGCCAGGTCCGCGACGACATTGCGTTCGGCCACCCCGCGCACCGTCACCTGGCGGTTGCCGACCTGGGCGTTGACCACGCCCGAGCCGATGAAGGCGCCCGCCCCGATCAGGCCGACGGCGATCAAACCGCCGAAGACGACGGCGGGGAGCAGGGATTTGTCAAACTTGTCGAGCACGGCGGTGTTCCTTGTGGAAACCCGACCATGCGCCAACCTTGGCCGCTGTCAATCGGGCGAATCCCGTTCGATGAAGGACCGGTCGCCGCCGACCCAGGCCAGGGCCAGAAGCCGGCAGGCCGACGCCAGGGGCGTCCGGCCGCGGCGTTCGTCGATCCGCTTCATCAGCCCGGCCTGCGACAGTCCCCCGGCGGCGGCGACGCCGTCCAGCACCGCCCAGAACTCGGCCTCCAGGGCCACCGAGGTGGCGTGGCCCGACAGGGAGACCGACCGCTTCTTCAGCATCACCGCCGCTCGTTCAGGGCCCGATCCTCGATGCGGATCCGCCAGCCGACCAGTAGCGCATTGGCCAGGCTCCAGACCAGCGCGATCCAGACCTGGCCGAAGGCCAGCGGCAGCACCGCGATTTCCAGCGAGGCCACCACATAGTTCGGGTGCCGCACGAACCGGTACGGGCCGCGCCGGACCAGCGGCGCGGAGGGCAGGGTGATGATCCGCGTGGTCCAGAACCGGCCCAGGGTCGAGATCACCCACAGCCGGCCGAGCTGCAGAACCCCGTACAGGGCCAGCCACCCGAGGTGCGGGACCGTCGTCCAGGGCGTGACGATGGCGATCGCCGCCAGCCAGCTGGCGTGCAGCAGGATGAACAAGGGATAGTGCGCCGCCCCGACCTCGACCGCGCCTTCGGCGACCAGCCGCCTGGTGTTGCGGTCCGCCAGCCACAGCTCCCACAGCCGCTGCGCCGCCACCGCGGCCAGCACGAGCCAGAGCCACATCATGCCTCCACCAGCATCAGGGCGGCCGTGAACCCCGGGCCCAAGGTGGTCAGCAGCAACGGTCCCGCGGCGCCGCCGTCCAGCATGGCCTTCAGCACGAACAGGACCGTCGCCGCGCTCATATTGCCATGGTCGCGCAGCACGTCGCGCGTATGGCTCAACGCTCCCTCGGTCAGTTCGAAACAGGTCTCCAGCGCGTCGATCACCTTGGCGCCGCCGGGGTGGCAGACGAAGCCGCCGACATCGGCGGCCGTCATGCCGTTGTCGGCGAGGAAGCGCGTCGCCACCGGTCTGAAATCGTCCCGCACCAGGCTCGGGATGTCGCGGCTGAACACCACCTTCAGCCCGTCGTCGGCGACGTCCCAGCCCATCACGTCCAGACTGTCGGGCCAGGTGTGTTCGCGGCTGGCGCCCAGCGCCGGCCCCTCCGCATCGCGACGGCATGAGATCACCGCCGCCGCCGCGCCGTCGCCGAACAGGGCGGTCGCGACCAGATTGCTCTTCGACCGGTCCTGGGCCCGGAAGGTGAGGGCGCACAGCTCCACCACCAGCAACAGCACCCGTTCGTCCGGATGCGCCCGCGCCATGTCCGCCGCCCGGGCGAGGCCGATGACCCCGCCGGCGCAGCCCAGGCCGAACACCGGCAGGCGGCGCACGTCGGGACGGAACGGCATCACCTGCATCAGCCGGGCGTCCAGGGCGGGGGTGGCGATGCCGGTCGTGCAGACGACGACGATGGCGTCGATGTCTCCCGCCTCAAGACCGGCCTCGTCCAGCGCCTTGCCCGCCGCCTCGGCCAGAACGGCCACGGCATGTTCCAGGAACAGGTCGTTGCGCTCTGCGAATGTGTGCGGCTTCAGATACCATTCGATCGGCACGCAGGAATGGCGGGCTTCGATCAGGGCGTTGCGGTAGATCGGGGCCAGCCGCGCGAAGCCGCCATGGGTGGTGGCGAACATCTCGGCGCCATTGGCCGCCACATCCTCCTGGCGCAGGACATGGGGCGGCCAGGCCAGGGCGAGAGACTGCAGGCGCGGGGTCGGCGAGAAATGGGGGTCGTCAGGCATCGGGGCGCGGCTTTCCGGCGGAGTGTCGCAGTTAACCCAAGCTACGGAGCCCCGTTCCGAACGGACGGATCATTCGCTACACTGGCCCCTTCTTCCGGACGCCGCCATGACCCTGACTACCGCCGACCCCGACGATTTCCGCAAGGTCCGCCCCGAGCGGCTGCGCCCGCTGACGGCCTTGCGGGCCTTCCGCCGGCTGATCCGCGACAAGGAGGACACCGCCCAGGTGTTCCGCATCATGCAGGCCCTCAGCGGCCGCTCGGTTTCGCGCGGCTATCAGCGGATGCTGTCCACGGTCGAGGGCGGCCGGCAGGCCTTCCTGCGCGAGGAATTGGCGCACAAGCTGGACGATCCGGTCTGGCTGGCCCGGTTCCAGCCGGGCACGGTCGGCGCCGCCTACCGCGGGTTCCGCGAGGCGCGCGGCTTCACCGCCGACGGCCTGGCCGAGGTCGAGCGCGAGGTCGTGCCCTTCATCGACGCCCCCCATCCCGTGGTCTGGTATTCGCGCCGCCTGCGCGACGTCCATGACATCTGGCATGTGCTGACCGGATACGGCACGGACGCCCTGGGCGAGGCCTGCGTCGTCTCCTTCTCTTACGGCCAGACCGGCAATCTGGGTTTCGCCTTCATCGGCTGGGGCGCGGCGCGGGAAATCCAGCGCGAGGCGCGCACCGTGCCGGCCCGCCGCGCGGTCTGGCAGGCCTGGCGTAACGGCCGCGCCGCCCGTTGGCTGCCCGGCCTCGACTATGAGGCCCTGTTCGAACAGCCGCTGGAGGACGTCCGCGCCCGCCTCGGCATCCGGCCGGCGACCATCTATCAGGAAGTGCCCGCCGAGGTGCGCGCGGGGCTCAAGCTCCGGGGCTGACAGCGGCTTCCGGACGTCGCAGGCCCCTCTCGCGCGCACTCTGCGACAAGGCCGCTTGCGTTGCCGGGGCGGTTCCGCCACTTGCCGCGGGTGACCTCCCCCGAAAGCCCGTCGCCCGTTCGTCCGCCGCTGTCGCGCGCCACCCTGCTGGGGGTCGGCGGGGTGATGATCTGCGCCGTGATCTGGGGCACCACCTGGTACGCCATCACCCTGCAATTGGGGACGGTGGCGCCGCTGGCCTCGATCGTCTGGCGCTTCGGCCTCGCCTCGGCCCTGCTGTTTCTCGGCTGTCTGATTTTCCGGCTGAGACTGCGCCTGACCCGGGCCCAGCACCTGGCCGCTTTGGGACAGGGGATATTCGCCTTCTCGATCAGCTACAGCTTCACCTACGCCTCCGAAGGCCTGGTCGCCTCGGCCATCGTCGCCGTCACCTTCGCCTCCCTGACCTTCATCAACCTCATCCTGTTCCGCGTCCTCGCCGGCCAGAAGGCGGCGGCGGCTTCCTGGGGCGGGGCGGTGCTGGGTCTTCTCGGGGTGGCGGTGCTGTCGGGCGGCGAGGTGCTGGGCGCAGGTTTCGACCGGCGCGCGGCCCTGGGGGTCGGCCTCGCCCTGATCGCCACCACGGCCTCGGCCTGCGGCAATTATTTCGCCTGGAAGGGCCAGCAACGCGGCTCCGAAGCGATCCCTGCGACCGCCTGGGCCATGGTCTATGGCACCGGGCTATTGGCGCTGTACGGCCTCGCCACCGGCGTCGACTTCGCCATCGACCCCGGCTTCACCTATGTCGGTTCGCTGCTCTATCTGGCGGTGTTCGGCTCCGTGATCGCCTTCGGCCTGTATTTCACCATCGCGCGAATGATCGGCTACGCCCTGGCGAGTTACATCTCGGCCCTGACGCCGCCCATCGCCATGCTGGTCTCGGTGCTGTTCGAGGGGGCGCGCTTCGGCTGGCCCGCCCTGGCCGGGCTCGTCCTGGTGCTGTCGGGACAGGCCCTTCTGATCCGCGCGCCGAAGGTCGCGGCCTAGCCGAACCAGCCGCGCTTCTTCTTCACCGGCTTGGCGTCCGCCGCCGGCGCGCCGGCCGCCGCTGCCTTGGCGGCCAAAGCCGCCCGACGCTTGCGCTCGGCCGCGACCCGGATCGCGACCAGCATCGGGATCACCCCGTGCCGGTTCCGCGGCATGTCTCCCATCTCAGTCCTCCCGCTTCGCGCCGTCCAGCAGCCGGGCGGCGCGGTCGCGTTCCGTCTCCGCCCGGATCCGCTCCGCCTTGGACAGGCCATGGGCGGCACGATTGGCCGCCGCCGTCGTCCGGCCCTCGGCCTTCGCCCGGTCCTTGCGCGCCCGGTTCAGATTGACGATTTCGCCCACGCCGACCTCCGCCATGCAACCCGACGCGGGGTCGGGCGGTTTTCCTGACCTCAGCCATCGCCAGGAGCCCCCATGGTAGACCCGACTCAAATCCGCGAACACCTCGAAGTCGTCGGTTCCGACGGCGAGCACGTCGGCCGCGTCGATCACGTCCACGGCGACCAGATCGAACTGGCCAAGCTCGACCTCACCGGCGGCTTCAAACACCATTTGATCCCGGTCAGCTGGGTCGACCACGTCGACGAGCATGTGCACCTGAACCTGACGAAGGACGAGGCCAAGGCGCGCTGGACCGAAAAGCACTAGCCTCCGCCTTACCGCGAATTCACGAGGGCCCCGCTGTCGCAGGCGGGGCCCTTTCGCTATGTGAAGATCGCGCCGACCGGGCGCGCGACGGGAACGACGCCTGTGATCCGCCTGATCCTCAACCTGCTCTGGTTCGTCTTCGGCGGCTGGCTGGCCGGCCTGCTCTGGCTGTTCGGCGGCGCGATCCTGGCCCTGACCGTGGTCGGCCTGCCGTGGTCCTTCGCCGCCTGGCGCATCGCCAGCTACTCCTTCTGGCCGTTCGGCCGCGAAGTGGTGTGGCGCGAGCCCGACGCCACGGCCCTCGGCGCGGGCTGTTTCGGCATCGGTCTGAACGTCATCTGGTTCGTCTTCGCCGGCTGGTACATCGCCCTGACGCACATCATCATCGCGGTGGCCGAGGCCATCACCATCATCGGCATCCCGTTCGCGCTGAAGGATTTGGAACTGGCCAAGCTGGCCATCGCACCGATCGGCCGCACGATCCGCGACAAACCCTGATCAATCGTCGGGCGGCTAGCGCCGGGCTACGCGGTCATCACCAGGTCCGGAGGTCTTCGCCGAAGACGCCATCCCTTTCGATCCGGCCCCGGTGGGCCTTCAGCGCCTCGGCGTTCTCCGCCGCCCAAGCGCGCGCGTCATTCGCCCGTTCGGCGTCCGACTTGAGCGCGTTTCTACGGATCGCCAACGCCCGTTCGACCCCGGCGAGCCCCGCGACCGACAGGTCCACGCCCAGCCGCTCCGCTTCGGCGGCCAATTCCGGATCGATCTCGATGGTCAGCTCGACCTTTCCCATGCGCGAAGGCTACCGCGAAACCGGCCGCCTCGCCACCAACCCGGGGTGGAAGCCTATGCCGCCAAACCTCGCCACTCCAGACCCCCCGGAAGGTCAAAGTCGGCATAGTCGACCTGAAGCACCCGCCGTCTCCGGTTGCCCGAGGCGCGGTCCGAGGCATGCAGGATCGGCGTCCGATAGGCCCAGATGTCGCCGGGGCTGGCGAGGCAGACTCGCTGTTCCATCGACCGCGCCCGCTCTGCGGCATCCCCGGCGGCGACCCGGCCAGATCGATGGGAGCCAACCGCCACCCGCAGCGGGGCGTTGTCGAAATCGACCTCGTCCAGATGAAGCCGCAGCGTGACGATCCGGGCCAACACCTCCCACGGCGGGGCGACGTGAAGGACGCCGTCCTTGAGCGACCATGGACCGAAGCCCTCAACCTCGCGCCGCTCGCGCACCGGGACTGTCCGATCCTGATGCCAGGCCACGCTCCAGTTGGCGGCCGGGGACTTGTCGAACATCACCGCCCGCACCGGCCGGGCCGCCGTTGTGGACAACTCGACAGCCACCCGCGCCGGGGCGCCTTCAGACAGAAGGGAATAGAGCCAGCGGCCGCCGGCAAGGCGCGCCCCGGGCCGGCCTTGAACCTGTTCGTCGGCAAGCGCCCGCAGAGGTTCAATCTCACCCGGCGCCAGAACGCCCTCGAACCTGACCGCTCCGTCTCGCTCGAACAACGCCCGGTTCGTCACCCCGGCGAGATCATCTTCTCAGGCCGCACCGCCTCGTCGAACTCGGCGTCGGTCAGATAGCCGCCGCCCACGGCCTCCTCGCGCAGCGTCGTTCCGTTCCTGTGCGCCGTCTTGGCGATCTTCGCGCAGGCGTCATAGCCCAGCTTGCCGTTCAGCGCCGTCACCAGCATCAAGGAGTTGTCCAGCCCGCGCTTGATGTTGTCCTCGCGCGGCTCGATCCCGACCACGCAGTTGTCGGTGAACGACACCGCCGCATCGGCCATCAGCCGCACCGACTGCAGGAAGTTGTAGGCCATCACCGGATTGAAGACGTTCAGTTCGAAATGCCCCTGCGACCCGGCGAAGGTCACCGCCGCATGGTTGCCGAACACCTGCACGCACACCTGCGTCAGCGCCTCCGACTGGGTCGGATTGACCTTGCCCGGCATGATCGACGACCCCGGCTCATTCTCCGGCAGGGCCAGCTCGCCCAGCCCCGAGCGCGGGCCCGATCCCAGGAAGCGGATGTCATTGGCGATCTTGAACAGCGAGGCGGCCACCGTGTTGATGGCCCCGTGGCTGAACACCATCGCGTCATGCGCCGCCAGGGCCTCGAACTTGTTCGGCGCCGTGGTGAAGGGCAGGCCGGTGATCGCCGCGATCCGCTCGGCCACCTGCTCCGCGAAACCGACCGGGGCGTTGAGGCCCGTGCCCACGGCCGTGCCGCCCTGGGCCAGCTCCATCAGCTTCGGCAGGGTCAGTTCGATCCGCTCGATGCCGTTGGCGACCTGCTGGGCATAGCCGCCGAACTCCTGGCCCAGCGTCAGCGGGGTGGCGTCCTGGGTGTGCGTCCGGCCGATCTTGATGATGTGGTCCCAGGCCTTCGCCTTGGCGTCCAGCGCCGCATGCAGATGCTTCAGCGCCGGGATCAGCTCATTGACCACCTGTTCGGCGCAGGCGACGTGCATGGCCGTCGGGAAGGTGTCGTTCGACGACTGGCTCATATTGACGTGGTCGTTGGGGTGGACCGGCTTCTTCGAGCCCATCTCGCCGCCCAGCATCTCGATCGCCCGGTTCGAGATCACCTCATTGGCGTTCATGTTCGACTGGGTGCCCGAACCCGTCTGCCAGACCACCAGCGGGAAATGGTCGTTCAGCTTGCCTGCGATGACCTCGTCGGCCGCGGCGACAATGGTCTCGCCCAGCTTCGGATCCAGCTTGCCCAGCGCCATATTCGTCTCGGCCGCCGCCCGCTTGACGATTCCCAGGGCCCGGACGATCGGCAGGGGCTGCTTCTCCCAGCCGATCTTGAAATTCCCCAGCGACCGCTGCGCCTGCGCCCCCCAGTAGCGGTCCGAGGCCACGTCGATGGGGCCGAAGGTGTCGGTTTCGGTGCGGTGCGTCATGGCGTGTCGAGGCTCTGTAGACGGGGCGGGAGGATGGGCGGCGGTGTAGCACGGGCGGGCAGGGGGACAAGCGCACGCGCGTTGTCGTCGTCCGCGCCACGGTGTATTCTCGCCAGAATTCTGGCTAGGAGGCCGCGATGGAACTGGGCGTCTTCGAAGCGCGCAACCGCTTCTCCGAACGGGTCGAGGCCGCCGAACGCGGCGAGGAGACCATCGTGCTCAAGCACGGCAAGGCGGTGGCCAGGCTGGTTCCCATGGCGGATCAGAGCGATCTGGCGCTCAGTCGGAAGCGCGCGCTGGAGATCGCACGTCGGGCCGGCGCGGAAATCACCGCGCGAAACGGCCGTCGCTTCACGCACGATGAACTGATCGAAGGCAGGGACGAGGGCAGGCGCTGACGTGCTGGTTGTCGATGCCTCGTTCGTCGCGGCGGCCTTCGCCGAGGAGACGCATACCGATTTCGCGCGTGACATCCTCGACGATCACTCGGACCAGCTGTTGCTCTCCCCCGCGCTGATCCGTTGGGAGCTCGCCAGCGTGTTCTGGAAGAAGCTGCGCAAGGCGGAGATCGGCGAAGACGTTTTGCCAGATCTGGCTGCCTATCTGGACGCCCTGCGGCTGGAACACCCCGATAGTCCCGATGGGCCCGAGTTGGGCGCGCTTGTTCTGACGGCGCGCGCGGCCGGCTTGTCCGCCTATGACGCCGCCTATTTCGCCCTGGCGCTCGAGCAGGCCGCGCCACTCGCGACCGTGGACAAGAACCTGACCCGCGCCGCCATCGCCGCCGGTCTTCCCGTCCGTTCCCCCTTCACATGACCGCGGGCTGGATCGGCATCGGCAAGGTCCGCGCCCGCGAGACCGGCGACGCCGTCGAGATCACCATCGACGGCCTGACCACCCAGGCCAAATACTACAAGCCTCTGGTCTATGAGTTCATGCGCAAGGAGTGGAACTCGCGCCCTTCGTACGGCGACTACACCGTCGAGATCCTGATGGAGCATGTCGGCGATCCGCCGTGGCTGGACCTCGACAACCTGGCCAAGGCCCTGCTGGACGCCATCAAGGGCTATCTGTTCCACGACGACGCCCAGGTCGCCCGCCTGCTGGTCGAACGCCGTGAGGGCGAGCGCGAGCGGATCACCATCCGGGTGTTTCCGCGTCAGGCTTCCGGCGCGCCGGGATAGCGTTCGAACGCCGGCAGCCGGTGAACCTCGGCCATCCAGCCGATCCGCTCCGCCGTCTGGATCTGGGCCTGCAGGGGGATGGCGTCGGGATCGTCCAGCGTCGCGCTCTGCACGTCGATCATGCCCGGAAACACCGTCTCGCTGGTGTAGAACAGGCCCGTGCCGCATCGCCCGCAGAACTGACGCACCGCATGGTCCGACGAGGCGTAGGCGACCGGGCTCCCGGTGATCGTCACCTGATCGACCGGCGCGAGCGCCCAGGCCACCGCCGGCGCGCCGCTGGTCTTGCGGCAGTCGGTGCAGTGGCACAGGGCGTGGTGAGCCACCTCGGCCGGCATCTCATAGCGGATCGCCCCGCAATGGCATCCTCCGGACAGCATCGCGTTCCTCCCTCCAGACTTCATGTTCCCGCTATGTTCCTTGCCGGACAGCGCCCGTGTCGTCAAGCGGGGGGCCGGTTGAAGCGCAGCGTCGGCAGGCGCAACTGCATCTCGGCCCCGACGAACAGCTGCGGCTCGGAGGGCGGGCCCACCCCCGCCTCGGTCTCCTTGCGCGCCACGCAGGCGCGCGTCCCCGCGGCCAGGGCCAGGAAGTCCGTCGCCGTCGGCAGGGACTCGATCACGCAGCCGTCGAACCAGGGCCAGGTCTCGCCGGCGCCGCAGCCGAACGAGGTCCGCTCCCGGCTGGCCGCGGTCAGCACCATCCGGTTGGGCGCGGCCAGTCCGTTGACGAAAATGCCGGAATAACAGGCCGAGACGATCACCACCGTCGGGCGCGCGCCGCAGGCTCCCCGCACCAGACTGGCCATCATGTCTGGCGTCATCGGCGCCGCGTCGCCGAACACCATGGCCGCGGGTCCGCCGTGCGAGGTGAAATACAGCAGACAGCCGCTGGTCCCGCGCCCCGCCGCCGCGCGGATGCCGTCCACCACGTCCGACGCGGAGACCGGCTGCGCCGCGTCTGGACGCAGGCTGTAGTCGACCATGGTGGCGCGCGGCAGGCCGGCGGCCAGAAAGCCGCGCACCAGGTCGCGACGGGCGTTGTCGAAGGCCGCGATCGGCTGGCCGACGCCGTCCCGCCAGTCCGCAGCGACGATGACGGAGGTCCAGCCGGCGAACCGCTCGGGCGGCGGGGCGGTCTGGGCCCGCGCCGGACCCGCCAGGGCCAGCAGGCCCGCCAGAACAACGATTAATCCCCGACCCACAGTCTCCCTCCGGGCTCAGCCGGGGTCGAGACTATCGGAAGGCGCGACGAGAGGAAGCGCCTACTTCTTCCGGAACTGGTCCAGCGAAACGACCTTGGGGCCGTCGTCGTCGCCCGGGGGCGGCGGCGTGCGTTCCGGCTCGGCGGCGGCGACCTCGGCGGCGATCTCCTCGACCGTCGCGGGCGCCTCGAACTGCAGCAGGAACTGCACCGACGGATCATAGAACCGGGTCACGGCCGTATAGGGCATGGCCAGCACTTTGGGCATGCCGCCGAATTTCAGCATGACCGAGAATTTCGTCGGCTCCACCTTCAGGTCCCAATACTGGTGCTGCAGCACCACCGTCATCTCGTCCGGATATTTGGCCAGGATGTCGGGCGGCACGCTGACCCCCGGGGCGCGGGTCTTGAAGGTCACATAGAAATGGTGCGCGCCGGGGATGCCGGCGGGCAGGGCGGCCCGCTCCAGGGCCGAGCGGATGACGCCGCGCAGGGCGTCCTGCGCCAGCTGCTCATAGTGCATCTCGTCGACGGGGGGCGTCTCTTCGGCCATGGGTCGCCTCGGCTGTTCGCGCGACTGATAGCTGTGCGCGGGCGCGGGCGGAAGATGCGAATATGGCGAAAGTGGAGGGCTTCTGTTGGCAGGCGCCCTCCGGGCCCCGCCTGAGGAACTGATCCCCCAGGACTTAAGTGTTCGAAATCACACGAACCGCATTACGCGGCGAGAGCGACTTCTCCAGCGAAGTTATCGTTCGCAGTTAGAAAATGGCCCGATACGGTGGGCCAGGACGAGCGAAGGCAGTCTTCTTTACACGTCCGTCGATGCTAGTCGGCCCCATATGCCTCCGCCGATAACGCGGGGAGAAGATGGTGGAGCCGCCGGGAATCGCACCCGGGTCCGGTCCGCTTATTACAAGCGCGTTTATCGCCATAGTCCGGGCGAACCCGGACAGGACGAATATAGGCCTTCGGCCGCCGGTTTCCAAGAGACAACGGCCGCGACGACGCGTTGTCGGCCTCAGCCGCCGCCCTGCCGCGCCGTGGCCTTCCCCGTGCCTTCGCAGACGGGGCAGGTCTCGCCGTCCGGCAGGGCGCCCTGGCCGGCGCATTCGGGGCACAGGACGGGGTCCCCGTGCGGGGCGCGGGTGGGATCCAGCGGGTCGGCGCCCAGGTCCCGGTCGTCGATGTCGTGTTCTTTCATCCCTCCCGAACGGTCGAGGGAGACGCGGGTTCAAACCGCGACGTCCGCCCGCGCCCAGTCCGGCGTCTGGTTCCTGAACCAGGTCAGCTGCCGCTTGGCGTAGTTGCGCGTCGCCTGCCGCGTCGCCTCGATCGCCTGGTCCAGCGTCGCCTCGCCCGCCAGATGGGCGGCGAACTCGCGCACGCCGACGGCCTTCATCGCGGGCAGGGCGGGGGCAAGGCCGCGCGCCATCAGGGCCCGGACCTCGTCCAGCGCCCCGGCCTCGACCATCTGCGTCACCCGCCGGTCGCAGGTGGCGTACAGGGCCGCGCGGTCCGGCTCGATCACCCGGCCCGTCCAGGATCCGGGCGCCAGCAGCGGCGTGGTGTCGGCGGCCCAGTCGCTGAGCGCCCGGCCTGTATGCTCGGCCACCGCCCAGGCCCGGGTCAGCCTCTGGCGATCGCCCGGCGCGATCCGCGCCTCGGCGGCCGGGTCCAGCACGGCCAGTCGGCGGCGGAACACTATCTCGCCGTCGGCGTCGAAGGCCGCACCGGCGGCGTCCCGCACCGGCGCCGGCACATCGGGAATGTCGGCCAGCCCCCTGGTCAGGGCGGTGAAATACAGGCCCGTGCCCCCCACCAGCACGACCGGCCGCCCCGCCGCCTTCAGCTCGGCCAGGATCGGCGCGACGGCGCGGCTCCAGCGCCCGACCGACCAGGCCTCGGCCGCGTCGGCGACGCCGTACAGCCGGTGCTCGGCCGCCGCCTCTTCCTCCGCAGACGGCCGGGCGCTCAGCACCTGCAGATCGGCGTACAGCTGCTGGCTGTCGGCGTTGACGATCACAGCCCCGGTTCGCGCCGCCATGTCCAGCGCCAGACGCGACTTGCCCGAGGCGGTCGGGCCGGCCAGCAGGGTGATCAGGGGCTCGGACAAAATGCGGGCTCGCGGGGCAGGGGTGTTCGGCGATAGAACGCGGGCCCCGTCCCCGCAACCGTCAGGACCCCGCCTTGCCCGACCACGCCGCCGTTCTCGCCGCCCTCGACGCCGTGATCGATCCGAAGAGCGGACAGGGCCTCTCCGACGCCGGCCTCGTCCAGGGGCTGACGGTCGCCGGGGACCGGGCCGGCTTCGTCCTTGAGGTCGCGCCCGGCGACACCGCCCTCTACGCCCCCGTCCGCGACGCCGCCGAGGCCGCTCTGAAGGCCCTTCCGGGCATGGCCCGCGTCTCGGTCGTCCTGACCGCCCAGACCGCGCCGGCGACCAAACCGGTCCGCACCGCCTCCCTCTCGCCCCAGGCCGTCGACCAGACCCGGCCGAAGGCCCCGGTCCCCACCGACCGCCCCGCCCACGTCCGCCGCGTCCTCGCCATCGCCAGCGGCAAGGGCGGGGTCGGCAAGTCGACCGTCGCGGTCAACCTCGCCGCCGCACTGTCGGCCCGCGGCCTGTCCGTCGGCCTGCTGGACGCCGACGTCCACGGCCCCTCCCTGCCGACCATGCTGGGCATGTCCGGCAAGCCCAAATACCGCGACGGCATGATGGAGCCGCACGTCGTCCACGGCCTCAAGGCCATGTCCGTCGGCCTGCTGACCAGGGCATCGGACGCCATGGTCTGGCGCGGCCCCATGGCCTCCCAGGCCCTGACCCAGATGCTGACCCAGACCCGCTGGGGGACGGAGGACGCGCCGCTGGACGTCCTCGTCGTCGACCTGCCGCCCGGCACAGGCGACGTCCAGCTGACCCTGATCCAGAAGACCCCGCTGGACGGCGCCGTCATCGTCACCACGCCGCAGGAGGTCGCCCTCGCCGACGCCCGCCGCGCCCATGCCCTGTTCGAAAAGGTCGGCGTCCCGACCCTGGGGCTGATCGAGAACATGGCGGGCGACATCTTCGGCCGCGGCGGCGGCGAGGCCGAGGCCGGCCGGCTGTCGATGCCCTACCTCGGCGACCTGCCGCTGGACGCGGCCCTGCGCCTGGGCGGAGATGCCGGCGTTCCCGTCGTGACCGCCCGACCGGACGGCGAGATCGCCGCACGCTTTGCGGCCTTCGCGAGCTCAGTGTCGACCGCCCTCGGTCTGACGACCCGCTAGAGCAGCGGAACGGCGGCGAAGCCGCGATCCGGACCCGCGGGCTGCCCGTCCGGACGCATCCCCGGTCCCGTCGTGTCCGTTGTGGCTCTTCGTTGTGTCCGTTGTGATGAACCTGCCGGACAGAGCAGCGCGGCCGATGGTGCGGATGAGAGGACTCGAACCTCCACGCCTTGCGGCGCTGGAACCTAAATCCAGTGCGTCTACCAGTTCCGCCACATCCGCAGGTCCGCCGCTGCCTCTAGGCGAGGGGACCGGCGGCGGCAACGAAAAAGGCCCGGGATCGCTCCCGGGCCTTCGTTCTTGCAGAGCTGACGCGAAGATCAGTCCTTCTGGTTGTCCACGCCCGAGCCCATGGCTTCGGCGGGCGACGACATCGTGGTGTCTTCGGTGATGTCGATGCCCTTGGCGAGCTTGGAGTGCCAGAAGCCGTAGAGGATGTAGATCACCGCGCCGACCGCGGCATAGGCGCCGAGGATGGTGAGCGGCAGCGGGTTGCCGTCCATCGCGTGCTGGATCATCGGCCAGAAGTTGAAGCCGGCCAGCGCCAGGCAGGACAGGATGCCCAGCACGGCGGTGAAGATGCCGCCCGGCACCTTGAACGGACGCTCCATCTCCGGATGCTTGATGCGCAGGAAGATCACGCTCAGGCAGACGATCGAGAAGGCCACGGCCGTGCCCAGCGACACCAGGTCGCCCAGGATCGAGATGGGCAGGAAGGACGCCGCGATGGCGATCAGAATGCCCAGCAGGATGGTGCCGATCCACGGGGTGCGGAATTTCGGATGGATGACGGCGAAGGCCTTCGGAAGCAGGCCGTCACGCGCCATGGTGTAGAAGATCCGCGTCTGGCCGTAGCACAGCACCAGCATGACCGAGGACAGGCCGGTGATGGCGCCGATCTTGATCAGGAAGCTGATCAGGTTCAGCGGGGTGCCGTCGGGCGTGATGAAGGCCGTGTCGGCCCATTCCAGACCCATGCGGTCGATGGCGACGGCCACCGGCGCCGGGCTGGCCAGCTCGAGGTAAGGCACCACGCCGGTCATGACGGCGGCGACGGCCATATAGATCAGCGTGCAGACGATCAGGGCGCCCAGGATGCCGACGGGGACGTCCTTGGAGGGGTTCTTGGCCTCGGCCGCGGCGGTCGAGACCGCCTCGAAGCCGACATAGGCGAAGAAGATGATCGAGGCGCCGCGCAGGATGCCGGTGGCCCCGTATTCGCCGAACTTGCCGGTCGTGTTCTCGGGGATGAAGGGCGTCCAGTTGGCGGGGTTGATGTACTGAATCCCCACCGCGATGAAGGTCAGCAGCACCACGATCTTGATCATGACGATGACGTTGTTGATCGAGGCCGACTCGCTGACGCCGAGCACCAGCAGGCTGCAGACCGCCGCGATGCCGATGGCGGCGACCAGGTTGAAGGTGCCGGTCAGCGGGAAGCTGGCCACGCCCGTGTCCGAGGTCACGGCCTGGATCAGCGGCGTGGCCCAGGAGGGTCCTTCGCCGCCGGCGTACTGGATCATCGGGAACAGGCCGTCGGCCACGCCGAAGTCACGCAGGATGGAGACCACATAGCCGGACCAGCCGACCGCCACCGTCGAGGCGGCGACGCCGTATTCCAGCACCAGCAGCCAGCCCATGATCCAGGCGAAGATCTCGCCCAGGGTGCCGTAGGCATAGGTATAGGCCGAGCCGGAGACCGGCATGGTCGAGGCCAGTTCGGCGTAGCACAGGCCCGCCAGGCCGCAGGCGATGCCCGCGACGACGAAGCTGAGCATGATCGCCGGACCCGCGTGGGCGGCGGCGACCTGGCCGGTCAGGACGAAGATGCCGGCGCCGATGATGGCGCCGATGCCCAGGCTCATCAGATTGATAGGGCCCAGCGAGCGCTTCAGCTCGCTCTTGGCCGCTTCCTTCTGGATCTGGGCTACGGATTTCTTGAGGAACAGGCGGTTCCCCTTCGGCCTGAGGCCTTCTGCGGACATCGAGTGTCGCCCCCTGATACACGGCTGACCCTCCCCGGGCCGCCTTCAATGGCGCGGACGCTAGCGGCGCGGCGGGCCGCTGGCAACGCGGTTTCCGAAGCGTGAAGGCGCGACGATGCTTTCGTGAAACCGCCGGCGACCGCTAAAGGCAGGGTCGATGCTGCCGATCCACGCCGTTCTCGCCCCGCTGAAGGCCGCCCTGGCGGCCGGGAATGTCGCCGTCCTGGCGGCGCCGCCGGGGGCGGGCAAGACGACCGTGGTCCCTCTGGCCCTGCTGGACGCGCCCTGGCTGGACGAGGCGAAGGTGCTGGTCCTCGAGCCCCGCCGCATCGCCGCCCGGGCGGCGGCCGAGCGGATGGCGCAAAGCCTCGGGCAACAGACCGGCGAGACGGTCGGCTATCGCACCCGGCTGCAGAGCCGGATCGGCCCGACCACCCGGATCGAGGTCATCACCGAAGGCGTCTTCACCCGGATGATTCTCGACGACCCCGGGCTGGAGGGCGTCGGGGCCGTGCTGTTCGACGAATTCCACGAGCGGTCGCTGGACGCCGACCTCGGCCTGGCTCTGGCCCGCGAGGCCCAGCAGCTGGTGCGCGAGGACCTGCGTTTGCTGGTCATGTCAGCCACCCTCGATATCGCCGGGGTCTCGACCCTGCTGGGCGGGGCGCCGGTGATCGAGGCCGAGGGGCGAATGTTCCCCGTCGAGACCCGCTATCCGGGCCGCAATCCGATGGAGCGGATCGAGGACGCCGCCGCCCGCGCCGTGGTCCAGGCGCTCGCCGAGGAGGGCGGCTCGGTGCTGGTCTTCCTGCCGGGGCAGGGCGAGATCCACCGCACGGCCCAGCGGCTGGCCGAGCGCCTGCGCGATCCATCCGTCGACGTCGTCCCCCTGTACGGCGCCCTCGACCGTGAGACCCAGGACCGCGCCATCCAGCCGGCCGCGCCGGGGCGCCGCAAGGTGGTGCTGGCCACCTCGGTCGCCGAGACCAGCCTGACCATCGAGGGCGTCCGCGTGGTCATCGACGCCGGCCTGTCGCGCGTGCCCCGCTTCGAGCCGTCCAGCGGCCTGACCCGGCTGGCCACGGTGCGCGTCAGCCGTTCCTCGGCCGAACAGCGGCGCGGCCGGGCCGGGCGGACGGAGCCCGGGGTCTGCTACCGCCTGTGGGACGAGGCGGCCACACGCGGCCTGGTCCCGCACCAGCGGCCCGAGATTCTGGAGGCCGATCTGACCGGCTTCGCCCTCGATCTGGCCCGCTGGGGCGCCCGCTCGACCGAGGCCCTGGCCCTGCTCGATCCGCCTCCGGCGGGCGCCTTCGCCGAGGCGCGCAAGGTGCTGAGGCGGCTGGACGCTCTCGACGACGACGGCGCCCTGACCGCGCACGGACGCCGCCTGACCCGCATCCCCCTGCCGCCGCGGCTGGCCCATATGGTCGCCGTCGCCGCCGACGCCGGCGACGCCCTGCTGGGCGCGCGCATCGCGGCGGTGCTCGGCGAACCGGGACTGGGCGGGACCGACGTCGACCTGCGCGAGCGGCTGCGCGGCCTCGACCGCGATCGCTCGCCCCGCGCCCGCGACGCGATCAAGCTGGCCGAACGCTGGGCCCGGGCGGCCGGTGGCGGCAGGGGCGGCGAGGTCGATCCCGGCCCCCTGCTGGCCGAGGCCTTCCCCGAGCGCGTGGCCAAGGCGCGCGGCAAGCCGGGCGAGGTGCTGCTGGCCTCGGGCCGCGGGGCCTTCCTCGAGCCGACCGACGCCCTGGCGCGCGAGCCCTGGCTGGCGGTGGCCGAGCTGGGCGGCGGCGACGCCCGCGACCGCATCCGCTTGGCGGCCCCGGTTGATCCGGCTGCGCTGGAGCATCGGCTCGAGACCGACGACCGTCTGGCGCGCGAGCCGTCGGGCCGTATGACCCTGCGCCGCCGCCGCCGCATCGGGGCGATCACGGTGGACGAAAAGATCGTCGGCGCCCCCGATCGCGCGACCGTCGCCGCGGCGCTGCGGGCCGAGGTCGAGCGCGACGGCCTGGCCGGCCTTCGCTGGGACGAGCGCGCCACGGCCCTGCGCGCCCGGCTGGCCTTCGTCTCCGGCCTCGGCGACGGCTGGCCCGACGTCTCCGACGCGGGGCTGATGGCGACGCGCGAAACCTGGCTCTGGCCGTTGCTCGACCAGGTCCACGGCCTCGACCGGATCGACGACGGCGCGCTGGAGGCGGGGCTGCGGTCGCTGATCCCGTGGGACCGCCAGCGCGCCTTCGACGACCTGGCCCCGCCGCGCCTGACCACGCCGCTGGGCTCGGCCGGCATCGACTATGCGGCCGAGGGCGGACCCCGCGTCGACATCCGCGTGCAGGAGCTGTTCGGCGTCACGGTCCATCCGACCGTCGGCGGCGGCCGCGTCCCCCTGACCCTCGCCCTGCTGTCGCCCGCCCGGCGTCCGGTGCAGGTGACGAAGGACCTGCCCGGATTCTGGACCGGCAGCTGGGCCGCCGTGCGCAGCGAGATGCGCGGCCGCTACCCCCGCCACCCCTGGCCCGAGGACCCGACGAAGGCCGAGGCCACCAGCCGGGTCAAGCCGCGCGGGACCTGATCGCTCAGGCCGCGCCGTTCAGCAGTCGGCCATAGCTGTCGACCAGGCTGGAATAGGTCGGAACGAAGGTGACGGCGGCGGGCGCCTCGCCGATCGCTACGGGGGCCTTGATCTCGAAATGCAGATGGATGGTGGTGGCGGAGCCGCCGAAGTCGGCCGAGACCTTGCCGATATGCTGGCCCCGCTCGACGTTGCGCGAGGCGATCGTCGGGAACAGGGCGTTCACCCCGGCCATGTCCATATGCAGATAGCGGTAGATGCGGCCGGAATCGCCCAGCAGGGTGACGGTGTAGCTGCCGATCGAGGTGATGCGGCCGCTTTCCGCCGCCACCACCCAGTGGACCTTCTTCTCGCAGGTGGCCGGGCGGATATCCTGGCCCTGATGCCCGCGGCCCGCTGGACACATGCCGTTGGCCCAGGACCGGGTCTCGCAGAAATTGTCGCGCCAGGGATAGGCGTAGTTGCGCGAGTCGCACTGGCCGCCGGGTCCCGGCGCGGCGAAACCGCCATAGCCGTAGACCTGGGAGTTGGCGTAGGCCGGACCCGCCTCCATCGGAAACCGCATCCCGGCCGCCCAGACCGTGGGATCCGTGGCGCCGCTGCCCGAGCCGGGCGGCAGGGCGCCCCCGGGCTCATGCGGCCAGCTGACCGGCTCGGGCGCGGGCGGCGCCGCGGGCTCGGCCGGCGGTTCGACCGGCGGCGCATCCGGCGGCGACGCCGGTCCGGACGCCTTCGGAGCCGGGGCAGGGGGCTCGCCCTCCGCTTCCAGGCTGCACCCTGTCGGCGAACAGGCGGTCAGCAGCAGAAGGGCGCCGATGGCCAGGGCGCGCCTCACGACGCGCCTCCGCCGATCAGCTGCAGGCTCGCGGCGAAGGCCAGGGCGTCCGCCTCTGCGCATCCCGCCGCCTCCGGGCCCTCGCACAGGAAGCTGACGTTGTAGGCCGCGCCGAACCGGCTGAAGCCGACGTCGACGCCGTACTCAGTCCGCTCGGTGCGGACATTGGCGAGACCGGCGGCCCGGGCCTGGGCGGCGGCCCGGGCGGCCTGGGCCGGAAGGCGGGCGCCCAGGACGCGCGGACCGGCGGTCGCGCCCGGCGTCTGCACGGGAGCCGTGGCGGCGGGCGGGACGGGCGACCGGAACGCCTTGGACGCCCCGTACACCTCGATGAGCTGCGTCCCCCGCTGGACCGTGAGCATATAGTGGCGGTCGCCGGTATAGATGTGGGCCGTGCGCAGCAGGGCCGGATCCGCCGGCGCCAGCACCGGCACGGGCGAGCCGTCGACCAGCGCCAGAAACCGGACGGCCGCCGGCTCCTGCCCCAGGACGCCCCGCAGCCGCGCCCCCAGCGGCGCCTGCCGCGCGGTCGCCAGGGCGGCGTTGTCGACGCGCGATCTGGGCAGGTCGACCTGGGCGGCGGCGACGGGCGAGGGCGGCGGCGGCTGCGAGGTGGCGACCCCGGCCAGCGCGGCCGCAAGGATAAGGCCGCCGGCGACGGCTCCGGTCCGGATGGTCATGGTGCGATCCTCCCCCGGACGTCAATATATCGCCGTTACGCCAGAGAGGCGAGCGGTTCATGCTCCGTCGCTTGCCTTTTGCCGCCAACCCGCCTACAGACGCGCCCACTTCACACGCAGGCGTGGCGCGGCCGGGGAGAAATCCCGTCCGCTCCGATCCGAGGACCCAATCTTCCAGGAGATGGGTCTTTACAGCGCCTGCGGCGGATCAATCGGATAAAGGACTAAACCTCATGGCTCTGCCAGAATTCTCCATGCGTTCGCTGCTCGAAGCCGGCGCCCACTTCGGCCACCAGACGCACCGGTGGAACCCGAAGATGGAGCGCTACATCTTCGGCTCCCGCTCGAACATCCACATCATCGACCTGTCGCAGTCGATCCCGCTGCTGCACCAGGCCCTGGTCGCCGTGCGCGACGTCGCCGCCAAGGGCGGTCGCGTCCTGTTCGTCGGCACCAAGCGCCAGGCCGCCGATCCGGTCGCCGAGGCCGCCAAGCGCTGCGCCCAGTATTACATGAACAACCGCTGGCTCGGCGGCACCCTGACCAACTGGCGCACCGTCTCGGGCTCCATCGCCCGCCTGCGCGAGCTGGAAGGCCTGCTGGAAACCGGCGGCGAAGGCCGGGTCAAGAAGGAGCTGCTGAACCTGCAGCGCGAGAAGGACAAGCTCGAGCTGTCGCTGGGCGGCATCAAGGACATGGGTTCGATCCCGGACATCATCTTCGTGATCGACACCAACAAGGAAGCGATCGCGATCCTGGAAGCCCGCAAGCTGAACATCCCGATCATCGCCATCCTCGACACCAACTCCGATCCGGACGGCATCACCTATCCGATCCCCGGCAACGATGACGCCGCCCGCGCCATCCAGACCTATTGCGACCTGATCGCCGACGCCGTCCTCGACGGTCTGGCCGCCGGCCAGGCCTCGGCCGGCGTCGACCTCGGCGCCGCGGTCAACCCGGACGAGCCGATGCTGCGCGAAGCCAAGGCCCCCAAGGCCAAGGCTGAAGACGTCGCCCCGGCCGGCACGGAAGCCGTGGCCGACGAAATGATCGCCGCCGCTGAACCGGCCGTCGCCGACGAAGCCGCCCAGGCCGCGACCTCGGACGCCAACGACGCCGTCGAAACCGAACAGGCCACGGGCTGATCGCCCTCGCGGCCTTCCGCCCTCAAAAAGCGGAACAGGGCCGTGCGTTGAACTGACACACGGCCGGGCTAACCACCCGGCCGTTCCCGCATACGAAGACCCAAGGAGAATCACCCATGGCCGAGATCACCGCCGCCCTCGTGATGGAACTGCGCGCCAAGTCCGGCGTCGGCATGATGGACTGCAAGAAGGCCCTCCAGGAAACCGACGGCGACATCAACGCCGCGATCGACTGGCTGCGCGCCAAGGGCCTGTCCAAGGCCGCCAAGAAGGCCGACCGCGTCGCCGCCGAAGGCCTCGTGGCCGTCGCCTCGAAGGAAGTCGGAGCCGGTGAAGTCGGCGCCGCCATCGAGTTCAACGCCGAGACCGACTTCGTCGCCCGCAACGACCTGTTCCAGAACGCCGCCAGCAAATTCGCCCAGCTGGGCCTCGAGCACGCCACGCTCGAAGGCCTGCACGGCGCCGAGCTGGAAGCCGGCAAGTCGGTCCAGGACGAAGTGACCCAGCTGATCGCCACCGTCGGCGAGAACATGCAGCTGCGCCGCGCCGCCCGCCTGTCCGTCGACGAAGGCGTGGTCGCCTCCTATGTCCACAACGCCGTCTCGCCGGGCCTCGGCCGCATCGGCGTGCTGGTCGCCCTGCACGGCGGCGGCGACAAGACCGCCCTGCGCGAACTGGGCCGCAAGATCGCCATGCACGTGGCCGCGACCGCGCCGCTGTCGCTGAACACCGACGATCTGGACCCCGCCGCGATCGAGAAGGAACGTCAGGTTCTGACCGAAAAGGCCAAGGAAGAAGGCAAGCCGGAAGCCATGATCGCCAAGATCGTGGAAGGCCAGATCAACAAGTTCCAGAAGGACGTCGTGCTGATCAAACAGCCCTTCGTCATGAACCCCGACGTGACCATCGAACAGCTGGTCGCCGACGCGGGCAAGGAACTGGGCGCGCCCGGCCTGCACCTGGCCGGCTTCGTCCGCCTCGCCCTCGGCGAGGGCGTCGAAAAGGTCGAGGGCCCCGACTTCGCCACCGAAGTCGCCCAGATGACCGGCGGCCAGTAAGGCGCTTCCACCACCACGACTGACGAAGGGGCCGGCGCGCGATCGCCGGCCCCTTTTTCGTGCACGAAAGGCCGTGTGCGGCGTCCGCGACGAACCGCCCGCCTTCTCCCCGGACCGAACTGGGTCTAAGGCCATTCCCATGATCGGAAGACTGAACCACGTCGGCGTCGCCACCCCCTCGATCGAGGCCAGCGTCGCGATGTACCGCGACCTGCTCGGGGCCACCCTGGCGCACGCGCCGTTCGACCTGCCGGCCCAGGGCGTGCGGGTCTGTTTCATCGACCTGCCCAACGCCCAGATCGAACTGATCGAGCCGCTGGGCGACGACAGCCCGATCCACGGCTTCCTGGCCAAGAACCCCAGGGGCGGCCAGCACCACGTCTGTTTCGAGGTCGAGGACATTCTCGCCGCCCGCGACGCCCTGCGGGCCAGGGGCGCGACCATCCTCGGCACGGGCGAGCCGCGCATCGGCGCCCATGGCACGCCGATCCTGTTCCTGCATCCCAAGGACATGGGCGGGGTGCTGGTCGAGCTGATGGAAACGCCGAAAGCCAGTCACGAGAGCGGAGCGCACTGATGCCGATCGGTTGGGTCACCATGCTGGGCGTCTACATCATCTGCTGGTGGACGGTGCTGTTCACCGTCCTGCCGCTGGGGACGTCGCGCGAGCGGCACGAACCGCCGACCGACGGAGCCCAGTGGGGCGCGCCGGACAAGCCCGACCTGAAGCGCAAATTCACCACCACCACCTGGGTCGCCTTCCTCGTCTGGGTGCTGGTCATGGTCCTGGTCTACATCGGCTGGATGCCCTTGCCGGACCTGGCCCCGCCGGTTCCCTGAGGCCCCGATGACCGACCGCCTGTTCCTGCTCAATCCCGGCTGGACCGACGCCGAGGGCGGCCCCTGGTACTGCCCGGCCGGTGCCGTGATCGAGGGCGTGCTCGCCTTCCACCCGGCGCTGCGCGACCAGCTTGGGATCACCTACCTTGA
Organism: Brevundimonas sp.; assembly: GCA_046292645.1. Taxonomy (GTDB): domain Bacteria; phylum Pseudomonadota; class Alphaproteobacteria; order Caulobacterales; family Caulobacteraceae; genus Brevundimonas. Next base: position 362,011 of record JBKBQO010000001.1, read on the forward strand.
CCATCCGCGCCCCCGGCCGCCGGTGATCGATCTGGTCGGCGACGACCACCAGAGCTGCCCGATCCTGGTGCTGGACGAAACCTTCGACTGGCCGGAGGCGGAAACCAGCGAAACGACCGGCAAACGCTTCCTGCAGGACGAGGCGATCCTCCCTTATCTGGCCGCCCGCTACGGCATCTCGCGCCCGCATCCCTGAACGGTCCCCGGGCCGGGCTTCCACCCGACCTTAAGATTCCACTGCTACAGCCGAGGGATGCCGAGCGCCGCCGCCCCGCCGCTTCTTCCGTCCCAGCCGCGGGGGCATTTCCTGACGCTTGACGCCCTGCGCGGCGTCGCGGCCCTCGCGGTGTTGGTCCTGCATATGCCGCCGCTGACCGGTCTGGTCTTCCACGCCTATCTGGCCGTCGACCTGTTCTTCATCATGTCGGGCTTCGTCATCGCGCATGCCTACGAGCGCCGCCTGCTGGCGGGCTGGAGCCCCGGCGACTTCATCCGTACGCGGGTCGTCCGGCTGTGGCCGCTCTATCTGCTGGGCACGGCCGTCGGCGCGGCGGTCTTCGCGGGCGTGGCCGGCGACGCGGTCGGATTCGCCGTGCTCGGCGTTCTGGTCGCCGCCGCCGTGGTGATGATGCCCCTGCCGCTGGGAGCCGAGGTGCAGATCTTCGATCTTAACCGGCCCGCTTGGTCGCTCTTCTTCGAGATGGTCGCCAACGTCCTCTACGCCGCCTTCGCCCGCGCCTGTCCAACCGGGTGCTCATGGGGATCGTCGGCGTGGGCGCGGTCGCGGTGACGGTCGCCTTCCTGACCGCCGGGACGGGATCGCTGGGCCATCACGGCGCCTCGATGCTCGGCGGCGCGGCCCGAATCGCCTTCGCCTTTCCGCTCGGACTGCTGCTGCACCGGCTGTGGAGTGCTGGACAGCTGACGCTCAGGCTCCCGGCCCTGGCGGTCATCGCCGCCGTCGCCGCCCTGTTCTTCATTCCCGACGTGCCCGGCTGGAATGGCGTCATCGACCTCGCCGTCGTCCTGCTTGCCTTCCCGGTCCTGACCGCGGCCGCAGTGACCGCGACCCTCTCGCCGGGGCTGGCGCGGGCGGCGGCCTCGCTCGCCCTACTGTCCTACCCCCTCTACATCCTGCACGGCCCGATCATCATGGGGGCCGGCCAGATGCTCGGCGAGACCGCGACGGCGGCCCTCGTCGGCGGCGGCGTCAGCCTTGTCGTCGCCTGGGCGGCGGCCCGATGGTTCGACGCGCCGGCCCGCGCCGCGCTCGGCGCCCTGTTGCGACAAAGACGGGCGGCGGCGACGGCGGCCTAGCTTTCGCCCCGGTCCCCCGGCTAAAGCTTGAACCCCGCTGTCCTTGCCGAGATTCTGACCCCATGCGCCTGTCGCGCTATTTCCTGCCCACGTTGAAAGAGGCGCCCTCGGACGCCCAGATCGTCTCGCACCAGCTGATGCTGCGCGCCGGCCTGATCAAACAGGAGGCCGCCGGCATCTATGCCTGGTTGCCGCTGGGCCTGCGGGTGCTGAACCGGATCGAGCAGATCGTGCGCGAGGAGCAGGAGCGGGCAGGGGCCGTCGAACTGCTGATGCCGACCCTGCAACTGGCCGACCTGTGGCGCGAGAGCGGCCGCTACGACGCCTATGGCCCCGAGATGCTGCGCATCACCGACCGGCACGAGCGCGAGCTGCTGTACGGCCCCACCAATGAAGAGATGATCACCGACATCTTCCGCAGCTTCGTCAAGAGCTACAAGGCGCTGCCCCTCAACCTCTTCCACATCCAGTGGAAATTCCGCGACGAGCGCCGCCCGCGCTTCGGCGTCATGCGCGGCCGCGAATTCCTGATGAAGGACGCCTACAGCTTCGACATCGACGAGGCCTCGGCCCGCAAGGCCTACAACCGCATGTTCGTGGCCTATCTGAACACCTTCGCCCGCATGGGGCTGAAGGCCGTGCCGATGCGCGCCGACACCGGCCCGATCGGCGGCGACCTGTCCCACGAGTTCATCGTCCTGGCCGAGACGGGCGAGAGCCAGGTCTTCTGCGACCGCAAGCTCGTCGAGATGGGCGCGCCCGGCAAGGACGTGGACTGGGACGATCTTCAGTCAATCGTTGATCAGCGAACCGCGCTCTACGCGGCCACCGAGGAAATGCACGACGCCGGCCAGTTCGAAACCCAGACCGCCGAGGGCGACCGCCTGACTGCCCGCGGCATCGAGGTGGGACACATCTTCTATTTCGGGACCAAATACTCCGCCCCGATGAAGGCCCGCGTCGCCGGACCCGACGGCAAGGACGCGGACGTCCACATGGGCAGCTACGGCGTCGGCGTCTCGCGCCTGCTGGGCGCCATCATCGAGGCCAGCCACGACGACAGCGGCATCATCTGGCCCGACGCCGTCGCGCCCTTCGACGTCGTGGTCATCAACCTGCGCGTCAATGATGAGGCCGTCTGCGTCGCCTGCGAGGAGGCCGTGGCCAAGCTTGAAGCCCTCGGCAAGTCCGTCCTCTACGACGACACCGACGAACGCCCCGGCGGCAAATTCGCCACCGCCGATCTGATCGGCATCCCCTGGCAGCTGACCATCGGTCCCAAGGGCGTGGCCGAGGGCCTGGTCGAGCTCAAGCGCCGCGCCACCGGCGACAAGGTCTCCATCCCGCTGGACGAGGCCCTGGCGAAGGTAAGAGCATGACGGTTGCGGTTGTCGCTTTCCTTCCCCCATTTCGGGGGAAGGTGGGCCGCGCAGCGGCTCGGATGGGGGCTCTCTCCGCATCCCCCCACATCGGATCGCTTTCGTCCTTAAGCGCCCCCATCCGTCAGGCTTCGCCTGCCACCTTCCCCCGAAATGGGGGAAGGAGGGCCGCATCATGACCGACGCCACCGTGGCCAAACCCACCAAACCCGCCGGCCCCTTCTCGGCCTGGGAGTTTGAACTGGCCCTCCGCTACCTCCGCGCCCGGCGCAAGGAGGGCGGCATCGCCCTGATCGCCATCATCTCCTATGTCGCCATCGCCCTGGCGGTCATGGCCCTGATCATCGTCATGAGCATCATGGCCGGGTTCAGGAACGAGCTGCTGGACCGGATGCTGTCCTTCAACGGCCATATGTACGTCCAGGGCCAGGCCCTGACCGATCCCGACCGCGAGGCCGCGGTCGAGCGGATCGCCGGCGTCCCGGGCGTGCTCAGCGTCTCCCCCCTGACCGAGAACCAGGCCCTCGTCCGCGCCGCCGGCCAGACGACCGGCGCGGTCGTGCGCGGCCTGCGCCCGCAGGACCTGGACTCCATGTCCTACGTCTTCGACAGCCTGACCCCCGAGGCCCGCGCCGCCTTCGGCCAGGGCCCCTACGGCGGCGACAACATCCTGATCGGCAAGGCCCTGGCCGAGAGCATGGGCCTGCGCATCGGCGACCCCATCACCCTCTATTCGCCCACCGGCGCCGACAGCGCCTTCGGCAACCTCGGCGGGCTGGAGAAGACCTATCGCGTCGGCGGCGTCTTCACCTCGGGCACCGCCGATTTCGACCGCGCCTTCGTCTTCATGGCGCTGGAGCAGGCCCAGCTCTTCTTCGGCAAGGAAGGCGTCTGGGACGTCATCGAGCTGAAGGTGGCCGAGCCCGACCGCGTCGGCGAGCTGATCCAGCCGGTGCGCGAGGCCGCGGGCCCCAGCGCCCTGGTCAGCGACTGGCGCGACCGCCTGGCCGCCTTCTGGGGCGCGCTCAAGGTCGAGCGGGTGGCCATGAGCATCATCCTCGGCCTCGTCGTCGCCATCGCCGCCCTCAACATCATCTCCGGCATTGTCATGCTGGTGAAGAACAAGACCCGCGACATCGCCATCCTGCGCACCGTCGGGGCCAGCCAGATGTCGATGCTGCGCATCTTCTTCATCTCGGGCGCGGCCATCGGCGTGGCCGGCACGATCACCGGCCTGGTGCTGGGCCTGGTCTTCTGCCTCAACATCGGCGCCATCCAGCATTTCCTTGAGGCCCTGCTGGGCGTCCAGCTGTTCAACGCGGACGTCTATATGCTGGACTCCATCCCGGCCGAGGTCGACGCCATGGACGTGGTCTGGGTCACCCTGTGGTCGGTCTTCATGTCCTGCGTCGCCAGCCTGCTGCCGTCGTGGCGCGCCGCCAAAATGGATCCGGTCGAGGCCCTGCGTTATGAGTAAGCCCGTCCTCTCCGTAAGGAACGTCACCCGGACCTATGACACCGCCTCGGGCGGCCTGACCGTGCTCAAGGGCGTCGATCTCGACGTCATGCCGGGCGAGGTGGTCGGTCTGATCGGTCCGTCGGGCTCGGGCAAGTCCAGCCTGCTCCATGCCGCCGGCCTGCTGGAGCGGCCGACCTCGGGCGAGATCCGCATCGACGGCGAGGACGTCGGCGGCCTCGACGAGCGCGCCCGCACCCACATCCGCCTCGCCAGCATCGGCTTCGTCTACCAGTTCCACCATCTGCTGGCCGAGTTCGACGCCCGCGACAACGTCGCCCTGCCGCTGCGCATCGCCGGCGTCGGTACGGCCCAGGCCCGCGAACGGGCGTCCGAGGTCCTGACCGCCCTCGGCCTCGGCGAACGCCTGACCCACCAGCCGGCCCAGATGTCGGGCGGGGAGCAGCAGCGCGTCGCCGTCGCCCGCGCCCTGGCCAACCGCCCGCGCCTGCTGCTGGCCGACGAGCCGACCGGCAACCTCGACCCCGCCACCAGCCAGACCGTGTTCGAGGCCCTGCACCGCCTGGTCAAGGACACCGGCGTCGCCGCCCTGATCGCCACCCACAACATGGAGCTGGCCGGCCACATGGACCGGGTGTTCGCCCTGAAGGACGGCCATCTGGAAGAGCGGCCGGCGGAGAGCCAGGCGTACTGACGCGCGGCTTACAGCGTGTATCCCCGCGGAGCCTCCCATGACTGACGCCATCCAGACCCACCTGACCACGGCGCGCGAGGCCATGGCCGAGGGCCGAACCCTCGACGCCCGCACTTCATACGCCCGCGCCGCCGCGCTCAGCCGCGAGAGCGGCGCGCCCCTGCTGCAGGCCCACGCCCTGCGCCACCTGTCCGACATCGACCGCGGAACCGACCAGCTGGAACAGGCCCTCGCCCACGCCGAACAGGCGGCGGCCCTGTACCGGTCAAACGGGCAGGGGGCCTCGGTCGACATGGCCAACGCCCTGCGGCTGACGGCCCTCGCCCTCGACGCCCTGGGCCGCCCGGTTCCGGCCGCAGCGGCCTGGACCGCCGCCCGCGACCTCTACGCCGACGCCGGGATCGCGGCGGGCGTGACGGAATGCGAACGCCGGCTGGAGGCGGACTGAAATGGAGTCCTTCTCCCCTTGCGGGAGAAGGTGGCCGAGCGCAGCGAGGTCGGATGAGGGGTCGCTCTGCTCTATGCTGCTTGCCACCGCCGCCGAATGGCTAACGCCTCCGCCGGCGCGCCCTTATCCGTCAGCCTCCGGCTGCCAGCTTCTCCCGCAAGAGGAGAAGGGCTCGGCTATTTCTTCCCGGGAGGCGTCGTGAACGGCGAACTGCTGCTGACGGCCACCGACGGCTTCGGCTTTTCGGCCTTGGGTTTGCGGACTTCCTTGTTGCTCTTCACTTGACCCTTGGCCATGGCCGGTACTCCTGCGACGCCCGCCGCCGGGAGGGCGGTGACGGCGTTCACGCCCACCCTACAACCCCGGGCGAGTCGTCTTCACATCAAATCGGCTTGACGAGAACAAAGCCGCAACATAGAACATAGGCGGAACACGCAAGGGAGGCCGTCATGGCGCGTTGGGTTCGGGATGTCTTGTCGCTGGCGTCGTGCAGCGGTTTCGTCTGGATGGTGTGGCAGGCGGCGCTGATGACCTCGGCCGTCTGACCGAGTCCAATCCGCTTGATGGGCGGTTCGTGTGATTTCAAACGGTTACGCGAAAAACCTCCGGGTTTTGGACTCCTTGGACTCGGTGTTTCCGGGTGCAACGGCGGCGGCCCGCCGCCCGCCGGCTATCCACAGACGGTCGCCCCCTGAGCGCGCCGGACGCTGCTTTCCGGTGTCCCGGTCGCCCGCGATGTGAGACTCGGGGCACAGTGCGCACGGGCCCGCGACGGGCCCACGACGGGCCAAGGGAACGGGACCGGTTTGACCGAGACGCTGAACAGCCAGGGCTTTATCCACCTGCGGGTCCGCTCGGCCTATTCGCTGCTGGAAGGCGCGATCAAGGCCAGCAAGGTCCCGACCCTGGCGGCCGACGCGGGCATGCCGGCCGTGGGCGTCGCCGACCGGGCCAATCTGTTCGGGGCGCTGGAGTTCAGCGAGGCGGCGAAAGGGGCGGGGGTCCAGCCCCTGGTCGCCTGCGCCATCCCCGTCACCGGCATCGGCGGCAAGATCAACGAACGCTGGGCCAAGGTCCCGACCGTGGTCCTGCTGGTCCAGAACGAGGCTGGCTGGCTCAATCTGTGCGCCCTGTCGTCCTCCGCCTTTCTCGACGCCGGCGCCATGGACGAGCCCAGCGTGCCCTGGACCATGGTGGCGGAACGCTCGGAGGGGCTGATCCTGCTGTCGGGCGGTCCCGACGGTCCGGTCGACCCCCTGTTCGTCCAGGGCAAGCCGGCCGAGGCCGAGGCGGCCCTGGCCGAGATGACCCGCGTCTTCGGCGACCGCTTCTATGTCGAGCTGCAGCGCCACGGCCTCGCCTCCGAGCGCCAGGCCGAGCGCGGGCTGGTGGAGTGGGCCTATGGCCATGACGTCCCCCTGGTCGCCACCAACGACGTCCACTATGCGAAGGCCGCCCAGGCTAGGTCCCACGACGCCCTGATGTGCATCGCCGACGGCGCCTTCACCGGCCAGGAGGACCGCCGCCGCGTCACAGACCAGCACTGGTTCAAGCCGGCGGCGGCCATGCGCCAGCTGTTCGCCGACCTGCCCGAGGCCTGCGACGCCACCATGGAGATCGCCCGCCGCTGCGCCTTCCTGGCCCCGACCCGCGCCCCCATCCTGCCGCGCTTCGACGCCGGCGACGGCCGCTCCGAGCCCGACGAGCTGATGCACCAGGCCCGCGAGGGGCTCAAGGAGCGGCTGCGCTCCGTCACCCCCGCCGCGCCCGAGGCCGACTACTGGACCCGCCTCGAATGGGAGGTCGGCATCATCCAGCAGATGGGCTTCCCCGGCTATTTCCTGATCGTGTCGGACTTCATCAAATGGGCCAAGACCCACGGCATCCCCGTGGGTCCGGGCCGGGGTTCGGGCGCCGGCTCGCTGGTCGCCTGGGCCCTGACCATCACCGATCTCGACCCCCTGCGCTTCGGCCTGCTGTTCGAGCGGTTCCTGAACCCCGAACGCGTCTCCATGCCCGATTTCGACATCGACTTCTGCCAGGAGCGGCGGGAGGAGGTGATCGACTATGTCCAGGACCGCTACGGCAAGGACCGGGTGGCCCAGATCATCACCTTCGGCACCCTGCAGGCCCGCGCCGTGCTGCGCGACGTCGGCCGGGTGCTGCAGATGCCGCTGGGCCAGGTCGACCGCCTCGCCAAGATGGTCCCGGCCAACCCCGCCAACCCCGTCACCCTCGCCCAGGCCATCGAGATCGAGCCGCGCCTGCGCGAGGCGCGCGACACCGACAAGGCCGTGGCCACCCTGCTGGAGACGGCGCTGGAGCTGGAGGGACTGTATCGCAACGCCTCGACCCACGCCGCCGGCATCGTCATCGGCGACCGCCCCCTGATCGAGCTGGCGCCCCTGTACCAGGACCCTCGCTCGACCATCCCGGCCAGCCAGTTCAACATGAAATGGGTCGAGGCCGCCGGCCTGGTCAAGTTCGACTTCCTCGGCCTCAAGACCCTGACCGTCCTGGACCGCGCCCGCCAGTATCTGGAGCGGCGCGGCGCCGCCCCCGACTGGAACGGCCTGCCGCTCGACGACCCGAAAACCTATGAGCTGATGGCCTCGGGCCAGACCGTCGGGGTGTTCCAGCTGGAATCGCAGGGCATGCGCGACACCCTGCGCAAGATGCGCTGCGGCTCGATCGAGGAGATCACCGCCCTGATCTCCCTCTACCGGCCGGGCCCGATGGAGATGATCGACACCTACATCGATCGGAAATTCGGCCGCCAGCAGGTCGACTACCTCCACCCCTCCCTGACCGAGGTCCTGACCGAGACCTACGGCGTCATCATCTATCAGGAACAGGTGATGAAGATCGCCCAGGTCCTGGCCGGCTACTCCCTCGGCGAGGCCGATCTTCTCCGCCGCGCCATGGGCAAGAAGAAGAAGGAGGAGATGGATTTCCAGCGGGCGCGCTTCATCAAGGGCGCCTCGGAAAAGGGCGTGCCCGAGGAACAGTCCGGCGGCATCTTCGACCTCGTCGCCAAGTTCGCGGGCTACGGCTTCAACAAGTCCCACGCCGCCGCCTACGCCCTGATCAGCTTCCAGACCGGCTGGCTCAAGGCCAACCACCCCGTCGAATTCATGGCCGCGTCCATGAGCCTCGACCTCAGCAACACCGACAAGCTGGCGGTCTTCTACCAGGACTGCCGCCGCTTCGAGGTGCCGATCAAATCGCCGGACGTGAACCGGTCCTCGGCCGATTTCGACGTGGCTTACGACGACGGCGTGGGTTCGGTCCTCTACGCCCTCGGCGCCATCCGCAACGTCGGCCTCGAGGCCATGAAACACCTGGTCGAGGTGCGCGAGACCGGCGGCCGCTTCACCGACATCTTCGACTTCCTGGAACGCGTCGACCCGCGCAGCGTCAACAAGCGCGCGCTCGAGAACCTGGCCCGCGCCGGCGCCTTCGACAGCTTCCATTCCAACCGCCGCCAGCTGTTCGAACAGGCCGACACCCTGATGGCCTATTGCCAGAGCGTCGCCGCCGAGCGCGCCTCGTCCCAGGTCTCCCTGTTCGGCGGCGACCAGGCCGGCGCCGCCCGCCCGCGGCTCAAGCCGGTCGAGCCCTGGGTCGGGCCCGAGAAGCTGGACCAGGAACTGGCCGCCGTCGGCTTCTACCTGTCCGGCCACCCGCTGGAGGACATGGCCCCGGCGCTGAAGCGCAAGCGCGTCACTTTCGTGGCCGAGGCCACGGCTCTGGCCGAAAGCGGCCACGAGGCCTTCCTGATGGCCGGCGTCGTCCGCCGCCGCCAGGAACGGGCCAGCGCCAAGTCCGGCGAGAAATTCGCTTTCGTCACCTTCTCCGACCCGACCGGCGAGTTCGAATGCCTGTTCCCCCCGGAACAGCTGCGCAAATGCCGCGAGGTGCTGGAGGTCGGGGCCTCGATCATGGTCAAGGTCCGGGCCAAGTCGGCCGACGGCGAGGTCCGCTTCTTCGGCGACGACGCCAGCCGGCTGGACACGCTGATCGACGACGGCGCCATGGGCCTGCGCATCCATGTCTCGGCGCGCACCGCCGACGCCGCCGCGCTCAAGACCCGGCTGGAGAAGGCCCGCGCCCAGGGCAAGGGCGGCGAGGTCTCCCTCGTCGCCTCCCTCGATGGCCGCCGCGAGGTCGAGCTGAAACTGCCGGGCCGCTACCGGCTGGACGGCGCCCTGCGCGGCGCGCTCAAATCCGCCCCGGGGGTGGTGCTGCTGGAGGATGCGTGATGGCCGATCTGAAGACCCATACGGGCGCCTGCCACTGCGGCGCCGTCGCCTATGAGGTCGACACCGATCTCGAAGGCCTGATCGAGTGCAACTGCTCCCACTGCCATCGCAAAGGCTTCGTCCTGGCCTTCGTCGCCCCCGACGCCTTCCGGGTCACGAAAGATGGCCCGCAGACCGCCTACACCTTCAACTCGCACAAGATCCGGCACCAATTCTGCCAGGTCTGCGGGGTCCAGGCCTTCGCCCGCGGCGAGGGGCCCGGCGGCGTCCCCATGGTGGCGGTCAACATCCGCACCCTGACCGACATCGAGCCCTTCAGCTGGACGGCCCAGCGGGTCGACGGGCGCAGCTTCTAGAGGCGCGGGACGAAGGCTTCCCGGGGCGTTCCGTCGACCGCGTAAAGCCGCTCGGTCGGCAGCTTGATGACCAGGCCGGACCGCTCCAGCCGATGGTCGTAGATCGCCCCCAGCAGCCCGGCCATCGGCCCGCCGACGACCTCGGCGCCGATGGCGTCCATGCCGATCGCAAGACCCTCGCCCATGCTGCCGGTCCAGCGCCCGACCCGCACCTCGACCGCCCCACGATGGCGCTTCCCCGGGCGCGGCAGGACCTGTTCGATCCACTGGCGCGGCACGCCCGTCTCGCGTTCCTCGGCGGCCAGGTTGTGGATCTGATAGGCGGTCGGCGCATCGACGAACCAGCCCATGATCGCCCGCGCCACCACCGTATTGCCGCCGCTGGCGGTGTCGGTCAGGTCCAGCACGATCCGCTGGCCGTCGCGGGCCCCGGCCATGGCGGCGTCGAAGGCAGCGATCGTGGCGCCGTCGCCGAGCGAGTCGTTGAAGTGGATGACCAGGACTCCTTCCGCCTCCCGCGCCGTCAGCGGCGGCCGGTCGCCGGGGCCGGCCTCATAGAGGTTGGGCAGGGTCAGGCGGCGCTCCGACCCGTCGCCGCCCCGGACGGTCAGGTCGCGCGGACGATCCCGCCGGCCCGCGGCCAGCACCCGGGCCGCATATCCGGCTCGCTCGCCCTCCGCCGTGAGCCCGAGCTCCGCCCAGAAGGCCGCGACCGCCGCGCCGGTCGGCGCATCGCCGACGGCGGTCAGGGCGTCCCCCGGCCGGATGCCAGCGCGCTCGGCGGGCGACCCGTCGCGCACGGCCGTGATCCGCCAGACCGCGCCCTCCGGCTCGACCCACAGGTCCGAATAGCTCGGCGCCAGGGCCCAGCTGTCGGCGAAGGAGCCGCCCGTGATGGCGTGGTGGTCGGCGAGGGCCGCGACCGCGTGCTCGGCGTAGCGCAGCAGGCCGCGCCGGTCGGCCACCGCCCCGGCCTCGGCCCGCAAAGCCGGGCTCATCGGCATGACCCCGCCGGGAAAGCGGTCGAGATAGGCGTACTGGCTGTTGATCAGGGGCTCGATGGACAGGGCGTCGGCCCGGTAGGCGGCGGCGTCGGGTTCCGCCTGCGCCAGGGCGGGAGCGGGGAGGGCGCAGGCCAGGGCGATCAGCAGGGTGGGAAGGAAGCGCATGCGGGTCTCGGCGACGGGAGGAGGCCCGAGACTCCCGCGCGTCCGGGTCCGCCGCAAGTGAATCCGCCGTAACGCGGAGCCCCCAACCGCCGGCTCAGGCCGCGTCGGTCACCGCATAGACCATGATCCCCGTCGCCACCGCCAGGTTCAGGCTGTCGGCCCGGCCGCGCATCGGGATCTTGACGTTGACGTCGCAGGCCTCGGCGAGAGCGTCGGTCAGGCCGGCCTGTTCATTGCCCATCAGGATCAGGGCCGGGTGCTGGATCGCCGCGTCGCGATAGCCCTCGGTCGCGTCCAGCCGGGTGCCGATGACGCTGCCCGGCCAGCTCTGCCGCCAGGCCAGGAATTCCGCCGGCGTCGCCCGGGCGATGGCCACGGCGAAGACCGAGCCCATGGTCGCCCGCACCGCCTCCACCGAATAGGGGTCGACGCAGTCCCCGATCAGGATCACCCCGCCGCAGCCGGCCGAATCCGCCGTCCGGATGATGGTGCCCAGATTGCCCGGATCGCGCACCTGCTCCAGCGCCACCCAGGCCGGGGCGGCGCCCGGCTGGATCGCCGACAGGGGCGTATAGACCTGGTCGAACACCCCCAGCACCGTCTGCGGATTGTCGCGCCGGCTGATCTTTTCGAGGATGGCGTGGGTCACCACGACCACCTCGCCGCCCGCCGCCCGCGTCGCCTCGCGCGCCCGGTCGAGGATGGGGTGGGGCCAGGCGTCCTCGCCGACCAGCAGCAGGCGCGGGGCCCGGTTCTGGTCCAGCGCCTCGCCGATGAATTTCAGCCCCTCGGCCAGGAACCGTCCCGTCGCCTCGCGCTCCTTGCGCATATGCAGGGCGCGGACGGTCTTGACCGTGTCATTGGTCAGGGAGGTGATGAGACGGTCGGTCACGCCGACCACCGCGCGAAGAAGCTCAGGCCGATGGCCCGCCCGTCCGGCCCGTCCTCGGCCAGGGCCAGTTCGCCCCAGTCGATCGTCCCGCCGCGGTCCGCGGTCGCCTCGGCCATCAGATGCGCCAGCGACAGGCCCGAGATCCGCGCCGCATAGGCGTTCAGCAGCAGGAAGGACGCGTCGTCCGCCAGCAGGGCCGCGCAGTCCTTCAACAGGGCCGGCAGGTCCTCGAACAGCCGCCACACCTCGCCCGTCGGGCCGCGCCCGTATTTCGGCGGATCGAGGATGATCCCGTCGTATTTGGCCCCGCGCCGCACCTCGCGCGCCGCATATTTCCGGGCGTCTTCGACGATCCAGCGGATCGGCTTGTCCGCCATCCCCGACAGCGCCGCGTTCTCGCGCGCCCAGGCCACCGACTTCTTCGAGGCGTCGACATGGGTGACCTCGGCCCCCGCCGCGGCGCAGGCCAGGCTGGCCACGCCGGTATAGCCGAACAGGTTCAGCACCTTGGGTTTGCGCAGCGTCCGGATCCGCCCGTCCAGCCACTCCCAGTTGGCGGCCTGCTCGGGGAAGAAGGCCAGATGCCGGAACGGCGTGAACCGGCTGGTGAAGCGTACATCGCGCCAGGCCAGGGGGAAGGTGTCGATCGGGCTGCCCGCGAACCGCCACCGCCCGCTTTCATCCTCGTCGGTCGGGTCGAACACCGCATCGGCGGCGTCGAAGGCCCCCGGGTCGCGCGGCGACCAGAAGCACTGCGGCTCGGGCCGGACCACGGTGTGGCGGCCGTAGCGCTCCAGTTTTCGCCCCCCGCCGCTGTCCAGCAGGGCGTAGTCCGCCCAGGCGCGGGTGACGAGGGTCTCAGGCGACGGGTTCAGGCGCGGCGGCATGGCCCGCTGATAGGCGGAGAGGCGCGCCTCCGTCCAGCGCGGCGTGCAAATCGGCGGCCGCCTCCGGCCGCGCATCGCGCCGATGGGCCGTCTTGTCCCAGGCGAAGGGCTCGCGCACCAGCCGCCAGGCGGCGTGGGCGAAGGCCAGGCTGAGCAGGGCCCAATAGGCCGGGGCCCGGATCATGTCCGCCGCGCCATAGGCGATCCCCGCCCGCCGCGTCCCGATGGCGCAGGACAGCCAGGCGGCAGCCGCCCCGAGCACCAGCACGCTCAGCGCCAGCGCCGGCGTCCCCGGCGACAGCCCCGCCACCGCCGCGACCAGAACCGTCGCCGCCGCCCATGCCAGGGTCAGGCCGTGGATCGCGGCCGACACCAGGCCGGCCCCGACCGTCATCACCAGCGCCAGCGAACCGCGCCAGCCCAGCCGCCACGGGCGCCGCGTATGGACGCCCCAGGTCTGCAGATAGCCCTTCAGCCACCGCGTCCGCTGCGGCAGCCAGTGCGCAATCCCGCCCGGCGGCGTCTCCCAGGTCGGGCGGCGCAGCACGCCCAGCCGATGACCTGTCTGCCACAGCCGGAACCCCAGATCCGCGTCCTCGGTGACGTTCCAGGCGTCCCAGCCGCCGACCCGGCGCAGCACATCGACGCGGAAATGATTGCTGGTGCCGCCCAGCGGAAACGGCAGGCCCAGCCGCGCCAGACCCGGCAGGGCCGTCTCGAACAGGCTGGCGTATTCCGCCGCGAACTGGCGATCCAGGAAGGGCGCGGCCGCGCCCGGATCGGCCGGCGGCCGGATGCGCAGCGGCGCCTGCAGACAGGCCAGCCGCCCCGAACGATCGGCGGCGAACCGGGCGGCGGCCTCGCGCAGCTGCAGCGGATCGGGCGCGTCCTCGGCGTCATAGACGGTCAGCAGCTCGCCGGTCGCCGCTCCGAGGGCGTGGTTCAGCGCCCGGGGCTTGGTCTGGGGTCGGCCCGGCGGGATCACCAGGATCTCCAGCCACTCGGGACGGGCCGCCGCCTCGGCCGCGGAGATCGTCGCCCGGTCATGCGCCTCCAGCAGAAGCAGCCCCTGCAGTCGGTCGGCGGGATAGTCGATCCGCGCCAGTCGTTCGATCAATTGGCCGATCACCTCCGCCTCGTCGTGCAGGGCCGCCAGAATGGTGTAGCGCGGCCAATCCGCCGGGGCAGGGGGCTCGGGCTTCGGCGCGGCGCTGACCAGGGTCAGCACGACCCGCCAGACCGCCGCCGCCAGAAAGGCGACGGCCGCCGCCGCCATCACCCCCGCCGCCGTCGCCGACGGCGCGCGATAGACGGCGAAGGGCAACAGGATCATGAGGGCGAGCAATACGGCGGTCTGGAAAGGCGCGAGGCCGCGCACCGCCGCGCTCTGATCGAGACGCGGCCCTGGGCCCGCGACGCCGCCCGGGTCATCGGTCCGTTGGCTGTTCTCGATCCGCCCCACTACCAAGGGTTACCTTGACCATTCGCGTGCTGCAAGCGGTTGGCGCGGGCCCGGGAAAGCCGCTATTCAGGGCAGGACCTCCGGAGCCCCCCGTTTGACCCTCTCCAGTCCCGCCAGCCTCCGGTCCCAGCGCAAGCCCAAGGGCGAGGGCCACGCCCGGCGCGCCGAGATTCTCGCCGCCGCCGAACGCATCTTCGTCGAGCACGGCTATGAGGGGGCGACGATCCGCAAGATCGCCGACGAGGTCGGCCTGTCCTCGACCGCCCTCTACATGCATTTCGCCGAGAAGGGCGAAATCCTGCACGAGATCTGCCGCCAGGCCTTCAGCTCCCTGCTGGAGATCACCCAGGCCATCGCCGCCGAGCCCGGCGGTCCGGAGACGCGCCTGCGGCGGATGCTGCGCGCCTATATCGCCTTCGGCTTCGCCAATCCCAACGCCTATCGCCTGATCTATATGACCCGGCCGGTCGAGCTTCAGCACGGCGCCCTGTCGGCGGCCCAGGAGCTGGGCGGCTCGCTGTACCGGTCGTTCGAGGCGGTCGTCGAGGAAGCCGCGGCGGCCGGTCGTCTGCGCGGCGACCCGCGCACCACGGCCCAGGCCCTGTGGGCCGGCTGCCACGGCGTGGTCTCGCTGATGATCAGCAAACCCTATTTCGACTGGGTCGAGGAAGAGGCCCTGGTGACCGCCCTGCTGGACGGGCTGTTCGCGGGCCTGCTGAAGCCGTGAGCCGCCGGATCGGGGGGCTGGCCGCCGCGGCGGCGCTCTCGGCCGTCGGGCTGTGGGCCGATCTCGCCGAGGCGCGGCCTCTGCGGGTGATGGCGCTGGATCAGTGCGCCGACCAGTATGTCCTGGCCCTGCGCCCCGACGCCGAGCTGGCGTTGTCGCCGCGCGCCGATGATCCCGACGCCTGGCTCAGGGCCGCCGCCGCCGGCCGCCGGCGGGTGCGCCCGACGCTGGAGGCGGCGATCGCCTTCCGGCCCGACGTCGTGGTCCGCTACTGGGGCGGCGAGCCGCGCCTGCTGGCCCGGCTGGAGGCCTCCGGCGTGCGCGTCCTGACCATCGCCGACGCCACGGATTTCGCGGGCGTGAGGGCCAATATCCGCTCGGTCGCCTCCAGCCTCGGGGCGGCGCCGCGGGGCGAGGCCCTGGCCCGGCGGATGGATGCAACGCTGCAGGGCGCTGCGCCCGCGCCCGGCGCGACTCGCCGGTCGGCCCTGTATCTGACGGCGGGCGGCTTCACCGCGGGCCGGGGCACCCTGGTCGACGCCATCCTCGGCGCCGCCGGCTTCTCCAACGCCGCAGCCGGGCCCTTCTTCGCCCCGGTCAGCGTCGAGCGCATCGCCCTGTTCCCGCCGGCGCGCTTCGTCCTCGGCTTCTTCGACCAGACGCGCGGCGACTGGCGCGGACCGGGCCGTCACCCGGTCGTCCGGCGGGCGGCTGCGGGCAGGGTCGCGGCGCGTCTGCCCGCGGCGGCCCTGACCTGTCCGGCCTGGTTCGCGGCCGATGCGGCGGCGATGCTCAAGGCCGGTTCGTGACGCGGCCGTCGCGGCTGACGCTGTGGCTGGCCGGGCTGATCGCGGTCGCCGCCGTGCTGGGCGTCCTGTTCGGCGAAAGCGGCCTCGACCTGTCCCAACTCGCGCTGGCCTTCGCCGATCCCGCCTCGGGCCCGGCGGAGGTGCTGTGGCAGGTCCGCGCCCCGCGCGTGGCCACGGCCCTGATGGTCGGCGCGGCCCTGGGCCTGTCCGGGGCGGTGATGCAGGGGCTGTTGCGCAACCCTTTGGCCGATCCCGGCGTGCTGGGCGTCTCGGCGGCCGCGGCCCTCGCGGCGGCTGCAGCCATCGTGCTGGGCGCGGCGGCGATTCCCGGGGCGGTCGAGGCCTCGGCCTTGGTCGGCGCCGCCCTGGCCGGCGGGCTGCTGGTCCTGTTCTCGGCCCGGGTGCGATCGCCGGAAGCCCTGATCCTGTTCGGCGTGGCGGTGTCCAGCTTCGCCGGCGCGGCGACGGCCCTGATCTTCAACCTGTCGCCCTCGCCGATCGCCACGGCCGAGGTGATGAGCTGGCTGCTGGGCTCGGTCCAGAACCGCAGCTGGATCGACGTGGCCTGGGTCACGCCGGCGGTCTTGGTCGCCGCCGCCCTGGCCGCCCTCGCGGCGCCGGGTCTGCGCATGCTGAGCCTGGGCGAGGAGACGGCGCGCAGCTCGGGCCTGCCCATGGCGCGGCTCCGGCTGCTGGCCCTGGCGGCCACGGCCCTGGCGACCGGGGCGGCGGTGGCGGTTGCGGGAGTGATCGGCTTCGTCGGCCTGGCCGCGCCGCATCTGGTCCGGGGCGCGGTGCGCGGCGATCCGGGGCGGCTGCTGCTGCCCTCGGCCCTGGCCGGCGGCCTGATGCTTATCGTCGCCGACCTGCTGGCGCGGATGACGCCGACCGATCAGGAGCTGAAGCTGGGCGTCTTCACCGCCCTGGTCGGGGCGCCCCTGTTCGCCCTGATCGCCTGGCGGGCGGCGCGGGAGTGGCGGCTGTGACCGCCCTGGCCCTGATCGGGGCCACGGCGAGGCTGGGCCGCCGGACGGTGCTGGACGCCGTCGACCTGTCCGTCGCGGCCGGCGAACTGGTCGCCGTCGTGGGGCCGAACGGGGCCGGCAAGTCCAGCGCCATCCGGGCCCTCGCGGGCCTGCTGCCGCTGTCCGGCGGCCAGGCGCATCTGGGCGACGCCGATGTGGCCGCGTTGTCGCCGCGCGCCCGGGCCGAAGGCGTCGCCTATCTGCCGCAGGAGCGGCGCATCGCCTGGAACCTGCCGGCGGTCGAGGTCGCCGCCCTCGGCGCCCCCTTCCTGTCCGGCGCGGACGCCGTGGCCGCGGCCCGCGCGGCGCTGGACGAGGTCGAGGCCGGTCATCTGGCCGACCGCGGCGTCGCCGAGATGTCCGGCGGCGAGCGCGCAAGGGTGCTGCTGGCGCGGGCCCTGTGCGCCGGCGCCCGGGCCCTGCTGGCCGACGAGCCGACCGCCGGGCTCGACCCCGAGGCGCAGCTGATGGTGCTGGAGCGGCTGAAGGCGCGGGCGGGGGCGGGGCAGGCGGTGCTGGTCAGCCTGCACGACCTCGCCCTGGCCGCCCGGTTCGCCGACCGCGTCGTGGTCCTCGACGCCGGACGGGTCGCCGCCGACGCCGCTCCCATGGCGGCCCTGACGCCTCAGATCATGGCGCGCGTCTTCGGCCTCGCCGCACGCTGGGTGGACGGCCCGGACGGCCCGCTGCTGTCCAGCGGCCGTTATTCCGCCGGTTCGCCCTCGGGCGCGCGCATGCCGTCCTCGCCGGCATAGGCCGCATAGGGCGACGGCCCCGCCGGGGCCCCGCGCCGCAGATCGGCCGACAGGGTCAGGGGCGCCGAGCCGCCGTTCAGACGGGCGCGATAGACCTGCATGTTCTCCATCACCCGCATCATATAGTTGCGGGTCTCGGTGAAGGGCGCGCACTCGATGAAGTCGACCGGATCGACCGTCCCGCCCCGCGGATCGCCGCAGCGGGCGATCCATTGCGGCGGCCGCGCCGGCCCGGCGTTGTAGCCGATGGTGGTCAGCAGCATCGACCCGCCGAACCGGTTGGTCAGGTCGCCGAGGTGATAGCTGCCCAGCGTCATGTTGAAGTCGCCGTCGTACAGCCGCTCGTCGGAATAGGGCAGGCCCAGCTGGCGCGCCACGGTCCGTCCGGTCGCCGGCAGGAATTGCATCATCCCCCGGGCGTTGGCGTGCGAGCGGGCGCGGGGGTCGAAGCTGGATTCCTGCCGGGTGATGGCCTGGGTGAACTCCAGCGGCGCCGCGCCGGGCACGGACGGCGGGACGCGGATGGGATACTGGCGCTCGGGCATCAGGAAGCCGCGCTGGCTGGCGGCGCGGCCGACCATCATGGCGGTGAAGCCCTCGCCGTAGTTCCGCGACAGATCCATCAGCAAGGCCAGTTCCGTCGCCCCCGGCAGGTCGTCGTCCAGCTGATAGGCGAAGACGCGGAACAGGCTGGTCTCGCCCGTCTCTCCGAGAATACGCATCGCGCGCACCATCTCATGGCCTTCGAAGGCGGCGATGTCGGCGCGGGTCGGAACCGGATCCGCGGGCAGGGTCAGGGTCGTGATCCCGGCCTTTTCGGCGGCCAGCTGGCCGTAGAAGGTCTGGATGTGGCGGGCGCCGTCGCGATAATACTGGACCGCGGCAGGGGTGTTGCCCTGGGCCTCGGCCGCCCGGCCCAGCCAGTACAGGGCCCGGCCCTGGGTGATCGGGGTCGAGGACGACTGGCGCAGGGTCTCGAAATGCCCCGCCGCGCGGACCGGATCATTCAGCTTCACCAGCGCCGCCCAACCGGCGAAGAACTCCGCGTCGACCTTGCGTTCGCCGGCCGGGAACCCGTGACCGGCCATGGCGTCATAGGCGGCCCGCCAGTTGCGGCGCTCCAGGGCGTCGAGGAAATAGTTGCGGCGCTCGCTCCACAGGGTGTTCTGGCCCTCGGTGTGCAACGGCGCGGCGGGGAGGGCCGCCAGCAGGGCGAAGCCCTCGGACTGGCGGTTCTGCGAGCGCAGGATGCGCACCCGCTCCAGCACCACGGCCGGATCCATCGCCTGGGACGGGCTGAGGTTCGCGACCATGGCGTCGGGGCTGTAGGCGGTGCGCAGGGCCATGACGGTCTCGGCCACGGCGCGGCGCTCGGGCGAGACCAGCCCCGTCATGGCGCGCGTCGCCGGCCCGTGCGGCCCCAGCAGCAGCATGTTCAGCCGGGCCTCGTGATCGGCCTGGGTCAGGGACGAGCCCCAGCGCCCGAGGATGCGGCTCTGCGACGCCTCCTCAAACGAACGCGTCCGCCACCAGTCGCCGATCAGCCGCCGCGCCTCGTCGCCGCGCCCGCGCTGCTCCAGCGCCTCGGCCAGGGCGATGGCGCCCTCCACCGTCGTCGGGGCGGCGCGCTCGAACAGGGCGATCGCCGCATCCGGTCCGGCGCCGGCCAGGGCCAGGGCCCGCTCGGTCGCGATGCGACGGCTGTCGGCGCGGGGCCAGCCGGCGAACCGGCTCTCGGCGGCGGCCAGATCGCTGAACGGCAGCTGCGCCGCCGAGGTGTCGAGCAGGGCCCATTCGACCAGCTTGCGCGCCGCCGGATCGCCGATCCCGGCGACGGCGTTGCGGGCGCCGATAACGTCCCGCGCGCGGGCGGCGGCCAGACCCTGGCGGAAAAGAACCGTGTCCTGATCGTTCAGCACCCGCGCCTGGTTGCTCACCGTACCGGAGGTCACGGCGCTGTAGGGGACCTCCTGCGGCGCGAGAGTCTCAAGCGGGGGGGCGAGAAGGGCCAGGGCGGCCGCCAGGCTGGCAGTCATCATAATCTGTCCGATCTCCATGCGTCGTGGTTGCGGTCGGGCGACCGGCAACCTACCCTCCTGCGCTTGACGCGGCGACCGCCGCCCTTTCCACGCAGGACCAACTCTCTCAATGACCGCCCCCTTGTTCAAGGGCGTGATCACCGCCCTGATCACACCACTTCGTGACGGAAAGGTGGACGAAGCCGCCTTCACCCAACTCCTCGAACGCCAGATCGCCGCCGGAATCCACGGCGTGGTGCCGATGGGGACCACAGGCGAGAGCGCGTCCCTGACCGCCGACGAACACCGGCAGGTGGTCGAGCTGTGCGTGCGCGTCGCCGCCGGCCGCGTCCGCGTCATCGCCGGCGCCGGTTCGTCGGCCACTGACAAGGCGATCGAACTTGCGCGGTTCGCCAAGACCGTCGGCGCCGACGGCGCCCTGGTCGTCACCCCCTATTACAACCGCCCCTCCCAGGAGGGGCTGGTCCGGCATTTCGAGGCGGTGGCCGAGGCGGTCCAGCTGCCCCTGGTCCTGTACAACGTGCCCGGCCGCACCGGGGTCGACATGGCCAATGACACCGTCGCCCGCCTCGCCGCCCATCCGAACATCATCGGCATCAAGGACGCCACCGGCGACCTGTCGCGCGTCAGCTGGATGCGGACCCACATCGACGGCCAGTTCGACCTGATATCCGGCGACGACCCCAGCTACCTCGGCTACCATGCCCACGGCGGCGTCGGCGTCATCTCGGTCACCTCGAATGTCGCGCCCGAAGCCATGGTCGCCCTGCACGAGGCCGCGGCCGCCGGCGACTACGCCGCGGCCCGCGACTGGCAGGACCGGCTGATCGGCCTGCACAAGGCCCTGTTCCTCGACAACTCCCCGGCGCCGACGAAATACGCCCTGTCGCGCCTGCAGCTGTGCGGCGAGGAGATCCGTTCGCCCCTGTCCCTGACGTCCGATGCGGTCAAGCCCGCCATCGACCGCGCCATGGCGGACGCGGGTCTGGGCTGATGGCGTCCACGGCCCCCAAGATGAAGATCATCGCCGAGAACCGGCGGGCGAAATTCGACTATTTCCTCGAGGACTATATCGAGGCCGGCATCATGCTGCTCGGCACCGAGATCAAGGCCCTGCGCGACGGCCGGGCCAATATCGCCGAGAGCTATGCGGCGGTGGAGGGGCGCGAGATCGTGCTCGTGAACGCCGACATCCCGCCCTACAAACAGGCCAACCGCTTCAACCACGAGCCGCGCCGCCACCGCAAACTGCTGCTGCACCGCAAGCAGATCGACAAGCTGATCGGCGCCGTCCAGCGCGACGGCCAGACCATCATCCCGGTCAAGCTGTACCTGAACGAGGCGGGCAAGGCGAAGATCGAGATCGCCCTGGCCAAGGGCAAGAAGCTGCACGACAAGCGCGAGGCCACGGCCCAGCGCGACTGGCAACGCGACAAGGCCCGGTTGATGAAGGAGCGGGGCTGAGGCCCCGGCCTAGCTGATCGGCTGCGCGTCCAGAACGCCCGGGGCGGGCGCGATCACATAGGCCTCGACCCCGCCGGGGCCGACCGACGGCTGGCTCCATTGCTGGATCATGATCCCCATGCCGGCGATCAGGCCCGCCATCAGCAGCGCCCACAGGGCGGTCTTCCGTTCCTGGGGTGAGAACGCCCCGCTCGACCTACGCATCACAGCCTCCAAAGCTGCGCGATCAACGCCGACCTAGCGGCGCCGTTCCTGGGCCGAAAGCCTACACCCGGCGCCGACTGATTCGCGTTGCGCGGGAGCCACACTCGGCGGTCCGGCGAGCGGCGTTCGCTCAAGCTTCGATGATCTCGCGGGCGCGCCGGAACACCGCCTCGAACATGGCCGGGGTCAGCCGCCCGGTGTTCGTGTTCAGCCGCGAGCAGTGGTAGCTGTTCAGGATCACATAGCCGCCGAGGTCCGCCTCCACCCCGTGTCCGGGCGGGGCCGCCGACCCCTTCAGGCCCAGCGCCTTCAGCACATTGCGCCGCGACACGTCGCCGAGGGTGACGATGACCTTCAGCCGGGGCAGGGCGGCCAGGCGTGCGGTCAGGAACGGGCGGCAGGTGGCCTCCTCGGCCGGCAGGGGCTTGTTGCCGGGCGGGGCGCAGCGCACGGCGTTGGTGACCATGCAGTCGACCAGTTGCAGCGTGTCGTCCGGCCGCGCCTCATACCGGCCGGTGGCGAAGCCCGTCTTCAGCAGGGTCTCGTACAGAAGCACCCCCGCGCCGTCGCCGGTGAAGGGCCGCCCCGTCCGGTTGGCCCCGGTCCGGCCGGGGGCGAGGCCGGCCACCAGCAGGCGGGCCTCCGGATCGCCGAACGACGGAGCCGGGCCGTTGAACCAGTGGGGATTCTGGCGCTGGTTCTCGCGCCGGTACTCGACCAGGCGCGGGCACCGCGGACAGTCGCGGGGCGGTTCGGGGGGGAAGACGTCGGTCATGGTCGTAGGAGCGGCCCGGGGTGAAAAGTGCTAGTGAGCAGGCGGTGAGCCAGCCAAGGCTCACCCGCGCAGCGGCTCACTAGCACTGTTCACCCGAGGACCAACGAGGCGTCATGAAAGAGGAACCCGACCCCATGGGCCTCCCGATCGCCGTCGACCCCGACGGCCTGGATCTGGACTCCGCCATCATCGTCGCCCTGGGCTGCAACGACTGCGGCGTCTGGCGCGACTGCCGCGAGGCGCTTGAGGCGGCGCTGGCGCGGTTCCGGGCCGAGGGGATCGATGTGGTGGCCCGTTCGTCGTGGTGGCGCTCGGCCGCCTGGCCCGACCCCGAGGACCCGCCCTTCCTGAACGGGGTGGTGATCGTCCGCACCGCCCATGACCCTCACGAACTGATGGCCGCCCTCGGCCGGATCGAGGAAGCCTTCGGCCGCCAACGCGGCGCCGCCAACGCCCCGCGCACCCTCGACCTCGACCTGATCGCCTATGGCCGCACGGCGGGCGACCTCGACGGCCTGATCCTGCCGCACCCCCGCGCCGCCGACCGGCTGTTCGTCATGGGGCCGCTGGCTGAGATTGCGCCGGAGTGGGTGCATCCGGATGGGGGAGAGGCCAAGGCCCTGGCCATGGCCGCGTCTATCGGGAAGGACGCCGCCCCGGTCAGGACCTGAGCAAGGACCTGCATTGACGCGGGGCAGGGGGTAAACGACCGTGTCGTCTCGCACGGCAAGGTTGGGGGAAAGAGATGGTTATCGCTGCGGTCTTGATCGCGCTGTGCGGGGTGGCCCCTGCGCCGGCGCAGGACGCGTCCCCCAGGAATTGGGACATGCGCGACCCTGCGGTGCGCTTCGCGGAGGGAACCCGGTCTCCGATCATCCGACCTCTGGGCGAATGGACCCGGCCCGTCTCGATCTCGGTCCGCTGCACCGTCCTGCCCGATGGTTCACTGGAGGCTTGCGAAGTCGTCGCGGAGTCTCCGCCCCACCGACTGGACCATTCCTCCGCGCGAAGAGGGGTGGGCAATATGCGACTCCGGCTCGGCGAGGACGGGCCGCGTCCGGGGGACACGTTGACGGTCGAGGTCATGGTCGCGACGCACTGGCGCTGACCCGAGCGCCTCATTCCCGCCCATGCGGCGTTGCACAATCAGGTCCAACCCTATAGTTTGTGCGGTTCTCCCCCCGCGCCCGAGGATATTCATGGCTCGCGTCACTGTCGAAGACTGCATCGAGAAGGTGCCGAACCGGTTCGGCCTGGTTCTGCTGGCGGGCAACCGCGCCCGCGCCATCGCCAATGGCGCGCCCCTGACCCTCGATCGGGACAATGACAAGAACCCCGTCGTCGCCCTGCGCGAACTGGCCGACGCCACCGTCGCCCCGGACGAACTGCGCGAGACGGTCATCGTCGCCCTGCAACGCGTCGACGAGCGGACCGAAGCCGAGGACGAGGCGGAAATCGTGGGCCTGCTGGCTGAACCCCAGCACATGAACATGGCCGAGGCCGAGCTGATCCGGGCGCTGCAAAGCGACCGCGACGGCGGCCAGGAGGAACGCTACTGACGGCGGAACCCGCCAACGGTATCACCATCCTGCCGGCGCGGACCGTTTCGCCCGCGCCGCCTTTGAAAGCTGCCAATCTCAACGACCCGTCGGGCGAGCGCCCGGCGCCGGAAGCGCCCGAGCCCAAGGCCCGGGTGCTTCGGCAATTCGAGCTGGTCGAGGCGGTCCGGGCCTATGACCCGACCGCCGACGAGGCGCTGCTGAACCGCGCCTATGTCTATGCGATGAAGATGCATGGCTCGCAGTTGCGGGCCTCGGGCGATCCCTATTTCGCCCACCCGATCCAGGTCGCGGGCATCCTGACCGACTACCGGCTCGACACCGCCACCATCGTCACCGCCCTGCTGCACGACGTAGTCGAGGACACCTCGGCGACCCGCGACGACATCGCCGGCATGTTCGGCGAGGAGGTCGCCTCCCTGGTCGAGGGGGTGACCAAGCTGTCGCGGCTCGAGCTCCAGGCCGAACACACGCGCCAGGCCGAGAACCTGCGCAAATTCATCCTCGCCATCTCCAAGGACGTCCGCGTCCTGCTGGTGAAGCTGGCCGACCGTCTGCACAACATGCGGACCCTGAAATACGTCAAGCCCGAGAAGCGCGAGCGCATCAGCCGCGAGACGCTGGAGGTCTACGCCCCCCTCGGCCGGTCGATCGGCATCCATTCGATCGCCTCCGAGCTGGAAGAGCTGGCTTTCGAACACCTCAACCCCACCGCCCGGACCGCCATCGAGCGGCGGCTGGAGGCGCTGAAGCTGGAGCACGGCCGCGCCATCGACGGCGTCTCGCGCGAGGTCGAGCGGGTGCTGCAGGAAGCCGGCGTCCGCGCCCAGGTCTTCGGCCGGCAGAAGACGCCCTATTCGATCTGGCGCAAGCTGCAGCGCAAGTCGGTGGGCTTCTCCTCCCTGTCCGACATCTACGGCTTCCGCGTCATCGTCGAGGCCGAGGACGACTGCTACCGCGCCCTGGGCGTCATCCACCGCGCCTGGCCGATGGTGCCCGAGCGGTTCAAGGACTTCATCTCGACGCCCAAGTCGAACAACTACCGCTCCCTGCACACGACCGTGGTCGGGCCATCGGGCCTGCGCATCGAGATGCAGATCCGCACAGAACCGATGGACCGGGTGGCCGAGGACGGGGTGGCGGCGCACTGGGCCTACAAGAACAAGTCCTACGGCTTCGACCGCGAGGCCATGGAGGCCGACGGCGGCCGCGACCCGCTGCAGAACCTGCGCCACCTCGTCCAGGTGATCGAGCACGGCGAGGGCGGCGAGGACTGGGTCGAACACGCCAAGCTGGAGATGTATCTCGAGCAGGTCTTCGTCTTCACGCCCAAGGGATCGCTGATCACCCTGCCGCGCGGCGGCATGCCGCTGGACTTCGCTTACGCCGTCCACACCGAGGTCGGCGACACCGCCGTGGGGGTCAAGATCAACGGCGAGCTCAAGCCGATGCGGACCCAGCTCCAGAACGGCGATGTGGTCGAGATCGTGCGCGGCGCCCGGCGCGAGATTCCCGTCGACTGGCGCTCCCTGACCGTCACCGGCCGGGCCCGCTCGGCCATCCGCCGCCACATCCGCACCTCCGAACGCGGCGAATTCCAGAAGCTGGGCCGCGCCACCCTCGAACAGACCCTGGCCCGGGCCGGCAAGAGCCTGGCCGAGGTGTCGCTGAAGGCCATGCTCGAGACCTTCGCCTTCGCCTCCGAGGACGATCTCTACGAGGCCATCGGCCGCGGTCGGGTCTCGGCCGCCAAGGTCGGCGAGACCCTGTTCCCCGCCCTGAAGGGCCGGCTGAAGGCCGGACCCGACCGCAAGCGCATCGGCGACGAGCAGGCCCGGCTGTTTGTCCGCGGCGGCGGCCTGACCCCCGGGGTCAGCGTCCATTTCGGCCACTGCTGCTCCCCTGTGCCCGGCGACCGCATCGTCGGCATTCTCGAGCCCGAGGCCGGCCTGACCGTCCACACCATCGACTGCCAGCGCCTCGCCGACTTCGGCGACGACGACTCGGTCTGGCAGGACCTGCAATGGACGCCCCAGGCCGAGCAGGGGGCCGTCGCCGCCGCCCGCATCCGCGCCACCATCAAGAACGCCCCCGGGGTCCTGGGGCAGGTCGCCACCATCATCGGCGAGGCCGGCGGCAACATCCTGAACCTGGTCATGAGCCACCGGCAGCAGGACTTCTTCGACGTCGACATCGACATGGAGGTCGAGGACGCCAAACACGCCACCGCCATCATGGCCGCCCTGCGCACCAACCCTTCGGTCGACACGGTCGAGCGGGCGCGGGGGTGAGCGATCCGGAGGCCGCCCGGCTGAACGCGGCCCAGCTGGCCTCGCCGTCCTACCGGCTTGCGGCGCTCGACCAGGACTTCCTGCTCGGCGATTCCATGCGCGGCGCGCGCTTCATGATGGAATACGCCAAGGCCGAGGACGCCCTGCGCGCCTGGGGTGTCCGGTCCACACTGGTGGTGTTCGGCAGCGCCCGGATCGGCGAAAACGGCGATGGCCAGCACAGCCGCTGGTACGCCGAGGCGCGGGCCTTCGGGCGTCTGGCGTCCGAACGCGGCGGGGCCATGGGGACCGGGGATGGACGGCCGCGCGACAATGTCATCGCCACCGGCGGCGGTCCCGGGATCATGGGCGCGGCCAACCGGGGCGCCCACGACGTCGGCGCGCCCTCGATCGGGTTCAACATCACCCTGCCGCACGAGCAGGAGCCCAATCCCTGGTCGACGCCCGAACTGACCTTCCGCTTCCACTATTTCGCCATGCGCAAGATGCACCTGGCGATGCGGGCCAACGCCCTGGTGGTGTTTCCGGGCGGATTCGGCACCTTCGACGAGCTGTTCGAACTGCTGACCCTGCGCCAGACCGGCAAGGCGCCGCCGATCCCCATCGTCCTGTTCGACGAGGGCTACTGGCGGTCGGTGATCAATTTCGACGTCCTGGTCGCGCACGGCATGATCGCGGCCGCCGATCTCCAGCTGTTCCGTTTCGCCGAGGACGCCGAGGGGCTCTGGCGGACCCTGCTCGGCTGCGGGGTGAAACCCGGCGAAAGCATAGAATGACGCAGGCCGGCGCCTTCTGTTGCCGCCACGGCTGAGCTAGAGACCGCGCATGACCTCAGACGACGTACTCGACGAATTCCGCGGCGCCGGCGCCCTGCGCGAGGGCCATTTCGTGCTGTCCTCGGGCCTGCACAGTCCCGTCTTCCTGCAGAAGAACCTCGTCTTCATGGACGCGGCCCGCTGCGCCCGGCTGTGCAAGGCGCTGGCGGAGAAGATCACCGCGGCCGTCGGCCCCGTCGACGTCGCCATCTCGCCCGCCGTCGGCGGCATCATCCCCGGCTATGAGACGGCCCGCTGGCTGGGCGTCCCGTCCATGTATGTCGAGCGCGAGGGCGGGGTTTTCAAACTGCGTCGCGGCTTTCACGTCGAGCCCGGCCAGAAGGTCGTCATGGTCGAGGACATCATCACCACGGGGCTCAGTTCGCGCGAATGCATCGCGGCCATCCAGGCGGCCGGCGGAACCGTTGTCGCGGCCGCCTGCATCGTCGACCGCTCGGGCGGCCGGGCCGACGTCGGCGTGCCCCTGGTGGCCCTGGCGACGCTGGACGTGCCGGCCTATCCCGCCGACGCCCTCCCGCCCGAACTCGCCGCCCTGCCGGTCGAGGATCCGGGCAGCCGGCGGCTCTCGGGCAAGGCCTGATCCATGACCTCGCCCGTCCGCCTCGGCGTCAACATCGACCACGTCGCCACGGTGCGGAACGCCCGCGGCGGCGTCCACCCCGACCCGGTCCGGGCCGCGCGCGAGGCCCTGGCCGCCGGCGCAGACGGCATCACCGCCCACCTGCGGGAGGACCGGCGCCACATCACCGACCGCGACATCGACGCCCTCAGCCTGCTGTGCGCCGAGGCCGGCCGGCCGCTGAACCTCGAAATGGCCGTCACCGACGAGATGCTGGCCATCGCCCTGCGTCACCGCCCGCACGCCGCCTGCCTGGTGCCCGAGCGGCGCGAGGAGGTGACGACCGAGGGCGGCCTGGCCGTCGCCGGCCATGAGGCGCGGATCGCCCCCGTCGCCCGGGCCCTCGCGGACGCCGGCATCCGCGTCTCGCTGTTCATCGAGCCGACCCCGGAACAGGTCGACGCCGCCTGCGCCGTCGGGGCCCAGGTCGTGGAATTCCACACCGGCCGCTACTGCCATCTGTCGGGCGACGACCGGGCGGTGGAGTTCGAACGCCTGCAGGCGGCCGCCACCCGCGCCTTCGACCTGGGGCTGGAGGTCCACGCCGGCCACGGCCTCGACTACCAAACCGCCGCCGACATGATGGCCATCGCCGAGGTGCGCGAGCTGAACATCGGCCATTTCCTGATCGGGGAGGCGGTCTTCGTCGGCCTGACCACGGCCATCCACCGCATGCGGGCCGCCATGGAGGCCGCCGCGTGATCATCGGGGTCGGCGCCGACCTGTGCGACATCCGGCGGATCCAGGATTCGCTGGACCGGTTCGGCGAGCGGTTCAAACAGCGCTGCTTCACCGAGATCGAACGCACCCGTTCGGACCGCAAGCCCGACGCCGCCTGGAGCTACGCCAAACGGTTCGCGGCCAAGGAGGCCTGCGCCAAGGCGCTGGGCACCGGCATGCGCCGGGACGTCTACTGGCGCGACATGGGGGTGGTGAATATGCCGTCCGGACAGCCCACCCTGGCCCTCACCGGCCACGCCGCCGACCACCTCGCCCGACTGACACCAGCCGGTCACGAACCGCGGATACATCTGACGCTCAGCGACGAGCACCCGTACGCACTCGCCTTCGTGGTGATCGAAGCCTTGCCGATGGCTTAATCACGTTATACCGATTTCGCCGCGAAGACCGCGGACAGCGGCTGGGGGACAGAGCCACAATGAGCGACGAGCACAAGCCGCACGACGACCACGGCCACGCCGCGGACCACGCCCACGACGCGCCGGGCCACGACGACCACGGCCATGCCGCGCCCGCCGCGCACGGCCATGACGACCACGGCCACGCCGCGCCCGAGGCGCATGGTCACGACGACCACGCCCACGTTGCGCCGGACGCGCACGGCCACGACGACCACGCCCATGCCGCGCCCGAGGCTCACGGCCACGACGATCACGCCCATGCCGCGCCCGCCGCGCATGGTCATGACGACCACGGCCACGCCGCGCCCGAAGCGCACGGTCATGACGACCATGGCCATTCGGCTCCCGCCGCGCATGGTCATGACGACCATGGCCACGCCGCGCCAGCTGCGCACGGGCACGAGGATCACGGACACGCCGCGCCGGCTGCGCATGGGCACGGTGATCACGGACACGCCGCGCACGACGCGCACAGCCACAACGACCACGGCCACGCCGCTCACGGTCACGACGATCACGCCCACGCTGCGCCCGCCGCCCATGACGATCACGGCCACGCCGACCCGGTCGCGGCCGCGGCGGCCGCCGGCGCAGTCGCGGGGGCCGCGGCCTCCAAGCCGCCGGTCTGGAGCGACTCCGGCGACGCCCCGTTCGAGGACGTCGACTCCACCCCCGTCTACGCCCGCTCCAAGGGCGCCAAGCGCAAGTCAAAGAGCTCCGGCAACGAGGGTCTCGAAATCTTCAAGACGATCTTCTTCGCCCTGCTGATCGCCCTGGTGCTTCGGGTGCTGCTGTTCCAGCCCTTCACCATTCCGTCGGCCTCGATGGAGCCGAACCTCTATGAGGGCGACTACATCGTCGTTTCGAAATGGAGCTACGGCTATTCGAAACACTCGATCCCGTTCAGCCCGCCGGTGTTCGATGGCCGCCTCATGATCCCGGGGATCAGCAATGCGCCCCGCCGCGGCGACGTCGTGGTGTTCAAACTGCCGCGCGACAACCAGACCGACTACATCAAACGCCTGATCGGCCTGCCGGGCGACCGCATCCAGATGATCGACAATGTGCTGTTCATCAACGGAACCGCCGTGCGCGACGTCGAGATGAGCCGTCAGGACGTGCAGAACCTGTACGGGACCCAGACCGTCATCCAGATGCGCGAGACCCTGCCGGAAGGCCGCGAGATCAACATCCAGGACTGGGGTCCGGGCAATATCTCCGACACCACGCCGGAGTTCGAAGTGCCGGCCGGCCACTATTTCATGATCGGCGACAACCGCGACAATTCGCAGGACAGCCGCTACGACCAGGCCACCGGCGTAGGCTATGTCCCGGCCGAGAACCTGATCGGCAAGGCCGAGATCATCCTGTTCTCCTGGCATCCGGGCGCCAGCTTCCTGAATCCCGTCACCTGGTTCACGAAGGTCCGTCCCAGCCGGTTCTTCACCGTCCTCGACTGATGGCGGACCGACGGGCCGAGGCGGTCCAGGCGCTGCGGCGCCGCCTCGGCCATGACTTCCGGGATCCGGCCCTGCTGGACCTGGCCCTGACCCACGCCAGCGTGGGGGAGGGGGCCGAGCGCGACGCGCGGGGCCGCCTGTTCGCCGACAACCAGCGGCTGGAGTTCCTTGGCGACCGCGTCCTCGGCCTGCTGGTCGCCGACCGGCTGGTGCGCGACTTCCCCGAGGCCGACGAGGGCGAGATGTCCTCGCGCCTGCACGGCCTGGTCGACAAGGCCGCCTGCGCCCGCGTCGCCGAGTCCCTCGGCGTCGGCGACGCCCTGCGGCTGTCCCCGGGCGAGGCCAAACAGGGCGGGCGACGGCGCGAGGGCGTGCTGGGCGACGCCATGGAGGCCCTGCTGGCCGCCATCTGGCTGGACGGCGGCTTCGACGCGGCCCGCGCCGTCTTCGACCGGGCGTGGAAGGACGAATTGTCCGCCCCGCCGCAAAAATCCCTGACCAACCCGAAATCGGCCCTGCAGGAATGGGCCCTGTCCCACGGAAAGCCCCTGCCGGCCTACCGGATCGTCGAGCGCAAGGGCTCGGACCACGCCCCGACATTCACCGTCGAGGCCAGCGTTGCCGGATATCCGCCCTTGACCGCGCAAGGTCGTTCGCGTCAGGACGCGGAGAAGGCGGCCGCCATCGGCCTGCTGCAGCGTGAAGGCGTGATTTGACCGATACAACTAACCAGCGGGCCGGCTTCGCCGCCATCATCGGCGCGCCCAATGCGGGCAAGTCCACGCTGGTCAACCGGCTGACCGGAACCAAGGTCTCGATCGTCACCCAGAAGGTCCAGACTACCCGCTTCCCCGTGCGCGGCATCGCCATCGAGGGCGACGCCCAGATCGTGCTGGTCGACACCCCCGGCATCTTCACCCCGCGCCGCCGTCTGGACCGGGCCATGGTCGCCTCGGCCTGGGGCGGCGCCTCGGACGCCGACGTCGTCGTCCACCTGATCGACGCCGCCTCGCACATCGCCTCGGAAGGCAAGGAGGGCCAGGCCGCCGACCGCCGCTCGGCCGAGGACACCGAGACCATTATCGCCAACCTGAAGGCCTCGGGGACCCAGGTCATCCTGGCCCTGAACAAGATCGACGGCATGCGCCGCGACACCCTGCTGGCCCTGTCGCACAGCCTGTTCGAGACCGGCGTCTACTCCGAGGTCTATATGATCTCGGCCCTCAGCGGCGACGGCGTCGACGACCTGAAGCAGCGGCTGGCTCGCGCCATGCCCGCCGGTCCCTGGCTCTACCCCGAGGACCAGTCCGCCGACGTGCCCATGCGCGTCCTCGCCGCCGAGATCACCCGCGAGAAGGTCTATCTGCGCGTCCACGAGGAACTGCCCTATTCGGCGGCGGTCGAGACCACGGCCTTCGAGGACAAGGCCGACGGCTCGGCCCGGATCGAACAGATCATCTATGTCGAGCGCGAGAGCCAGCGCCCCATCGTCCTGGGCAAGGGCGGCCAGACCCTGAAATGGATCGGCCAGAAGTCGCGCGAGGAGCTGACCGAGCTGCTCGACCGCCCCGTCCACCTGTTCATCACGGTCAAGGTCGACCCGAAATGGCAGGACTCCCGCGCCCTGTATGCCCAGTTCGGGCTGGATTACGACGTCTAGACCCTTGTTTCACGTCCCCAGACACGCCGGCGGCCACCCCCGCCTGGCCCTTGCCGTCCTCGCCGGCCTGATCCTCGTCGTCGCCGGGCTGTTCGCCTGGACCAGCGCCCGACCCGCCGCGCGGGACGCCGATCCCGAACCCGGTCCCATGGCCGCGCCGCCGCCTGTGGTCGTGGTCCAGTCGCTGCCGCAGCTGACCGAACAACTCGACCGCTGGGGCGGCTCGGGCCAGTTCACCGGCGGCGTCCTGGTGGCGCGCGGCGACGAGGTCCTGTTCCGTCAGGTCTACGGCTTCGCCGACCGCAGTCGCGGCACGCCGCTGGCGCTGAATTCCCGCTTCCGCCTCGCCTCGGTCAGCAAACAGTTCACCGCCGCCGCCATCCTCCGGCTGCAGGACGAGGGGGTGCTCTCGACCCATGATCCCGTGTGCCGCTGGATCCAGCCGTGCCCGGCGGCCTGGGAGCCGATCCGCCTCTACCACCTGCTCGGCCACAGTTCCGGCATCCCCGACCTGATGGCGCGTCCGGCCTGGGGCCTGCGCCGGGTGACGCCCGCCACCATGGAGGAACTCACAGCCGATTCAATGAAGTACGGCCTCCAGTTCACGCCGGGGACCAAGGTTCGCTACAACAATGCCGCCTACAACCTGCTCGGCGCCGTGGTCGAAAAAGCCGGCGGCGTCCCGCTGCACGACTGGCTGCGCGCGGAATTCTTCGAGCCCCTGGGCATGGCCGACACCGGCTATGAGGACGACGCCTCGGGCGTGGTCATGGGCTACGCCAACCTCGGCGGCGGCGGCCCGTCGCCCCAGCCGGACCACAATGTCAGCATCATCCCCGGGGCGGGCGCGCTGTACTCCACGCTCGACGACCTGCTGGTCTGGCAGCGCGCCCTGCACGGCGGCCATCTTCTGACCCCGCGCAGCTATACGATGATGATCGCCGACCACGCCCCCGCCGACACCCCGTCCGAACGCGGGCGGCCGCGCCGCGACTGGGGCTTCGGCCTCTTCTCCAACAGCATCGGCCAGCGGGTTTCGCCGGCCCTGATGGATCGCCAGATCTATCACACCGGCAGTTGGTCCGGCTTCCGCAACATGGTCACCTGGCAGCCCGAGGGGGAGGTGACGGTGATCGTCCTGTCCAACAACTACCATTCGCGCGACGCCGTCTTCCTGCTGTCCCAGCAGGGCGTGGCCGAGGCGCTCGGGCGACCGTTCCCGACCTCTATGGCCCGCTGACCGCTCAGGCCTGCATGGTTCCCGTCTCGACGAACCGCTGGTGCCACGACAGGGCCTCGGTCAGCAGGGTCGGGGACTGCAGGCCATACGACCCCTTCAGCGCGCGGTCGTAATAGTCCCGCAGGGCGTCGCGATAGTCGGGATGCGCGCAGTTGGGGATGATCACCGCCGCCCGCTGCTTCGGCGACAGGCCGCGCAGGTCGGCGAGCCCCTGTTCGGTGACCAGCACCTGCACGTCCTGGGTGATGTGGTCGACATGGCTGGCGTGCGGCACGATGGCCGAGATCTTCCCGCCCTTGGCCGTCGACGGGGTCATGAACACCGAGATGTAGGCGTTGCGAGCGAAGTCGCCCGAGCCGCCGATGCCGTTCTGGATCCGCGACCCCATCACGTGGGTCGAGTTGACGTTGCCGTAGATGTCCGCCTCGATCAGCCCGTTCATGGCGATACAGCCCAGCCGGCGGATCAGTTCGGGGTGGTTCGAGATTTCCTGCGGCCGCAGGATGATCCGGTCGTGGAATTCCGCCATCCGGGCGTTCAGGTCCGCCGCCGCCTCGGGGCTCAGCGAAAACGCCGTGGCCGAGGCGACGCGCAGCTTGCCGCTGTCCAGCAGGTCCAGCATCCCGTCCTGGATGACCTCGGTATAGGCGGTCAGGTTTTCGAACGGGGCGTCGACCAGCCCCTTCAGCACGGCGTTGGCGATATTGCCCACGCCCGACTGCAGCGGCAGCAGGGAAGGCGGCAGGCGGCCGACCTTCACCTCATGCGACAGGAACTCCAGCAGATGCCCGGCGATGGCCTTGGCGCCGGCGTCCGGCGGGGCGAAGGGGGCGTTGCGGTCCGGCGCATGGGTCTCGACCACGGCCACGATCTTCGCCGGATCGCAGCGAAAGGTCGGCTGGCCGATCCGGTCGTCGGTCCGCACCAGCGGGATCGGCACCCGATCCGGCGGCAGGGCGGTGCCGTAGTAGATGTCGTGCATCCCCTCCAGCGCCGGATTCTGCCAGGAATTGACCTCCAGGATCACCTGGTCGGCCCGGTCCAGCCAGGTCTTGTTGTTGCCGACCGAGGACGAGGGGATCAGCGACCCGTCCTCGCGAATGCCGGCCACCTCAATCACCGCCGTCTCCAGCGGCCCGAGGAAGCCCTGCCACGCCATGGGCGCGACCTGGCTCAGGTGCATGTCCAGATATTCCATCTCGCCGGCGTTGATCTTCTCCCGGGCGATCGGATCCGAGTTGTAGGGCAGGCGGAATTCGATGCCGTCGGCCTTGGCGAGGGCGCCGTCCAGCTCCGGTCCGGTGGACGCTCCGGTCCAGACGCGCAGGCGGAAAGGGTTGCCCTTCGCATGCTCGGCCTCGATCCGCGCCGCCAGGGCCGGGGCGATGACCTTCGGATAGCCCGAGCCCGTGAACCCGCTCATGCCGACGGTGCTGTTCGGCGGGATCAGGGCCGCGGCGTCCTCCGCGCTCATGATCTTCGACAGCAGGGCGGCGGAGCGGACGCGGGGAGAAGTCATGGGGAGGACCTACGCCCGGCGAGGTGTCCTTGGCGAGCCCGGTAGACTGCGTAGACCGCCGCCGCCTCAGCCCTCCCGCGCCCACCTCGCCCGACGCGCCAATTCGGCCTCGCCGGGTTCGATCTCCCCGAACGATCCGGTCGGCGGCGGCTGATCGGTCCGTTCGAAGGTGTGGGCCGTCACCCCGGTCGTCGTCTGCCGGTTCCGCGTCAGGGTCCAGGCCCCGGGCCGGGCGCGGTTGTCGAACAGCCGCTTGCCCGAACCCAGCAGGATCGGAAAGGTCAGCACCGTCAGTTGGTCAATCAGGCCGTGCGCCAGCAGGGTGTGGATCACCTCGCTGGACCCCTGGATCAGCAGGTCGCGCCCCTCGGTCGCCTTCAGCGCCCGCACGGCGTCGGCCAGATCGCCCTCCAGCCGATGGCTGTTCGCCCAAGTGAGGGCCGTCTCCGGCCCGGCGGCGACGTATTTGTTGACGGCGTTGAAGGTGCGGCCGATCTCGTCGTCCATCCGCGGCCAGTAGGCGGCGAAGATCTCATAGGTCCGGCGGCCCAGCAGCAGGTCGTAGTCCCGCCCCATGGCCTCGTCCATCAGCCCGCCCGAGGCCTCGTCGAAATGGGGCCAGACCCAGCCGCCATAGCGGAAGCCCCCGGTCGGGTCCTCGTCGGGACCGCCGGGCGCCTGCATGACGCCGTCGATGGAGACGAATGTGGCGGTTCGGATCTTGCGCATTCTAGCCTCCCGTCACGGCCCGGACGTGGGCCTCGAGCTTGTCGAGGCTGCCGTTCCAGCCGGCTTCCATGCCGCTGAGCGGCCCCAGCGCGTCGGCGCCGGCGGCGATCACCGTGGCCTCGAACCGCAGGACGGTTCGCCCGTCGCGTTCGTCGAGGTGGACCGTCTGTTCGACCTCGAACCACCTTGTACCGTCGGCCCTGTCGATCCAGGTGCGCATCACCAGCTGCTCGGGCTCGTCCAGCGAGACGAACCGGCCGTCGAAGGGGTGATCGCTCCCGTCCGGCGCCCGCATCACCATGGATGGCCCCGCCCGGCCGCACGTCCATCTGAACCACGGGCGTGGTGAAATGCTCGGGCGCCCACCACACCGCCACATGGGCCGGGTCGGTCCACATCTTCCAGACCAGCGCCCGCGGCGCATCGAACGTCCGGGTCAAGGTCAGGCCGCGAAGGTGATCGGGGATGGCGGGAGCGACCGTCACGACGCGGGATGCCCGCCGCAGGCCGGCATGGTGTTGACCATCCACGGCACGCCGAATCTGTCGATCAGTCCGCCAAAGCCCGGCGACCAGAAGGTGGCCGAGAACGGCATGGTCGCCTGGCCGCCTTCCACCAGGGCGTCGTACCAGCGCCGCGCCTCGGCCGGATCATCCGTGTGCAGGGTGACGTCGAAGCCGTTCTTGAGTTGATCCAGCGGCGGCGCGTACTCGGGCGGCGCGTCCGAACCCATGATCGCCTGGTCGCCGACCTGCAGCCAGCAGTGCATCAGCCAGTCCTTGTACTCCGGACCGATCGGCATCTCCGGCGGCGCGTCGCCGTAGCGCATGGCGGCGGTGATCTCGCCGCCGAGGACTTTCGCGTAAAACTCGAAGGCCTCGCGGCATTCGCCGCGGAAGCTCAGGCTGGTCACGATCTTCACAGTCGTTCTCCTTGGACGGGTTGCATCGAACGCTCGACGTCGGCGACGCCGTTACTGTCGGAAGGCGCGCGGCGGGCTCAAGCGGCCCCGCCCGCGGCCAGGAAGGCCTCCAGCCGGTCGAAGGTGCTGGTCCAGCCGTGCTTGTGTCCGGTCAGGCTCTGTTCCGACTTCAGCCCCTCATGGGTGAAGTCCATCAGGGTCCCGCCGCCGGGCGCGTCGCTCAGCCGGACGGTCACCAGGGTGTCCACCGGCGGCCCGTCCTCGTGCGACTCGTCCCATTTGAAGGTGAAGACCAGCCGCTCCAGCGGCGTGATCTCGCGATAGACCCCGCCCTGCCAGAGATCCTGGCCCGTGTCCGGCGAGCGCAGACAGGCCCGCCATTCGCCGCCGACGCGGAAATCGGCCGAGCCCGAGACCATCGGCCATTCCACCGGCCCCATCCACAGCACCAGGATTTCCGGGCTGGTCCAGGCCTTCCACACCAGCGCCCGCGGCGCGTCGAACAGGCGCTGCATGGTCAGGGTCGGGCGGGCGGCGACGGCGTCGACGAAGGTCATCGGACGGGCTCTTCAGCGTTCAATCAGTGGGTCTTCAGCAGTTCGGCCAGCTGGTCGGCGCAGGTCCCCCAGCCCTCGTGGAAGCCCATGGCCTCGTGCTGTTTCATCGTCTCGGCGTTCCAGTGGCGCGCGGTGGCGACATAGTCGGTCTTGCCGTCCGGGCGCGGCGTCAGCTCGACGGTCGAGACCATGAACGGCTGCCCCGCCGGCTCCCAGTCGGGGGTGAAGGCGTCGGTCGTGATCCAGCGACGGTTCGGCTCGACCGCCAGGAAGACGCCGTTGTTCGGCATCCGCTCGCCGTCCGGACCGTGCATGACGAGGCTGAACACGCCGCCGGGTTGCGGATCGATCTCCACGTCCGAGATCGTCCACGGCCTGGGCACGAACCACTGCTGCAGCAGCTCGGGCGTCATCCAGGCCTTCCAGATCCGCTCCGGCGTGGCGTCGATGACCCGGCGCAGGACCAGGGCGTGCTGATGGGCGACCCCGTCGGTGTCGCAGGGATTGGTCTCAGTTTCGTGGGCCATCGGGGTCCCCTTTCTGGATTTTCTGCAAATAGGCGTCGAGGCGGTCGAAGCTGGCGTCCCAGTAGCGGCGATAGTGCTCCAGCCATTCGGCGATGCCCTTCATTCCCATCGGCTCCAGCCGCGCGGGGCGCCACTGGGCCTCGCGGCCCCGGCTGATCAGTCCGGCCTTCTCCAGCACCTTCAGATGTTTCGACACCGCCGGCAGGCTCATGTCGAACGGCGCCGCCAGGTCGTTGACGCTGGCCTCGCCCTCGCACAGCCGCGCCAGGATGGCCCGACGGGTCGGGTCGGCCAGGGCGGCGAATTTGGCGGAGAGGGGGTCGGTCTGCATGACGGGTCTTCGTGTGTAACTGACCGGTTAAATGCGCCGCGCCGCGGGCCTTGTCAACCACCCGGTTAAATAAACCGCGCGCCTGCGACGGAACGGGCCGTCGGCCCGACGGGTTTGAGTCCGACAGACCGGAGTCCGCCATGAAAGCCCTTGTCCTCAACTGCACCCTGAAGCCATCGCCGGCGACATCCAGCACCGAGGCTCTGGCCCGGGTCGTCATGGCCGAGCTGGAGGCCGGCGGCGCCGAAGTCGAAATGGTCCGGCTGGTCGATCTCAATCTCAAGCCCGGGGTGAAGACCGATGAGGGCGAAGGCGATGACTGGCCCGCGGTTCACGCCAAGCTCATGGCCGCCGACATCCTGATCATGGCCACCCCGACCTGGCTGGGCCAGCACTCCAGCGTCTGCATGCGGGCGCTGGAGCGGATGGACGCCATGCTGTCGGAGACCGACGACAGCGGCCGTCCCGTCGCCTTCGGCAAGGTCGCCGGCGTGGTGATCACGGGCAATGAGGACGGCGCCCACAACATCGTCGCCATGGTCTGCCAGGCCCTGATCGACATCGGCTTCACCATCCCCGGCCAGAGCTGGACCTACTGGCATCTCGGCCCCGGCGCCGGCCCCGACTATGTCGAGACGGACCAGGGCCACGACTACTCCGACAGAGTCGGCCGCAACGCCGCCCGCAACCTGCTGGCCCTGGCCGGGGTTCTGAAGCCCGACACCTATCCGGTTCCCGAAAGCGCGCCGGAGGACTAGGCTCCGGCTTCGCCTGCCTGGAGGTCCCATGTCCCTGCTGCTCGCCGCCATCGCCGCCCTGGCCCTGCAGAGCCAGGACCCGCCGCCGCCGCCGCTGGCCGCCCTGGTCCCGCCGCGCGACGACGCCCAGCTGATCGCGATCTCGCGCGGCGCCGAGGCCGCCAACGCCACCCTCGACCGCATGCACGCCGCCGCCGCGGCGGCCGATGGCGAGACCTATTTCGCCCAGTTCTCGACTGGCGCCCGCTTCATCGGCACGGACGCGGGCGAGCATTGGGACATTCCCGCCTTCCGCGCCTATGCCGAGCCCTTCTTCGCGAGAGGGCAGGGCTGGACCTACCATCCGCGCGACCGGACCCTGATCATCTCCGGCGACTTTGCCTGGTTCGACGAAACCCTCGACCATGCGACCTATGGCGTCCTGCGCGGCTCGGGCCTGCTCCGCCGCCACGGGGTCGGCGACGACTGGAAGATCGAGCAGTATGTGCTCAGCTTCGCCGTGCCCAACGATCGGGCCGACGCGGTGGTCGCCCTCATCAGGGGCGAGTGAGGGCGAACCCCGGCTAGACGGCCGCGACCAGCACCCGGTCGATGCCGGCGTCGGTCTGACTGTCCAGCTCAAGCAGCGCCCGTTCCGCGACATTGGCCTCCGCCACGGCCTCGCCGATGCTCCGCTCCAGGCCGGTGACCCGCCGGAACAGGCGTTCGCTGGTGATGGTCACCCCGCCCGGCGTCTTGCGCCAGGCGCCGCGATCGCCGGTCAGGGCCGCCAGCTCCTCGGCGCGCAGGTCGGCGATGCGGTCGTGGGCAGTCCAGATCCGCTCGACCAGCTCGCGGCGGGCGACGGCGGCCCCGTCGAACCGGTCGAGCACCGCCTCCCGGTCCATGTCGTCGACGATGGCGCGGGCGAGGGCGGCCCGCGCCTCGACCTGGCCGGGGCCGTAGTCGCGGCGGGCGTCGGCGATCAGCCGGCGGTGCGTCGCGATCACCCCGCCGGCGTCCTCCAGACCGCCCTCGGAGCCCAGCCGGGCCGGATCGAACGGATTGGTCCGCATCAACAGGTGCAGGCGGCGGTAGAAGTCCTGCTCGCTGCGCCGCGACGCCATGCGGGCCTCCGCCACCGAGGCGTCCAGCCTGAGGGCGTAGCCGAGCCGGTCGGCCGTGATCCCGCGCACGACGTTGAACGGCGCCCCCGCGATCGCCCCGGTCAGAACCAGCAGGGCCGCCCAGGTCATGGCCCCGTGCCGCCCGGCGGGCGCGAGAAAGACCTGGTGCAGCACCCAGCCGGCCAGCAGCCCGACCACAAGCGCCGGCACGAGGATATTCGACAGCATCTTGAACCAGACAAGGGCGCGCCCGCCCGTCGTGCCGTCGCCGAGGATCAGGCCGCCGGCTATGGGGCTGATCCCCAGGCAGATGATGAACACGGCCACGAAGGCCAGCAGGGCGAAGGGCCAGAAGGCGGCCGTCGCCTGCCACGCCGACCGTCGCCGTCCCGAATACCTGTCCATGCCCGTCCCCCGACTGCAGCAACGCTTGTCCCACGACCCTTTTCGCGTGTCCCTTCGCTGTTCGCAAGCGGGGCGTGCGCCCGGAACATATGGCCAACTCGGGCCCGGTCCTCTAACACCGACCTATGGATTTCACCGACGACGCCTTCGTCCTCTCCGCCCGCGCCCATGGCGACACCGGAGTGATCGTCGAACTGCTGACCGAAAACCACGGCCGGCGCGCCGCCTATGTCGCCGGCGGGGCCTCGCGGCGGATGAAGCCCTTCCTGCAGGCCGGGGCCAGGGTTGTCGCCGACTACAAGGCCCGCACCTCGGACCATCTCGGCTCGGCCCGGCTTGAGCCGGTGGGGGAGGGGCCCAGCGCCCTGTTCGACGACCCCCTGGCCCTGACCGGCCTCGCCGCCGCCGCCGCCGTGGCGCAAGGGGCCCTGCCGGAGCGCGAGCCCCATCCCGGCGCCTTCCTCGCCTTCGAGGCCCTGATGAGCGCCTTCGCCATTCCCGACGTCTGGCCCGCCATCTTCGTCCGCTTCGAGGCGGGCCTGCTGGAGGACCTCGGCTTCGGCCTCGACCTGAGCCGCTGCGCCGTCACCGGGACCATGGACGACCTTGTCTGGGTCAGCCCCCGCACCGGCCGCGCCGTCAGCGCCGACGCCGGCGCCCCCTACGCCGACAAGCTGCTGATCCTGCCGCCCTTCATGCTCGGCGCCCAGGCCGGGCTTGGCGAGGGGGACGTCGGCGCGGGGCTCGACCTGACCGCCCATTTCCTCGAACAGTTCGTGTTTCACCCGCAGAACAGGCCGATCCCCCCGGCGCGGGTGTGGATGATCGACAAGCTGCGCGAAGCGGGCCGGCTCTGAGGACCGATTGCCAGCACAATGACGCTGGTGAATCTCGTTTCAGATCAGATCACTAATGGTTTTTCCCGGCGTTTGACCTGGCGCCCCCGCCGGCCGTGCGATAATGGGGCCATGACCCAGCCTGCTCCACCGCCCCACAGCCGCCGCCCGTCCGAGGATTGGGCCGCCGCCCGCGCCGACTATGAAGCCGGCGCCTCGCTCCGCATCGTGGCCGAGCGTTACGGCCTCAACATCCGCACCGTATCGCGCCACGCCCGCGCCGAGCGATGGGTCGCGCCGCGCGTCCAGGCGTCCGAGGCTTTCCAGGAGTTTCGCGCGCGACGCCTGTTCGACCCCAAGGCCGTCCGGCAGTTGGTCGCCGTAAATCATGTGATCGACAGCGATGATGAGGCGCTGCTGTTGCGTCCTGACAGTGTCGGCCTGTGCCGCTACGCCTTCCGCCGCGCCGCCGAGTGCGCCGCCGTTAGCGGTCCGACCGAGGCCATGGCCTGGATCCGTCTGGCGGAAGCCACGTCCCGGCTTCGCCGCAACGTCGAGGTCGATGTCCGCCCCCTGAGCGAGGCCGACTACCGGCGCATCGCCTCGCTCCGTCGCGAAGACGAGGACGATCACCACAAGGCCATTGAGGCCGCCCCGCCCGAGCCCGCCGCGGCCGAACCGCCCGAAGTGTCCGAAGTGTCCGAAAGTGTCCCATGAATTTTCCGGGGACGCGGACACATGGCTAGACTTCCGGTTCCTGAACCCCGATTCGAAACCTCATGACCGTTCACACCCCGCCGCCGGAAGGCGGTCGCATCGTCGACGAGCCGATGAGCGAGGCGCTCTCGCGCCGCTATCTCGCCTACGCCCTGTCGACCATCACCAACCGGGCCCTGCCGGACGTGCGCGACGGCTTCAAGCCGGTGCACCGGCGCATCATGTACGCCATGCACCAGATGCGGCTGAACCCGCAGGCGGCGGCGCGGAAATGCGCCAAGGTCGTCGGCGAGGTCATGGGCGGCTATCACCCGCACGGCGACGCCTCGATCTATGACGCCCTGGTCCGCCTGGCCCAGGATTTCTCGCAGCGCTATCCGTTGGTCGACGGCCAGGGCAATTTCGGCAATATCGACGGCGATAACGCCGCGGCCATGCGCTACACCGAGTGCAAGCTGACCGCCGCCGCCGTCCTGCTGATGGAGGGCATCGACCAGGACTCGGTGGACTTCAAGGCCACCTATGACGATCAGGACGAGGAGCCGATCGTCCTGCCGGCCGGCTTCCCCAATCTTCTCGCGAACGGCTCGTCCGGCATCGCCGTCGGCATGGCCACCTCGATCCCGCCGCACAATGTCGGCGAGCTGATCGACGCCTGCCAGCTGCTGCTGGAACGGCCCGACGCCACGACGGAAGAGCTGGCCGGCATCGTCCCCGGCCCGGACTTCCCCACCGGCGGCGTCGCCGTCGAGGGCCACGCCTCCATCCTCGACGCCTATGAGACGGGCCGCGGCGGCGTGCGACTGCGCGCCCGCTGGGAGACCGAGGACCTCGGTCGGGGCGTCTGGCGCATCATCGTCACCGAGATGCCCTATCAGGTGGGCAAGTCGAAGCTGATCGCCGACCTCGCCGAGCTGATCGAGCACAAGAAGGCGCCCCTGCTGGGCGACGTGCGCGACGAGTCGGCTGAGGACATCCGGCTGGTCATCGAGCCCAAGAGCCGCACGGTCGAGCCCGAGGTGCTGATGGAGAGCCTGTTCAAGCTCTCCGATCTCGAGGTCCGCTTCCCGATCAACATGAACGTGCTGGACGCCACCGGCACCCCGCGCGTCATGGGGCTGAAGGCCTGTCTGCAGGCCTTCCTCGATCACCGGCGCGAGGTTCTGGTGCGTCGCGCCGGTTGGCGCATCGACCGGGTCGAAAAGCGGCTGCATCTGCTGGAAGGCCTGCGGATCGTCTTCCTCAACCTCGACGAGGTCATCCGCATCGTCCGCGAGGAGGAACAGCCCAAGGCGGTGTTGATCGCCCGGTTTGGTCTCTCCGAACTCCAGGCCGACTTCATCCTCGACACCCGGCTGCGCCAGCTGGCGCGGATCGAGGAAATGACGATCGAAAAGGAATACAAGGCGCTGGCCGACGAACTTGCAGCGCTGCAGTCGCTGTCGTCCTCGCCCGCCAAACAGTGGAAACAGGTCGGCAAGGACCTCGAGGCCGTGCGCAAGGCCATGGTCTCGCCCCGCCGCACCACCATCGCCGAGGCGGTCGACAGCTCGGCCTTCGCCTCGGTCGAGGCCTTCATCCCGCGCGAGGCCATCACTGTCATCCTGTCCGAGCGCGGCTGGATCCGCGCGGCCAGGGGCAAGGTCGAGGACCCGTCGGAGCTGAAGTTCAAGGAAGGCGACAGCCTCGCCTTCCTCGTGCCCGGCTATACGACCGACAAGATCCTCGTCGCCGCCTCCGACGGCCGCATCTTCACCGTCGGCGCCGACAAACTGGCCTCGGGCCGCGGCCATGGCGAACCGCTGCGGCTGATGATCGACCTCGACGAAAAGGCCGACATCATCAATCTGCTGGTCCACCAACCGGGCGGCAGGCTGCTGGTGGCGTCGAAGGCCGGCTACGGCTTCATCGCCCCCGAGGACGAGTTGCTGGCGCAGAAGCGCGGCGGCAAACAGGTGCTGAACGGCGAGATGTTGGCTGCCCTGCGCGTCACCGGCGACCACGTCGCGACCATCGGCGACAACATCAAGGCCCTGATCTTCCCGCTCGCCGAACTGCCCGAGATGGGGCGCGGCAAGGGCGTGAAGCTGCAGTCCTACAAACAGGGCGGCCTGGCCGACCTCGCCGTGTTCGACGGCGCCCACGGCCCCGAATGGGTCGACGGCGGCGGCCGCCGCCGCAACTGGCCCGACTGGAAGGATTGGCTGGGCAAGCGCGCCGGGGCCGGCCGGCAGGGGCCGCGGGGGTTGAGGAAGTTCCGATGACTTCCCCAGCACCGTCATCCTCGGGCTTGACCCGAGGATCCGACCGTCCGGTGCTGGCAGTCGGCGGCACGGGCGCCCTCTCAGGGCCGTCTCTCAGGAACAGTCCGCACCGACATCTGATCCTCGGGTCAAGCCCGAGGATGACGGGGGAGGGATTGCACCGATTTCACTA
The DNA here is from genome assembly GCA_046292645.1 of Brevundimonas sp. GTDB lineage: Bacteria > Pseudomonadota > Alphaproteobacteria > Caulobacterales > Caulobacteraceae > Brevundimonas. The sequence goes on from JBKBQO010000001.1 coordinate 405,802, forward strand.
TCGAGCGTCCCCCCGGCGCCCGATAATCGCCGAACGGCCGATCACCGGCCGAGGTTGGAGACCGCCATGTTCGTCACCCTGATCGTCATCGCCGTCATCGTCGCCGTGGTGCTGTTCGTCATCGTCGGCGCCTACAACAAACTGGTCGCCCTGGACCAGCGCGCCGACCAGTCGTTCGCCGACATCGACGTCCAGCTGAAACAGCGCCAGGACCTGATCCCCAACCTGGTCGAGACGGTGAAGGGCTACGCCAGCCATGAGCGCGGCACCCTCGACGCCGTCACCCAGGCCCGCGCCGCCGCCGCCGGCGCAACCTCCATCAACGACCGCGTCCAGGCCGAGAACATGCTGACCGGCGCCCTCGGTCGACTGATGCTCGTGGCCGAGGCTTATCCCGACCTCAAGGCCAACACCAACTACCTCGAGCTCCAGCGCGAGCTGTCGGACATCGAGAACAAGCTCGCCGCCGCCCGCCGCTTCTTCAACAACGCCGTGGCCGAGTTCAACGCCGTCCGCCGCCAGTTCCCGACCGTCGTCTTCGCCGGCATGGTCGGCTTCGGCGCCGACAAGCCCTTCTTCGACGTCGGCGAGGGCGATCGCGCCGCCATGAACGCGGCGCCGCCGACGGTGAACTTCTCGGCCTAAGAGGTTGTATTGATGGGCGCCGTCGGGCTCCAGACCCACATCTGGGCGAACAATACCCGCTCCATCCTCCTGCTCGCCGGCTTCCCGGTGCTGATGCTCGGCATCATCTACGGAGTGCAGCTGGCCCTGATGGGGTTCGGGGTCCTGCCGGGAACGGGGCGGGGACTGGGCGACGACATGGCCCTGGCCGCCTCCTGGCTGGCCGGGACCATCCCCCTGGCCCTGACCGTCGCCGGGGTCTGGTTCGCCATCTCCTACTTCGGCAGCCAGGCCATGATCGACACCATGACCGGGGCCCGCAAGGTTGAGAGGCGGTCTGAACCGGACCTCTATAACCTGCTGGAAAACCTCGCCATATCTCGCGGCCTGCGCACCCCGACCCTGCGCCTGATCGAGAGCGACAGCCTCAACGCCTACGCCACCGGCCTGCACGAGGGCCAGTACAGCATCACCGTCACCCGCGGCCTGGTGAACGCCCTCGACCGCGACGAGCTCGAGGCCGTCCTCGCCCACGAGCTCACCCACGTCATCAACAAGGACGTGCGGACCATGGTGATCGCCTCCATCTTCGCGGGCATCATCAGCGTGATCGCCGAACTGGTCTTCCGCGGCCTGCTCTACTCCCGCCCCGGCGGCCGGCGCGACAACAAGAACGCCATGCCCCTGATCCTGATCGGCCTGGCCTTCGCCGCCGTCGGCTTCGCCCTGGCCATCGTCATCCGCATGATGCTGTCCCGGACCCGGGAGTACGTCGCCGACGCCGGCGCGGTCGAACTGACCAAGAACCCCGACGCCATGATCTCGGCCCTGCGCAAGGTCGAGGGCCGGTCCAGCCTCAAGGGGCCGGACGAGTTGCAGCAGCTGTTCCTCGACAACCAGCCGAACGGCGTCGGCCTCGAGGGCCTGTTCGCCACCCATCCCTCGATCCAGAAACGGGTCGACGCCCTGATCAAATTCGGCGGCGGGGTCGATCCCGGCCCGTGGAGCGGCGAACGCCTGCCGGCCTACGCGACCTCGACGCCCGTCGCCGGCTGAGGCATCAGCCGCCAGCCCAGCCGGGTCAGCTGCTCCATCGGCCAGAAGCCGGCCTTGTAGTCCATCTTGCGCGAGCCCCGGACCCAGTAGCCCAGATAGACAAAGGGCAGGCCGACGATCCGGGCCTGGCGGACATGGTCCAGGATGGCGAACCGGCCGAGGCTGCGGGCCTCCAGCTCCGGGTCGAAGAAGCTGTAGACCATCGACAGCCCGTCCCCGAGCAGGTCGGTCAGACAGACCCCGACCAGGTCGCCCGGCCCGCCGTCGGGCGAGGGCAGGCGGTATTCGATCAGATGGGTCCGAACGGCCGTATCCTCGACCATGGCGACATAGTCGAGCCAGCCCATGCCGCTCATCCCGCCGCCCGGATGCCGCCCCTGCAGATAGCGGCGCAGCAGGTCGAACTGCTCCGTCGTGGCCTCTGCCTCGACCAGATCCCGCGACAGGTCGGCGTTGCGTTTCAACACCCTGCGCTGGGATCTTGAGAATTCGAACTCGGGCACGGGCAGCCGCACCGAGACGCAGGCCTCGCAGGCCTCGCAGGCCGGCCGATAGGCGATGTTCTGGCTGCGCCGGAACCCGGCCCGGGTCAGTTCGTCATTGACGTGGACCCCCTCGCTGAACGGCAGGTTGGCGAACACCTTCCGCTCGGTCTGCCCCGGCAAGTAGGGGCAGGGGGCCACCGTCGTCATATAGAAGCGAAGCTGACGCTGGGGAACGAAGGTCACGGTTCAGGTCCGCATCCGGTTTCGTCGGCCATGGCGCGCGCTCTGGGTCATGAGCCGATTTGCACCCGTGTCGCGGGCCGGAGCAAGAGCCTTCGCCCCACACAGGCATCCATCGCGCGGCTCACAGGCTGGTGTCCGTCGGCAGGACCGGCGCCTCGCGCAGCAGCACGATGGCGATCCGGCGGTTGCCGGCCAGGGTCGGGTCGTCGGGATACAGCGGGTCCGAGCCCGCCTTTCCCGCCACCTGATAGACCCGGTCCGCATCGACGCCGGCGCTCTGCAGGATCAGCCGCGAGGCGTTGGCCCGGGCCGAGGACAGGGGCCAGTCGTTCGGAGCCGTGGCGCGGTTCGACCCCGGCGCCGCCGAGGTGTGGCCGGTGATCGAAATCCGGTTGGGCAGCTGGTTGATGACCCGGGATATGGTCCGCAGCAGCAGCTGGGCGCGGGCGTTGGGCCGGGCCGAGGACTGGTCGAACATCGACCGCCCCTCCTGGTCGACCAGCTGGATCCGCAGACCCTCCGGGGTCTGGTCGATGATCAGCTGTTTCGACAGCTCGGCCAGCTCCGGCATCGACTGCATGGCCTGGCGCAGCGATTCGGCGGCCGAGGCGAACTCGGCGGCCTCACGGCGGGCGATCTCCTCGCGCAGGGCCTCCTCGCTGGCGGCGGCGAGATTCTGGCTCTGACCGGCCTCGGCCGGTGCGTCGGGCGGCGCCTCCGGGGCCAGCTGGTTGATCACCGACATCGCCCCCGACCCCTTGGCCCCGTCATCGCCCAGCGAAGTCCCGCCCAGGATGCCGCCGGATCCCGATGTGGTCTGCGAGACGCTGGCCGGGGCGAAATATTCGGCGATGCCCCGCTTCTGTTCCGGATCGGTCGTGTTGATCAGCCACATCAGCAGGAAGAAGGCCATCATGGCCGTGACGAAGTCGGCATAGGCCACCTTCCACGCGCCGCCATGGTGGCCGCCGCCCACGACCTTCTTGACCTTCTTGATGAGGATCGGACGATCGCTCAGGGACATGGGCGGGCGGACCTTTACGGGACAACTGCGGGGCAGGGTGGGGCGACAAGGTTAAGGCCGCGTTTCCCATGTCACGCCTTGCCGGGAGGCGGTCGGTCGCCTAGTCGTCCGGAGTGAGCCAGTCCGATCCCGCCGCCTTCGACCTGACCGCCTATCGTCGCGCCCTCGGCGGGTTTGCGACCGGCGTCTGCGTGGTGACCGCGCATACGGAGGAGGGGCCCTACGGCATCACCGTCAACTCCTTCACCTCGGTGTCCCTGAGACCGCCGCTGATTCTCTGGTGCCTGGACCGGGCGTCCTTGCGTCACGACTCCTTCGCCGCGGCCGAGCGGTTCGCGGTCCACATGTTGCCGGTCGAGGATCGCGACATGTCCGACCGCTTCGCCTGGGGCGTCTGCCGCCTTTCGGCGGAGGAGTTCGACAGCTCCAGCCCCGAACCGCCCCGGCTCAAGAACGCCCTGACGCGGCTGGAATGCATCGCCACGGACCGAATCGTGATGGGCGACCATCTGACCATCGTCGGCTCTGTGACCGGCTTCGAGACCCGCCCCGGCGCGGCCCTGACCTATTTCCGCGGTCGCTACGGCGTGGCGGAGGAGGGCGGCGCATGAAGATCGCCTTCGCAGGCCTGGGCGTCATGGGCGGGTCGATGGCCCGGCATCTGGTCGCGGCGGGCCGCGACGTGGTCGGCTTCAACCGCTCGCCGGACAAGGCCCGAGCCTGGGCCGCGACGACCGGGGGTGGATTCGCCGGGACGGTCGCCGAGGCCGCGGACGGCGCCGACCTGCTGATCCTCTGCGTCGGAAATGACGATGACGTCCGTCAGGTCGTCTCCGAGGCCCTGCCGGCGCTGGCGTCCGGGGCGGCCATCGTGGATCACACGACGACCTCGGCCCGGGTCGCCCGGGACATGGCCGCCCTGGCCGCGGAGGCCGGAGCCGCCTTCATCGACGCGCCGGTGTCCGGGGGCCAGGCCGGCGCAGAGAACGGACAGCTCAGCGTCATGGCCGGCGGCGATCCGGCGGTCCTGGCCCGCGTCGAGCCGGTGATCAGGACCTATGCCAAATCGGTCCAGCACATGGGTCCGTCCGGCGCCGGCCAGCTGACCAAGATGGTCAACCAGATCGCCATCGCCGGCGTGGTGCAAGGCCTGGCGGAGGCCGTTCATTTTGCCCAGGCCGCGGGTCTCGACCCCGACGCGGCCTATCAGGCCATATCGAAGGGCGCAGCCCAGTCCTGGCAGATGGACAACCGCTGGAAGACGATGGCGAACGGCGAGTTCGAATTCGGCTTCGCCGTCGACTGGATGCGCAAGGACCTCGGCCTGGTCCTGGATGAAGCCCGGGCCAACGGCGCGCATCTGGCCCTGACGGCCCTGGTCGACCAGTTCTATTCGGAGGTCCAGGCCATGGGCGGAGCCCGCTGGGACACCTCCAGCCTGGCGGCGCGACTGCAGGACCGCGCGCCGAAGGCCTGACGCGCGGTCCTCGTCAGTGACTATCACTGTTTCGCATAATATATCTTATGCGCAAAACGGATCCGGGGATCAGGGCGTCTCCCCGGCAGTGTCCAGCAGCGCGACGGCCTCCCTCACATAGACCGCGTGAGCGACCACGCCGATGCCCAGCGGCTCGTCGGCGGGCCGCACCTCCGAGGTCAGGACTCCGGCGATGAACGGATGATCGGGCTGGACCGTCCCGGGTAGTTTTCGCGCAGCCGGCGTCCAGAATACCGGCCCTCCCGAATTCCCAGGAAAAACGGGAAAATCAATCAGAAACACCGGAAAGCTCTGGATCGGTATCAGTGGCCAGGACGCGATCCGACCGGTCCTCAGGATCGGAAAGCCGGCCGTGTTGGAAGCATAGCCGCGCGGAAAGCCCAGCGTCAGCAGCTCGTCGCCGGGACCGACCTGCCACGTCTCGAGGTCTTCGCCGCTGGCGAGCCAGGCGAGCGGAATGGCGGCGCGGGCGAAGACCGGCGGCGCGGAAATCTCCATCACCGCGATGTCGCGCTCGGGATGCCGGGTCCAGACCGGCGCCCCCTCGGCGTCACGGATGCGCACCGGTTCGGGCGCGAACCGCCAGCCGCCCCCCGGCATCTCGATGCGCCAGCCCACCCGGGCGTCCTCGCCCGTCATCCCGTCGAGAACATGGTGGGCCGTGACCAGCACGGTGCGCGGCGTGCCGTCCGGACGTGGCGCATCGATCAGGAAGGCGGCGCCGACCCGGCGTGTGCCGTCGCCATTGTTCTGGTCGATCTGGATCGTCGCATTGATCAGGCCGACGGTCAGGTCCCACGAAGGCGCAGCCAGCGCGGCGATCGGCGGCTCCCGGACCACGATCCGTTCAACGGCGGGCGGGGGCGGTGTCTGGAGATCGAACATCGTCCCTCTTCGTCATGGGCGTTTGTTTATTTGACGGCGCGGCGCCTCCACGCACAAGCTCCCGGCGTCTTATCAGGGGCCCCGCCATGAACCGCCGCGACCTTCTCGCCACATCCGCCGCCGCGCTCGCCGCGACCGCCCTTCCCGCCCACGCCCGCCCGACCGGAGCCTCGATGTCCCAAGCCACGCCCGTCCCGCCCGTCGCGAAGAAGATTCCGGTCCGAATCGAACAGCTGGGCCGCGTTCGGATCGACGACTATCAGTGGATGAAGGACGACAACTGGCAGGCGGTGCTGCGCGACCCCAGCCTGATCAAGGCCGATGTGCGGGAGCATCTCGAGGCCGAGAACGCCTACCGCGAGGCCATGATGGCCTCGACCCTGCCGCTGCAGGCCGCGATGTTCGAGGAGATGAAGGGGCGGATCAAGGAGGACGACAGTTCGGTGCCGGCCGCCGACGGCGCCTGGGAGTATTTCGTAGAGTACAGGACCGGCGACCAGCATCCCCGCTTCATGCGCGTCGAACGCCAGGGCAGCTGGATGGTGGACGGCGAGCGGGTGACGAAGAATTTCGTGGTCGCGCCCACGCCCCAGCTTCTGCTGGACGCCAATGAACTGGCCGAAGGCAAGGCCTATTCCGAGGTCTCGGCCACGGAGCACAGCCCCGATCACGCCCTGTTCGCCTACGCCGAGGACGCCCAGGGCTCCGAGGTGCACCAGATCTACGTCAAGGACCTGGCGACCGGCGAGGTGCTGCCCGACCCCATCCAGTCGGCGAACGGCAATTTCACCTTCTCGCCCGACAGCCAGTGGATATTCTGGACCAATCGCGACGACAACGGCCGACCCGACCGGATTTTACGTCGTCCGGCGCGCGGGGGCGAGACCGCCCTCGTCTACGCCGAGGACGACGACGGGATGTTCATCGGCGTGAGCCGCACGGCCGATGACGCCTTCGTGGTCATCTCCATCGCCAACCAGGAGACCTCCGAGACGCGCTATATTCCGGCGAGCACGCCCACCGCGACGCCGGTCGTCCTGGACCCTCGCGAGGTGGCCAGGCTGTACGACGCCGACCACTGGGGGGATCGCTGGGTGATCCGGACCAATGCCGACGGGGCGATCGACTTCAAGATCGTCGAGGCGCCAACGGGGGCCCCGGGCAAGGCCCATTGGCGCGACCTGGTCCCCCACACGCCGGGCCGCTACATCGAGGGCGTCGCCCTGGTGAAGGACTATATCGGCCGGCAGGAGCGGGCCGAGGCCAATACGAAGATCGTCGTCCGGGACCGGGCCGGCGCCGAGCACGAGATCGCCGTCGATGAGCCCGCCTACGCCCTGTCGCTGGGCGGGGCGTCCGAGTTCGACACCACGGTCATGCGCTATGGCTACAACTCGCCGTCGACCCCGACCTCGACCTATGACTATGACCTGGCCACGCGCGAGCGGACCCTGCGCAAGGTGCAGGAGGTGCCGTCGGGCCATGACGCCTCGGACTATGTGGTCGAGCGGCTCAACGCCCCTGCCCCGGACGGCGAGCTGGTGCCCGTCACGGTGCTGCGGCGGCGCGACACCCCGGTCGACGGGTCGGCGCCGCTGCTGCTCTACGGCTACGGCTCCTACGGCATTCCCATGCCGGCCAGTTTCTCGACCAACCGGCTGTCGCTGGTCGACCGCGGCTGGATCTACGCCATCGCCCACATCCGCGGCGGATCGGACAAGGGCTGGAACTGGTTCCTGAGCGCCCGGCGCTTCACCAAGAAGAACACCTTCACCGACTTCATCGCCGCGGCCGAGCGGCTCATCGCCAGCGGCCACGGCAAGGCCGGCCATATTGTGGCCCAGGGCGGTTCCGCCGGCGGTCTGCTGATGGGGGCGGTCAACAATATGCGGCCGGACCTGTGGGCCGGGATCATCGGACAGGTGCCGTTCGTGGACGTGATCAACACCATGAGCGACACCAGCCTGCCCCTGACGCCGCCGGAATGGCCCGAATGGGGCAATCCGATCGAGGACCCGGAGGCCTACGACTATATGATGAGCTACAGCCCCTACGACCAGGTGGCGGCCCTGCCCTATCCGGCCGTGCTGGCCACGGGCGGTCTGTCGGATCCGCGGGTGACCTATTGGGAGCCCGAGAAATGGGTGGCGAAGCTGCGGCCGGCCACGACCTCGGGCAAGCCGGTCCTGCTGAAGATCAATATGGAGGCCGGGCACGGCGGCTCATCGGGCCGGTTCGACTATCTGAAGGAGGTCGCGCACGACTACGCCTTCGCCGTCTGGGCCGTCGACCAGGGCTGGGCGAGGGGGTGAAGCCCCTCCCCTCGCCGGTCCTCAGGGCTCGAGGGTCCAGGTGTAGGGGCCGGTGTTTTCGGCGTGCATGACGACGAAATTCCGCGTCTCCTGACCGGCGGCGCAGGTCGTGCCCCCTGACCAGAAGGTATAGGGGCCCGGATACTGGACGCAGAGGGAGTGGTCGCCCGACCAAGACAGGCCGGAGCCGTCCGTGGCGTCGGCATACATGTAGAAATTGGCGTTGTCGGTGGACACCAGCTCGGTGCAGGCGCCGTTGTCGACCAGATACCAGCCGCGATTGATGAACCGGCCGGTGCCGACCTCCACATAGGAGATGGCGGCCGAGGCGTTGCGGCCGCTCTCGTTGCAGACCCGGATATCGACCGTGGCCGAGGCCGCGGGCGCGGGCGGAGCCATGCCCGGCTTCAGCTGGGCGAAGGCCGTGGCGGGCGCGCCGACGATGACGGCGGCTCCGGCGGCGGCGACAAACAGGCGTGGTGACATGGTCCTCTCCCCTCAACCGGGAACAGAAAAGACCGATGTTCTTCAGGGATGCAACTGACTCAAGCTGATCGCGCCGCCAGGGGCGCCGCCTGTCAGGCGGACGGGTCGGAGGGGGCCAGGGTCAGCCACGGCGCGAGCCGAAGGCGCCGCGGCGGCTCGCCAAGGGTGTGGTCGACGATGTACTGGCGAGCGAAGGCCACGGTCGCCCGGATCGTGGCCTCGTCGACCGGCTTCGACAGGACCCCGAGCGCGCCCGAGAATCCGGCGGGAATCTGCTCCGGATTGGCGGTCAGGAAGATCACGGCGGACCCGTGCGCCTGAACGAGGTACTCGGCGATCTCGGGACCGGTCATCCCGTCCAGCAGATTGATGTCCACCAGGGCGAGATCGGGCCGCCGGCGGTCGGCGATGCCCAGCGCCCCCTCCCGGTCCATTGCGCAGCCGACAACCTCGCAGGACTCCCCCAGGATCGCTTCCAGCTCCATGGCCAGCAACGCCTGGTCCTCGACGATCAGGACCCTCAAATCGGGTAGTTCAGACACGATATTCCCCCGGCGCTAACCAACGGTATTAACACCATTGTGTCGGTTAGCGGACACTCAACGCGCGCCCGATGAATCGGTTCACGGCCTCTGCGTCTTTTCTGGCGCCGCGCGCCCGGCGAGGACGGCCCGACTTCGATCAGGAGGAAGGTGGACCGCGGCGGAGGCGGATGGCTGGGGAACTAGGACTCGAACCTAGAATGACGGTACCAAAAACCGGAGTGTTACCATTACACCATTCCCCAGCAGGTCCGGCGTTCCGGGGCCGAAGCGCCGGAAGGCGTGCGAGATACGACAAGGTTGCAGGGGATGCAAGAACCGGTTTCGAGACTATTTCGCGGCGGCGCGTTTCCCCGCTTGCGGGGGCCAAACCCCCTCGCTATAAGCCCCCTCCTCAAGTCGGAGTGTGGCTCAGCCTGGTAGAGCACTGCGTTCGGGACGCAGGGGTCGGAGGTTCGAATCCTCTCACTCCGACCATCTTTCCCCTGGAAAGACGAGACAGCCCTTCGGGGCCCCGAGGTTCCCCGCCTCATCCCTTTCAATCGCCCGCCCGGGCCGCCGTCGCCGCCAGATGGGCGCCGACCGATTCGATCGGTCGCCGGCCCAGGGCCCTGCGTCGCGCCAGCAGGTCGGGCGAGCCCGCGTCGTAGTCTGCCATCAGCTTGCGCACGAAGTCGCCCGAGCGGACCTCGGCCAGGACCTCGTCCATGGCGGCCTTCGAGGCCTTGCCGATGATGCGCGGCCCGGTCAGATAGGCTCCGTACTCCGCCGTGTTGGAGATGCGGCCGAAGGCGCCGGCTATGCCCATGGAGAACATCAGGTCGGTGACCAGCTTGACCTCGTAGAAGCATTCGAACCACGCCACCTCGGGCGGATAGCCGGCCTCGACCAGTTTGGTGAAGGCCGCGTCGATCAGTTCCCCGACCCCGCCGCACAGCACCACCTGCTCGCCGAACAGGTCGCTCTCGCATTCGGCGGCGAAGGTGGTCTCGAGGATGCCCTTGCGGCCGCAGCCGAGGGCCGCGGCGTAGGACAGGCCCAGGGCGTGGGCGCCGCCGGTGGCGTCCTGATGCACGCCGAACAGGGCGAAGACCCCCTCCCCATCGACATAGAGGTCTCGGATGCGCGGCCCGATGCCCTTGGGTGAGGCGAGGATGACGTCGAGGTCCGGGCGCGGCTGGACGAGGCCGAAGCGGACCGACAGGCCGTGGGCGAAGATCAGGGCGGCGCCCGGCCGGATGGCGGGCTCCAGCTCGTCGCGCCAGAGGTCGCGGTGGGCCTCGTCGGAGACCATGACGGCGACGACGTCGGCGGAGGCGGCGGCCTCGCCGGCGGTCAGGACCGGGAAGCCGTCGGCCTCGGCCTTCGCCCGGGTGGCCGAGCCGACCTTGAGGCCGACGACGATGTCGGCCACGCCGGAGTCGCGCAGGTTCAGGGCGTGGGTGCGGCCCTGGCTGCCGTAGCCGATGACGGCGACGCGTTTGCCGCGGATGATGGAAAGGTCGCAGTCGCGATCATGGAACACGGGCAGAGGGGCGGCTATTTGATCGGTCATGCGCACAGACATAACGCCTTCCGCCGTCGTCGCCTTCTGGAAAGAGGCCGGGCCCTCGAAGTGGTTTGCGAAGGACGAGGCCTTCGACGCCGAGTTCCGCCGCCGCTTCCATGACGCCCATGTCGCCGCCGCGCGACGCGAGCTGGACGACTGGGCGGGGACGGCCGAGGGATCGCTGGCCCTGTTGATCCTGCTGGACCAGTTCCCGCGCAACAGCTTCCGCGGCACGGGCCACGCCTTCGCCACCGATCCGCTGGCGCGGATGTTCGCCGAGAGGGCGCTGGAGGCCGGGCACGACCGGGAGACCGAGGGCGACATCCGCCGGTTCTTCTATCTGCCGCTGCAGCATTCGGAGGACCCGGCCGACCAGGACCGGCAGGTCGAACTGTTCCAGACCCGGATGGAGCGCCAACCCGACGACCGCTGGGCCGAGCATCATCACGGCGTCATCGCCCGCTTCGGCCGCTTCCCGCACCGAAACCGGGCGCTGGGCCGGGAGACGACGGCGGAGGAGCAGGCCTTCCTGGATGAGGACGGCTTCAGGGGCTGAGGCCGTCGCCCGCGGCCGTCCGGTCCAGGGCCGCCAGGGCCTGATCGAGGTCGGAAACACCGAGGCCGAGGCCGAGGCGGCGTTCGCGGGTGCGCAGCAAGGCCTCGCGCCCAGCCGGGCGGTCCGGGGCCGAGGCCGTCCCGGCGGGGCTGGAAAAAACAGGGTCCAAAGAGTCCAAAGAGTCCAAAGTCGGCCCGGCGGGGTCGGCCGTCAGGGCCGCGGCGCGGGCCTCCAGCGCCTCGACCTCGGCCTGCAGGGCGTCGATGTCTGCGTCCTCGGTGGCGCAGGCGGCGCGGCGGGCGAGGGATTCGACCTGACGGGCCACGGTCACGACCGCCTCGATCGGATCCGGCGCGACCTCGGGCGGCTCGGGAGCCGTGTCGGCTTCGGCGATGACCAGGGCGCGCAGGCGCTCGTGCACCCGCAGCCAGGAGGCGGCCTCGGCCGCGCGACCGGAGGCGATGGCCCGGCGCAGGCGGAAGCGGGCGTTGTCGGCGAGCTCGGCCCAGCTCTCAGCATCGGCGGGGGCGCGGTCGTCGGATGCCGCATCGTCGGCGTACAGGTCGGATCCGGCGGACCAGGGATAATCATCCGCCTGGTCGGTGCGTCGCCAGCCGCCCTCCTTGGCCTTGAGCCGCAGCGTGCTGAGCGCCACTCCGTAGCGGTCGCAGAGCTCACGCGCGCTGACGCCCGCGAGATAGTCGTGACGAATCGCCTCCCAGGCGGCCTCCGGCCGGGACCGCCACTCCCGGGTCGGATGGTTGCGGGCCAGGAGGTGTTCGGGCCAGGCCTCTTCCATCGCATTGATCCTCCGCGTCCCCCATGGACGCGAGAAGCGTGGCGGATCGCTACGACAGAATTGGTCGTAGGCGTCAGAATCCAAGGAAGACCGTGCGCACGAAGGTCCGGTAGGCCAGAATCTGACGGGCCAGCAGCCCAGGCTCGCGCATGACCTTGGACAGCAAAATGCCGCCGTCGACGACGGTCGAGAGCATGTCCGCGAGGTCCTGAAGGTCGATGTCGACCCGCGGCGGGTGGACGGCGGCGATGCGTTCGAGCCGTGCCCGGAACTGGCCACGCCAGATATCGCTGAGTTCGACCAGATGGGTGCGGACCCGGCGGTCGAACTGCTGGTCCTGGTACACGAAGGTGGCGACCAGGCAGCCGGGCCGCTCGGTCTGGACCTGGGCCATCAGTTCGGCCAGCAGTTTCAGGCCGACCAGAAAGGCGTGCAGTGGATCCTCATCAAGCTGGTCAGCGCGGTCGAAGACGTCCTCAAAGACCGACTGGTTGCGGGTCCGGAAGCGCTCGATCAGGGCCAGGGCGAGGTCGTTCTTGTCGCGGAAATGATAGAAGAAGCCGCTCTTGGTGATGCCGGCCTCGAACAGGAGTTCGTCGATCGAGGTGGCGGCGAACCCCTTGTCGAGGACCGCAGCCTCGGCGATGTCGAGCACGCGGTCGCGGGTCTGTTCGCCCTTGGCCACCCGAAGGGTCGGTCGTTCGCGGGTCAGGGACTGCACCATGGGTGTGGTTTTCCTCATTTCCGCCACAACGGCCAGGCCGTCGCGGCGGGGTCGCCTTATCCGAGTCCTTTGAAAACGCATGTCTTTCGGAGAATCCGACGCGACTTGACCACGCGACGGCTCAACCCGCGCGGCGACGTTTCATACCACTGAGGCCTCTCCAGATCGACCGCCGGTATGCGGACGACGCGTTAAATCGAGGCAATCATGATCAACGTCATCACCGTTTCAATCGTGGCGATGTTCGGCGGTTTCATCCTGCTGGACACCGTCTGGCGCCCCCGCGACTATCCGTCGACGCCCGGCTGGCGGGTCAAGGGCGTGCTGGCCTTCCTCGTCTATATGGTCGTGGCCCTGTTCGCGCCGCTGGTGTGGGACGCCTTCCTGGCCGAGCATCGCCTGATCGACCTGACCGAGACGCCGTTGTGGCTCCAGCTCGGAGTCGGCTTCGTCCTGTTCCAGCTGACCCTGTATCTGTGGCACCGGACCCTGCACGGCGTGGACGTCCTTTGGCGGCGCCTGCATCAGACCCATCATGCGGCCGAGCGCGTCGACGTCTACGGCGCCTTTTGGTTCCATCCGCTGGACATGGCGGGCTTCACCCTGCAGGGCAGCCTGGCCCTGGTGTGGATCGTCGGCCTGTCGGTCGAGGCGGTGGTTCCGATCGTGCTGGTCAACAGCTTCATGGCCATGTTCACCCACGCCAATGTGCGCACCCCGCGCTGGCTGGGCTGGTTCATCGCCCGGCCCGAGATGCACGCGGCGCATCACGAGCGGGGCGCGCACCGGTCGAACTATTGCGACCTGCCGCTGATCGACATGATCTTCGGCACCTACCGGAACCCGGAGACCGCGCCGAAGGCGGCGGGGTTCCATGACGGGGCGTCGTCGAAGCTGGGCGCCCTGCTGATCGGGAAGTCGCTGGCCTGAAGACACGAACCAACGACCCCGGTGTCGCCTGGCCGTCACAGGAACGGGCGACGCCGTGGGCCGTTGGGTCTGCATGCCTAAATACCAGTTGAAATATCTCAGTGCGATCCAGGCGATGGAGATGATCGACGCCGCCGATCCCGACGAGGCCGAGGACATGGCGCGGATGCGGCTTCTGTTCAGCGAGCCGGGGATGGCCATCGCCATCGTCAGCGAGGGCAGCGAACTGCGGCGCGTGACCCAGCGGCCCCGGCCGTCGGCCTCGGTGATCTGAACCCATGTCGGGCATGTTGAGAAGCGCGCCGGCGGCGCCCGCGGCGCTGGCCGAACAGCCGACCGTTTCGCTGCACGGGGCGGTGGACGACGCCATGTTGGCGATCTGGCTGGACGCGCTGAATGCAGCGCGGTCGGGGACCGGTCCGCTGGTGCTGGAGCTGGGCACCACGGGCGGCGACGCCGAGGTCGGCCGGCGCATGGCCGAGGACGTGCGGCTGTTCCGCGAGCGGACGGGCCGGCGGGCCTTGTTCCTGGGGCGGACCACGGTCTATTCGGCGGGGGTCACCATCATGGCCGGCTTCCGCCGCGAGGACCGGTGGCTGAGCCGGGACACGGCGCTGATGATCCACGGGCGCAAGCTGCAGAAGTCGCTGGATATCGACGGCCCCCTGCGCACGGAACGCCCGCAGGTCGAGGCCATGCTGGCGGAGATCGACGAGGGCCTGCGGATCGAGCGGGCCGGGTTCGAACAGCTGATCGAGGGCAGCGACGTGACCCTGGAGGAGCTGGAAAGGCGCACGATCGGCGACTGGTATCTGACCGGCCAGGCGGCGCTGGAACAACGGCTGATCGCCGGGCTGATCTGACAGCGGCGTCGCTGCACCTCGCTGGCCGATGCCGCGCATCAACAGCAGGCGACGTTCCGACCGGCGCCCCGACGTAACTGCAGGGGACTATCCAACCCGGATAATTCATGGATAGGTTGCGGAAGGCCTGCAGGGCCTTTCCATACGATTCGGGGGGATCACCAGATGACCAACACATTGCTTCGCCATGCCGTACGCGGCATGGCCCTTGCCGCCTGCGCCGTGGTTATGACCGGCTGCCTGTCCGTGAAGTCCTATGTCGATCCGACGCTGCCGCGCGTGGGCCGGGCGGACATCCCGGCGCCGACGACCCTGCGGCCGGTCCAGGTCGCGGTCGAGTTCCGCACCAAGGGAAGCGCCAACGCCGCTGCGACCGCGGAAGTGCGGCCGCGCGTCATCGCCGTCGCCGCCGAATCGGGTCTGTTCTCTGCGGTGAGCAGCGAGGCCGGCGGCGCCGGCGCCGGCCTGCTGACCGTGGTGATCAACAATGTGCCGGCCGAGGGCGAGAACGCCGAGGCAGAGGGCTTCGGCACCGGCCTGACGCTCGGCGCGGTCGGCAATATGGTGACCGACGCCTATGTCACGACCGTCACCTACAGCCGCGGGGGCCAGACGACGTCGGTGGATGTGCGCCATGCGCTTCACACCACGATCGGCAATCATTCCGGTCCTCCCGGCCTGACCGCGGTGACGCCCCAGGAGGCGGTGAACCAGGTCGTCGACCAGATCGTCTGGAACGGTCTCGACCAGCTCGCCGACCGGCGGGCGTTCGACTGATGCGCCGCGTCATCCGCGTCGTCGGCGCGCTGGCGGCGCTCTCGACTTTGGCGGCCTGCGTTCACGAGCCCGCGCCGACGTACCAGCCCGGGCTCGCCAGCCTGCAGGCCCTGCGCGCCGGGACCACGGCCATCGGGGTCGACGATTTCGGGGCCGGGGCCGGCGTCAATGACAGCCGGCACATCATGCGCGGCAACTCCATGACCGGCGGCAGCGACGGCGCCTACAGCACCTATCTGCAAGAGGCGCTGGAAACGGAGTTGCGCAACGCCGGCCGGCTCGACGCCGCCGCCCGTCTGCGCCTGTCCGGAACCCTGACCGCGAACCAGCTGGACGCGACCGGATTCAGCATCGGTCAGGCTTCGGTGGGCGCCCGCTTCGTCCTGACCCGCGACGGACAGGTGGTCTACGACAAGGTGCACACCGTCGACCACCAGTGGGAGTCGTCCTTCCTCGGCGCCGTGGCCATTCCGGCGGCGATGCAGGGCTATGCGGCGACGGTGCAGAAGCTGACCCACGAACTGTTCTCGGATCCTGCCTTCCAGGCGGCGACGCGCTGAACCGGACGGGGTGGACGCCGCGCCTGATCGCGGCGTCCACAGCCCGCGCGCCAAAGTGTCCACCGGACGCGTTGGGGATTTCCGAATCAGCGTCCACTCTGACCGGATGAACGCCGTCGCCGTCCTTGTCGATTCTCTCACGCGCGCCCCGGATCATCCGCGCCCCGCCGCCCCCGCGCACCCGGAGCAGCAGTACCTCGACCTGCTGCGCGACATTCTCGACACCGGCAGCCGGCGCGACGACCGGACCGGGACCGGCACCTTGGGGGTGTTCGGGCGGCAGATGCGGTTCGACCTGGCCAAGGGCTTCCCCGTCCTGACGACCAAGAAGCTGCACCTGCGGTCGATCATCGTCGAACTGCTGTGGTTCCTGCGCGGCGAGACCAATATCGGCTGGCTGAAGGACAATGGCGTCCGCATCTGGGACGAATGGGCCGACGCCGAGGGCGAGCTGGGGCCGGTCTATGGCAAGCAATGGCGGTCGTGGGCGGCGCCGGACGGGCGGATGATCGACCAGATCACTGCGCTGATCCACAATCTGAAGACCAATCCCAACAGCCGGCGCCACATCGTCACGGCCTGGAACCCGGCCGATGTCGACGACATGGCCCTGCCGCCCTGCCATTGCCTGTTTCAGTTCTTCGTCGCCGACGGCAAGCTGAGCTGCCAGTTGTACCAGAGGTCGGCGGACGTCTTCCTGGGCGTGCCGTTCAACATCGCCAGCTATGCCCTGCTGACCCTGATGGTCGCCCAGGTGTGCGGGCTGAAGCCGGGGGAGTTCATCCACACCTTCGGCGACGCCCACCTGTATCTGAACCATATCGAACAGGCGGAGCTGCAGCTGACCCGCGCCCCCCTGCCCGCCCCGACCATGACGATCGCGCCGAAGGACGACCTGTTCGCCTATACGCTCGAGGACTTCATGCTCGAGGGGTATGAGCCGTGGCCGCATATCAAGGCGCCGGTCGCGGTTTGATCCCGCATTTCACTGAGGTCGACGCACTTGGTGACGTGATCCAAGCGATGCCGAACACGCACGGGCATATCTTGGTTGATGGCTTCCATGGCGCGGGCAAGAGCACCCTCGCTCGCGCTCTCGGAAGCCGGCTCAATCTTCCCGTCCTAGAAGCCGACAACCTAGTGAAACGCCAGATTAGGGGAGTGAGTGACCGCTATATCGATACGCTTGATCAACTGGCTCTACGGGCGAAGCTGCTATCCCTCGCCTCCTGCGTCGTAGATGGCGTTTCAGCCTTGGACATCGCGGACGCTGTACCCATTGCGGTGAAAGCGCACATTTACATCAAACACTTAGACCGTCACGGTGACTGGAGTGACGCTGATGAGGTCGAACTCGAGAACGAGATCGACAGGTTCGCCCGACCGAGTGCACTGAGAGTATGCCTTCGGCGCTATCACGCGAGCCGAGCGCCCCATCTCATTTGTGATGCGATCTTCCTTCGTCAGGATACGGAATGAATCTCTCCGACCTCTCCGCCTCCGTCCTGCGCATTTCCGACCTCTACGCCGCCGAACACGGCATCGAACGCTCCGGTGACTGGGCCCTGCTGAAGGTGCAGGAAGAGCTGGGCGAGCTGACGGCCGAGCATCTGCGGATGAGCGGGCGGGCGCGGGGCGCGGCCGACGCCGGCAAGCTGGGCGACGAGGCGGCGGATGTGCTGGGCATGCTGCTGATCTATTGCGACCGGGCGGGGATCGACCTTGAACAGGCCATGCAGCGGAAATGGCTGCACTGGCTGGAGCCGCGTCCATGACCATCCCCCACCTCGCCCTCGTCGTCGCCCGGGCCCGCAACGGGGTGATCGGGCGGGACGGCGACCTGCCCTGGCGCCTGCGCTCTGACTTGCAGCGGTTCAAGGCCGTCACCCTGGGCAAGCCCTGCATCATGGGGCGCAAGACCTGGGAGAGCCTGCCGCTGAAGCCCCTGCCCGGCCGGCTGAACCTGATCCTGTCGCGCGACGAATCGTTCGCGGCGCACCGGGCCGTGGTGTGCACGACGCTGGACGAGGCGGTCGAGATCGCCCGCGAGACAGCCGAGGAGGACGGGGTCGACGAGATCTGCGTCATCGGCGGCGTGGCCCTGTTCGAACGGGCCCTGCCGCGGGCGAAGCGGATCTATCTGACCGAGGTCGAGGCCGAGCCGGAGGGGGATGTGCTGTTCCCGGCGTTCGACGAGGCGGCGTGGAGCGAGGTATCGTCGGAGGCGCATCCGGCGGGCGAGAAGGATGACCATGCGTTCGTTTTTCGAGTTCTCGAAAAACGAGCATGATGTTGGCCCGCGGTCAGAAGGCTCCGCCTTCTCGACCCGACGCGGGCTGTGAGAGGAAATGACCATGCTGATCGTGACCACCAATGACGCGCCCGGCTATCGGGTGGTGAAGACCCTTGGCGTCGTCCGCGGCATCACCGTGAGGTCAAGGAACGTCGTCTCGGACGCCATCGGGGGCGTACAGTCGATGCTGGGCGGTCGCGTCGGGGCCTATGTCAAACTGGCCGAGACGGCGCGGCAGGAGGCGTATGACGAACTGATCAACCATGCGCAGAAGATGGGGGCCAACGGCATCCTGGCGATGCGCTACGACGCCAATGAGATCATGCCGGGGATCACCGAAGTGCTCGCCTACGGCACGGCGGTGGTGGTGGAGCCTGCGTGACGGGTGAAGAGTGAGTCGTGAATGGTGAGTGTGCAGGCTCGCGTTCGGCGACACACTCACGACTCACCAATCACTCTTCACCGCCCCGCTCGCCGCCTAGCTGAGGCTGGCCATCGCGCCGCGCTCGAAATCCTTCAGCTCATCCAGCCGGCCGTCGCGGATCTTTTCGACCCAGTGGGGGTCGGCCAGGAGGGCGCGGCCGACGGCGACGAGGTCGAATTCGTCGGCCTCAAGGCGTTTGATCAGCCCGTCCAGCGAGGCGGGTTTGGAGCCGGCGCCGCCGAAGGCCGCGATGAACTCGCCATCGAGGCCGACCGAGCCGACGGTGATGGTCGGCAGGCCGGTGACCTTCTTCGTCCAGCCGGCGAAATTGAGGTCCGAACCCTCGAACTCCGGCTCCCAGAAGCGGCGCTGCGAGCAGTGGAAAACGTCGACGCCGGCTTCGACGAGCGGGGCCAGCCACTGCTCCAGCTCGGCGGGGTCGTGGGCGTTCTTGGCGGCGAAATCGTGCGACTTCCACTGCGACAGGCGCAGGATCAGGGCCATGTCGGGGCCGACGCCCTCGCGCACGGCCTTGACCACCTCGGCCCCGAAGCGGGCGCGGTCGGCGATGGTCCCGCCGCCCCATTTGTCGGCGCGGTCGTTGAGGCCCGACCAGAAGAACTGGTCGATCAGATAGCCGTGGGCGCCGTGGATCTCGACCGCGTCGAAGCCGAGCTCGCGGGTGGCGCGGGCCGCGCGACCGAAGGCGGCGATGGTGTCGGCGATGTCCTCGTCGGTCATCGGCTCGAGGCCGCGCTTGCCGGGGCTGGTCATGCCCGAGGGGCTGTCGACCTTGCCGAGCGGAGCCCAGTCGGCCCCCTGCCCGCGCGCCGAGCCGACGTGCCACAGTTGCGGCGCGATCAGGCCGCCGGCGGCGTGGACCTCTTCCACCACCTTCTTCCATTCCGGCAGGGCCTCGCCGTGGAAGACGGGGACGGCGGCGTCGTTGCGGGCGGCGGGCCGTTCGACGACCGTGCCCTCGGTGATGATCAGGCCCACCTGCCCCTCGGCGCGGCGACGGTAGTAGCCCGCCACGTCGCTGGTCGGGATCCCGCCCGGGGAGAAGGACCGCGTCATCGGGGCCATGACGATGCGGTTGGGCATCTTCAGGGACTTGACCTGGAAGGGGCGGAACAGGGCGTCGACGGACATGGGCGGCTCGCAGGGAGAGGACTGGAACCGCCAAGGTGGCGATTAGGGTTGCGTTTGAAAACCCTTCGGGTGGAATATTCTCGCCGGTCCGGAGCGCGCGGCGCGGCGACGCCATATGTTCTTGATTCGTTCCGTTTTTCGGCTATGGTCGGGCCATGGCTGAAGCGGCGAAAGGACGGGGCGCGCGATCGAATGCGAGCGGGCGGTTCGAACACGAGGTCGTGGAGGCCTTCGATGACGGCTGGACCGGCGAGGACGTCGCGGCGGCGCCCCTGCGCACCACCCTGACGCCCGAGCACGCCCGGACCATCATCGCCCGAAACACCAGTCCGGACATCGGTTTCGACCGGTCCATCAACCCGTACAAGGGCTGCGAACATGGCTGGCCCTACTATTCTGTTGCACACCGATGACGGAGGCTGTGAAACTGAGGCCCGCCGTCGCAGGCCGAGGTGCCAGGTCGAACGCTAGTGGCCGATACGAGGCCAACCAGGTCGAGGCCTTCGACGACGGGTGGGCCGATGAAGACGCCACCGCATCTACCCAGATTGCGACGACGATAACCCCTCTCCGCTCCCGCACAATCATCAGCAAGAACCAGAGCCCCGACATCGGCTTTGAGCGTTCCATCAACCCCTACAACGGTTGTTCCCATGGATGTAGTTACTGCTATGCGCGCCCGTCCCATGCCTACCTGGGCCTATCCCCGGGCCTGGATTTCGAGAGCCGAATCTTCTTCAAGCCCGACGCCGCGCGTCTCTTGGAACAGGAACTCAGCGCCAAGAAATACGTCTGCAAGCGTATCCACATAGGCGGCAACACCGACCCCTATCAGCCAGACGAGCGCGATCTGAAGATCACGCGTGGCGTGCTTGAAGTGGCGGCGCGGTTCAACCAGCCTGTGAGCGTCATAACCAAATCCAACCTGATCACGCGCGACCTCGACATTCTGGGGCCGATGGGGCGCGAGAAGCTGGCGACCGCCTTCGTTTCGATCACTACCCTAGACCGAGGGCTTGCCCGAGCGATGGAACCTAGGGCCTCGACTCCGGCAAAGCGTCTGGAGGCGCTCTCCCGTTTGGCTGAAGCCGGCGTCCCCGTTGGTGTAGGGTTCGCACCTGTCATCCCTGGCCTAAATGACCACGAACTCGAATCCATCTTGGAAGCATCGTCCAGGGCTGGTGCTACAACCGCCATGTACGTCACCCTGCGACTGCCGTTGGAGATCAAAGACCTCTTCAAAGAATGGCTCGCGGATGCGCGCCCCGAGCGTGCCGCCCGTGTCATGTCCCTGATCCGCCAGACGCGCGGTGGGAAGGAATACGACGCCGATTGGTCCCAGCGAATGAAGGGCACCGGGCCGGTCGCCGAGCTGATCTCGGCTCGCTTCAAAGCGGCCGTGAAGCGGTACGGCCTAGAAGCCTTTAGGCACGAGCTGGACTTGACCAAGTTTCGGGTGCCGACATCTGCGCGCGCGCAGCTAGACCTGTTTGCATAGTCCTAGCCTAAGCGGCCTATTAGGGGCCGGCGGTCGCGCGAATGAGGGGACAGGAATGATAGCTGTGGCGGGTGGGCTCCTGACTGACTGGGCGCGGAAGTTTGGTGTTCCGATCCGTGATCACACGCTCGCCCCCCCGTCCCAGATTGAGCTTGTTCAGTACGATCACACTTGGGCGGGGGCTTATGCGGAGGAGGCCGAACGTCTGCAGCGTGCGATCCGGAACTGCCTGTGCTTCGTCGATCACGTCGGCAGCACGGCCATCCCAGGATTGCCCGCGAAGCCGGTGATCGATCTTCTGGTCACTCTACCAGACTGGAGCGCCGTCGGCGTCGTGTCTCGAGAGCTTCAGTCGCAAGGCTACCTGCTAAGGCAGCGGGTACGCGGCCGAACCCCCCGTCGCTTCATGACGCGCCTTGATCCCTCTGGCGGACCGGCCTTCAACCTTCATCTAGTTCCGCCCAAGGCGGATTGGGGTCTGCGCATGCTGGCTTTCCGGGACGCCCTGCTGGCTGATAAGGCGCTGGTCAGGCGGTACGCAGCCCTAAAGCAGGAGTTGGCCAATCTGCACCCTGAAAATCTGGCGGCCTACACTCGGGGTAAGGCGACCTTTGTCGGGAACGCGGTTCTGGAAATCGAAGGTGCCTTCAGCACCACTCGGCTACTCACGCACCAGCGCGCTGAACTGGATCGCGCCCAGCAGCTGCAGGTAATTCTCGTGCTCGTTCAGTTGTTGATGGCTGGCGTGGCGGCAGGTTCGGTATTCTCGAGCGATGGCGAGACGCTCCTAGCACTGGCCGTCCTCGGATTCGCCCTCGCGGTGGCTTGGTTCGAACTCGGACGACGCAGCGGGTGTCACAGAAGGGCTGGGAACCAGGCCCGCCGGTTAGTGCTGCTGGCGAGCGGCTTGGGTCAGACCGTCTCGCCGGAGCAGCGTCTGAGGATCTTCGATGGTTTCGCCATCCCGATCCGCGGCCACCCTCCAGTCCGTGAAGAGGCCTATTTCTCTAGTCGGTGTCGGCCCAGCCATCAGCGCGCGGCGGAATTGATCGAGGAGTCCGCCTACTGGACGCGGGACCTTCAGAAGACCAGCGCGCGGGTCGTCGGCACGGTGCTCGGGCTCATTGCGCTTGGTCTATGTATCGGGGCCTGGCGTGGCGTCGTCGATCTGACCGGCGAGGCGCAGATCAACGTGGCTCGGGTCATGATCGCCGCCCTCGTCTTTGTTTTGTCGTCCGATGTCCTCGGCGCCCTGCTCGGCCATCGGCAGGCGGCCCGCGCCATCGACGAGATCCTTCAACGGATCGAGACGACGAGCGCTCGGGGCTATCAGGAAGCTGATGTCCTGCTCCTGATGTCGGACTACAACGCCGCGGTGGAGAGCGCGCCTGTCGTCCTGCCCCTCATCTACGGCGCGCGTCGCCGTACCCTGTCACAACGGTGGCGGAGCTATCTTGCCGCCAAGGCTTGCTAGTAGGTACCGCCCGGCCGCCGGATGCCCAGGCGCGAAAGTTGTGGACGGCTTTAGTTGGGGCAACCCGGCGTTCGCCCAAAAAGCGCCGGATGTAGCGCTCCAGCTGCAACCACCCACTATATCTTGACGCAGCCTTCGACACGTGAGACGAATCGGCTCAGAGTGAAAACGGGTTAACGCTCCCTTTCCACGCGGCACGACTCGGCATATCGAGTCAGTCCGGGTTGGGTTTTGGCTGTTCCATTCCGTTGAAATTCGATCGACCCGCCGACGCCGTGTTCGGGCGCGGCATGCGTACCAGACGATGGAGCGTGCCTGACGATCTGAGCGTGAACATGGTGGGGAGAGGACGACCGACTCCGACTTGCCGGTCTTCAAAAGAAGGCCGCCCTCTCTCCGGTTACCGACTCATCCGGGTCGGCGGCGCGATCTTATGCATCGCGTTCGCGAGCAGACAACTGTTGCCGCGACAGAGCGCCCTCTCGGATTCATCCTCCCCTTGAATCGAAAGGACTCTCTGATGAGTTCCGGAATCGCCTACCGTTGCGCCCTCCCTGATCCCGCCTTCGAGTCCGCCTGGGACTCGATCAAGATGGACCAAGCGGTGAAGGACCGCCTCGTCGCTCAGGCCATCCTCGCCCTGACCGTCCGACGCTCCGTCTCCTTCGACGTCGCGCCGCTGCACGGCCTGATCGTACTCGCCGGCGTCCCCGGCACGGGCAAGACCACGCTCGCCCGCGGCCTGGCGACCAAGGTCGCCGCCATGCTCCGTCCGTCGAAGGTCAACTTCCTTCAGATCGATCCGCACGGCCTGGCTAGCGCCTCGCTGGGCAAGAGCCAGCAACAGGTCACCACCCTGTTCAACCAGACCATCCCCGAGGCCGGCATAGGCGGCTTCGCCGTCGTCCTGCTCGACGAGGTCGAGACGCTCGCGGCCGATCGCAAGAAGATGAGCCTCGAAGCCAATCCGGTGGACGTGCACCGGGCGACGGACGCCGTCTTGGCGAGCCTCGATCTCCTGACCCGCCAGCACAAGAACGTCCTGCTCATCGCCACCACCAACTATCCGCAGGCGGTGGACAGCGCCTTCCTGTCGCGGGCGGACCTGATCGAATACATCCCGCCCCCGAACAACGAGGCCCGGGCCGAGATCATCCGCGACACCCTCGACGGGCTCGGTCGCCAGTGGCCGTCGATCCTCAAGCTGGGGGGCGACATGAGCCTGTTCGTCACCGCTTCGAGCGGCATGGACGGCCGCCGCCTCCGAAAGGCCGTCGTCAGCGCCCTCGCGGGCTCCCTTGCCAGCGCCCGTGACCCCAACCTGGTCACCAGCCAGCAGGTCCTCGCGGCGATCAAGGCCTCCGCCCAAGCGAACAAGGAGGTCGGCCGTGAAGCTGCGTAGGGATATCGCGTCCGTGCCGGTCCGCACGGGAGCCGAGACCTGGTCCGAGATCGTCGCCCTTATCACGCGGCCGGATTCCGTGGACGCCGGCCAGCTGACGGCGGCGTCGAGCGTCATGGCCAGCCTGCTATCGGAAGACCACTATGCGAAGCATCCGTTGACCCTCAAGGGCGACGGCCACCGCCTGGTGATCTACGGTGCCTATGGCGCGAACGCCGTCAGCCAGGGAACCGAGGTCCCGCCGCTGGACTGGAATCCCACAGGGAAAGCCTGGACCCTCCATGTGCCCTGCGACTCCGCCGATCTCGACTGGGTCGGGGCGACTTTGAAGACTCGGGCTCCGCGCGTGCTGGTCCACGCTCTCGGCGACGAACCCGCCGATGCAGAGACTTCGGCAGCCGCCAACGATGCGTCGGCGCCGCTCAGCATCGATTGGGGGGCTGCAGGCTGATGGCGGTTTCAACCTTCACTTATACTCGTACCCATACCGCTGCCTTCGTAGCGGATCACATGCGCAACCAGTTGAACCGGATCGTCCAAGCCGCGGGCCTGTCGCCGGCTCAGCTGGTCGACGACTGGACCGTCGTGGGTCCGGCGGCCCGCGCTTGGCTCGAAAGCGGCCACCTCGAGGTAGTGACCATCGAGTTCTTCAAGCCGGGATCGAGCACTCTGCAGCTGCGATGGGACTTTCCCGTCTCCTACGACGGCAGCGGCGTGGACGACGATATGTGGGTCGATCGGGAACACGTCCAGCGCACCATCGAGAAGGCGGGACGTCCCCCCGCCGGATGCACCTACCGGATCATCCTGAGCTGCAAGCGCGGCCGTCAGGTCATGCCCGGCATGTCGAGCACGTCCCATCTGTCCACGGCGGGTCTTGTCAGCCGCTCCACCGGAACGGCGATCGCCACGCACGATATCACCGCTGGGCTCAACTACTGGAGGCCCGCGTGAGCAAGGTCAGCGATGCATTCGCCACATTCAAGAGCCGTCTGGAACTCACCCAGACGGAACAGGACGACGCCAGCCGTAGGCAGAAGGATGTGCGCGCGACTGTTCAGGCGGCCTTCCAGGTCGACCACGACTTCCTCACCGGCTCCTATGGCCGGCACACCAAAACCAAGCCGCTCAAGGACATCGACATCTTCGTCTGCCTAGGCGCGAAGGAAGAGCACCGGCGCAAGGCGCATCCCAAGGCCGTGCTCGACGATCTGGAGTCCTGCCTGGTCGACGCCTACGGCCGAGACCAGGTGGAGCGCGACCGTCGATGTGTGACCGTCTGGTTCGAAAAGCGCCACCAGACCCAGCACGAGGAGGGCAAGGTCGTCAGCCTCGACGTGGTCCCGGCCTTCCCCTCCGGTTCGGATTACGAAATCCCGGACGAGCAGCTCGGCAGATGGATCAAGACCAACCCGGCCACCCATAACGACCTGACCACGGCCAAGAACAAGACCTTGTCGGGGAACTGGGTTCCGCTCGTGAAGATGCTGAAAAGTTGGAACCGGGCCAACGGCAGGCCCATCGAACCGTCCTTCCTGGTCGAGGTGATGGCGCTCGACCTGGTCGACGGCCCGTTCAACACCTTCCCTGACGAAGCCCGCCGGTTCTTCGCGGCGGCCGCCGCCAGCGTCAGCGAGACTTGGGCCGATCCCGCCAAGCTCGGTCCCCCGGTCTCCGACGAGATGACGCCCGACAAATGCGCTGTGGCCCGGCAGACGCTTAAGGAAGCGGAGATGGCGGCGACCCGCGCCTTCCGCGCGGAATCTCAAGGAAGTGAAAGCGAGGCGATCCGCATCTGGAAGAGCGTGTTCGGGGACTTCTTCCCCGCGTCCTGACGATCGGAGCTATGGGCCGCCGTCGCGCAGACGATCCGCGACGGCGGCCTTCATCTGGGTTTCGAGCGTGGCGCGTCGTAGCTGGTAGAGCCCGGGAATGATCAGCGGGCTGGAGGCGCGACGGATATAGAGTGCGTTCTGGACGTCGCGGGCCAGTTGTCTGGCCTCCTCGGGCGTCACGCCCGCTCCCTCGATCCGTCCGAGGATCGATTCCACCTCCCCCTTGGTCTGCTCCTGCCCTTCCGCCGTGTCCTTCTGGCGGAAGTGTTCGCGCACGGACCAGACGAGCACCGGCGCCGCCGGGGCTAGAACGATGGCGACCTCGCGGAAAGGGACATTGGTGAGCCAGCAAACCAAGGCCAAGCCCAGCGGAATGGCCCAAGCGATAACGAGGACCAACGATCCGTTCATCCGCCGGAGCGTGGCGTCATACCAGATATTGCTCCGGTGGCAGAGCAGGCGCGCACGGCCAACGTCCGTCTGGCCCACCTCCGATGGATACCAGTCGGCGAGAGTGGAGTCGTCGTGACGGCGGGACCAAGCCCTTGCGGCCTCCTCGATCATTTCGGGGTCCGGTCTCTTGCCTGCGCTCAGGGCGTTCCACGGGATATCCAGGACCGAACAGTCGAAGCACTCCGCGACCTTGGCACCGCTCCGCAGGTACCGGCGCTGGAGCCGGTCCAGGACGGTGATATCCAGAAGGGTCGCCACAAGACTGAAGACCGCCACTCCCGGCCGCGCGCTCTCGACCAAGACCCCCAAGACCGCGCCGGCGACGGGACACAGCACTGTAAGGACGAGCTGGGTCACGAAGACAATCTTGGCCCGATGGAACATCTGCTGGCGGGCGCGCAGCAGGCGGATGTTCGTCGGGTCGTTCTGGCGGGTGGGTATGGCGTTCATGAAGCCTTCTCACTTGAAACCCAGCGATATGGGAAGCGGTTTGCGCGCAGCAGATGACGGAAGCCGCTTCGCGCTGTTTCGCGGAACGCCTACTCTGCGGTCTATGACAGCGGATTCCCCTTGGGGCGCCTGGGGCGCGGTGCCTGATGACGGCGATGTCCGGCCCGCGAGCCGAATTCCGCCGATCCGAAACGGCGTCGATCGCCGCAACAAGAAGCACCACTTCGTCTCCGTGACGTACATGAACGGGTTTCTAAATGATGCTGGTCGCGTATGGGCTTATCGCGCCGAAGCGCCCGAGAACCCCTCCACCACCCGTCCGGAGGCGGTGGGCTATCAGAACCACTACTATTCCCAGACCTTGCCCGACGGCTCCGTCGAGAGCCACCGTTTCGAGGACCTGTGGAATAGTTTCGAGACTGTTTGGGAGGATACGCGGGGCGCGGTCGCTGATCGAAGAGTGTCGCCCGCCATCTCGTTCAACCTCTTGGGCATGGCGGCCCTCATGCGCGTGCGTGTGCCGGCAGCGCGAGAGCGAAACGAAGTCCTGCTCGCCACTCGCTTGCGCGCTGAGGCGCTCAGCTTGGAAAGCTTCGGTGCCTTGCCGATCGAGCTTGCGCGATACTCAGGCATTCTCGACACGATCCCTGTCGGCATCAACCCACAGGCTACGCTCGAGGCGATGAACGCCGACTTCAAGGCATTCGGAGACCTCTGCTTCCAGATCGGCTTCGAGGTCCTGCACAACACGACCGATGTGCCGTTCATCACCTCTGACAACCCCGTCTGCATTCACGATCCGACCGTCCCCACACTTCGTCGCCGCCCCTATACTCATGGCCGCAATGTGGAACTGCTTTTCCCGATCGACGCCTGGACGATCCTGCGGGGCTCCAGCCGGCTGTCACCGGTCAATCACGTCGGCCGTCACCGGATTATCGGTGACAGCGCCGCCGTCCGGCGGATTAACTGGACGACCGCCCGGTATGCCTATCGCCTCTCTATCGCCTCGGACCGCTCCGCCGACGCCGTCATCGCCCGTAACGCAGCTGAGAGCCCCACGGTGTCGATCCGGGTGATGACAGTCGGGAAGGAGATTCAGATCATCTGGAAAGATGTCTTCGGTTCGCGGCCTTACTTGTCGCCATACATCGACACTGCTGAGAAGGCGGAGCGGCTCGAGGCCAGACTGGCCGCAGTGGATGAAGTCGATGCGAACACCGGTACGCCGGGAAAGCCGAATAGCACCCTAAAAGCCGTGAGCCGACTTCGCTAAGGTTGGTTTAGCTGAAGCGGATTGGGCCGCGGTGGCCTGAGGCGTGCCGGACCAGTTGTGGCACGCGGCGGCTAACGCGACAGCGCTCAGGCGCGGATGGCGAACTGGACGAACCGTTCGTCGAGCATGCGCTGACCGACGCCCGAGAGGTCGGCGCCGATCGCCTGAAGCAGGACGAGATGGGACATGGCCTTGAGGAACTCCGTGCCATCCCAGAGGTCCTCACGCTCAAGAACCTGGGACGACAGGTCCAGCCCATGCGCATAGAAGTTGCGGGTCACCACCAGTCGGTCGACGAAGGGGTTCCGCCGGAGATCAGGGCGGAGTACGGCCAACTCCGGCGCAAGGGCGTCCCAGTACGCCCGTAACCGTTGGCGCAAGCCCGGCTCGTGCGCATGGGCCAGCATGCCCCTCACGCGGTCGATCATGCCGTCGGCGACGCCCCGCTCCCTGAGTGTCTCGACCACGACGTCGACGTTGATCGGTTCGCCGACCGGGGCACCCGAACGGCGGTGTGCGGCCTCGATCGCCTGGACGAACTGCTGGAAGCGCAACGGCAAGCCGAGATCCTCCTTCTCTAGCGCTTCGAAATGGAGGTCGATCGCTTCGTCAAGCGTACCGGCCCGGTCGAGCCAGGTGTCTAGCAGAGTGGCCAACGCCGCCGGATCGTCGAAGACCGCGATCCTGTGCCCAGGCCGATCCGACCGTTTGACCGGGTGAACGCCGAAGACCTCGGCGTCATGGTACCGTCTGCTCTCCTGCGGCAGGCGCAGGATGACCCGTTCGATATCGAGGAGACGCCCCATCATCAGAGAGCAGAACTGCCGGATGCGATGGAGGATCGGCAGGGCGTCGTACAGGCCGATCGCCTCGGGGAAGGTCACGGTCATCGGGTAGGCGAACGTCATAGCCGCCTTATCTCGCGTCTCGCTGCTGGTTTTGGCATCCTGTCCTAAGGCGACCTGAAGACCTGCCATCGGACAGTTGAGCGTCACCTCCCCCGGCGATGAGTAGCTCCAGTTGACATGGGCCGATCCGTCATTGCCGAACACGAACTCCTGTCGGAAGCCGTTGACGTGGTGGATTTCCGGCAGATCCTCGACATACAACATCCACGTCGCGGAACGGATGTCGTCGAGCGAGGTGAAATCCGCGCTCTTGATCGCATGATGCACCGACACGGTGGCCGAGCCGGCGACCCCTAGCAGCATGCGCGACGCGCCCTCGCGCAGACCGAGAAGCGTGAAATAGCCGGTCGCCGCACGAAACCGCACGAGGCCGTCTTCGGGCAGATCGAGCCGCTCACCGCCCCCCAGCGCGATACGAAGGGACAGACGTCCGTCGGACTGCGACAGCGTGGCCCCGAGCGTCCGCTCACCGATCAGGACGTGGCCGACGTGATCTTCCATATCACGGCTGGCGCCGTGGCGCGGGCTCACCACTCGTAGCGCCCCACCAGTTTCTTGGATTCCATATGGGCGAAGAAGCCCGGCGCGTCCTGCGTCAGATGGCTGCCGTCATCTCGACAGATGCCATCGTGAGGTCGGCAGAGCATCCGGTACCCGTACGCCTGCAACTCGACCAGCGCGCGCTTCATCACCCCCGCGCGTCGATAGCGACCGCCATCGCCCTCCAAAAAAATGTGGGTGATCAGCCGGGCCATCGGTTCGTCCTCGTCAACCTCGCGATGGGCCAACTCGCCGACTTTCACCCCCGTCGGCGACAGAATGGTCACCTGTTCATCGTCGTCGAATTCCAGCGTGACGTCGCCATGTGGCGTCGGATGGATGAATGTCTCGCTCATGGTGAGGTCTTTCGCGGCTTGGAAAATCACGATGACGGAAGGCGGTCAGCTGGCGTAGCAGCCTTGGGCAGCCGTACTAACAGATCGAAGCTTGGCTCGACGAGGGTCGCCGTCCCCTGATCAAGCCGCCGCAGGACGGGCGGGTGCAGTCCCACCCTGAGCCGGCATCTAGGCAGAAAGCTGTGCGCAGGTCTCGCCGGACGGCGTCGCGCGGTCATTCGGTATTGCGTAGCGGTCCGCCTGTGCATCAGATCGCGGCCCGGTTGCGGAGGCGATGATGATCAAATGGGGCGACTATAGGCGGGACCACGATGCGATCCTCGCGGTGTGGCCGGCCTACAAACCGCGCTTCGACCGCTGGTTCATGATGGAGGTGGTCGCCACCGAAATCGGCGGCGTCCGCTGGCGCGACCGGCGTGTTCCGGATGAAGACAACAACGTCCGGATGGATATGTACGACAGTCGCGAGGCGGCCGTTGCCGCGGCGGAAGCGCTGAATCCCGCCTTGGCGGAGGCGCTGGCCGCCCGCCCGATGGCGGAGCCGGACAAGACGTCCCTGACCCTGAAGGTTCGCAAGGCCATCCAAGCGCGCCAGCGGCTGATGGACGAAGAGGCCCTGATGCTGGCCGAGGCGGTGAAACGTCACCAGACGGACCCGCGAACGCCGGCGGATCAGTTGCAGCTTCACCGGGAGGCCGAGCCCTACCGCGCGGCGCTCGCGGCTGAACTGGACGCCTACCCTTATCTACGGATCGCTATGGTGGCCGGGCCGGGCGGGCAGCGCATCCTATTCCGCGATCCCAAGGACATCTGGAGCAAAGCCTACTATCCGACAGACAAGGCGGCCGAAGCGGCGCGCAGGGCTAGAGTCGCCAACGGGTTCGGCTTTCACCACGAGCAGCACTGGGGGCAGGTCAAGGCCAAGATCCGAGCCGAGCTCGAACCGCGCGCCAACCAGCTGCTGAAGCTCGCCAGCGTCCAGCGACTGCTAGCCGAAGCCTTGGCCCGCGGAGAACGTGTCCTCGTCAGCAACGGCGTGGTCTTCTGGTACGAACCCGACGGCGAGATCGGCTGGATGGTCAAAAAGACGACCAGTGACATGGGCGAGGACGGCGCGACCCTCTGGCGGGAAGGCACCATCCTGTCGACGAACCACGGACGCCTGGTAGTCCTCCCCTATGTGAAGGAGAACGGCGAGTTCGTTCGCGGTCACACCAAGAACGGCCCCGGGGACGGACGCGCCAAACCGCGTCATCCCGACCATTTCGTCGAAATCCCGTTCCGTGAGTTGAAGGGCGATCTGATGATCGGCCTGTTCGGCGAACTGCCCTACGAATGAAGCACGCGGACACCATGCCCCTAGACCGTCCGGCCAGCGCCGCGCTCGACACCATCTTCGCAACGGCGAAGGAATATCCGCGCCGCGGCGGCCCGGGCGCTCAAGGTTCAGGGCATCATTCGACGACGCCGGGAAGCGCGGCGGCGCGACGCCAATCGGTGCCCAATCATCCGATGTGACGGGCGCGCGCAGGATCACTTGCCGAGCTGAAGCGTGGCGCTTTCGGCGACGAAGGTCGAGACCGCCAGCGCGCTTGAGACGATCAGGGCGGCATGATGCCTGACCGGCTGCATGCCGCCGCCATGCCGGTCGCCGGCGCGGTTCGAGAAGCCCGCCAGCCCATCCACGACCGAGGTCAGGCCATTGAGCATGACGAACAGGTCGCGATCGGCGGCGTGCAACTCAGCTTCCATTTTGAGCATCTTGCGCACCCGTTTAAGCAGCTTGGGCAGGTCGCCGTCATAGCGGACTGAAGGCTCGGTGCTGAGCTTGCGCTCGACGCCCACCAGAACATCTTCGAGCAGGGAGCGCGCGTTGGTTATCGCGCCCCGGTAGTCCCCTTCCCGCATCTTGCGACGGCATTTATCGGCATTGTCCGCGACGAAAGCGGAGGAAGAGGGATCGAGGGCCGACAGTGGGGCCTCGAACTCGAACTCCTCGCCGGCGCTCGTCGCCACGCGGACTTTCCCGCCGGTCGAGACGAGCTTCCATCCGTCCCGCGCGAGATAGGGGTTGATCCCCTCGACGGCCTCATTGAAGGACCGGTCGGTGCCTTCGAACTCAAGGGGGTCGAATATCTCCTCGAGGAGCCGGCCCATCTCGGTCGAGTCGTTCAGCCGCTTGAGCTTGTCTTCGGCGTAGACGTGCCGGGACGGAAAGCCCCCGCCCGTTGGGTAGCTGTCGTCGGAGCCGTATTCGTTGAACAGCCGAACCAGAGCCGGCCCGGACCGGTAGGGCGTCAGGTTGTTGTCGCCGGTCACGAAGTTTTTGA
The DNA here is from genome assembly GCA_046292645.1 of Brevundimonas sp. Taxonomy (GTDB): domain Bacteria; phylum Pseudomonadota; class Alphaproteobacteria; order Caulobacterales; family Caulobacteraceae; genus Brevundimonas. Next base: position 438,106 of record JBKBQO010000001.1, read on the forward strand.
GCGCGCCGATTGTTCGAGCCGAAAGTCGCATGGTCTTTGTCGATCTCGGGGCTAGAGGCTGTCGTCGCGACGGCGGGGCGGCGATGGGATCCGCCCGGCGGCGACGAGGCACTCCTCGACCATATCCGAGAGGATGTCGCTGATACGGTCCGCGCAACCTTCTGGGTCGGCGAGGAACTCCTCGCCGTTGAAGGTCATCACCCGAAAGTTCTGATCAACGAGCGCCTGTTCGATGCGGAGGCGACCGGGCAGACGCTCGTTCGGGCGTTTGCTGTCGAGGAAGACCGCGAGCCGCCGGAAGTGTTTGTCGTGCCGGCTCTCGAATGCGACGTTCGGATGCAGGCCGTTGCCCAAGTTCGGCTTGATCACCATTGAGGTCTGCCAACCGGATTGCGGCAGCCACTCCCAGTTGGAGATGGTTCGGATCGGCTCATAGCCGTCGTTGATGGTTTCCAAGAAGCCGAGCAGGGCCGCTTCGCCAAACGGCAGGCTCTCGTGGGTGGTCGCCCACGCTTCGTACTGGGTCTGGGCGCGATCTGCGGCGGACTCGAACAGGCGATCCCGAACCAAGTCATTCACATCCTCCCGGTTGGGATACCGGGGATCGACGAAGATCGGGGACCAAGGCCGAGCGTGGGTGCGTATCGCTGCGAGCGCTAGCCGAAGCATGGCGGGGGCCTGCCTTCGACCCGCTTCCCAATCCTCGATGGCGCGGGTCGAGCCGCCGAGTCGCTCAGCCAGTTCCGCTTGGGTCAGGTCAAGGTCTTGGCGAAAGGTGCGGATTTCATCACCACGAATGTCTTCCAAAGTTTCCATGAAACGGACGCTACCACGCATTGCGTGGGCTAAAAACACAAATCCACGCAACGCGTGGTCAGCAAGGCCGGGGAAGGGGTTGCGGGCTCCCTGCCGGATTGCATGGGATTGGCGTCCTCGGACTGCGCTTCTAAGTTGGCGATATGGCCCGCGCTCCCCGCCACCTGCTCATCCCTCAGATTGACCGTCAGAAGCTCCATCCGCAGTTTCTGGAGCTTGTCGGTTCGCGGAAGCTCCGCAGCGCGCGCTTCATGCTGCAGCAGGCGTTCGAGCGGATGCCGGTCCGCGACGGCGGCTTCGCCAAAGACTTCCAGTCGACGGAGTTCAACACGCGGCTGTTCGAGCTGTTCGTCTCGGAACTGCTTCAGGAGAACGGTGCCGGCTTCACAGTGACCGGGACGCAGCCGGACTTCGAGGCGGCGGTGGACGGGTTCGACTTCACGCTCGAGTGCGTAACGGTCAATCCGACGAAGGTCGACGGAAAGGCGCCGGCCTATCGCCAGACCAATCCGCGCGACGCCGACATGGCCGACCTGCGCAACCGGGTCATCAACGACATTCCCACGCGGTTCGGCGGAGCCCTGTTCAGCAAGCGCGATCGTCGGTTCACCAAGGACCGGCTGGCTTATTGGGAGCTGCCGCACTCCCGCGACAAGCCTTTCCTGTTCGCCGTTCAGACGATGCATGAGGACGGCGCCTTGGACTTCTCCGGGTCAGCCCTGGCGACCTATCTCTACGGCGAGGTCAGTACGCCAGCTTGGGACGACGCCGGGAATCTGATCATCAAACAGCAGAAGGCGCGAGACCACATCAAGCCGAATGGCGAACCCATTCCCTCGGCCTTCTTCGACTATGAGGGCACCGAGCACATTTCAGGGGTGCTGTGGTCCAACAATGGCACCGTTGAGAAGTTTTTGCGCATGGCTTTTGAGGGGCCGTTTCCGGACGATGACATCGTCGCCTTTCGCGTGGGCACCGAGTCTGATCCGGATCCGAACGCCCACGTGCCGCAGACCTTCGCCTATCACGTCGGGGCCGGACCGGGCGGCGAGACTTGGGGCGAGGGCTGCATCCTCTTCCACAATCCGAATGCGTTGCACCCCCTGCCCCTTGATCTGCTAAAGACCGTCGTCAACGCCCACATCGATCAGGCCGGAAGGTATGTGGAGAACATTCCGGCCGGGCCGCACCCCTTCCATTCGAAGACGCTCGTCGCGCAAGGCCCTGCGGAGATCGCGGCAGCTGAGCGACGAATCGCCCTCTATCTCGAGGCCATGCGCTTCGATACGCCCGAGGCGATCGATTGCTCAAAGGCGTGGTGGGGCGGCTTTTGCGGTGAAGGGCCGGAGAAGACCTATCGGTCTGACAGTCTCGAGAGCGATGCGGACAGCCCCGGCTCGGGCGACGGGCACCGCTGCCCCTAGGTTAGACCGTGCTTCAACAACACCGGCCGACGGTTCCACGACGTCCCGTTCACTCCCGGCGAGGATTGGGATGACGTGGTCATGGTTCGCTACGAGCGGTTCGCCCGACCAGAACCACGAGACTTATGCGCGGACCGCCGCGTCGCACCGCGAAGCTGCCGTAGCGGACTGGCGGTTCGCCGCGACCGCGTCGCTGATCTAGTCATGTCTCGATCATCGTGACGACTCTTCAGCGCACGTTGAGGCGGCTACGCGAAAGGGTCGCGTTGGGCGCTGTGTCTGCGAGGATCTCCGTGACGCGATCAAATGCGGCCTGATCCGCCTTGGGGCCCAGCGTGACCTCCAGCTCATCGAGTGCTGAAGGGTCGAGGGATAGAAACAGCGCCTCGGTCGTGACCGGATAGGCGTTCAGATCGAGCGTGACGTTGTTGAAATAGTCATCGTCCGGATAGTCGATGGCGGACGTCAGAAGCGCGATCTTGAACCGCCATTCTTCCTCGTAAGCCCATTCCGTCCCCTTCACCATGCCGAGGTCATACGGGAACACATGCGCACGCCCGCCTCTGCGTTGGATCATTCGCGGGCGCCTGTAGGCGGGATCATCGGAGTAGAAGACCTTGTTGGGGCCTATCACCATCCGGCCCTGAGCGCTGGCCGCCGGAAACGGCCGTTCGATGGTGAACCAACCCTCGATGGTGGAAATCGCGCCGCCCTGTTCAAAAACACCGGGCTTGTCGCGGCCCTGGAACATGTTCGTAGGAAGGCTTAGACGGACCCCGCACATCTGATCGCCGTACATTGACCACATCGGGATTGGTTCGATGTCTGGCCCCGTCCAGCACGACACGAACACCGAGCTGGCTGCCTGAGGCAAATCCTCCGCGGTGGCCTCTTCGGGGTCGTTGACTCGGTCCAGTCGCGAGAACCGCATCGTGCGGGTCGACAGGATCTTTTGCAGCGAGTCGATGGTGGTGAACTGACAGAGGCGCTTGGGGAGCGCCCGGACCTGCAGGACATCCCACATGAAGTCGTCGGTGTAGAAGAAGTCGCGCATGATCGCCCCGCTGGCCCGCCGCCGGTCTTGGCGTCGCCTGTCAGCGTCGCCATATCGTGACCATGGCTACCCTCTCGAAGACGCTCAAGGCCGGTTCGGCAAAGAAGAAGATGAGGCGCAGCGGCGTCACGCCGCGGCCGGCTATTCACCAAGGAAGTTGCGCCATGTTGGAGCACCCTGCGGGCGTGTCGCTGCTGACCTGTGTGACGGATCTGCCTCCGCGGTTCAGCAGGGCCTCGTAGCGAATGCGACCACCGTGGGCGTGCGCCACTTAGCCGCCAGCGGCGCACCGAACGCTTCGGCACCCCAGCCATCGCGGCGCATGACTGCCAGCTTCTTCAACAGGTCTTCAAGGCGATCTCCTTGTGACGAGCAGGCGCAGGCAGGCAGCCTCACCGCCACAAGCCGAACCTCGGGATCGGAAACCACTACGACGAGCAGTCGGAGGCCCTCGAGATCGTCGATGCGGCGAACACGCGTCTGCGCGACGACTGGGCCGCTTTCTGCGAGCGGCTTCGATACGGCTCGCGCTTCTTCGGCAGTCACGCGGCCCTGGACGCCATCCTCAAGCCTGTCTTGGAGGGGCGGTTCGCGCGACAGTCCATCCGCACGGTCGTACCGGGCGGGCGGCTGAGCACGCTGTATCGCGGTCGGCTCGTCAACGACGAGGCGGCACAGAAGAAGATCTATGCGAAGCCTTTGGCGGAGATGGCGGCTCCCCTGCCCGGGATCGCGGGGGACGGGCGGATGAACGCGGCGGGCATCAGCGTCTTCTACGGCGCGTCCTATGTGAACACCTGCTTGGCCGAACTGCGGACCCCGGTCGGCGGCGCCGCGATCATCGGCCAGTTCGAGGTCATCCGCCCGCTGCGGCTGCTCGACCTGTCCGGGCTGGAAAAGCTGGGCGAGCGGCTGAGCCGGTTCGACGAAGACTACGTCGAACGATTGAGCTACCAGCGCTTCATCCGCGGCTTCCACGATGAGATCAAACGAGCGGTGATCCCCGGTCGGGAGACGCTCGACTATCTGCCGACGCAAGCCGTCGCGGAATATCTCTGGACTCGCCCCGAGCCGCTGGATGGCATTATTTTCGGATCGGCGCAGATCAGCGGCGCGCACAAGAACGTCGTGCTCTTCCCCTACGCCTGTGCGGTGGAGGGGCTCGAGACGGAGCTGAAACGCAAGGTCCGGCGCATCTACCTGGACGGTCCGGCCGAGGACGACGAGGAGCGTCCGGCGCAGACGCGCGTGGTGTTGGCGCCGCTGCCCGCCGATCCCCCGGCGGAGGGTCCGGCTCAGGCGTGTTCGAAGAGGACGACTGGTTTTCGGCAAGTTTGGGGTCTTCGGCGCCGGTCGGCGCGGCCCGACCGGCCTTGAGACTGGCCGAGGACGGACTGCAGATCGTGACGGTCGAGGCCATCCGCCTGAAATCCACGGCCCTTCCGGTCGTGCGCGAGGAGTGGCCGGACTTCCCCGATCTTTAGCGGGCGACTTCGGCCAGGGCGGCGGCGATCGCGTCTTCGTCCTTGAGGCCGCACTCCCACAGGACCAGCACCTTCCAGCCCATCGCCTCCAGGGCCTCCTGCTGACGCCGATCGCGCACGACGTTGGCGTCGAACTTCGCCTGCCAGAACTCCGGCCGGGTCGCAGGCGTCGAGGCGCGGGCGCAATCCGGATGCCGATGCCAGAAGCAGCCGTGCACGAAGACGACGAGCCGGTGTTTGGCGAACACCAGGTCGGGCTTGCCCGGCAGGTCCTTGCGGTGGAGGCGGAAGCGGAGCCCCATGCGGTGGGCGATCCGCCGAACCCGAAGTTCGGGCGCGGTATCCTTGCCGCGGACCTTCGCCATGTTGGCGCTGCGTCTTTCGGGATCGAGTTTATCCGCCACCGTGGGGTTCAGCCGGAATCAGGCGCTCATCTTGAGTGGGCTGAGCATGTGCACGACCATGCGGGCGAGTGCGCCGGCCAACTGCGGCGGAACGGCGTTGCCGATCTGGCGCGCGACCTCGGTCTTGGTGCCGTAAAAGCGGAAGTCGTCGGGGAAGCCCATCAGGCGCGCGGCCTCACGGTGGGTGATCGGGCGGTCTTCGACCGGATGGAGGTAGCGGCCCTTCTCCGGCTTGAAGAACTCGGTGCGGATGGTGACCGAAGGCCGGTCCCACCAGAGCCGTCCGAACAGGTCGGTGCCGCCCGAGGTCTTGCGCACCCAGCAGTCGGGCGTCAGCTCCGGCGCGTTCTGGAACAGGCTGAAGCGGTTGCCTCCGGGAGGCACGGCCTTGTAGCGCGCCAGGCTCTTGGCGGTGGGGTTGCGCCCGAAATGCAGGTCGATCGGCGCGCCGATACCGATCTCGGTGCCCACCGGCTTAGGCAGATCGCCGATGGCGTGTCTGACCGTCCGCCAGGGGGGCAGGTTGAGGTTCTTGTTCGGATCGGCGTGGGTCGGCCGCGGCGGGAAGTCGGGCTCGGCGACGTCGCGCCAGCCGATCACGATGGTGCGCTTGCGGGTCTGCGGCGCGCCATAGTCGGCGGCGTTTACGACCATCGACTTAGTCTTGAAGCCGTATTCGTCTGCCTTGGCGCAGATCTCGACGAGCTCGGGTGAACGATTGAGCTCGGCCACGTTCTCCATGACGAAGATGCGCGCTTTGGAGCGGTCGGCGATCTCCAGATAGGGCTCCCACAGAGCCCGGCGGCTGTCGCCGTCGCGCTTCTTGTTGAGCAGGCTGAAGCCTTGGCAGGGCGGACCCCCGATGACGACGTCGGCCTCAGGTACCTGCGCGGTCTTCAGCCACTGCTCGATGTCGGCGCAGTGCGCCTCGCCGTCGAAGTTCAGCTTGTGGGTCTCGATGGCGGCGCGGTCGTTGTCGAGCGCGAGAACGGGCTCGATGCCTTCTTCCCGGAATCCCAGCGACATGCCGCCGGCGCCTGAGAAGAGATCGATGAGACGGTATGCCATGGTCGATCAGTCTGCCCTGAGAAGCGATTCGTAGCACGGTCCCGGACCGGGTGGAACAAAATGAGACCAAACGGCCCCGCGTCAATCCCGCAGGATGAATATTCCCGGCGGCGAGTTCGCGGCGGCGAGATCCGCGCCCTCGATCATGCGGCCCGATGCGAGCAGGTCGGCGATGCCGGGCACCCAATCGGTCTTGTTGCCGACGAGGTAGCGCAGCTCCTCGGCCGTGATCCTCTGGCCGGGAAACCGCTCGAAATACTCCCGCACGAGACTGCGGGCCGGGGCGCCGGTGTCGCGCATCAGCCCGCAGGCGGTCCAGCGCTCGGGCCCCTGACGATCCTGGAGGTCCTCCAGGAGCAGATATTCGTCGGGGGCGACGCCCGACGGCACGGCCTTCAGCGCCTCGCGCGACACCGGCAGGGTGCGAAGGTCGCGCAGCGCCAGACCCGAGACGATGGGCCAGCCGGCCTGGGAGCGCAGCTCGCGGATGCGCCGCGGATAGTCGCCGATGCCGGCCACGATCATCAGTTCGTCGGTATGGACGATCCTGCCCGTCTGCGCCCGCAGATAGGCGATCAGGCGGGCCCGTCCGGAGCCGGAATCGTCGGGCGCGAGGGTCGAGCCGATCGAGGCGCCCAGATCCCTGAGGTGGTGGTGGACCTGGACCAGTTCGCCGACCTGCTCGCCGACAGTGCCGTGGGCCAAGCGCTCGGGCAGATCGTGCAGAAGCTCGATCAGTCGAGTGCGCAGGACTTCCGGATCGGCAGTCTGGGAACGGCGGGCCATGGCCATCGATAGCGGACGGGTAGGTGCGCTGTCACCTCGCTTGTCGGTTGCACCCGGCCGAGCCCGGCTGTAGCCCTTGGTCAGGGATGAGGGTGCCATGCTTGAGGGATTGAAGGCTGTCGACAGCGTCCGGCTGGCTCCGGAGGGCGGAGGGACGATCCGCGCCCTGTCGCGGATCGGCTACGACCTGCCCGACGCCCTGGCTGATCTGATCGACAACTCGATCGATGCGGGCGCCGGCCGGATCGAGATCACCCTGTTCCGCAACGACGACGAGGTCACGGCCGTGACCATCGCAGACGACGGCCGCGGCATGAGCGCCGTAGGCCTGCGGTTGGGGATGCAGTTCGCGGGGCGCACCGACCACGAGCCGTCGGACTTGGGAGCTTTCGGCCTCGGTCTGAAGTCGGCCTCGTTCAGCCAGTGCGAGACCCTGACGGTGATTGCGCGCCAAGGCGGAACGACGTCGGCGGCGCGGTGGTCGGTCGAGCAGATCGGCAAGGACTGGAAGTGCGAGTTTCTGGAAGAGAACGCGGCCGAGGACGAGTTCCGCAGGCTCTGCCTGCCGGCCAAGCGGCCGTCGACGGGGACATTGGTGGTGTGGGACCGGTTGACGCGCCTGACGGTCGGCAGCCGTGAGGACGATCTGGACGCCTTCCTGTCGACCGCGGTGGCCCGCATCGAAGGCCATCTCGGGCTGGTGTTCCACCGGTTCCTGTCTCAAGGCGCCCTGACCATCCAGGTTACGGTCAAGCACGAGCGCCGCAGCCTGGCGCTGCCGCGCACGGTCAAGGCGCGCGACCCGTTCGACTATCCGCGCAGCGGCGCCGAGGGCTGGCCCCGCAACCTGAGTGCGGAGCTGCCGGGTGTGGGCGAGCTGCCGATGGAGGCGCACATCTGGCCGGCGGGTTCGATGGCCGACGGCTACCTTCTTGGCGCCAAGAACGGGGCGATGTTCCAGGGCTTCTACTTCTACCGCAACAACCGGATCATTCAGGCCGGGGGTTGGAACGGGGTGGTCCGCAACGATCAGGATCCGGACCTGGCTCTGGCGCGCGTGGCGGTCGAGCTTCCGGCCGGCGGGCTGGAGGTGAACGTCCAGAAGTCGGGTCTGCAGGTGACTGCGGCCCAGGCCCAGGCCCTGCTGCGCGCCGGCGACGAGACCTCAACGTTCGAAAACTATCTCGATGCCGCGCGTGAAGCCTGCGCGGCGGCGCGCCGCGCCACCCGCTCGGCCAAGGGCGTGCCGCTTGTTCCCGGCCAGGGCGTGCCGATGCCGGTGCGCAAATACGCCGCCAAACTGCTGGCGGGAGACGGATCGCAGGAGCCGCTGGACTTCGTCTGGGAGACGCTTGAGGAGGACGAGGTGTTCCGCCTGGACCTGTCGGAGACCCGCATCCTGCTGAACAAGGACTATCGCCGCGACATCCTCGGCGACGCCCCCGCATCCGGCGCCGACGCGCCGCTGATCAAGATGTTGCTGTTCCTCCTGTTCAAGGACGACTTCGAGCGTCTCCGGTTCTCGTCCAAGCGGGCGGGCGAGCTGGAAACCTGCAACGCGCTGCTTCTCGACGCGATGGGACGATGAGCCGATGAGCACGACGCCCCTGCCCGCCTGGGAGGATCTTCAGCGGGACTATCTCGACCCGGGTCTGCCGCACCGACTGATCGTGCGCACGGCGCCGGGCATTCTGGTGTTCACTGACGACGCGGCGGCGCGTCTGGGCGCCCGGTTCGAGCCGGCGGCCGATGCGCCTGCGGCTCCCCCCTCGACGCTCGAGCGGATCACGGTCTCGGATGTGACGTCGGACGGGCGTCGATGGCTCGAGGTGTCGACCACGACGCCCAGACTCTACGAGAGCTTCTACCGTCTGATCGGTCAGGTGTCGGAGGCCGTGATGGCGGGGACCGCGCCTCACGTCGCCCTGGCTCAGGCGGTCGACCTGTGGGACGCGCTGGTTTCGCAGACTGAAATCCTCTCCGAAGAGCGGCAGGCGGGCCTGTTCGGCGAACTGCTTCTGCTCGAGCGGCTCCTCGGCGCGGGCGTGGCGGACGCGGTGGCGAGCTGGGTCGGACCCGATCGCCAGGCCCACGACTTCCGGCTTGGCGCGGTGGAGTTGGAGGTGAAGACCACCTCTAGCGCCAAGCGCATCCACACCATCAACGGCCTGAGTCAGTTGTCTGCGAGCGTGGATTGCGAGCTCCACCTGGTGTCGATGCAGATCGCCGACGCCGGCAGCGGAGGCCGCGCCCTGCCCGATCTGGCGGACGACGTCCGCGCCATCGTTCCGGCCGGCGATCAAAAGGCTTTCGAGGCGCGGCTCGAAGCGTCCGGCTATGCCGAGCGGCACCGCGACCACTATGTACGACGTCGCCGCCTGCGCAGTCCGATCGCCTTGATCCCGGTCGTGGACGGCGTGCCGCGCCTGACCGCACAGGCGATCGCCGCCCTGCCCGCGGCCTTCGCCGGCGACCGGATCGGGACCGTCACCTACGACGTCGACGTCACGGGTTTGGGCCACGTCGACGGATCACCCGAGTTCACGGCGGTTCTTCCGCCGATCGAGACCCCCGAGGCCTGATGTTCGACATTCTCCACGCCGCCTTGGCCGGCATGCCCGCCCGCCCGCTCAAGCTGATGCGCCAGCTGGAGTTCATCGCCGAGCAGCAGGAGGTCGAAGGGTTCGACGCCGGGGAGCTGCTCGAGCATCTGAAGGACGCCGCGGCGACCGACGATGCGCTGAGCGCGCTGCGGCGCAGGCTTGCGCTCTGGGACAACGCCGACGGCGAATGGACCAAGGGCACGCCCCGAAATTCCGAGGCGCGACGCGCCGTGATCTACGACGGCCTCGGTCTGGACGAGGCCTGGATCGCGCTCTGCGACGAGCGCCTGCCCTTCCATCCCCTGGAGGAGGCGACCGTCATCGCGGTCAAGAACACGCCCTGGTACCTGCCCGAGGTGCGGGCGGCGCGATCCTTCTACTGGGACGCCTATGCCCGTCAGCTGGCCGCCAACGGCTGGGACGAGGACGCGATCATCCAGCTGGACCAGAACACCAACCGCATCGTCGAGAAGCTCGCCGATCCGCGGGCGGAGGCGGCCTATCAGTCCAAGGGCCTGGTGGTCGGCTATGTGCAGAGCGGCAAGACGGCCAACTTCACGGGCCTGATCGCCAAGGCCGCGGACGCGGGCTATCGCCTGATCATCGTCATGGCGGGGGTTCTGGACGTTCTGAGATCCCAGACCCAGCGCCGGCTCGACAAGGAGTTGATCGGGCGCGAGCTCCTTCAGGACGAGTACAAGACCGATCCGGACTACGAAGAGTTCGTCTCCCACGGTCAGCGGCCGAGCGAGCTGTCGGCCTTCGACATCTACCGGCTGACCGGCCCCGACGACGACTACAAGAGCCTGGCCTACGGCAAGGAGGCGCTCAAGTTCGAGCGCCGGGACGGCTCCAGGCCGTTCTGGGATCCGGAAAACCTGCACCCGGCGACGGCGCGCATCGCCATCGTCAAGAAGCACCCGACGATCCTGCAGAAGCTGGCGGCCGATCTGCGCGCCCTGTCGCGCGACAGCATCGGCGCGCCGCTCGATCAGGTGCCCGTGCTGATCATCGACGACGAGAGCGATCAGGCCTCGATCAACACGGCCGCACCCTCCCCGTCCGGCGAGGTGGTCGACCGCACCCAGACCAACAAGGCGATCGTGGGCCTGCTCAAACAGCTGCCGCGCTCTCAGTACGTCGGCTTCACCGCCACGCCGTCGGCCAACGCCCTGGTCGATCCGGCCGCGGCGGACGACATCTTCCCCAAGGACTTCCTGATCTCGCTGCCCCGGCCCGACGGCTATATGGGCGTAGCGGACTTCTATGATCTGGATCTGCCCGCCGACGGGACCATCGGCCCCAACGAGCGCGATTACGTGCGGCCGGTGACGGGGGACGACCACGAGGCGGCCAATCTGATCAAGGCGCTCGACAGTTACGTGCTGTCGGGCGCGATCAAGCTGTACCGAACCGCCCGGGACCCCAAGCTGAAGTTCAAGCATCACACGATGCTGGTGCACGTCTCCCAGCTGCAGGCTGATCAGAAGGCCTTGGCCAAGGACATCCAGGGCATCTACGCCAAGGCCGGCTACGAGGGCGGCAAGGGGCTGGAACGTCTGCAGACATTGTTCGAAGAGGATTTCGCGCCGGTGCATGCCGAGCGCGGCCCGGACCTGCCGTTCCCGGAGACCTTCGAAGCGCTGACGCCCTTTATCGCCGACTGTCTTCAGAAGATCGATGAGCCCGCCCAGGCGATCCGCATCGTCAACACCGAGCACAAGAAGGACACGCCCGATTTTGATCGCGGGCGCGTGTGGAAGATCCTGGTGGGCGGAGCCAAGCTGTCGCGGGGTTATACGGTCGAAGGCCTGACGGTCAGCTATTACCGGCGGCGTGCAGGCGCGTCGGACACCCTCATGCAGATGGGCCGCTGGTTCGGCTTCCGCAAAGGCTACCAGGACCTCGTGCGGCTGTTCATCGGCACCGACGAGATCGACGGCGGCCCCAAGTCCAAGAAGCGGATCAACCTTTACGAGGCCTTCGGCGCGATTTGTCGCGACGAGGAGATGTTCCGGCGCGAACTTGTTCGTTATGCGCAGGATCCGGACATCATTCCAGCGGCCGTCCCGCCGTTGGTCCCGGCGCACATGCTGCGGCCGACGGCGGCCAACAAGATGCGCAACGCCCGCATTACCTTCCGGAACTACGGCGGGGAGCTGTCGGAATCGACCTTCGCGCCGATGGATCCCGCTCTGCAGGCGCACAACGTCAAGGCTCTGAAGTCGCTGGTCGCGGGCGCCTCGCAGGCGCGTCTGGAGGCGACTGCGCACAACGTCGACGGACCGCTGTCGTTGAACGGCACGGTCTATGAGGTCGCGCCCGATCGGGTGATCGCATTCCTCAAGGCTTATCGGTGGTACGACGACAAACCGAGCGAGGCACAGCCGGGCAACCCGATGCGGCTCCAGATAGAGTTCCTCGAGGGGTCCGCGGGCGCTCCGGGCATCGATCGGTGGCTGATCGTCAGTCCCGAGATCGCCAATCCGCAAGGGACGCTGCCGCTCGAGGGCGCCGACCTGCATGTGGTCTACCGCTCCCGCAAGCCCGAGGGCGGACCGCGATTCAACACCTACAACGACAAGCGCCACCGCGCCTTCGCCGAGCATCTGGCGGGCATCAAGGTGCTGTCGGATCCCTCGCCGTCCCTGTCTCCGCTGACCGGTCCGCGGACCGGGGTGATGCTGCTCTATCCCATCACCGAGAAGAAGGGTTCCGGCCCCCGCGAGACGGTTACGGTCGGTTTTACCCTTCTCTTCCCCAAGAACTCCATCCGCAACGCGGTCGGGTTCACGGTGCACATGCCCTCTCAACCCTACGACGCCGTGGTCGATCTGGATGCCGAGGGGGCCGAACTGGCCACGGCGGTCGATTGAGCGAACCCGAGCGCTTCGCGGGCCGAAGTGCCTGGCCGCTAAGTCCGCGCCAGACAGGGCCATGATCTCGACGCGGTTAAGGAGGCCGAGTACGCGGATCTGCAGACCGAACTGGATAAGCGGGTTCGCGCCGCAAAAGACGCCCACGGCGCGTTTCTGGAGAGACTTCGCGAACTCGGACACATCGGAACCTCACGCTCCCGGCTGAGGAGGCCGGTCCAGCGGTCGCCGGTTCTACGAGCGTCCTTCCGCACCGGTCCGCCCGACAACCTCGAGAGCGAGACGCCGATGCTCTGCGCGATGGCAGGCGGCGCACAGACACGTCAGGTCCTCCAGTGAGGTCTGGTGATCCTGTTTCATGGTGCTGACCGCCACGGTGTGATGAACCTCGAACACCGCCTCCGCCATGGCCAACGGAAAGACCGAATACCAGTCCGCCGTGCAAGCGGGATTTTCGCACAGGAGTTTGCCTTGGTTGCGCGCCCGCACCTTGGCTCGTTTTGCAGCCACGGCCCGACGGCTGCGGCGTCTCTCTGTTCGAAGATGCTCGGCGAGCCGGGGATTGCCTTCCGCCCAACTCAGCTCCTCCTGATCCGGTGGAGGAGCGGGGCGGTGTCCGGATCCATCCGTCAGTTCCGCCTTACCGACGATGGCGAAGCCCGCCTGCTGGATGATCTCGAAACAGGGCTGGCCCCAGCCGGCGCTGAAATGGCCCGGAAACGCCTCAATGCCGAGCGCCTGCTCAATCGCCAGCCCGAACACCTTCTTGGGAGCAAGACGCTCTCCGGTGGAGGCGACGACGTGATAGTCTCGGGACGCGGAGAAGTTCGGTGCGTCTTCGCCGGCGAGCAGGCGATCGACCGCCCCACGGACATGAAGCGGGCCGACCTGTCGCAACTGCCCGGCGCTCAGACGACCGATGACGGGGTTCGAGTCACGGGCGTTCGAAGCGGTCTCGCTGGCCCTAAGGTCCAGCAGGCTGACGATTGAAGCCGGAGGGACGCTGAACTGAAAGCGGACTTGTTTCGTCGAGTTGCCACCGATTGTCCCTTCCGATTGGCCGAATCGCCGCAGCCGCACCCGCACAGCCCGAGCCAAGGCGTCACCATCGAGCGTATCGATTTCCGCGCGGTCCAGGAGCACGCGTTGAGACTCGGGCAGTCGCCTGGCGACCGTGCTGTCGATCAGGATGCGTTCCAGCGCGCCGGGTCGCGCCCGGGATCGCCGACAGAGGGCAACGAGCGCCGGTGCGTACCCTTCATTGCGGGCGGGGCGGCCACCCGTCGATCCCCCACGACTGTGCAGGATCACCGAATGTCCGATGAGATCGATCCGAGCATCGAGAGGCCGGTCATCCGCAAGGGCGATCAGGTAAGGCATTGCCGAGGGGTAGCTGCTGGCACGATGATGGGGAAGACGCGACCGCATCAGGTCTGGCATAGGCTGTAACAGTGCCGCGCTTATTCGGCCCACGCTCAGCGTACGCATCGCGGCACCGCCGCGGTTGAGCAAAGGTACCCTCCTCCGCCGCCGACGGCTTTGCTCGAGAGTGACACGCGGTCTCTGCAAGGAGTGGGCAAATGATCTCTCGCGAAGAACTCTACCAGCTGGTCTGGACGGAGCCGATGGTCCGGATCGCCGAGCAGTTCAACGTTTCCGGCAGCTACCTGGCCCGGATCTGCACCCTGCTCAACGTGCCGCGTCCGGCGCGCGGATACTGGGCCAAACTGGCGGTCGGCAAAGCCCCGGCGCAAACGCCGCTGCCTGAAGCGCAACCCGGCGATCCCTTGCATTGGAGTCAGGACGGCGAGTCTGTGGCGCCCGTGAAACCCAAAGCGCCACCGCGCCGCCGATCCCGATCAACCGTCCGCATCGCCCGCGACCAGCTCCACGGTCTTATCCGGGGCGCGCGCATCCATTTCGAGAACGGCCGGCCGGTCGACGACGACGCCTACCTTAAGCCATACAAGAAACTACTGGTCGACGTGACCGCTTCGAAAGCTTGTCTCGACAAGGCGCTGAACCTGGCCAACGACCTCTTCAACGGCTTGGAATCCGCCGGGCATCGGGTAATTCTGGCGCCGCCTGAGGCCCGACTGGGGCGCGGGCATTTCGACGAGCGCGAGGTCGCTTCCAGCCTCGCGACTATTGGCAGCATAGCGGCCTGTGGTCCCCCTTTCGACCGACAGTGGTCTATGTCGGGACCGTCGCCATCGGGTTGGCTGTCATTGAAATGGCAGAGACGGTCACTCTGCGATACGTCACCGGTAAGTATATCCGTGAGACGGACTATGTCGGTCCACGCGGTCGCCATGCCGTTGACCACAGCTGGACCACAACCCGCGATCTTCCCTGCGGCCGACTGCGCATCATCGCCTTTTCGCCCTACGGACGGGTGAACTGGTCGATGCAGTGGCAGGAAACCAGCACCGCTTCTCTGTCTGGGCAGGTCAGAACGATTATCCAGGCGATCGAGACGGCCGCGTCAGACCTTGCTGCAAAGTTGGAAGAGGCGGACCGGCAGGCTGACCTTCGTCACCAGCAGTGGCTGGTCGACGATGAACGCCGAAGGCGAGAAGAGGACGGTCGACAGGTTGCGCAGTCGATCGCGGACAGCCGGTCCGAGCTTGCTCAGGCTATCCAGAGGTGGTCCGAGGTCATGGACGTCGAGCGCTTCCTGGCCGGCGTGGAACATCAGGCGAAGCATCTTCCTGAAGCTGATCAGCGTGAGGTGTTCCGGCGACTGGCGCTCGCTCGCATCTTCCTGGGCGATCAGGATCCCCTGGCGTTCTTTCGCGGGTGGAAAACGCCGGAGGAGCGATACAGCCCCCAGTTTTCGCCCGTACCTGGACCCGGCGGGGTTGGCTCAACAAGTCGGCGATAGCGCATTCAAGACAATGTTGCCTCATGGTCGCATGACCCATCCCGGCTCGACGTCTTGGGACCGAAGCCGTGCAAAAACGTGTTGAGCTGCGGCTGGGTAGAAGTGGCAACGATGCGCGGAGCGCCTCCTCTCAAGGCTCTGATAGCTCCCCATCAGGGGCTTCGATCCAATCCGTAGTCGGGACGATGTACGGCTTCAGTACTATGCGCCTCAGCCGGGTCAGTCGCCGTCATCGCTTTCATCAATGCTCCGCCCGATCCTCAAAACCAGCTTCGCTGGCACGCCTGGCCGGGGAAGGGTCAACTGAGGTCTTTCCGCAGGCGACATTCGCGCCAGTTCACGCCATCTCTGGTCTGTGATGTCGTGGGCGCTCCAGACCCATCCTGCCTTCCGATTTTCGAGCCGAACCGCGCGGATCGCATCCCGTTTCTGGAGAAATTCGATCGCACGACGAGCCCGCAGTTGGGCGTCAGCGCCCGCGTCGGTCACCTGCTCATCCCCCTCGGCATAAAGCGCAACGCTCAATGTGTGGGTGCTGACCGGGGCATTGTTGTCGTCCAAGAGCCGGCTGAACATCTCCACATCCGCCGACGGCCGCTCCGACCAGGCTTTTTCAGGTGTAAAATCAACAGCGTATTCGAACGTGACGTTCGGATGATCCAGCGTAGTGACAGTGGTTCCGCGACGCTGGATCACGCGATCCCCGCTCGCGTAATCCAAGATCCTTGTCAGAGACCCGTGGACGGCGATCGTGACGGGTCCAACACCGCGGCGATCCTCCTTCCCTTGAGCCGGCGCCGGCTTCACGGTGATCTTGTCGATCATGCTGCGTAGGGCGTCGCGAGTTGTGGCCCCTGCCCGTTCGGGTCCGTTGAGTCCGCTCCCCAACTCCTCGAGCAACTTCGACATGCGGGCGATGACCTCCGGTGCCTCAAGCGTCACCATATGCTTCGGCGCAGTGCGCTTGATGTCGCGTTCGATCTGCCGGATCTGCTCGCCGGTCGTTGCCAGCTCCTTGCCAAGCCGACCGCGGGTAAATTCGTCGACCGCCAAGCGCGCCTGTTTCATCAGGTTGTCGTATTCGTTCTCAAGGTCCTTCTTGCGATCCGCAGCGGAGGCCGAGCGGTCGGCATACTCCGCCGACGCCTGTTCGAAGGCCGCGCGATATTCGTCGAGATAGATGTCGAGGATATGCGGCTGGAGCAGGCGCTCCTTCATCCCGTCGAACACCGCCGCCTCCAACTCGGGCCGCCCTATCCGCCGCCGGTTCGTGCATCCATTGCCAAGCCGTACCCCGGTGCAGCCCATGTCGACGCCGACAATCGAATATGGTTCGTTGCAAAGCCCGCAGCGAACCAGGCCCGACAACACGTACTGGGGCCGGCGCGAGTTGTTCGGGACGGTCGTGCTCCTTTTGGCCAGTCGTTCCTGGACAGCTTCCCACAACTCTTCGTCCACAATCTTCAAATGCGGCACATCGACGTTGATGCGATCAACAACCTCCCCCGGCTTGACTTTGGCGGACCCGGTCGAGCTGATGAACTTTGTCCTGGATTTTCCGTAGACCGCCTTTCCAACATAGAGAGGGTTACACAGAATGCCGTTCAACAAATGCTTGTCGCCGGTCAGGGCCTTCGGACGCCACAGCTTCCCTCCCGGGCTTTTGATGCCCTCACTGTTGAAGGCCGCGCAAATCTGCTGGGTGCTCACGCCGGCGACATAGTCCTTGTATGCGCGAACGATCACGGCGGCCTCATCGGGATCCACTTCCCTCGTCGCATCAGTGCCGCCGTCAGAATTCTTGAGGCCGGCTTCGCGGTCAGATTTCAACCGGTAGCCATAGGCGACTCCACCCATGATGCGGCCCCGGCTGGCGCTGGCCCGTTGTCCGCGACTTCCTCGACGCCCCATTTCCTCGGATTGTTCTTCCGCCCAAGCTGCACGCATGACCAGATCGACACCGCTGATCACGCCGGACGAGAAGGTGAAGATGACGACGTCGACTTCCTTCAGAACCTGGGCGGCCGCGGTCAACTCGGCGGCATTTCGACCCAGACGGCTAAGATCCTCGACGACGATCACATCGACCTGGCCGGAAACCGCCATGTCCATCATGTTCAGATAGCCGGGACGTTTTTTGATCGACCTTCCGCTTTTGCTCTTATCCATGAAGATGTCGGCCACGTCCCAGTTGAGACGCCGACAAATGTTCTGACCTTCGGCAATCTGGTCCTCGGCTGATTTTGGATTCTGCATGTCGGAGGAGAAGCGGCCGTACACTACCGCCTTCGCACCGGGGCCCGGGGTCTTGAGGCGCACGCGCTAAACCTCCCCCACCTTGAACGGCGACCTCTGCCCCTGCTCGCGTGCATCACGCTGCGCGCCAAGGCGCGCGAGGGACAGCACGAGCGGGATGAGCAAGGCGTCTGCGTCATCCAGACTGGCGGCGATGGAGGCAGCGTGACGGGCTTGGCTGCGGAGCCACAGCTCCTGCGCCAACATACCGCCACGTTCCGACACGCCAGCAGCGGGGCGCTTGGAATCACTGGCTTCAGGCGCTGCGCCGCCTGCTTCTCGGGTTAGGCCAATGGTGGCTCCTTCCACCCGCTCGGCACTGGAAGGCAGGTTCTGAACGCCCTGACTAGGCATCGCCGCTCTCGAGCTCGGCTTTGACGATGCTGCAGTCATGACCAAGAACCGGAAAGAAGCCACGCTCGGCAGCCAGTTCTGCAAACACATCTTCGAGGCGGTCGTCGCGATTGATGACGAGGCGCAGGCAGGCAGCCTCAAGACACACGAGACGGGCTTCGGGATCAGGGAGGAGTGCGATCGCGCGAGCAGCCTCGACCCAGGGGTGGCCCGCGTAGTCTGCCTGATCGTGCAAGATGTCGGTCACAGCACCAGCCGCATCGCGGACAATCGGCACATCCATCTCGCCGGGGTTTCCGGTCAGCTCAAAGTCAAGGACAGACTCGATGGCTATGGTGACGCCGCCGTAGTCATTCTGATGGGACAGAGAGCACAGGAGCCCCACCCCCATCCAGAAACGGAAGCCTGCGTCATGATGGGTGGCGGTCTTGCCAGCAGCGTCGGCCAGACCCTGCAAAATGCCGGATTTCATAGTGATGTTCCTCCTCAAGTATGGGTGTGGAAAATGTGGCGGTGTCACCGCGGAGCGGCTGACCGAATTGACGGTCGTTGGGGTTTCGGTCGCTGCGGCCGATTAGATCGCGAAGGAAGGTTCGGTCATTCCGTGCCTGAACAACCACGGCTCACATGCTGGCGTGAGGCAGACAGTGTCGGACCTACAGGTACCCGCCCCCCGCTCGCCATGCTGCGACGGCTCCGTTCAGCGGCGCGATGCTGTCGCGGATCATCATCTGCTTCGGCAGGGTGCCGACTGCGAACGCCGTATGTTGGTTGAGCCAAACGTCAACATGACCTTCGACGTAGCCGGGATACTGGTCAGCCAACTTGCGGATCTTGGAATCGCCCCCGATGAGAACCAAGCCGAGGGCAAAGCGCAGGTCAGAGACGTCGCTGTGTTCCTCAAGGTGCAACTTCATCGTGCCGGGCAAATCGGCCACGTGGTGCGAATACAAGGTTTGGCCTGGAGTGAGTTCAACCCAGCCAAGGCCTGGCACTTTGACAGTCAGGGTAGACTGCATGATCAGGGCGATGTCGCCGGCCCCCGCACGAAGAACCGGGCCGCTGCGGAAGCAAACGGCGTGTTGGAAAATGTAGTCGGGAGACCCGCTCACGAGCGGGCTCCGCGATCTGCATCCTGCACAGCCTGTTCGATCGCCCGACGAGACAGTTGGCCGGTATAGTCCGAGCATATGGGTTGGAAGTTGGTCCCTTGGGCGATGTCGAACTGAACAGTGTCGCAACGGGGGGCGTCGACAATCTCGCGCTGGGCATCAACCGTCGAGAACCGGGCGTAGAGATAAGCGCGCGAGCCGGACGGCCGGTGGGCGCTCACGATTTGACCTCCTGGCGCTCGGTATCAGCGGGCCCATAGTGCGCAGTCAACAAGCGTTCCATCTCGATCGACGCGCGGCTGAAGCTACGGAACGTGACCTCCAGATCGGTCACGAGGCCGGAGTTCACAGTGTGCACAGCAACGCCTTGGGCATGCAGTTCCGTCAGCATGCGGTGGACGTGCAAGACGTTCCGGCCCAGCCGGTCCAGGTCCTCGACCAGCACGACCTCGAAGTGACCGTGGTCGAGCTTTGCCATCAACGCATCGAGGCCAGGACGCGACGATGTCATACCGCTGACGGCGATGTCCTCGTACACAGCGACCGTCTCCCAGCCCTGCTTGGCAGCATATGCCTCGCAAGCCGCAATCTGGGCGGCGATCGGGTCAGGGGTTCCGGCTGTGGCGCAGCGAAGGTAGATGATACAGCGCAGGGCCGCGTCGACGGTAAACGCATCGGAGACCAGCGTGGCATCGCCCACGTCGGAAGGATCATCTTCAGCGGGACTGGAGGCGATGGTGACAACGCGGTTGGCACCGGCGTCCGCGACGATGACCTCGAACTCACCGCCACCGAGGCGGTCGATCAAACCGTTCAGCCGCTCACCACCCAGGCCGACGCCGGGATAGTTCTCGTCGATGATGGTGACGACGCGGTAGCCGGCGCGGTCGGCGTGACGAGCGCAAGTCGCCAAGCTCGAACCTGCTTTCGCGTAAATCGCTGCACGCTCTTCAACGTTCACTGGTTCGCTCCCTGGCCCACCGCGCGCGCCGACACCCGTGCCAGGGACAGCATCAGCGGGAGCAGCTGGGCCGCTTCTTCGTCGAGGCCGACACCCTGACGGCGCTCGTCTTCTCTTTGACGCTGATAACCGAGCACGACGCCCGACGAGGCGTCGCCGCTGACCGGCCGCGGGTTCACCGAGAAGGCGGCCGGTTCCGGCCCTGCGTGGGATTTGGATTTGGACTTAGGCTTGTACATGGATAAAGCGCTCCTTTGTTGTGCGTGGAGCGCCTTATCAACTAGATTTGGTTGTGTGTCAAGCGCACAACGAACTGTTCGGTGCGCGTGCGCTTAGGCCTTCATCCTCCACCTGGGGGCGTCGATGCCGGCCCCCGCGTCGGCGGTCGGGCGTTGACCGCATTGTGCAAGGCCAAAAGCATCGGCGTACCGACCTCGATGGGGATCAGGGTGTCGTAGTGAGGGAAACGCTTCAGGTCGGCCGTTGGGGGCGGAACGTAGTATTCGTGGAAGGCGTCAGACTCCACGAGGTCGTCCCAGACCCAGCCGAGGTGGACTTCCGCCGCGTGGCCCGGAACATAGAATACAACTCGAACAGGCCGTGAGAGGCTGGGCCGTAACCCGCCCCCGACGCCGGCCAGTCGGTTGATCGAGCGTCTGATCGAAAACTCTGTTTCGGTCTGCCCCGTTTCCAAATCAGACCCGGGATCAAAGTATGCAGCTTCCCATGCCGCCACGTCCGGAGCGTGTTCGATTAAGCGCTCCAGGGTCTCTGCGAATCCCAGCGGTTCCCTCAGCCAATCGAAATGATCGGGGAGGTCTTCGCGCTGCATGAACCACATCTTGTCAGGCGGTGCCGGCTGAAGTTCGGTGAGAGCCTGAGCGGCCGCAACCGATCCCAGCGGATTGATGTCACCGTTGACAGCCATGAGAAGGATCGCCGCATCCCGGTAGGTCATGGCGGCGGCGCCGGCACCGCGTGTCTTAGACGCTATCAGCCCGGCGTCCCGTACTCGGCGCGCGATATGAAAAATCGTCGGACGGCCACGCCCGTCATGCTCCGCAATGGCGTCGATTAGCGCAGGTAGGCGGGCCATGATTCTGTCTCGCAAGATGGAGACGGAGAAATATCTCTTTGTGTCCGCAGCACCAAACTATCTTACCGTTCCCTGTCGGTCGTCATCGGGGGATCTGGTTGCATCGCCCCCTGCTCTTGTCGTCCGGACCGACCCTTGCGATGGCGGGTGATGTAGGTCGCCAACCAGCCCCGCCCAATCACGCCGGGTCCTCTCCATGCCTGATCTTCCACAGGATATGCCTTAAGGGTAGCTTCGACACGCTGGGCTAGGGCTTCACCTTCGAGATCAGGAAACACAGCCTGAGTGAACTCCAGTCCGTCGAAGCGCATGACGACCTGGCCGTCGTTATCGAACAAGCACGCCAGCACATTCCCAGGAAGCAGCAGCGCGATCTGGCGTCCGTCCTCCGGATCAACGCCGCAGACCACCTTGCAGTCCAGGGCCACGATCGCATTGTGAACCTTCAAGCGCGCCGCCAGCCTGACCGCTCGATCGGGATCATCAAGGGCCGCACGCACGTCTCGGACCCGCTCAAGATGTTGCGCCGGGCTGACCGCACCTTTGGCGGCATCAAGCACCTTCACCGCTTCATCGCGCCGGGCACCCAAGGCTCGCAGCGATCGCTCCGCGTCGACCAGCTTGGCTTCCAAAGCCTCGGATGAACCGATCCGTCCGAGAGACTCCACCCAGTGGTCGACCTGCTCCTTTTGGTCGGCAATCGCCTTCTCAAGACCGGCGAGAGCCGCCGCGGCGGAAGCAGTAGAATCTGGCTGGGCGAAATACCGATCATCGAGTGCCAGGTGAAGGATTTCGTCGAGCGCAGCCCGTTCGAACGGCTCGTAGCGGAACATCTCCTTCTGCGTGCACCCTCGTGACCGGGCTGCATAGTTGCACTGCCAGTAGCGGATTCTGCCGCTCGAACGCAGATGCATCCGGTTGCCGCAGGCTTCACAGACGACGACGCTGGCGAACAGATTAGCGACACCACGGGTGTGACCTCCGCCTGTACGCGGCCCAGTTCTCCGAGCCTCGACTTGGGCCCTGGCGCGAGCCACAAGGTCGGCGTCGACGATTCGCGGGTAGTAGCCGACAACCCGCTGATCGAACTTGGTACGCTTGGCGCTGGTGTTGCTGTGTCCCGGCATATAGTCGCCCTCAACTGAGGGTTGGCTGAGGATCATCTTCACTGAGCCGATTTCCCAGGTCGGCGTTGACCCTTCCTTCCGCCAATGCCCCCAGGCCGGGATGCCTTTCTCGTTGAGTTCCTTCGCAATCCACCGTGCGCCCTTTCCATCGGCAGCCATCTGGTAGACATCGCGGACCATCTGCGCCCGATCGTCGATGACGTCGAAACCCGATCGGTCGGCCTTGGCCACCAGCCAGCCTGGAGCCTTGGCGGTTATGATCTGTCCGGTCATACGAGCCCGCTCGATGTTCCGACCAAATCGATCCGTGATGCGCTCCGATTTCTGCTGACTTTCGTCGTACGCCAACTTCGCACGCATCAGAATTTCGAACACGTTCATGAGGTCTGCCCGAAGGCCCGCGTCGTCATAAATCTTGCCGCCGTCTACGGTGGCGATGGTCAGGCCGGCTGCGCAAAGGTCTTCCATCCACCGCAGCGTGGTACGGGTCTCCTGACGAGACAGGCGATCCAGCTTTTCGACGACCAGCACGACGTCGGGACCGATGCTCCCGTCGCGTACCTGATCAGCAAACCGCCCCAAGCCGCCAATGGCCAGATGTGCACCTGTCCACGCGGAGCGACCGAGGTCCTCGATCACTTCATCGACAGGCCATCCGCGCTGTTCGCAGAATTGCTGACACAGCTCCAATTGCCGGTCACGGCTCGCTCCCTTCTCCTGTATTGGCGTGGAGTAGCGTATGTAGATCACGGCCCGCATGCCGCCCACGCTAGGTGGTCGCCGACCGGTGTGCAACAGAATATCATTGGTGTATCTACTGCTACGCCCGTCCGTCCCATGCCTTCATGGGCCTATCCCCGGGCCTGGATTTCGAGAGCCGGATCTTCTTCAAACCCGGCGCCGCGGGTCTGCTGGAGCAGGAATTCTGCAAGCCGCGATATGTCTGCAAACGCATCCACATAGGCGGCAACACCGACCCGTATCAGCCGGTCGAGCGCGAGTTGAACTCGACCCGCTCGATCCTGGAGGTCATGCAGCGGTTCAACCACCCGTTCAGCATCATCACCAAGTCTGTGCTGATCGCGCGGGACGCCGACATTCTCGGGCCCATGGGAAAGGCCGGCCTCGCCACGGCCTGCGTCTCGATCACCACCCTGGACCGGTGTCTGGCCCGGGCCATGGAGCCGCGCGCCTCGACCCCGACGAAGCGGCTGGAGGCGATTTCGCGTCTGGCCGACGCCGGCTGCCCTGTGACGGTGGCGTTCGCGCCCGTGATCCCGGGCCTCAACGATCATGAGCTTGAGTCCATTCTGGAAGCCGCCGCCAAGGCCGGCGCAACCTCGGCCTTCTATGTGACCCTGCGCCTGCCGCTGGAGATCAAGGACCTGTTCCGCGAATGGCTGGCCGACGCCCGGCCCGAGCGCGCCGCCCGGGTCATGTCCCTGATCCGCCAGACGCGCGGCGGCCGCGACTATGACCCCGACTGGAGCCAGCGGATGAAGGGGACCGGGCCGGTGGCCGAGCTGATCGGGGCGCGGTTCCGGGCGGCGGTGAAACGGTACGGGCTGGATGGACCGCGGACGCCTGTGGATGAGAGCCAGTTCCGGGTGCCGGCGGATATGAAGAAGCAGATGGATTTGTTTGATCTTCCCGCCCCTCTTCCTTCCCCCATTTCGGGGGAAGGTGGGCCGCGCAGCGGCTCGGATGGGGGCTTGCCCGATGCAGCCTGAACGGACGATCAGGCGGGCTCGCCGGCTGCGGAAGGCGTCGACGAAGGCGGAGGATTTCTTCTGGTCGCTGGTTCGGGACAGGGCGCTCGATGGTCTTCGATTTCGGCGGCAAGTTCCGATCGGACAGTACGTCGTGGATTTTGCGTGCCTGTCCGTCCGGCTGATCGTTGAAGCGGATGGCGGCGTACATGCGCTGCGGACGTTTGATGATGCGAAGCGGGACGCTTGGCTGACTTCGCAAGGCTTTCAGGTGCTGCGTTTTTCGAACTCGGATATCCTGGCCCGCCCGAACCACGTGCTGGCCGCGATCCGTGACGCCGCCGGCAAGCCCCCATCCGAGCGGCTTCGCCGCCCACCTTCCCCCGAAATGGGGGAAGGAATTTACGGCTAATCCCCCGCCCCCGCATCGATGGCGTTGGTCACCAGATCCCGCCAGGTTGGGTCGGTCGCGTCGACGAGGTCGACGTCTTCCATCAGGGCGACGGCGCCGCCGCCGTCGGGGAGGATGAGGCCCAGGACCTCCATCTCCTCGCCCTCGGCGTTCAGATGGGTCTCGGCCTGGACCGCCACCGCCGCCTGTTCGCCGGCCTCGTCCCACCAGATTACCGGCTGGGGCAGGTCCATGGCGATCGGGCGCGGGTCGTCGGTGTCGCCGAGGGCGAAGACGGCGCGGCGGGCCTGGACGTCCTCCAGGGTGGCGACGGCCCCGGCGAAGGGGACCAGCCGGGTCCAGTCGTCGGCGTCATAGCCGCCGCCGTCCTCCTCGGGCAGGTTGTCGTTCATCGTCATCGCCGGAACACCCCCACCAGCTCCACATGCGCCGACCACAGGAACTGGTCGACCGGCGTCACCCGTTCCAGCCGGAACCCCGCGTCGATCAGGATGCGGGCGTCGCGGGCGAAGGTCACCGGATTGCACGACACCCCGACCACGACCGAGGCCTTCGTTCCCGGCAGCTGTTTCGTCTGCTCCAGCGCCCCGGCGCGCGGCGGGTCCAGCACCACGGCGTCGCAGCCGCGCAGGTCGTAGGGGGCCAGCGGGCGACGGAACAGGTCGCGCGCCTCGGCCGTGACCGCCTTCATGCCGGGCCCCGAACCGATCCCCGCCTTCAGCGCCGCGATCCCGGCCGCCGAGCCGTCGGCGGCCAGCACGGGGGCGACGGTCGCCAGCGGGAAGGTGAAGGTCCCGGCGCCGCAGAACAGGTCGGCGATCTTCTTCGCCCCCTTCACCGCCGCGACAGCGCGCGCGACCATGGCCGCCTCGGCCTCGGGCACGGCCTGCAGGAAGCCGCCGGGCGGCAGGGGCACGGTCGCGGGACCGAAGGCCACCTTCGGCTGGCGCTCCATCATCAGCACCTCGCCGGCCAGGCTGAGCCGCGCCAGCCCGGCCTCGGCCGCCGCCGCTATGGCCCGCATGCGGGCGTCGCCGGACAGGCCGCCGGTGCGGCGCTCGACCCCGGTCACATCGACGTCCAGCCCGGTCAGGGTCGCCGTCACATGCAGGGTCGGAGCGGATTTCGGATGTTCGAGGAAGGCCCCGGCCACCCGGGCCAGGGCCGGAAAGGCCGCGACGAGGCGCGGGTCCGCGATGGGGCAGACGGTCACCTCGACCAGCCGCCAGCTCTTGCGCGCCTT
Source organism: Brevundimonas sp. (assembly GCA_046292645.1). GTDB lineage: Bacteria > Pseudomonadota > Alphaproteobacteria > Caulobacterales > Caulobacteraceae > Brevundimonas. The sequence goes on from JBKBQO010000001.1 coordinate 463,814, forward strand.
GAAGCCCAGCACGACGCGGCCGTCCTCGGCGCGCCGGGCGTGCAGGGCCAGCCGCCGGCGCGTGCCGGGCGGCACGGCGACCGTGGGCTCGATCTCGGTCTCGATCCGGTCGCGGGCCAGGGCCAGATGGACCTGCTCGCGCTTCCAGTCCAGATAGGGGCCGGCGGCCCAGTGCTGCAGCGAACAGCCGCCGCAATCGCCGTAATGGGGCGAGACGGGCGCGATCCGGTCCGGGCTGGGGGCGACGATCTCGCCCCGCTCCAGGCGGCCGTCGACCAACACACCGCGCACCGTCTCGCCCGGCAGGGTCAGGGGGGCGAACACCGGCCCGGCCGGCGTCTCGGCGATCCCGTCGCCCTGCCCGCCCACGCGGTCGATGGTCAGAGTCTCCGTCATCGGCCGCTTCTAGAGGCTCAGGGCCGCGGGCGAAACCTGAACGAAGATGAACGGCGCGATCAAAGGCCGTTCAGTTTCGCGCCGCTAGATATGGGGGCAACAGACAGGGGCGTCGGACATCCGGCTCCCGCAACCGGGACTGGATCAAAAACATGTTCGCCCGCCTCGCCAAGACCGCCGCCATCGGCGCCGCCGCCCTGTCCTCCGCCGGCCTGCTGCTGGCGCCGACGGCGGCCTCGGCCCAGGCCTATGGCTATCAGGCCCCGCGGGCTGCTTACGGCGGTCAGGCCTATGGCCAGCCCTATGGCTACGACCGTCCGGACTACGGCTATGACCAGCGGTCCGGCTATGACTATTGCCGTGACGACCGCCGCCAGCGCCAGGGCGCCGGCCTGGCCGTCGGCGCCACCTTCGGGGCCGTGGTCGGCTCGCAGCTGGGCGCGCGCGGTCGCCGCACCGAAGGCAGCGTGCTCGGCGCCGTGATCGGCGGGGCCCTCGGGGCCGCGGTGGGCGGCGACTCGGCGCGGCGCTGTGACAGCGGCCATGTGCAGTACGGCGACGACCGCGGCTATGGCGGCTACGATCAGGGCTATGACGACCGCGGCTACGGCCAGGGTTATGACGACCGTTCGTCTTATGGCGATCCGTATCGCGCCGACGATCGCTACGATGACCGCGGCTACGCTGACCGCGGCTACGATGACCGTGGCTACGACGAGCGGGCCTATGATGATCGCGGCTACGACTATCGCGCCGACGACCGCTATCGCTCGGACTGCCGCTCCGTCGCGGTGAGCAGCCGCGACCGCTACGGCCGGGTCGTCACCCGTTACCAGCAGACCTGCTGACAGAATTGCGTCGCCGATTTATTTTCAGCCCCCCTGTCGATCGGCGGCGTGACGGAGACCCCCGGTGGAGCAATCCACCGGGGGTTTTTCCTTTTGGGGTGAGGCGTGAGTGGTGAGTAGTGAGTGTCAGCGGCGAGTGGCGCCGGGACGTTCGGCGACCCGGTTTGCTCACTCACTAATCACCAATCACTACTCACTCTTCAGCGCCCACAGCAGAAACTCGACATTGCCGTCGCCGCCGGTGATCGGGCTTTCCGTCGTGGCCTGGACGGTCCAGCCTTCGCCCTCCAGCCAGCGCGAGACGGCGGTCAGGGCCGCCTGCTGCGCCGCCGGGTCCTTGACCACGCCCTTCTTGGTCCCGCCGGGGCCGGTGGCCTCAAACTGGGGCTTCACAAGGGTGACGAGGTCCGCGTCCGCCGCCGCCAGCGAAAGGGCCGCCGGCAGGACCTTGGCCAGGCCGATGAAGCTGGCGTCGCAGACGATCAGCTCCGGCGCGTCGGGAATGAGCGTGGAGTTGAGGTCGCGGGCGTCGGTCTGCTCCAGATTGACGACCCGGGAGTCGGCGGCGACGCGCGAATGCATCTGGCCCGAGCCGACGTCGACGGCGAAGACCCGCGCCGCGCCGCGCGCCAGGCAGACCTCGGTGAAGCCGCCGGTCGAGGCGCCGATGTCCAGCACGGTCCGGCCTTCGACCGCGACCGGCCACAGGGTCAGGGCGTGATCCAGCTTCAGGGCGCCGCGGCCGACCCAGCGATGGGCGTCGGCATAGGCGATGACGGCGTCGTCAGACACGGACTGTGACGCCGCCCGGGCCGGCGCGCCGTCGACCGTGACCCCGCCCGCCTCGATCGCCGCCCTGGCCCGGGCCCGGCTCTCGGCCAGGCCGCGGGCGACCAGCAGCTGGTCGAGCCGGGTTTTCACCCCACCGCGTCCAGCCGGGCGAGCGCCGCCTGCAGCTTCGCCTTGCCGGCCTCGGCTTCGGCCCGTTTCTGACGCTGTTCGTCGACGACCTCGGGGGCGGCGCGGGCGACGAAATTGGGATTGCCCAGCTTTTTGTCGACGTGGCCGATGTCGCTGTCGAAGGCGGCGATCTCCTTGCCCAGGCGGGCGCGTTCGGCGGCGACGTCGATCAGCCCGGCCAGCGAGATCGCCGCCGTGGCGCCGCCCGAGACGAAGGTCACGGCCCCTGCGGGCGCGGCCTCGGCCGTCGAGATTCCGGACACGCGCGCCAGGGTCAGGATCAGGCCCTCGTGGCGGGCGATCCGCTCGGACGTGGTCGCGTCCGGCGCCACGAAGGTCAGCGGCGGTTTGGCGGCGGCGACGTTCATCTCGGCCTTCAGGCCGCGGATCTCGGTGACCAGATCGACCAGCCAGCCGATCTCGGTTTCGGCGGCCGAATCGACGAAGGCGTCCGGCAGGTCGGGCCAGGCGGCGCCGATCAGGGTGGCCTCGGCGCGCGGCGCGCCCTCCCCGGCCAGCTTGTCCCACAGCTCCTCGGTGATGAAGGGCATGATCGGGTGCATCAGCTTCAGCGTCTGGTCGAGGGTCCAGGCGGTCATGGCGCGGGTCTCGGCCTTGGCCGTCTCGTCGGAGCCCATGAAGACCGGCTTGGCCAGTTCGAGATACCAGTCGCAGAAGACGTTCCAGACGAAGCGGTACAGGGCGGAGGCCGCGTCGTCGAAGCGGCCGCCCTCGATCGCCGCGCTGACGGCGCGCTCGGCCCTGGTCAGTTCGCCGCGGATCCAGCGGTTGATGGTCTGGTCGACGTCGGCCGGGTCGAAGCCCTCGACCCGCACCGCCTCATTCATCTGGGCGAAGCGGGCGGCGTTCCACAGTTTGGTGCCGAAGTTGCGATAGCCTTCAATGCGTTGGCGCGACAATTTGATGTCGCGCGTGCCCGACAGAATGGCCATGGTGAAGCGCAGCGGGTCGGCGCCCAGCTCGTCGATGATGCCGAGCGGGTCGATGACATTGCCCTTCGACTTGCTCATCTTCTGGCCCTTCTCGTCGCGGACCAGGCCATTGATGATGACCCGCTTGAACGGAACCTCATCCATGAAGTGAAGTCCCATCATCATCATCCGGGCGACCCAGAAGAAGATGATGTCGGCGGCGGTGACCAGATCGCTGGTCGGATAGAAGCGGCGGAGGTCCTCCGTGTCCTCGGGCCAGCCCATGGTCGAGAAGGGCCACAGGGCCGAGCTGAACCAGGTGTCGAGGACGTCCTCGTCCTGGGTCAACGGCGTCTCGGCGCCGTAGTGGTGGCGGGCGGCGGCGCGGGCCTCGTCCTCGCTCTCCTCGACGAAGATGGTCCCGTCCGGTCCGTACCAGGCCGGGATGCGGTGGCCCCACCAGAGCTGGCGCGAGATGCACCAGGGCTCGATGTTGCGCAGCCATTCGAAATAGATCTTCTCGTAGCTCTTCGGCTCGAAGACGGTGTCGCCCTGCTCCACGGCCTTGATCGCCGGCTGAGCCAGGGTGTGGGCGTCAACGTACCACTGGTCCGTCAGCCACGGCTCGATGACCACGCCGGAGCGGTCGCCGTGCGGGACGACGTGCTTGGTCTTCTCGATGGCCTTCAGCCAGCCCTGCTCTTCCGCTAGGGCGACGATGGCCTTGCGCGCGGCGAAGCGGTCGAGGCCTTCATAGTCGGCGGGCACGTCCGGCGCGTCGGCGGCGGTGATGCGGCCGAAGGCGTCCATAACGTTCAGAGCCGCCAGACCGGCCCGCTTGCCGACCTGGAAGTCGTTGAAGTCGTGGGCCGGGGTGATCTTGACCGCGCCCGAGCCCTTGGTCGGATCGGCGTAGTCGTCGGCGACGATGGGGATGCGGCGGCCGACGATGGGCAGGGTCACGAACTTGCCGACCAGCCCCGCGTAGCGCGCGTCGGCCGGGTGCACGGCCACGCCCGTGTCGCCCAGCATCGTCTCGGGCCGGGTCGTGGCGACGACGATGTAGTCGCGGCTTTCCCACTCCGTAGGCTCACCGGCCTCGTCGAAGGCCACCGGGTGCTCATAGGTCACGCCGTCGGCCAGCGGATAGGCGAAATGCCAGTAGGATCCGTCCATCTCCTTCTGCTCGACCTCGAGGTCGGAGATGGCGGTCTGGAAATGCGGGTCCCAATTGACCAGCCGCTTGTCGCGATAGATCAGGCCGTCCTTGTGCAGTTGCACGAAGACCCGGCGCACCGCGGCGTTCAGACCCTCGTCGAGGGTGAAGCGCTCGCGGCTCCAGTCGCAGGACGCGCCCAGACGGCGCAGCTGCTGGACGATGGTTCCGCCGCTCTCGGCCTTCCATTCCCAGACCTTGGCCACAAAGGCGTCGCGGCCCATGTCGCGGCGGCTGTCATTGCCCGCGGCGGCCAGCTGGCGCTCGACCACCATCTGGGTGGCGATGCCGGCGTGGTCGGTGCCGGGCAGCCACAGCACGGCCTTGCCCTTCATCCGGTGATAGCGGGCGAGGATGTCCTGCAGGGTGTTGTTCAGCGCGTGGCCGATGTGCAGCGAGCCCGTCACGTTCGGCGGCGGAATGACGATCGAATAGGCCTCGGCCGCGCCGTCGGTTTTGGGGGCGAACAGGCCGCTGTCCTCCCACATCGCATACAGGCGGGGTTCGGCGGCGGCGGGTTCGAAGGTCTTGTCGAGCATGAAGTCTGGTCTCAGCAAAGAGAAAGGGCGGCCCCGTCCGGAGCCGCCCTGTTCGGTTTAGTCGCGGGTGAGGCGAAGGGCTAGCCGGCGTTGCGGGCGATGCGTTCGACTTCCTTGCGTACCTGGGCCTCGACGATGGCCGGCAGGTTGGCGTCGAGCCATTCCTTCAGCATGGGCCGCAGCAGGGCGCGGGCCAGTTCGTCAACGGTGGGGCCGGAGCCGACGCCGGTTTCGACCGGTTCGGGCTTGCGGATGGTGGAGGCGAAGCCGGCGAAGGCCGAGGCGGCGCTGGCCGCGGCGGTTTCACCGACCAGGCTGTCATCCGACGAGGTCGGCACGGACGGGTGAACCGGGGTATGCGCCTCGACCGGCGGCTCGGCGAACACCGAGGCGCTGGCCGGGAAGGGATCGGCCGGGCTGACGTCGAGGTCGCCGATGCTTTCGGCGGCGGGGGCCTCCCAGGCCTCGGTCAGTTCGAGCACGTCTTCTTCCTGCGGGGCGGGCGCGGGCGGCGTTTCATCCATCTGGGCCGAGGCGACGACCGGCTCGGGCTCGGGCTCCCGGGCCGGCGCCGGTTCGGGCTCGGACGCGGCGACCGGCGCGCTCTCCGCCGGCGCGTCGTCCTCGGAAATGATCCGGCGGATCGACGCCAGGATTTCCTCCATCGTCGGTTCCTGGGCGGTCTGGTCGGTCATGTTGAAACCCCGGGGGCGCGCGGCAAAGGCGCCTTCACGTTCAAATGCGGCACGGAAGGGTTGCCCCGCCCGTCGCCCTGTCGTCGCATCTCAGCCCGCTGGAATCAACGGGCGTTTTTCGCCTCAACGGTTAAGGAATTCGCGGTCAGTCGCCCCGCAGGCGACCGGTTTCCGCTCAGTGCCGCGGCGCCGTCTGGACGATTTCAGACTTCAGCTGGGCGTCGATCGGCGCGTCCTCGGCGTCATTGGCCGGCACGATCGGCGGGGCCGCGATGCGGTCGATGGCTTCGACGATGCCGTCCCACGGCAGGCCGCCGCGACCGCGGACGCGGTCGTAGTTGGCCGCCGGATCATAGACGACATCGGCCGCCCCCAGATCCTGACCTTCCAGCCGGCCCATGGCGGCCAGCAGATTGGACTGGGCCACGTATTCGTTGCGGCGGGCGCCGGCCAGGGTGATCTGGGCGTTGCGCAGCTCCAGCTCCTGGTTCAGCACGTCCAGGGTGGTGCGCAGGCCGACCTGGGCCTCCTGGCGCACGCCCTCGGCGGCGACGGTGGCGGCGCGGACCGCCTCTTCGCCAGCCTGGAGCGTCGAGCGCGCCGAGATGGTCTGGGCATAGGCCGAGCTGACCGACTGCAGGGTGCTGCGGCGCTCGCCCTCGACGGTGATCTGGGCGACGTTGGCCTGCTCGAGCGCCTGGGCGACGCGCGACCGGTTCAGGCCGCCGGTGAACAGGGGCACCGAGATGACGGCGCCGGCCTGGAAGCTGGTGTTGTCGAAGATGTCGTCGGGGGCGCCGAGGTCGCCCGTCGAGCCGCCATAGGAGGCGGTCAGCCGGGCCGAGGGCAGGAACTCGGCCTTGGCCGCCGCGACATTGGCCTCGGCCGCGCGCTGGTTGAACAGGGCCGAACGGATCGAGGGGTTGTCCTCAAGCGCGACGTCCAGGGCCGAGTCGAAATCCGTCGGAATGCCCGGAAGCGTCGGCATCGGGGCGAGATCGCCGGGGGCCTGGCCGACGACGGCCGTATAGGCCGCGCGCGACACCGACAGCTGGGCCCGGGCGTTGGCCAGGTCCGATTCGGACTGGGCCAGGCGCGATTCGGACTGGGCCACGTCGGTGCGGGTGATCTCGCCGACCTCGAACCGGGCCGAGGCCTCCTCGAGCTGGCGTTGCAGGACGCCGAGGTTGGACTGGCGGATGGCGAGGATTTCAGTGTCGCGCAGCACGTCGGCATAGGCCTGGATCACCAGGGCGAGAACCGACTGCTCGACGTCGCGCAGGTTTTCGCGTCCGGCCAGGATGTTGGCTTCGGCGGCGGTGATGCCGTGGCCGATCCGGCCGCCCGACCAGAGGATCTGCGACAGGCCGAGGCTGACCCCGCCCGAGTCGCTCTCGTTGACGCCGCCGCTGACGAAGGGCGGCGTGCCCACGACGGGCGAATCCGTGCGGCTGTAGTTGGCGCTGACGCTGACATCCAGCGACGGCCGCAGCCCCGAGCGGGCCTGGACGATGGACTCATCCAGGGCGCGCTGGTTGGCGCGCTGGGCCAGCAAGGAAGGATTGGTCTGATAGGCCAGGGCCAGGGCGTCCCTCAGCGTCTCGGCCCATGCGGGCGCGCCCATGCCGGCGATGACGGCGATGACGGCGACCGAGGCGAGCGCGCGCGTACGTTTCAGCATGTCTGTTCCTGCCTGGCGCGCGGAAGCGCGCCCTTCGTATCTCATAGGTCTGATGCGGGACGGTTTGCGCCCACGCCAGTTAAGTTTTTTTCACGCGCCCGACAGCCGAGTCCGTCGTCCGCGCCTGTCTAGAGTGCGAAGACCGGCTCGGGCGCCAGTTCGGCCAGCACCGGGGGGGCGGCGTTGAACAGTTCGCGGCGGGACACCCCCTGCTCGCCCTTCACATACAGCACGGCCTTGCCGACCGGTCCGGTCCGTTCGACGACCGCCAGCCGCCCGCCGACGTTCAGGGCCTGCAGCCATGATTCGGGACGGCCGGGCACGGCGGCTTCGCAGATGATGACGTCATAGCCCCCGGGCGACGGCGCGTTCAACGGCGCAACGGTGGTCTCGACGCCGGCCTCGGCGAGGGCCGCGCCGACCACCTCGAACACGTCGGGATCGGATTCCTGGGCGGTAACCTTCAGCCCCAGTTGCGCCAGCACGGCGGCGGCATACGGAGCCGCGACGGCCAGGGCGGTCTCGCCCGGCCGGGCCGAAAGGGCCATCAGCAGCTTGGACAGGTCCCGGGCCAGCATCAGCCGGCGCCCGCCGGCGATCTCGGGCTCAACCTCCGCATAGGCGGAGAAGGCCCGCTCGGCGGGCAGGAAACGCTCGCGCGGCACGGCCAGGAGCGCGGCCTGGAGGCCCCGATCCGTGACGTCGTTCACGCGAACCTGGCTGTCGACCATGACCTTGCGGGCGGCGGCGAAATCCATGGAGGCACGATCCTGCGGCTTGGGGCGCCCGGCGACGGCCGGGAAATCTCGCGCGCTTATAGGTCTGTGCGTTGCGGGGGACAATCCGATCTGATAGCGAACGCCCCTCGCGATGGCGCGGCCGTGTTGAACGGCCCAGGGCCTGATGGCGGAGTGGTTACGCAGAGGACTGCAAATCCTTGCACCCGAGTTCGATTCTCGGTCAGGCCTCCATCGCGATTTCTCCCCCTCCTGCACCGGACGACCGGCAAGCGGCGATGGCGCGGGCGATTCGAAAATCCCGTTTCGGTAAGATCCGACCCATGGTTAAGCTGACGGCGTAAGCCGGGGGGCGCGGATGCCGAGCCGCACAGATCGACTGACCGACCGCGAGCGGGAATGTCTGCGCATGGTGCACGCGCATATGAATTCCAAACAGATCGCGCGACGTCTGGGCATCAAGCCGGCCACGGTTGACCGCCATTGCGAAAACGCCACGCGCAAGCTCAAGGCCGCCGGGCGCGTGGACGCGGCCCTGTTGCTGGTCGCCGGCCAGGACGTTCAGAGCGACTCGGTATCCGAACCGCCCCCAATCGCCGCCGCCGCTCCGCTCGTCCCTTCTGGGGCGGCGGAAGGGGCGATACATGACCAAGACCGACGGACAGATCCCGGCGATCAGCTGGGCCGAACTGCAGACCCTGCTTCTGGGGCTGGCCGACACGCCGATGAAACGGATGATGGTCCAGCACCTGGTCGAAGGCACCCGGAAACAGGCGACCTTCCTGTCGCCCGAGAGCACGTTCCGGGAGATCCTGCACATCGGCGCGGCCTTGCTGGATTCGGGCTTTCAGCCGGCGGAATCGGACATGAGCACCTCGGGCGCATCCTGTTCGTCTTCGCCATCGCCGCCGTAGCCGCGATGATGCTGACGAGCGTCCTTGGCGCGGAGCGGTTCGCCTTTCTTCTGCAGGGCCTCCGCTACGGCGACTGATCCGCGCCGCAATCCATCGAAAAGGTGACCCAATGAGACGCAGCGAACATGCGGCGAGCGTCGTCGCGCGCCTGGCGGACGACCTGTTCCAGGCCGAGGCCAGCCAGGACGAGGCCGTCAGCCGGCTGGGCCGGCTGGCCGAGTCCCTCACCCGCAGCCGGCGCGAGGCCGGACTGGCGGCCACCGTCGGCCAGCCGGCCTTCGACGCCCTGGCCGAGGCCGTGACCGCCCAGGTCGGGGCGCAGCGGGCCATGGTGGCGTTGCACGAGGCCCTGGCCGAGGTGAAGCGCAACAGTTCCTATCGCGGGGTCCGCATTGGCGGGCTGGAGAAGTCGGACCAGCCTATCCCGCGCCCGCAGGGGCTTGCGCTGGTCGGTTGATCTGGCGATGGCTGGGGCATGTCGCCGATCTATGCGATCTCCCTGGCTCTCCTGGTCCTGTCCGCGGCCCTGGCGCTGTGGCGCGGGGGGCCGTGGGAGCGGGCGACGGCGGCCGTCCTGGTCCTGAACTGGATCGGGACCACCCTCGCGCCGTTCGATCCGGTCCGCCCGCCCTGGGCGGCGATCGGCCTGGACGGCGCGACCCTGCTGTTCCTGCTGTACCTCGCCCTCTATTCCGGGCGGCGCTGGACGGTCTGGGCGGCCGCCTTCCAGTTTCTGGTGATGGCCAACCACCTGGCCTTCATCCGCTTTTCCGAGCTGGAGCAGTGGGCCTATGTCACGGCCTACTATGTGTGGGGCGACGCCGTCATGATCGCCCTGATGGCCGGGGCGGTCTGGCCGGATCGCCGGAAGCGGCCGGTTGGGCAGGCCTCGGGCTGAAAGCGATCAGGCGACCGGGGCGGTGATCCAGCCGATCAGACTGGCCAGGCTGACGCCCGCCGCGACGATGGCGACCGCGACCGCGACCCGCGCATTGCGGTGAATGAAGACGAAAACGCCACCGAACATTTTGAAACTCCCCCCGGACGCCCCAGTGCGACACAACCGCGGCGATCCATCAAGGTGTACAAAGCGTTAATCGCAATTCCGTGATCGTTTCACGCCCGTCGCGCGAAATGATGCAGGGCGATTCCACTGGCGACCGAAACGTTCAGGGAATCGAAGCCGTTCGACATCGGGATGGCGACCGGCCGGCAGCGGTCGATCACCGCCGCGGGCAGGCCCGGCCCCTCGGCGCCCAGCAGGATGGCGACGCGGCCCCCGCGCGGCCTCTGCTCCAGCGGTTCGACGGCGCCGGGGGTCAGGGCCAGGACCTCGAACCCGGCGGCGCCGAGAGCGGCGACCATGTCCAGGGCGTCCAGACCGGTCGCCATCGGCGTCCGCAGCACCGCCCCGACCGAGACGCGGATGGCCTTGCGGTAGAAGGGGTCGCAACAGTGGGCGTCCAGCAGCACGGCCTCGGCGCCGAAGGCCGCGGCGTTGCGGAACAGCCCGCCCATATTGTCGTGGTTGCCGATGCCGCAGGCCGCCAGGACCAGGGCGTCCGGCCCCATCGCCGCCAGACAGGCCTCGAGATCGCGAACGGGCGGCTTCTCCCCCAGAGCCAGGATGCCCCGATGCAGGTGGAAGCCCGCGATGGCGTCCAGCACGGATGGTTCCGCGACATAGACCGGCGTCTCCGCCGGCGCCCGCGCCAGCACCGCCGCCAGGCCGTCGACCCTTTTCCGGTCCAGCAGAATCGCCACGGGCCGGCACAGGGACCGGTCCGACATCAGCACGTTCAGCACCACCTCCCCCTCGGCGATGAACAGGCCCTGCCGCCCTGTGAGGTCCCGTTCCTTGATGTCGCGGAAGCCCGCGATGCGCGGATCGGCGGGGTCGTCGATGCGGATCATGGCCAAGTTCGGATATTTCCCGTTGCGTCCCTCTGACTCGCGCTGCTATAGCGCGCGCCTTCCCGAGAGGAAGTGTTCCGCGGTAGCTCAGTGGTAGAGCAGCCGACTGTTAATCGGCTGGTCGTAGGTTCGAATCCTACCCGCGGAGCCACTCTCTCCTTCCCCACAGCGTCAGACCGAAAAAAAGCCCGACGCGAACGCCGGGCTGAAGAAGTTCGGTGATGGTGGGTGTCCTCGAAGAAAGAAGACGCTCCTCCGTTGGCGTGAATTGGTTAACGCGGCGTAAAGACGTCACACAGGGTCCGGCAGCCAGGTCGTCTGGCGACCGCCGCCCGCGCCGCTCCAGACCACCCGCCAGCCCGCGCCGGCGCGCTCGACCCGGGGTGCGGCCTCCGTCGCCGCCTCGCCGCCCCCCTCGCCCGGCCAGCGGAAGGCGCGACCGCCCACGATGATGTCGTCGGGGCCCGCCGACGGCCCCAGCACCAGGCTCCAGTTCCCGGCGGCGTCCGGCGTCACGCGGCCGGTCTCGCCATCGGCGACAAGGCCGATCGCCGGCCCCGAGGCCGCCCCCCGGCCGGACACGAGCCGCATCCGCCCGTCGCTGTCGACGGCGCCGAGGGCCGGGGCGCGATCCAGGCGTCGGGTCGGACCGCCGGGCCGTAGAATCGCCACCGGTCCCCGGCCGCCGGCGACGATCAGCAACCGCTCGGGCGACGGCGCGGCGTCCTGTCCCACCTGGGTCTCGGGCCGCAGCATCAGGTCCCCGGAGGGCGTCCCCATCCGGATCTCGAACCGGCCCGCCTCATCGGCCGCCGCGGCGTGGGCCGGACCGGCCGGGCTGCGTAGCACCACGCGCGACCCCGGCTCCGCCTGGCCGGTGAAGACCAGGCCGTCGGCCACGCGGCGCACCGCATGGATCATCGGCGGACGCGTCCAGCCCGCGGCGGCGGCGGGATCCCGCGGCGTTTCCGATCGGGGCGCGGGCGGCGAACAGGCGACCATCGCCAGGCCCAGCAGCCCCGCGCCTATCGCCTTCCCGAACATGGCCCGTTTCATCGCGTGCATCCGACCGCTAGGAGTGTCGGCCCAGATAGCGCGCCGAGGCGGCGCCTGTCTCCCATCCGTTCCCGAGGCCCCATGTCTTCGTCTGTCGCCATCCAGCCCTTCGACGGCAAGTCCGTCTGCCTGTTCTGCGGTTCGTCCGAGCGGTCGGACCCCGCCTATACCGAGGCGGCGCGCGCCTTCGGCGAACAGACCGCCCGGGCGGGCTGGCGGCTTGTGTATGGCGGCGGCGGCGTCGGCCTGATGGGCGCCTCCGCCCGGGCCGCGCATGCGGCGGGCGGCCGGGTGCTGGGCGTGATGCCGGGCTTCCTGCGCAGCCGCGAACGGCTGTTCGACGACGTCGAGACCCTGATCGTGCCCTCGATGCACGAGCGCAAGACCATCATGTACGACCAGTCCGACGCCTTTGTTGTGGCGCCGGGCGGGGTCGGGACCCTGGAAGAGGTGATCGAGGTGCTGTCGTGGAAACGGCTCGACCTCCACGCCAAGCCGGTGATCTTCCTCAATCTGAACGGCTTCTGGGAGCCCCTGCTGGCCGTGCTGGAGCACAGCATGGCAGAGGGCATGACCCCGGAGAGCTTCCGCCAGGCCTGGGTGGTGCGCGACACGGTCGAGGCGGCGATCGAGGCGATGCAGGACGCGGACAACTTGCCGCGCTTGCAACATGATCGCCGATAAGTAATCACTGGTCAGCCATCGCTATTTGTAAGTTTCTTTTGCGAACGCACCTTGACAGTTGCGTTTAGAAACGGACAGTGTCGATGGGGCGCGGATGACCGCGCCCGCCATACCGGAGACCTCCCCATGCGTGCTCTGCTCATCGCCGCGACCCTGTTCGCCGCCGCACCCGCCGTCGCCCAGACCCCCGCCCCCGCCCCCGCCACCCACGCCGTCCTCGCCGACGCCGCGCGGGCCCCCGCCGGTCGCCTGATCATCGACGGCGCCACCTGGCGCTGCGAGGGCGCGACCTGCACCGCCAGCGGCGGCGCCAGCCAGCCCGCCACGCGGGCCTGCCGCCGCGTCGTCGCCCGCCTCGGCGCGGTCTCGGCCTTCAGCTACAAGGGCGTCGCCCTTTCGGCCGAACAGATCGCGGCCTGCAACGCCTGATTTCAGGATTGCCGGAAACGAAAAGGCCGCCCTGCGAGGGGCGGCCTTTTTGCTGGGCGGCGGCGCGGCGCGGGGTCAGGCCGTCTCGCCCTTGAGCCGCTGCACGATCCGCTCGCGTCCGATCATCGGCGCCAGGGTCGCCATGTCGGGGCCATGCTGTTGGCCCGTGATCATCAGGCGCAGCGGCATGAACAGGGCCTTGCCCTTGGCCCCGGTGGCGTCCTTCACCGCCGCGGTCCAGACCGGCCACAGGGTCTCGTCGATGGTCTCGGGCAGGGCCGCCAGGGCCGCGGCGGCGAAGGCCGGGTCCTCGATAACCGGCGTCACCGGACCGCGCACGATCGTCGCCATATCAACGACATCGGCGAATTTCTGAAGGTTGCCTCTCACCCCGCTCCAGAAGGCTTCGCCGAGGTCGGCGTCCAGTTCGACCAGCCGCGGCCGGGCCGTCGCATAGTCCATGGCGTGGAGGGCCTGGGCGTTCAGCCGGTCGAGGTCGGCGGTGTCGTAGCGCGCCGGCGACCGGCCCATCTTGGAGAAGGCGAAGCTGGCGCCGAGGGCGTCGATCGAGGCGCCGACTTCCAGCGGGTCCGAGGTGCCGATCCGGCCGAGATGGCTGGTGATGGCGATCGGCTCATAGCCCTGGTCGCGCATCTCGGCGATCGACAGCGAGCCCAGCCGTTTGGACAGGGCCTGGCCGTCGGCGCCGACCAGCAGCGGCATGTGGGCGAAGCCGGGCACGGTCGCGCCCAGGGCCTCGAAAATCTCGATCTGGGCGCCGGTGTTGGTGACGTGGTCCTCGCCGCGGATGACGTGGGTGATGGCCATGTCGATGTCGTCGACGACCGACGGCAGGGTGTAGAGGAATAGGCCGTCCTCGCGGATCAGCACCGGATCCGACATCGAGGTGGTGTCGACCTCCGCATGGCCGCGCGACAGGTCCTCCCAGGCCACGCGGCGGCCGTCCAGCTTGAAGCGCCAGTGGGGCTTGCGGCCCTCGGCCTCGAAGGCGGCCTTTTCAGCCTCGGTCAGCTCAAGGGCGGCGCGGTCGTAGATCGGCGGCAGGCCGCGCGAAAGCTGCACCTTGCGGCGGCGATCCAGTTCCTCGGAGGTGTCGTAGCAGGGATACAGCCGGCCCGCGGCCTTCAGCCGGGCGGCGGCCTCCTCATAGCGGTCGAACCGTTTCGACTGGTTGTACCGCTCGTCCCAGACGAGACCCAGCCAGGTCAGGTCATCCTCGATCCCCTGTTCGAACTCGGGGGTCGAGCGCGCCAGATCGGTGTCGTCGATGCGCAGCACGAATCTGCCGCCCTGCCCTTTCGCGAACATCCAGTTCACCAGGGCGGTGCGGACATTGCCGACGTGCAGCTTACCCGTCGGCGACGGGGCGAAACGGACCTTGACGGACATGCGATAGACCTTGGAAACGCGGGGCGCACAGGTCGCGCTCCGGGCTCCGCAAGTCAAGGCGCGGGGTTCACCCCAAACAGCCGGCGAAGGCCGGTCCGATAGGCGTCGGGCGCGTTCGCCGCATGGGTGCCGCCTTCGATCCGCTCTCCGAACAGCCGCCAGGGTCGCTCGAGGCGGGCCTCCCAGACGGACAGCCACCGCGCCGCCTCGACCTGGAGGTCAGCCCGATCGCGCGCGCCGCTGACCACGACGAGGCCCAGGTCCCTCCGCGCCGCCGGCGCCGCGGGCGCCAGCAGGGACTCGATGCCCGGCGTGATGGACGGATTGCTCGCGATCCGGCCCCAGAACAGGTCCGGGTCGGTCACCGCCGAAAACAGGACGAAGGCCCCGCCCCGCGACTGGCCGAACAGGATGCGCCGCGCGCCGTCTGAACGATGGCGCCGCTCGACCTGGGGGATCAGCTCGGTCTTCAGGAAGCGCTGGAATTCTCCGGCGCCCGCCGCGTCGGGGCCAACCCCCTCGCCCGGCGACTGGAAGTCGATGTTTCGCCTGTTCACGGCGGGGTCGAAACCGCCGTAGGCGATTCCCACCACGATCGCCTCGGGCAGGCCGTCGTCATAGGTCAGGAACAGGTGGTTGGCCGCCAGGATCGGGAACAGGGAATCCCCGTCGGTCAGATAGACCGTCGGATACAGGGTCGCCGCCGCGGGATCGTAGCCCTCGGGCAGCCGGACATGGATGTGATAGGTCCGGCCCGTTTCGGCGGAATGGATCGGGAAATAGTCGCCCCGAAGCGCCGGCAGGACGTCCAGCGGAGTCAGGCCGACAGGCGGCTCGGGCCGCGTGGCGGCGCATCCGGACAGGACCGCCATCAGGCAAAGCGCGGCCGCGATCCGCATTCTTCCCCTCCCCGATCGGCGATGAGCCGCCGTCAGTCGTCCCGGTGCACCCGTTCGCGGCGCTCGTGCCGCTCCTGGGCCTCCACCGACAGGGTCGCGGTCGGGCGGGCCTCCAGCCGTCCGAGGCTGATCGGCTCGCCGGTCTCCTCGCAATAGCCGTAGGAGCCGTCCTCGATCCGGCGCAGCGCCTCGTCGATCTTGGAGATCAGCTTGCGCTGTCGATCGCGGGTGCGCAGCTCCAGCGCCCGGTCGGATTCCGACGACGCCCGGTCGACCAGATCAGGATGATTCTCCGTCTCGGCCTTCAGGTTGACGACGGTGCCCTTGGACTCGCGAAGGATGTCATCCTTCCAGTCCATCAGCTTGGCCCTGAAATAGGCAAGCTGCCGCTCGTTCATGAACGGCTCGTCGTCGGACGGCCTGTACGCGGCCGGCTCGACGATCACAGACGCCAATGCGGTCATAATCGCACTCACGGTCTTTAACAGCGCCCCCCTGTGGCGCAGCCCTGCCTATAGGGAGGTCGGGGAGTCGCGGCAACAACGCTCGCGCGAGCGTGACCGGTGAAGCTGACAGTCGGCGCGCGAGCGTGACATTTCTTCATCACCCCGCGCTCGCTGAAGGCGCTTTTACAAGGGAATTCCCGGACTTATGCTGCAGTGCGGCGTAAATCGGCCTTGGCCAGTTCGACCGCAGCGCGCAGATCGATCTGGTCCAGCAGGCTGTTGAGCCCTTCATCAGCGTCAACCGGACGTTCTTCCCGCAGGGTGCGCGTGAGCCGTTCCAGGGCGCCGTCGCCCGCCTCGCCGCTCAGCAGGGCCAGTTTAAGCTCTTCAAGCCGGTCCAGCAGGCCGCCGCCGCGCCGGATCGCCCGCCGGCGCCGCTCGGTCGCGTCCTCCACCCCCTGCAGCGCCATCAGGGCCGAGACATTGGCCACGGCGGAGGGCGCGGCGGCCGATGTGGTCGCGCTGGCTCCGGCCGTCGTCGCCGCGGACGGCACGGAGAAGCCGCCGCCGGCGCGCGCGGGACGCGGTCCCTGCGCCAAGGAAGGACCGGAGGGGCCTGTGACCTTCATGGATAGCGATTCCAGCACATGGGGCGACCATCGACGACGCCGCGTCACCGTTTGGTTAACGTCCCGGCAGATTCTGCCGTGGCCAGCCGATCCTCGACCGTATGTCTCGTTGATTTTGCAGGTGTTTTTTAGTGGCACGCGGCTCGCATGAGCCGACAGCGTAACCGTATGTGGACGCCCGGCCTATGCAGAAACTGCTCGCCTCTCTCCTGACCGCCGCCGCCCTGGTCGGTTTCGCCGCGCCGGCCATGGCCCAGTCGCGGATCAAGGACATCGCCGCGGTCGAGGGCGTCCGTTCCAACCAGCTGGTCGGCTACGGCCTCGTCGTCGGGTTGAACGGCACCGGCGATTCCCTGCGCAACTGCCCCTTCACCCGCCAGTCGCTGGAGGGGATGACCGAACGGCTCGGCGTCAACATCCGCGGGGCCAACGCCAATTCCAAGAACA
This sequence comes from Brevundimonas sp., assembly GCA_046292645.1. Taxonomy (GTDB): domain Bacteria; phylum Pseudomonadota; class Alphaproteobacteria; order Caulobacterales; family Caulobacteraceae; genus Brevundimonas. Next base: position 480,646 of record JBKBQO010000001.1, read on the forward strand.
TGGCCGCCATCATGGTGACGGCCGAACTGCCTCCCTTCGCCACGCCTGGCGCGCGTATAGACGTCAGCGTGGCCTCGATGTGCGACGCCAAGAGCCTGCTGGGCGGCACACTGCTGGTGACCAGCCTGCAGGGCGCCGATGGCCAGGTCTATGCCGTGGCCCAGGGCTCGATCCAGACCGGCGCCGTCTCCGGCGGCGGCGCCTCGGGCTCGTCGGTGACGCGCGGCGTGCCCACGGCGGGCCGGATCGCCTCGGGCGCCACGGTCGAGCGCGAAACCGGCTTCCACCTCGCCAATATGACCGAGGTCCGCCTGACCCTGCGCAACCCCGACTTCACCACGGCCCAGCGCATGGCCGCCGCCATCAACCAGGTCTATCCGAACACCGCCCTGGCCGAGAACGGCACGGTCGTGGCCTTGCGCGCGCCGCCCCAGATGGGGATGGCCGGCTTCATCAGCCGGGTCGAGAACCTGCAGGTGATGGTCGACTCCCCGGCCCGCGTCATCATCGACGAGGTCAATGGCGTGATCGTCATGGGCGACGCCGTCCGCGTCTCCACCGTCGCCATCGCCCAGGGCAATCTGACCATTTCCGTGCAGGAATCACCGCTGGTCAGCCAGCCCCAGCCCTTCGCCCGCGGCGAGACGGCCATCGTCCCCCAGACCGACGTCTCGGTCGAGGAGGAACTGGGCCGCGAGATGCGGATCGTCGGCGGCGGGGCGTCCCTGTCCACCCTGGTCAATGGCCTGAACGCCCTGGGCGTCAGCCCGCGCGACATGATCAGCATCCTGCAGGCCATCAAGGCCGCCGGCGCCCTCCAGGCCGACATCGAGGTGATGTGATGAGCGATCCGATCGGCGCGCCAACCACCCTGCCCCCGCTGGCGCCCGCCGCGCCGACGGCGGCCGTGGCCACCGCCCGCATGCGGGAAACCGCCGAGGCCTTCGAGGCCTCCTTCCTGTCGCAGATGCTGAAGCCGATGTTCGAGGGGCTGTCGACCGAAGCACCCTTCGGAGGGGGCGAGGCCGAGGGCACCTGGCGCGGCTTTCTGGTCGAGGCCATGGCCAAACAGACCGTCCGGGCCGGCGGCATCGGCCTGGCCGATCAGGTCGTCGCCCAGATGTTGAAGATGCAGGAGCAGGACCAATGACCGACGCCGCGACCGTCAACGCCACTGCCCGGGTGCGCCAGCTGACCGACCTGACCCAGCGCCTGACCGACCAGCTGACGGCCGAGTCCCGCGCCTTCGAGGCCCGCCGCCCGCAGGACGCCGCCGCCACGGTCGGGGCGACCCAGGACCTCGCCAACGCCTATCGCCGCGAGTCCGCCCAGGTGAAGGCCGATCCGGCCTCCGTCGCCGCAGCCCCCCTGGCCGACCGCACCGCCCTGGTGCGCGCGACGGAGGCCTTCGAGGCCGTGCTGTCGCGCCACGCCCGCGCCGTCGAGGCCGCTCGCATCATCTCCGAAGGCCTGGTCCGCACCATCGCCGCCGAGGTGGCCGGCCAGCGCGGCAGCCCCAGCGCCTACGGCGCCTCGGGCAAGGCCAACCTCGGCGACGGCCGCGCCGTGGCGTTCAACCGCCAAGCCTGACCGGCGTTAAGGCTTTTTGTCGAGGCGGTCTTCACCTCCCGCGGGTATCCCGGAGGGATGACCATGAAATCCCGTCTGCTGGGGATGGCCTTCGCCGCCGCCGACACCTTGCTGGAGCTGGACGCCGACGGGCGGGTCGAGGTCGCGCTCGGCGCCGGCCCCTGCCCGGCCGGCCCGTCGGCGGACGCCTGGTCCGGAACCCTCCTCACGGATATGGTCGGCAAGGCGGGGCAGAAGCCGCTGGCGGACGCCCTGGCGGCCATCCGGCCCAATGATCGGTCGGCGTTCATCGAGGTGCTGATCGTCTGCAGCCCCGCCCATGTGCGCCGGGCCCGCCTTCGCCTGTTCCAGCTGCCCGACCTCGCGCCGGCCGTCTCCTGCGCCATCAGCTATGACGGCGCGCCCTTCACCCTCGCCGTGCCCGAGGCCCCGCATCTGCTCAGCGCCGACAGCCTGCTGTCGCGGGTTCGCGGCTCGCTGATGAGCCCGGACGGCGACGTCGCCGTCGCCTTCGTCGACGTGCCCGGGCTCGCCGCGCCCGGCGAGGTCCACGAGCGGGCGGCGGCGCGAGTGGCCGCGGTGCTCCAGGCCTCTTCGATCGACGGAGGCTCGGCCGCACGGCTGGCCGCCGAACGCTTCGCCCTGCTCCGGTCCGCCGACGATCAGGGGGACCTGGCCAGCGAGGTGCGGGAGGCCGCCGCCGCCGAAGGGCTGGATCTGGTCGTGCGCACGACCGAGGCGGTCCTGTCGGGCGTTGCGCCCACCGAATCCACGGTCCGGGCCCTTCGGTTCGCCCTGGAGGCCTGCATCCAGGAAGGCGGGGTCGAGGGCGCCGGCGCGGCTTTCTCGGAAAGCCTCAGGAAGACGCTCAAGGAGGCGGACCGCTTCCGCGCGATGGTCAAGGCGCGCGACTTCGCCCTCGAGTACCAGCCGATCGTCGACCTCGCGACCGGGGCCACCCACCATTTCGAGGCCCTGGCCCGTTTCGGCTCGCGCGGTCCCTCCGCCTCCATCCGCCTGGCCGAGGAGATCGGCCTGATCGAGGGCTTCGACCTGGCCGTGGCCGAAAAGACGCTGCAGCAACTCCGCCTGCCCGGCTTCGGGCTGACGCGGATCGCGGTCAATGTCTCGGGCGCCAGCCTGGGGGGCGACGGCTATGTCGAGGGTCTGCTGAAGTTGACCGCGGGGACGCCCGACATCCGCAGCCGGATCCTGATCGAGGTCACGGAAACAGCGGCGGTGGCCGATATGGAGGCGGCGGGCCGACGGCTCGCGGCCCTGCGCCGGGCCGGCGTCCGGGTCTGTCTCGACGATTTCGGGGTCGGGGCGGCCTCGCTGGACTATCTGCACCGGCTGCCCGCCGACACGGTCAAGATCGACGGCCGGTTTGTGCGCGAGATCGTCTCGGACCAGCGCGCCCGCGACCTGGTCGCCCGTCTGGTCGAGCTCTGCGCCGACCTGAAGATGACGACCATCGCCGAGATGATCGAGACCGAGCCCCAGGCCGCGGCCGTGCGCGAGCTGGGCGTCGGCCTCGGCCAGGGCTGGCTGTTCGGCCGCCCCGCCTCCCGACCGACCGTCTCGGTGGCGGCGCCGATCGCCGCGCGCCGCGTCGGCGCTGTGGCCATGTGGGGCTAGGCCGAGGCTGAACCCGGCCCCTCCACGGTCAGGGTCCGTTCGACCCCGATCGCCGCGACGAAGTCCGCGTCGTGGCTGACCACCACCAGGGCCCCGTCCCAGGCGGACAGGGCCGCCTCGACCGCCTCGATCGATTCGAGGTCCAGATGGTTGGTCGGTTCGTCGAGGATCAGCAGCGGCGGCGGCCGCGTCCCCGCCATGACGCAGGCCAGGGCCGCCCGCAGCCGTTCGCCGCCGGACAGGGTCCTGATCACCCGCTGCGCCGCCGTATTCCGGAACAGGAACCGCGCCAGGGCCGCCTGGGCCGCATTGGGCGTGGCCTCGCGGTTCAGGCGCCGGTAGGCCTCGATCACTGTCTCGTCCGGGCGAGCAGAGCCGTGGACTGGTCCAGGAAGACGGCCGGGACCGGGCGCTCCACCCGGCCCGCCGTGGGATCCAGCCGGCCCGACATCAGGCCCAGCAGGGTGGACTTGCCGGCCCCGTTTGCTCCCGTGACCGCCAGCCGCTCGGGCCCCGTCAGCCTCAGCGAGACGGGCCCGACGATCCGCCGGCCGTCCGGCGCGTCCCAGGCGGCCTCGTCCAGCGCCAGCACGGTCCGGCCCGCCGCCAGGCCGGTCGTCGGCAGAGGCAGGGCCAGGGTCCGCACCCGCTCGACGCGCGCCCTCGCCTCGGACAGCGCCGCTTCGGCCTCGGCCGCGCGCCGCTCCGCCAGCCGGTGCTCGCGCGCGCCGCTGTTCTCCGCCCGCTCCGCCATGGCGCCCAGCAGGATTTTCGGTTCCGAGCGCCGCGCCGCGAAGGCGCGCCCGGCCCGGTCGCGTCGGGCCTTCTTCTCGAGCGCGCGCCGGCTCTCTCGGGCCGCCTGGTCGACCGCCCGCTCCGCCGCCTCGAGGTCGCGGCCGGCGGCGGCCCGTTCCTCGGCGCGGCGTTCGGCATACAGGTCGTAACCGCCGCCGTAGGTCGCCGCCCCAAGGTCGGACAGGGCGACGATCCGGTCCATCCCGCGCAGCAGGGCGCGGTCATGGCTGACCACCACGGCGCCGCCCTTCCAGCGCGCCAGCAGGTCGGCGACGATCGTCCGGCCTTTGGCGTCGAGGTGATTGGTCGGCTCGTCCAGCACCAGCAGGTCGGGCGACTGAAGCAGCAGGGCGGCGAGGCCCAGCCGCGTGCGCTCGCCGCCGCTCAGCCGGCTGACGGGCGAGGAAAGATCGAGCCCGGCCAGGCCGACCTCGGCCAGGGCGGCTGCGATCCGGTCTTCGAGCGTCCAGTCAGCGGCGGCCAGATCGTCCGCAGCCCCCTCCCCGGCCAACACGAGCGATATGACCGCCAGCGGGTCCGCCACGCCCAGCGCCCCGGCCACGGTCGCGTCGGGAGCCGGACCGACCCCCTGGTCCAGGAGCCCGACACGCCCGGCGCGCGTCACTGCGCCCTCGGACGGGTCCAGCCGGCCGGCGATCAGGCGCAGCAGGGTGGTCTTGCCGGCCCCGTTGCGGCCGACGACGCCCGTACGCTCACGCCCGAAGGCGAGGCTCAGGCCAGAGAATAGGGCGTGGCCGTCAGGCGTGCGGGCCGCGACGCGATCGAGCGTCACGAGTGCGGATACGGACGGGCTTGGGGCGAGGAAGGGTGATGACATAGACGAACGCGAGCAGCGAAGCGGAAAGGGCGAAACCGATTTCCAGGGCGCTGATCATGATCGTCGAGCCTCCATTGCACTCACTACGGATGGAAGAATGGGGTCGAAGCGCCGGGGGCGCAAGCCATTTCGCCGGTGGCGTCGATGACGGCGGCGTGAGACGCTGGGCGCGGAGACCGGATCATGCGCCCCCACCCCTTTCTTGCCGTCCTCGCCCTCGGCGCCGCCCTCAGCGCCTGCGCCCACGCGCCTGAAGCGGTCGAGGGCCCGCCCAATTATGCGCCGCTGGCGACGCAGACCGCCGGTCCGCTTGCGCGCCTGTATGCCGACTGCATCCGTCAGGCGGCCGAAACCGGCGCCTTCGGGCAGGTGATCGACGGCGGCGAGGAACTGCTTCTGTTCACCTGCTCGGGACGCGTGGCCGCGGTCTTTTATGCGGCTCTGGGCCCCCACAGCGAACGGATGGACTCCGCCTTCGCCCAGGGCGGGCGAAGCTATCGGTCGACGGCGAAGGTGCAGCGCGACCTGATCGGGGTGGACCATTGCTCGGTCGCGGCTGACGGACGGGAGCCGCGCTGCACCCTGACCTTCAATGCGGGCGACTTTCTGGTCGCGGCCGACTGATGCGAAGCCGCACGGCCCGGCCGCTCGCCCGACGCGGATCCGCGCCATGACTGTCGAGGACACCTCCAAGGCTCTCGCCGCGCGCCGCGAGGCCGCGACCGACCGTCTGCGCGCCGAAACCGGTATCGACGAAGCCATGATCGCGCGGCTGGTCGACGCCTTCTACGACCGGGTCCGCGCCGACGCCCTGCTGGGCCCCGTCTTCGCGAGCCGCATCCAGGACTGGGGGCCGCATCTGGCGCAGATGCGGCTGTTCTGGTCGTCCGTGGCCCTGTCGACCGGCGTCTATCAGGGACGGCCGATGCCGAAACACCTGCCCCTGCCCGTCGACGCCCATCATTTCGACCGCTGGCTGGCGCTGTTCGAGGCCACGGCGGCCGAGGTCTGTCCGCCCGCCGCCGCGGCCCATTTCCTCGAGCGGGCCCGCCGCATCGCGGAAAGCCTAGAGCTCGGCATCGCCGGCGCGAACGGGGTGATGCTTCGCCGGGGCGAGCGCTATCTGCGCCCCACCGAGGCCTGGACGCCTGCCCCCTAGGCCGCGTCCGCCGCCTCGGCCGGCTGGGCCGTCGGCGCCGCTACGCCCGGCTTCATGCGGGCGTTAACGTTGAAGCTTTCGACCTTCCACGTCTCGCCCTGCTTGAGGAAGGTGGTGTCTGTGCGGACGAACCGGTCCGGATAGTCGTACTCCTGGGCCAGGGCGTAGCGCTGGCCGCTGGTGCTGGCGTTCGAACTCCAGCCCAGGGGCTTCGGCTGCGGAGGCGGTCCGGCCGGGGCGAAATTCCGGATCATGGGCAACTGGGCGCGGACGACGGCGGGATCGTTCGTGGACGTCATCCGCGCCAGCAGGGCGTCGTCCCTTCCCTCGACCAGATCGGCGTACAGGGCGTGGGCCTCGACCGCCCGCTGGGGATCGCCCTCCAGGCTCGGCATGGAGCAGGCCGCCAATCCGAAGACCGCCAGAAGTCCCAGAACCCGTCTACGCTGCATGACGCCCTCCATTCAATCCGACGCTACAGGCTGCCTGCCAAACCGCCAAGCCGCCCCTGCCCCGCTGACAACCGGTGTCAGCAGGATCGCCGTCCGGCGTGATGTTCCCACATTGTTCTTGCTGAAATCCGCGAATTGATCCCCATATAGCGGCGTCGCGCCGGACCCTTCTGCAGTCCCGCCGCGTTTCCGGACTCCCCAGCCTTCAGGCCCCATGACCGAAAAGCACAATTTCATCCGCGTGCGCGGCGCCCGCGAGCACAATCTCAAGGGCGTCGACCTCGACATCCCGCGCGAACAGCTCGTCGTCATGACCGGCCTGTCGGGGTCGGGCAAAAGCTCGCTCGCCTTCGACACCATCTACGCCGAGGGCCAACGCCGCTATGTCGAGAGCCTGAGCGCCTACGCTCGCCAGTTCCTGGAACTGATGGGCAAGCCGGACGTCGACCTGATCGAGGGCCTGTCGCCCGCCATCTCGATCGAACAGAAGACCACCTCGAAGAACCCGCGCTCGACCGTCGGCACGGTGACCGAGATCCACGACTATATGCGCCTGCTGTGGGCGCGCGTAGGCGTGCCCTATTCGCCGGCCACGGGCCTGCCGATCGAGAGCCAGACCATCTCCATGATGGTCGACAAGCTGACCGCCCTGCCCGACGGCGAGCGGCTGATGCTGCTGGCCCCCGTCGTCCGCGGCCGCAAGGGCGAATACCGCAAGGAGATGGCCGAGTGGCAGCGCGCCGGCTTCCAGCGCGTCAAGATCGACGGCGAATACTACGCCATCGAGGACGCCCCGACGCTGGACAAGAAGTTCAAGCACGACATCGACATCGTCGTGGACCGGATCGTCACCAAGGAAGGGCTGGAAAGCCGCTACGCCGACAGCCTGCAGACGGCGCTGGGTCTGGCCGACGGCATCGCCGTGGCCGAATGGGCCAATGTCGCCGAGGGCGAGACCGAACCGCGCCGGCTGACCTTCTCCGAGAAATTCGCCTGCCCGGTCTCCGGCTTCACCATCAGCGAGATCGAGCCGCGGCTGTTCTCGTTCAACAACCCCTTCGGCGCATGCCCGGTCTGCGACGGCCTGGGCGTCAAGCTGGCCTTCGACGCCGACCTGGTCATCCCCGACCGCGACAAGACCCTGCACAAGGGCGCCGTCGCGCCGTGGTCGCGCGGCCCCTCGCCGCTCTACACCCAGACCCTGCAGTCGCTCAGCCGCCACTACGGCTTCTCGATGGACGTGGCCTGGCGCGACCTGCCGGAGAAGGCCCAGACCGTGATCCTGCGCGGCACCGGGTCCGAGAAGATCAAATTCACCTATGACGACAACGCCCGCAAATACGAGGTGTCCAAGGCCTTCGAGGGCGTGCTGCCGAATCTCGAGCGGCGCTGGCGCGAGACCGATTCCTCATGGGTGCGCGAAGAGCTGGGCCGGTTCCAGTCCGAGACGCCGTGCGAAGCCTGCGGCGGCAAACGGCTGAAGCCCGAGGCCCTGGCGGTCAAGATCGCCGCCACCGACATCGCCGAGGTGTCCTGGCTGTCGATCAAACACGCCCACGAATGGTTCACGGCCCTGAACGACAAGCTGACCGACAAACAGCTGGAGATCGGCCGCCGGGTCCTGAAGGAGATCACCGACCGGCTGCGCTTCCTCAACAATGTCGGCCTCGACTACCTCAGCCTGTCGCGCGCTTCGGGCACCCTGTCCGGCGGCGAGAGCCAGCGTATCCGCCTCGCCAGCCAGATCGGCTCGGGCCTGACCGGCGTGCTGTATGTGCTGGACGAGCCGTCGATCGGCCTGCACCAGCGCGACAACTCCCGCCTGCTGGAAAGCCTGCGCGGCCTGCGCGACCTCGGCAATTCCGTCCTCGTCGTCGAGCATGACGAGGAGGCGATCCTGACCGCCGACTACGTCATCGACATGGGTCCGGCCGCCGGCGTCCACGGCGGCGAGGTCTGCGCCCAGGGCACACCGGCCGAGATCATGGCCAACCCCAAATCCCTGACCGCCAAATACCTGACCGGCGAGCGCGAGATCGAACTGCCGCCCGAGGGCCGCCGGCCCGTCGACCGCAAGAAGATGCTGCGCATCAGCGGCGCGACCGGCAACAATCTGAAGAGCGTCACCGGCGAAATCCCGGCCGGCCTGTTCACCTGCGTCACCGGCGTGTCCGGCGGCGGCAAGTCGACCTTCACCATCGAGACCCTCTACAAGGCCGCCGCCCGCCGCCTGCACAACGCCTCGGACGCCCCTGCGCCCTTCGACCGGATCGAGGGGCTGGAGATGTTTGACAAGGTCATCGACATCGACCAGTCGCCCATCGGCCGCACCCCGCGCTCCAATCCCGCCACCTATACCGGCGCCTTCGGCCCGATCCGCGACTGGTACGCCGGCCTGCCCGAGTCCAAGGCCCGCGGCTACGGCCCGGGCCGGTTCAGCTTCAACGTCAAGGGCGGCCGCTGCGAGGCCTGCCAGGGCGACGGCCTGATCAAGATCGAGATGCATTTCCTGCCCGACGTCTACGTCACCTGCGACGTCTGCAAGGGCAAACGCTACAACCGCGAAACGCTGGAAATCGTCTTCAAGGGCAAGAGTATATCCGACGTTCTGGACATGACGGTTGAGGAGGCTGCGTCCTTCTTCAAGGCCGTGCCCTCGATCCGCGACAAGATGCTGACCCTGAACCGGGTCGGGCTGGGCTACGTCAAGGTCGGGCAGTCGGCGACCACCCTGTCCGGCGGCGAGGCCCAGCGGGTCAAGCTGTCGAAGGAGCTGTCGAAACGGGCCACCGGCAAGACCCTGTATATCCTCGACGAGCCGACCACGGGTTTGCATTTCGAGGACACGCGCAAGCTGCTGGAGGTGCTCCAGGAGCTGGTCGAGAACGGCAACACCATCGTGGTGATCGAGCACAATCTGGACGTGATCAAGGTGGCGGACTGGCTGCTGGACTTCGGGCCCGAGGGCGGCGACGGCGGCGGCGAGATCGTCGCGGTCGGCACCCCCGAACAGGTGGCCGCCAATCCGAAGAGCTGGACCGGCCGCTACCTCAAGGAAGTGCTGGACCGCCACGAGACCCGCCGCAAGGCCCGGGTGGCGGCGCTGAAGAAGCGCGCCTGACGCTCAGGCCGCGACCGGGGCCGCCTCCACCCCGTGGTCCCGGGTGCGGCCCCGTAACGCCAGGACGACCATCCCGACCAGCAGCACCGCCGTGGTGACCAGGCTGGCTTCCGGCCCGAATGCGCCGCCCGTCAGCCACCAGGCCGCGCCGGGGGCGGCCGTCAGGTCGGTGACCAGGGGCAGGCTATCGATCTTCATCCCGGACACCTCAAGCCCGAAGCCGAGGCCCAGCAGCCAGTTCCACGCCGCATGCCAGCCGCACGCGCCCCACAGCGAGCCCTCGCGCGCCGCATAGAGGCTGATGAACAGGCCGAACAGGACGACATTGGCCAGGCCGACGTAGAGTTCGTTCGACGGCTCGATATTGCCGGCGTGGGCCAGGGCGAACAGCGCCGAATTGGCGATCACGGCGATCCACAGCCCGTGCCGCGAGGCGATGAGCTGCATCAGCCAGCCCCGGAACAGAAGCTCCTCCGACGACCCCTGGACGATAAAGCCCAGCAGAAGCACGCCGATCGGCAGCAGGGCCGCGCCGACCGCGGCCGAGCCGAAGGCGCCCGGCCCCTCGACCACATAGCCGCCGGCGGCCCAGATCGCGCCGACCACGGCCGTCAGGAAGGCGAGGCCGACCAGATAGCCGCGCGCGAACCGCTGCGGCCCGCGGCCGTTGAGCCCCAGGGCCGCCGGACCCCGGCGCTCGAACAGCCAGGTCCAGAGCAGCACCAGAACCGAGCCCAGTCCGAAGGCGGCGACCAGCTGATAGGTCAGCTGCGGCCAGCCGTCCGCGTCGCCGCCGCCGGGGGTGATGAAGCCCGCCGCGACCGCCGGCAGATAGGCGCCAATGTCGCCGCCGATCATGAAGACCGCCCCGAGGACGACCGCGGCGATCGTCCAGGTCCGGCGATGCCGGAGCTTTCGTTCAGCGTAGAGTTCGATCCCGGTCATGCGGCCCCCCCCGGCGGTTACGCGGACGGTCGTCCGCCCCGTCATGAGGCGGTCACGGCGCCGGATGGATGCGCCGTCCGGCGGATTTCCTATTCGAACACTTCGGCGTTCGGCTGGGCGCCCTTGAGATCGCGATAGGCGGCGGAGAACGGGGCGTAGACGACCGCCACCTGCAGCGCCGACATCACGGCGTTGATGACGATCCAGGCCGTGATGGCGGGCCAGGCGGCCTGAAGGATGGCGGGCAGGCTCTCGCCGCCCATGGCGGCCAGGCCGTCGAGCCCGCCCGTGGCCAGCTGGATCGGCATCGCCACCAGCGAGCCCAGCAGGCTGACGACGATGCTCATCACCGCGGCCAGCAGGGCCATGCCCAGCAGCGGCCAGAACCGGCCCTTGGTCAGGGCGAAGGAGTCGAAGATGGAGATGCGCCGCTCGGCCATGGTGATCGGGATCGCCAGGCTTAGCCGGACCGCCAGCCAGATCACGGCGGCGACCGCGCCGAGCACCAGCAGCACCACGAGCAGCCACAGCAGCGGCGCCTCGGCCGCGATGGTCATGCCGATGACCGCGCCGATGATCCCGCCCAGAACCACGGTCAGGGCCAGGAAGACGAAGAACATCACGATCGAGACGACCAGCACCCGCACCTCGTCCATGCCCAGCCTCAGATAGCCGAAGGCGCTCTCGGACGGCCGCAGAACGGCTCGCGCCACCGCCGCGTACAGCATGGCGCTGGCGATCAGGCTGACGGGCAGGATGATGGCGAAGATCGTCATATAGCTGGCCAGCACGGGCATATAGGCCTCGGGCGAGCTCGCGCCCGAGGCCTCCAACTCCTCGGCCAGGCCCATCAGTCCCACGACGCTGCCGCCGACGAGCGCGAGGGCCAAAGTCATGACCGCGATGTAGAACAGCGACCAGAACACCAGGGCCAGGGGCTTGCGGCGCACCACCCTGAAGCCCTCGAACGCCGCGTCAGTGGCGGAAAATCTCATGCGTCCCTCCCCTTGAAGTCAGTCGCGAGTCTAAAGGCCGCGACGGCCCGTGTCAGTGGAATTCCTCGGCCACGGCCGCGGGGGCTTCGCTCGCCAGCGCCTGCACCACATGGGCGAAGGGCGCGGTGAACAGCGTCTGCCAGAGGCCCTGCAGCCAGGCCAGGGGAATCACCAGGACGGCGGCGATCGCGGCCAGCATGGCGGGCCGCATCGCCAGGGTTTCGAACGCGGCCTCGATCGCGTCGGGATCGCTGAGCTCAACGCCGCCAGCCAGCGTCAGAAGGATGATTCCCAGGACGATCAGGAAGCCGAGCCAGAAGACGATGCCGATCAGGATCAGGAACAGCCACAGGCCGAACAGGCGTCGGGTCTGGCCCCGGCCCAGCCTCCAGCCCTCCTCGAAGGCGAAGCTGCGGTAGCGGACGCAGGCCGGCGCCAGCAGCGACAACCGGCCCCACAACAGGACCAGGCCGATAAAGGCGGCGATCCCCAGGGCGACGCACAGCGGCCAGCGCAGCGGGTCGCCCAGCTGCCAGACCGCGAAGCCGATCCCGACCGCCAGCAGGGAGACAAGCATGGCGACGATGAAGAAACCGATCCCGACCGCCAACCCGACCACGGCGACCTGGAATTCCGTCATCCCCAGCCGCAGGAACAGGGCGCGGTCGCCCCTGGGGCCGGCATAGACGGCCCGTGCGATCGCCGTGGTCGCCAGCACCAGGGTCAGGAACCCCAGCAGCTGCGCCAGATTGGACCAGAGATGGAACTCCATCGCCGTCGCCATGTCGCCGGCGAACGGGCCGGCGTCCGCGTCGGCCGCCAGGCTTTCAGGATCGAAGGCGCCGGAGGCCGCCATTTCGCCGATGAAGGGAATCATGGCCCCCAGCACCACGAGGCTGGGCGCCAGCAGCACCAGCCCCCAGACCAGCACCGACAGCGGTCGCCCGCCGGCCAGCCGGAACGGCTCCGCGGCCGCCGCCGTGATCGAAAATCGCTTCATCGCGCCCTCCCAAGCGATCTGATCATACGCCGGTATCCCAGCTTGACCATACCGGATGGCTTTCGGTAGCTGACGGAACCGTCCGGCGTGGCTAGAAGGCCGCCATGACCGTGTCCGACACCCAGCCCATCCATGTCATCGGCGGCGGCCTCGCCGGCTCCGAGGCCGCCTGGCAGATCGCCAATGCCGGCGTCCCCGTCGTCCTGCACGAGATGCGCGGCGTGCCGGGCGTCAAGACCGACGCCCACCATACCGACGGCCTGGCGGAGCTGGTCTGCTCCAACTCCTTCCGCTCGGACGACTGGGAGCACAACGCCGTCGGCCTGCTGCACGCCGAGATGCGGGCGCTGGACTCCATCATCATGAGCTGCGGCGACGCCCATCAGGTGCCCGCCGGCGGCGCCCTCGCCGTCGACCGCGACGGCTTCTCGCAGGCCGTGACGGCGAAGCTCGAGGCCCACCCCCTGATCACCATCGTGCGCGAGGAGATCGCCGGCCTGCCGCCCGAGGACTGGGACAATGTCATCGTCGCCACCGGTCCCCTCACCTCACCAGCCCTGGCCGCCGCCATTCTCGACCTGACCGGCGAGGAAAGCCTCAGCTTCTTCGACGCCATCGCTCCCATCGTCCATTCCGACAGTATCGATTTCGACATCGCCTGGCGCCAGTCGCGCTACGACAAGGAAGGCCCGGGCGGCGACGCCGCCGCCTACGTCAACTGCCCCATGGACAAGGCCCAGTACGAGGCCTTCATGGACGCCCTGCTGGCCGGGCCGAAGGCCGAGTTCAAGGAGTGGGAGAACGTCCCCTATTTCGACGGCTGCCTGCCCATCGAGGTCATGGCCGAACGCGGCCGCGAGACCCTGCGCCACGGCCCCATGAAGCCGGTGGGCCTGACCAATCCGCGCGACCCCCAGGTCAAGGCCTACGCCATCGTCCAGCTGCGCCAGGACAATGCGCTCGGCACATTGTTCAACATGGTCGGCTTCCAGACCAAGCTGAAGCACGGGGCCCAGGCCGAGGTCTTCCGCATGATCCCCGGTCTGCACGAGGCCCAGTTCGCCCGCCTCGGCGGCCTCCACCGCAACACCTTCCTCAACAGCCCGAAACTGCTGGACCGCCAGCTGCGCCTGAAGGCCATGCCCCGCCTGCGCTTCGCCGGCCAGGTCACGGGCGTCGAGGGCTATGTCGAGAGCGCCGCGATGGGCCTGCTGACCGGCCGCCTCGCCGCCGCCGAGCGACTGGGCCGTCCGCTGGACGCCCCGCCCGTCCACACCGCCATGGGCGCCCTGGTTGAACACATCACCGGCGGCCACCTCGACGGCCCCGGCGGCATCTCCAAATTCCAGCCAATGAACATCAACTACGGCCTGCTGCCGCCGCTGGAAGCGCCCAAGGTCGACGAGGCCGGGGTCAAGATTCCGATGAAGGAACGCGGCCGGGCCAAGAAGCGGCTGATGAGCATGCGGGCGATCGAGGCGCTGAAGGCGTGGCGGAACGCGGGGTGATGAAAGGGCTGCGAGGCGGGGAGAGTTTCCCGTGGTCGAGGCAGATGGCCTTGCTGCATCCCGCATGGCTGCTGCTGTTGACAGCTCTGATGTGTTTGGGGTCGTTCGCCAAGTCGACGGCATCAGCGCGCCTGGTTATCCCAATGGCTTTGATCTCCATCATCGCAGTGTGGATCTTGCTCGGCTGGCTGTTCGGAATCTACAGGGTCTCCCGCGAGAGCTCGGCGCGACGTCAGATTGAACACGGCCGGGACCGCAGCTGGGTATTCGCCCTTCCGGCCGTGATCCCGATGACACTGCCGGCGCAGTTCCTGACCCTGCCCCCGGTGCTGGAGGGTGTCTCCGAAATGCTCGAAGGCATCGCCGCCCTTTCGTTCTTCGGGGCCCTCTGGTTGGCGGCTGCCGCGCTTGTGACAGCGGAGGGTCACCCCGTGCGCTATCCCACGAACAGGGCCGTCGGAACGTTCCTCCTGCTCATCTACTGGATCGTCGGCGCCTGGTTTGTGCGACCGCGTGTATTCGCCCTTTTGCAGGAACCTGAAGCCCACCCTCAGGCAGTGAGGTGAATAACGCGGCGTCTGCGGGCGGGCACTGATCTCCAAGGCAGAAATGGGCCGGCGGGCTCGCTGGCCTCGTCTGTCTCAGCGCGCCCCGGCCAGCCGCGCCAATTCCCCTCGATCCGCCGCGGACGTCTCCGCCCAACGCATCGACCGTCCGCAACTGTAGTTCACGACCGTCCCGCCGCGAGCCGCGTCTGGAAGCCACGGACTGTCGCGCGTCGGCTGCAGGAACAGCAGATATTCGCCGCCGATGTCCGGCGCGCGCGCTCCCCGGTCCATGTAGAAGCCGCCGCTGTCCCTGAAGGTGAGGACACTCACCTCGGCCGGCGGCTCGCCCTTGAACCGCTCGACCACCCGCACCCGATAGAGGGTCCATGGCTCCTCGTCGGCCCCGAGCGATCCGTCCGTCCAGTTGTCGGTGGCCGAGACGACCCGGGCGCGCACCACCCAAGGCGAGTCGGCGAACTCCCGGGCGATCGTCGTCCGGGCGTCGAGCTGGCCGCGGTATTCGCACCAGGCGTGGGCGCCCGATGGGGCGGTCAGCGTCAGGGCTGCGGCGATCAGCCATGGAGTGGGCGGGCTCATGATCCATGGTATCACGCGTTCCCATCGCCGACGACCGAACGCCCGGACCTGAATGCCGTCTCCTCTCGAACTCGCCAAGGTCGCCATCCGTCGGCGGATCACCGACATCTTCAACGACGCCGAACGCGGCGAACGTCCGGCCCTGCGCCGCGCGGACGCCCTGTTCGCGCCCGACTCGGTGGCATGGCGGGTCAATGGCGACATCGTCACCATGATGATCGGCGGGGTCTCCGGCCTGCTGCTGCAGATGCTGCATCCGGCGGTGCTGGCCGGGGTCTGGGATCATTCCGACTTCCGCGCCGACATGCACGGCCGGCTGCGGCGCACGGCCAAATTCATCGCCGTCACCACCTATGACCACGCGGAGGCCGGTCGAGCGGCCATCGACACGGTCAACCGCATCCACCGCAAACTGGGCGGGACCCTGCCCGATGGAACGCCCTATCGCGTCTCCGATCCGGACCTGCTGGCCTGGGTCCACGTCACCGAGACGATCAGCTTCCTCGACGCCTGGATACGCTACGCCGAGCCGCAGATGAGCCGCGCCGACCAGGACGCCTATTTCGCCGAGACCGCCCGCATCGGCGAAGCCCTGCACGCGAATCCCGTACCCCGGACCCGCGCCGATGCCGAGGCCCTGATCCAGAGCTATCGGCCCCGGCTGCGCGCCGACGCCCGCACGCGCGAGGTCGCCGCCCTGGTGATGCGTCAGACCGTGGGCTCGCCCGCCGTGGACCTCGCCGCGGGGGTGATCATGCAGGCGGGCATGGACCTGCTGCCAGACTGGGCCCGCGCCCTGCACGGCGGGGCCGGCGGCCTGCCCCGACCGCTGACCCGCGGACTGGCGCGCGGCGTCGCGCGCACCCTGCAATGGGCCTACGACGGGTCGCCGAACCGCGAGGTCTGGCCGGCGGACGTGACGGTCTGGCCGCGCGACTGACGTCGGGCCCGTCCCCGGACCGGCGCTTCGGCTCGCCTAACGTCCCAGCATGCCCAAGGCCATGGCGCGGGCGTCGCGCCAACCGGTCCGCGTTTGCTGCGGCGGCATCACCACGCCGTCGCACAGCACCCGCGCGGCGAAATCCCAGGTACTGTCCGCCGCGATCGCCTCCGTGGGCTCGCCGGGGAACTGGACGACGGGATCGCCCGAGGCCTTGTAGGTGTCCATCCCGCTGACGGTCACCGTCCGCGCGGCGCAATCGATGACCATGGTTGAGACGTCCATGGCGATCGGCCCGCCGGGCACCTCGATCAGGTTCGCAAACACGCGAAAATTGGCGAACCGCACGCGTGACCCGTCCCGCACGATGGTGTCGTCGATGAGGAAATTGGCTCCCCTGTCGTTGCCGGCATAGAGGGTCGCCGCGCCTTCGGGCAGCGCCTGCGCTCTCGCCGGGCCCGCGATGACGGCGGTGAGGATCAGGGCGCCGAGCGCGGCGGCGAAGGTATTGCGGATCATGGCAGGCTCCGACGGTTTCCGGGATCCTGCCACGAACCGTAGCGTCCGGATATCGCCTGCATCGTCAGATCCGCCCGCGCGCCGTCGCGACCACCAGCGTCAGTCGTTTGAGGAACTCGGGCGCCTCCGGCCGGGTCAGGGCGGCGGACGCGACGGCGGGAAAGGCGGCGGCGGGGAGAGGCTTCAGGGCCGCGTTCGCCGCCGGCCGCGCCGCCCTCGCCTCGTCCATGCGACCGGTCTGGGCCAGTCCGCGCACCCGGCCGGCCCCAACGACGGCGGCCTCATGTCCCGGCCCCGCCAGCACCCGCACCGCCGCCTGCATCGGTCCGACATAGAAGGCGTCCAGATCGTGCGGCTCGCCGTGCACCCGGCCTATGTGCGCCTCGATCAGGGCCTCGAAGGGGGCCCGGTCCAGGCCGTGGCGCGCCACGACATCGGTCAGGGCCTCCAGCACCGGATGGCCCTTGCGCGCGACGCCGGCGAACACTCCGTCCAGCTGATCACGCCACCAGACATAACGCATCTCGGCCAGCAGCGGCTGGGTTACCCGGGCGGGGATGGCCATCAGCTCGGCCTCGAAGGCGTACAGGGCGATCAGGTCATCGCGCAGCCCGGCATCGGCCACGAACCGGCTGGCCAGCCACCGGTCGATGTCGGCGGCGCGGACCCTGTCGTCCAGACTGTCGGCGGGATCAGCCAAACAGGGTCTGGTACATCGCCATCGAGGTCAGCATCGGCAGCGACAGCAGCAGATTGGTGCGGCTGCCCAGCATGGCGATGCGGGCGGCCTTCGCCTTGGCGGCGTCGTCGACGACCACGATGCCCAGCGCCCGCTTCTGGTTCGGCCAGATCAGACCCCAGACGTTGAGGAACATGATGATGGCCAGCCAGACGCCGATCCCCATCAGGGTGAAGCCCTTCTGGTCCTCGGTCAGGGCGCCCGCCAGGCCGAAGGTCAGCACCTCTGCCGCATAGGCGTGGCCGCGGGCGATCATGACGCCCAGTCCGGCCAGCACCGTCACCAGCGCCGACCAGCGGAACCAGAACAGGGCCTCGGGGGCGATGTGTTTGCTGATCGCGGGCTTCAGCTCGGCCGGGATAGCGGGCATGACCCGGATCTGGACGAAGTTGAAATAGTACAGCAGGCCGATCCACAGGATGCCGGCCACGACGTGGACCCAGCGCAGCACGGCCTGCCAGAAGGCCTCGCCGAAGCCGCCGGACACCTGTCCGAAGGCGAGGATCATCACCCCCGCCAGCACGATGCTGAGCAGGATGGTGGTGCGAAAATTGGACAGCAGCCTGGTCATGGTGCGCCCCTCCCCGGGCGATTCGTTTCAGCGGGACTGTAGACGGGGCGGTGACGGCGGCCAACGGCGGGGTGGCCGGGTGATTAGTGATTGGTGAGTCGTGGTTGGCGAGAGGCCCCACCGGCGCCGGCCGAAGGCTAATCACCACTCACTCTTCACTACTCACCCGCCCCTACGGCCGGCTGGCCATCCCCAGCTTGATCGGCTTGGCTTCCTCGTCCTTGGCCCCGCGCTTGACGCCCCACAGCAGCAGGACCGGCGCGGCGACATAGACCGAGGAATAGGTGCCGACGACGATGCCGAAGATCAGGGCGATCGCGAAGGGCTGCAGCGGCCCGCCGCCCAGCACCGCCAGCACGCCGAGGGCGAACAGGGCCGTGACTCCGGTCATGATGGTGCGCGACAGGGTCTCGTTGATCGACAGGTCGATCAGCTCGCCCAGCGGCATCTTCTTGTACTTCCGCAGGTTCTCGCGGATGCGGTCATAGACGACGACGGTGTCGTTCATCGAATAGCCGATCACGGTCAGGATCGAGGCCACGGCCGTCAGGCTGAACTCCATGCCCGTGATGGCGAACAGGCCGAAGGTCAGGATCACGTCGTGGAACAGGCCGATCACCGCCCCGAGGCCGAACTGCCATTCGAACCGGAACCAGATGTAGACCATCATCAGGATGATCGCGACGACCAGGGCCATGACGCCGTTGGTCAGCAGTTCGCCCGACACGGCGGCGCCGACCGCCTCGGTGCGGGTGAAGGCCACGTCCGGCCCCAGGTCGCGGGTCAGGGCGGCCTTGGCCTGGTTGATCGTCTCGGTGGCGCTGGCGCCCTCGATATTCCCGAATTTGGCCATGGCGTGATAGCGGCCGGTCGGGTCGCTGCCCGGCACCGAATAGCTCTGCACCTGGGCGTCGGGCACGCCGAGCCCGTTCAGGCTGGCGCGGATTTCGGCCAGGTCGACCGGCTCGGGCCGAGTCGACATCTCGATCAGATTGCCGCCCAGGAAGTCGACGCCGCAGGTCAGGCCGCCGCATTTGTTGTCGGCCGGCCAGACGGTGAAGAAGATCGAGCCGATCACCAGCAGGATCGACAGGCCGCCGAACAGGCGGGCGTATTTGACGAAGCGGAAATTCGTCTTGATCGGCAGCAGTTTGATGAGGGGCCAGAATTTGGACATGGACGACCTCACGACGCGATCGGCAGAGATTTGGGCCGCCGCAGGCGCAGCCAGACGACGAGCAGGACCTGGGTCACCAGCACCGCGGTGAAGACCGAGGTCACCACCCCGATCGACAGGGTCCAGGCGAAGCCGCGCACCGGCCCGGCCCCGAAGTAGAACATGATCAGGGCCGCCAGGATGGTGGTCAGGTTGGCGTCGATGATGGTCACCATGGCCCGGTTGAAGCCGGCGTCCATGGCCGCGATCGGCGACCGGCCGGCGTTGGCCTCGTCACGCATCCGCTCGAAGATCAGCACATTGGCGTCGACCGCCATGGCCAGGGTCAGGATCAGGCCGGCGATGCCCGGCAGGGTCAGGGTCGCTCCGGTCATCGACATGGCGGCGATGATCAGCAGGCCGTTCAGCAGCAGGGCGATGACCGAGATGCCGCCGAACAGGCCGCCGTAGGACAGGACCATGAAGACCAGCACGCCGAGGAAGGCGATCAGGGTGGCCAGTTGCCCGGCCCGCACCGCGTCCGCGCCCAGCGAGGCCGTGACGCTGCGGCGCTCCTCGACCGTCAGCGGCGCCGGCAGGGAGCCGCCGTTCAACAGGTTCACCAGCTCGGAGGCCGAGGCGATGGTGAAACTGCCCTCGATGATGCCGTTACCGCCGGTGATGGCGCTGTTGATGCGCGGGGCCGAGATCACCTTGCCGTCGAGGATGATGGCGAAGGGCCGGCCGATGTTGGCCGCGGTCGTCTCGCCGAAGCGGCGCGCGCCCTGGCCGTCGAAGCGGAAGCCGATGGCCGGCTGGTTGCTCTGGTCGGTGGTGACGCTGGCGCTGACCAGGTTCTCGCCCGAGACGATGACCCGGCGCTTGACCAGATAGGGGGTGCCGTCCTCGCCCATCAGCAGTTCGGCGTCGGGCGGCACGGCGCCGGCGAGGGCCTCCTGCACCGAGTTCTCGACATCGACCATCTGGAAGGTCAGTTGCGCCGTCTGGCCGATGACGCGCTCCAGCTGGGTCGGGTCGCTCTCGCCCGGGGCCTGGACCACGATCCGTTCGGCGCCCTGGCGGGTGATGGAGGGTTCGCGAGTGCCGAGGCTGTCGATGCGGCGGCGCACCACCTCGATCGACTGGTCGACGGCGGTCGGGCCCATGGCCGTCATGGCCGCGTCGGTGAAGCCGTAGCGGATGCGGTTGTCGCCCTGGCGGGTCACGGTCCGGTCCGATGCCGCGGCCATGCCGCCGCCCAGCAGGTTGCGCATGGCCGTCATGGCCGGCTCCATCTGGGCCGGATTGCGCAGGGTCACCACCACGCCATTGCCGTCGCGGACGATGCCGGCCACGGCCACCTGGGCCTCCGACAGGGTCTGGCGCGCGTCCTCGCTCAGGTTGGCCAGCCGCTTCTCGCGCATGGCGTCCACATCGACCTGCAGCAGCAGATACGACCCGCCCTGCAGGTCGAGGCCAAGATTCAGGGTGGGCTTTGGCAGCCAGCCCGGCAGGGCCTCACGCTGCGCCGGGCTCAGGGCGTTGGCGTAGGAGAACAGCAGCCCGAACACGAGCGACAGGGCGAGAAGGATGACCTTCCAGCGTGACATCTGAACCATGGCGGCGTTTCCCGACCTTTCAGTGCGGCGTCAGGACTTGGCGATGGTCTTGGCGTCGTTGGCGGCGATGGCCGTCCGGTCGCGCACCTGGGTGATCATCGTCTTGACCACGCGGACGTTCACGCCCTGGGCGATCTCGACCATGGTCTCGTCGTTCTCGACGCGGGTCACCTTGCCGATCATGCCGTTCGACAGCACGACCGTGTCGCCCCGCTTCAGGCCGGCGACCAGCGCCTGATGGGCCTTCATCGCCTTCTGCTGCGGGCGGATCAGCATGAAGTAGAACAGGATGATAACGGGGACGAAGAAGATCAGGGTGCCGAAAGGCCCCGCCATAAGTTCCGCCACAATGGTCTCCGCAGAAGTCCGGGGCCGCTCAGCGCGGCCCTTGAAAATGAGGCGCGGAAACTAGGGTGCGCCGCCGCACAATGCAACGAGAGGCGTCGCCGCAGCGTCGCTTTGCGTTATCGCGGCAACACGGTCACCGGATCGACGGCCATCGGCTGGTCGCCGCGCATCCGCCAGGTCTCGAAATGGATCGAGGGCCGTCCGTCGCCGGCGGTGTCGCCGACCGTGCCGATGGCCTGGCCGGCCTGGATGTCCTCGCCGTCGCGCACCATCGCCCGGCCCAGATGGCCATAGACCGAACGCCAGCCGTCGCGGTGCACGATCAGCACGGTCAGCCCCTGCCCCGCCAGGTCGTCGCCGACATAGCCGACCCGCCCGGCCGCCGCGGCGCGGACCTCGGCTCCCAGGGGCGCGCCGATGTTGATCCCGTTGTTGCGCTCGCCCAGGCCGACCGGCCCGAACCGGCGCAGGATGTCGCCCCGCACGGGCCAGTCCAGGCTGACGCTCGAGGCGGCCCCGCCGGCGGCGGGCGGCGGGGTGGCGGCGTTGCCCGAGGGCGGCGGCGGGGGCGGCGGCGGCGGCGGGCGCGCCCGCG
>JBKBQO010000002.1:0-287039 GCA_046292645.1 Brevundimonas sp.
GAGGGCGGCGAGGCGAGGGTGGACGCAGACCACCCTCGCCTCCCCCCGTTAATGGCCCCCGGGAGCGGCGCTGGCGTCCGCACGCCGGACGCGGGCGCGCGAGGCGGCGAGGGCGAAGCCGACCAGAAGCAGATAGCCGACCAGCGGCACGTAGAAGACCGGGTTCAGCGTCGCCGAGTTGTCAGCGATCTGGCCCGCGATCGGCGGCAGAACCGCCCCGCCGATGATCCCGAACACCAGAAGCCCCGAGGTCGCCGGAACGGGCGCTGTCGACCGCTCCAGCGTCAGGGTGAAGATGGTGGGGAACATGATGGAGTTGAAGAAGCCGATGGCGATGGCGGCGTAGGCGGCGGTCGTCCCGCTGCTCTGGGTGACGACCAGGCACAGGGTCGCCGCCACGGCGGTGTTGACGATCAGGATGGTGGTGGCCGGAATGCGGGTCAACATCAGCAGGCCGCCGACCAGCCGTCCGACCATCGCCCCGCCCCAGTACCAGCCCACCATGCTGCCGGCGGTCACCAGCGGCACATTGAGGATCTCGGGACTGTGCAGGAAATTGGTCAGCAGATCGCCGATAGTCACTTCGGAGCCGACGTAGAAGAAGATGGCCAGGGCGCCGAACACGGCCCAGGGCGACTTCAGCGCCACGAGCGGAGACATCCGGTCCTCGGCCGTCGGGACCGGAGCCGCCGCATTGATCGTCTTGCGGGCGGTGAAGATGAAGCCGGCCACGACGGCGAAGAACAGGCCCACGGCGAGGAAGGCCAGGTCGATGCTGCGCAGCGACTCAGCGCGCGCCGCGGGGTCCGAGATCACCGCATCCGCCGCGAACACCCCGCCGGTCAGCAGGATCGGTGCCGCAATCAGCGGCCCGAGCGTCGTGCCCAGCGAGTTGAAGAACTGGGAGAAGTTCAGCCGCGCGTGCGAACTCTTCTGCGCGCCCAGGGCGGCCACCAGGGGGTTGGCGCCGACCTGCAGCAGGGTGACCCCGGAGGCGATCACGAACAGGGCGATCAGGACGCCCGGATAGAAGTTCGCCAGCGTGGCGATCGGCACGATCAGACAGCCGGCGACCATGGTGACCAGCGCCACGATGATCGACTGACTGTAGCCGAGGCGGGCCAGAATGGCCGCCGCCGGGATCGAGGCGATGCCGTAGGCGATGAACCAGGCGAAGGTGGTCAGGGTCGCCTCGGTGTAGCTCAATTCAAACACGCGCCGAACCGCCGCGATCAGCGGTCCGATCAGCGAGGTCACGAAGCCCCAGGCGAAGAACAGCGTCGTCACATAGGCGAAGGCCAGGGTGGTCCCCTTTCGGGGTGGACTGAGAGTCTCTGTCATCGTGTTTCCTGGGTTGGCGCGAGGCGCGATTGCTTTGCGAAGCTGGAGAAAGTCTGTGGGGCGGAAGGCCCGGGTTTAACGCCCAGGCCGGCGAGAAAGGCCGCATGGCCGGGCATGCCGTCGACCCTCGCGAGTATGCCCTTGCGGATGCCGGCGAGCGCCAGTCCCAATTCGTCTTCGGACAGGACATCGGCCAGCGGGTGATAGGCGTCGGGAATCAGGCCCTGACCGTACAGGATGGGAAACCAATTGGTCTCCCGGAACAGCTCATGGTTTTCCACGAAGGTCTCGCCCCGGGTGCGGAAGCTCTCAAGCCTTGCCGTCAGACTGTCGGGCACGGCCATGTCGCGGCAATAGCGCCAGAACGCCGTGTCGTCGCGGGTGCTGACCTTGTAGTGGGCGATGATGAAGTCCCGTACGCTCTCATACTGGGCGTCCATCTCGAGATTGAAGCGGTCCGCCATCGCCTGGTCCAGCCTGCGCTTGGGAAACAGGGCCAGCAATTTGGAGATGCCCGCCTGGATCAGGTGGATGCTGGTCGATTCGAGCGGTTCAAGGAAGCCGCTGGCCAACCCCAGGGCCACGCAGTTGGCGACCCAGCCCTTCTTGCGTCGACCGCTGACGAACCTCAGCACCCTCGGCTCCGCCTGCGGCGGCCCGTCGAGCCGGGCCAGCAGGGCTTCGGTCGCCTGGTCCTCGCTGATGAAGGCGTCGCTGAAGACATAGCCGTTGCCGGTGCGGTGCTGCAGCGGGATACGCCACTGCCAGCCCGCTTCCCGCGCGGTGGAGCGGGTGTAGGGAACGGGATCCTCGACCCGGTCGGACGGTACGGCCACCGCCCGGTTGCACGGCAGCCAGCGGCTCCAGTCGTCATAGCCGGCCTTCAGCGCGCCCTCGATCAACAGGCCGCGGAAACCGGAGCAGTCGATGAAGAAATCGCCCGGGACGACCGCTCCGTCGGCGAGGGTGACTGAGGTCAGGGCCCCATCGCCCGCATCCTGCTCCACCGACACGACCCGCCCCTCGGTCCGCACCACGCCCCGCGCCTCGGCATAGCGGCGCAGATAGGCGGCGTAGAGGCTGGCGTCGAACTGGAAGGCGTAGTTGATCTTCGGCATGTTCGCCGCGGCCTGGGGCGTCCGCATGAAGCGGTTCAGCCGCATGGCCTCCGCCTCGGCGATGTAGCGGTGATTGTCCGGATGTCCGCCGGCCTTCAGGGCGCGCAGCCAGTAGTGGCTGAAGGCAATGCCGTTCATATCGGCCCCGAACAGGCCGAACGGATGCATATAGGTGTGGCCGAGCCGGCCCCAGTCGACGAACTGGATGCCCAGTTTGAAGGTGGCGTTGGTCTCGCGGATGAACTCGGCCTCGTCGATGCCCAGCAGTTTGTTGAACAGCAGGATCGGCGGGATGGTCGCCTCCCCCACCCCGACGACGCCGATCTCGTCGGATTCGACCAGGCGGATGGTGTAGCTCTGGGTCCCGACCACCTTCGACAAGGCGGCGGCCGTCATCCAGCCGGCCGTCCCGCCGCCGATGATGACGATGTCGCGAACCCGGTCTGACGCGCTGCCGGGCGTCATGACGGACGGCGCCCGGCGGCTGCGCCGAAATGGGCGTCGAGGGCCGGCATCGACCGGACTTCGTCCGCCACGAGGGTGAGCAGGCTGCGGACCTTGCCCATCTGCTCATCGGCGGGAACGGCGTCGACGAACGGATCGTAGCTGCGCGGCATCAGCCCGTGGCCGACGAAGATCGACGCCCAGTTCTGTTCCTGGAAGGACTCGTCCTCGAACAGCAGAACGCGCCCTCTCGCGCTGAACAGATCCAGCCTGGCTTTCAGGTCTGGGGAAACGGGGCTCTTTCGCGCGCGGTCCCAGAAGGGTTCATCGAACCGCTGGTTCAGGTGGTAGTGCGCCAGCTGGAAATCCCGGACATTGCGCACATGGGCGTCGAAGCCCCGATTGAAGACCTCAGCCTCCGGCATGGCGTCGGCATCGGCCGGGAACAGGCCGACCAGGTGGGTGATGCCCATGTGGATGACGTGGAGCTGGACAGCGTCCAGCGGTTCCAGAACGACGGCCGCCTCGCCGATGGCGACGCAATTTCCCCGCCACGCGGGCCGCGCCCCGACCGTCAGCGGCGCGACGGCCGCCTCGCCCTGGATCGCCAGCCCGCTCAGTACGGGGATCGCCTCCAGCACCTCCCGGTCGCTCTGCATGCCCGAATCATACACCGCGACGATCGCGGTCCGGTCCCGCAGCGGGTAGAGGCCGAGCCATCCGGCCCGGAAGGCGGCGATCTGGCTGAAAGCCGGCAAGGGCTTAAGAGCGGCGGCGGAGGCGACGAGAAGGCGATCACTGTCGAAGCCGTCCGTCCAGGCCTCGAAGGCCGAGCCGGGAAAGCCGCCGATCAGGGCGGCCTCGACCCCGGAGGCGTCGATGAACAGGTCCGCCTCGATCACCTGCCCATCGGTCAGGGTGACGGAGGCGATGCGATCCTGGTCGCGAGAGACCGCGGCCAGTCCGCCCGCGATCCGGTGGACGCCGCAGGCCAGGGCGGCGCGCCGCACGGCGTCGACATAGCCGAGGGCGTCCAGGTGATAGCCGGGCGCGATGGTCTGCGACCCTGGACCGCCGTCCCGCTCGACCGCCGTCCGCCCCTGTTTCGCCGCCGCCGCCGCGATGGAGAAATCCTCGAGCTCGACCTTCAGCCCCTCTCCGCGCGCCTTCACCCAGAACTGCAGGAAGTCGATGTCGCGGATGGCCGGGCGCTGGGTGTCGTAGCCGTGCATGAAGGGCGGGCGGGCGCGCGACCAGTTGGCGAACCGCTGGGCCAGGACCGGCAGGCCGCGCGCCCCGTCGAGGACGCCGATTTCGCTCAACCCCAGGAGGGCATGCAGGGCGCCGAGGGATGGCACGGCGGAATAGACGTCGGCCTTGTCGAGCGCGGTGGGCAAGTCCACGACGGTGACGGTCACGCCGATCCGCCCGACCGCGCGCTGAAGCGCCAGCGCCGTCAGCCAGGCCGCCGCGTCCCGGCCGACGATCGCCACGCGCCCGACCGGACGGGTCATACGGTGGCTCCGACGCGGATCGGCTCGCTGCCTGCGCAGTAGTCGCGGACGAAAGCGTCGTGCGACGGCATGGCGTCGACCCGGTCGGAAATCGTCTGGCGCAAGGCCGCCATCTCGGCCGTGACCGTTTCGAGCGGCAGATTGTCCGCCATCGGATGGTAGCCCGCCAACGCCCGGCCCTGTCCAAGGAACACGCTGAGCCAGCTCGGCGGCGAGAACAGACCGTCCCGATATTGCGCGATGTGGCCGCGGTGCTCGAACAGGGTCATCTTTTCGCGCAGGGTGTCGGGGATATCCATCTCCCGGCAATGCCGCCACAGCTCGCCGTCGTCGCGCGTATTGGCGTGGTAGTGCAGGATCAGGAAGTCCCGCACCCGGTCGTACTCATTGTCGATGATCCGGTTGAACTCGACCGCCAAGGCCGGGTCGATGCGCGGCCGCGGGAACAGTTTCAGCAGGTTCAGGATGGCGACCTGGGTCAGATAGATGCTGGTCGACTCCAGCGGCTCCAGGAAGCCGCTGGCAAGGCCGATCGCCACGCAGTTGCCGGACCATGAGCGGGTGCGGCGGCCGGACGTGAAGCGGATGGGTTTGGGCTCGGCCAGGGCGGGGGCGTCGAGGTTGCCCATCAGCCGGGCGCAGGCCTCGTCGTCGCTGATGAAGGCGCTGGAATAGACATAGCCGTTGCCGGTGCGATGCTGCAGCGGGATGCGCCACTGCCATCCGGCCTCCAGGGCGGTGGAACGGGTATACGGCGTCAGTTCGCCCGTTCGCTCCGTCGGAACGGCCAGGGCGCGGTCGCACGGCAGCCAGCGGGTCCAGTCTTCGAACGGACTGTGCATCGCCTGGCCGATCAGCAGGCCGCGGAAACCCGAGCAGTCGATGAACAGATCCGCCGCGATGGCTTCGCCGGAGGCCAGGACGATGGAGGCGACATCGCCGTTCTCCGGGTCGAGGACCACGTCGAGAACCTTGCCCTCGGTCCGCGTCAGGCCCCTCTTTTCGGCGAAGCCGCGCAGGTATCTGGCGTAGAGGCCGGCGTCGAAATGATAGGCGTAGTCATAGGTCGAATTGATCGCGCCCCGGTCCTCGGCCGGAAAGTCGAAGCGATTCCGGCGGCTGGCGACGATGGCGTAGGAGAAGTCCTCGATGTTCGAGGACCAGCCGCTCTGCCGGGCGCGCGCCCATTGATGATGGAAGCCGACGCCGCCCATGGGCCGGCCGTGGGTCCCGAACGGGTGGATGTAGGACGAGCCTTTGAAACCCCAGTCGACGAATTCGATGCCGAGTTTGAAGGTCGCATTGGTCTTGCGCATCATGTCGGACTCAACGACGCCGATGAGGTCGTTGAACTCGCGCATCTGCGGCAGGGTGGCCTCGCCGACGCCGATGGCGCCGATCTCGTCCGACTCCACCAGTCGCACCCGGCACTGGTCCGGCTTCAGCACCCCGACGAGCGCCGCGGCCGTCATCCAGCCCGCGGTGCCGCCGCCTACAATGACGACCTCGAGGGGTCTGTTCACGCCAAGGCTCCTCGTATCAGGAAAGCGGTCGGGGAACGCGCCGCGCGTTGGCGGCGCGTTCCCCGGGTCGTCCTGACTAGTACCGGAAGCGGAAGCCCATCACGACCCGTCGATCCGAACGAAGCCAGGCGTTCGGGGTCAGGGTTCCGCCGTCCGAGGAGTCCGACACCTGCTGGTACAGCTTGGTCTCGGTCGACAGGAGGTTGCTGCCCTGGATGCTCAGCTCCAGGCGGTCGTTGACGGCGTAACGGATCGATCCGTCGAGGAAGCCGGCCGATTCCTGCCAGATCGGCAGATAGACGCAGCAATCGACCGCGGTCACCAGGAAGTCCGAGCGCCAGTTGTAGGCGAGGCGCGCGGCCCAGGGGCCCTTCTCGTACATGCCGACCAGGTTGAAGGAGTGCTCGGACAGCCCTTCCAGCGCATCGACCTGCAGCACCGTTCCGGCGCTGCCGGGCTGGGCCGTCTGTCCGTCCGCACCGCCGCTGGCGACCTTCAGGTTGGTGTTCGTGATGCCCTGGTTGTCGATATAGGTGTAGTTCGCCTGGATCCCGAAGCCGTTGAACGGTTCCGGCAGGAAGTCGAAGAAGCGCTGATAGGCCACTTCGAAGCCCTGCACCTCGGCGCCGCCGCCGTTCATCGGGCCCCGAACCTGGACCGTGCGCGTCACGCCGTTGTTCGTGACGTCCAGGTCGTAGGAGCCGTACTGGATGTAGTTGTCGAACTTCTTGTAGAAGGCGGTCAGGGTGAACGACCCGACCTGGGCGAAGTAATGCTCCAGGGCGATGTCGAACTGGTCCGCCGTGGTCGGCTCCAGATACGGGTTGTAGGCGTTGGCGGTATAGGTCGGATTGACGCCGGAGATCGCGCCCCCCGTCCGGACGTAGCGCGGATCGCTCCCGTCGGCCCCGGGCAGGGACGTCGACAGTTCCACATAGTTCTTCAGCAGGCCGATGTCCGGGCGCGCCATGGCGCGGGAGGCCGCGAAACGCAGCACCCAGTCGTCGAAGATGTCGAACTTGATGTTGAAGCTGGGCAGCCATTGCTCGTTGCTGGATTCCGCCGTGCTTTGCGAACCGCCGCCGGAGTTGAAGGCGATGTCGTCAGCGGACAGATAGCAGCCGATCGTCCTGGGCACGGACGGCGGCGGCGACCCGGGGGGCGGCGCATCAACGTCTCTGCACTCCAGGGTCGAGGGCGAGAATGCCTCGGGATAGGACAGGGAGCCCCGGCTGGAGTTCTCGGTCCTTACGTAGCGGACGCCGATGTTGCCCGAGAAGGGAATATTGCCCAGCATGGCGTCAGGTCCGCCGAAGCGAAGCATGACATAGGCGGCCTGGGTGGTTTCCTGGACGTCGTTCAGTTCGTTTTCACGGAAGCAGCCGTCGACCTCGCCGGGCCGGCTGCAGATCGGACGCCATTGATCCTGCCCGATTCCGAGATTGTCGTAGCTGAGCAGGTCGGCGCCGCGGTTGGCCAGCTGGGCCATGTTGAAGAAGACGTATTCGCCGTTCGAGCCGAAGAAATCGCTGCCGAAAGGCCGGATTTCGTACAGGCCGACAGGATAGCCGTCGAACTGGCCCGCGGGGTCGGACGCCGGCAGGTTCGGATTGCCGCGCGGCGTGGTCTGGTCGATGTTCCAGTAACGGCTCTGTCCGTTGTTCAGGTTCCAGTTGTTGGTGACATTGCCCCAGTTGAAGCCACTGTAACGAACAGTCTGCTCACGGTCGGCGTAGCGCACGCCGACGCGGATGGAGTCGAACCAGGAGGTGTCGATGTCATATTCCACGTCGGCCCGAAGCGCGAGTTCGTCGCCCTCGCTGTCCTCGATGTGGTCCATGACGTGGTTGTAGCGATAATTGTTCGGATTGCGCAGGCCGCCGGCCGACTGGTTGATGTTGGTCGGCGCGCTGAAGTTCATGACCGGACGTGAGCCGGTGGCGTCGAGTGTCAGGTTGGCGAACGAGTATTGTCCGACTTCGATGTCGTAGTTGTCGACCTCGGAGTGAATGCGCTGGACGTCGAAATTGGCGCGCAGGCGATCGGTGATCGACCACTTCAGATTGATCGCCGCATCCTCCGTCATGTTGGAGGTCTCGTTGTATCGGGTCACCGCGTTCAGATCCCCGCCGCGGGCGGGGTTGGTGCATTCCGCCTGCCACGCGTAGCAGGGCTCCAGCATGTTCACGCCCTGGTCGTTGACCGCGATGCCTGCGGCTTCGGCGTCGTTGGCGCCCCACCAGAAGGTGTCGGTCGTCTGCACCAGCAGGGTCCCGCTGCGGAAATTCCCGTCCGAGTCGAACTCGAACGGCGTGCCGCCGACGCCGGGCGTCGGGATCCAGACCGAGCGCGCTCCGCCGTTGGAATAGGCGAAGTCCACCGGCAGGGAGAACATGTCAGCGTTGTAGCTGATGATGCCGCGCTCACGCCATTCGTTGGTGAAGTCGGACCGATTGTACTGTGCGGTGGCGATCAGGCGGCCGTCATTGCTTTCCCACTGCGCGGCGAAAGCCAGGCCGTTGCGTTCGCGGCTATACTCCGTATCGCGGTTGCCGACGCTGGAGGGGATGTATTGGGTCCCCGGACCGAACACATCGTTGAAGATGCCCATCCGCCCGTACTGGATCGTTTCCGACCGGGTCGTGACGTCCGAATAGGCGATGTTGGCGAGGAAGCCGAACTCGCCGATATCCGTCTGCCAGCGGTCGCTGAAGATCGCGGAGACTTCCGGCGTGTATTCGGCGGAGAGGTCGCCGTAGTTGACGTTGCCCGAGACCTGGAGCAGGCGGCCGGGCGAGTCGAAGGGCACCCGGGTCCGCAGGTTCACGGTGCCGGCGATGCCGCCCTCGATCAATTCCGCGGTCTGGTTCTTGTAGGTGTCCACGCCCTGCATCAGCTCGGGCGAGATGTCGCCCCAGCTCAGGCCGCGCGAGGAGTTGGCGCTGAAGGTGTCGCGGCCGTTGTATTCCGAACGCACCTGCTGGAGGCCGCGCACCAGAACGCCCGAGGGCTCGGCCGAGAAGTGGGAGGTGTCGTCGCTGGCGGCGAAGCGGTTGACCGTGATGCCCGGCACGCGCTGCAGCGCCTCGGCGACCGATTTGTCGGGGAAGGCCCCGATGTCGGTGGCGGTGATGGTGTCGACCACAGTGTCGGCGTTCCGCCGCAGCTGTTGGGACGTCTCAAGCGCCCGCCGCGTACCCGTGACGATGACCTCGTCCAGTTCGGCTTCCGCGGTCGGCTCCTGCGCCGCGTCCTGGGCGAAGGCGGCCGACGGCGCGGCCATGGCGACGAGCGCCCCGAGGACAAGGAACGACGCGCCGCCCAACAGGGCGTGCGTACCCGACGACTTGGTTTTGTTCGCAATCTTCATTCCGACCGCCTCCCAGCAGCGAAGAAAAGGCCATGACAGCCCTGTCAATTTGGAAAAACGAAAACGCCGCGGTTGCTGCGGTTCTTGCTTTTCAGAATCCGTCCTGGTCGAAGCCGTGGGCCCTCGCCCGCTCGCCTTCGACACCCTTACTGTCTCAAGGATTTGACTGGATCGCCCTTCGGCGACCTCCGCCCCATTGGCGACCCTGAAGTCGCCGCCGAATCTCTCCCCACGTTCGCTGTGTCCGAACTTGCCACAGTTGTAAGGGGCGCGGGTTGTTTTGCGCCAGTAGCTTTATGTAACAGATGGAGAATCGACGGTTCGACAGGGCCTGATGGTGGCGTACAGAACACGGTCGAAGAAGCCTGTCAGACCGGGCGTGCGAGGACAGCCCCCCTGATGGATGCAAACGGCCTGCTTGAGCTGACCGGCGTAACGCCGCAGCGTTTCCGCGAGGAGGTGCTGCCGGGCGGGCGACCGGTGATCCTGCGCGGCCTCGTGTCGGATTGGCCCGTGGTGGCCGCCGGCCGCGCCGGCCAGACCTTGGCCGCCTATATCAGGACGTTCGATACGGGAACGCCCGTCGGGGCCATGTTCGGGCCCCCGGCGATCAGGGGGCGGTTCCACTACAATGACGATATCAGCGGCTTCAACTTCCGGCGCGGGCCCGTAAAGCTGTCCGCCGCCCTGGATCTGTTGCTGGAGTACGAAACCGAAGCGGCGCCTCCTTCTCTCGCGGTCCAGTCCGTGCCTGTCCGCGAGAACCTCCCCGGCTTCGAAGCGGGCAACCCCATGCCGCTGCTGGGGGATGCGGTCGAACCCCGCGTCTGGATCGGCAATGCCGTGACCGTGGCCGCGCATCATGACCCGTCGGAGAACATCGCCTGCGTGGTGGCGGGCCGCCGGCGCTTCACCCTGTTTCCGCCCGAGCAGGTCGCCAATCTGTACATGGGGCCCTTCGAGCTCACGCCCGCCGGGCCGACGGTCAGCATGGTCGATTTCGACGCCCCCGACCTCGCCCGGTTCCCCCGCTTCGAAGAGGCGATGAGGCACGCCCTCGTGGCCGATCTCGAGCCGGGCGACGCGCTCTATATTCCGTATCTCTGGTGGCACCACGTCCGGTCGACGGAAACGTTGAACATGCTGGTGAACTATTGGTGGGCGCCGTCCGACAACGGTCGTGGCCGGCCGACCGACGCCCTGATGCATGCCATCCTCGCGGTTCGGGACCTGCCCCCGTCGCACCGCGAGGCGTGGCGGGTGCTGTTCGACCACTATGTGTTCGAGACCGACGGCCCGGCGGCCGAACACCTTCCCTCGCAGCGGCGCGGCGTCATGGGGGCCCTCGATTCCGGCACGATCCGCGCCGTGCGCACGGCGATCAGCCGAACCCTGTCCAAGCCGTGAGCGCCCGGCGGAACGTCGCGGCGGCGGCGTCCGCCCTCGTCCTCGGCTGGGCGGCGTCAGAGGCGAACGCCCAGTCGACACCGCGGTCTGTTGCGGGCCTGCCGCCGGCTGTTACAGCCGGTCGCGGCGCCGCCGTGTCCTTCGCGGAGCATGAGGCCGAGGCCGGGATCGCGGACGGCCGCATCATCGGCCCCGACCGGGCGTTCGGCTCACTGGCCGCGGAGGCCGCGGGGCGCCGTGCCGTCCAGCTGACGACCCCGGGCCAGAGCGTCGCCTTCATCATCGATGCGCCGGCCAATGCCCTGACCGTGCGCTATTCGACGCCGGACGCGCAGGACTGCCGGAGCGGAGACACCCATCTCGGCCTGTTCGTCGACGGCCGGCGGATCGGGCGGTTGCCGCTGACGCCCTGCTACAGCTGGTTCTACGGCCGCTATCCCTTCACCAATCGGCCCGCCGACGGCGGCGGTCACCATGTTTATGACCATGTCCGGATGCTGTTGCCCGAAGCCCTCCCTGCGGGGGCGAGTGTCGGCTTGGTCTTCGAGGCCGGGACGCCCGCGGACTGGATCGTCGTCGACCTGGCGGATTTCGAATGGGTCGAGGAACCCGCGCCTGCGCCGCTGGACGCCCTGTCCGTCACTGCCTTCGGCGCCGATCCCACCGGGGCGGTCGATGCGAGGGATGCGTTCCAGCGGGCGATCGCGGAGGGTCGGGCTTCGCGACGCCCCGTATGGATTCCGCCCGGCGAATACCGCATCGACGGCCATGTCCGCGTCGATGACGTCACCCTGGTCGGCGCGGGTCCGTGGCGCTCGGTGCTGCGGGGTCACGGCGTCGGAGTCTATGGCCGGAAGGCCGCCGAGGGCGGCAGCCGCAATGTGGTCCTGAGTGACTTCGCCATCATCGGCGAGGTCATGGACCGCGACGACCGGGCCCAGCTGAACGGAATCGGCGGGGCGTTCAACCAGTCCCGCCTGTCCAATCTGTTCATCCAGCACACCAAGGTCGGCGTCTGGCTGGACGGGCCGATGGACGACGTGACGATCAGCGGCCTGCGGATCCTGGACCAGGCGGCGGACGGTCTCAACTTCCACGGCGGGGTGACCAACGCCGTGGTCGAGGACACCTTCGTCCGCAACACCGGCGACGACGGACTGGCGATGTGGTCGCACCCGTCGGAGAACCACAACAACGTCTTCCGCCGCAATACGGTGATCGCCCCGGTTCTGGCCAACGGCATCGCCATCTACGGCGGCCGCGACATCACGGTCAGCGACAACCTCATCGCGGACACCCTGACCCAGGGCGGGGGCCTGCATCTCGGCGCCCGTTTCGACGCCACGCCGTTCCGGGGCGACATCGTTCTCAGCGGCAATACGGTCGTCCGGGGCGGATCCATGGACCCGAACTGGCGGTTCGGGATCGGCGCCGTCTGGCTGTATGCCCTCGACCGGCCGATCGAGGGGGTCCGCATCCGGCTTCGCGACAATCACGTGATCGACAGCACCGACGCCGCGGTTCAGGTCATCGGGGAGACGATCCGGGGCGTCGAGGTCGACGGCCTGCGGGTGCAGGGCGCCGGCGCAGGCGTGTTCCAGATCCGGGCCCCGGGCGAGGCGGTCGCCGCCGGCGTCGTGGCGGACGGGCTTGGCGGACCCGCCGTGGAAGACCGCCAGCCGGAGTTCCGTCTCCGCGACGGAGGCGGCAACCTCGGCTGGACCGTGCCGGCAGGCGACGACTGACGGCCTTCGCCCGCGGTCAGTCCATCGCCCGGAAGCGGATCGCCTGACCGCCGCCCGGCGCCAGGTTCAGGGTCAGGCTGTCAGCCGCCCCGACCACCTGCCGCGCCGTCTCGAACGCATAGGGATTGGTCAGATAGTCGGCGCCCGGGCCGTCGCGATAGATCTGCGCCTCATAGCGCCGGCCCGGCTCGAGGAAGTCCAGGGCGATCGTCGCCGTGCGGGCCTCTTCATCGCCCACGGCCCCGAGGTACCAGTCGGCCCCGCCCCGCTCCTGTCGCACGACCACCGCATGGTCGCCGATCACCGAGCTGAGGGTCCTTGACTGCTCCCAGTCTACCGGGACGTCGCGGATGAACTGGAAGGCGTCCGGATGGCGGGCGTAGTTCTCGGGCAGGTCGGCCGCCATCTGAACCGGGCTGTACAGGACGACATAGAGCGCCAGCTGGGTCGCCAGGGTCGACTGCACCCGCTCGTTTACGTCGGTCTTGCCGAAGGTCAGGTCGAAGATGCCGGGCGTATAGTCCATCGGCCCGGCCAGCATGCGCGTGAACGGCAGGATGGTGACGTGTTCGGGCGGATTGGTCGGCCGGCCCCAGGCGTTGAACTCCTGCCCCCGCGCCCCTTCGCGGCTGATCATATTGGGCCAGGTCCGCCGCAGGCCGGTGTCCTTGACTGGTTCATGGGCGTTGACGGCCACGTGGTGCTCGGCCGCCGCCAGGGCCGCGCGCAGTTCATGGTCGACCCGGTACTGGCCCGCGAACCATTCGTTCTGCGGCGTCCCGTCCGGGTTGGTCCCGCGCAGGATCGTGCCGTTCGGGCGCACATATCCGCTCTTGACCGTGGTGACGCCCACCGACCCGTAAAGGGCGAAGGCCGCCTCCATCTGGCGCTCGTAGTTTTCCACGGCGCCGCCGGTCTCATGGTGGCCGATCAGGTTCGTCCCGCGGGACTGGGCGTAGGCGGCCAGGGCCGGCAGGTCGAAGTCCGGATAGGATTCGGTGAAGTTGAACAGATGGCCGTTGGCGACCCAGTCGCCGTCCCAGCCCAGGTTCCAGCCTTCGACCAGCACCCCGCCGAACCCGTTCTCGGCGGCGAAATCGATGTAGCGACGGACATTGGCGTTGTTGGCGCCGTGGGTCGGGCCGCTGCCCCAGGTCGACCGGTTCAGGTGCATTTCCCACCAGATGCCGACGTATTTGGTCGGCTTGAACCAGGAGACGTCGCCCAGCCGGTTGGGCTCATTGAGATTGAGTTCGATCCGCGAATCCGCCAGGTCGCCGGGCGTGTCGCCGATCAGAACCGTCCGCCACGGCGTCGAGAAGGGGCCGGTCCGGCGCACCAGGACGCCGTCCGACCAGGGCATCAGATCGGCCTTGAAGGCGTTGTCGCCGGTCCGCCGCAGATTCATGCTGGCGTAGCCCACCAGCGCCGCCTCATGGACGGACATATAGACGCCGTCGCCTTCGAGGGTGAACGGCGTCTCGGCGAGGATGACGGCGTTCAGATCGCTGCGGCCGTACAGATATTCGTCGCGTTCCTTCTCGCGCGCCGGATACCACCAGGCGTCGAGGTCGCCGATGAAGTTGAATTGCGTCCGCTCGTCCGTGATCGCCACCGCCTCGTCGGCGCCGATCGACTTGAAATCGTAGCGAAGGCCGAAGCCGTCATCGAAGACGCGCACGACCAGGTCGTAGGGAACGGCGTCCGCCCCGGCCAGAGACAGGCGCAATTCCTCGTGGTGGTCGCGGACCAGACGCGCCTCGCCCCAGGGCTGCTCCCAGGTTTCGTCGTGAGAAGCGCGGGTCGCGTTCGTGATCCCGGTCACCGGAGCGTCCGACCGCCCCTCCAGGCTCAGGCCGAGCGCGGACGGGGCGATCACGGGAACACCGTCACGGCTGACCTCATAGACCGGGCCCTCCGACCCGACCGAGACACAGACGCTGAGGGCGCGCGAGGGCGAGGCCACGCATTGCCGATCGTCAGCCAGGGCGGGTGACGCCAGACCGGCAAGCATAACCAGGATCACAGAAGCCAGCGCGGGTCTCATCGAACTCTCCCTGATGCGCGATCTCGCCTGTGCCGCGCCTGGGGTCTATCGGCCGTTTTGAGACAGCGCTGTCAAGGCGCAGCGACGCCTCGTAACACGTGGTGTTCGACGGCGTGCGATTGGTCATTTACCCCCGCCGCTTTCGCATCCTATGCATCGGGTCCGGAGAAACGCCATGACCCGCACCATCCTGTCCCTGATCCTCTCGCTGCTTATGGCAGGGATCGCCGCCGCAGAAACGCCTGTGCAGCAACATGGGCATCTGCGGGTCGAAGGCTCTCGCATTCTCGACCAGCACGGCGAGCCGGTGGTGCTGCGCGGCATGTCGCTGTTCTGGAGCCAGTGGATGCCGCAATACTATAATGCGGACACCGTGCGCTGGCTTCGTGACGACTGGCGCGCGACGGTGGTCAGGGCGGCGATCGCCGTCTCGGACGGCGGCTATCTGGGGCACCCCGAGCGCGAGACCGCCAAGGCCGAGGCGGTGATCGACGCCGCCATCGAGGCGGGCGTCTATGTCATCGTCGACTGGCACGCGCACCAGCCCGAGCCGGAAGCCGCGGCCCGCTTCTTCGCTCATATCGCGGACAAGTACGGCGCCTATCCCAACGTCATCTACGAGACCTACAACGAGCCGCTGAACACCCACGGCTGGGCCGAGGTCGTGAAGCCGTACCATATGGCCGTCATCCCGGTGATCCGGGAGCGCGATCCGGATAATCTGATCGTCGCCGGAACCCCGACCTGGTCCCAGGATGTGGACATCGCCGCGGCGGATCCCCTGCCCTTCTCGAACCTCGCCTACACCCTGCATTTCTACGCCGGCAGCCACCGCCAGGAATTGCGGGACAAGGCCGCCGCCGCCATGGCCATGGGGGCCGCCCTGTTCGTGACCGAGTGGGGCACGACGCCGGCGACCGGCGACGGCGACGTCGATGTGGCGGAGACCCGGCTCTGGTGGGACTTCATGGAAGCCAACCACCTGAGTCACGCCAATTGGTCGATCACCGACAAGGCCGAGGGGTCCGCGGCCCTGCGGCCTGGCGCATCGGGCGCGGGCGGCTGGAGCGATGATATGCTGACGCCGTCGGGTCGGCTGGTGCGATCAATGCTGCGGGAGCGGAACGCACCCTAGACGCGGACCCCGGCCGCATCGCGGTCACCGGACGCGTCGGATCCTTGAGACCACCACGGCGCCGGACAGGGCGAACAGGGCCGAAAGGGCGAAGATCCAATTCAATTCTCCGCCCGTCAGCGACAGGAGGAGCAGACCCGCCAGCGGGGCCAGCACCTGCGGCGCCGTGATCGCCAGATTGATGAGGCCGAGGTCCCGCCCGGCGTGGTCGGAGTCCGGCAAAAGCTCCGCCACAAGCGCCGTGTCGACCGTCGAGAACAGACCCAGCCCTGCCCCGAAGATCAACTGGGCGACAAGCGGGCCGGGCCAGCCGGGCGCCAGGGCCATGATCAGGGCCGCAAGCCCCATGGCCAGCCCGCCGCTCATCACAAACACGCGCCGGCGCCGCAACCGGTCCGACAGAATGCCGCCCACCATGCCCATCAGGAAGGCAGCCACGGCGCTGCCGCCCAGCAGCCACCCCATGACCACGTCGGACGCGGCCCCCGGAAAGCCTGCGTCCCATCGCGCGGTCTCCTGAAGGAAGAACAGCAGGTAGAGGACGTTCAGGGTAA
Source organism: Brevundimonas sp. (assembly GCA_046292645.1). Taxonomy (GTDB): domain Bacteria; phylum Pseudomonadota; class Alphaproteobacteria; order Caulobacterales; family Caulobacteraceae; genus Brevundimonas. The sequence goes on from JBKBQO010000002.1 coordinate 16,199, forward strand.
TGGTGACCTGCACCAGCAGGCGCGAGAAGAGCGCCAGCCTGAAGTCGCGGTCCCGCAAGGCGATAAAGGACAGCCCCGGTTTCTTCTTCATCGCGGGCGCCTCCGGCCGCTCGCGCAGCGACAGGGCGAAGGGCAGGACGCACAGCAGAATCGCAGCGGTCACGACACCGAACCGGGCGCCGAGGTTCGAAAGCAAGGACGCGACGATCACCGCCGCGAAGAGACTGGCCCCCGGCAGGGCGAGTCCCATCAGGGCCGCCACGAACCCTTTCTGGCGATTGGGCACCTGGTCGGGAAAGACGGCGTTCAAAGGACCGAACATCACATTGGTCAGCACCTGGAAGGCCAGGACGCTGATCAGCAGGCTGGTCATGCTGTCGGCGAGGAAGACCAGCCCGTGCGCCGCCGCCACGCCGACCGCGCCGACCACGATCCAGGGCCGACGACGGCCGAACCGTCCGTGGCTGGCGTCGCTGAGGGCGCCGGCGGCCAGATTGGTGAGCCCCGCCGCCAGGGCGCCCCACAGGCTGACCTGGCTCAGGAGAACCGCCTTGCCCAGCGGATCGATCGATTCCGCCTTCAGCGGCAGCAGGATGTTCGCCATGGGCACAAAGGCGATAAAGGCGCCCAGCTGGGCCAAGGCGTAGAGCGCCATGAACCGCCGGGTCACCGCGCGGGGCGCGTCGGTGGTCCCGTCCGCCCCGGTCGTCACGGCTGTCCGGACGGCCGACGGCCGTGAACGCAATGAGGGTCAGGAACGGACGGACTTGAGCTCAAGGCGCGGCGCGGGCGGGACAGATCGCATCGCCCTCATTCGACGCCAGTTGGATCTCAGAAACCGAGACGGCGAAGGCCTCGTCCGTGGAGAGTATGAACGGTCGTTCTACAGCGGCGAGGTCGGCGCCGGCGTCGCGGAAGCAGGACAGTCGCACCTTGACCGTCCGCCATTCCCCTATCGGCGCCGAGGTCATGACCGGGGTCAGATCGAGCGCGGTCTGGTTCATGTGGATCGACACACGGCCCTGGGGCGCGGCGTCGATGCGATAGCGGAAGGCCAGCGCCATCTCGCCATTGGCCTGACGGCTGACATCCACGCCGTTCCCCCAGATGATCGCGCTTTCACGGCCCTCGCCCGAGAAGGCGAACCGCCGGCCGCTTTCCTGGGCCAGGTCGTCGACGACCGTCATCCGAAGGCCCCCACGCGGGCTTTCGGCGGACCGCTCAAGCCCGACCCGCGTGTGACCGCCGGCGTCTTCCAGCGTGAGCGACCAGGGAGGCATGATCCGTCCATCCACGAAATACGACGCGACGCTGGAGGCGGACGCCGCCACGCCGCTGTCTTCCGACAGCGTTCCGACCGCGGCGGGTCGGGCGTAGCTCAGCCCATAGCCATAGGCGAACAGCGGATCGTAACCGGCGTCTCCGCGGTTCAACGGGCGACCGGCCGCGTCCTTCGGCCACGAGAAGCTCAGCACGCCGCTGAAGTCGTTGCGCGGCGCGCCCGCCCCATCGCCGATCAGCACGTCAGCGACGCCGCCGCCTTCCGATCCCGGCAGCCAGGCGGCGACGAAGGCGTCGGACGCATTGAGTTCGGGATTGGTCCACATAGGCCGGCCGGAAAGGAAGACGGACACAGTCGGCACACCCGCCGCCTTCAACCGCCGCAGGGTCGCCAGCGGCCCCTCGGGAAGGAAGTCCAGGGTTTCGATGTCGCCCTGGAACTCGGCATAGGGTGTTTCGCCAAAGACCACGATGGCGACGTCGGGCCTGTCGGTGAAGGCGCCGTCGGGGCTGAGCGTCGCCGACCCGCCGCCTTCGCTCACCGCCGCCTCGATCCCGGCCCAGATCGACTGTCCGTTCGGGAAGTCGGCGTTGCTGTTGCCGGTCCCCTGCCAGGTCAGGGTCCAGCCCCCCGAGGCCTGGCCGATATCGTCCGCGGCCGAGCCGGCGACAAGCACGCGCGCGCCGGCGCGTATCGGCAGCACGCCGCCCTCGTTCTTCAGCAGGACCAGCGACTTGCGCACGGCCTCACGGGCCAGGGCGCGGTGGGCGGGCGAGCCCAGATGCTCGAGCCGTCCCTCGACCGGACGCGCATCCTGGAACAGGCCCGCCTTGACCTTGGCGCGCAGGATGCGGCGCACCGCCTCGTCCAGCCGCGCCATGGGAATCTCGCCCGAACGCGCCTGGGCGAGGGTGTTCGCATACAGAGGGCGCCAGCTGTCGGGCGCCATGAACATGTCGATGCCGGCGTTGAAGGCCGCGGGGCAGGTTTCGTTGGAACAGCCGGGGATCTGGCCGTGGGCGTTCCAGTCCGAGACGACGAAGCCGGTGAAGCCCAGGGGGCCGCGCAGGGCCTCCGTCAGTATGTCGGCGTTGGCCGAATGTTTGACCCCGTTCCAGCTCGAGAAACTGGCCATGATCGACAGCACCCCGGCGTCGATCGCCTGCGGATAGCCGCCCAGATGGATGTCGACCAGCTCTCGTTCCGATCCGACAAAATCGCCCTGGTCCTTGCCGTTCATCGTCCCGCCGTCGGCGAGGAAATGCTTGGCGGAGCCCGCGATCCGGCCGGCCGCCAGCGGGCCGTCGGCCGACAGTACGCCCTGCAGTCCCAGCGTCATCGGCCCGGCGTAGGCCCGGGTGATCTCGGGATCCTCGCCATAGCCCTCATAGGCCCGCCCCCAGCGGTCGTCGCGCGGCACGGCCAGGGTCGGGCCAAAGGTCCAGTCGGCGCCCGTGACCGCCACTTCCAGGGCGGTGGCCTCGCCGATGCGACCGATCAGTTCAGGATCGCGCGCGGCGCCGAGCCCGATGTTGTGCGGAAAGATCGTCGCGCCGACGACATTGTTGTGCCCGTGCACCGCATCGATGCCGTAGATCAACGGAATCGCCGTGCCCGCCCGACGCGCGTTCGCGGCCCGGAATGCCCGCGCCAGATCGACCCAGGCCTGAGGCGCCGCCCGCTCGTCGCCGCCCGGCGAGGAGTTGCCGCCCGCCAGAATCGACCCCAGCGGATAGGTCAGCAGGTCTTCCGGCGTAATCGACGAGATATCGGCCTGGATGGTCTGCCCGACCTTCTCCTCCAGCGTCATCCGGCTCATCAGTTCGGTGATGAAGGCTTCGGTCCGGGCATCGGTGATGGCGGCGGGCGACGCCGCCCGCGGCCAGACGGCGGGCGTGACGCGGGCGTTCTCCGGGGCGGGATCGGACGACTGCGCCCAGGCGGGCTGCTGAAGCGCCATGACGAGAACCAGAACTGAGGCGGCCGTACGCATGGTCTTCTCCGGGTTACAGGACCGGCTGTGTCGCCGGCGTGGTCGCGGGGCGATCCCCGGACACTCAGGTCGGCAGGTCGATTGGGCGACCTCGCTCCGTCGCATAAGGTCGACAATTGACAGCGCTGTCAAGCAGGCCTTCCGATCAAGCCTTGGCCGTGGAGTCACGGATGACGAGGCTGTAGGCGGTGATCTCGGCGGCGGCCGCCGCGGGGTTTGATCGCGACCCAAGCATGGGTATCAGGCGCCGCGCGGCGGCCGCCGCCATCTCGGCCACCGGTTGACGAACCGTGGTCAGGGGCGGGTTGCTGAACATCGCGATGGAGGTGTCGTCGAAGCCCACGACAGACAGGTCCCGCGGCACCGTCAGACCCGCCGCCGCAGCGACCTGGAGCACGCCCACGGCCATATCGTCATTGGCCGCGAAGACGGCCGTTGGCCGGTCCGCTCCCGCGAGCAGACGCTCGGCGGCCGCCCGCCCGGACTTGATGGTGAAATCGCCCTCAGCCAGGTGTTCGACCTGGACGTTCAGACCCCGTCGCGCCAGGGCGGTTTCGAAGCCTTCGCGCCGAAGGCGGCTGGCGGGGTAGGCCGCCGGACCCGAGATGTGCGCGAGCCGCGTGTGCCCGAGGTCAAGGAGGTGATCGGTGATGTCCTCGGCTGCCTGACGCTCGTCCATCCAGACCCGGATGCCTCGCCCCAGTTCCTGCGCCGGGCTGATCCGCGCATAGGCCACGCCGGCCTCCTCCAGAACATCCATCACCAATGGGTTGTCCGAGTTCGGCGGCGTCAGCACCACGCCCTCGGGCCGGATCGCGGCCAGCATGGCCAGCAGGTCCCTTCGCAGCGTAGGCGCGCTGTGGTCGATCAGTTCGACCATCAGATAATAGTCGGCCTGCCGGCACTCGAGAAGCAGGCCCAGTTCAAGGCGGCCGAGGTAGTCATTGCCCCGCCCGCTGCGCCAGTGCTCGATGGTCAACCCCGCATCCACCAGCGCCGTGATGATCGACGACGACGACCCGGCCAGCGATCGGGCCGAAAGGTTGCGGCGGTAGCCGAGGTGCGCCACCGCCTCCTCGACCTTCGCCTTCAGGACGTCGCTGACATTGGGCTCGCCATTCAGCACCCGGGAGACGGACTTGATCGAAACGCCCGCCCGCGCGGCTACATCGTAGATCGTCGCACCCGCCATAGGGCCTTTCCGCTTGCCTGGGTCAGGCTGTCGCATTTGCCGCCGGGCATGGCAACGCTTTGGGCGGGCGCAGACCGGTTACAGACCAGTCCCGCCCGCCGACGCGGTCGGCATCAACGCCGGATCCAAAGCGGGCGGCCTCGGAAACCCTCTCCGCCGCCTCTTCGCAATGATTACCGTTAATTAAGGTCGGGAGGTTTGACCCCGACGTCGGTTGCGGCGAGGGTGCCCCCATGGCGTGATCGACGCGAAAACGCGTTTCGAGTCGCCGCTGTAATCCTTGTCCCCCTTTGCGGCGACAGGCTCGGGGGAGAGAAGACGTGGACAGACGCCAATTTCTTGCCGCTTGCGGGATCGGGGCGGGGGGCGTGTTGCTTCCGGGCTTCGCCGGCCGCGCCATCGCCGCTTCGCAACTGGTCGAAACCATCGACGTCGCGGTCAAGCGACGTCTCGCTGACGCCGGGCTGGGCGCCGCGACGGATGCGGGCGCCAGCTACTGCGACGTGCGGGTCGGCCGCTATCTGCGTCAGTTCGTCATCACCCGCGAAGCCAACGTCCAGAACATCGTCAACACCGAGTCGACCGGCGTCGGCATCCGCGTCATCGCGGACGGCGCCTGGGGGTTCGCGGCGACCAACGACATGACGGTCGAAGCGGTCGCCGCGGCCGCGCGACTGGCCACAGCCATCGCCAAGGCCAACGCCGGAAGCCAGACCGAGCCGGTGCGCCTGGCCCCGACGCCCGGCGTCGGCGAGGTCAGCTGGCGGACGCCGATCCGGCGCAACGCCATGGAGGTGCCGATCCAGGAAAAGGTCGAGCTGCTGCTGGGCGTCAACGCGGCGGCGATGCGCGCCGGGGCCAATTTCGTCAATTCCCAGCTCTTCCTGGTCAATGAGCAGAAGTATTTCGCCTCGACCGACGGCTCCTACATCGACCAGGACGTCCATCGGATCTGGGCGCCGTTCACGGTCACCGCGATCGACCAGACGACCGGCAAGTTCCGCACCCGCGACGGCCTGTCGGCGCCCATGGGCCTCGGCTACGAGTATCTGGAGGGCCGCGCCGCGGACAAGATCACGTCCAGCAACGGCGTGATCAGCTACGGCATGTCCTACGACATGACCGAGGACGCGGTCGCCGCGGCCACCCAGGCGCGCGAGAAGCTGACGGCCAAGTCGGTGCAACCGGGGCAATACGACCTGGTGCTGGACCCCAACCACCTGGGCCTGACCATCCACGAGTCCGTCGGCCACCCGCTCGAGCTGGATCGCGTGCTCGGCTATGAAGCCAATTACGCCGGCACCAGCTTCGCCACCCTCGACAAGCGGGAGGCGCGCTTCCAGTACGGCAGCGAGATCGTCAACATCTTCGCCGACAAGACCCAGCCCGGCAGCCTCGGCGCCGTGGGCTATGACGACGAGGGCGTGCGGACCAAGGAATGGCCGCTGATCGATGCCGGCAAGCTGGTGGACTACCAGGCTACGCGGGACCAGGCGCACATCCTCGGCAAGACCGAGTCCGACGGCTGCTCCTATGCCGACTCCTGGTCGACGGTGCAGTTCCAGCGGATGGCCAATATCTCGCTCCGTCCGGGAACGGAGAAGATGTCGGTCAACGACATGATCGCCAATGTCGAGAACGGCATCTACATCCTCGGCCGCGGATCCTTCTCCATCGACCAGCAGCGTTACAACGCCCAGTTCGGCGGCACCCTGTTCTACGAGATCAAGGACGGGCGCATCACCCAGCCGCTGGAAGACGTCGCCTACCAGATGCGCACGCCGGAGTTCTGGAACGCCTGTTCGGCGGTCTGCGACGAGAGCGACTACCGCATGTTCGGATCGTTCTTCGACGGCAAGGGCCAGCCCAGCCAGGTTTCGGCCGTCAGCCACGGATCGCCCACGACGCGCTTCGACGGAATCAACGTTATCAATACCGCGCGCTCGCTCGGTTGATCGGATCGGGGGAGACAAGCCAATGAGCATGATGACGGAAGCCGAAGCCAGGACCATCCTGGACAAGGTGATCGCCCTGTCCACCGCCGACGAGTGCACCGCCCAGATCGGCGCCTCCGTCGAGGGCAATATCCGCTTCGCCCTGAACAACGTCTCGACCAGCGGGGTGGTGTCTGACACCGGCCTGTCGGTGCAGGTGGCGTTCGGAAAACGGGTCGGAACGGCCTCGATCAACGAGTTCTCGGACGAAGCCCTGGCGCGGGTCGTCCGTCGCGCGGAGGACCTGGCCCGGCTGGCGCCGGAGAACCCGGAGTTCGTGCCGGCGGTCGAACGGCAGACCTATCGGCCGAGCGATACGTTCAACGCCGCGACGGCCGCGATCACGCCGGCCCAGCGGGCCCGGATCGCCAAGGACTCCATCGACCCCTGCCGCGCCCAGAACCTGATCGCCGCCGGCTTCCTGAACGACGGCCAGAGCCTGGCCGCCTTCGCCAACAGCAAGGGCAATTTCGGTTATCAGCGCGCCACGACCTTGAACTACACCTGCACCGTGCGGACCGAGGACGGACGGGGCTCGGGCTGGGTCGGGCGCAGTCTGCAGGACGTCAATGACTTCGACGCCTCCAGCGACATCCAGATCGCGATGCGCAAGGCCGCCGCATCCGCCGACGCCCAGGCGCTCGAGCCCGGCAAATACACGGTCATCCTCGAGCCGGCCGCCGCGGCCGGGCTGATCTCCTTCATGTTCAACTTCTTCGACGCCCGCTCGGCGGACGAAGGACGCAGCTTCCTGTCCAAGGCCGGCGGCGGCAACAAGATCGGCGAGCAGGTCTATGACCCGCGCGTCACCTTCGTCGCCGACCCCTGGCACCCCGAGGCGCCGGTGCTTCCGTGGGACGGCGCGGGCCTGCCGCGCGAGCGGATGGCCTTCGTCGAGGACGGCAAGATCGCGAACCTGAACTATTCGCGCTACTGGGCCCAGCGCCAGGGCAAGACCGCCGTCGGCCAGCCCGGCAACCTGATCATGTCGGGCGGGACCAAGTCGACGTCCGACCTCGTCCGCGAGACCGAGCGCGGCATCCTGGTGACGCGGACCTGGTACATCCGGATGGTGGATCCCCAGACGGTCCTGCTGACCGGCCTGACCCGGGACGGCACCTTCTACATCGAGAACGGCGAGCTGAAGTACCCGCTGAAGAATTTCCGCTTCAACGAGTCGCCCGTCATCATGCTCAACAACATCGACGAACTGGGCCGGCCGGTCCGGGTCGGCGGCGACGAGACCAACCTGCGCATGATGATCCCGCCGATGCGGCTCCGCGACTTCACCTTCACCTCGCTTTCGGACGCAGTCTGACGAAAACGCTGCGAGTGGGTCGGATGACGCGTGCGGACTGTCTTCGACTGCTCGGCGGAGGGGCTCTGGGGGCGCTGTTTTCCGGACTGTCCGGACCGGCGCTCGCGCGGCAGGACTACGATTTCTGGTTCACCCGCCTTCGCTACGATTCAGGTGATTGGGATGTCGACCAGAGGATGCCGGCCAATGTGCTGACGTCCCTGGTCGACTACACCAACCTCAGGGTCGATCCCGAGGAGCGGGTGGTTCGCCTGTCCGATCCGGCGATGCTGAGAGCGCCCTTCTGCTATCTGGCCGGCCACAAGCTGGTCGAGTTCAACGCCGCCGAGGCCGAGAATTTTGAACGCTATGTCCGCAACGGCGGCTTCGTCTTCGTCGACGATTGCAATCACGATATCGACGGCCTGTTCGCCACCTCGTTCGAACGGCAGATGGCCGCGATTTTCGGCCCCGAGCCGTTCCGGAAACTGCCGAACACCCATCCGCTTTACCGCAGCTTTTTCCGCTTCGACGACGGTCCGCCGGCGACCAGCTTCGAGCTGAACGGCTGGGGCGACGATCTGGTCCACGACTATCTGAAGGGGATCGAAATCCGCGGTCGCCTGGGGGTGCTCTACTCGAACAAGGATTACGGCTGCGAGTGGGATTATGACTGGCGGAACAAGCGCTTCCTGGCCGAGGACAACACCCGGCTCGCCGTTAACATCATCATCTACGCCCTGACCGCCTGAGGCCGTTTATCCCATGACCGCCAAGGCCGCCGAAGCCGAAATCCAGTCCCGGCTCGAACAGCTGAAGCATCTGCGCGAGGCGATCGGCCAGGCCGTCGTCGGCCAGGGCGAGGTCGTTGAACAACTGCTGATCAGCCTGCTGGCGGGTGGTCACTGCCTGATCGAGGGCGTTCCCGGACTGGGCAAGACCCTTCTGGTGCGGACCCTGGGCCAGGCGCTGGCGCTCGACTTCCGGCGGGTCCAGTTCACGCCGGATCTGATGCCCAGCGACATCCTCGGCACCGAGGTTCTGGAAGAGGACCACGGCACCGGCCATCGCCATTTCCGCTTCCAGCCTGGACCGGTGTTCACCAACCTGCTGCTGGCTGACGAGTTGAACCGGACGCCGCCCAAGACCCAGGCCGCCCTGCTGGAAGCCATGCAGGAGCAGACCGTCAGCTACGCCGGGGTGACCCACGCGTTGCCGGAACCGTTTTTCGTCCTCGCCACCCAGAACCCGCTCGAACAGGCCGGAACCTATCCCCTGCCTGAGGCCCAGCTCGACCGCTTCCTGCTGAACATCCGGGTCGAGTATCCGACCGCGGAGGAGGAGCGCGCCATTCTGGTGCAGACGACGGGCGGGGCGACAGCCGCGGCGCCGCAGGTGATGCAGGGCGCCGATATCGTGGCCTTGCAGAAATGGACGCGCGAAGTGTTCGTCAGCGATGGCCTGATGACCTGGATCACGGCCCTGGTGCGCGCCAGCCGGCCCTCGCCGGACGCGCCCCAGGCCATCCGCGACTACGTCCGCTGGGGCGCCGGTCCCCGCGCCGGACAGGCGCTCGTGCTGGCCTCCAAGGCCCGGGCGCTGCTGCACGGTCGTCTGGCGGCGACCCGCGAGGACGTCGCCGCCCTCGCCGCGCCGGTCATGCGTCACCGCATCCTGCTGTCCTTCGCGGCGGAAGCCGAACGCAAGACCGCCGATGACGTCATCGCCGCCCTGCTGACGGCGCTGCCCGCCCCCGCCCGGGAGTGAAGGCCGGCATGTCGCCGCTCGATCTGCCCCCGGATTTGCGAGGCCGGCTGCGCGGCCTGTCGCTGGTCCCGCGCGGCCGCGCGGCGCTGGCGAGCGCCGGCATGCACGGCAGCCAGAACCGGGGCGGCGGCCTGGAGTTTGCCCAGTACCGCGCCTACGAGCGGGGCGACGACCTGCGGCGGATCGACTGGAAGCTCTACGGCCGCTCGGACAAGTTTTTCGTCCGCGACGCGGAGCGCGAAAGCCCGATCAACGTCTGGATCCTGATCGACGCCAGCGCCTCCATGGCCCAGGTCGACCAGGCGCGACCGGGCTGGTCCCGCTTCGACGCCGCCCGACGTCTGGCGGCCAGCCTGATGGAGATCGCCCTGCAGCAGGGGGACCGGTTCGGGGTCGTCGTCGAGGGCGCGCAGGGCCCGCTGGTGCTGGCGCCGAACGACGGACCGCGGCACCGGGACCGGGTGCGCCTGGCACTGGCCCCGCTGGCGGCGGGCGGCGTGGCGCAGTGGGAGCGCGACGTCGCTATCTATGGCGAAAGACTCGGCGCCCACGATCTGGCGATCCTGCTCACGGACGGCTTCGATGAAGGCTGCATCGCCGCCGCCGAGCGCCTGGCGGCGTCCGGGCGGGACCTCGCCATGATCCGTATCCTGACGGCGGACGAGCGGGACTTCCCCTTCGACGGCGGCTATCGCTTCCACGACCCTGAGAACGGCGCCCAGTTGATCGGCGACGGCCGCGCCCTGCGGCGGGACTTCCTGACGCGCTTCGCCGAAGCCCGGGCGGCCCTCGACGCCCGGCTGGACGCCCGCGGCATCCGCCATGTCGAACATTTCATCGACGAGCCCGCGGACCAGCCCATCCGCGCCCTGTTTCGTCGGCCGGGCCGAGGATGACGCCCGCCCTGCTCCTGCCGGGCGCCCTGGCCGCCCTGGCCGCCTTGCTGATTCCGCTGGTCATTCACATCGCCCGCCGGACCGAGACCCGCACCGTCGACTTCGCGGCCCTGCGCTGGCTCGGGGCCCGGTCACGGCCCCGGCGGCGGCCGCGGATTGACGAGCGCTGGCTGCTGGCCGCCAGGCTGGCGCTTCTGACGGCGCTGGCGGTCTGGCTGGCGCAACCGGTTCTGTGGGGGGTCGAGGACCGTCGGCCGGTCATCGCCGTGGCGCCCGGTCTCGACGCCGCCTCGATAGTCGGCGACGCAGGCGGGGACAGCCGTCTGATCCGGCTGGCCGCGGGGTTTCCGTCCCTTGACGAGCGCGCGACGGCGACGTCCGCACCCTTGGTCAGCCTCATCCGGCAACTGGACGCGGAGCTGCCGCCGGAAACGCCGTTGCAGGTGGTCGTGCCCGCCGTCCTGAACGGGGTCGACGCCGAACGGCCGAGGCTGTCGCGCCGGATCGAATGGCGCGTCGTGACGACCGCCCCGCCATCGCCCCCCACCGAGCCCCTGCCCCCGCCGCCCGCGTTGGTGGTGCGCCATGCCGTGGGGACGCAGGCGGGAGTCCGCTTCTTCCGCGCCGCGGCCACGGCCTGGACCGCCCCGGGTCTGGCGCCGTCGTTCGAGGCCGCGGCCGCCGATCGTCCGCTGGAAGCACGGGCGCGCTATCTCGTCTGGCTCGCGCCCGGCGCCTTGCCGGAGCCCGTGGTCTCCTGGATCAAATCCGGCGGCGTGGCCCTGCTGTCGCGGGAGACCCGGTCGCCGGCCGACGGCCCCTTGGGCGTAGTGTGGCGCGACCCGGTCGGCGAACCGCTGGCCGTCGCCGCGCGCCTGGGCAAGGGCCGGGTCCTGCATCTGACCCGCCCCCTTGAGCCCGCCGCCAATCCGCAGCTGCTCGAACCGGATTTCCCCGAGGTCCTGCTGGCGATGCTGGTCCCGCCCCCGGCCCCGGCCCGGGTCGCGGCCGCCGACCACGCACCCCTGCCGGGCGGCTCGGCCTATGATCAGCCGCCGCTGGATCTGCGGCCCTGGCTGACGCTGTTGATCCTGGTGCTGTTCGGCGTCGAACGATGGCTGGCGACCCGCCGCCGGGCGGCGGCGCCATGAGCGCGTTTCCGATCCTGACCGGTTGCCGGCAGGCGGCGCGGCGGCGGTCGATGCTCGACACACTCGCGGTCGGCCTTCCCCTGGCGCTGGCGGCCGGCGCGCTGGGCGGACGTCTGTCCGGAGCCGACGCGGCTCTGGCGATCGGCCTGCTGGGCCTCCTGGTGATCGCCGCCGTCGCTGTCCGGCGGGCCCGGCGCTACGACCAGGCCTGGCTGATCGCCGCCCTGGACTCCGCCCTGCCCCGTTTCGAGGACAGCAGTTCCCTGTTGTTCCAGCCGCAGCTCGCGTCGGGGAGCCTCGCCGCCCTCCAGCGTGACCGTCTCGAGGCGCGGATCGCCGAGGCGACCACCGTCGACCTCCGTCCCCCCTGGTCCCGCCGGCTGATGCTCGCGTCCTGGATCTTCGCCGCCGTGGTCTGTCTTGCGGCGGCTCTGTGGCCGGAGCCCGGCCCCGCTGGGCGCGCGACCAAGGCCGATCCCGCAGCGCGGGCGGGAAGCACGCCGCGCATCACCGGCGTCCGCCTCAGGATCATTCCGCCCGCCTACACCGGCCTGCCCGCGCGCGAGCAGCGGTCGCTGGACGCCCGCGTGCCCCAGGGGTCCCGGATCGAATGGCTGGTCGACTTCTCGCCCCATCCCGAAACGGCGGCGCTCGCCTTCCCTGAAGGCGGTCCGCTTCCGCTCGCCCGCGCCGGCCGGGGCTGGAGCGGCGCCCGCGTCGTCGACCAATCCCTGCTGTACCGGATCGAGGCCGCCGGTCTGCCGCGCCAGCGGCTGCATCGCCTCGATGCGATCGCCGACGCCCCCCCGACCGTCCGTCTGGTCGAGCCCCGGACTCAGTTGGTCATGGTCGCCCCGGGCCAAACGCGCTGGAATCCGCAGTTCGAAGCGAGCGACGATTACGGCGTGGCCGAGGCCGCGACGCTTCGCATCACCGTGACCCAGGGCGACGGCGAGAACATCACCTTCAAACAGCGGTCCATCCCGCTGCGCGGTCGCGGCGAAGCGCGCCGCCGGCAGTTCTCGACCTCGCTGGACCTCGCCCGTGAGGGGCTGGCGCCGGGGGGCGACATGATCGTCCAGCTGGTCGTCAGCGACAATCGCGCCCCGCAACGACAGCAGGTCGAGGGCCCCAGCGTGATCCTGCGCTGGTCCGCCGACCTTCCCCTCGCCGATGGGCTGGACGGTCTGTTGGCGCCCACCCTGCCGGCCTATTTCAGCAGCCAGCGCCAGATCATCATCGACGCCGAGGCCCTGATCGCCGAGCGCCGGCGGCTGGCGCCGGACCGTTTCGTCGAACGCTCCAACGCCCTCGGCGCCGACCAGGCCCGGCTGCGTCTGCGCTATGGCCAGTTCATGGGCGAGGAGTCGGAAGGCGGCGGTTCGGGCGGGATCGCCCTGCCGACCAACGACGCTCCGGCCAGACCGGCGCTGCCCACCAACGATGATGCGCCGGCGGCGCGCGCCGCGCCCGAGGTCCACCATGACGACGACGGGCATGACCACGGGCCGGACAGCGGCGGTTCGGAGTTCGGATCCCCTGTCGACGCGATGCGCGAGTTCGGCCACGCCCACGACACCGGCGACGCGGCCACCCTGTTCGATCCGGGGACCCGCTCAACCCTCAGCCAGGCGCTGGATGCGATGTGGGGATCCGAACGCGCCCTGCGTCAGGGCCGGCCGGAGGAGGCGCTTCCCTTCGCCAATCGCGCCCTCGAACTGCTCAAGGAGGTGCAGCAGGCGTCGCGCATCTTCCTGCCGCGGATCGGCTCCAACCTGCCGCCAATCGACCTCTCGCGCCGCCTGACCGGCCGACGGGACGACATCGTGGTCGGCGGCCTTGAACCCGTGGCGCGCACGCCGGCGGACATGACCGCCGTGGAAGCCTGGCGCGCGCTGGCGGAGGCGCCGGCGTCGCGCCGGCCGGCCCTGCGTCTGGACCTGCTGGACCGATGGGTCCGGGCCAACCGGGACCGCCTGGCTGACCCGCTCGCGCTTCTGGCGGCGATCGACACCGTGCGTGCTGAACCAGGGTGCCTGGACTGCCGACGCCGGTTGAGGGCCCTGCTGTGGACTGCGCTGGATCGTCCGGCGGCCAGCGTCCGACGCCGCGAGGTGCCTGGAACCCGCGGCCAACGCTACCTGGACGCCCTGCGATGATGAGCCCTTTCAACACCGCGGCTCTGACGGCCATTCTCATCGCCGCGGCCGTGATGATCGGCCTCGTCCGGCTGTGGCTCTGGCAGCGGTCGGCGCCCGTGGCGGTCCGGGCCCCGCAGTGGCGGCTGGGGCTGCTGGCGGCGTTGCAGATCGGCGCAGGTCTCCTTCTCTATCTGGTTCTCTTCCCCCCGGAGGGTCCCCCGCGAAGCGGCGTGCTGGTGGTCGCGACAAGCGGCTCACCCCGCGTGATCGCCCACGAAGCCGGCGACACCCTCGTGGCCCTTCCTGAAGTCGGCGAGGTGGACGGCGCGGTGCGGGTCCCGGACCTCGCCACGGCGCTGCGCCGGTTTCCGGCCGTGGGCCGGATCCGCGTCGAGGGCGGCGGGCTCCCGCCCCGGGACCAGGCGGCGGCGAACCGTCCGGTCGATTTCGTTCCCCCGCCCATTCCACGCGGGCTGATCCATCTGGCGCTTCCGGCCTGGGCCGCGGCCGGGGCCCCGTTCTCGGTCGGCGGGCAGGTCGGGCCGCTGCCCGCAGGAACCATCGAACTGGTTGATCCGGCCAATGTCGTGGTCGACCGCGTCCGCGTCGCCGCGGGCGGGCGTTTTGTCCTGACCGGGCAGACGCGCGCCGCGGGCCTGGCTCTCTTCACCCTCAGGCTGCGGGACGCCGCGGGCGAAACGGTGGAACAGGTGGCCGTCCCCATCGAGACCCGGGATCCGGATCGGGCGCGCGTCCTCGTGCTCGCCGGCGCCCCGGGGGCCGAGGTCAAATATCTGCGGCGGTGGGCCGAGGACGCCGGACTCGATCTGGACGTCGAGATTGATCTCGGCGCGGGCGCCCGGATCGGGGACGGCGCCGATCCCCTCACGCGGGCTTCGCTGGCCGAGGTCGATCTTCTGGTCGTCGACGATCGCCGTTGGGACACGCTCGACCCCGGCGCGCGCGATCGGCTGGCAGGGGCGGTCGACGCCGGGCTGGGCCTGCTGCTGCGGCCGACCGGCGCCCTGGCCGAGACGACGCGCAGGGATTGGGCGACCCTGGGGCTTCCCCTGACCGGCGGGCGCGAGGCCGTGCCGCTCAGGCTCGACGCCCCCGCCGCAAACGGCCTTGAGCGGGAAGGCGAGGCCCCGCCCGCGCCGCCGATCGAACTGGCGCGACGCGATATCGAACACGAGGGGCCGGACGCCATATCGCTGCTGCGGGACCCGGGAGGCCAGGCCTTTGCCAGCTGGCGCTCGCGCGGCGCCGGCCGCATTGGCGTCTGGACGGTCACCGACAGCTACACCCTGGTGCTGACGGGCCGCCCGGACAGGTACGGCGATCTGTGGAGCGCGGTCTTCTCGGCCCTGGCGCGACCCGGCCAGGCCCGGCCGGTCAAGATCGAGCCCTTCGCCCGGACCGGCGCGCGCGTGGTCATCTGCCAACTGGACGGCGCCGCGACGGTCGTCGGGCCGGACAGCGTCGCCCGGACCCTGCAGATCGATCCCGCCGCCGGCGAAGGCCGGTGCGCGGCGGTCTGGCCGGACCAGAGCGGATGGCACGTGGTGCGCGACGGCGAGGACCGGGAATCGGCTTTCTACGTCCATCCGGCCGGATCCGGCCTCTCGCTGAAGGCGTTCGCGGACCGGGAGGCCACCCTCGCCCTCGCCGCGGGCGGCGGGGCTGGCGCGTCCCGCATGGCGGCGCCGGGCGCGCCCGGATCGCCCTGGCCCTGGTTCGCGGCCTTGCTGTTCGTGCTGGCGGCGCTTTGGTGGCTGGAGCGCAACCGGCCGGCGACGAAGGACGGGACCCGCCCGGCCGCAGCGGCGGACGAAGACCAGGCCTGACCGCCCCGGCTCAGGCTGGCGCCGCGACCTTGTCGGCGGATTGCGCATCGCCAGGGTGAGGGACAGAAGATGGGTCGCCACGTCGGCGATCGCCAAGGCCAGCTGTGGAGCCTCGACAGGGTGTCCTCGGCGAGGGCTTCATGGAAGGCGATTGTCATGGCGCGACAGGGCCGGACCGGCGGCCATGACTGAGTCATGGGGTCCGAGCCAGGCGTCGGCCGCAAGGGCGATGGCCCCAAGCGGTCCGGCCCGCACGCCCAGGCCGGGGGCGGCGATGAATTCGTCGATCATGGGCAGCAGGGCCGGACCCACCCCATACCCGCCAAGACTCTCGATCAGCGCCGCGCGCACGCGCGGCAGCAGGAACGGCTGGCCGCCCACCACGCCCCCGCCGATCAGGATCCGCTGCGGCGCGGTCGTCAGCACCAGATTGTGCAGCAGGGCCCCGAGGGCGTGGACGACCTCATCCCAGACGGGATCGGTCGGCGGCAGCTGATCGCCCGGCCGGCCGGTCTTCGACCGGATCGCGGGGCCGGAGGCGAGGCCTTCGACGCAGTCGCCGTGGAACGGGCAGACCCCCGGCCAGGTCTCGCCCGCCATGCGCGGGATCCTCAGATGACCCGCCTCGGAATGGCCGAATCCCCGAACGGTCCGGCCCCGCACCACCGAGCCGACGCCGATGCCGGTTCCGACAGTGATATAGGCGTGGCTCTCCAGCCCGCGCGCCGCGCCCCAACGCCCCTCGGCCAGGGCGGCGCCGTTCACGTCGGTGTCGAGGCCGACGGGGACGCCGAAGGCGAGAAACGGCGTCCGCACGTCGACGTCGCTCCAGCCCGGCTTGGGCGTATTGACGATCCGGCCATAGCGCGCAACGCCGGTATCCAGCTCCAGCGGCCCGAAGCTGGCGACGCCTACAGCGGCGAAGCCGTCCTCGCGCCAACGGGACAGGACGTCGCCGATCCCGGAGAGGGTGGCGTCGGGCGTGGTGGTTTCAACCACCACCTCCTCGCGGATATCGTCAGGACCGGAGGCGAGGATGCAGACGCATTTCGTGCCGCCTAGTTCCACGCCTGCGAGCCGCTTTTTGTGGTCCGCCATCCGCCCCCCTTACAACCTCACCGGCATGTGTAGCCGCCATTCACCGGGACCACGCTGCGCGTCATATCAATAGCCCCAAAACGCATGGGGGTATGTCATCACCCGTTGACAACACCTGCGGCGATCACCATTAAGTCACCGGGCGTTGACTACCGGCTTCCTCCCCGTTCGCCGCGGTCGACATGACAGGGATTGATTACTCATGCGCACCGCGAAAATCGTGGCGGCGTCCGTCTTCATGACGGCCGCCCTCTATGGCTGCTCCCAGCCGAGCGAGGCCCAGGCGCCGCCGGCGCCGTCGGTCACCGTGGCCGTGCCCCTGGTTCAGGCGGTGCAGGACTGGGATGAGTTCACGGGCCGATTCGAGGCGACCCAGTCGGTCGAGGTCCGGGCTCGCGTCGGCGGCTACATCTCGGGCGTCCATTTCCGCGACGGCGACTACGTCCGCCGGGGCCAGTTGCTCTTCACCCTCGACCCGCGTCCCGCCCAGGCCGCCCTGGCCTCGGCCCGGGCGCAGCTGTCCCAGGCCCAGGCCCAGATCAGTCTGGCCCAGAGTGAACTGGACCGTTCCGAGACCCTGCTGCAGTCCCAGGCGGTGTCCCAGGCCGAGGTCGACACCCGCCGCAGCGCCCTGCAGACGGCCCAGGCGGCCATCGCCGCCGCCAATGCCAACGTCCGCGCCCGCCAGCTGGACGTCGAATTCACCCGCGTGACCGCGCCGATCTCGGGCCGCGTCTCGGACCGCAGGGTCGACGCCGGCAATCTGGTCGCCGGCGGATCGTCGGCGGCCGATGTCCTGACCACCGTGGTCTCCAGCGCGCCGATCCATTTCGTCTTCGACGGCTCCGAGGCACTGCTGCTGAAATACCAGCGGCAGGCGCGAACCGGAGCGGCGCCGATCCAGGTGCGGCTGCAGGACGAGTCGACCTTCGTCCGTTCGGGGACGCTCGACTTCACCGACAACGCCGTCGACACCGCCTCGGGCGTGATCCGTCTGCGGGCGGTGATCCCCAACGCCGACGGCTTCCTCAAGCCGGGCATGTTCGGGCAGGCCCGACTGGCGGGCGCCGGGACCTATAACGCCATGCTGGTTCCGGACGCCGCCGTCGCCACCGACCAGGCCCGGCGCATCGTCTATGTCGTCGCCGCCGACGGCTCCGTCACGCCCAAGGCCGTCGAGCTGGGGCCGCTGGTCGACGGCCTTCGGGTGATCCGCTCGGGGCTTGAGCGGACCGACCGCGTCATCATCAACGGGGTCCAGCGCATCCAGCAGCCCGGCATGAAGGTCCAGGCCCGGACCGGTCAGATCCGTCCGATCGCCCAGGCTGCCGCCGCGCCCGTGACCCAATCCGCGCCCGCCTCCAGCGCGACCTTCGCCAACAGCCTGTCGTCGGGCGACTGAGCCCGTCATGAACATCTCACGCTTCTTCATCGACCGGCCGATCTTCGCGGCCGTTATCTCGGTGTTCGTCACCCTCATGGGGGTGTTCGCCTATCCGCTGCTGCCGCTGTCGCAGTATCCGGAGATCGCGCCGCCGACGATCACCATCACCACGGCTTATCCCGGGGCCTCGGCCGAGACCGTGGCCGAGACCGTGGCCGCCCCGATCGAACAGGAGGTCAACGGCGTCGAGGGGATGCTGTATCTGTCCTCCTCATCGACCTCCGACGGGACCGTGGCCGTGACGGTCACCTTCAACCCGGGCACCGACCTGGATGCGGCCCAGGTGCTGGTCCAGAACCGGGTCGCCCTGGCCGAACCGCGACTGCCTGAGCAGGTGCGCCAGATCGGCGTCACCGTGAACAAGCAGGAGAGCGGCTTCCTGATGATCCTGGGCCTGACGTCCCCGGACAAGTCGCTGAGCAACGACTACGTCGGCAACTATGCCAACTCTACGCTGCGGGACCGCCTGTTGCGCCTCGAGGGCGTCGGTGCGGTGCAGATCTTCGGCGGCGGCAACTATTCGATGCGCGTCTGGATCGACCCCGCCAAGGCCGCCCAGCGCGGTCTGACGGGACCGGACATCGTGGCCGCCCTGCGCGCGCAGAACGTCCAGGCCGCCGCCGGCGCCATCGGCCAGCCGCCCTTCGCCACAAACGCCGCAGCCTTCCAGCTGCCGGTGCAGGTGCAGGGCCGCCTGTCCGACCCCGAACAGTTCAACGACATCGTCATCAAGACCGACGCTGAAGGCCGGGTCACCCGCGTCCGCGACGTCGCGCGCGTCGAACTGGGCGCGCAGGACTACGGCATCCGCGGCTTTTTCGACGGCGAGCGCGGCGTCGGCATGGCCATCATCCAGCAGCCCGGCGCCAACGCCCTGGGCACCGCTGACCGCGTGATGGAAGAGGTCGAGGCGATCCGCGCCGACCTGCCGGCGGGCATGGCCGTGTCTATCCCTTACAATCCGACCGAATTCGTCGCCGCCTCGGTGGAGTCGGTGCAGCACACCCTGATCGAAGCGATCCTTCTGGTGGTGCTGGTCGTGGTCGTCTTCCTGCAGACGTGGCGGGCGGCGATCATCCCCATCGTGGCCATTCCGGTCGCCTTGGTGGCGACCTTCGCCGTTCAGCTGATGCTGGGCTATTCGATCAACTCCCTGTCGCTGTTCGCCCTCGTCCTGGCGGTCGGGATCGTGGTCGACGACGCCATCGTCGTGGTCGAGAACGTCGAGCGCTACATCCGCCAGGGCCTGACGCCCCGCGAGGCGGCGTATCGATCCATGCAGGAGGTGTCCGGCGCCCTGATCTCGATCGGCCTGGTGCTGGTCTCGGTGTTCGTGCCCACCATGTTCGTGCCCGGCATTCCCGGCATCTTCTATCGCGAGTTCGCCATCGTCATCACCACGGCCTCCGTGGTGTCGCTGCTGGTCTCGCTGACGCTGTCGCCGGCGATGGCCGCCATGCTGCTGAAGCCGCACAAACCCCATGACGACACGCGCAAGCCCGGTGTCCTGGGCGGCGTTTTCTACTACCTCGGCTACGCCGGCCGGAAGTTCAACCAGGGCTTCGACTGGCTGGCGGACCGGTACGGACGCCTGACCGCGCGCTTGATCCGCAAGGTCGTGCTGGTCTTCGCCGTCTATGGCGTGCTGCTGCTGGCGACGGGCTTCACCCTGTTCCAGACGCCGTCGGGCTTCATCCCGGAACAGGATCAGGGCTTCCTGATCGGCGTCATCCAGCTGCCGCCGGGGGCTTCGCTCGATCGCACCGAGGCGGTCATGACCCGGGCGGGGCAGGTCATCCGCGACACCGAAGGGGTCGACGGCATCGTGGCCTTCGCCGGACTGGACGGATCGAGCTTCTCGTTCGGTTCGAACGCTGCGACCATCTTCGTCCGCCTCGACGCCTTCGAGGAGCGAAAGACGGCCGAACAGGCCGCCGCGGCCCTGGCCGGCGCCATCACCGGCGCCACCGGCGGGATCGAGGACGCCAACATCTTCGTCATCGCACCGCCCGCGGTTCAGGGGCTGGGCAACGGCAACGGCTTCCAGATGATGGTCCAGGACCGGAGCGGCGCCGGCTACCGCCCGCTCGAGGGGGCCACCTTCGCCATGATGGGCGCGGCGGCCGGAGCCCCGGGCCAGGTCGAGCAGGTCTTCTCGACCTACAACACCGGCTCGCCCCGCATCGCCGCCGACGTCGATCGGGACAAGGCCCTGATGATGGGGGTCCAACCCTCCGACGTGTTCAACACGCTCGGGGTCTATCTGGGCTCGGCCTATGTCAATGACTTCAACTACCTGGGCCGGACCTTCCGGGTGACGGCCCAGGCGGAGCCGTCAGCGCGCGACGACATCGCCGACATCGCCAACCTCAAGACCCGGTCCGCCTCGGGAGCCATGGTGCCGATCGGCTCGGTCGCCACCCTGAGCAACGACTCCGGACCCGCCCGCATCGTCCGCTACAACATGTTCCCCGCGTCCGAACTGCAGGGACAGGCGGGCGCCGGGGTCTCGTCCGGCGAGGCGATCGCGACCATGGAGCAGCTGGCCGAAGCCACCCTCCCGCCGGGCTTCTCCTATGAATGGACCGGCCTGGCCCTGCAGGAGAAACAGTCTTCGGGCGGCGCCACCCTGGTCTTCATCATGGCCGTGGTGTTCGTCTTCCTGGTGCTCGCGGCCCAGTATGAGGCCTTCACCCTGCCCGTGGCCGTCGTGCTCATCGTGCCGATGTGCATCCTGGCCGCCATGATCGGGGTCAACCTTAGAGGCCTCGACAACAACATCCTGGTCCAGGTGGGGCTGGTGGTGCTGATCGCCCTGGCCGCCAAGAACGCCATCCTGATCGTGGAGTTCGCCAAACAGGCCGAGGACGAGGGGCTGAACCGATGGGACGCCGCCGTTCGCGCCGCGCAGACCCGTCTGCGGCCGATCCTGATGACCTCCTTCGCCTTCATCTTCGGCGTCCTGCCGCTGATGCTGGCGACCGGGCCCGGGGCGGAGATGCGCCAGTCGCTGGGGACCGCCGTGGTCTCAGGCATGATCGGCGTGACCATCTTCGGCCTGATCTTCACCCCGGCCTTCTATGTCGTCATGCGCTGGGTGGCCTCGAAGATCCCCGCCCGGGGCGCCAAGGACGCTGCGGTCCCCACCACCGGCGGCCGGCCGGCCCATGACCAGATCGAGAGCGAGCCGGTCCCCGCCGGCCCGCGCTCCGGAGACGCCTGATGACCGCCCTTCCCAAAGCCCGGATCCTGACCGCGACCGCCTTCGCCAGTCTCGCACTGGCGGCGTGCGCGGTCGGGCCGAGGGCGCCCGACGCGACCCTCCCCCCCTCCGCGTCGGGCGCCTTCGTCAGCGCCTCCACCCCCGCCGTGACCGCCTCGGCGGCGCGCGATGACTGGTGGCGCCTGTATGACGACCCGAACCTTGACGCGCTGATCGGCCAGGCCCTGACCGAGAACAACGAGCTGGATGCCGCCGAGGCCAATCTGCGCCGCGTTCGCGCCGCCCTGGGCGAGGCTCGTGTCGGCCGTTTCCCGAGCACCACAACCTCCGCCGGGTTCGCCACAGGCCGGCCGTCGGCGGCCACCCTGCCGGCCGGATCGCTGCCGGCCGGGAGCGATGCGCCGGAAACCGACACCTACGACGCCGGATTGGACGTCGCCTATGAGATCGACCTGTTCGGTCGCGTCGGCTCGACCATCCGCGCAGCCCGCGCCGATGCCGACGCCGCCGCCGCGGCCCTCGATGTCGTGCGGGTGACCGTCGCCGCCGAGACGGCCCGCGCCTATGCCGACGCCTGTTCCGCCAATGCGCAGATCGCCGTCGCCGAACGCACCATCGAACTGCAGTCGAACAGCGTCGATCTGACCCAGCGCCTGCTGGACGCCGGCTCCGGCAACGGGCTGGACACCGCTCGCGCCCGGTCGGCGCTGGAGAGCAGCCGCGCCGCCCTGCCGCCCCTGCGGGCCCAGCGCGACGGGGCCCTGTTCCGCCTCGCCACCCTGACCGGCCGCACCCCGGCCGAAGCCAGCGCCGCGGCGCGCGCCTGCCAGCGCCCGCCCCAGCTGACCCAACCGATCCCCGTCGGCGACGGCGCCCAGTTGCTGGCCCGTCGTCCCGACGTGCGCCGAGCGGAACGCCAGCTCTCCGGCGCCGCCGCCCGCGTCAATGTGGCGACGGCCGACCTGTATCCGCGCATCACCCTGGGCGGCTCGCTCGGCGCCACGGCGCTCGACGCCGGGGGCCTCGGCGACAGCGAGAATTTTCGCTTCTCGGTCGGCCCGCTGATCAGCTGGTCCTTCCCCAATGTGTTCGCCGCCCGGGCGCGGATCGAACAGGCTTCGGCGGCGTCGGACGCCGCCCTGGCCACCTTCGACCAGACGGTTCTGACGGCGCTGCAGGAGACGGAGACGGCCCTGGCCAACTACGCCAATGAGCTGGATCGCCGGTCGGCGCTGCAGTCGGCCCGGGACCAGGCGGGGACCGCCGCGCGCCTCTCGCGCCTGCGCTTCGACGCCGGCGCCGACAGCTTCCTGACCGTGCTGGACGCGGAGCGGACCCTGGCCTCGGCCGACGCCCAGCTGGCGTCCTCGGACGCCCTCGTGACGACCTACCAGATCGCCCTGTTCAAGGCGCTGGCGGGCGGATGGGCGTCCCCCTCCCTCGAGGGTCGGACCGGCTGATCCGGGTCAGCGCCCGAACTCGATCTTCAAGGCGCTGGCATGGCGGCTGGGCAGCCGCTCCGGCAGCTGGACGACGAGGGCGGCGCCCGTCTGCTGGAAGTCGAGCGCCCGCGGCTGGCCGAGCAGATGAACCTGCCGGACGGGTCGCCCCTCGTGGCCCGCGTCCCGGCCCAGCGCCCGGATCGCCACCCGCCCCCGTGGTTCGCCCAGGGTGATGGCGTACAGCGACCCGTCGCGCGTGGTGAAGCGGATGTCGTCGGCGCTGTAGGTGGCATTCTCCTGAAACGCGCCCGCCGCGGTCTCCGTCGGGCCCTCGCCGAACAGGCGCCAGGGCCTGGTCTGGTGGATCGCCTCGGAATTCACGGCCATCCAGGCCGTGAGGTCCGCCAGCAGCGCCTGCGATTCCGGCGGCAGGGAGCCGTCCGGATAGAGCACCACATTCAGCAGCAGGTTGCCGTTCTTGCTGACGATGTCGGCCAGCATGCGGATCACATCCGGGCCCGTCTTGTAGGCGTAGTCGTCGGCGTAAAACCAGTCGCCGTTGGACGTATCGGTTTGCCACGGCAGGTCGTTGATGCCGCTCATCACCCCCCGCTCGACGTCCTGGACGCCGGCCTCGCGATAAAACTCTCCCGAACCAAGATCCTTCGAGTTGTAGACCGCCTCAAGACGACCGTGCCGCGCGATGCTGCTGTTGTACATGTGGGCCACCAGCGATCGTCCCACCTCGCCGAAGGGGATGCCGCCGTCCGTGTACAGAAGATCGGGCTGGTACGACTCCAGCAGGTCCCGGATTCGGTCGAACCAGAGCCGATGGAAGGCCGGATCGCGCGTGTACCAGGACACGGCGTCGCCGCGGTAGGGCTCGTCATGCGGCGGGTGGTAGAGGTCGCTGAACGCCGGGTTCGCGCCGTCATAGGGGACGCCGAATTTCGGCCAGAACTGATCATAGGCATGGCTGGGATGCCACCAGTTGTGGCTGGCCCCCAGATGTTCGGAGACGCCGAACCGCAGTCCCCGGCTGCGCGCGGCGGTTCGCCATTCGCCGACGATGTCGCGCTTCGGCCCCATGGCCACGGAGTTCCAGCGGTTCAGGCGCGAATTCCACAGATCGAAATTGTCGTGGTGCACGCCCATGCTGACGAAATATCTGGCGCCGGCCGCCGCATAGAGGTCCATCAGCGCCTCGGGATCGAAGCGATCGGCTGTCCATAGCGGGATGATGTCCTTGTAGCCGTGTTCCGACGGATGCCCGAACCGCTCCAGGTGGTCCGCATAATGGGGATGGCCGGGCACATACATCCAGCGGGCGTACCAGTCGCCGCGGCGCGGCACCGCCTGCGGCCCCCAGTGGGCCCAGATGCCAAGCTTGGCGTCCCTGAACCAGTCCGGCGTCTGGTAGGTCTTCAGCGAGTCAACGTCGGCGGTGAATGGGCCGGGCGCGATCTCGACCGCCTGTCGGGGCGGCGCCGGCGGCGAGGCGCGGGCTGCGGCGCCCGAGGCGAGAGCCGCCGCGAGCGGCGCGCCCAGCAGGCTGCGTTTGCTGAGGCTGATCACCATCCGTCCCTCCCGGCTCGGGGCCGCGCCAACCACCGCGGGTTGACGTCACAGCGAACCGGCCCACAGTATGTTAGCGCTACCAGAAGACGGTCAACCGTCTCGAGCGCAGGAGGAAACACGGTGATGCCGACCCTGAGCAAACGCGCCTCCTCTCCCGCGCTTGCCGGCGACCCCCTCAGCGGATCGCGCGCTCGTCAGTCTTCTGCGCCGTCGGCGACCCGAGCCATTTTGGCCCTGGCGGCCACGGCGGCGGTCTCGTTCGCCGCCCTCACAGGGGCGGCGCATGCACAAGGTTCTGCGGACCGGCCGGGCGCGGTCGTCGCCAGCGACCGGCTGTTCGTCGGCGCCAACTATCAGCCTGTCGACCGTTCGCCGGAGGAGATCGAGCAGGACATCGCCTTGATGCGCCGGGCCGGCTTCAACGTCGTCCGTATGGGCGACCTGGCCTGGGATTATTTCGAGCCCACAGAGGGGGCGTTCGACTTCACCCGGTTCGACGCGGTCATGGATCAGATGCACGCCGCCGGCATCCGGGTGGTGCTCGACATTCCGGGCCAGCCTGCGCCGATCTGGCTGCACCACCGCTATCCGGGCGTCGACATCGTCAACCAGGACGGCGTCCGGCTGCATGCCGCCGAACGCTATATGGACAACATCGCCGACCCCGACTACCGGCGCCTGCTGGCGCGCCTCGCAGACACGATGACCCGCCGCTACGCCGACCACCCGGCCGTGATCGCGCTGGGGTACAACAATGAGATCGGCAACGGTTTCATGTCGTATTCCGAAGCGGACCGCAGCCGGTTCATCGCTTGGTTGAAGGACCGTTACGGCGATCTCGACACCCTGAACCGCGCCTGGGCGACCCAGCGCTGGTCCCGCCGCATCGGCGCCTGGGACGAGGTCCAGATCCCCTACGGCGACGGGCCCGGCCCGTTTGAACGTTATCTGGATCTCCGCCGCTTCTGGTCCAAGGAGACGATCGACGTCCTCTCTGAACTGGACGCCGTCCGCCAGCGCAACATGCCGGACATGCCCGCGCTGTCCAACCTGTGGCCCGGCTCAGGACGACGCGGTTTCGACTATCTGTCCAGCCAAGGCCGTTACGCCGACCATGGGGCCTTCGGCTACTACGCCGGCGACGTCGTGAGCGGCGCCTATGAGACCATGCAGATGCGGGGCGGTTTCGAGACTCCGGTCTGGTTCAATGAGTTCCAGGCCGGCGGCGGCGGCTATTACGGCGCCCGGGGGCGTTCGAGGGCGCTGGCCTATTTCGGCCTGCTCAACGGCGGCCAGGGCTTTCTCGCCTGGACCTTCAACAGCCACCTCGGCGGCGAGGAGCAGGCGCTGTTCGGCCTGGTCGATCACGACAACACGCCGTCCTGGAAGCTCGATGAATGGGGCGCCATCGCCTCGGAGTTCAAACGTCTCGAAGGGATGGGCTTCCCAAGGGCCATAGAACCGCAGGTCGCCTTTGCCTATTCGTTCGAGGCGGAGACGGCGTCCGATCCCCACTCGCCCTCCAACACCGTGCGCCAGTATTTCACCACGCCCTATATGGAGCAGCAGCGGAACGCCTTCGCGCCGATCTTCAACGACAATATCGACGCTGCCGTCATCGACGTCGCCCACCAGGACCTGGGCGCCTACAAGCTCGTCGTCATCCCGGGCCTGTATCTGATGAGCGAGGCCGCCGCGGCCAACATCCGGTCCTATGTGCAGAACGGCGGCACGGTGATCATGACGGCCTTCTCGGCCAAGGTCGGCGAGACGAATCAGTGGTTCAACACGCCCTTGCCGGGGCGGCTGGCGGATGGGTTCGGCCTTCGGACCCGCGAGTTCTACCGGACCCCCTTCGCCCTGACCGGAACGATCGGCGACACCGCCTTCACCGCCACAATCAATTTCTACGAGGTGCTGGAGCCGTCCACGGCGACGGTTCTGGGCCGTATCGCCAATGTCGACGGCGCGCCGCCGACGGCGACGGTCAACCGATACGGCAGGGGCCGCGCCATCTATGTCGCCCTGCCCGCCCAGCCGGCGGTCCTCACACCGCTGTACCGCAGCCTGTATGCCGGACTCGGCATTGAACGCGGCCCCGTCACGCCGGACGGGGTTTACGCCCGGGTCGTCGAAGGGCGCACGCTCTACGTAAACACCACCGGCGAAGCCCGTGAGATCGCAATAGAGGGACGTGGCCGGGGTGTGCTCTCGGGCGAGAATTTCAGCGGCTCCATGTCCCTGCGACCTTGGGCGGCGGAGGTCGTGGAATGACCGCCGCGCGTGATCCGCGAGGAACGGGCCCGCCTCGGGACCCGTGACCAGAACGGTTCACTCATAAAAATAATTTCACCTGTTGTGCCGAAAACGGTTGACTAGCCCGCTACGCCGGAGGCCTGATTGGTCTCACGAGCGCCGGAACAGGCGCGTGGGAAACGTCGACGAACCATGGTCCAGGCTCTGCTCCAGGCCGCTTGCGAGCTCACCGACGTCCGCTCAGGACAGCGGGGGTGAGGCCGTCGCGGCGAGGCGTACTGAAGGGGTCAGTGCTTTCGGCTGCGGCTCTGGGCGTCGCGCCTGCAGCGCACGCGGAGGGCGATACCGCGTCGCATCCCGGGCGCCGACGCGCCCGACTTTCGTTCGACTGGCGGTTTCATCTCGGCCATGCGCAGGACCCGGCGCGGGACTTTGACTTCGGGGTCGACCAGCGCACCTACGCCAAGGCGGGGACCAAGGTCGCGACGGCCGCGGCGGCCGAGTTCGACGACAGCGACTGGCAGGCGGTGCAACTGCCGCACGACTGGGCCATCGACCTGCCTTTCGTGAACAATCCGAACCCACCGCCGGCCGGAGAGGACGACCCCAAGGCCGCCCACGGGTTCAAGCCCCTGGGCCGCGAACATCCGGCCACCAGCGTCGGCTGGTACCGTCATCCGCTGGCCATCCCCGCCGATATGGCCGGGCAAAGGCTGTCGCTGGAGTTCGACGGGGCCTTCCGCGATGTGGTCGTCCTGCTGAACGGCTTCATCGTGCACGAGCACGAGGGCGGCTATTCGCCGTTCCGGGTCGACATCACCGACATCGCCGTGCCCGGCGAGACCAACATCCTGACCGTCCGCGTGGACGCCAGCCTGGGCGAAGGCTGGTTCTATGAGGGGGCGGGCCTGTACCGCCATGTCTGGCTGGTCGCGACCGATCCCGTCCACGTGCCGCAATGGGGCGTCTTCGTCCGGGCCGAGCCTGTCGGCGCGGGGGCGAAGGCCGCGGTCGCGGTCGAGTTGAAGAACGAGGGCGACGCCAACGCGGCCTGCGAGGTCGGACTGCGAATCGTCGATCCGGACGGCGCCCCGGTGGCCGAGGCGACGGCGATGACGACCCTCGCGAGCTGGAGCGAGGGCGCGGTGGAGGCCGCCTTCGCGTGGGACCGGGCGCTGCCTTGGTCGACGACGACGCCGCGGCTTTACCGGCTGATCGCCGAGATCCGCAGGGACGGCCGGATCGTCGATCGCTACGAGCAGACCTTCGGCGTCCGCACCGCCGTGTTCGACGCCGCGCGCGGCTTCTTCCTGAACGGCCAGCCGCTGAAACTGCTGGGCGCCTGCTGCCACCAGGATCACGCCGGCGTCGGGGCGGCGATCCCGGACCGGCTGCAGGCCTGGCGGCTTGAGCAATTGCAGGCCATGGGCTGCAACGCCTATCGCGCCTCGCACAATCCGCCGACGTCGGAACTGATGGACGCCTGCGACGCCATGGGCGTCCTCGTGATCACCGAAACCCGCCGCATGGCTTCCGACACGGCCGCGATGGCCGAGCTGGAGTCGCTGGTCCGGCGCGACCGCAACCGCCCCTCTGTCGTCGCCTGGTCGATCGGCAATGAGGAACAGGCGATCCAGGGCACGGAGCGCGGCGCCCGGATCGCCACGACCATGGTGCGTCTGATCAACCGGCTGGACCCGACCCGTCCCACGACGGCGGCGCTGGACCAGAATTTCGGCGACGGCGTCTCGCGCGTCGTCGACATCCTCGGCTTCAACTACCGCACGCCGCAGATGGAGCCCTATCACGCCCGCTTCCCCGACCAGCCGATCCTGGGCAGCGAAACGGGCAGCACGGTCCAGACGCGCGGCGAATACATCCGCGACGACGCCCGCCACATCGTCCCCGCCTATGACACCGAGCACCCGTGGTGGGCCTCGACCGCCGAGGCCTGGTGGACCATCGCGGCCGAGCGCCCGTACATCGCCGGCGGCTTCATCTGGACGGGCTTCGACTATCGCGGCGAGCCGACGCCGTTCAACCGTTGGCCCAGCGTCGCCTCCTATTTCGGCGCGATGGATTCCTGCGGCTTTCCCAAGGACAATTACTGGTTCTACCGCGCCTGGTGGCGGCCTGAGCCGCTGGTCCATCTGTTCCCGCACTGGAACTGGGAAGGCCGCGAGGGCGAGGCGATCCCGGTCTGGGTCCACGCCAATGTCGACCGCGTCGAGCTGTTTCTGAACGGCCGGTCGCTGGGGTCGAAGGAGGTGACGCCCAACCGGCACCTCGAATGGTCCGTCCCTTATGCACCGGGGGTGATCGAGGCGCGAGGCTACAAGAACGGACGCGCCCTGCCGCCGGTGCGCCGCGAGACGACGGGGCCGGCGGCGCGTATCGAGCTGACCGCGGATCGTTCGCGCCTGAGCGCCGACGGCCAGGACGTGGCCATGCTGGCGGTTCGGCTGCTGGACGCGCGCGGTCGTCCGGCGCCCCAGGCGGCGGACCAGATCACCTTCGAGGTCGAGGGGCCGGGCCGGATCATCGGCGTCGGCAATGGAAATCCGACCAGTCACGAGCCGGATCGCGCCGCGACCCGGAGGGCCTTCAACGGACTGGCCCAGGCGATCCTTCAGACCCACCGCGCCAGCGGGGAGATTTCAGTAACAGCGAGGGGACCGGGCCTCCGGCCCGCAACCCTCAGGCTTCGCGCCGCGTGAGACACGGACCAACACAGGCGCCGGCGACAACGGCGGAACATCGGGGAGGAAGACAATGACCAGGTTTCAGAACAGATTGCTCGGCGCCTCGGCGCTGACGGCGGCGGCGCTGCTGGCGCCGGCCCTCGCCAACGCCCAGACGGCGCCGGCGCAGGATCCACAGGCGACGGAGATCGACGAAGTCGTCGTCACCGGCATCCGCGCCTCGCTGCGGGACTCCATCGCGGTCAAGCGACGGTCGCCGCTGGTGATCGAGGCCATTTCGTCCGAGGACATCGGCCAGTTGCCGAATGTCACCATCGCCGAGGAGCTGGTGCGCCTGCCCGGCATCAACGGCACGCGGGACCGCGGCAATCAGAGCCAGGCAGCGATCCGCGGCCTCGGTCCGCGCCTCGTGCTGGGCCTCGTCAACGACCGCGAGGTGGCCTCGTCCGAACCGGACCGCAACGTCCGCTGGGAAATCTATCCCTCGGAAGTCGTTTCCGGCGTCGAGGTCTACAAGTCGCAATCCGCCGACCTGATCGCCGGCGGCGTGGCCGGGACCATCAATATCCGCACGGTCCGGCCGCTGGACTATTCCGGCGCCGCGGTCGCAGCCAGCGCCGGCCTCGTTTACTACGAATCCGGTGAGAACCTGCCGGACTACGATCCGCTGGGCTATCGCGCCTCGGCCAGTTTCACCGACCGGCTGTCGGACACCTTCGGCGTCAACCTCGGAGTCAGTCGGCAGGAGCAGCGGAACGGCTTCGCCTCCTTCCAGGGATGGGGATTCAACGATGAGGAGACCGGCGGACAGCCGGGCGATGTCGATGGCGACGGCGACCTGGACGCCACACCCTGGGGCGCCCAGACCGAGGTCAAACGCCTGGCCGAGGACCGCACCGGGGTCAACGGCGCCTTCCAGTGGCGCCCGAACGCGGATTTCGAACTGAATTTCGACGCCCTGTATTCGCAGATCGACATCAGCGAGGATCAGAACCAGGCGTGGTACGGACGAAACGGCGCGATCGGCAACTGGGCCGGGAGCTCCGGCTGGGCCTATAGCGACCCCGGCGCCTCCTACACCATCGTTGACAACACCGTCGTCGCGGCCACCCTGCCCTTCGTCTCGGTGACGAACGTCATCGCCCGCTATGTCGAGGACAAGACCCTGTTCGTCACCGGCATGAACGGCCGCTGGAACACCGGCGCCTGGACCCTGATCGGCGACCTCTCCTATTCGAAGGCCGAGCGCGACAATACATGGCAGGCGGTGTTCACCGAGGTTTATCCGAACTGGCTGCATTTCGACATGCGCTCCGGCGTGACGCCTTCGGTGATCACCACCTCCGACCCCGCCGATCCGACCATCCAGTCGCTTCCCGGCTGGGTTCCCGGCCAGACCGACGGCGGTCATCTGGAAGATGAGCTGATGGCGGCGCGGTTCGACGCGCGTCGCTTCCTGGGCGACACCGGCTTCACCGAACTCTCGTTCGGCGGGCGGATTTCCGACCGCTCCAAGGGCTATCGGATGATCCAGTGGTTCCAGGCGCCGATCGCCGGGGCGCTTCCCGCCAATCTGCTGAGCAGCTTCACGGTCGACGATTTCACCGCGCCGCCGCTGCTGAACGGCGACTTCGACGCCCTCGTCCAGGCCGCCTACGGCGGCTTCGTCCAGCCCGCCAACGCCGAGGTGCTCGGCTCGCGCTGGGACGTCGAGGAACAGGTGGCCGAGTTTTACGCCAAGGCCGATTTCGTGGGCCAGTGGGGCGATACGCCCCTGAGCGGCAACGTCGGCGTCCGCATCGTGGCCACGGATACGTCCAGCAGCGGCTTCGAGTCCGTCAACGGCGGCCCCCTGACGCCGGTCAGCATCGACAACGACTATGTCGAGGTGCTGCCCAGCGCGAACATCACCTTCCAGTTGGACGAGGACCGCCTGCTGCGCTTCGGCGCGGCGCGCACCATCGCCCGCCCGCCGCTGGATGAGTTGCGCGCCGGACGGACGCTGTGGAACAGCTCGCCGCCGCCCACCGGCAGCGCCGGCAACCCGCTGCTCGACCCCTTCATCGCCACCCAGTTCGATATGTCCTACGAGTGGTATTTCGCACCGGAGGCCCTGTTCGCCGCGGCCGTCTATTACAAGAAGGTCGAGAGCCACATCGGCTATTCCACGGAGCCGGTCACCATCGGGGGCGTCACCTACAATGTCACCGGGCCGTTCAACGGCGACGGCGGCGGTATCCGGGGCATCGAGGTCACCTTCCAGACCCCCTTCAGCTTCGTCCCGGCGCTGCGGGACTTCGGCATCTACACCAACCTCGCCCTGGTCGATTCCGATGTGAAAGAGTTCTACCCCGCCAACGATCCGTTGGAAGGCACGGGCCTGGCGGAACGGACCGCCACCATCGACCTGTGGTACAGCAACGGCCGGTTCGAGAGCCGGCTGGGCTACAAATACCACAGCCCCTTCACCATCGTCGCCGGCTGGGACGGATCGGCCCTGCGGACGCTGGAAAGCGAAGGCATCGTCGACTTCAGCGCCTCCTACCAGGTCACCGATCAGGTCGGACTTCGCTTCCAGGCGGGCAATCTGACCGACGAGCCGGTGCGGGTCCACTACGACAACAGCACCGACCGGCTGGCGCGCTACGACCACTACGGCCGTCGCTTCAGCTTCGACGTCACCCTGCGATACTGACCGGTTCCCGGCGGGCGGCTTGACGGCCGCCCGCCGTTTTCCTGAGGCCCTGATTGATGATGATGCGTTTCCTGTCCCCGGCCATGGCGGTTCTGATGGCCGCCGCCGCCGGGCCCGCGCCGGCCCTGACCCCCGCCTTCTATTTCGGCGCGGACCTGTCCTATGTGAACGAGATGGAGGACTGCGGCGCCGTCTATCGCGTGGGCGGACAGGCCTATGATCCCTACGCCATCTTCGCCGAGACGGGTCACAACCTGGTTCGCGTCCGGCTGTGGAACGACGCGGAATGGACGGACTACAGCGACCTGGACGATGTTCGCGAGACCATCCGGCGGTCGCGGGCGGAAGGCATGCAGGTGCTGCTGGACTTCCACTATTCCGACGACTGGGCGGACGGCGACAAGCAGATCGTGCCCAAGGCCTGGCGGCCGATCCGGGACGACGTCCCGGCCCTGGCGCAGGCGTTGTACGACTATACGCTGCGCACGCTCCAGACGCTCGCCGCCGAGGGGCTGATGCCCGAGGTGGTTCAGGTCGGGAATGAGACCAATCCGGAACTGATGGGCGAACTGGACTGGAAGGACACCCGCCAGGGCATCAACTGGCCGCGCAACGCCGCCCTGCTCAACGCCGGCATCCGCGCCGTGCGCGACGCCTCGGCCGACAGCGCGATCAAGCCGCGCGTCATGCTTCACATCGCCCAGCCCGAGAACGTCGAGCCCTGGTTCGCGGCCGCCACGGAACACGGCGTGACCGACTATGACCTGATCGGCGTCAGCTATTACCGCAAATGGTCGACCAACGACCTGGCCGGGCTGGGCGCAACCATCCAGCGCCTGACGGCCGCCTATGACGCCGATGTCGTGGTGGTGGAGACCTCCTATCCCTTCACCAACGACGGGGCGGATGCCTCGCCGAACCTGCTGGGCCCCGACACCCTGCTGCCCCAGTATCCGGCGACCGAACAGGGCCAGCTCCGCTACATGACCGACATCACCCAGACGGTGATCACCAACGGCGGGACCGGCGTGGTCTATTGGGAGCCGGCCTGGGTGTCGACGCGCTGCTCGACGCGCTGGGGCCGGGGTTCGAACTGGGAGAACGCCACCTTCTTCGACTGGCGCCGCGGCAACGAGCTGACCATGGCCGGGCATTGGCCGACCGCCGAATACCGCTGGCCTACCGCGGCCGCCGCGGCGGAGTAGCCTTCCGCTTCCTGGCCGAGCCGGAGGCGTCCCCGACCCTTCACAGATGCCGATCAAGGCGTCATGGTAGCGCTAACAAATCCCGCGTCCGTCGGGATAGGGAGGTTAGACCATGCGCCTTTTTGACTGGAAGCTCCTGGCCTCCGCCTGCCTGCTGTTCGCCGTCGCCCCGACCGCGAATGCGACCGTCGCGACGCAGGACGAGCCGGACCGCGTCGTCCGGATCCAGGTCGACGGTCCGACGACGGCCCGAAATCGCATGGCGGAGTTTTCGGTCGGATCCGACTATCCCGGCACCCTGATCCGCGAGGACAGCCTGGCCCAGCTCCGTCTGGCGCGCGAGGAGCTCGGCTTCCGCTACATCCGCTTCCACGACATCTTCCACGACGACATGGGCGTCTATCGCGAGGTGGATGGCCAGGCCGTCCATGACTTCAGCCGGATCGATCATCTCTACGACCAGCTGCTGGCCATGGGCATCAAGCCCTTCATCGAACTGGGATTCACGCCCGATGCGATGAAGACCTCGAACCAGACGATCTTCTACTGGAAGGGCAACACCTCCCACCCGCAGCCCGAGAAATGGAGCGGCCTGATCGACGCCTTCGTGCGTCACCTGATCGATCGCTACGGCGCCGAAGAGGTGCGGACCTGGTATTTCGAATTCTGGAACGAGCCCAACCTCGACGGCTTCTGGGAGCGGGCCGACCAGGCGGCCTATTTCGACTACTATGCACGCACGGTCCGGGCGATCCGGGCGGTGGACCCGACGCTTCGCGTGGGCGGGCCTTCGACGGCGGGCGCGGCCTGGGTGCCGGAGTTTCTGGCCTATGCGGACCACCATGACCTGCCGGTCGACTTCGTCACCACCCACACCTATGGCGTCGAGGGCGGCTTCCTCGACGAGATGGGCGAGGGCGACAACAAGCTGTCGCGCAACCCGGACGCCGTGGTGCAGGATGTCCGCAAGGTGCGGGCCGAGATCGAGGCGTCGACCCGACCCGGCCTGCCGCTGTTCTTCACCGAATGGAGCACCAGCTACAATCCGCGGGATCCGATCCACGACGACTATTTCGGCGCGGCCTACATCCTGTCCAAGCTGCGCCAAAGCGAACCCCTGGCCCAGGGCATGAGCTACTGGGCCTACAGCGACCTGTTCGAGGAGCCCGGCCCCCAGACCCGGCCCTTCGACGGCGGCTTCGGCCTGATGACGCCGGACGGCATCCGCAAGCCGACCTGGTTCGCCTTCAAATATCTGAACAGCCTGGGCGACCGCGAACTGGCGACCGGCGACGCCCAGAGCATCGCGGCGCTGGACGGCGGCGCCGTCCAGGTCCTGGCCTGGCGGGACGTCCTGCCGGATCAGCCGGTCAGCAACCGGCCCTTCTTCCGCCAGGTGCGCCCGGCGGCTGACGGTCCTCCGTTGTCGCTGGCCTTCGAGGGCCTTCCGCCTGGACGCCACGAGGCGCGGATCCGCCGGATCGGCTTCCGTCAGAACGACGCCTACACGGCCTATCTGGAAATGGGTCGGCCGACCGAACTGACGCCCGACCAACTGGCCGCGCTGCAGGCGCTCACGACGGATGAACCGGTGCTGCAGACCGTCGAGGTCGGCGCCGACGGCCGGGCGACCCTCACCCTGCCGATGCGCGACCACGACGTGGTGATGGTCGAGCTGGATCGGCGATAGCGGCGGGGGGCGGGTCGCCCCCGCCTGCGATCAACCCCGGACCTCCAGGCTCAGGACCACGAGCGATTTCGCCGGCAGACGGGCGGTCAGGACGCCGCCGGCGATCCGGGCGTCGCTGAAGTCGGCCGGCCGCACCTGGTCCGGCGCGTCGAACGTATTGTGCGCATCCATGGCCGCGGCGCTGAGGACCCGGCCCGTCACGCGTCCCGCCGTCCCGCCCCCGAGGGTCAGGGACACCTCCACGGGCCGGTCCGGGTCGAGGTTGGTCAGGGCGACATACACCCGGCCGTCGGTTCCTCGCGCCGCCGTGCCATCGACCATCGACAGGGCGTTTTCGCCGGTCCCGAACCGGGGCGAGCGAAGGGTCAGGGGCAGACGCGCGCCGCCCTGGAACGGCTGGTACATCGCGAAGGCGTGATAGGTCGGGGTCACCGTCATGCGCGGACCGTCAGTCAGGATCATCGCCTGCAGGACGTTGACCATCTGGGCCACATTGGCCATCCGCACCCGGTCGGCGTGCCGATGGAAGATGTTGAAGTTGACGGCGGCCACCAGGGCGTCCCGCAAGCTGTTCTGCTGCTGCAGATGCCCCGCCGGCGACCCCGGCGTGGGGTCGTACCAGGTCCCCCATTCATCCACGGCCAGGGCGACGCGCCCCTCCGGATCGGCCTCGTCCATGATCGCGTCATGCCGGATGATCATCTCCTCGATCCGGTAGGTCTGGACGAAGGTCGCCGCCCACTGGGCCGCATCGAACCCCAGCGCCGGCCCCTTGGTCGTCCAGTCGCCGGTCGGGAGGGTGTAGTAGTGTAGCGACAGGGCGTCGAAATCGCCCGGGGTCGTCATCAGGGTTCGGGTCCAGTCGTAGTCGACCGCGTTCGGCCCCGCGGCCACCATGACCGCCTTCTCACCATAGGGGGCGACGAAGCCGACGTACTGGCGCATCAGATCGGCGTAATAGCCGGCCTTCATCCGGCCGCCGCAGCCCCAGGGCTCGTTTCCCAGCCCGATATAGTCGATCCGCCAAGGCGCATCGCGACCATTGGCGCGCCGCATCTCCGCCAGATGCGAACGGGTCGGCGAGGTCAGATATTCGACCCAGTCCGAGGCCTCGGCCACCGTCCCCGAGCCCATGTTGAGGCTGAGATAGGTCTTGGCGCCGATCAGCTCGGCGAACTCGAAGAATTCGTGAGAGCCGAAGCCGTTGGTCACCTCGTCGCCGCCCCACCAGCGATTGAGGGTCACCGGCCGCTGCGCGCGAGGGCCGACGCCGTCGCGCCAGTGATAAATGTCGGCGTAACAGCCGCCGGGCCAGCGCACGAGCGGCACCTTCAGCACCTTCAGCGCGCCGACCACGTCATTGCGGAAGCCCCGCGTGTTGGGGATGTCCGAGTCCTCGCCGACCCAGACGCCGCCGTCGATGCCGGTCCCCAGCTGCTCCATGAACTGGCCATAGATTTCCGGCGCTATGATCGGTCCCGGCTGGTCGAGCCGAAGCTCGCCGGAGGCCGTCAGGGTCTGGGCCCAGGCGGGGCCGGCCGCGCCCCCCGCCAGCGTCAGGGTCGCAGCGAACGCGGCGACCAGCCGGGCGACCGGCCTCATGACGACGGACAGAGGGCGTCGCCCTCATTGGACGCCAGGCGGATTTCCTCAACGGCCACGGTCAGGTTTCCGCCCGACTGCAGACCCCAGGGTTGATCGACCGCGGCGATGGCGGCGCCCGTGTCCCGCAGGCAGGAGAGCCGGACCTTGAGCGTGCGCCATTCGCCGATCGGGGCGGCGGTCAGGATCGGCGCGACATCGACCGAGCCGGCGCCCAGGGTCAGGCGCACCGGACCCGTCGGCCGGGCGTCGACGCGATAGCGGAAGGCGATCGCCATCTCCCCGTTCGCCTGCCGGGTCAGATCGACCGGCGCCGCGGCGATCAGGGCGTGCGCCGTCTGACCAGCCGGAACGTTGAAGGTCAGGATCCGCGCCGACTCCTGCGCCTGGCCATCGCCGGATCGGGCGGACACAGCGGCGCGGGGCGACTGGCCCTGGGACTCCAGACCGAGGCGGAATTCCCCGCCGGCGTCGCGCAGCATCAGCGACCACGGAGCCACGAACCGGCCGTCGACGAAATACCGGTCGATGCTGGATCCGGTCTCGGCCACGCCGCTCTCTTCCGACAGGGCGCCGACGCGCGCGGGCCGGGCGTAGCTGAGGCCGTAGCCATAGGCGAACTGGGGGTCGTAGCCGGGCTGGCCGATGTTCAGCGGATCGCCCCGCGCATTCTTCGGCCAGCTGAAGGACAGGCGGCCGGAGAAGTCATGGCGGGCCGCGCCGCGGGCGTCCCCCACCAGCAGGTCCGCGATCCCGCCGCCTTCGGAGCCGGGCAACCAGGCGGCCACGAAGGCGTCGGACGCATTGATCTCCGGGTTGGTCCACAGCGGCCGTCCGGACAGGAAGACCGAAACGGTGGGAATGCCCGCGGCCTTCAGCCGACGCAGGATCGCCAGCGGCTCGGTCGGGCCGTAGTCCAGGGTGTCGACGTCGCCCTGGAACTCCGCATAGGGGGTCTCTCCGAAGACGACGATGGCGACATCGGGCGCCTGTTCGAAGGCGCCGTCCGGACTCAGGACCGCCTGGCCGCCGCCGGCGACGACGGCCTCGCGAAGGCCTTCCCAGATCGACTCGCCGTTGGGGAAGTCCGCGCGGCTGTTGCCTGTGCCCTGCCAGGTGATGGTCCAGCCGCCGGACGCCTGGCCGATGTCGTCGGCGGACTCTGCGACCAGCACCCGCGCGCCGGCGCGGATCGGCAGCACCGACCCCTCGTTCTTCAACAGCACCAGCGACTTGCGCACCGCCTCGCGGGCCAGGGCGCGATGGTCCGCGGACCCCAGCAGCTCCAGCCGCCCCTCATAGGGGCGCTCGGTCGTGAAGACCCCGCCCTTGACCTTGGCGCGCAGGATGCGCCGCACCGCCTCGTCCAGCCGGGCCATCGGAATGTCGCCCGAACGCGCCTGGGCCAGGGTGTTCTCGTAGAGGGGCCGCCAGCTGTCGGGCGCCATCAGCATGTCGATGCCGGCGTTGATGGCCAGGGCGCAGCTCTCGTTCGAACAGCCGGGCAGCTGGCCGTGGGCGTTCCAGTCCGAGACCACGAAGCCGTCGAAGCCCAGGGGGCCCCGCAGGACGTCGTTCAATATGGTTTCATTGCCGGAGTGTTTGACCCCGTTCCAGCTCGAGAAACTGGCCATGATCGACAGCACGCCGGCGTCGATGGCCTGGGGATAGCCGGACAGATGGATGTCGATCAGCTCCTGCTCGGACCCGGCGAAGTCGCCCTGGTCCTTGCCGCCGGTGGTGCCGCCGTCGGCGAGGAAATGCTTGGCCGAGCCGGCGATTCGTCCCGGCGCGATATGCCCATCGGCCGGCAGGGCGCCCTGCAGACCCAGGGTCATCGGCCCGGCATAGCTGCGGGCGATCTCGGGGTCCTCGCCGTAGCCCTCATAGGACCGGCCCCAGCGGTCGTCGCGCGGAACGGCCAGGGTGGGGCCGAAGGTCCAGTCGGCGCCGGTGACCGCCACCTCGACGGCCGTCGCCTCTCCGATGCGGCGGATCAGGTCCGGATCCCGCGCGGCCCCCAGGCCGATGTTGTGCGGGAAGATGGTGGCTCCGACGACGTTGTTGTGCCCGTGGACGGCGTCGATCCCGTAGATCAGGGGCACGCCCGCGCCGCCGCGGCGCACATTGGCCTCGCGGAACGCCTGCGCCAGCGCCACCCATTCGGCGGCCGACGCCCGCTCATTGCCGCCGGGAGACGAGTTCCCGCCGGCGAGGACCGAGCCCAGGGGATAGGTCAGCAGGTCTTCGGGCGTGATGGCGCTGATGTCGGCCTGGATCGTCTGCCCGACCTTTTCTTCCAGCGTCATCCGGCTCATCAGCTCGGTGACGAAGGCCTCGGTCCGGGCGTCGGTCATGGCCGCCGGCGACGCCGCCCGGGGCCAGAGCGCCGGATGGGCCCGACTCGCGTCGGTGACGATGGAGGCGTCCGGGGTGACATAGCCGACGGGCGCGGGCCGCTCAGGCAGGGTGGCGCAGGCGCCGGTCCCGAGGATGGCGATCGCGGACGCGGTGAGGCCGAAGCTGGCCCGGGGGCGGAAATGAACCATTGAAAGACATCCTCCGAACAGGAAAAAGGACTGGCCCGAGCGACCGGCAAGGCCGCTTCAACCATCCAGCAGGCGGGCGAAAATCCGTTGGCCGCCGGGGAGGAGCCGACGCACAGGCTGTTTCACCTGTACAATTTGATCCACTGGCGGCAATCGTGTCAATCTAAATGTTAGCGCTACCAGAAGACGGGTCCACCGTCTCGTCCGGGAGACCTCAGGTGACGATGAGACTGACACGACGGGCCGCCGCCAAGGGCGCGCTCGCCCTCGCCGGGTCGCTGGGGGCCGTCGGCGCCGGGCCGCCGGCCGCGCGGGCGCAGACGACGGGGTACCATTGGAAAAGCGTCGTGGTCGGCGGCGGCGGCTTCATCCCGGGGATCGTGTTCAGCCCCGTCGAGCAGGGCCTGGCCTATCTGCGCTCGGACATGGGCGGGGCCTATCGCTGGGAACAGTCTCTGGGCCAATGGCGACCGCTGCAGGATGCCAATCCGGTGTCCAGCTATATGGGCGTCGAGAGCATCGCCCCGGATCCGGTCGACCCGAACGTCGTCTACGCCGCCGTCGGCATGCATCGGGCGGGCGAGGCGGCCATCCTGCGCTCGACCGACCGCGGCGACAGCTGGACGACCGTTCCGGTCGACTTCCCCATGGGCGGCAATGAGGACGGCCGCGGCCTGGGCGAGCGGCTGGCGGTCGATCCGAACGATACGAGCATCCTGTATTTCGGCTCGCGACATGATGGCCTGCAGCGCTCGTCGGACCGGGGCGGGACCTGGCGCAAGGCGACGACCTTTCCCATCCGGGGCCAGGGCGCGCGCCCGGACCAGCCGACCCATCCCGGACTGTCCTTCGTTGTCTTCGACCCGACCAGCGGCCTGCGCGGCGTTGCGACGCCGCGTCTGTACGTCGGCGTCGCGGATGTGGAGGGGCAGGGTCTGTACTGGTCCGATGACGCGGGCCAGAGCTGGCGCGTGGTTGAGGGCGCGCCGGCCGGGCTGTCGCCGGTCAAGGCCGCGATCGATGAACGGGGTATTCTCTATGTCACCTGGTGCAAGGGGGTCGGGCCCAATGGCGTCACCGACGGGGCCGTCACCCGACTGGACCCGCGCGGCGACGGCCGGCTGGCCGACATCTCGCCGCCCCGACCGGCCGGCGATCGCGCCGGCGGCTTCATGGGCGTGGCCGTCGACCGGCAGGCGCCGGGAACCGTTCTGGTCTCGACCCTCAACCGCTGGGAGCCGGGCGACACCCTGTGGCGGTCGGTCGACGACGGGCGCACCTGGACCAGCCTTCGCGAGGGGGCCCGACGGGACGTCTCGGCGACGCCCTTCCTGTACTGGGGCAATGAGGAGGCGGATTTCGGCTGGTGGATCGCCGGACTGGCCATCGATCCGTTCGACGGCGCCCGCGCCGCCTATACGACCGGCGCCACCATCTATGCGACGGAAGACCTGACGGCGGAGGGCGACGCGCCGACCCTCTGGCGGCCCTGGGTCGAGGGCATCGAACAGACCGCGGTGATCACCATCGCCAGCGCCGCGGCCGGCCCTCCCCTGCTCAGCGGTTTCGGCGACATCTCCGGTTTCGCCCATGAGGACCTGGGGCGGTCGCCGCAGCGCCAGTTCATCACCCCTGTGTTCGGCAACACCAACCAGATCGACTGGGCGGGCATGGCGCCCCAGGTGATCGTGCGCAGCGGCACGCCGCATGAGGGCGTCGGCTCCGAGGGCCACGACGGCTCCACCCTGGCCTGGTCCGACGATGCGGGACTGAGCTGGAAGCCGCTGGGTCGTCCCCGGCCAGCCTCGGGCGTCAGCCCCGCCTCGCCCGACAATCCGCGCATGGACCTGTATCGGGACGCCCCGATCATCGTTTCGGCCGACGGCGCGGCCTTCGTTCTGGCCACGCCCCAGGTGGTGGTGTCGCGTGATCGGGGCGTCCGCTGGCGGCCTTGCGCCGGCTTGCCGCCGCTGCTGCGGCCGGTGGCGGATCGCCGCGACCCCCTGCTGTTCTACGCCCTGGATTTCCGCACCGGAGACTGGTTCGTCAGCCTAGACGGCGCCGACAGTTTCGCCCGCGTGCCGACCCGGGGTCTGCCCGACGTTTCGGCGGATCGCCCGACCTGGCGGGAGCGCGCCTTTCCGCTGAAGGCGACCCCCGGTCTCGACGGCGACGTCTGGCTGGTGTCGCGCACGGGGCTGTTCAACAGCCGTGACGGCGGCCAGGTCTTCAGCCGCATCGACGGCGGCCTGGCGGTCGAGATGCTGGACTTCGGCCGGGCCCTGCCTGGCGCTGACTATCCGACCCTGTTCGCCATCGGAACCCAGGGCGATGTCCGGGGCGTGTTCCGCTCGGACGACCGGGGTCGGTCGTGGATGCGGATCAATGACGCGCAACATGAATACGGCCGCCGCTTCCGCGCCATCGCCGGCGATCCGCGCATCGCCGGCCGCGTCTATGTCGCCACCGACGGTCGCGGCGTGGTCTATGGAGACCCGGCCTGATGGAGACGCCTGAATGACCCTGTCCCGTCGCGGCCTGATCGGCGCCGGCGCCGCCCTGCCCGCCCTGTCGGCCTGCGCCTCCGTGCCCGCCCGCAGCGCCGGTCCGTTCACGCCCGACTGGGACAGCCTGGTCGCCGGCTACCGGACGCCCGACTGGTTCCGCGACGCCAAATTTGGCATCTGGTCGCACTGGGGGCCCCAGTGCGTGCCAGAGTTCGGCGACTGGTACGGCCGCCAGATGTATATCCAGGGCAACCCCTTCTACGAACACCACGTCGCGACCTACGGCCACCCGTCGCGGTTCGGCTTCATGGAGCTGATGAACCGGTGGAAGGGCGAGCACTGGGACCCCGAGGGCCTGCTGGATCTCTATCAGGCGGCGGGGGCCCGCTACATCGTCTCGATGGCCAACCACCACGACAACCTCGACCTGTTCGACAGCGCCCATCATCCGTGGAACGTCATGCGCGTCGGGCCCGGCCGCGACATCGTCGGCATCTGGGAAAAAGCCGTCCGGGCGCGGGGGCTGCGGTTCGGCGTCTCCAACCACGGCGCACACGCCTGGCACTGGTGGCAGACGGCCTATGGCTATGACGCCGAGGGCCCCATGAAGGGGGTTCGCTATGACGCCGCCCGGCTGACCCGCGCTGACGGCGCCGGGACCTGGTGGGAGGGGCTGGACCCGCAGGAGCTCTACACCGGCCCGACCTTCGCGCCGCCGGACGG
The DNA here is from genome assembly GCA_046292645.1 of Brevundimonas sp. Taxonomy (GTDB): domain Bacteria; phylum Pseudomonadota; class Alphaproteobacteria; order Caulobacterales; family Caulobacteraceae; genus Brevundimonas. Next base: position 58,473 of record JBKBQO010000002.1, read on the forward strand.
CATCGAATCCATCGCCGAAATGAACGCCTGGCATGACGCCCGCGATGGGCAGTGGATCGAGGAACCGCCCACCAACAACCCGGCCTTCGTCCGCTCCTGGGTGCTGCGTCAGCGCGACCTGATCACCAAATACCGCCCGGACATGGTCTATTTCGACAACTACGGCCTGCCTCTGGGCCAGTATGGGCTGGACGCGACGGCGGAATATTACAACGCCTCGCTCGGCTGGCGCGGCGAGCTTCCGGTGGTCAACGGCAAGCGGCTGGACGAGCGCCAGCGCCGGGGCATCACCGAGACGGTCGAGCGCGGCTTTTCCGACAGCCTGCGGGCCGAGCCGTGGCAGACCGACACCTGCATCGGCGACTGGCACTACAACCGCGCCCGGTACACCAGCCACTATTATGTGCCGGCCCACAGCGTGATCCAGCGGCTGGTCGATGTGGTGTCCAAGAACGGCAACCTGCTGCTGAACATCCCGCAGCGGGGCGACGGCTCCATCGACAGCGACGAGCGCGCCATCCTGACCGACATCGCCGGCTGGGTGGCGGTCAATGGCGAGGCGATCTTCGGGACGCGGCCCTGGCGCATCTATGGCGAGGGTCCGACCGAGGTCCAGGGCGGCATGCACGGCGAAGGCGCCGCCCGCCCATGGACGGGGCAGGACATCCGCTTCACCACCCGGGACGACGTCCTGTACGCCTTCGCCCTGGACTGGCCGGAGGACGGCCGCATGGTCATCCGGGCGCTCGGCGCCCGGGCCGAGGGCCGGATCGACCGGGTCGATCTGGTCGGCGGCGGCGGCCTGACGTTCCGACGCACGGACGACGCCCTGGTGATCGACCTTCCCGCCGGCCGGCCCGTGACCGTGGCGCCGGCGGTCCGGCTGAGCGGAGCGGGGCTGACCTGACGTACCCGCCTGCTAAAGGAACGCCGCCGAAACGCCGCCGGCCCGACCGACGTCAGGGAAGGCGGATCTGGAACGGGGTCGCCGGCAGGTCTTCGCGGCCGTACAGGTTGCAGATCGGGCTGTCGGCCCAACAGTAACGAACGGACGTCGCCCTCAGCCCCTCGGGCTTGTCGACGCGCAGCGCCCCGTTCTCGACGCGGCCAGCAGCCCAGACGCAGACGCCTGCATCCTGGCAGAGCTGCAGGCCGATCACCGCGTCCGAGGCCTGGGTCCACAGACCCGCGGTTGCGGGGTAGGCGATGGTGATCCCCCGGCCGTCGCGCCGGGCGTCCAGCGGTTGCGGCGAAACGGCCACGGCCTCGCCCCAGACCAGTCGCCGCGCCTCCAGCGCCAGTCGGCGGCCGACCTGCTGCTTGTTGGTCGGGTGGATGTCGTAGGGGTCGCCAATGTCGATGGCGACGACCAGGCCGGCATGGGGATCGGCGCCGGTCACCTCGCGCTGGACCTCACGCAGGTCGGCCCAGAGGGACCGGACCGGCCGGGCTTGCCGCGGGCCGAAATCCGCCAACTGGACCACGAGGAAGGGCAGTTGGGGGGCCTCGAAACGGGTCCGCCAGCTGGCCATCAGGGCCGGCAGCAGACGACCGTAGTCCTCGGCGGCGGAGATGTTGGACTCGCCCTGATACCAGGCGACGGCCGTGAGCCCCCAAGGGCCCAGTGGCGCGATCATCCCGTTGTACAGGGTGGTCAGGCCGCTGCCGCCCAGCCAGGGGGTGCGCGGCGCTCCGTCCAGATCGTCCAACGGCGCCGCAACCTTGTAGCGCCAGGCCTCTGTCAGCGGGATCCGCGTCCCGTCCGACAGAACCAGGGCCTTCTCCCCGGCGGGGCCCCAGGCGCCGCCGCCGCCGCCCGCGTCCAGCACGCCGATCGCGATCACATTCGGACCGGCGCGCAGGCCGCCCGCCGGGATCGCGTAGGTGCGCGGCGTGTCCCAGCCCTGGGCGCCGCCGACGAACCGGCCGTTGACCCAGGTGGTGTCCGCATCGTCCACGGGGCCGAGCGACAGGGTTCCGCCGAGGCGCGCCTGCGCCCGCGTCAGGGTCACGCGGGTGCGCAGCCAGACCATGCCGTCGAAGGTCGCCAATACCGGGGTGGAGGTTTCCCAGAAACCCTCCGGCGCCATGGCGGCCCAGCTGCTGTCGTCCAGCCGGGCTCCGTACCATCCCTGACGCGTGCCGGGGTCATTGCCACGCCACCAGGTCTCGGAAACCTCGCGCCACTGACGCTCCCCCTCTTCGGGATCGTCCGCATAGGCCGCCAGCACATTGAGCGGAATCTCGCGCCCACCCATCCGCCTCAAGGACGCTTCGTCCAGCCAGTCCTCGATGATCGAGCCGCCCCAGGCGGACGAGATCAGGCCCACGGGGACCTCGGGGCGAACCCGGCGCACCTCCCGCCCCATGAAATAGCAGGCGGCCGAAAAGTCGCGGACGCTCGTCGGCGAGCTCAGCGCCCACGCGCCCACACGGACGGGTTCAGCCCGTTGTCGGGGCAGGCTGGCCCGGCCCACCGACAACAGCCTGAGATCGGCGTCCGCGGACGCCGCGATCTCGACATCGGCGTTGGTGCTCTGGCGGACCGCGAACTCCATGTTCGACTGGCCGGAACACAGGAAGACGTCGCCCGCCGCCAGGTTCGAAACCGTCGCCACCGTGCCGCCGTTCGCCTTGACCTCGAGGGTGTGGCCCACCCCCGCCGACAGGGCGGGAAGGTCGATCCGCCAGCGGCCGTCGGCGCCCGCCACGGTAGAGCCGGCCTGTCCCGCCAGGGTCGCCTCGATCCGGGTTCCCGGCTCCGCCCGTCCCCAGACCGGCGCTGGGCGGTCGCGCTGGACCACCGCATGATCCTGGAACATCGGGTCCAGGGTCGCGGGCGAGGACGGAGTCTGGGCCTGTCCCGCGACGGGGACCAGGCCCAGGGCCAGGGCGATGAATGCGGTCAGGCGTCGACGGAAGGTCAGCGGCGGACCTCCACCGCCTGGCCTTCGTACCGGACGGTGCGGGCCGCCGGAGCGTCGAAGTCCCCGACATCCGGGCCCGGCCCGCTCACGAACCGCACATGGATGGTGCGGGCGGCGGCCATGCCCGCGAACTGCCCCTGGCGTGCGCCGATCGCCAGGGTTCCGGCCGCGTCGTTCCAGCTCATCGGAATGGTCGAGAACTCGCCCCGCTCATAGGCATAGGTCACGCCCGCATCTTCGTAGAAGGCGAAGGCCCCATCCGCCCCGGTGTAGACGATCACCGTCAGCGGACCGTCGAGCTTTTCGGCGGTGTGCTGGATGGCCGGCCCCGTCGGCACGATGGACCCGGCGCGGACGAACACCGGGATGGTGTCGACCGGGGCCGCGACCACCGCTTCCGTGCCGCCGCGATGCACCACGCCGCTGCGCAGCTCGTACCAGTCCGCGCCGGTCGGGAAATAGACGCTCCGCTGGCGCGCCTGGTATTCGGTCACGGGGGCGACCAGCAGGGCGGGGCCGAACATATACTGGTCGTCGATCCGGCGGGCCCGGGCGTCGGTCGGGAAGTCCATGACGAGGGCGCGCATGATGGTGCCGTCGCGGCGCCAGGTGTCGCCCGCCAGGCTGTAGATATAGGGCATCAGCCGGTAGCGCGTCCGCATGGCGTCGGCGAAGGCCTCGTACATCGGCGTGCCCGGCTCGGCGAGATTGTAGACCTCGCGCAGCGGGAACTCGCCGTGCGAGCGGAACACCGGCGACCAGGCGCCGAACTGGAACCAGCGGAGATTCAGTTCGTCCCATTCCTGCTTGTCGGCGGGGGCCATGCCGGCCGGGTTCGAATAGCGGGCCTCTACCGAGAAGCCGCCAATGTCGTGGGTCCAGTTGGGGATGCCCGAAAGGCCGGTGTGGAGCCCGGCCGAGATCTGGTCACGCAGATTGTCCCAGCGCGCGACGACGTCGCCCGACCACAGGGTCGAACCGGTCCGTTGCAGGCCGCCCCAGGCGGAGCGGGTCAGGATATAGCTGCGCGTGTCGCCCTGCTCCTCGCGGAAGCGGCGGTAGACGTTCTCGGCGTTCACCAGCGGATAGGAGTTGAACACATAGGCGCCGGGCCCGCGCGCCGTCGGGCCCATTCGCAGGGTCCGTTCGGGGATGTCGAGGTTTGAATGCATATCGGGCTCGACCGAATCCAGCCACCAGCCGTCGAAGCCCATGCCCTTGAAGCTGTCGGAGATCTGTCTCCAGTACAGGTCGCGCGCGGCCGGCAGATAGGGGTCGTAGAAGCTGTTGGCGTAGCCGGGTCCGACCCAGTCGCGAGCGCCGGCCTCGACGTTGCGCGTGTACATGCCGCCGATCGCATCCAGCTCGCGATAGTGTTCGGTCGTCGGATAGAATTTCGGCCAGACCGAGATGATAATGTTGGCGTTCATCGCATGGACGTCGGCCACCATCCGGGCGGGATCGGGATAACGCGCCGGATCGAATTCGTGCGAGCCCCAGGCGTTCTCGGGCCAGTAGAACCAGTCCTGCACGACGTTATCGATGGGCAGGCCCAGTTCGCGATAGCGGCGCACCGTCCCGACCACCTCCTCCTGGGTCGAATAGCGCTGACGGCTCTGCCAGAACCCGTATGCCCAGCGCGGCAGCATCACCGATCGCCCGGTCAGCCCCCGGTACCCCGAGATGACCTCGTCCAGATTGTCGCCGCCGATATAGTAGTAGTCGATCGCGTCGCCGACCTCGGACGAGAGGCTCAGGGCACCGTGTTCGGCCGCGGGCAGCGGGTCCATGTGGCGCAGCGCCAGATAGCCGTCCTCCGGGATCCATTCGATCCGGATGGGGATCTGGCGGTCGGCGGCCAGTTCGACCTGGAAATCGTGGTCGAACGGATTCCAATTCTGGCGCCAGTTGTCCTCCAGCAGTTCGCCGTCGATCCAGACCTTGGTGTAGCCGGACGAATAGAGCCGGAATTTGTGCATCCCGGCGGTGAAGGCTTCGACGGTGCCCTCCCAGACGACGCGCAGGCCCGCCTGCCCCGGCTTGCCCATGTCGCCGGTCTGCACCGGACGGCCCGGCTGGGCCTTGAGGCCTTCGGGCCAGCGCGACCACTCGCGGATGAACTCATAGTTCACCTCGGTTTCCTGGCGCTGAACCTTCAGCTCGCCGTCTTGATAGTAGCTGGCCGTCAAACCGCCGAAGCGGCCGTTGGCGTCGCGCAGGGTCAGCCGCTCGCCCAGCATGCCGTAGGGGCGCGGGTCGCCGAACCGGGTGATGGCGTTGGTTTCCCACAGGATGCCGTAGTTCCGGTTGGAGACGACGAAGGGCACGCCGACGTCCATATTGTGCTGGGCCAGGACCACGTCGTGGTTCTTGTAGTCCATCACCCCCTGCTGGTGCTGGCCCAGGCCGTAGAAGGACTCATCCGCCGGGCTTTCCCAGATCTGGCGGGTGGCCAGGAAGCGGTGATCCCCGGTCTGGTCCTCGACCCGGACGGGGCGAAGCTCGCGGCTGCCGGCGCGCTCGGCGAGGACCTCCTCGCCGTTCTCGTCAAGGAAGCGGACGGCCCCCGTGATGGTCGACACCTCGGCGGTCGCCTCAGCGGTCGTCAGGACCACGGTATCGCCGCGCGTCTCGACCTCGAACGGCGTATCCGTGGACGGGTCCGCCGTCACCATCAGGCTGTCCGGCAGGTCCAGATCGGCATCCTCCGTCGCCGTGACCCGGATGGTCTCGGGTCCATAGACCTGAAGCCGGACCCGCCGGGCGGCGCCGTCCTGCGGGGTGATCACGACTCCCGCCGTCGTGCGCTCGAAGTCGGAAGACCGGAGCGCGGCGGGCGACGCCGCATCCATCAGGCCTGCGCAGGCGCCGAGCGGTGCGACGGCCAGGGCGACCAGGAACAGGCGGCGGGCCAGGGTGGGGGTCATTGGACGCTCGCTTCAGGCTGGGGGAAAAGCAATCAGTAGGTGGCGGTGACGACGCGCAGCAACTGCGGTCGGTCGGTGAAGTTGAGGCCGTAGTCGGTCTGGTCGCCGTTCCAGATGCGCTCGAAGATCCAGCGGCCCTGATCGTCGAACCGACCTTCCTCGTACCGCAACACCATGCGGCGGCGGCCGTCGGCCGACGGTTTGGCGTTGAACTCCACGCGGGCGCGATGGCCGGTCACGATGAACTCGCCGGGCGCGATCTCGGCGACGATGGCGCCGCCGTTCGGCGTCTCCGTTCCGGGTACGTCGGCGAGCGGACCCAACCAGGTCCAGTCCGGCTGTCCGAACTGCCAGCGGCGATAGCCAACCGTCACGGTCCAGTCGGCGAAATCCATGGTCTGGGAAGCACGATCGTCCGGCTCGCTGACGCCCCGGACCTTGCCCTCGAAGGCCAGCCGGGCCCAGGTCCTCTGCCAGGGCGCGATCAGCCGATACAGATCGCGCAGGGGCGTCAGCGTCTCCTGATCCATCTTCGGCGCGCCGAGCGGATAGTTGGCATAGCCGGTGTAGTCGATGCCGAACGGCGAATAGCCGATGCCGCCCCGGCCCAGCACGCTGAACAGATAGCGGGCGTACATGGAGTCATTGCCGGTCTCGGCGACGAACAGGGCGTTGTCCGCCCGCGCATACCGGTCGAGGTGCCCCTCATAAGTCCGGGAGTCCCGGTTGTAGATATCGGGGCTGAGGAAATCGACGCTCGGCGCCGCCGCGAGCCAGGCGTCGAACACCGGCCAGACCGGTCCGCCCGACGCATAGGACGTCGGGTCCGGCCGCTCGTGCGGATCGGGCAGGGCCGCATTGACGTACATCGGCAGCGGGTACTCGGCCTTGCCGGCGGCCGCGACCGTGTTGACGTAGGAAGCGATCGCCCAAGCGTGGAAGAACTCCTCGGCCTCGACGCCGAAGACATCGGACCACGAACCGGCGGGCCGGTTGACCCGGTCCAGCAGCGCCTGCGGCACCGGCCCCTCGAAGGCCGCCTGGGCCGCCGGTGAATAGTCGCGCACCGAGCCATAGGTGCCGACCTCGTTCTGCGGCTGCACCATGATGACGGTGCGCTGGCGCTCGTCGACCTGCCGGATATGGCGCATCAGGGCGGCGAAGGCGCGGGCGTCGGCGGCCAGGGTCTCGGCCCCGAACGGCGACAGGGCGTAGCTCTCGGTTCCATCGGCCTTGATCAGGAGGGGGAACCGCGTCGGGTTCAGCTTGACCCAGGCCGGGGCGTATTTGGGCGCAGTGTTCTTCCACGTGGCGAACCACAGGAAGACCACCCGCATGTTGTTCTCCCGGGCCTCGCCGATGGCGTGATCCACGAAGGAGAAGTCGAACCGACCCTCCTCCGGCTCGATCTGTTCCCAGGCGAGCGGGATCTGGACCGTATTGGCGCCGATGTAGCGAAGCGCCGGCCAGGCCTCAGCCAGCGGCGCTGGATAGTTGGAGGAGTTGTTGACCTGGCCGCCCAGGATCAGGAAGGGCGCGCCGTCCACGAACAGGGCCTGACGGCCGTTTTCCTCGACCAGTCGGGGGATCGGCGCCTGGGCCGCGGCGACGCCGGCCGTCAGGATCAGGGCCGCCAGTCCGGAGGTCAGGAACGCCAACCACCGACCGATGCGCGAGCTGCTCATCGACGTCCTCCTACGCCAGTCAAGACAAGGGGGGACGATCCCGTAAGATCGTCCCCCGGTCGTGTGTTGCTTAGAATGCGGCGCGCAGAACGATGGCGACGCGACGGTCCGTATCGACCCAGTTGTACGGCGGCTTGCGGGTTTCGTTACCCACTTTCAGCACGGTCCGCTCGTTCAGGATGTTGGTCGACTGGATGCCGATCTTCAGATCGTCGGTGACATTGTAGAAGACCGATCCGTCCAACTGCCCGAAGTCGCTGGCCCAGACAGGCGCCTCGATGTTCGCCGCCGAGGTCGTCAGCAGATACTCTTCCCGCCAGTTGTAGGCGAGGCGGGCCGAGATGCCGTAGCGCTCGTAGAGAAGGGCGGCGTTGTAGCTGGTCCTCGACATCCCCTCGAGCGGCAGGGCCGCGGCCGAGGCGTTGTTCTGGATCGGGTCCAGGATGTTCTGGCTGGTGTTCCGGCCGCCGCTGCTGTCGATGTAGGTGAAGTTGCCCTGCACCCCGAAGCCGCCGAGCCAGCCGGGCAGGAAGTCATAGAACTGCTGATAGGCCAGTTCGAAGCCGTCGACCGTCCCCTCGTCACCGTTGGTGTAGCGGGTCAGGCGGAAGTCCTGGGTCACGCCGCCGTTGGTGTAGGTCTCGGTTTCGGTGCCGGTGAAGATGTAGTCCGTGATGTCTTTGTGGAACACAGCGAACGTCAGGCTTCCGGTCGGTGCGAAATACCATTCCAGGCTGAAGTCGTAGTTGGTCGCCCGGATCGGATCCAACTCGGGATTGCCGCCCGTTCCCGTGAACGGGGCCACGTCGTCCAGGGTATAGCCATCGGCCTCGAACGTGATCGCCAGATTGGTGAACGGCTGGAGCTGGTACATCTCCGGCCGCACCATGGCCCGCGAAACCGCGAAGCGGGCCTGGAGATCTTCAGCCAGGAAGACGCGCAGGTTCAGGCTCGGCAGCACGTCGGTATAGGTGTGTTCGACGTCCAGTCCGTCCAGCGACCCGCCCGTGGCGAAGGTCACCGCCCGGTTGAAGGCCGTGCAGTCCGCGGCGGGGAAGCCCGGAGGCGGGCAGGTCCCGCTGATGACCGGCAGGGTCGTGATCGTATTGGTGCTGGTCGTGGTCTGCACGACCCGCACGCCGACATTGCCGTCGAAGGCGTAGCCGAACAGGTTCTCGCCGCCGAAACGGGCGTGCACAAAGGCGGCCTGGGTTTCTTCGGTCAGGTCGGTGATGCCGCCGTTGCCGCCGCCGAGGCGGTAGCTCTCGTAATCGTCCGACAGCGGCGTCCAGCCCCAGCCCGAGCTCTGGGTGTTGCGCAGGATGTCATAGGCGTGGGCCGTGCCCTGGTTGACGAGGCTGGCGGTCGGGAACCAGGCGACGCCCGGAACCGGCGCGTCGCCGCGGAAGAAGTTGTCGAAGGTGAACAGCTCGGACGAGGACGGCAGCCGCGGATCGACCGGACCGCCCGGGTAGCCGGTGTCATCCAGATAGACGACGGCGCCGCCGCCATTGCCCCAGTACTGATTGGACAGCAGCCCCCAGTTATAGCCGGTCTGGCGGTTGGTGTAGCTCTTCTCGGTCGCCCGCAGGCCCATGGACACGGACCGCAGGAAGCCGCCGTCCTCGAACTCGTAGTTGGCGTCGAAGCGCGCGGCGACCTCGTCCGCTTCATTGTCCTCGATGTGATCCATAGCGGCCGCCCACCAGTAGGACGACTGGTCCTCCTGGGAGCCGCCGGTCGAGGTCAGGGTCGGCAGGTCTCCGCCGATGTTGATGGTCAGGTTCGGGCGGTCTTCAAGCTGGGTGAAGGCCGTCATCGAGTAGATTTCAGCCGTCGACTTCACATACTGCAGGTCGCCGTAGAACGACCAGGCCGAGTCCGGCGTATAGCGGAAGCTCAGCGCGACATCGGTGGTCCGCTTGGAGTCGTCGCCCACCCGGGTGTCGGTGTTGTAGTTGGCCTGGGGGACGGTGCCGCCGATGAAGACGTCCTCGTCGTTGTAGGTGTAGCTGGTATTCGGGTTGAGCACGCTCTCGGTGCCGAGGGCCCGCTCGATATTATAGGCGTCCGCCTGGGATCCCAGGGCCTGCAGGGTCACCAGCAGCGAATCATTGGGCCGCCACTGGGCCGCCAGGGCGATCGCGGTCCGCTCCTGTTCCCAGTCGATGGTTCGCCAGCCAAGATATTTGGGGATGTAGACCGTATCGCCCGCGGCCCGGCCGTCCGAGGCGTTGCCGGCGTTCAGAACGACCGGATCGTACCGGTCCACCGAGATGGAGTCGGTGCGGTTGCCGACGTTCGACAGGCTGACGTTGGCCAGCAGGCCGATCTCGCCGATGCCGGTGTCCCAACGGTCGGAAAGGATGGCGCTGCCGGACCAGAAGCCGCGCTCCGACAGGTCGCCGTAGTTATAGTCGACGTTCACGGCGACCAGCGGCTCGACGTTGTCGAACGGAACCCGGGTGCGCAGGTTGATCGTGCCGGCGATGCCGCCCTCGATCATGTTGGCGGCGACGTTCTTGTAGACGTCGACGCCGGCCAGCAGGTCGGCGGACACGTCCTCGAAGCTGAGGCCGCGACCGTTGGAGGCCGAAAAGATGTCGCGGCCGTTGGTTTCTGAGCGCACCCACGACAGGCCGCGCACGAACACCCCGCCGCCCTCGGCGGCCAGACGGGCCGGATCGCGCGCCGCATTGGTGCGCTGAAGGGTGACGCCGGAAATCCGCTGCAGCGCCTCGGACACCGACCGGTCCGGAAGGGCGCCGATGTCGACGGCGGTCACCGAGTCGACGATGACTTCGGAATTCTGCTTGATGGCCTGGGCCGAACGCAACTGGGCCCGGATGCCGGTGACGACGACTTCGTCGATCTCGGCGGCCTGCTCCTCCTGGCCGGGCGCGGCCTGGGCCATCGCGGCCGCCGGCGCCATCGCGACCAGACTGACCAGCGACGCGCCGCAGAGCAGGGCGAGACGGCTATTTCGCTTAGAATTGGACATATCTCGTCCTCCCTGTACGCCCGCCGCATTAAGCGATCTTGGCGCGTTCCTCCCCAATCCGGACCCGCCCCATCGGCTGGGCAGGACCGGCATTTCAAGGATGCACATAGTTTCATGCGTTGAAAAGCGTTTTTTGTTAGCGCTATCATTTGCGGAATGCCGCCGTCGCCATATGGTCACACTGGCGGCGTGAGGCTGCAGCAGGAGGCTGGCGAAGATCAGCCCGGGGGAACGATATGGACCGGCATCCGCGCGCCATCCGCAAGGTCGTAGTCGTCGGCGGCGGGACCGCCGGCTGGATGGCGGCGAGCGCCCTGGCGAAGGCCTTCCAGTCAACGGACGGCGCGCCCGGTCCCGAAATCGTGGTGATCGAATCAGAAGCGATTGGAACGGTCGGCGTCGGCGAGGCCACGGTGCCGACCATCCGCCAGTTCATCCGCACGGTCGGCCTGGACGAGGCGGACTTCATGGCCGCGACGGGGGCGACCATCAAACTCGGCATCGCCTTTCACGACTGGTCGCGGCCGGGCTCGCGCTATTTCCATGGATTCGGCGACTACGGCCCGGCAGTGCGCGGCCAGCCCTACCGGCAGCACCTGTTCCGGCTGCAGGCCGAGGGCCGGATCAAATCGCTGGAGCCCTGGTCGCTCCCGAGCGTGATGGCCCGTGAAGGCCGGTTTGCGCCGCCCGTCGACGATCCGCGTTCGGTCCTGTCGTCCTATGCCTATGCCTATCAGTTCGACGCCGGCCTGTTCGCGCGCCGCCTGCGCGGCCTGGCGGAAGACGCGGGCGTCGTCCGGATCGAGGGCCGGATCGTGGAGCCAGAGGTCGCAGATAGACTTGTAGCGGCGGTCCGACTCGATGACGGTCGCCGGCTGGAGGCCGATCTGTTCATCGACTGCTCCGGCTTCCGCGGTCTTTTGATCGAAGGCGCTCTGTCGGCGGGGTATGAGGACTGGACGCACTGGCTGCCGTGCGATCGGGCCGTCGCCCTGCCCTGCCCCGCCAACCGGCCCGCCGGCCCCTTCACCGCCGCCACGGCCATGACCGCCGGCTGGCGCTGGCGCATTCCGCTGCAGCATCGGGTCGGCAACGGCTACGTCTATTCCAGCGCCTTCATCAGCGACGAGGACGCGCTGGATGCTCTGGTGCAGGGTCTGGAGTCACCGCCCGCCGCCGAGCCCAACCGGCTGCGTTTCGTCACCGGCCGCCGCCGCTCAGCCTGGAAGGGCAATGTGGTCTCCGTCGGCCTGGCGTCCGGCTTCCTGGAGCCGCTGGAGTCGACCAGCATCAGCCTGATCCAGAGCGGCATCGGCCGGCTGCTGGAGTTCTTCCCGGACCGAGACTTCGATCCCGCCATAACCGCTGAATACAACCGCCGCACCGCCCGGGAATTCGAGCGCGTGCGCGACTTCATCATCGCCCATTATCATCTGGCCGGACGGACGGACGGGGACCTTTGGCGACACTGCCGCGAGACGCCGCCGCCCGACTCGCTGGCCGCCAAGCTCGAGCTGTTCCGGGCGTGCGGCGAGATCGCGTTGATGGAAGACGAGTCGTTCCGCGAGGACAGCTGGGCCGCCGTCCTGACCGGCCTCGGCGTCTGGCCGCGTCGGGTGTCGCCGCTGGTCGACCGGCTGGACCTGTCCCGGATGGCGGCCCAGTCGGCCCGACTCGCCGATCTGATCCTGCGCGCGACCATGTCGCTGCCCGACCATCAGGCCTATCTGGACGACCGGCGCATCGCGCCGCTGGAGCCCGCCGCATGACGCCCGAACCCATCCGCAAGATCCTCATCGTCGGCGGCGGCACCGCGGGCTGGATGACCGCCGCGGCCCTGGCCCATGTCCTGCGCGGCACGGTGCAGATCGAGCTGGTGGAATCCGAAGCGATCGGCACCGTGGGCGTGGGCGAGGCCACCATCCCGCCGATCCTGCTGTTCAACGCCCTGCTGGGCATCGACGAGAACGCCTTCATTCGCGAGACCCAGGCCACCTTCAAACTGGGCATCCAGTTCCGCGACTGGTTCCGCAAGGGTCACCAGTATTTCCACCCCTTCGGCCAGTACGGCACACGGGTCGATGCGGCCGCATTTCACCAGTACTGGCTGCGCCTCCACGAGGCGGGCCTCGACGACAGCCTGGACGATTATTCGGTCACGACGGTGGCCGCGGCTCTGGGCCGCTTCGACAAGCCGCGCAATGATCCGCGTTCGGTCCTGTCCCAGATGACCTACGCCTTCCACTTCGACGCATCCCTCTATGCGCGCTTCCTGCGCAAGGGCGCCGAGGCCGCCGGCGTGGTGCGGCGCGAGGCCCGCATCGCCGACGTCCGTTTGAAGCCGGACGGCTTCGTGGAATCGGTGGTGACTGATGATGGGCAGGAACTGGCCGCCGACTTTTTCATCGATTGCTCCGGCTTTCGGGGCTTGCTGATCGAAGGCGCCTTGAAGACGGGCTATGAGGACTGGACGCCCTGGCTGCCGTGCGACCGCGCGGTCGCCATGCCCTGCGCCGGGGGCGGCGCGCCGACCCCCTACACCCGCTCCACCGCCCTGGAAGCCGGCTGGCAGTGGCGCATCCCGCTGCAGCATCGCACCGGCAACGGCTATGTCTATTGCAGCGACTACATCAGCGACGACGAGGCCCAGGCCCGGCTGCGCGGCGGACTGGATGGCCCGGCCCTCACGGACCCGAACTTCCTCAGGTTCAAGACCGGGCGGCGCAAGCAGGCCTGGAACAAGAACTGCCTGGCGATCGGCCTGTCCGCCGGCTTCCTCGAACCCTTGGAGTCGACCAGCATCCACCTGATCCAGACCGGGATCTCGAAGCTGCTGCTCAGCTTCCCGGACACGGGCTTTCCGCAGGCTGACATCGACAACTACAATCGCCTCGTGCAGCAGGAATTCGAGCGCGTGCGCGATTTCGTGGTGCTGCACTATCACGCGACGGAGCGGGATGACTCGCCGCTGTGGCGGCGGGTCGCGGCTATGGATATTCCCGATACCCTGCGCTGGAAGATGGACCAGTTCCGCACCCGCGGGCGGGTCTTCCGCTACGAGGACGAACTGTTCCAGGACACCAGCTGGATCGCCGTCCTGCTGGGTCAGGGGGTCAGGCCGGAACGACCCGATCCGATCACCGCGACCGTGCCGCTGGAGGCGACCCGTCAGCGGCTGCACCAGCTGCGGGCTGCCATCCGCCGGGGGGTCGAGCAGATGCCGACCCACGAGGCCTTCATCGCCGCCAACTGCAAGGCGCCGCCCGTCGGCTGACGGGCGGCCGGGCCGTCACCACCAGATGGCGTAGACCGCGATCAGGAAGGCGATGACGCCCACGCCCGCGATGTTGAAGCCGACACTGGTCTTGTAGCTGACCCCGTCCAGCCGGATCTGCATGGTGCCCGCCTTGGGCGGCGACATCAGCGAGACGATCACCGCAGCGGCCAGCGACATCAGGAACACCACGCCGACCCGGTTCATGAAGGGGAAGGCGAAGATCTCGGCATACTGCAGCCACCAGAACACCGCCGAGAGCACGACCGACAGGATGGCGCCGGTCAGGGCGCCGGCCTCGGACGCCCGGCTCCAGAACAGGCCGAGGATGAAGATCACCACGATGCCCGGGGTGAAGAAGCCGGTGAACTCCTGGATGAACTGGAAGCCCTGTTCGAAATTCCCGAGCAGGGGCCGCGCCGTCAGGATGCCGATCACCATGGCCGCGACGGCCGCGATCCGGCCGACCAGCACCAGCTGGCGATCCGAGGCCGCCTTGTTGGCCTTGGCGTAGAGGTCCAGCGTGAAGATGGTCGAGATCGAATTCACCTTCGACGCCAGCGAGGCGATGATCGCCGCGATCAAGGCCGCAAACACCAGACCCTTCAGGCCCGAGGGCAGGAGGTTCATCATCGAAGCATAGGCCTGGTCCGTCGCCGGGTATCCCGGCTGGCCGAGGTTCGGCGCCAGCACGAGCGCGGCCATGCCGGGCAGGACCACGATCACCGGCATCAGCAGCTTCAGATAGGCCGCGAAGGCGATCCCCTTCTGGGCCTCGCCGATCGACTTGGCGGCGAGGGCGCGCTGGATGATGTACTGGTTGAAGCCCCAGTAGCTGATGTTCATGATCCACAGCCCGCCCAGCAGGACGGCGATCCCCGGCAGGTTCACGAACTGGGGATTGTCGGGCGAGAGGATCATGTCGAACTTCTCGGGGAATTGGGTCAGCAGCGTCTGGAACCCGCCCAGCGCCCCGGTCCCCGTCTGGGCCCCGATCTGGCCGAGGGCGATGTAGCCGATGATCAGCCCGCCCGCGACCAGCAGCACGACCTGGACGATGTCGGTCAGGGCCACGGCCTTGAGCCCGCCCCACAGCTGATAGGCCAGGGCGAACACGCCAATGGCGGTGATCGCATAGGTCTGGTCCAGACCCGTCACCCCATTGACCGCGAGCGAGCCGAGCCAAAGGATTGAGGTGACGTTCACGAAGACGTACAGCAGCAGCCAGAACACGGCCATGACGTTGCGGATCGTCGGCCCGTACCGCTGCTGCAGGAACTGCGGCATCGTCACGATGTCGTTGCGCAGGAAGATCGGCAGGAAATACTTGCCGACGATCAGCAGGGTCAGCGCCGCCATCCACTCGTACGAGGCGATGCCCAGGCCGATGACATAGCCCGAACCGCTCATGCCAATGATCTGTTCGGCCGAGATATTGGCCGCGATCAGCGACGCGCCGATGGCCCACCAAGGCAGGTTCTTGGAGGCCAGGAAATAGTCGGTGGAGGTCTTCCGCTCGCCGGTCTTGCTCCGCGACACCCATTGGGCGAGTCCGAAGATCGAAACCGCATAGACAAGCAGGATCGCGAGATCGATGCTGGACAAGGACATGGCGCACTCCCCGGACTGACTTCCTACGGCCCGTTCGGGCGCATTGGGATCGAGGCTATGCGAAGCGCAGCCGTCGGTCCATTGATTTTCATATGTAGTGGTGATTTTACCGGTGACGCGAAACGGCACCTCTCCCGTAATGCCCCCGCCCGACCCCGAATCACGGAAGAATTGGGACATGACTGCTCAGGATGACACGGACGATCGCAAATACCGCGCGCCGGCGCTTGAGAAGGGGCTGGACGTCCTCGAACTGCTGGCCGCGCATGGCGAGGCGATGACCCCGTCCCAGATGTCGACAGAACTGGGTCGCTCGGTCAGCGAACTGTTTCGCATGATCCAGGTGCTGGAGTTCCGCGGCTATATCGAGCTGACCCCGGCGGGATACCGCCTGTCGAACCGCCTGTTCGCCCTCGGCATGGCCCAGGCGCCCGTGAAGTCGCTGACCGAGGCCGCCCTGCCCTATATGCGGGAACTGACCACGGCCACGGTTCAGTCCTGCCACCTCGTCGTGCCGACCGAAGAACAGATCGTCGTCGTGGCGCGCATCGAGAGCCCCGGCGACCTCGGCTATTCCGTGCGGCTGGGCTATCGCCGCAACATCATCGACGCCAGTTCAGGCCTGATGTTCTACGGCTGCGGCTCGGACCTGGCGCGCGCCGACCTGCGGGAACGGCTGACCGCCCTCCACGGCAGGGCCCGCGTCGCCGAATATGTCGAGCGGGCCGAGGCGGCCGGGCTTCAGGGTTACGTCCGGCGCGAAAGCGATTTCGTGAAGGGGGTCACCGATCTGGTCGCGCCGATCATGGGCGCGGACAGCATCATCGCCACGGTCATCACCCCGTACATACAGCGGACCCCTCCGGTCTGCGACGCGGACGAGGCCCTGGCCCGGCTGAGGGCGGCGGCGCAGGCGATCTCGATCGAGATGGGAGCCGTGTCGCAGGCGTGACCCGAAGTCCCGGCGTTGACTTGGCCGCTTCACCCGGTCATTTTTGCTGACAGTATCCATTTCATGAGTGAAACTCGGCGCACCGTCGGGTTGGGGACCTTCGATGGCCGTTTATCCTGACCTGTCCGGCAAGACGGTTATCGTCACCGGGGGCGCCGCCGGCATTGGCGAGGCCATCGTTCGGGCCTTCGTGGGACAGGGTTCGCGCGTCGGCATTCTGGACGTCGACCTCGAGCGTGGCGAACGACTGGCCGCCGAACTGGGCGACGCGGTCCGGTTCGTTTCCTGCGACGTGACCGACATCGCCGGCCTTCAGTCCGCAATCGGCGCGGTCCGGGCCGCCTTCGGACCGATCGACTGTCTGATCAACAACGCCGCCCATGACGAGCGGCACGAAACGCTCGAGGTCACCGAGGCCTACTGGGATGGCCGGATCGCCGTGAACCTGAAGCACCAGTTCTTCGCCGCCCAGGCCGTTCTGCCGGACATGATGGCCCGGAACGCCGGCTCCATCGTCAATCTGGGCTCCTGTTCCTGGATCATCGGGCAGGGCGGGATGGCGGCCTATACGGCCTCCAAATCGGCCGTGCTGGGGCTGACCCGTTCGCTCGCGCGCGACTTCGGCAAACACGGCGTTCGCGTGAACGCCGTGGCGCCGGGCTGGATCATGACCGAGCGCCAACTGGCTCTCTGGGTCACCCCGGAGACCGAGAAGACCATTTACGAAAACCAGTGCCTGAAACGCCGGCTGGAGCCCGAGGACGTGGCCCGTCTGGTGCTGTTCCTGAGCTCGGACGACGCCTCGGCGATCACCAACCAACACCACATCGTCGACGGCGGCTGGAACTGATGACCGACGCCCTTCCCAAACCCCTGCGGTCCCGCGCCTGGTTCGACAATCCGGACAATCCGGACATGACCGCCCTCTATCTCGAGCGGTATCTGAACTACGGCCTGACGCTGGAGGAGCTGCGCTCCGGCAAGCCGATCATCGGCATCGCCCAGACCGGCTCGGACCTGTCGCCGTGCAACCGGCACCATATCGAGCTGGCGAAACGGGTGCGGGAAGGCATTCGCGAAGCGGGCGGGATCTGCCTGGAATTCCCGGTCCATCCGATCCAGGAGACCGGCAAAAGGCCCACCGCCGGACTGGACCGGAACCTGGCCTATATGGGTCTCGTCGAGCTGCTGTACGGCTATCCGCTCGATGGGGTGGTGCTGACGATCGGCTGCGACAAGACCACCCCGGCCTGCCTGATGGCCGCGGCGACGGTGGACATTCCCGCCATCGCCCTCTCCGTCGGTCCGATGCTGAACGGCTGGCACAAGGGCGAGCGCGTCGGGTCAGGCACCATCATCTGGCAGGCGCGGCAGCAGATGGCGGCCGGCGAATTGGACTACGACGGCTTCATCGACCTGGTCGCCCGCTCGGCCCCCTCGGTCGGCTATTGCAACACCATGGGCACGGCCACGACGATGAACTCGCTGGCCGAGGCGCTGGGCATGAGCCTGCCCGGATCGGCGGCGATCCCTGCCCCCTATCGTGAGCGGCCTCAGGTCGCCTATCTGACCGGCAAGCGCATCGTCGAAATGGTGCGCGAGGACCTGAAGCCGTCGCGCATCCTCACCCGCGAGGCCTTTGAGAACGCCATCGTCGTCAACTCGGCGATCGGGGGGTCGACCAACGCCCCCATCCACC
Organism: Brevundimonas sp.; assembly: GCA_046292645.1. Lineage (GTDB taxonomy): Bacteria > Pseudomonadota > Alphaproteobacteria > Caulobacterales > Caulobacteraceae > Brevundimonas. Next base: position 76,549 of record JBKBQO010000002.1, read on the forward strand.
TGACCGCCATGGCCCGGCACGTCGGGGTCGACCTGCCGCTCCAGACCTGGGAGACGGTGGGTCACAAGGTGCCGCTGCTGGTCAATCTGCAGCCCGCCGGCAAATACCTCGGCGAGGACTATTTCCAGGCCGGCGGCGTGCCCGCCGTGACGGCCGAACTGATGCGTCACGGCCTGATCCATGAGGACGCCCTGACGGTCAACGGCCGCACCATCGGCGACAATTGCCGCGACGCCGAGGTCGTGCTGCCCGACGTGATCCGCACCTTCGAAACCGCCCTGGTGGAGGACGCGGGCTTTCTGGTCATCTCCGGCAATGTCTTCGACAGCGCCGTGATGAAGACCAGCGTGATCTCGCCGGCGTTTCGCGCCCGTTATCTGTCCGACCCCGACAGCCCCGAGGCCTTCACCGGCACGGTCGTCGTCTTCGACGGTCCCGAGGACTACCACCACCGGATCGACGACCCGGCCGAGGCCATCACCTCTGACAGCATCCTGGTGATGCGGGGCGCGGGCCCCATCGGCTACCCCGGCGCCGCCGAGGTGGTGAACATGCGGCCTCCCTCATATCTGATCAAACAGGGCGTCGAGGCCCTGCCCTGCATCGGCGACGGCCGCCAGTCGGGAACATCGGGCTCCCCGTCGATCCTGAACGCTTCGCCCGAAGCCGCCGCCGGCGGCAATATCGCGCTGCTGCAAACGGGCGACCGGATGCGTATCGACCTGAAGTCCCGGCGCGTGGACGTACTGATCGACGCCGTCGAGATGACGGCGCGGCGCGAAGCGCTGGAGGCCGCGGGCGGCTATCGCTATCCGGAGTCGCAGACGCCCTGGCAGGAAGTCCAACGGTCCATGGTCGGCTCGCTGGAGACCGGCGCCGTCCTGGAACCCGCCGTGAAATATCATCGCATCGTCGACACCCGCGGCCTGCCAAGGGACAATCACTGACGGCGACACCGCGGTGTGAATCGGGCGAGACAGGCGATAACGGTGGTCAACCGCCGAACCGCCGCGGGGGAAGACGTCGCCATGCATATGACCACAACCGAGATTTTCCTGATCGCCATGCTGATCATCTTCAGCGTGCCGTATCTGATCTGGCGGGTGTTCAAGACGGAATACTACGCCCCGCTCGTCGTGGTTCAGATCGTCGGCGGCATCCTTCTGGGACCCGGCGTCCTGGGCGCGGCCTTCCCGACCTATTACAGCTTCGTCTTCAACCCCCAGGTCATCGCCACCCTGAACGGCATCGCCTGGTGGGCGGTGATGATCTTCGTCTGGATCGCGGGTCTTGAGCTGGATCTGAAACAGGCCTGGGCCAAGCGGCGCGAGACCGGGATCACGGCGGGCCTGGCCCTGGTCGTTCCCCTGCTGTTCGGCAGCCTCGCTGCGATGCTCATGCTGACACGGCCGGGCTGGGCCGGGCCGGCCGGCGAGACATGGCAGGTGGTGCTGGGCATCGGCATGGCCTGCGCAGTGACGGCCCTGCCGATCCTCGTGCTGTTCATGGAGAAGCTGGACATTCTTCGGCGCCCCCTCGGGCAGAGGATCCTGCGCTACGCCTCGCTTGACGATATCGCCATCTGGGGCGTGCTGGCGCTGATCCTGCTGGACTGGGAGCGGATCGGACGGCAGGGCGCCTTCCTGGTCGGCTTCACCTTCGCCGCCTTCGCCATACGCGCTGTCATGCGCCGGATTCCGGAGCGCGACCGCTGGTACGTCGGCCTGATCTGGCTGGCCGCCTGCGGCCTGGCTGCCGACTGGGCCGGGCTTCACTTCATGGTCGGCGCCTTCCTGTCGGGGGCGGTGCTGGACGCCGACTGGTTCGACCGCAAGCGGATGGATCTGTTCCGCGACCACATCCTGCTGGCCGTCATGCCGGTCTTCTTCCTGTCCACCGGTCTGCGGACCCAGTGGGACGTCGGCGGCGTGGCGGTGTTTGTCGCCGCCGGCCTGCTGCTGGTCGCCTCGGTTTCGGGCAAGCTGATCGGCGTCGGCCTCGCCGGCCGGATCCTGAAATGGGAGAAGGGCGAGGCGTCGATCATCGGCTGGCTGCTGCAGACCAAGGCCCTGATCATGATCATCTTCGCCAACATCCTGCTCGACAAGCAGATCATCACCAATGAGACCTTCACCGCCCTGCTGCTCATGGCGGTGGGCTCGACCATGCTGAGCATCCCCATGGTCGCGCCGCGCCTGAAGGCCCGCGCCGTCGACCCCCTCCCGGCGCCGGACACATGAGCGGCGCAGCCTTCATCGGCATAGACTGGGGCAGCACCAACCTGCGCGGCTGGCTGCTCGACGCCGAAGGCGGCGGTCTCGATGCACGCGCCGCGCCCTCGGGGGCCGCCGGCCTGCGAGCCGATGACTTCGCCCCGACGCTCGACCGACTAATCGAGGGCTGGCCGGCCCTGCCGGTGCTGGCCTGCGGCATGGTCGGGTCCCGGCAGGGATGGATCGAGGCGCCCTACGTCCCGTCGCCCGCCTCGGCCGCCACCCTCGCCGCGGCCTTGATCGCGGCGCCCGGCCGACCCGACGTGCGGATCGTGCCCGGGGTGGCCCTGACGGACGCCGACGGCGCCCTGGTGGACGTGATGCGCGGCGAGGAGACCCAGACCCTCGGACTGGACGCCGACGACGCGGCCCTTCTGCTCTGCCCCGGCACCCACGCCAAATGGATCGAGTCGGCCGACGGCGAGATCCGCGATTTCCAGACCTTCATGACCGGCGAGCTCAACGCCCTGCTGGGCCGCCACTCCGTGCTTCGACACTCCGTCGGCGGCGAGGCCGTGCCGGACAGGACGTTCCTCGCCGCGGTTCGGGAGATGCTGGACGGCGGCGCCCTCAGCGCGGCCCTGTTCTCGGTGCGGGTCGGATCGCTCGACGGACGGCTGTCACCCGCCGCGGCCGCCTCGCGCCTGTCCGGCCTCGTCATCGGCGCCGAGATCGCCGCCGGCGTCGCCCGTTTCGGCCGTCAACCCCTATCGATCATCGGGGACGGCGGCCTGATCGCCTTCTACGCCACCGCCCTGAAGGAGGCCGGCCGTCCCGACGTCCGTCCGGTGGACGGCGCCGGCGCCGTCTGCCGGGGCCTCGCCCGCATCTGGAGACTTGCCCCGTGATCCCCCAGCACCTGCAGACCCTGCCCCTGGTCGCCATCCTGCGCGGCCTGACGCCCGACGAGGCCGTCGCGATCGGCGAGGCGCTGTTTGACGCGGGCTTCCGCTGTCTTGAGGTGCCGCTGAACTCCCCCGACCCGCTGCGCAGCATCGAGCGGCTGGCCGACCGCTTTGGCGAGTCCATGCTGGTCGGGGCCGGCACTGTCTTGACCCCCGGCGCCGTCAATGACGTCAAGGCCGCGGGCGGGCGGATCATCATCTCGCCCAACGCTGATCCCGCCGTCATCGCGCACGCCAAGGCGGAGGGCCTCGTATCGCTGCCCGGGGTCTTCACCCCCACCGAAGCTTTCGCCGCGCTCGCGGCGGGCGCCGACGGTCTGAAGCTGTTCCCGGCCGAGGTCGCGGGAACCGCCGGTCTCAAGGCCCTCAAGGCCGTCCTGCCGACGACGGCGGCGGTCTTTGCGGTCGGGGGGGTCGATCCAGAGTCCTTCCCCGCCTGGCGTCAGGCGGGCGCGGGCGGATTCGGCATCGGTTCGGCCCTCTATCGTCCCGGGGATTCGCCCGAGACCGTCGCAGCCCGGGCGCACCGGTTCGTCGAGGCATGGTCCGCCGACAGGTGACAGGCCGACCCGTGGGCGCGTAAACAGGGCCGCGAGGCGCAGGCCTTGACGGGACCTCGACGTTTCATGCCCCCAAGTCCGGAAAAAGTGCCCACGATCAGCGACGTGGCCCGGGTCGCCGGCGTCTCGCCGATGACCGTCTCGCGCGTCGTCAACAACCAGACCGGGGTGAAGCCGTCCACGCGGGATGCGGTGATGCAGGCGATCGAGGCGCTCGGCTATTCGCCCAACGCGGCGGCCCGAAGCCTGGCGCGGGCCGGCGCCGGCCGGATCGGCCTGCTCTATTCCAACCCCAGCTCGGGCTATCTGGGCGAGATCCTGCTGGGCGCGCTGGAAGGCGCCCATCGCAACGGCGCCCAGCTGCTGATCGGCAAATGCGACAGCGACACCGGCAGCGAACAGGCGGCGATCCAGCGGCTCATCAGCGAGGGCGCCGGCGGCATCATCCTGCCGCCGCCCCACGGCGAATCATGGACCGCCATCGCCGAGATCGAGAGCCACGCCGTCGAGGCGGTCGCGATCGCGGCGGGCCGCTTCCGGTCGGTCGCCAGCAGCATCCGCATCGACGACATGGCCGCCGCGGCCGAGATGACGCGGTATCTCCTGTCCCTGGGTCACCGGCGGATCGGCTTCATCAAGGGCGCTCCCAACCAGAGCGCCAGCGCCGAACGCCTGATCGGGTTCGAGACCGAGCTCAGCCTCGCCGTGCCGGCGGCCGAGGGCCTGATTGAAAGCGGCGAGTTCACCTATCGTTCGGGCTTCGAGGCGGCCGAGCGCCTGCTCGCCGCGCGCCGCCCGCCCAGCGCCATCTTCGCCTCCAACGATGAGATGGCCGTGGCCGCGATCGCCGCCGCGCGTCGCCGCGGGCTGGACGTGCCGCGCGACCTGACGGTGGTCGGTTTCGACGACACGCCCCTCGCCAGCACGGTCTGGCCGGCGCTCACCACGGTGCGCCAACCCATCGCCGAAATGGCCGAGGCCGCGGTGAGCCGGCTGGTTCGTGGGCGCACCGACGACCCCGAGGACCGCGACCGGGTGGTGGAGCACGCGCTGATGATCCGCGAGTCAAGCGGAACCCCGGCCAGCTAACACTTTTTTACCAGTGAAACGCATTGACAAGGCGCCTCCCCGAGGCTTTGTTAGCGCTAACAAAGTCGTGCGCAGAAGATCCGGGAGAGCCGGTCTCGCGGGGGAAACGTGAAGATTGTCACCAGCCTGCCGGTCGACTGGCGAAAGGCGTCTTTAGTGGGCCGCATCGCCGGCGCCGAGGGCCCGTCGCCGGTGCTCGTTCGCGACGGACGACTGATTGACATTTCCGCCGCCGCCCCGACCACAGCCGACGCTCTCGCGGGCGCTGATGCGGCCGCGCTTTCCGGGGTGGATCTTGGCGCTGTCGAGGACCTGGAGTTCTCCACGGCCTGGTCGGACGAGCCGGGGATCACGCTGCTCTCGCCGTTGGATCTGCAGTGCATCAAGGCGTCCGGCGTGACCTTCGCCGTCTCGGCGCTGGAGCGGGTGATCGAGGAGCGCGCGCGGGGCGACGCCGAGGCCGCGAACGCGATCCGCGACGGACTGAAGGCGCGTATCGGCGGGGACCTTCGGGACCTCCGGCCCGGCTCCCCCGAGGCGGAGGCCGTGAAGACCGCGCTGATCGCGGACGGCCTGTGGTCGCAGTATCTGGAGGTCGCCATCGGCCCCTATGCCGAGATCTTCACCAAGGCCCCGGTGCTGGCCTCCGTCGGCTGGGGGGCCATGGTGGGCGTCCGCGATGATTCGGCCTGGAACAATCCCGAGCCCGAGGTGGTCGTCGTCTGCGATCCGGACGGCCGCCCGGTCGGAGCGACGCTGGGAAATGACGTCAACCTGCGCGACATCGAAGGCCGGTCCGCCCTGCTGCTGGGCAAGGCCAAGGACAACACCGCCTCGGCCGCGCTCGGCCCGTTCATCCGGCTGTTCGACGACCATTTCACCATGGACGACGTCCGATCCGCGCGGGTGCGCCTGTCGGTCGAGGGCGAGGACGGTTTCCGCCTGGACGGCGAGAGCTCGATGGCCCTGATCAGCCGCGACCCGGAAGACCTGATCGCCCAGACCCTGAGCAGCCACCAGTATCCCGACGGGTTCGCCCTCTACCTCGGCACCATGTTCGCCCCGGTCGAGGATCGGGACGCCCCGGGCAAGGGCTTCACCCACAAGATCGGGGACACGGTTCGGGTGTCCTCGGAACGTCTGGGCGTGCTTGAGAACGTCGTCACCACCTGTACCCACGCGCCGCCCTGGACTATGGGCGTCGGTGGCCTGATGAGAAACCTCGCGGCGCGCGGTTTGCTCGGAGTCCCTGTATGACCGAGGCGAGCTACCCGTCACTGAAGGACCGTCTCGTCGTCGTCACGGGCGGCGGCTCAGGCATTGGCGCGGGCCTGGTCGAAGGCTTCGCCCGACAGGGCGCCCGGGTGGTCTTTCTCGATGTGGCGACCGCCGAGTCCGAGCAACTCGCAGCGTCCCTGTCCGACCTGTCCCCCGCCCCGGTGTTTCACTGGTGCGACCTGACAGGGATCGAAAGCCTCCAGGCCTGCCTCGCCGCGATCATCGCCGAGCACGGGCCGGTGGACGTCCTGATCAACAACGCGGCCAACGATGATCGACACGCCCTGGCCGAGGTGACCCCGGCCTATTGGGACGACCGCATGGCGGTGAACCTGCGCCACCTGTATTTCGCCGCCCAGTCCGTGGCCCCGGCGATGCGCGAGCGGGGCAAGGGGGTGATCCTGAACCTCGGCTCGATCAGCTGGCACCTCGGGCTGCCGGACCTCTCCCTGTACGAGACCGCCAAGGCCGGCATCGAGGGCATGACCCGGGCCCTGGCGCGCGAGCTCGGCGTCGACGGCGTTCGCGTCGCCTGCATCGTGCCGGGCAACATCAAGACCCCGCGCCAGTCGAAATGGTACACGCCGGAGGGCGAAGCCGAGATCGTCGCCGCCCAGTGCCTGAAGGGCCGGCTGGAACCCCGGGACGTCGCCGCGCTAGCGATGTTCCTCGCCTCGGACGACGCGCGCTTCATCACCGGCCACGAGTATTTCGTCGACGCCGGCTGGCGCTAGCCTTCATTCAAGCAACGCCCGCGTCAGACGGGCAGAACAGGGACGGATCGAGATGGCAGGACCGACGGGGGGCTCCGGCCCCGACATCGCAGGCGCGGATCGCGTCAATTTCGGCTTCATCATCGCCATCGTCGCGGTCGCGACGATCGGGGGGCTGCTGTTCGGCTATGACAGCGGCGCGGTGAACGGCACCCAGGCGGGCCTGCAGGAGGCCTTCAATCTGGACGCCACCGGCCTGGGCTTCACGGTCGGTTCGCTGCTGATCGGCTGCGCCTTCGGCGCCTTCTTCGCGGGCCGCCTGGCCGATCTGATCGGGCGGCGTTCCGTCATGATCATGGCGGCGGTCCTGTTCCTCGTCGGCGCCCTGATCCAGGGCTTCACCGATGTGCACAGCTTCTTCGTCGCCGCGCGCTTCGCCGGCGGCATGGCGGTCGGCGCGGCCAGCGTGCTGTCCCCGCTGTACATTTCCGAGGTGGCCCCGGCCAACATCCGGGGACGGATGAGCACGGTCCAGCAGGTGATGATCATCACCGGCCTGACCGCCGCCTTCCTGGTCAATTATTTCCTCGCCCAGCAGGCCGGAAACAGCCTCGGCCAGATCGCAGGGACCGACGCCTGGCGCTGGATGTACCTGGCCCAGGCCGTCCCGGCCGCGGTCTTCCTGCTCGCCCTGTTCCTGATCCCGGAAAGCCCTCGCTATCTGGTGATGCGCGGCAAGGACGAAGCGGCGCGCCTGGTGCTGACCAAACTCTTTGGCGCCGAGGCGGCCGACCGCAAGCTCGGCGAAATCCGCGCCAGCTTCGACAAGGGCCATCGGCCCAGCTTCGCCGACATTATGTCGAAGCGCACCCTGTTCCGTCCCATCGTCTGGGCCGGCATCATGCTGGCGACCTTCCAGCAGTTCGTCGGCATCAACATCATCTTCTACTATGGCGAGACGCTGTGGCGGCTGGCCGGCGTGTCGGAAGAGGTGGCGCTGGAGCGCAACATCATCTCGGGCGCCGTCTCGATCGGGGCGGTGCTGCTGGCCCTGGCCGTCATCGACAAGGTGGGCCGCAAGCCGCTGCTCCTGATCGGCTCCGTCGGCATGGCGCTGACCCTCGGCGCCATGACCTGGGCCTTCAGCGGCGCCGGCCACGACGCGGCCGGCAACCTGATGCTGAACGAGACCGCCGGCTACACCGCGCTGGTCGCCGCCAACCTCTATGTGATCTTCTTCAACTTCAGCTGGGGCCCGGTGATGTGGGTCATGCTGGGCGAGATGTTCCCGAACCAGATGCGCGGTTCCGCCCTCGCGGTCGCGGGGCTGGCGCAGTGGGGCTCCAACTATCTGGTGGTGCAGAGCTTCCCGGCGATGGCCGACGGTCTGGGCCTGGCGGGCACCTATGCGCTCTACACGGCCGCCGCCGTGATCAGCATCTTCCTTGTCCGCTCCTTCATCCAGGAGACGAAGGGCAAGGAACTGGAAGACATGACCGGCTGATTTTTCCGCCGCACACCCTATCTTGCCAAGGACGGCGGCGCTCCCTCGCCGCCGTCCCAACCTTATGAGAGCCCCCCATGACCGACACGCTTGAACTTTCGCACTGGATTGGCGGCGAGAAGGTCGGCGGCGGCGGCGCCGGCGAGAGCCTGAACCCGTCCGACACCCGCGACGTCGTCGCCCGGACCCCGGTCGGCGGGGCCGCCGAGGTGGATCAGGCCGTGTCCGCCGCCCAGGCCGCCTTCCCCGGCTGGTCCGACGCCTCGCCCGAGGTCCGGTTCGACGTCCTCGACAAGGCCGGCTCCCTGATCATGGAGCGGCGCGAGCAAATCGGCCGGCTGCTGTCGCGCGAGGAAGGCAAGACCCTGCCCGAGGGCATCGGCGAGACCGTCCGCGCCGCCCGCATCCTGAAGTATTTCGCCGGCGAGGCCCTGCGCCTGCACGGCCAGAACCTCGCCTCGACCCGTCCGGGCGTCGAGGTCCAGACCTACCGCCAGCCGGTCGGCGTCTTCGGCCTGATCACGCCCTGGAACTTCCCCATCGCCATTCCCGCCTGGAAGATCGCGCCGGCCATCGCATTCGGCAACACCGTCGTCATCAAGCCCGCCGGCGCCACGCCCGCGACGGCCGAGGCCCTGATCGCCGTCCTGCATGAGGCCGGCTTGCCCGCCGGCGTGGTCAATATGATCATCGGCGACGGCGACGTCGGCCGCGCCATCGTCGCCCATGAGGGCATCACCGGCATCAGCTTCACCGGCTCCCAGACCGTGGGGGCGGGCGTGGCCGAGGGCGCGGTGAAGCGCCAGGCCCGGGTCCAGCTGGAAATGGGCGGCAAGAATCCCCTGATCGTGCTGGACGACGCCGACCTGGACCGGGCCGTCGCCATCGCCCTGGACGGCTCCTTCTTCGCCACCGGCCAGCGCTGCACCGCCTCCAGCCGCCTGATCGTCCAGGACGGCATCCACGACCGGTTCGTCGCAGCGCTCGGCGAGAAGGTCAAAGCCCTCCGCGTGGGCGACGCGCTCGACCCCAACACCCAGATGGGTCCGGCCGTCAGCGAGGCACAGCGCGAGACCTCCTACCGCTACATCGACGTCGCCCGCGAGGCCGGCGGTCGTGTCGTCACCGGCGGCGAGCGGCTGAACCTCGACAAGCCCGGCTGGTACGTCCAGCCGACCCTGATCGCCGACACCCTGCCCGACGCCCGAATCAACAATGAGGAGGTCTTCGGCCCGGTCGCCTCGACCCTGCGGGTCAAGTCCTACGAAGAGGCGCTCGAGGTCGCGAACGGCGTCGAATTCGGCCTTTCATCGGGGATCGTCACCCAGTCGCTCAAACACGCCCGCGACTTCCAGCGCCGCTCCCGCGCCGGCATGACCATGGTCAATCTGCCGACCGCCGGGGTGGACTACCACGTGCCCTTCGGCGGTTCGAAGAAGTCCAGCTACGGCGCCCGCGAACAGGGTTTCGCGGCGGCGGACTTCTACACCCAGATCAAGACCAGCTATTCGGCGGGCTGACATGGGCGAGGCGGAGCTGGTCTGGGATCTCGGCGCCGAACTGGGCGAGGGTCCGGTCTGGGACGAGACGCGGGACGCGCTATGGTTCGTCGACATCAAGGGTCGGCGACTGCATCGCTACACGCCGTCGACAGGCGACAAGGCGTCGTGGGATGCGCCGGACCAGATCGGCTTCGCCCTGCCCGCGGAGGACGGCTCCCTGATCTGCGGCATTCGCGGCGGGCTGTTCCGCTTTTCGGTGGAGAACGGCGACTTCTCGCTGTTCCAGCCCGTCGAGACGGACCGTCCGTGGAACCGGCTGAACGACGGCTTCGTCGCGCCCGACGGTTCGCTGTGGTTCGGCTCCATGGACGACAGCGAGACCCGCAAATCCGGCGCCCTCTATCGCTGGTTCCGCGGCGACCTCGTGCGCCATGACGATGGCTATGGCGTCACCAATGGCCCCTGTCTCAGCCCGGACGGGCGCACCCTCTATCACCACGACACGCTGGAGAAGACGATCCTCGCCTTCGACCACGCCGACGGCGCCATCTCGAACCGCCGCGTCTTCGGCCGGACCGAGGACGGCTATGCCGACGGCCCCAGCATGGACGCCGCCGGCGTGCTTCACGTCGGGCTGTTCAACGGCTGGGGCGTGGCCCGGTTCGCGCCGTCCGGCGAGCGGCTCGGGACCCTCCCCCTGCCGGTCCAGACGGTGACCAAGGCGGCCTTCGGCGGGACCGATCTGCGCGATCTGTACTGCACCACCGCCTGGCTCGGAAACGCCGACCGGCGCGAAGAACAGCCGACGCTGGGCGGCCTGTTCCGGGTCCGGGTCGACACGCCCGGCCTGCCGCAGAACCGGATCCGGCTGTGATCCGGCTTGGGTCGGGTGACTGGTCGGCGACGGTCGCGCCCGACTTGGGCGGCGCCCTTCTGGACCTGAACCACGGCGAACGGCCGATCTTCCGGCCCACGCCGCCCGGCGCACGCCAGATCCTTGAGACCGCCTGTTTCCCCCTGTTGCCCTTCGCCAACCGGATCGCCGACGCCCGTTTCCACTTCGGCGGCGAGGACGTCGTTCTGCCCACCCTGCCCCAGTTCGCGCCCCACGCCCTGCACGGCGACGGCTGGCTGCGGCCGTGGACGCCAGTCCGGCAGGACGACGCCTCCCTCACCCTCACCCTCGACGGCGGCGGCGATCACTGGCCATGGCTCTGGTCGGCGACTCAGACGATCGCCCTGTCCGCCGCCGGCTTGCGCATCGATCTGAGCCTGACCAACCGCGACAGCCGCCCGGCCCCGGCCGGACTGGGGCTCCACCCCTATTTCCACCGCCGCCCCGGCGCCCGCCTCCAGCTCCCGACGACGCAGGTCTGGTTGACCGGGGCGGATGAAATCCCCGAGCGGCTGGCGCCCGCCTCGGCCCTTGTCGACTGGAGCGCGGCCGTGGCGCTCGCCGACGCCCCGTCCGTCGATCACGCCTATGCGATGCGTCACGCCGGGGCGGTGCTGGAAGACAAGGCCGGCGTTGTCGAGATGACGGCCTCGGAGAAATGCCGCTGGGCCCAGATCTATGCCCCGCCCGGCGTTGACTTCGTCTGCGTCGAACCCGTGACCCACCGGCCCGATGCGATCCACGCCCCTCCCGGCGAGGACTCCGGCCTGACCGTCCTGTCGCCGGGCGAGAGCCTGTCGATCTGGATGACGGTGGGCGTCCGCGCCTAGGCGGTCGGCGGCCCCCCCTCGGACGTGATCGCCGTCTTGATGGCGTCGCCCTGGAAACCGATCATTTCGGGCTGGGTCACGTTCGGCAGGACCGCCACATCATACAACTCATCCAGGGTGTGGGCGAAGCGCAGCCATTCCTCGGTCACGCCGGTACCGATGTTGACGATGATCAGGCCGCAGCGGGGCTCGGCGTCCCGGGCGGCCAGTTCTCCGTCCAGCGGCAGCCCCTCGAAGGTCAGGTTTTTGCGGGGCCGCGACAGGCCGATCACCGCATACCGCCCGATGAAGGCCAGACCGCGGGCGTAGCCGGGGCAGAAGGCGACCGGGGTGAAGGTCCCGGCGACCGGGTCGATCCAGCCGAACTGCCCCCGCCCCGAATTCAGCGCCCACAGCCGTCCGTCGTACAGCCGCGGCGAATGCGGCATCGACAGGCCGCCGCAGACGATCTCGCCGCTGTCCACATCCACGATCACCCCGCCATCGACCCGCCGTTCGCGCCAGCCGTCCAGGGTGTCGCTGCGGCTGACCGCGCTGACATAGGCCGGCCGCGTCCCGTCCATGGCCAGGCCGTTCAGATGGCAGCGGTCCTCGGGAACCCAGGCCGAGATGAACGGCGGCTTCCACAGCGGGCGGAAGCTGCCGGTCTCGCTGATCCCGCACAGGCCGTTGAACAGGGTGTTGACGAAGATTGGACCGTCCTCGCCGCGGCCGATGTCGTGGCAGTCGATGCGTCCGGTGATCCGGCCTTCGCGCGGGACGAACCGGCGGTCGACTCCGGCCGGCGTCACGGCGCCGGGGGGCATGTCGTTCTCGAACCGCCACAGCGCATGGATGCCGCTGGTCCAGAGGCTCTGGCCGTCGGTCCACAGACCCTGGCACTGTTCGATCAGCCGCTCATGGGCCCGCACCGATCCGTCCGGGCGGCGGCCCAGCATCACCAGACGCCCGGCCTGGTAGGTGGTCAGGGCCAGGCTGGCGCCCTGCGTCGCCAGCCAGTCGGAGAACCCCTGAGACAGCAGCAGCAGGGGGCCGGCGGCTGAACGCGGAGCGGGGTCTGGGCGAGGCACGGTCGGGACAGTCATGGGATATGGCCTTACAGGGTTTGGGGCGGCTTGCCACCGGCAACGCCCTGCTCGTTCTTTCGCCCGAATGAAGTCCTCTCCGTCCCTTGTCCCGGTCACGATGAACACAGCCGATCCGCCCGGCCCCAGCCCGACGCGCCGGGACGGAAACCTCGCAGGGCTGGCGCGTTCAGCCGCCTGCACGTTCGCGCCGGAATGCCCATGACCCGTACCGCCCATCCCGGCCGCCCTCCCCGACCGGACACGGTCCTGCGGCCGACGCCGGACGGGCTATGGTGCCCGGCGGGCGGGTTCTTCATCGATCCGCCCCGCCCGGTCGACCGGGCCCTGATCACCCACGGACACGCCGACCATGCGCGCGCGGGCCACGGGGCCGTGCTGGCGACGCCCGAGACCCTGGCCATCATGGGCGAGCGCTACGGCCGCGACTTCGCCGGCCACACCCAGGCCCTGGCCTATGGCGAGCGGCTGGCGATCGGAGGCGTGGAGGTATCGCTGGCCCCGGCCGGGCACGTGCTGGGCTCGGCCCAGGCCACCATCCGCCAGCAGGGCCTGACCATCACCGCCTCGGGCGACTACAAGCGGCGGCGCGACCCGACCTGCGCGGCCTTCGAGCCCGTCCCCAGCGACATCTTCATCACCGAGGCCACCTTCGGTCTGCCGGTGTTCCGCCACCCGCCGGATACCCACGAGATCGCCCGGCTGCTGCGATCGGTGGATCAGTTTCCGGAACGCGCGCACCTGGTAGGGGCCTATGCTCTGGGCAAGGCGCAGCGGGTGATCCGGCTGCTGCGCGAGGCCGGCTATGACGAAACCATCTATGTCCACGGCGCGCTGGAGCGGCTGAACCGGCTGTACGAACATTTCGGCGTGGCGCTCGGCCCGCTGGCGCCGGCCACCGGATCGAAGGCGGATTTCTCGGGGCGGATCATCATCGCCCCGCCCTCGGCGCTGGCCGACCGCTGGAGCCGGCGCTTCCCCGATCCGGTGACCGCCTTCGCCTCGGGTTGGATGAGTGTCCGGGCCCGGGCCCGTCAGCGCGGCGTCGAACTGCCCCTGGTCCTGTCCGATCATGCCGACTGGGACGAGCTGACGGACACCTTGACCGAGCTGTCGCCGCAGGAGGTGTGGATCACCCACGGTCGCGACGACGCCCTTCGTCGCTGGGCCGAACTGAACGGATTGAAGGCCCGGGCGCTGCATCTCGTGGGCTATGAGGACGAGGACGACGACTGATGCGCGCCTTCGCCGCCCTGCTGGACCGGCTGTCCCTGACGGCCTCGCGCAACGCCAAACTGCGCCTGATCCGGGATCATTTGGCGGATACGCCCGATCCCGATCGCGGGTGGGCCTTGGCCGCCCTCACCGGGGCCCTGTCTTTCACCGCCGCCAAGCCCGCCCTCATCCGCCGGGCGGTCGAGGCGCGGGTCGACCCCGAACTGTTCCGCCTGTCCTACGACTATGTCGGGGACCTGGCCGAAACCGTCGCCCTGATCTGGCCCGCCCGCCACGGCGCCAACCGCGAACCGGACCTGTCCGAAGTCATCGACGCCCTCAACGAGGCGAAACGCGGCGATGTCCAGGGGCTGCTGGAAGGCTGGCTGGACGCCCTCGACGCGGACGGCCGCTGGGCCTTGCTGAAGCTGGTCACCGGCGGACTGCGCGTCGGCGTCTCGGCGCGGCTGGCCTGGCAGGCCGCCGCCGATTTCGGGGGCGTGGAGACGCCGGACATCCAGGAGGTCTGGCACACCCAGTCACCGCCCTATGCGGACCTGATGGCCTGGCTGGACGGACGGGCCGAACGACCCTCCGCCGATGCGCACGGCCGTTTCCGGCCCGTCATGCTGGCCCAGCCCCTCGACGAGGCCGAGATCGGGAAGCTGAATCCCGCCGACTATGCGGCCGAATGGAAATGGGACGGAATCCGCGTCCAGGCGGCCAGCGAGGGGGGCGTCAAACGTCTCTACACCCGCACGGGCGAGGACATTTCCCCGACCTTCCCCGATGTGCTGGCGGCCATGACCTGGGAAGGGGTGATCGACGGCGAGCTAATGGTGCTGCGCGAGGGTCGGATGGGGTCCTTCAGCGATCTGCAGCAGAGGCTGAACCGGAAGACGGCCGACCCCAGGCTGATGGCGGCCTACCCGGCGGGCATCCGGGCCTATGATCTGCTGGCGGCCGACGGCGTAGACCTGCGGCGACTGACCTTCGCGGAGCGCAGGGCCCGGCTCGAGGCCCTGGTCCGCGACCTCCCCTCCGACCGCATCGACCTGTCTCCCATCCAGGCCTTCTCCGACTGGGAAGGTCTGGCCGCGCTGCGCGCCGTTCCGCCGGCCGGCGACCCGGAACTGGCCGAGGGCCTGATGCTGAAGCGCCTCGACAGCGTCTACGAGGCCGGTCGCCCCAAGGGGCCGTGGTTCAAATGGAAGAAGGACCCCCATCTGATCGACGCCGTGCTGATGTACGCCCAGCGCGGCCATGGGAAGCGGTCGAGCTTCTATTCCGACTTCACCTTCGGCGTCTGGACCGAGGACGTGGACGGCAGCCACGTCCTGACGCCGGTGGGCAAGGCCTATTTCGGCTTCACCGACGAAGAGCTGAAGCAGCTCGACAAATTCGTCCGCGACAACACCACCGATCGCTTCGGCCCGGTGCGGGCGGTCACGGCGAGCCGCACGGCAGGCCTCGTGGTCGAGGTGGCCTTCGAGGGGCTGCAGCGCTCGAAGCGGCACAAGTCCGGGGTCGCCATGCGCTTTCCCCGCATCAGCCGAATCCGGTGGGACAAGCCGACGAAGGACGCCGACGAACTCGCCACCCTGGAGGCCATGCTGCTGGCCGCGACGGACAGTCCGGCCGCGTAACGGATCAGGCCGCGTTGCGCGCGGCGGCCTCCGGCGTCCAGGGCGGAACCGGCAGACCCTTGGACCTGAGGAAGTCCGCGTTGAACAGTTTGGAGGCATAGCGCGCGCCGGGGTCGCACAGGGGCGTGACGATGACCTTGCCCGGTCCGAGATCCCGCGCCAGTCGCGCCGCGGCGGCGACATTGACCCCCGCCGATCCGCCCAGCGACAGGCCCTCGTCGCGCACCAGGTCGTACAGCACCGGCAGGAAGTCCGCGTCCTCGATCCGGTAGGCCTGGTCCGGCGTCACCCCTTCCAGATTGCCGGTGATGCGGGCCACCCCGATGCCCTCGGTGATCGACGAGCCCTCGGACGTCATCTCCCCCTTGGTGAACCAGTTGAACAGGGCCGCCCCGGCTGGATCGGCCAGGACGACGCGGATCCCGGGATCGCGTTCCTTCAGAAAGGCGCCGACGCCGGCGATGGTCCCGCCGCTGCCGACGGTGCTGACGAAGGCGTCGATCCGCCCCTCGGTCTGCTCCCAGATCTCGCGCCCCGTGCCCTCATAATGGGCGTCGCGATTGGCGGTGTTGTCGAACTGGTTCGCCCAGAAGGCGCCGTTCGGCTCGCTGGCGTCCAGCTCGGCCGCCAGCCGGGCGGAATAGTGGACGAAATGGTTGGGGCTGGAAAACGGGGCAGCGTCGACCTCCACCAGCCGCGCGCCGAGGGCCCGGATGGTCTGTTTCTTCTCCTCGGACTGGGTGCGGGGAATGACGATCGCCACCGGATGGCCCAGGGCCGCCCCGACCAGGGCCAGGCCGATGCCCGTATTGCCCGCCGTACCCTCCACGATGACGCCGCCGGGGCGCAGGGCGCCGCTGGCGCGGGCCTGGCGGACGATGGACAAGGCCGCGCGATCCTTGATCGATTGGCCGGGATTGAGGAACTCGGCCTTGCCCAGGATGGTGCAGCCCGTCTCCTCCGACAGCCGGTTCAGGCGGATCAGCGGGGTGTTGCCGATGAGGTCGATGATCGAGGCGGTGACGGCCATGGGATGTCTCGGGACGCGGAGGAAGGAAGTGACGGTTCGGATCAGGCCGCCGCCTGTCGACGGCCAAGGTGAATGCCGCACTCGACCTTGTCCACGCCGGACCAGCGGCCCGCGCGCCGGGACTCGTCCTGGTCGATCGCGCGGGTGCAGGGCCAGCAGCCGATCGAGGCATAACCTTGCGCGACCAGCGGATGCGCCGGCAGATTGCGGGCCTCCAGATGCGCGGCGATCCGGGCCTCGTCCCAGGCCGCCAGCGGGTTGATCCGCAGCGAACCATCGACCACCTCCGCCACGTCCAGCGACCGCCGGGTCTCGGTCTGGTGCCGCTTGCGGCCGGTGATCAGGGCGTTGAACCCGGCCGCCGCGCGCGCGAGCGGCCGGACTTTCCGCAGGTCGCAGCAGGCGTCCGGATCGGTGCGCCACAGGTCGCCGCCCGGATCGATCGCCGCCCGCTCTCGGGCCTCGGGCAGGACGATCCGGACGTCGGACAGCCCCAGATGGTCGCTCAGCTGTTTGCGGTAGCCCAGCGTCTGGAGAAAATGCTGGCCGGTGTCGAGAAACAGGACCGGCATCGTCGGGTCCGCCTCGGCGACATGATCCAGCAGTACGGCGGCCTCGGCGCCGAACGACGACAGCACGGCCGTGCTGAGACCCAGGGCGGGGTCCAGCACGGTCCGCAGCACGGTCCCGGCGGCGGCGCCGGCCAGCCTCCGATTCAGGTCCCGGGCCACAGCCTCCAGATCGGTCGAGGGCGGCGGGGCCGCTCGCCGTCGCCAGGCGGGGACCGCCGGGTCCGCGGCCGGCTGATAGACGGTCGTGAAGGCGGCCAGCATGCGTCGCCAAGCCTCGGGATCGGCGCCGGCCGGCAGCTCGACCGCGTCGAATCCGGCGCGGCTCAGGTGGCGCGCCTGGTCGGGCAGGACGTCGCCGGCCGCCGTCAGCCGGCCGGTCCAGCCGCCCTCACGCAGGGTGGACGCGAGCGAGAATCCTCGCCCGTCTCTGAAGGCCTCGAACACGATGACCAGCGTCCCTTCCGCCCCGGCCGCGGCCTGGACCTCGTCCAGGGGCGTGGATGCGGCCATCCGCGGGCCGTCGGCGGCATGATCAAGCAGTTGCATCGGCGGCTCCATAGATCGCCGCGGCGAACGGTTCGTGGCCGACGCGCCGGACCGTATCGACGAACCGCTCCTCGCCCGTCCTGATCTCCAGATAGTGGTCCAGCGCCCGCGCGATCGCCGGGGCGACCTCATCCGCCGGCAGGCTGCGCCCGACGATGGTTCCCAGCGCCGCCTGCTCGTCGGGCGAGCCGCCGACGGTGATCTGATAGTATTCCTCGCCCTTCCGATCGACGCCCAGCACCCCGATGTGACCGACGTGGTGGTGGCCGCAGGCGTTGATGCAGCCGCTGATGTTGATGCGGACAGGCCCCAGCCGCTCCTGCAGATCCGGGTCGGCAAGCTGTTGCGAAAGCGCCTGGGCGACCGGGATCGAGCGGGCGTTGGCCAGGCTGCAATAGTCCAGCCCCGGGCAGGCGATGATGTCGGTCGCAAGATCGGCGTTGGCCGTCGCCAGCCCCGCCGCCGCGAGCGCGCGCCACAGATCCGGCAGGTCATCGAGGCGCACATGCGGCAGGACGAGGTTCTGCTCATAGGCGGCCCGGACCTCGTCGAACGAGAACCGTTCGGCCAGGTCGGCGACCACCTCCATCTGGGCGGCGGTGATGTCCCCCGGCACGCCGCCGACCGGTTTCAGCGAGATCACCGCGCTGGCGTAGCCGGCCTGACGATGTGGCCGCACATTGGTCCGGTTCCAGCGGGCGAAGTCCGGGTCTGCCAACACGGCGCGATCCCGCGCGGGACTGCGCCGGTCCAGCGTTGCGAAAGGCGGCGGCCGGAAATAGGCGCGGATACGCTCCAGCTCGGCCTCGGGCAGCCGCAGGTCGTCGCGCTTCAGGGTCGCGAAATGCCGCTCCACCTCCTCCCGGAAGGCGTCGATGCCCATGGCCTCGACCAGGATCTTGATCCGCGCCTTGTGGATATTGTCGCGCCGACCATTGAGATTGTAGGCGCGCAGGATGGCGGTCAGATAGGCCAGCAGGTCGCGGCCCGGCACCGCCGATGCGATCTCCCGCGCGATGTGCGGCAACCGGCCCTGGCCGCCGCCGACGAAGACGCGGAAGGCGGTCTCGCCGTCCTCGCCGCGCACCAGTTGCAGGCCGACGTCATGGGTGCGGATCGCCGCACGGTCCCGCGCCGCCCCGGTCACCGCGATCTTGAATTTGCGGGGCAGGAACGAGAATTCCGGATGGATCGTCGACCATTGGCGCAGGATCTCGCACCACGGCCGGGGATCCTCGATCTCGTCCACGGCGGCGCCCGCGAAGACGTCGGTGGTGACGTTGCGGATGCAGTTGCCCGAGGTCTGGATCGCATGCATCTCGACCTCGGACAGCTCTTCCAGAATGGCCGGCAGGTCGGTCAGGGCGGGCCAGTTGAACTGGATGTTCGTCCGCGTCGTGAAATGCCCGTAGCCCTTGTCATAGACGCGGGCGACGTGGGCCAGCCGGCGCATCTGCCGCCCGTTCATCACCCCGTAAGGCACCGCAACCCGCAGCATATAGGCGTGCAGCTGCAGATAGACGCCGTTCATCAGCCGCAGGGGCTTGAACTGGTCCTCGGTCAGCGCCCCCGAGACGCGGCGCTCGACCTGATCGCGGAACTCCTCGATCCGCTCCCGCACCAGGGCGGCGTCGAATTCATCGTAGCGGTACATCAGCGGGCGTCCAGACTGTGGCCGACGGTCGGCCCGGCCGCGCGGATCGACTCCTTCAGCCGGTCCCGCCCGGACGGCCGCCCGTCCGCGACCTCGATCAGATAGGGATTGACCAGGGCGGGGTGCCGCGAGGCCGCCAGCGCCAGGGCTGTGTCGGCCGCGTCCGCCTCCAGCGCCGCGGCCTGGTCCAGCCGGGTCGTCAGGGCGCCGTCCACGGCGAGATAGACCACATGTCCGTCCCCCAGCCGGCTTCCGGTGATCAGCTTCACGCCGCCGCCTCCAGCGCAATGTGATCGGCCTGGGCATAGGCGGCGGTCTCCCCGACGAACAGGATCGCGGGTCCCGTGATCCCGCCGTTCCTCACGAGGGCGCCGAGGCCGTCCAGACGACCGGTCAGGACGCGTTGCTCCGGGCGCGTGCCGTTCTCGACCACGGCCACCGGCGTCCCGCCGTCGCGGCCGGCGTCCTGCAGCCGCCGCGCCGCATGCTCGGCCTGGTCGACGCCCATATAGAGCGCCAGGGTGTGGTTTGGCGCGGCCAGGGCCGACCAGTCCGGCTCCGCCCCGCCCGGCTTCGACTGGGCCGTGGCCAGGGTCACAGCCTGGGCGTGGTCGCGATGCGTCAGCGGCAGGCCCGCCGCCGCGGCGCAGGCCAGGGCGGCTGAAATCCCCGGTATGACGAACACCGCCACGCCCGCCTCGCGCAGGGCCTCCAGTTCCTCGCCGCCCCGTCCGAACACGAAGGGATCGCCGCCCTTCAGCCGGACGACCCGATGGCCGGCGCGCGCCTCGGCGATCATCAGCTCATGGATCTGTTCCTGGGGAACGGCGTGCTCGCTGCGCGCCTTGCCGACGTACAGCCGTCGCGCGTCCCGCCGCGCCCGCGCCAGAACGGCCTCGGGCACCAGACGGTCGTGGATCACCACATCGGCATCCTGCAGCACCCGCAGCGCCTTGAGCGTCAGCAGCTCGGGATCGCCGGGTCCCGCGCCGACGATATGGACCACGCCGGGCTCGGGGCGGGCGCCCGCCAGCTGGCGCAGCATCTCGCGCCGCGCCTCGGCCATCCGCCCGGCGGCGGCCAGATCGGCGGCCGGGCCGCGGAACGCCTGTTCCCAGAACCGGCGCCGGACCATGAAGTCGTCCGTGGTCGCCCGGACCGTGTCGCGCAGCTCCCCGGCCAGCTTGGCCAGCGGACCCAGCGCCGCCGGCAGGATCGCCTCGATCCGCGACCGCAGCTCCCGCGCCAGGATCGGGGCCGTGCCGCCCGTGGCGACGCCGATCACCACGCCGTCGCGGTCGATCAGGGCCGGGGTGTGGAAGTCGCTGAGTTCGGGGCGGTCCACGACATTGACGGTCACCCCGGCCGCGCGCGCTCGGTCCGCCAGTCGGGCGGCCGCATCCGCGTCCTCCAGGGCGATGAAGGCCAGCCGTGCGCCGTGCAGATCATCCGCCGTCGGCGCGCGCTCGATCGGGGCCGGCGCCTCCAGGGGCCGATCGATGGCGTCGGGGGCCCCGTCCGGGGTGAACCACAGGATCTCGGCCGGCGAGCCGATGAACAGCCGCAGCTTGGCCGTCGCCGCGTGACCGCCGCCGACGATCACGATCCGGGCGGTTTCGAGCGGAATGGACGCAAGGAAGACACGCATCGATCTGAAAGCTCCAGCGGTCCCGCTCGCCGGATGGCGCGACGCGGGACCTTGTCGATCTATCCGCGCCGTCGCCCCGGGCCACAAACCAGATTGTCTTGTTGGCGCTGATAGGTTTTCTATTGGCTATGGCCCGTCCCCTGTTGCCGCTGAACGCCCTCCGCGCCTTTGAAAGCGCCGCGCGACACCTCAATTTTTCTCGCGCCGCCGAGGAGCTGTTCGTCACGCCCGGGGCGGTCAGCCAGCAGATCCGCCAACTGGAGGAGTCCATCGGCGGCGCCCTGTTCACCCGCGAGGCGCGCGGCCTGCAGCTGACCGACCTCGGCCGCGTGGCCGTGCCCCTGCTGCGCGAGGGCTTCGACCGGCTGATGGACGCCTCGGCCCTGCTGCGCGAGCCGCCCCGCCGGCGTCAGGTCTCCGTCAGCGTCCCGCCGTCGTTCGCGGCCAAATGGCTGATGCCGCGAATGGATGATTTTCACGCCGCACACCCGGAGATCGAGGTCTGGATCTCGGCCGACATGGAACCGGTGGACCTGCACGAGGGCACGGTCGACCTGGCCATCCGCTACGGCCCCGGCGGCTATGGCGGCCATCTGACCGAGCGGCTGATGACCGAGACGGTGCTGCCGGTCTGCGCACCGCGCCTCATGAACGGCCCCCATCCCATCGCCGTCCCCGACGACCTCGCCCACCACAATCTGCTGCACGACGTATCCGTCGATCCGGATCCCAGCCGGCCGGACTGGGCCATGTGGCTGAAGGCGCGGCGGGTTCGCGGCGCCGATCCGCGCCGGGGCTCGCGCTTCAACCAGTCCAGCCTGCTGATCGAAGCCGCGGTCGCGGGGCACGGCGTCGCCCTGGCGAAACGCACCTTGGCCCAGGCCGACCTTGCCGCCGGTCGACTGGTGGCGCCCTTCCCGGACGGCAGCGAGGCGGTCGGGTTCGCCTATCATGTGATCGTTCCGCGCGACCGCCCGGGGTCGCCGGGCGCGGCGGCCTTCATCGCCTGGCTGAGGCGTCAGGCGGTCGATCACGACAACAACATGGACCAGCTGTGACCACGGGTTGAAGCCTGGCTGCAGGCTGGCCTCAGAAATGGTCGTGAACGCCCGGCCGGGAGCCTGATCCAGGATACCGCGTCCCGTCACGAAGAGGCGTCCCATGACCCTGGCCGAAACCGTGCGAAGCCCCGCGCCCGCACCGCCCGCAAGCCCACACCACCTGCAGACGGTGCGGCGGGTGCATCACTGGACCGACCAGCTGTTCAGCTTCGCCATCGAACGCCCGGAGACCTTCCGCTTCCGGTCTGGCGAGTTCGTCATGATCGGTCTTCCAGGGGAGGACGGCGCCAAGCCGGTCCTGCGCGCCTATTCCATCGCCAGCCCGGCCTGGTCGGACGAACTGGAGTTCTTCTCCATCAAGGTCGCCGACGGGCCGCTGACCGCGCGACTGCAGCGCATCGAGCCCGGCGATACGCTGCTGCTGGGCCGCAAGCCGACCGGCACCCTTGTGCTGGACGCGCTGCGACCGGGCCGGCGCCTGTTCCTCATCGGCGCCGGCACGGGCCTGGCGCCGTGGCTCAGCGTCGCCCGCGACCCCGACGTCTACGACCGGTTCGAGAGCGTGGTGGTCGTCCATTCGGTCCGGCGCGTCGCCGACCTGGCCTACCGCGACCTCCTCGAAGGCGGCATCTTCGACGACCCCCTGGTCGGTCCGTCGGCGCAGGAACGACTGATCTACTATCCCACCGTCACACGCGAGCCGTTCGACCGGACCGGCCGGATCACCGCGCGGATCGAATCCGGGGCCTTCTTCCGCGATCTAAGCCTTCCCGTCGCCTTCGACCCGGATCAGGATCGGCTGATGCTGTGCGGGTCGATGGCCATGATCCGCGATGTCGCCGCCATTCTTGAACGCCAGGGCCTGACCGAGGGCTCCAACGCGGCGCCGGGCGACTTCGTGCTGGAACGCGCCTTCGTCAGCTGAACGCCGGCCTCCGGGGCGCGACATCGTCCGGGCGACCGCCCGGACCAGCCGCGGTCTCGACCGCCGGGCCCGACTCCTTCAGACGTCGGAACGCCATCAGGTCGTCCACCCAGACGCTGTCATCCAGAACCCGGCTGAGGATGCGATGAATGGTCGGCCGCAGCCGCTCCATTTCCCCGGGCTGCAGGGCGCCCGTCGCCTTGTCGTTGAAGCGGGTCACGTCGACCAAGGCGGCCTCGAACCGGTCGCGGCCGTCGCCGGTCAGCCGCAAATGCACTTGGCGGCGATCCAGCGGATCCCGATCCCGCTTGACCAGACCGTCCCTGACCATCCGGTCGACGGCGCGGGTCAGGGTCGTGCGGTCGGTGGCGCAGAAGGCCGCGACCTCGCCCATGGTGGCGTCCGTCAGCCGGCTCAGCGTCGCCAGGACCTGCCACTGGCTCAGGGTCAGTCCCATGCGCGCCAGTTCGCGACCGAGCGCGCTCTCCCGCTGGCGCACAAGATGATGAAGCAGGAAGAACAGATGGCCAGCCGTCACGGCTTCAGGCGCGCCGGCGGCGGGGCCGAAATATGCGTCTGCTTCGCTGTCCGCCATAGCCGGTGCGCCCGCTGATCCCGAGGGTCGCAGTCGATCAGGTTCGACAGCCCGCTGCAACCGGGAATACTCCATTATGGTGATACGCCGGACCGCCGCGCCGTCGATATCGCCCTGCAACAGGCCATCGGAGCAGCCGCCGTCCGCCCCGACCTTCAGGGCCGGCCGTTCGGGCCGCTCACGACACCCGTTATCCGGGTACGGCGGAGCGGTCAGGCGTGGCGCACCTGCTCCGTCACAACGCCCTCCTGCCGGG
The DNA here is from genome assembly GCA_046292645.1 of Brevundimonas sp. Lineage (GTDB taxonomy): Bacteria > Pseudomonadota > Alphaproteobacteria > Caulobacterales > Caulobacteraceae > Brevundimonas. The sequence goes on from JBKBQO010000002.1 coordinate 100,331, forward strand.
GCAGGATCTGCCGGAACCGTCCCACCGCCTCGGGCCAGGTTTCGATCAGCCGACGCGCGAGGGGAGATCGGGTCTCCGCCGCGTGGCGCGCGACGAGGCTGCGCAGCCGTTCCGCCGCCTCGCCCATGACCGGGCCGTCGACGACCGATCCGGCGTTCAGGCGCGCGGCGGCGCCGCCGTTGACGTCGTAGACAAAGGCCTCGCCGCCCGACATCCCGGCCCCGAAATTCCAGGCGGTCTCGCCCAGGATCACCACCGTCCCGCCGGTCATATATTCGCACCCATGGGCGCCGCAGCCCTCGACCACCGCCGTCGCGCCCGAGTTCCGCACGGCGAACCGTTCGCCCGCCGCCCCCGCCGCGAACAGGGCGCCCGAGGTCGCGCCATAGAGGCAGGTGTTGCCGATCAAGGCCTCGCCTGTCGCCCACCGGGTCGGACGCACGATGATCTCGGCCCCCGAGAGGCCCTTGCCCACATAGTCATTGGCCTCGCCGTCCAGCTCGATGCGCAGCCCGGTCATCCCCCAGGCCGCCAGCGACTGGCCCGCCGCGCCGCGCAGCTTCAACGTCAGATGGCCGGCGGGCAGGGACGAGCCGAAACGGCGAACGATCTCCGATGAGGTCCTCGCGCCGACGGCCCGCTGGGTGTTGCTGACGGCATAGGTCAGCGACATCTTCTCCCGGCCGTCGAGGAAGCGCGCCGCGTCGGCGACGATCCGGGCGTCCAGGGTGTCAGACACGGCGTTGTAGGGGGCGTCGGCCGAGCGGGTCTCTCCCTCGCCCACCCGGACCAGCAGGGGGTTGAGGTCCAGATCGTCCAGGTGGCCGTCGCCCCGCGAGACCTGGCGCAGCAGGTCCGTGCGTCCCACGGCCTCGTGCAGCGTCCTCAGGCCGAGGGAGGCCAAGACCTCCCGCGTCTCCTCGGCGATGAAGCTGAACAGGTTGACCACCTTCTCAGGCGTGCCCGTGAACATGGTGCGCAGCCGCTCGTCCTGGACGCAGACGCCGACGGGACAGGTGTTCGAATGGCACTGGCGCACCATCAGACAGCCGACCGCGATCAGGCTGGCGGTGCCGATGCCGAACTCCTCGGCGCCCAGCATGGCGGCGATGACGATGTCGCGCCCGGTCCGAAGCCCCCCGTCCGTGCGCAGCCTCACATGGCCGCGGAGACCGTTCAGGCTCAGCACCTGATGCGCCTCCGACAGGCCCAGCTCCCACGGCAGGCCGGCGTGTTTGATCGACCCCAGGGCCGAGGCCCCCGTGCCGCCGTTATGGCCGGCGATCAGGATGACGTCGGCCTTGGCCTTGGCCACCCCCGCCGCCACGGCGCCAATGCCGGACTGGGCGACCAGTTTCACCGTCACCCGGGCGTCCGGATTGATCTGCTTCAGGTCGTAGATGAGCTGGGCCAGGTCCTCGATCGAATAGATGTCGTGATGCGGCGGGGGGCTGATCAGGCCGACGCCCGGCGTCGAGTGACGCATGCGGGCGATGAATTCGGTGACCTTGAATCCGGGCAGCTGGCCGCCCTCGCCGGGCTTGGCGCCCTGGGCGACCTTGATCTCGATTTCGCGGCACTGGTTCAGATATTCGGCGGTCACGCCGAACCGCCCCGAGGCGATCTGCTTGACCGCGCTGTTGGCGTTGTCGCCATTGGGACGCGGCGCATAGCGTTCGGGGTCTTCGCCGCCCTCGCCCGAGACAGACCGCGCGCCGATCCGGTTCATGGCGATGTTCAGCGTCTCGTGCGCCTCGGGCGACAGGGCCCCCAGCGACATGCCCGGCGTGACGAACCGGCGGCGGATGTCGTGAACGCTTTCGACCTCTTCGACCGACACCGGCGTCGCGTCCCGGAAGTCCAGCAGATCGCGCAGGGCCGTCGACGGCAGTTCGCGCACCCGTCGGCTGTAGGCCTTGAACCGCCCGTAGTCGCCGCGCGTCGTGGCGTCCTGCAGCCGGTGGATCATCTCAGCGTCCCAGCCGTGGGTCTCCTCGCCGGCGCGGATGCGGTGCGCGCCGCCGATGCGCAGGGACGGGCGCCAGGCTTCGAAGCCCCGAGCCGTCTTGCGGGTCACCTGGGCCTCAAGGCCGGCCAGTCCGATGCCGGAGATGCGCGAGGTCATTCCGGGGAAGAATTCGGCGACCAGCGCCCGGCTCAGGCCCAGCGCCTCGAATTCACAGGCCCCGCGATACGCCGAGATGACGGAAATCCCCTTCTTCGCGAGGATCTTCATCAATCCCGCCTCGACGGCGGCCTTGTGGTTCAGACAGGTGTCGCGGAGCCCCTGCCCCGGATAGCGGCCGCGCTCCAGCCGTTCGAGGAAGGTCTCCTGCGCCAGCCAGCCGTTGACGGCGGTCGCACCGCAGCCGACCAGCACCGCATAGGCGTGGGCGTCGATGGCCTCGGCCGCGCGCACGACCAGCGAGCAATAGGTGCGCAGGCCCTCATCCACCAGCCGCCCGTGGACAGCGGCGGTCGCCAGGATCATCGGGATCAGCGGCCGGCCTTCGCCCATACGCTCGTCGGTCAGGACGATCAGGCCCGCGCCGGCCCTGGCCGCGGCGACGGCCTCGTCACGGACGCGATCCAGCGCCGATCTCAAGCCCCCCTCGTCCGCCGGGAAGGTGCAGTCGATGATCGTGGTGGCGCCCGCGCCGACCACATCCAGCATCCGCTCGTACATGCCGGTCGTCAGCACGGGGCTGTCCAGCACGAACACCTTCGTCTGGGTCTCGTCCTGGGCGAGGATGTTGCCCAGGTTCTTGAACCGGGTCCGCAGGCTCATCGCCCCCGCTTCACGCAGCGAATCGATCGGCGGATTGGTGACCTGGGCGAAGGCTTGGCGGAAATAGTGGGCGAAGGGCCGGTCCTGGTGCGACAGCACGGCCGGCGGCGCGTCGTCGCCCATGGACGCCACCGCCTCCTTGCCCTCGCCTGCCATGGGGTCCAGCAGGGTGTCGATATCCTCCTGGGTCCAGCCGACCGCGGCCTGGAACCGGGTCAGGGCCTCGCCGGACAGGCGGCGGGGCTCGGGCCCCGGTCCGACCAGCGGCTCCAGCTCCACCATGTTGGACAGCCACTGGCGATAGGGCAGCGCGGCCGCCAGCCGGTCGACCGTCTGGGTTTCGTCGTACAGAACCCCGGCCTCCAGATCGACCGAGATCATCCGGCCGCCGCCGATGTGCAGCCGCCGCTTGATCCGTTCGTCGGGAACGCCGGTCATGCCGACTTCCGAACCACAGATCAGCAGGCCGTCCGTCGTTTCAGCCACACGCAGGGGCCGCAGGCCGTTGCGGTCCTTGCCCGCCACCACCCAGCGCCCGTCGGTGGCGCAGATCGCGGCCGGGCCGTCCCAGGGCTCCATCACGGCGTTGCAATAGGCGTAGAGGGCGCGGTGGTCGTCCGAGATGACGCCGTCGATCGGCGCCTCCGGCATCAGCAGGGCCTTGACCATGGGCGCCGGGCGGCCGGCGCGGACCAGCACCTCGAACACATTGTCCAGGGCCGCGGAGTCCGAGCCCCCCGCCTGGATCACCGGCTTGACCGTGGCGTCGTCAGCGCCGAAGGCCTCGGCCGTCATGCGGATTTCGTGGCTGCGCATCCAGTTGGCGTTGCCCCGCAGGGTGTTGATCTCGCCGTTGTGGGCCAGCATCCGGAACGGCTGGGCCAGCCGCCATTCGGGGAAGGTGTTGGTCGAATAGCGCTGATGGAACAGCGCCACATTGGCCTCGACCCGCGCGTCCGTCAGGTCGGGATAGAAGTCCGCCAGCGCCTGGGCCAGCATCATCCCCTTGTAGATCACCGACCGGGCCGACAGCGAACAGACGTAGAAATGCTGCAGGCCCGCAGCGGTCGCCCGCGCCTCGATCCGCCGCCGAAGCAGGTACAGCGCCCGCTCCAGCGCCTCGCCGTCCAGCCCGTCCGGGGCGCTCAGCATGATCTGCTCGATCTCGGGCCGGGTCGCGGCGGCGCGCTGTCCCAGCACCGACACCTCGGTCGGCACCTGACGCCACCCATACAGCCAGAAGCCGGCGCCCATGACCTCGCGCTCGACGATGGTGCGCGCCCGTTCCTGGGCGCCCAGGTCAACCCGGGGCAGGAAGATCATGCCCACGGCGATGGGGCCGGGCCGGGGCTCATGGCCGGCGTCCCGCACCTGAGCCTCGAAGAAGGCCCGCGGCAGGCCGATCAATATGCCCGCCCCGTCGCCCGACTTGCCGTCCGCATCCACGGCCCCCCGGTGCCAGATGGCCTTCAGGGCCTTCAGCGCCAGATCGATGACCTCGCGGCGCGGCCGGCCGTCGATCGCCGCCACCAGGCCGACCCCGCAGGCGTCGCGCTCGGACGCCGGGTCGTAGGCGTGGCCGTCGATCAGCCGCTGGCGGTCCCGCCCGTACTGCTCCGGATCGAAACTCATGCCGCCGCCCTCTGTCGGCTGGAAAGCCACTGATCGATCTCGGCCGCGGCGTCCTGACCGTCCCGGACAGCCCACACCACCAGGGAGGCGCCCCGCACAACGTCGCCGGCAGCGAACACCCCCTCCAGGGTCGTCGCCTTGGTCTGGCCGGCCGTCCGGATGGTTCGCCAGTCGGTCAGGGCCAGGTCCGGCTCGGCGAACATCGCCGGGATGTCCTCGGGCTCGAAGCCCAGGGCCTCGATCACCAGATCGGCCGCGAGGTCGAACTCCCCGCCCGGGACCGGTTCGACGCCCCAGCGTCCGTCGTCGGACTGCGCCGCCAGCGCCATCCGCTGGACGCGCACCCCGGTCACCCGGTCGGCTTCGCCCAGCACGGCGCGCGGCGCGGCCAGCCATTCGAAGACCACGCCCTCCTCTTCCGCATTGGCCACCTCGCGGGCGCTGCCCGGCATATTGTCCCGGTCGCGGCGATACAGGCAGGTGACCGAGGTCGCGCCCTGGCGCACCGCCGTGCGGACGCAGTCCATCGCCGTGTCCCCGCCCCCGATCACCACCACCCGCCGGCCCGCCGCGTTCAGCGCCCCGCTGTCGAACGCCGGCGTCGGATCGCCCAGACCCTGGCGGTTGGAGGCGATCAGATAGTCCAGCGCCGCGATCACTCCGGTCGAGCCGCAGCCCGGCGCGGTCAGCCGGCGCGCCTGGTAGACGCCCGTGGCCACCAGCACCGCGTCATGCGCCGCCCGCACCTCGGCGAACGGCAGGTCGCCGCCGACGTCCACGCCCAGACGGAAGACCACGCCCCCCTCGACCAGCCGGTCCAGACGGCGCTGAACCACCGGCTTCTCCAGTTTGAACCCGGGAATGCCGTACATCAGCAGGCCGCCGGCGCGATCATGCCGGTCATAGACGGTCACCGCATAGCCCGCCGACCGCAGCCGGTCCGCCGCCGCCATCCCGGCGGGGCCGGCTCCGATGATGCCCACCGACTGGCCCCGCTCGACCCGCGGCCGGATCGGATCGACCCAGCCGTTCTCGAACGCCATGTCGCCCAGCCAGCGCTCGACCGAACCGATGGTGACCGTCTCCCAGCCCGACTGCTCCAGGGTGCAGGCCCCCTCGCACAGCCGGTCCTGCGGACAGATCCGGCCGCAGATCTCGGGCAGGGTCGAGGTCGCTTCGGATTGTCTCCAGGCCTCTTCGGCCCGTCCCTCTGCGGCCAGCCGCAGCCAGTCGGGGATATTGTTCTGCAGCGGGCAGCCCGTCTGGCAGAAGGGCACGCCGCACTGGGCGCAGCGGCTGGACTGGCCCGTGCCCGCGACCGGGCTGAAGGCGGCATAGATTTCGTCGAAATCGCGCACGCGCTCGGCCGGCGGCGTCTTGGCCGGTCCCCGCCGGGGGGTGATCACGAATGTCTGGTTGAACGACGCCACTTCGATCCTTTTCGCTGTCGCACACCGCTTACGGTCGAATGGCGCGTTCAGCAACTTCCATGCAGGATGTGCACATCAGGGCAGTGTTGATGCAAAAACAAACCGGCCGGACGCGCCTGCATGCAACGTCCGACCGATTCGCCTTGTGCGCCGCAGAGACTAGAACAGGAATTTCAGGGTCGCCGCCACCCGATCCTCCGCCAGCGGTCCCGAAGCGTCCGTGTCATGGTAGCGGACGTCGATCACCGCATAGTCGGTGAGGGCGTAGCCCACCCCGGCGTTCCAGGTGACATAGTCGTCGTTCACGTCCAGCGACTGGTGACCGACGGCGCCGGACACCGTCCATTTCGGGGCCGGGGCGAAGGCGGCGTTGGCCTCGACATAGGTGGCTTCGTCATCCACGCCGAAGAAGTCGGGCGACCAGAAGACGGCGCCGCCCAGGGTGACCGGACCGATGGCGCGCGACGCGGCGAATTTGAGCTCCGCATAGTCATAGTCCGCGCCGCCGGGCGCCGAGGTGTAGAGGTAGCCGACCACGCCCACATCCAGCGCGAAGCCCGAGGCCTCGGTCCGGTAGCCGCCGTAAATGTCGATCTCGGCATCTGTGCTGTCGCCGAAATCGACGGTGGAGGCCCAGGCGCCCGCGTAGAAGCCGCCGGCCGTCAGGTCGACGCCGCCGAAGACGGCGGGGTCCTCGTTCGACTGGCTGTAGCCCCGGAAGACGTAGTCGCTGGTCACGCCGACGTTCCAGGCGATCTCGGGCGACTGGGCCGAGGCGGCTCCGGCGGTGAGCAGCACGGCCACGGCCGCGGCGCAGGCAAAGATGGTTTTCATTCTCGTATCCCCTTGTTTTCGGTTGTTTTTCGAAAATCCTTACTGGTTGCGCGCGGCGTGGAGGCGAGCCCACGCCGCGCGCGGATGTTGCTCAGACCCCTTCCATCACCTCGCCATGCAGGTGGCCGTCGAGGCCGTCGGCCTCCTGGCTTTCGGTCACCCGCAGCCCGGTCGTGAACTTGCACACGATCAGGATCAGGAAGGTCACGACGGCGCTCCAGCCGATGGTGACCCCGAGGCCCCAGACCTGTTTGGCCACAGTCGCGCCCTCGGCGACCCCGTTGACGGCCGCCGAGGCGAACACGCCGGTCAGGATGGCGCCGAGAATGCCGCCGGCGCCGTGGATGCCGAAGGCGTCGAGGCTGTCGTCGTAACGCAGCAGCTTCTTGATCCACACCGATGCGGCGTAGCAGACCGGGCCGGAGGCCAGGCCGATGATGACCGCGCCCTTGGGATCGACCAGGCCGGCGGCCGGGGTGATGGCGACCAGGCCGGCGATCAGGCCGGACAGCACGCCGATCAGGGACGGCTTCCGCTTCTCCATGATCTCGACGATCTTCCAGGTCAGCGAACCGGCCATGGCGGCCAGGATGGTGTTCAGCAGGGCGACCGAGGCGATCGAGTCCGGCGTCCAGGCCGAGCCGGCGTTGAAGCCGATCCAGCCCACCAGCAGCAGGCAGGCGCCGATCATGGTCAGCACCGGATTGTGGGCCAGGATGCTCTCCTTGCCGTAGCCTTTCCGCGCGCCCAGGAAGATGGCGCAGACAAGGCCGGCCACGCCGGCGTTGACGTGAACGACGGCGCCGCCGGCGAAGTCCAGCACGCCCGCCGAACCCAGGAAGCCGCCGCCCCAGACCCAGTGACAGATCGGGGCATAGACCAGCAGGGTCCAAAGGCCGGTGAACAGCAGCAGCCCGGAGTATTTGATCCGCTCTGCGAAGGCGCCGGCGATCAGGGCCGGGGTGATGATGGCGAAGGTCAGCTGATAGGCGATCCAGAGATACTCAGGCAGACCGGGCGCGAGGCTGTGCGCCGTCGCCGGCGTCACCCCGTTCAGGAACAGCGTCTGAAGCGAGCCGATGAACGGCTGAACCTCGTCCCCGGAATAGCCGCCGATCGGCTGCCCGATTCCGAAGGACAGACCATAGCCGGCGATGAACCAGGCCAGGGTGACCACCGAGGCCACGCCCAGCGACTGGGTGATGGTGGCGATCACATTCTTGCGCCGAACCATGCCGCCGTAGAACAGGGCCAGACCGGGCAGGGTCATCAGCAGAACGAGGGCGGTCGACGTCAGGATCCAGCTGCTCGCGGCGCCGTCCAGCACCAGCGGCGCCTGGTGCGCCAGCAGCGCCGGCTGGGCGGCTGCCGCGCTCGCAAGACCCGCGAACAGCAGAGAGAGGCCCCCTGCGAGCCCGATACGGTGTCGTCTCATTCGATCCCCCGAAATTTATGACGCAGACGCAACATTTGCTGCGTTTGCGAAATGTTTACCGCATTTGCGAAAAGCGCAAGGGTCTCCGAAATAGCGTTTGGAAGATTCATGTCGATTGAGGCGTCTCGTTTTGAGTTAACCGCCTGACTCTGCCGCATTCTGGTTCTTTATAGGATGATTTATTCCGGCAAAGCTGGTGGGAGCCTGTTGCTGCAACGCAACGCTTTGCGGATCGGCCAGCGATGGGCCTGCGGTACGAGATCGCCCTTGAGCCATGCTCGAACAACGCCGACCGAACCCCGGTCGCCGGGGGATGCTATTTGCGTGGGAGGCTGCTCTGAGCACCCACGGCGCAATTTTCTTTCGTCCCTCCTTGTGCGACGCAGCGCGCCATGTTTATCTCGGGGCTGAACTGGAGCTTCGACGTGGCTGACCGCGCGCCCATCGCTGACCGCACCATCGCCTTGGCGGCGATTGCGAAGTCGCGCGCCTCGGCCGGCCAGATCGCCCTCAGCACCCTTATTCTCGGCGTATCCCTTCTGCTGCTCTCCGGAGCGGAGTGGATGCACGCGACCTGACCCCTACCCAGATCAGGACCGCCCGCAGCCACCCGCTCCCGAAAGGAAGCGGGTTTTTTGTTGCGCGCGGTCCCGAACCCATCGGAACCGACTTCGCCCATGACGCAAGATTTCACCGCAGGGAACCGCCCGCCGAACGCGCGTAGCCGCGCCGTCACGGCCGGCCCCAACCGCGCCGCCGCCCGGAGCTATCTGCGCGCGGCCGGCATGCAGGACGCCGACTTCGAAAAGCCGATGATCGCGGTGGTCAACACCTGGTCGTCGGTGACCCCGTGCAACATGCACCTGGACCGGCTGGCCAAGGACGTCCGCGCCGGCATCGTCGCCGCGGGCGGCTATCCGGTCGACTTCAACACCATCGTCGTCACCGACGGCATCTCCATGGGCACGGCGGGGATGAAGGCCTCGCTGATCAGCCGCGAGGTCGTCGCCGACTCCATCGAACTGGCCGTCGAGGGCCACCAGCTGGACGGCGTCATCTGCATCGTCGGCTGCGACAAGACCATCCCGGCGGCGGCCATGGCCTTGGCGCGGATGGATATCCCCGGCCTGGTCTATTACGGCGGCACCATCCTGCCCGGCCGCATCGGCGAACGCGAAGTTTCGGTCCAGGACATCTTCGAGGCCATCGGCGCCCACGCCGCCGGCGCGCTGGACGACGCCGCCCTCAAGACCGTCGAGAGCGCCGTCTGCCCCGGCGCCGGCGCCTGCGGCGGCCAGTTCACCGCCAACACCATGGCCATGGCCCTGACGGTCATGGGCCTGTCGCCCATGGGCGCCAACGACGTGCCCGCCGTCGATCCGGCCAAGGGCACCGAGGGCGAGCGCTGCGGCCGGCTGATCGTCGAGCGGGTCTTCGCCGGCGACACCGCGCGCAAATATATCACCCGGGCCAGTCTGAGGAACGCCGCCGCCGCCGTTTCGGCCTCGGGCGGCTCGACCAACGCCGTCATGCACCTGACCGCCATCGCCGCAGAGGCCGGCGTCGAGTTCGGCATCGAGGACTGCCACCAGGCCTGCGTCGACGCCCCGGTCATCTGCGACCTGAAGCCCGGCGGCCGCTTCCTGGCCTCGCACCTGTTCGCGGCCGGCGGCACGCGCCTGGTGACCCAGCGGATGGCGTCGGCCGGCAAGATCGTCAACACGCCGACGGTGAGCGGCCGCAGCCTGTTCGCCGAGGCGGCCGAGGCCGAGGAGACCCCGGGCCAGCAGGTCGTCGCGGATTTCAGCGCTCCGGTCATGGATCGCGGCAGCTACGCCGTCATCTATGGCGACGTCGCCCCCGAGGGGGCGGTGATCAAGCTGACCGGCCACAAGGTCGACCGGTTCGAGGGCCCGGCCTGCGTCTTCGACTGCGAGGAAGACGCCTTCCATGCGGTCCAGGACGGCTCCGTCGGCGAAGGCGACGTCATCGTCATCCGCTACGAGGGCCCCAAGGGCGGTCCCGGCATGCGCGAGATGCTGCAGGTCACCGCCGCCCTGAAGGGCCGCGGCGTCGACAATGTCGCCCTGATCACCGACGGCCGCTTTTCGGGCGCCAGCTACGGCTTCGTCGCCGGCCATGTCTCGCCCGAGGCGGCGGCCGGCGGACCGATCGCCCTGATCCGCGACGGCGACCGCATCGCCATCGACGTCAGCAACCGCCGGATCGACGTCGACGCCGATCTGGTGAAGCGCCGGGCGGAGTTCACGCCCCGATCGCTCCGCCCGGCGCACGGCGTCTTCGCGAAATACCGCGCCTCGGTCGCTTCTGCGGCCCAGGGCGCGATCACCATTCCCAACCCGCCGCCGGCCCAGATCCGCGCGGACATCAAAACCCATGAGGACGCCTGACATGGCCATCACCATCTACACCAACGAGGATATCCGCCCCGGCGCCATCGCCGGCCAGCGCATCGCCATCATCGGCTACGGCTCCCAGGGCCGGGCCCATGCCCAGAACCTGAAGGACTCCGGCCATGACGTGATCGCCGGCGTCCGCCACGGCGGCAAGGGCTGGCGCAACGCCACGGCCGACGGCGTCCCCACCGCCGAGCCGGCGGAGGCCGTCCGGGGCGCGGACATCATCGCCATCCTGACGCCCGACATGGCCCAGGCCGAGGTCTATCGCGACATCATCGAACCCAACGCCAAGCCGGGCGCGGCCATCCTGTTCGCCCACGGCTTCTCGATCATCTACGGCCGCATCACCCCGCGAACCGACATGGACGTCATCCTGGTCGCGCCCAAGGGGCCGGGCGATCTGGTCCGCCGCGAGTATCAGCGCGGGCGGGGCGTCCCTTCGCTGTTCGCCATTGAGCAGGACGCCACGGGCAAGGCCCGCGACCGCGCCATGGGCTACGCCAGGGGCAACGGCGGGGCGACCGGCGGCCTGCTGGAAACCACCTTCCGCGAGGAGACCGAGACCGACCTGTTCGGCGAACAGGCCGTCCTGTGCGGCGGCGCGAAGGAGTTGGTGATGTCCGGGTTCAACACCCTGGTCGAGGCCGGCTACCAGCCCGAGATCGCCTATTTCGAATGCATGCACGAACTGAAGCTGATCGTGGATCTGTTCTACGAGGGCGGCGTCACGAGGATGAACGAGTTCATCTCCGAGACTGCGAAATGGGGCTCGGTCAAATCCGGCCCGCGCGTCATCACCGACGAGACCCGCGCCCGGATGAAGACCATCCTGGACGAAATCCAGTCCGGCGAATTCGCCCGGGAATGGATCGCCGAGAACGAGGCCGGCAAGCCCCGCTACAAAGCCTGGGTCCAGGCCGACAGCGAGCAGCCGATCGAAAAGACCGGGGCCAAGCTGCGCGAGCGAATGGCCTGGCTGCACGCGCCCCAGCCCGCCGCCGCCGCGGAAGCCGCCTGAGCCATGACCGCCTCCGCCGCCTTCAAGTCCGTTCCCGAAACCGCTCCCCGCAGCGGCGCCCGCCTGCTCGTCTCCACCCTGGAGCGGCTGGGGGTCGAGGTCGTGTTCGGCTATCCCGGCGGCGCCATCATGCCGGTCTATGACGCCCTGACCGGGTCGTCGCTGCGCCATATCCTGGTCCGCCACGAACAGGTGGCGGCCTTCGCCGCCGACGCCTGGGCCCGGCGCAGCGGCAAGGTCGGCGTCTGCCTGGCCACCTCGGGACCCGGGGCGACCAATCTGATCACCGGCATCGCCAACGCCATGATGGATTCGATCCCGATCGTCTGCATCACCGGCAATGTCGCCCAGTCGGTGATGGGCACCGACGCCTTCCAGGAGATCGACATCCTGGGGGTCACCCTGCCGATCGTGAAACACTCCATTCTGGTGCGCGATCCGGCGGACATCCCGGCCGCGGTCGAGGAGGCCTTCCACATCGCCGCCTCGGGTCGGCCCGGACCGGTCCTGATCGACCTTCCCAAGGACGTCCAGGTCGCCCAGACGACCGAGGACTTCGGCTTCCACTATCCGAACGAAGTGGTTCCCGTGGATCAGGACGCGATCGCTCGCGCGGCCGAGGCGATCCGCCAGGCCGAACGGCCGCTGATCTACGTCGGCGGAGGGGTCAAGATCGGCGGCGCCGTCGACCAGCTGCGCGCCTTCGCGGACATGACCGGCATCCCGTCGGTCTGCACCCTGAACGCGCTGGGCACGATCCCCACCGACGCGCCCGGGGCCATGGGCATGCTGGGCATGCACGGCACGCGCGCGGCCAATGAGGCGGTCCAGGAGACGGATCTGCTGATCGTCTTCGGCGCCCGGTTCGACGATCGCGCCACGGGAAAGCTGTCCGAATTCGCACCGCACGCCCGGGTCGTCCATTGCGACATCGACGCCTCCGAAATCGGCAAGCTGCGTCAGACCTGGGTCGCCGTCTCCGGCGAACTGCCCCCCGCGATCGCGGGCCTGACCGCCCATCTGACCGGGACGCCGCTGCGGATCGACCCGTGGATGATGCGCTGCGCCGCCCGCGCTGCGCGCACGGCCTTCCGCTACGACGCGCCCGGCGAGGGCGTCTATGCGCCGGCCCTGCTGAAGGCGATCTCGGAGGCGGCCGGCGATGATTTCGTGGCGGCCTGCGACGTCGGCCAGCACCAGATGTGGGCGGCCCAGCACTGCCGGTTCGCCCGGCCCGAAGCCCATCTGACCTCGGGCGGACTGGGCGCCATGGGCTTCGGCCTGCCGGCCGGCATCGGCGCCAAACTGGCCGATCCCGACGCCGCCGTGGTCGTCATCGCCGGCGACGGCGGCTTCATGATGAACATCCAGGAGCTGGCGACCCTGCGCCGCTACGGCATCGGGGTGAAGATCCTGCTGCTGGACAACAGCTCCCTGGGCCTGGTCCGCCAGTGGCAGGAGCTGTTCTTCAACCAGAACTATTCCGAGGTCGATCTCTCGGACAATCCGGACTTCGTGAAGGTGGCCGAGGCGTTCGGCGTCGAGGCCTTCCGAATTAGCCGGCGCGAGGAGGTCGAGGCCGGGATCGCCCGCCTTCTGGCCGCCGAAGGCCCCTGCCTCGCGCATGTGATCATCGATCCCCGGGAGAACGTGTGGCCGCTGGTCCCGCCCGGAAAGAACAACGCCGAAATGATGGAAGGCGCCTGACATGACCGCTGCCACCCTGCACCTGCACATTGACCGCGCCGACGGCTCGCTCCAGCGGCTGATCGGGCTCGTCGAACGTCGCGGCTTCCACATCGACGGCCTGTCGCTGCGTGAAGAGGGCGCGGGCCGGCGCGTCGAGATGGCCGTGCGCGGCCGGGACGCCGCCCGCTGCACCGAAACCCTGGCCCGCCAGATCGACAAGCTGTTCGGCGTCGAGCGCCGCGCCCCTCACCCGGAGGGACGCGTATGAGCCGGATCTCCGAAGCCGTCGCGGCGGACCCGAACCGGGTCATCGTCTTCGACACCACCCTGAGGGACGGCGAACAGGCGCCGGGCTTCTCCATGGGCCCCGACGACAAGGTGCGCATGGCCCGGGTTCTGGCCGCCCTCAACGTCGACGTCGTCGAAGCCGGCTTCGCCGCCGCCTCGCCCGGCGACGAGGAATGCGTCCGCCGCGTCGTCGGCGAGGTTGAAGGTCCGGTCTTCTGCTCCCTGGCCCGGTCCTCCGAGGCCGACATCGACGCCGCATACCGCGCCCTGAGCGGCACGGCCCATCGGCGCTGCCACATCTTCCTGGGCTCCAGCCCCATCCATCGCTCGGCCAAGCTGAAGATGAGCAAGGCGGAGGTCCTGGCGGCTGCGGAACGCTCGATCGCTTATGCCCGGACCCGCTTCGACGACGTCGAGTTCAGTCCCGAGGACGCCATCCGCACCGAGCCAGAGTTCCTGGCAGAGCTGTGCGAGACCGCCGCCGCGGCGGGCGCCTCGACGCTGAACATCCCGGACACGGTCGGCTATTCCACGCCGGGCGAGATCGGCCAGATCTTCCGCGATCTGATCGCCATGGTGCGGGCGCGCTTCCCGCAGGTCGTCTTCTCCGCCCACTGCCACGACGACCTCGGCATGGCGGTCGCCAACTCCCTGGCGGCGGTCGAGGCCGGCGCCCGCCAGATCGAGGGGGCCATCAACGGCATCGGAGAACGGGCCGGCAACGCCTCCATCGAGGAGATGGTCATGGCCATCCGCACCCGGTCCGACCGTTACGGCCTGCACACCGCCGTGGACGCCACCCGACTGGTCGAGGCCAGCCGGCTGCTGAGCGAGATCACCCACACGCCGGTGGTCCGCAACAAGGCCATCGTCGGGCTCAACGCCTTCGCCCATGAAGCGGGCATCCATCAGCACGGCATGATGGCCGACCCTTCGACCTATGAAATCATGCGACCCCAGGATGTGGGCTTCGAAGGCACCTGGTTCGTGCTAGGCAAACACTCCGGCCGCCACGCCGTGGCCAAGCGCGCCGAGGCCCTGGGCCAGCCCGTCAGCGGCCCTCACCTCGCCGCCGCCTTCGCCGGATTCAAGACCCGCGCCGACGAGATCGGCGAGATCAACGATCAGGAATTGCTGGCGATCATCGAGGCCGCGCGCCCCGTCGCCCCTCAGGAGTACGCCTATGCGGCCGCTGGCTGAACACATCTGGATCAACGGCGAACTGACGCCCTGGGTCGACGCGAAGGTCCATGTGATGAGCCACGCGCTCCACTACGGCACCTCGGTGTTCGAGGGCATCCGGGTCTATGACACCCCCGACGGCCCGCGCGGCTTCCGCCTGACCGATCACGTCCGGCGTCTGTTCGACAGCGCCCGGATGTATCATTTCCAGCTGCCCTGGACCGAGGCTGAACTGGTCGAGGCCTGCAAGGCGACGGTGCGCGCCACGGGCCTGCGCAGCGCCTATATCCGGCCGATCGCCTTCCTCGGCCAGTGCGGCATGGGGGTGACGCCCGCGCCCGACAATATGAACATCGACGTCGCCATCGCCGCCTTCCCGTGGGGCGCCTATCTGGGCGAGGAGGCGCTGGAGAAGGGCGTCGACGCCTGCGTCGCCTCGTGGTCCCGCATCGCCCCCAACACCGTGCCCTCGGGGGCCAAGGCGGGCGGCAACTATCTGTCCTCCTATCTGATCGGCCGTGAGGCCCGGGTCGGCGGCTTCGGCGAGGGCATCGCCCTGGGCACCGATGGGCGGTTGTCCGAGGGCGCGGGCGAGAACCTGTTCCTGGTCAAGGACGGGGAGATCATCACCCCGCCGGCCGCCGCCTCCATCCTGATGGGCATCACCCGCGACAGCGTGCTGAAACTGGCCCGCGGCCTCGGCTACGAAACCCGCGAACAGATCCTGCCGCGCGAGGCCCTGTATGTCGCCGACGAGATCTTCATGACCGGCACGGCGGCCGAGATCACTCCGGTGCGCTCGGTCGACGGCATCGCCACGCGCTGCGCCGGGCCGGGGCCGGTGACCAGGGCGGTCAACGCCGCCTTCCGCGGCCTGTTCGACGGCAGCACGCCCGACCGCTACGGCTGGCTGGAGCCCATCACCGCGCCGGTCAGCACAAGGGAGCGCCAGCATGAACCGGCCTGACCGAGCAGTCCTCCCCCATCGGGGGAGGGGGACCATGCGCAGCATGGTGGAGGGGGCAAACGATCACAGTCTGCGGAGGGCCCAGCCCCCCTCCACCGCTTCGCGGTCCCCCTCCCCCTGCGGGGGAGGATCACATGCCTGAGACCCTGTTCGACAAGGTCTGGAACCGCCATGTGGTGACGCCGGAGACGGTGGACACGCCGGGCGTCCTCTATGTCGACCTGCATCTGGTGCATGAGGTCACCAGCCCGCAGGCCTTCAGCGAGATCGAGGCGCGCGGCCTGACCGTGCGCCGTCCGGACCGGACCTTCGCCACGCTCGACCATTCCACTCCCACCCTGCCCGCCGGCGCCGACGGCGACCGGCCCTATGTGACCCCCGCGGCCCGGTCCCAGGTCGAGCGGCTCGAGGCTAACTGCGCGCGCCACGGCATCCCGCTGGCCGGCTGGGACAGCGACGACCGCGGCGTGGTCCATGTCATGGGCCCCGAGCTGGGCCTGACCCGGCCGGGCATGACGGTCGTCTGCGGCGACAGCCATACGGCCACCCACGGCGCCTTCGGCGCCCTGGCCTTCGGCATCGGCACCTCGGAGGTCGGCCATGTGCTGGCGACCCAGTGCCTGCTGCAGCGCAAGCCCAAGGCCATGCGCGTCACCGTGACCGGCCGGCTGCAGCCCGGCGTCTCGGGCAAGGACGTGGCCCTGGCGATCATCGCCCGCCTCGGCTTCGGCGGCGGCACCGGCTACGTCATCGAATACGCCGGAGAAGCCATCCGGTCGCTGGACATGGAAGGCCGGATGACGGTCTGCAACATGTCGATCGAGGCCGGCGCGCGGGCCGGGATGATTGCTCCCGATCCGGTGACCGTCGCCTGGCTGCAGGGCCGCCGCCATTCGCCCTCGGGCGAGGCGTTCGGGCGCGCCGCCGCCGACTGGCTGACGCTGAAGAGCGATCCCGGGGCGGTGTTCGACAGTGAGATCGAGATCGACGGCGCGGACATCCGGCCCATGGCCACATGGGGCACCACGCCCGACGCCGGCTCACCCATCGGGACCTTCGTGCCCGCGCCGCGCGACGCCTCGGACGAGAAGGCGCTGGCCTATATGGGCTTCGCCGCCGGCGAGGCGACCACCGGCCATCCGGTCGATGTCGTCTTCGTCGGCAGCTGCACCAACGGCCGCCTGCCCGATCTGCGGGCCGCCGCCGACATCCTGCGCGGCCGCAAGGTCAGCCCCGGCGTCCGCATGCTGGTGGTCCCGGGCTCGGAGGCCGTCCGCCGCGACGCCGAGGCGGAGGGGCTGGACCGGGTGTTCATCGACGCTGGGGCCGAATGGCGCCTGCCCGGCTGTTCGATGTGCATCGCCATGAACGGCGATTTCGTCGGTCCCGGCCAGCTGGCCGTCTCGACCTCCAACCGCAATTTCGAGGGCCGGCAGGGCAAGGGCGCACGCACCATCCTGGCCAGCCCGGCCACCGCCGCCGCCAGCGCCGTGGCCGGCGTGCTGACCGACCCGCGCGTCTATATGAAGGAGACCGTCGATGCCTGAGCCCCTCCAGGTCCTGACGTCCCAGTGCGTGGTGCTCAGCCAGGCCAATATCGACACCGACCAGATCATCCCCGCGCGCTTCCTGACCACCACCTCGCGCGAGGGCCTGGGCAAGGCGGCGTTTTACGACTGGCGTTATGAAACCGACGGGTCAGCCAAGCCCGAGGCCGTTCTGAACCGCATCGACCCGGCCGAGCGCCGCATCCTGCTGGCGGGCCCCAATTTCGCCTGCGGCTCGTCGCGCGAGCACGCCCCCTGGGCCCTCGTCGACTACGGCTTCCGGGCGGTGATCTCGACCTCGATCGCCGACATCTTCACTTCCAACGCCCTGAAGACCGGCCTGCTGCCGATCGAGGTGGATCAGGCGACGTGGGACGATCTCGCCGCCTTCCCCGACCAGCCGGTGACCATCGATCTGGAGGCCGGAGAGATCCGCCGCGGCAACGCCGCCCCCACCCCGTTCACGGTCGAGCGGTTCGCCCGCCGCTGCCTGCTGGACGGCGTCGACACCCTGGGCTGGCTGCAAGCCCGCCTGCCCGACATCGCGGCCTATGAAGCCGCCCACGAAATGGAAACCGCCTGATGCCCGCTTCCCGCACCTTCGACATCGTCGTCCTGCCCGGCGACGGCGTCGGCCCTGAAGTCACCGCCGCCGCACAGGCGGTCCTGACCGTGATCGGCGACTTCTTCGAGCACAAATTCCGCTTCCACGAGCATCTGATCGGCGGCGCGGCCATCGACGCCGGCGGCGATCCCCTGCCGCCCGAAACGGTCAGCGCCTGTCTGGGCGCAGACGCGGTCCTGCTCGGCGCCGTGGGCGGCCCGAAGTGGGACGGCGGCGCGCGCCGGCCCGAGGAAGGGCTGCTGGGCCTGCGCAAGGCTATGGGCCTGTTCGCCAACCTGCGCCCGCTGCAGGTGTCGCCCGTGCTGGCGCACCGCTCGCCGCTGAAGCGCGAGATCGTCGAGGGCGTCGACCTGATCGTGTTCCGCGAACTGACCGGCGGCATCTATTTCGGAGAGAAGACCCGCACCGCCGACCGCGCGACCGACCTGTGCGTCTACACCGTCCCCGAGATCGAACGGATCGCGCGGGCGGCCTTCAAGACCGCCCAGCTGCGGCGCGGCAAGGTGACCTCGGTCGACAAGGCCAATGTGATGGAGACCAGCCGCCTGTGGCGTGAGGTCGTCACCCGTATCCACGCCGAGGAGTTTCCGCGCGTCCAGCTGGAGCACGCCCTGGTCGACTCCATGGCCATGCATCTGATCCGCAAGCCGCGCGAGTATGACGTCATCCTGACCGAGAACATGTTCGGCGACATCCTGTCGGACGAGATCTCCGTGCTGGGCGGCTCGATCGGCCTGCTGCCCTCCGCCTCGCTCGGCGCGAGCGGTCCCGGCCTGTTCGAGCCCATCCACGGGTCAGCCCCCGACATCGCCGGTCAGGACAAGGCCAACCCCGTGGGGACCATCCTGTCCGCCGCCCTGATGCTGAGCCACAGCCTGGGTCTGGAGGACGAGGCGGCCTCGATCGAGGCCGCCGTCGCCGCTGTCCTGTCGGCGGGCGCGGTGACGACCGATCTGGGCGGCAGCCTGGGCACCCGGGCGGCGGCGAACGCGGTGATCGACGGCATCCGCGCCATTCACTGGGCGGCCGCGCACCGCGTCCAGATGCACTGGGCCTGAAGCGTGAAAGGGAAATTCGTGTTCCTGACGCCTCACTTCAGGACCCATTGCCGGCAGGAACCGGCCCTGATCGCCAATTCCCGCAATATTCTTCCCGAAGCGCTTGACGCGGGCGGCCGTCATCCCGCAGCCTGCAGATCACTGTTCACCGCGAGCCTGGTCTCTTGATCCGTTCCGCCGCCCTCTTCGCAGCCCGTCCGACCGCCTCGCGCGGCGGCGTCAGCCTGCGCGCCGGCGGCCTCGGTACCACCATGACCATGATCACCATCACCACGCCCATGGCGGGGACAGGTTAGCGCGCACCGAAACTCAGGATCGCAAAAACCCAACCCCGCCCGGACCCCCGGGCGGGGTTTTTCATTCCGCCCTCCTCCCCGACGCCAGCACCGAAAGTCCCGATCATGCCCAGCCTCGCCGTCCTCCGACCCGAACCCCTTCCGCTCGCTCCGTTGGCCCGCCCTGATCGACCAGTCGTGCTGATGAAATTCGGCAGTTCCGTCCTCGCCGGGCCTGCCGACGCCCCCGCCGTCGCCTCGGACATCTACGCCGAGGTGCGGCGCGGACGCCGTGTGGTGGCGGTGGTCTCGGCCTTCGCCGGCGAGACCGACCGCCTGCTGGCCGAGGCCCGCGCCCTCGGCCTCGCCCACGACAACCCCCTGCTGCCCGCCTATGTCGTCCAGGGCGAGGAACGGTCGGCGGCCCTGACGGCCCTGGCCTGCGACCGGGTCGGCCTCAGCGCCACGACCCTGTCAGTGCGCGACCTCGGCATCCGGGCGGAGGGCCCCGTCGAACACGCGCGGCCGGTGGGCCTCGATCGGCTCGCCCTCGACCGCGCGCTGGACCGGCACGAGGTCGTCGTGGTCCCGGGTTTCGCCGCCGTGGCCGACAGCGGCCGGGTGGTGCTGATGGGCCGGGGCGGCTCCGACCTGACGGCCCTGTTCCTGGCCGCGGAGCTGGGGCTGGATCATGTGCAGCTGGTGAAGGACGTCGACGGCCTCTACGACTGCGACCCCAACGCCGACCCGGGCGCCCTGCGGTACGACCGCGCCAGCTGGTCCGAGGCCATGGCCCTGGGCGGCGGACTGGTCCAGCCCGACGCCCTCGAACTGGCCCGGGAACGTCGCCTGCGCGTCGAGGTGCGAAACCATGCTGACGGCCACCGCACGGTCATCGGCGCGGACAGCGCCCCGCCCCGGCCGGTCCGGCCGTCCGGCCCGCTCCGGGTCGCGGTCGCGGGATGCGGCGTGGTCGGCGGCGGCGCCCTGGCGCGACTGCTCGGCGACCGGCGGTTCGAAGTGGTCGGCGTCCTCGTCCGCGACCCCGCCAAGCCCCGCGACGTGCCCGGGATCGACGACGCGCGTCTCGCCCCCCTGCTGGTGTCTGACGCCGCCGCCCTGCTGCAGCGGAAGCCCGACATCCTGCTGGAGGCCCTGTCCGAGGCCGAGGCCGGCCACGCCCTCATCCGCGCCGCGCTCCAGGGTGGCGTCGACGTGGCCAGCGCCAACAAACAGGCCGTCAGCCGCGACCCCGGGGGCTTGCTGGCCCTCGCCGAGGCCCATGACGCCCAGCTGCTCTGGTCCGCCTCAATCGGCGGCGGCGTTCCCATGGTCGAGACCCTGCGGGCGGCGCGCGCCGACGCGCCGGTGCTCGGCTTCGAGGCCGTGCTGAACGGAACGGTCAACTTCATGCTCGAGCGGCTGGACGCCGGGGCCTCGTTTGAGACCGCCCTGGCCGAGGCTCGCGCCGCCGGCTTCGCCGAGGAGGACCCGTCCTCGGATCTCGAGGGGCTGGACGCCGCCGCCAAGGTCCGCCTGCTGGCCTTCGAGGCGTTCGGGGTCATGCCGGACGAGACGGACATCCCGCGCGACCTGCTGTCGCCGAACGCCCTTCCACCCGCGGGCGCGCGCCAGCTTTGTCGATGCCGTCTGGACAACGGGCGGCTGGTCGCCGAGGTTCGGCTCGTCGCGGGCGGACTCGATCCGCTGTTCGCCACCCTGAAGGGAGAAGGCAACGCCTTGAAGGTTCTCGCTGTCGAAGGCGCGCCGGTGCGCTGTCGGGGTCGCGGCGCCGGGCGCTGGGCCACGGCCGAGAGCCTGCTGGCGGACCTGTCCGATCTCGCCGCCCGCCGCTTCGCCCTTCGGGCCGCCTGACATGGCCGTCTTCACGCCGGTCGAGGAGGCGGAGGCGGAGCCCTTCATTAGCGGCTTCGGCCTCGGCGCCCTGCATGCGCTGACGCCGATCGCCGAAGGGGTGGAGAACACCAACTATCGACTGGACACGGACAGGGGCCGGTTCGTCCTGACCCTGTTCGAGGGCCGGACCGACGCCGCCGCCCTGCCCTTTTGTCTCGGCCTGACCGCCCATGCGGCCGACGCCGGCCTGCCCTGCGCGCGCCCCCTGGCGGACGGGTCGGGCCGAACGATCGGCCGCCTCAAGGATCGCCCCGCCGCCATCCTCGAATGGCTGCCCGGGGTCTGGCGGCCGAATCCGTCGCTGCCGGATCAGGCCGCCGCCGGGGCGCTGCTCGCCCGCCTGCACCGCGCCGGCGCCGACTTTCCCCTGACCCGGCCCAATCCGGTCGGCCCCGCCGCCCGGCGCGCCCTGTTCGAGCGCTGCCGGTCACGCGCGACCGGCGCCGATCTTCAGCTGCTTCGCCGGATGGAGCCCTGGATCGACGGGGCCGATCCGGCCGATGGCCTGCCGCAAGGCCCGATCCACGCCGACTTCTTTCCCGACAACATCCTGTTCGAGGGCGCCGCGCCGAGCGGCCTGATCGACTTCTATTTCGCCTGCACCGACGCCCTGGCCTACGACCTGGCCATCGCCCTTTCAGCCTGGGCCTTCGACGCCGACGGCGCCGCCCTGCCCGGGGCCGCGGCCGCCTTCCAGTCGGGCTATGAATCGTTGCGTCCGCTGACCCCGGCGGAGCGCACGGCCCTGCCCGGCCTCGGCGCCGTCGCGGCCGTGCGGTTCACCCTGACCCGATTGCACGACCGCCTGTTCCACGACCCGTCCGCCCTGGTGACGCCCAAGGACCCGGCCCCGTTCCTGCGCCGGCTCGACTGGTGGACGGAACAGGCCCTCGCCGCCTGAGGCTCACGTCAGGGCGGCGAGCACGGCCTCCAGGCTGGCGTCCACCGACTCGAACACCTCACGCCTACCCTCCAGCCCCTCAAGCTGTGGCGGTCGTTCCGGAGCGAAGCCAAGGGCCGCCTCGACCGACTCCGGAAATTTGGCCGGATGCGCCGTCGACAGCGCGACCACCGGCCCCGCCGACCGGTCCAGCCGTCGCGCGGCGTGAAGGGCCACGGCCGTGTGCGGGCAGATCACCCGTCCCAATTCGCGATGGGTGCGCGCGATCTCTTCCATCGTCTCGGCCTCGCTGACCGACACCGCCGACACCTCGCGCCGCAAGGCCGCCAGCAGGTCGGCGGGCAACGTCACCCGGCCCTGGCGGGCGAAGTCCTCGAACAGGCCGCGCGTCAGGCCGCTGTCGCGGCCCGAGGCCTCGAACACCAGCCGCTCGAAATTCGACGGCGCCTGGACGTCCATGCTGACGCTGGCTGTGGGCGTGGCCAGGGCGCGCTCATAGACCCCCGTGTCGAGCGCCCGGACCAGGGCGTCGTTCCGGTTCGTGGCGGCCACCAGCCTGCCCATCGGCAGGCCCATGCGCCGCGCCGCCCAGCCGGCGAAGGCGTCGCCGAAATTACCGGTGGGAACCACATAGGTCGCGCCGGCGGCCCGGTCGCCCAGCGCGTGCGCGGCGCCGGCGTAATAGGGGATCTGCCCGGCCAGCCGGGCCCAGTTGATCGAGTTGACCGAGCTCACCCGCCGACCCGCGGCCACGCCGCGATGGGTCAGGATCTGCTTCACCAGCCGCTGGCAGTCGTCGAAATCGCCCCGCACCGCCAGGTTCAGCACATTCGACGCGCCGGACGTCGTCATCTGCAGACGCTGCACCGGCGACACCCGCCCCAGGGGATGGAGCACCACCAGCTCGACCCGATCCACGCCCCCGAACGCCCGCACCGCGGCCGCGCCCGTGTCGCCGCTGGTCGCCGTCACCAGCAGCAGCCGCTCGCCGCTCGCCGCCAGGGCGGCCTCGGCAAGCACGGCGGCCATCTGCATGGCGTAGTCCTTGAAGGCCGCGGTCGGACCGTGAAACAGCTCCAGCACGAACAGGCCGGGCTCCAGCTCGACCAGCGGCGTCGTTTCCGGATGCCGGAACTGGTCTGTGAGCCGGGCCGTCGCCCGTTCCAGCGCCGCCGCCTCCAGCGTCTCGCCGATGAAGGGGGCCAGGACCGCCCGGGCGCGTTCGGCGGCGTCGCCCGCCGCCCACTGCGCGGCGGACAGGTCCGGCCAGAAGGTCGGCACATACAGTCCGCCATCGGGCGCGACCCCGGCCAGGAGGGCGCCCGTGAAATCCACTTCGGGGGAGGCCCCGCGCGTACTGATGTAGGCGGGGAAGGACGAGGCGGCCATGAGCGTTCCAGCAGGCCGGGTCGGCCCCGGACATTTGACCGCCCCCGCCCCGGCGACGCAACAGCTACCGGGCGAAACGTTCGATCCGGAAGGGCGACAGGTCGATCGCCGGAGCGCGCCCCTCGGCCAGGTTCGCGACCAGTTCGGCGGTCACCGCCGAAAGGGTCAGGCCCAGATGCTGGTGGCCGAAGGCGTAGACAATGCGCGGATCGCGCTCCAGCCGTCCGATCGCGGGCAGATAGTCCGGCAGGGTCGGGCGCGGCCCCACCCAGCGATCCGGCTCGGGCGCAAAGCGGATGCCCAGATCGGCCAGCCGCCGCTCCAGGAACCGCCATTTACGCGGATCGCCCGGGGCGTCGGGCGAGCCGAACTCGACATAGCTGGAGGCGCGCAGGCCGCTGGTGAAGCGCGACACCACCATCGAATGCTCCTCGAACACGGTCGGCGGCAGGGTCTCGTCCCAGCCGTGTTCGGCGCTGTGCACCGAATAGCCGCGCTCGGCGATGACCGGCGCCTCGACGCCCAGATCGCGCATCAGCCGCCCCGCCCATGCCCCGGCCGCGATCACGACGCCGTCGGCCTCGCGCACGCCGCCGCCTTCGAGGTGGGCGACCACGCGATCACCGGACGCCACGCGGGCGACGCGCGCATGGACGACCTCGCCTCCGTGCGCCTTGAACGCCGTGATCAGGGCGTCGCGGGCGGCCTGCGGCTCGCTGACCTGGGCCGTGCCCGAGAACCGAATGCCCGCGACCGGCGCGCGGCGCATGACCGCTTCGTAGGGCGCGAGGTCGTCCGCGCCCATGGGCCGGAAGGCGGCGCTGCCCGTCGGCGCGTGTTCCCAGCCTCGCAGCCCTTTCTCCGCCGCCCCTTCCGACATCCACACCACCGCATGGCCGTCGCGGCCGACTACGTCAGGCGCGCCGGAGAAGACCGCCAACCGCCGCCAGGCCGGCAGGGCTTGGGCCAGCAGGGCCGTCAGGGCAACCTGCCCCCGGGCATGCCGCGCGGGACCCGAGGCCGCAATGAAGCGCAGGGCCCACGGCCCCCACAATCCCGCGTCGCGCCAGCGGAAGTCCAGCGGCCCGCCGAGGCCGAACAGCCGGCGGGGAAATGTCCTCAAACTCTCTTGCGACGCGAGCGGCGACACCTGTTCGGCGGCGATATGGCCGATATTGCCGAACGAGGCCGCCCGCCTCGGATCGCTCGGGTCGATCAGGGTCACAGCGAAGCCCGCCGCCTGCAGCCGCAGCGCCGAGGCGGCCCCCACCAGACCGCCGCCGATGACGAGATAGGACTTGGGCTGCATCGGACTCCCGTTGCCTCGACTTCAGGATCGTATACGATAATGGCTTAAGCTGATGGAAGCGAGGACCCGATGTCGATTTCCTGGGAGGGCGTGATCCCCGCCGCCACGACTCAGTTCGCGGCGGACTTCTCGATCGATTTCGACTCCACCGCCCAGGTGCAGGATGGGCTGATCCGCGACGGCGTGCACGGCCTGATCGTCATGGGCACGGTCGGCGAAAACAACTCGCTCGACGCTGACGAGAAGCGCGCCATGCTGGCCGCGACGGTCAAGACCGTGGCCGGGCGCGTGCCGGTGATCGCCGGCGTGGCCGAGCTGGACACGCGCCGCGCCGCCGCCTTCGCCCGGGACGCCGAGGCGATCGGCGCCGATGGCCTGATGGTCCTGCCGGCCATGGTCTATGTGCCCACCCAGGCCGAACTGGCATCCCATTTCCGGACGGTGGCCGAGTCCACCGGCCTGCCGATCATGCTCTACAACAATCCGCCCGCCTATCGGGTCAGCATCGGCTTCGACGCCCTTCACGCCCTCTCGGACCTGCCCAATGTCGTCGCTCTCAAGGAGAGCGCGCCGGACAGTCGTCGCTTCACCGACCTGCTGAATGAGTTCGGCGACCGTTACGTCCTGTTCGCCGGCCTCGACGACGTGGCGCTGGAAGGCCTGATGCTGGGCGCGCGCGGCTGGGTCTCCGGCCTGACCAACGCCTTCCCGAAGGAATCGCTGGCCCTTTGGGACGCCTTCAAGCGCGGGGACATGCAGACCGCCCTGGCCATCTACCGCTGGTTCATGCCCCTGCTGCACCTCGACGCCGATCATGACCTGGTCCAGTCGATCAAGATCGCCGAACAGGTCATGGGCCGCGGGCATGAGCGCGTCCGCCCGCCACGGCATCCGCTGGTCGGCGCCCGCCGCGCCGAGGTGATCGCCATGGTCGAGAAGGCCGCCGCTACCCGCCCGGTCCTGTAGCCATGGCGCGGCACGTCTTCCGTTGCATCGACGGGCACACGGCGGGCAATCCCGTGCGACTGGTGATCGAGGGCGCGCCCGCGCTGGCCGGCGACAGCATGAGCGCGCGGCGTCAGGACTTCATGGCCCGCTTCGACTGGATCCGCACCGGCCTCTGTTTCGAGCCGCGCGGCCACGACATGATGAGCGGCGGCTTCCTGTATCCGCCGACCACGGCGGAGGCCGATGTCGGCATTCTGTTCATCGAGACCAGCGGCTGCCTGCCGATGTGCGGCCACGGGACCATCGGCATCATCACCTTCGCCCTCGAACACGGGCTGATCCAACCCAGCACGCCCGGCCGGGTGATCGCCGAGGTTCCGGCCGGGCTCATCGCGCTCGACTATGTGCAGGACGGCGACCGCATCCGCTCGGTCCGCATCCGCAACGTCGCCTCCTATCTGGACAGACGGGGCATACAGATCGACGTCCCGGACTTCGGCCCGCTGACCCTCGACGTCGCCTATGGCGGCAATTTCTACGCCATTATCGAACCGCAGGGCGGCTACGCCGGGCTCGACGCCCTCGGCGCCGCGCGCATCCTGCAGCTCTCGCCGGTCATCCGCGCCCTGGTGCGGGAGGCGTTCACGCCGGTGCATCCCATCGATCCGACCATCCGCGGCGTCTCCCACCTGCTCTGGGCCGACAAGCCCCGGGGCGAGGGCGCTGACGGTCGCAATGCCGTCTTCTACGGCGACAAGGCCATCGACCGCAGCCCCTGCGGCACCGGCACCTCGGCGCGGCTGGCCCATCTGCACGCGACCGGCCGGCTGCCGGTCGGCAGGGCCTTCGTCCACGAAAGCTATATCGGCAGCCGCTTCACCGGCCGGGTTGAGGCGGAGACCGAGGTCGGCGGCCGGTCCGCCATCATTCCCTCCGTTGAAGGCTCGGCCATCGCCACCGGCCTGAACGAAATCTGGATCGACGACGAGGACGTCTTCGCCCACGGCTTCCAGGTGGTCTGAGGATGGCGCGTCCAGCCCGCGCCCTGCCCGATCAGCTCCTCGCCCAGGCGCGTGAGCGGATCCTGTCCGGCCGCCTGCCGGCCGATACGCCGATCCGTCAGGACGCGCTGGCGCTGGAGCTGGGGGTCAGCAAGATCCCGCTGCGCGAGGCCCTCGCCCGCCTCGAAAGCGAAGGGCTGGTCGTATCCCATCCCAACCGCGGCTTCATCGTCCGCCCCCTGTCGCGCGCGGACGCCGAGGATGTGTTCGACCTGCGCCTGCGTATCGAGCCCAACGCCTGCGTCCTCGGCGCCCTGGAAGCCGGTCCCGCCGACCAGGCCGCAGCCCGCGCCGCCCTGGCAGATCTGGACGCCGCCCTGCGCCAGGGCCTGGCCGACGTCGGTCGGAAAAATCGGGAGTTCCATCTTGCGCTGGTCCGTCCGTCGGGCCGCGGCGTAACCGTCGAGACCGTCGACCGCCTTCTGGCCCTGTCCGAACGCTATGTGCGGGTCCACCTCGGCGAGCAGCGTCGCCCCGACCGCGCCAGCCACGAGCACGAAAGCCTCCTGCAGGCCTGGCTGGACCGCCGGACCGAAACCGTCCGCCGCGAGGTCCGGTCCCACATCCGCGCGACCCTCGTCGACCTGCGGAGCCAGTTGCCGGACGCCTGACGCCGGGCCTCAAGATTGAGTATCGTATACGATCGTGCTCAGCTGGGCGCGACGACCTGGGGGAAACGGCCGTGATCCTGACTATCCTTCTGACGGGCCTGGCGCTGCTGGCGACCGCCTTCATCGTCGTTCTGGGAAGAACCGCCCTCAGGCGCGGGACGGGCGCGCCCCGGCCGGAAGCCATCCTGCTCGGCGCCGTGGTGAATTTCTTCGACACCCTGGGCATCGGCTCCTTCGCCCCGACCACGGCCTGGCTCCGCTTCCGCAAGATGATCCCGGACAGCTTCATCCCGGCGACGCTGAACGTCGGCCACGCCCTGCCGACCATGGTCCAGTCCGGCGTCTTCCTCGTCCTGCTGGGGGTCAGCGTCGATCCCATGCTGCTGGTGTCCTGCATCATCGCGGCCGTGGCGGGCGCCGTGGTCGGGGCGCCGCTCATGGTCCGGGCGCCGGTGCGGGTGGTGCAGGCGATCGTGGGTGTCGCCCTGCTGATCGCGGCGGCCCTCTACGCCATGAGTAATCTGGACCTGATGCCAATCGGCGGGACCGCCTCGGCGCTGGAGCCCCGCCTGCTCTGGATCGCCGTCGGCGCCCATTTCGTCATGGGCATGCTGATGGCCTTCGGGATCGGCCTCTACGCTCCGTCCCTGATCCTGCTCAGCCTGCTGGGTCTGGACCCGCGCCTGGCCTTTCCGGTCATGGCCAGCGCCTGCGCCTTCCTGATGCCGACCACCGGCTTCCGCTATATCCAGGCCGAGCGGATCGACCTGAGGATCGTCATCGGCATGGCCCTGGGCGGCATCCCGGCCGTGCTGATCGCCGCCTTCGTGGTCAAGGAAATGCCGATCGAGCCGCTGCGCTGGGCGGTCGTCGTGGTGGTCCTCTACGCCGCGGCTCTGCTGCTGCGCTCGGCCATGAAGACCGAGCCGCCCAAGGCCTAGTGTCTGACGCGGACGTAGTCGCCGGGCGCCGCGGCGCCGGCCTTCAGCTTGCCCGAACCGACCTTGCGCGCCTTGACCTTGTCGTCGGCCGCGGCGGCGTCCAGCCAGCCCTGCCATTCCGGCCACCACGACCCCGCCTTCTGTTCAGCTCCGGCCAGCCAGGCCTCCGCGTCGGCGGGGGCCTCGTCATTGGTCCAGTAGCCGTGCTTGTTGGCCGCCGGCGGATTGATCATGCCGGCGTTGTGGCCTGAGCCGCCCAGCAGGAACCGCGTCGGTCCGCCGAAGAAGCGGCGTCCCGCATAGGTGTTCTTCCACGCCGAGACATGGTCGTCCTTCAGGGCGACGATCATCACCGGGGTCTCGATCGCGCCCAGATTCAGAGCCACGCCGTCGATCGCCACGCCGCCGTCCTTCAGCTGGTTCCTCCGCAGGATCTGCCGGCCGTACTCCTTCAGCATCCGCGCCGGGATGCGCGAACCGTCGTCGAACCACCACAGCAGGTCCGACGCGCGGACCTCGTCGCCGAGCAGATAGTGGTTCACCACCGACGACCAGATCAGATCGTTGGCGCGGACAGCCGAAAACAGCTTGGTCAGATCGTGCGCCTCGACATAGCCCTTGTCGTCCAGATAGCGGTCGAAGGCGTTCAGATCCTGCTCGCTGGTGAACACCGACCATTCGCCCATGTCGCCGAAGTCGACCAGGGTCGCGATCAGGGTCGCCGAGGCGATGCGGTCCGCGCGACCGGTCTGCGCCAGATAGGCCAGCGTCATCGCTGAAAGCGTGCCGCCGAGGCAGTAGGACACCAGGTCCGCGTCAGGCTCGCCGGTGGCCAGTTCGACCGCGTCTAGGGCGGCGATGACGCCGTCCTTCACATAGGCGTCCATCCCGTTGTCGGCGTGGCTCTCGTCCGGGTTGGCCCAGGAGATGACGAAGACGGTGTGGCCCTGGTCGACCAGCCATTTCAGATAGCTGGCCTTGGGCGTCAGATCGAAGAGATAGTATTTGTTGACCAGCGGCGGCACGAACAGCAGCGGCCGGCGATAGACCGTGTCGGTCGTCGGCGCATACTGGATCAGTTCCATCAGGTCGTTCTTGAACACCACGGCGCCCGGGGTGGCGGCGACGTTGACGCCCAGTTCGAAATCATTGGGCGCGCGGCGGCTGACCAGGCCCTGCCCCTTGCCGACGTCCTCCAGAAGGTTTGACAGGCCGGCCATCAGGTTCAGGCCGCCGCTCTCGATGGTGCGGCGGGCGACCTGCGGATTGGTGTGCGGAAAATTGGTCGGCGCCAGGGCGTTCATCATCTGCCGGCTGGCGAAGTCGACCTGGGCTCGGGTCGCCTCATCGACGGGGGCGACGGCGACGAAATCCTGGAGCTGGCGCGCCGCCAGCAGATAGGCCTGCTTCAGATAGTCATAGACCGGCTCCTCGCTCCACGCCGGGTCGGCGAAGCGTCGGTCGCTCCTGGCCGGCGCCGCGACGGGCGCGGCCTCCTGCCCAAGCGCCCGGGCGCCCATGGTGCGCCACAGGGCGGTCCAGTCCTGCCAGTTCTTCGCCTGAGCCTCGAACAGGGCCGCCGGCCGGGTCATGACGCCGATGTTGAAATCGATCATCGCCCGCGTCAGCGTGGTCGGGTCATATGGCAGGGCCTGCGGTGACGCGGCCTGGACCAGGGTGGTGCGGACCGCCGCGCCGGCGTTCTGCATCAGGGTGGTCAGCGTCTCGGCCACGACGGTCGGATCGGGCAGGGTGGGTTCGGGCGTCGGCTTCAACATCAGGTCGGCCTTTCGCTCAGAGCGAGACGAGGACATCGACCGCCGCGCAGTCGCGCGGGGCCACGAACAGCAACGCAAGGGCGCGATCCGGGTTCTCGGCGGCCCACACCGGGCAGGGCGTGTCGAAGGCGTCGATCAGCGCGGGCGTCGGCGTCGGAGCGGCGGGCGCATAGGCGGCGGAGTCGAAAGCCATGACCGGATCCTTGGAACAGCAGTGTTCGTAGGCCGGCGATATGTCATGGCTATTCCGCCGTGACGATGCCAAGGATTGCGCAATCGTTGTGCATTTTTGCACAGGAGCAACCGTGGCCGATTTCAACTGGAACGACCTGCGCGCCTTCCTCGCCGTGGCCCGTACCGGACGCCTCACCACCGCGGCCGCGCGGGTGGGCATGGACCACACCACCGTCGCCCGGCGCATTGCCGCGCTGGAGGATGGACTGGGCGCCCGCCTGTTCGACCGCAGCCCCCAGGGCTACGCCCTCACGCCGCACGGAGAGCGGCTGATGCCGACGGCCGAGAAGATCGAGAGCCTGACCCTGCTGGCCGCCAATGAGCTGGGCGAGGCCGATCAGGCCCTGACGGGCACGGTCCGGATCGGCGCGCCCGAGGGCTTCGGCAGCTATGTCCTCGCCCCGCTGATGGCGAAACTGGCCGACCGCCACCCCGGCCTCGACATCCAGCTGGTAGCCATATCCGGCGTGCTCAGCCTGTCGAAGCGCGAGGCCGACATCGCCGTGACCCTCAGCGCCCCTCGCGAGGGCCGGCTGATCTCGCGCAAGCTGACCGACTACGGCCTCAGCCTCTACGCCGCCCCCGCCTATCTCGACGTCCGGCCGCCGATCCGGACCCGCGCCGACATGGCCGGACAGCGCTTCATCGGCTACATCGGCGACCTGCTCTATGCGCCCGAGCTCGACTATATGCAGGCGCCGGACGTCGACATCCATGTCGCGCTGCAGAGCTCCAACCTGATCGCCCAGCTCCAGGCCGCCCTCGCCGGGGCGGGCCTGTGTGTCCTGCCCGACTTCATCGCCGCCCGCGAGCCCGGCTTGCGCCGTGTCCTTGCCGACGCCGTGCATCTGGACCGCAGCCTCTGGCTGGTGACCCACGCCGACCTCAAGCCCCTGGCCCGCATCCGGGCGGTGACCGCCATGATCGTCGAGGCGGTCCGGGCCGACCGCGCCATGTTCACCGGCCCCTGACGCTGGACATCCGGACGGAGTTGTTTCAAGCTTAAAATATGCCGTCGACGAGCGCCGTCAGAAGCATCGCCATTGTGGGCGCCGGGCCTGGCGGCCTCTATCTGGCGATTTCCCTCAAGCTGCGCGACCCGACGCTGGCCGTCGTCGTCCACGAGCGCAACCGGCCGGACGACACCTTCGGCTGGGGCGTGGTCTTCTCGGATCAGACCCTGGCCAACCTCAAGGCCAACGACCCCGAGACCGCGGCCATCATCGAGGCCGCCTTCGTCCATTGGGACGACATCGACGTCCACATCCACGGCCAGACCGTCCGTTCCGGGGGCCACGGCTTCGCCGGCGTCGGCCGCCAGAAGCTGCTGACCATCCTGCAGGATCGCGCCCGATCGCTTGGCGTCGACCTGCGGTTCGAGGACGAGATCGCCGACATCCGCGTCCTGCCCGCCGATACCATCGTCGCCGCCGACGGCCTCAACAGCCGTGTCCGCAATGCCCACCCCGAGGTGTTCCGCGTCGACGTCGACATACGCGCCAACAAATACATCTGGCTGGGCACGCACCAGGCGTTCGACGCCTTCACCTTCGCCTTCGTCGAGACCCCGCACGGCTGGATCTGGGCCCACGCCTACCAGTTCGAGCCGGGCGCCTCGACCTTCATCGTCGAATGCACCGAGGCGACCTGGCGCGGCCTCGGCTTCGAAGACATGGACCAGGACCAGACCTGCCGCGCCGCCGAGGCCCTGTTCGCCGACTGGCTGGGCGGCCATGCCCTGATGAGCAACGCCCGCCACCTGCGCGGCTCGGCCTGGCTGAACTTCCCGCGCGTGGCCTGTTCCAGCTGGCGCGACGGCAAGGTGGTGCTGCTCGGCGACGCCGCCCACACAGCCCATTTCTCCATCGGCTCCGGCACCAAGCTGGCCTTTGAGGACGCCATCCGCCTCGCCCAAGCCCTGACCGACGGCGGCGACCTCAACGCCGCCCTCGCCGCCTATGAGGCCGAGCGGCGGGTCGAGGTGCTGAAGCTGCAGAGCGCGGCCCGCAACTCCACCGAATGGTTCGAGACCGTCGACCGCTATGTGGGGCTCGACCCGCTGCAGTTCGCCTACAGCCTGCTGACCCGCAGCCAGCGCGTCAGCCATGAGAACCTCCGCCTGCGCGACCCCGCCTTCCTGGGCCGCGTCGAGCGCTGGTTCGCCGCTCAGGCCGGCGCTCCGCCCACGGACGAACCGCCCGCGCCCATGTTCGCGCCCCTGCGTCTGCGCGGCCTGACCCTCCCCAACCGCGTCGTGGTTTCCCCCATGTGCATGTACTCGGCCGAGGACGGGACGGTCGGCGACTTCCACCTCGTCCATCTCGGGAGCCGCGCCCTGGGCGGCGCCGGTCTGGTCTTCACCGAGATGACGGATGTCTCGGCCGATGGCCGGATCACGCCCGGCTGCGCGGGCATGTACCGGCCGGACCATCGCGACGCCTGGAAGCGGATCGTCGACTTCGTCCACGGCCAGGGGTCGCGCATCGCGATCCAGCTGGCCCACGCCGGACGCAAGGGCTCGGTAGAACGCCCCTGGGGGCCGCGCGCCGACCAGCCGCTCCTGGAAGGCGGCTGGCCCCTGATCGCCCCCTCTCCCATCCCATGGTCGGACGAAGATCAGGTCCCTCGCGAGATGACGCGCGCCGACATGGACCGCGTCCGCGATGACTTCGTGCGCGCCACGATCTGGGCCGCCGAGGCCGACTTCGACATGGTCGAACTGCACTGCGCGCATGGCTATCTTCTGTCGTCCTACCTGACGCCCGTCTCCAACCGCCGCACCGACATTTACGGCGGTTCCGTCGAGAACCGGCTGCGCTTCCCGCTGGAGGTCTTCGCCGCCATGCGCGCCGTCTGGCCTGACGACAAGCCGATGTCGGTGCGCCTGTCCGCCACCGACTGGACCGACGACGGCGTCACGCCGCAAGAGTCCGTGGCCATCGCCCGCGCCTTCGCCGACGCCGGCGGCGACCTGATCGACGTCTCGGCCGGACAGACGTCAGAGCAGGCGCGGCCCGTCTACGGTCGCATGTTCCAGACCCCGTTCAGCGACCGCATCCGCAATGAGGCGGGAGTCGCCACCATGGCCGTCGGCAACATCTACGAGACCGACCACGTCAACAGCATCCTCGCCGCCGGCCGTGCCGATCTGTGCGCCCTCGCCCGGCCGCATCTGGCCGACCCGAACTGGAGCCTGCGCGCCGCCGCCGAACTGGGTTGGCGCGGCATCCAGCCTCCCGTCCAGTACCTCGCCGGCTTCGCCCAGCTGGCCCGCAACCTCGAGAAACAGCAGCAGGCGGGGCCGGTATGACCCTGGACGGACATCACGCCGTCGTCACGGGCGCCGGCTCTGGCATCGGCCGCGCCACGGCCGAACGGCTGGCCGAGGCCGGCTGTCAGGTCACCCTGATCGGCCGCCACGTCGCCCGCCTGAACGAGACGGTCGACCGCATCGGCGACCTCGCCTTCGCCGCCCCCGCCGACGTCACCGACCCCGACATGCTGGCGGCCGCCATCGAGGCCGGCCGCGACCGCTTCGGGCCCATCGATATCCTGATCAACAACGCCGGGGCCGCGACCTCCGCACCCTTCCTCAAGACCGACGCTGACGCCTTCCGCGCCATGCTGGCGCTCAATCTGGAAGCCCCGGCCGAGGCCGCGCGTCTGGTCCTGCCCGGCATGCTGACGCGCCGCTGGGGCCGCATCGTCAACGTCGCCTCCACCGCCGGCCTCAAGGGCTACGCCTATGTCTCGGCCTATGTCGCGGCCAAGCACGGGCTGGTCGGCCTGACCCGCGCCCTGGCGCTGGAGGTCGCGGCGAAGGGCGTCACCGTCAACGCCGTCTGCCCCGGCTTCACCGAGACCGAACTGGTCGCCCGCTCCATCGACTCCATCGTCGCCAAAACCGGACGGTCGGAGGAAGAGGCGCGCGCCGCGCTCTCGGCGTCCAACCCGCAGGGCCGGCTGATCAGCCCCGATGAGGTGGCCCAGACCATCGTCTGGCTGTGCGGCGAGGGCGCTTCGGGCGTCAACGGCGTGGCGGTGCCCGTCGCGGGCGGCGAACTGTGAGCCCCGCCGCCGCCTCCTTGCCCGACCGGCTGGGCGGCGCGCCCGACGGCAAGCGCTCCCTGCGCCTGTGGCTCCGGTTGCTGACCTGTTCGACCCGTATCGAACAGACGGTGTCCCAGCGGCTGCGGGACGAGTTCGGCTCCACCCTGCCCCGGTTCGATATGCTGTCAGCGCTCGACCGGGCCGGCGAGGACGGACTGACGATGGGAGAGGCCGCCGGCATGCTGATGGTCTCCAACGGCAATGTCACAGGACTGGCCGCGCGTCTCAGGGCGGACGGCCTGATCGAGTCCATGGCGGGCGCTGACCGTCGGGTTCAGCGCGTGCGCCTGACTCCCCTGGGCCGGGCCCGCTTCGCCCTCATGGCGGCCGCCCACGAACGCTGGATCGAGGCCCTGTTCGCCGATCTTACGGCGACGGAGGCCGACGACCTGACCCGCCTGCTGGAGCGCGCCAAACGGTCGCTTCACGCCACCACCCACGAGGAGCTGAACGGATGAAGGCGCGCGACTACAAGGCGGCCCATTTCCTGTGGTCGGTCGACGGCGACGGCGTCGCGACCCTGACCCTGAACCGGCCCGAGCGGAAGAACCCGCTGACGTTCGAGTCCTATGCCGAGATGCGCGACCTGTTCCGCGCCCTGGTCCACGCCGACGACTGCAAGGTCGTGATCGTCACCGGCGCCGGCGGCAACTTCTCTTCCGGCGGCGACGTGCACGAGATCATCGGCCCGCTGACCGAGATGGCCATGCCGGCCCTGCTGAACTTCACCCGCATGACCGGTGATCTGGTCAAGGCGATGCGCGGCTGCCCCCAGCCCGTCATCGCCGCACTGGACGGCGTCTGCGTCGGCGCCGGCGCCATCATGGCCATGGCCTCGGACCTGCGGATCGCCACGCCACGCACCAAGACCGCCTTCCTGTTCACGCGCGTCGGCCTGGCCGGCTGCGACATGGGCGCCTGCGCCATCCTGCCCCGCCAGATCGGCCAGGGCCGGGCGTCCGAGCTGCTGTTCACCGGCCGGGTCATGACCGCCGACGAGGGCGAGCGCTGGGGCTTCCACAACCGGCTGGTCGAACCGGACGCCCTGCTGGACGCCGCCCGGGACATGGCGCTGTCGCTGGCCCGGGGACCCACCTTCGCGCACGGCGCCACCAAGAACCAGCTCAACGTCGAATGGGACATGAGCCTCGACGCCGCCATCGAGTCCGAGGCGCAAGCCCAGGCCATCTGCATGCAGACGAAGGACTTCCGCCGCGCCTACGAGGCCTTCGCGGCGAAACGCGAGCCGGTGTTCGAGGGGAATTGAACATGGCCGACCGCAGCTTCCTCGACTGGCCCTTCTTCGACGGCCGCCACCGGGCCTTCGCCGCCGATCTCGAGGCCTGGGCGGATGGCGCCGATGCGGTGAACCTGCACGGCGACCACGACCTCGACGGCGATTGCCGCACCATCCTCAAGGCGCTGGCGGACGGCGGCTGGCTGAACAACGCCATCCCCGACGCCAACGGCAGGCTCGACGTCCGCACCCTGTGTCTGACGCGCGAGACCCTCGCCCGCCGCTCCGGCCTGGCCGATTTCGTCTTCGCCATGCAGGGTCTCGGCTCCGGCCCGATCAGCCTGTTCGGCACGGACGACCAGAAGGCCCGCTGGCTGCCGGGCGTGGCCTCGGGTCATACCGTCGCGGCCTTCGCCCTGTCCGAACCCGACGCCGGCTCCGACGTCGCCGCCCTGTCGACCACCGCCCGACGCGACGGCGACCACTGGGTTCTCGACGGGACCAAGACCTTCATCTCCAACGGCGGCCTCGCCGATCGCTACACCGTCTTCGCCCGCACCGGCGAGGGCGGCGCCAAGGGGCTCGGCGCCTTCGTCGTCGACGCCGACACGCCCGGCTTCGAGATCGTCGAACGGATCCCGCTGATGGCGCCCCATCCGCTGGCGACGATCCGCTTCAACGCCTGCCGCATCGACGGCGACCGCATGCTCGGCGCGCCGGGCGAGGGCTTCCGCATCGCCATGGCCACCCTCGACGTGTTCCGCTCCACCGTCGCGGCGGCGGCCCTCGGCTTCTCCCGCCGGGCCTTCGACGAGGCCGCATCGCGCACCGTCGCCCGCCGGCTGTTCGGCGCGCCGATGAGCGAGCTCCAGCTGGTCCAGGCCTCCCTGGCCGAGATGGCGCTGAAGATCGACGCCTCGGCCCTGCTGATCTACCGCGCCGCCTGGCTCAAGGACCAGGGCGCGCCGCGGGTCACCCGCGAAGCCGCCATGGCCAAGCTCTACGCCACCGACGAGGCCCAGGCCGTCATCGACGCGGCGGTCCAGCTGTTCGGCGGTCTGGGGGTGGTGTCCGGCCACCCGGTCGAGCGGCTGTACCGCGAGATCCGCGCCCTGCGCATCTACGAGGGCGCGTCGGAGGTGCAGAAGATCGTCATCGCCCGGCAGGTGCTGGCGGGACTGGCCGGAGCCGCCTGATGGGGACCAGCGCGCACATCGACCGGTTCGTGCTGGACCATCTGCCGCCGACGGATCAGCAGCCGGACTTCGTCTTCGACCTGCCGGAACTGGCCTATCCGGAGCGGCTGAACGCCGGCGTCGAACTGCTGCGCCGGGGCGTCGCGGCGGCGGGTCCAGACGGCCGCGCCCTGATCGACCATGACCACGAATTCTCCTGGGCCCGCGTCGACGCCATCTCGGGCCGGATGGCGCGGGTGCTGGTCGAGGAGATGGGTCTGGTCCCCGGCAACCGGGTCCTGCTGCACGGACCGAATTCCTCATGGACGGTCCTGGCCTGGTTCGCGATCCTCAAGGCCGGCGGGGTGGTGGTGGCCACCATGCCGATGCTCCGCGCCGCCGAGCTCGCCACCGTCATCGACAAGGCCCGGATCAGCCATGCGCTGGTCTATTCCACCCTCGCCGACGCCGTCACAGAGGCGCAGGCGAGCGCGCCCTCGCTGACGAAAGTCATGGATTCCGCCGCCCTCCAGAAGGCCGCCCAGGCCCTGCCCGCCGGCTTCAGGTTCGATCCCGTCGACACGGCCGCGGACGACCCCGCCCTGATCGCCTTCACCTCGGGCACCACGGGCAAGCCCAAGGGCTGCGTCCATTTCCATCGCGACATCCTGGCCATGGCCGACACCTTCGGGCGGCATGTCGTCGGCCTGACGAAGGACGACATCGCCGTCGGCACCCCGCCCATCGCCTTCACCTTCGGCCTCGGTGGACTGGTGGTCTTTCCGGCCGCCGTCGGGGCCGCCACCGCCTTCGCCCCCCGTCCCGGCTTCGACGCCCTCGCCGAGACCGTCGCCCGCCATGGCGCCACCGCCCTGTTCACCGCCCCGACCGGCTACCGCGCCCTGCTGAAGCTGGCCGACGACCACGACCTGTCCAGCCTGGCCACCTGCGTCTCGGCGGGCGAGGCCCTGCCCGCCGCCACGTCCGACGCCTGGCATGCAGCCACCGGGGTCCGCATCATCGACGGCATCGGCTCGACCGAGATGATCCACGTCTTCATCTCCGCCCGCGGCGACGACATCCGCCCCGGCTCCACCGGCAAGGCGGTCCCCGGCTATCAGGCCCGCATCATCGACGCCGACGGCAATCCCCTGCCCCCCGGCGAAACTGGCCGCCTCGCCGTCCGCGGCCCGACGGGTTGCCGCTACCTCGATGACGACCGCCAGGCCGCCTATGTCCAGGACGGCTGGAACCTGACCGGCGACGTCTACCGCCTCGACGAGGACGGCTGGTTCTGGTTCGTGGCCCGGTCCGACGACATGATCATCTCGTCCGGCTACAACATCGGCGCGCCCGAGGTGGAGCACGCCCTGCTGCGGCATCCCGCCGTCGCCGAGGCCGCCGTCATCGGCGCGCCCGATCCCGAGCGCGGCCAGATCGTCCAGGCCTTCGTCGTGCTGAACGAGGGCCGTGCCCCCTCCGACGCCCTGCGCTCTGAGCTCCAGACCTTCGTGAAGGGCGTCATCGCCCCCTACAAATACCCCCGCGGCCTCGATTTCGTGGACGCCCTGCCAAAGACACAGACCGGCAAGCTGCAACGCTTCCGGCTCAAGGAGGCGACATGACCGGCCAGGTCTTCACGGTCGACCGCCGCGTCCGCTTCGCCGACTGCGACACCGCTGGCATCGTCTTCTTCCCGCGCTATTTCGAGATGCTGAACGGGGTGGTCGAGGACTGGTTCGCCGGGCCGCTTGAGGCCTCGTTCCGCGAACTGCACGTCAACCGGCACGTCAGCGTGCCGACCGCCGCCGTCGAGGCCCGGTTCATCGCACCGTCGCGGCTGGAGGACGAACTGACATTCGCCCTGACGGTCACGAAGCTGGGGGGCGCTTCCTGCGGCCTGCGTCACCGGATCAGCGCCGGCGGCGACCTGCGCTTCGAGGCCAGCCAGACCCTCGTCTACGTCGGCGCGTTGCTGAAGCCCGAACCCTGGCCCGACGCCCTGCGCGCCCGCATCGCCCCCTTCGTGGAGACCGCCCCGTGAACCGCATCCTGCTGCCCGAAGGCTGGCCCCGGCCCAGGGGCTATTCCAACGGCGTCGAGGCGACCGGCCACATGGTCTTCGTGGCCGGCCAGATCGGCTGGACGCCCGCGGGCGTGTTTGCCGAGACGACCTTCGCCGGCCAGTTCCGCCAGACGATCGACAACACCCTCGCCGTCCTGGCCGAGGCCGGAGCCGGTCCCGAACACATCGTCCGCATGACCTGGTATGTGGTCGACAAGGCCGAATACCTGTCCGCCCTGCGAGAGATCGGCGCGATCTGGCGCGAGCGGATCGGCCCCCACTACCCCGCCATGGCCGTGGTCGAGGTCAAGGGACTGATCGAGGACGCCGCGCGGCTCGAGATCGAGACCACCGCCGTCGTCGGCTAGCCGCGCTTCGCCTTCCGTGAGAACCGCCACTTCATCGTCAGCACCCCCGCGGCCATCAGCAGGGCGCAGCTGTTGGCGATGGTGATCGGCCAGGCCGTCGTCATGACGCCGTAGACCACCCACAGGGCGAAACAGGTCACCGTCAGAGAATAGGTCTTCAGCGACACGGCCGAGGCGTCCCGCTCCTTCCAGATCTTGATCATCTGCGGCGCGAAACTGGTGACCGAGCAAACGGCCGCCGCCGAGCCGACGATGTTGGCGAGCAGATCGCTCATGGGCAGCCTCGGCGGTTCGGCCCGCGGCCGAAGGACTCGATAGAAGGGGACATGGGTTTTCCAGGGAGGTCAGGGCCCTGAAATGGCCCGGAAGGCCGTGCGTTCCCCGTCATGTCGCCTGACGCCCCGGCGGGAAGCCGACCGCCCCTATTCGGAGACGGCGCGGTCCGCCCGACTGGCCCGGATCGGCCGGGCTGGCTCGCCCTGATGCACGGCGACCCCCCGGGCCTCGACCTCTCGCAGGATCGCGTCCAGTTCCCGTTCGGTCAGGTGTTCGATGCCGATGAAATGGTCGTCCGCCCGCTTCATCGCGAACACCAGCTCATCCAGCTTCGCCTGCATGGCGGCGCTGTCCCGGTTCTGGGTGTTCTGGATCAGGAACACCATCAGAAAGGTGATGATGGTCGTGCCGGTGTTGATGACCAGCTGCCAGGTCTGGCTGAAGCCGAACAGCGGCCCCGTGACCGCCCAGGCCAGCACGATCACGAGACAGGCGATGAAGGTCCACGGCTTGCCCGCGAGTTTCGCGGTCAAGGTGGCGATTCGGACGAACAGGCGTTCCATTTTGAGCTTCCAGACGGCGCGTTCGCCCTAGCTGTGGTCGGGTTCGGGCCCGCTGTAAATCTCCGCGCTCCGCGAGCCCGCGTCCGACCAACTGGCGCTCAGTTCGACCGTCTCGAGGCGCCGGGCGTCGGCGGCCGCCGCTCCATCGTGCGCCGCTCATAGGCGTGGCCCAGCGACAGGATCCGGGCGTCCTCCCACTTTCCGCCGATGAAGCTGATCCCCACCGGCATACCCCGGTCGAAGCCCATCGGCACGGTCAGGTGAGGATAGCCCGCGACCGCCGCCAGCTGGCTGGCCGATCCCTCCATGTCGTCGTCGTCCGCCGGATCATTGGTCCAGGCCCGCGAGGTGGTCGGGGCGATCAGGGCGACGACCCGGTGCGTGGCCATCATCCGGTCGATGCCCTCCGGCCCGGCCGCCCGGAGCGACCGCACCCGCGCCTCGACATAGGCCGGATCGTCCAGCCCGCGGGTGGCCTCGGCCGCCTCGAAGAGGTCCTGACCGAACAGCACTGTCTCGCGCGGCTCGGCGGCGTTGAAGGCGATGACCTCGGCCAGGGTTCGGGTCCGCACCTGCGCCGGGTCGGTCGAGGCCAGATAGAGGTTCAGGTCGTGCTTCAGCTCGGTCAGCAGAACCGTCAGCTCCCACTCGCCGATCTGACGGATGTCCCCGGGCGCCTCGGTGATCTCAATGATCTCGGCCCCGGCGGCGCGCAGGTTGACCAGCGCCCGCTCGAACTCGGCCCGGGTTTCGGCGGAATAGGAGGGCAGCAAAAACCGCATCACCCCGATCCGGGCCCCCTGCAACGCGTTCGGGTCCAGCGCCGCGCGATAGTCGACCTTGCGCGCATCAGCCTCAGCCGTGGCGGGGTCCAGCGGGTCCGATCCGGCGATGGCGGTCAGGACGATAGCCGCGTCCTCGACCGTCGTCGCGATCGGCCCGGCGGTGTCCTGCGAATGGCTGATCGGCACGATGTGGGTGCGGCTGACCAGCCCCACCGTCGGCTTGAACCCGACCACGCCGGTCACCGAGGCCGGGCAGGTGATCGACCCGTCGGTCTCGGTGCCGATGGCGACGGGCGCCAGGCCGATCGCCACGGCCGTGGCGCTGCCCGATGACGAGCCGCAGGGCGTCCGCGTCGGGTCCCAGGGGTTTAGCGTCTGCCCCCCGACCGCGCTCCAGCCGCTGATCGAGTCCGACGACCGGATATTGGCCCATTCGGACAGATTGGTCTTTCCGAGGATAACGGCACCGGCCTCGCGCAGACGGGCGACCAGAGGCGCGTCGCGACCGGGCGCATTGGCCGCGAGCGCGAGCGAGCCGGCCGTGGTGGGCATGTTGGCGGTTTCGATATTGTCCTTGAGGAGGACAGGAATGCCCCGAAGCCCGCCAGCTTCGGCTATCCGAAAATCGCGTTCCGTTGCGACCTGGATGAGGGCGTTCTGGTCATCGCGTCCGGATCGCGCCGCATACCGGACGGCGGCGCACTCCAAGCCTCCGAACCCTTCGTCGGGACGATCGACCAGCTCCGCAACCTTGCGCCACTCGGCGACGATGCCGAACGGGCCGTGCGAAACCGTTCCGCCGTTCGAGGCGCAGCCGCCGACGGCGAGCGCCGCCAGCGCCGCCCCGATCAGTCCCGCGCGGCGGACGCCCTTGAGCCAATGGTGCGGTCGAGGAAGTCCAGATACGTCCGCCA
The DNA here is from genome assembly GCA_046292645.1 of Brevundimonas sp. Lineage (GTDB taxonomy): Bacteria > Pseudomonadota > Alphaproteobacteria > Caulobacterales > Caulobacteraceae > Brevundimonas. The sequence goes on from JBKBQO010000002.1 coordinate 142,101, forward strand.
TTGCTGCAGCTGCCTTTCGTTGCCCCGCACCCCGTGGCGCTGGCCCGGATAGAGCATCATCTCGAACGGCGTGCTGCGGCTCTGCAGGGCGTCGATGACGCGGGTGGTGTTCTCAAAGATCACGTTGTCGTCGGCCATGCCGTGCAGCAGCAGAAGACGGCCGGTTAGATTGTCCAGCCGCGGGATCACGTCCGAGGCGGCGTAACCCTCCGCATTCAGCTCCGGCGTCGACATGAACCGCTCGGTATAGTGGGTGTCGTACAGGCTCCACTCGGTCGGCGGAGCGCCGGCGATGGCCGAGGCCAGCCCCATCCCCGGCTCGGTCAGGGCCATCAGGCTCATGAAGCCGCCGTAGGACCAGCCCATCATGGCGATCCGGTCGTCGGCCGCATAGGGCAGCGACCTCAGATAGTCCGCCGCCCGCACCTGGTCCTCGATCTCGGGCTGGCCCATTTTCAGATACAGCGCCTGTTTGAAGGCGGCCGACCGGTCGCCCTCCCCCCGGTTGTCCAGCCGGAAGACGATATAGCCGGCCTCGGTCAGCAGCTGGGTCGTGGCGGGTTGCCAGCCGCGCCGCACCCCGCCGCCCGATGGGCCGCCATAGACCTGCATGACCACCGGATACTGTTTCGACGGATCGAAGCCCGGCGGGGTCGTCATCTGCCAGACCAGGATCTCGCCATGGCTTTCAAGCGTGCCGAACTCCGGCGTCTGACGCCGTGAGGCGAAGGGGAAGAACGGATGCGCCTCGTCCAGCCGGTTCTCCTCGATCCAGCGGACGAAGGTCCCGTCGGCGCGATACAGCCCCGACTGCGGCGGGGTGTCCAGGTCGGTGTAGTTGCCGACATAGGCGGTGCCGGTGCGGTTCATCGACGCCGACCACCAGCCGCCCGCCGGAGTCACCGCCACCGGCGTCACGGTCCGGCGCAGGCTGGCGCGGAACATCTGCTGTTCGATCGGCAGCTCGCGCCCGTCCCGCATCGAGGCGGTGAAGAAGACCTCGCCGGTCTGCTGATTGACGCCGCTCAGCCCCTTCACCGGCCAGTCGCCGCGGGTAATGGCCCGGATCCGGCGACCGTCGCGGTTGTAGAGATACAGATGCTTCCAGCCGGTCTCCTCCGACGACCAGATGAAATTCCCGTTCTCGAGCGCGCGGAAATCGTGGTTCAGCGGCACCCAGGCGTCCGAGGTCTGGGTCGCGATCACCCGCGACGCGCCCGTGGCCGGATCAACGCTCAGCAGGTCCAGCGTCTTCTGGTCACGCGACTGGCGCTGGACATAGAGGGTGCGGCCGTCCGCCGACCAGTCGACCCGCGCCAGATAGATGTCGCGGTTCTCTCCAAGGTCGACCTGCACCCGCGCCCCGCTTTCGCGGTCGTGGACGAACAGCTCGACCACCGCATTGGGCCGCCCGGCGCGGGGATAGCGCTGCTCGATCACGCTGGCCCCGCCGCCCGTGATGTCCAGCCGCGGGATGATGTCGACCGTGCTCTCGTCGGTCCGCTGCAGGGCGATATGACGCTCGTCCGGGCTCCACCAGTAGCCGGTGTCGCGGTCCATCTCCTCCTGGGCGATGAATTCCGCCGTGGCCCAGGTGATCAGGCCGTCGCCGTCGGTGGTGACTGCGGTCTCGCGCCCGCCGGCCAGCTCCAGCACAACCAGATCCTGGTCGCGGACGAAGGAGACGAAATTGCCCAGCGGCGACACCTTGGCGTCGATTTCGTCGGCCTCGGTCTCGGTCAGACGGCGCACCGCCCCGCCCTCCCGTTCGGCCAGAAAGATGTCGCCCTCAAGCGGGGCCAGAATGTAGCGACCCTGCTGGTCCCACGAATATTCGACCACGCCGCGCTGGCTGATCCGCATCCGCTCGCGCCGCGCCTTCTCGGCCTCTGACAGTTCGCCGGCGTCGGGGACCAGGGCCCGGGCGTCGATCAGTTTGAACGGCTCGCCCTCGCCCGTCGGCGCGGCCCACAGGTCCAGCACATCCACATCGTCCTCGCGCGAGCGCAGGAAGGCGACCAGTTCGCCGTCGGGCGACAGGCTGACCCCGCGCGCCACCGGTCCGGCCAGCGACGGATTGGCGAACACCCGCTCGGGCGTCAAAATCGCCGGGTCCGCAGTTTGCGCCACGGCGGCGGTGAACGGCGAAAGCGCCGCGAGAAACAGGGTGGAGGCGAGAAGTTTGTTGCGCATGCGTCGACGCTAGAGGGAGATTCCGGCGTCGTCATCCCCCTTGCGGCAAACGCGACATCCGTACGGCTTCCCCCTCGCCTCCACACCCCCTAATAAGCCCGCAATGACCGACGTCGCCGTTTCTCCCCCGCCCGCGAAGCCCTCCGCCTTCCACGAGCTGGAAGTCCTGTGGGTGCGCCACTGGACCGATCAGCTGTTCAGCTTCGCCATCGCCCGGCCCGAGGATTTCCGATTCCGCTCCGGCGAATTCGTCATGATCGGCCTGCCCGGCGAGGACGGCGGCAAGCCGGTCCTGCGCGCCTATTCGATCGCCAGCCCCTGCTGGGACGAGCAGCTGGAGTTCCTGTCCATCGCCGTGCCCGACGGCCCCCTGACGTCGCGGCTCGTGCATATCAAGGCCGGCGACACCGTCCTGATGGGCAAGAAACCGACCGGCACCCTGGTGCTGGACGCCCTGACCGGCGGCGAGCGGCTGTGGCTGATCGGCACCGGCACCGGCTTGGCCCCCTGGCTCAGCGTCGCCCGCGACCCCGATACCTACAGCCGGTTCAAACAGGTCGTCGTCTGCCACACCGTGCGCAAGGTCGCCGACCTCGCCTACCGCGACTTCCTGACCGCCGGCATCCACGACGACCCCCTGATCGGCGAGGAGGCGAAGGCGCAGCTGACCTACTATCCCACCGTCACCCGCGAACCGTTCGACACCCCGGGCCGGATCACCGACCGCATCGCCTCCGGCGCCCTGTTCGAGGACCTCGGCCTGCCGAACGGCTTCTCGCCCGAACGCGACCGGGTCATGCTGTGCGGCTCCATGGCCATGATCAAGGAAACCGCCGGACTGCTCGAGGGCTTCGGCCTGAAGGAAGGCTCGAACGCCGAGCCCGGTGACTATGTGCTGGAGCGCGCCTTTGTCGGATAGCGTCACGATCGATCCGCGCCCCGCGCCGGAAGCCTGCGTCTCCATGGCCGAGGTCCGCCAGGGCGTCGACGCCCTCGATCGCGCCCTCGTCGTCCTGCTGGCGGAGCGCCAGCGCTATATGGACGCCGCTGCCCGGATCAAGCCGGACCGCTCGGTCGTGCACGACGACGCCCGCATCGAGGATGTGGTGGCCAAGGTCCTCGCCGCGGCCGGGCCCGCCGGCCTGTCGCCGGCCATCGCCGAGCCGGTCTGGCGCACCCTCATCGACCGCTGCATCGCCCATGAATTCGCCGCCTGGGATCGCACCCGCGGCTAGGCCTCAGACCGCGGCCGACGACCGGCGCATCTCGAGGAGTGAAACGGCTCTTCGGGCGGTTCGGCCGGCGACGAAGGCGGACAGGCCGATGGCGAGGCCGCCGGCGAGGAGCGCCGCGCCCGGCTCGAACCCCTTCCAGACCTCCAGCCCGAAGCGGAGGGTGAAGACGATCATATAGGTGATCAGCGGTTCCGGCGTGCCGTGGAACAGGAACCGGCCATCGGCGGTGGGATCGGCCTTTTCGCCCATGTACAGCCGCGTGGAGGCCCAGCCCGCCGCGAACAGCAGAAGAAAGGTCGCCAGGCCGACGACGGCTGAATGCGTCTGGCTGTAGGCCCCCACGTTGAACAGGCCCCAGACCCCGAAGGCGACCGGCGCGGCGAAGGCCAGGGCGAGGCCCCGCACCCGGCTCTTCAGCCGCCGGACTCCGAGCACCCCCAGCAGCGCCAGCAGGGCGAAGGCCCACCAGGGCGTGCCCACGACCACCAGGCCGACATAGTCGGCGGCCGTCATCCCCGCAGCGACCTCAGCATCAACTCATGCCGGTACGCCGCCACATCGGCCAGGGCGATCTCCAGAGCATCCCGGACCCGGTCCAGCAGTGGCGGCGCCAGCGCCTTGTCCGCCGCCTCTGCGGTCTGGCAGGCCGCCGCCAGCGCCCCGGCGCCGATGCCCGCGGCCGCGCCGCGGATGGTGTGGACCCCGTCGCGCCAGCCGTCCTCGCGCACGTCCAGCAGGGGGGACCACATCGCCGCCTGCTGGGCGAACAGGCCCAGCACCTCCTCGGTGACGCCGTCGTCGCCGCCGGTCATCCGTTCCAGCACGGAGAAGTCGACCGCGCCGGACAGATCCCGCAGCGCCATCAGCCGGCGGTCTCCTCGCCCTTGGCCAGACGCGAGTTCCAGGCCGACCAGCCGAAATAGACGACCAGTCCGGCGATGTTCCAGTAGAGGAAATACAGTTGGGTCGAGGGCTTCAGGCTGAAGAAGAAGACGACGCAGCCGATGATGGTGACGCCGCCCACCAGCCACCACAGCGGCGCCTTGAACACGCGCGGGCGGTGCGGATCGCGGATGCGCAGCACGATCAGGCAGACCCCGACCGCCGCGAACGCCGCAAGCGTGCCGGCGTTGGCCAGCGAGGCCAGTTCGTCCAGCCGCATGATGCCGGCCAGGCCGGCCACCACAATGGCGGTGAAGATGGTCACCACCGCCGGCACGCCGCGCACCGACACCTTGGCCAGCCGCCGCGGCAGCAGACCGTCGCGCGCCATGCCCAGGAAGATCCGGCTCTGGCCGAACAGGAAGGCCAGCAGCACCGTCGGCAGGGCGATCACCGCGCTGGCGGCGATCCATTGCGCGGCCGTCCCCTGCCCCATTTCGCGCAGGATCAGGGCCAGGGGCTCGGGGCTTTCGGCGAAGCTGGCCACCGGCCGGGCGCCGATCGCGGCGGCCGCCACGACCAGATACAGGGCCGTGCAGACCACCATCGAGCCGACGATGCCGATGGCCAGGTCGCGCTCGGGCCGTTTGGTCTCCTCCGCCGCCGTCGAGATGGCGTCGAAGCCGTAGAAGGCGAAGAAGATGATCGCCGCGGCCGCCATGACCCCGGTCTGGACCACGGGCTGGCCGGTGATCTGTTCGGCGAACGGCAGGGCCGGGGCCCCGAAGCCGTTAGGCATGAAGGGGGTGAAGTTGGCGGCGTCGAAGGCCGGCAGGGCGATGGCGACAAAGACGATCAGGGCCAGGACCTTGATGACCACCAGCACGGCGTTCAGGGTCGCGCTCTCGCGCGTGCCCAGCAGCAGCAGCCCGGTCACGACGCCGATAATGGCCACCGCCGGCAGGTTGATCAGTCCGCCCTCGACGTGCGGACCCGCCGCCAGCGCCGCGGGCAGGGCCACCCCCATCCCCTCAAGGAAGCCGACGGCATAGCCCGACCAGCCCACGGCCACGGCCGAGACGACCAGCGAATACTCCAGGATCAGGCTCCAGCCGACGATCCAGGCGATCAGCTCGCCCAGCACGGCGTAGGAATAGGTATAGGCGCTGCCCGCCGCGGGCATCATGGTCGAGAGCTCGGCATAGGCCAGGGCGGCGCAGGCGCAGACCAGTCCCGCCAGACCGAAGCTGATCATCACGGCCGGTCCCGCCAGCCCGGCCCCGACCCCGATCAGGGTCAGAATGCCGGTGCCGACGATGGCCCCCACGCCCAGGGCCATCAGGTGCGGCCATCCCAAGGTCTTCTTCAGCGCCGGTCCGTCGTGCGGGGCCAGCATGACGTCGATCGAGCGCCGACGGTTCCAGAATGCCATGTCGTTCGTCCCCTCGCCGCTCCCCGGCGGCTGATTCCGCCCGACCCTAGCCGGTCCTGCGACAAACCGAAACGGCGTCCCAAATCCGCTTGCGCGCGCCTGCCATTCCCATTAGGAACGCCCCCTCGCCGAAGCTGGTCTGATGACCCGCCCGGCGCGAACGGCGCGGACCTTTCGCGGTCCGGCCAGACGAATGGTCCGGGTGATTAGCTCAGTTGGTAGAGCAGCTGACTCTTAATCAGCGGGTCGTAGGTTCGAACCCTACATCACCCACCATCGTCGCTCATAGATTTTGCTGAACTATTTGAACTTTAGCCGCCCTGTTTGGGCCAAGTCTGAAGCGCCATTTTGTAGTTCATATTATAGTTTGTTCTGGTTTCGAGCTTGTCCATGGCCGACTGCGCCAAGGCGGGATCGCGGCTCAGATAGTCTGAATCCAGGATCGATCCCACGTCGCGGAGACGATGTCCGGTGAGGGTACCGATCTCCGCCACGGTGCAGCCAGCGATCGCCAGCCGCGTGACAGCTGTTCCCCGCAGGTCGTGGAGGCCGTGGTCGCGGGGGTGCTCGCCCCCTCCTCAGCCTTGGTGATGTGGCTTGGCAGACGTGCACGCGTCGCTCCTGGCACTGGGCGTGAGCGTGACTGATCGCTGTTGAAGGCAATCAGCTCGATCGAGTGCTCATCCCAGTCACAGCAAGAGTCCCTCGGCGCGTGCGTCGGCGCCTTTTTCTACATCTGCACTGAACGTCGCTAGCGTCGAGAGTGCCCGCGGCTGCGCCCGGCCGTCACAGCCGATGCGAGCGTCGACCGACGCGACTTAAGGCATGAACTGAATGGTGCGGGCGAACTGAATATCGCGAGGACCGGGATCAACCTCAGCGTCGCGCATCAAGGCGATCGCCGCTTCGCCGAAGCCCAATCCCGGGTGGGTCTCTCCTAAGACCTGGCAATTCTCGACCCGTCCCGACGCTCGCGCCGTGCACTCCAAGGTCACCGCGACGCTCGTTAACACCCGTGCTGTTTGCTCTTCACGCAGGTTTTCTACGGCGGGTGTGACGCGGGCAACCGACGCCTTAGCTTTGGCAGTCTCTTCCGACATCAGCAAAGCTGTCGCGAACACAAGCTCGATCACTGCAACACTCCCACTCTGCCAGGTTAATGAGCGGGATTGGCGTCGGTTCCGACGCAGGAGGCATGCCGGTTCGGATTGGACCGGAAGCGCGGCTTCAGCTCAGCAGATGATTTCGCAGCGTTGGCCGTCACCATCGCCGTCCAGCGTGCGGACGCCGCATTGGCGCAGGTTAAACTGTGCTTCAGCACATGAGCTCATCTGCCGACAGTATTGTTTTCCTGAGCACCTGAACCCATCACCCGCCGCGCCAGAGCCCGACCCAGGCGGAGGCGTAAACAGCCTCTGCGGTCCTTGTCCGGATTTTGACCCATCGATGTCACCCGTGCCGACCCGAACACCCTGCCGCCACTCCACGGCGCCACGGTCTGCGCATCGCTCATCGACCACAGCCCAATCCGTTTGTCGCCGAGCGCGAGACTCTGTCGCGATCAGCGTCTCGTCGGTCAGATACTGCCGGTAAGCCCAAGCATTGCCCTGCCCCACCATAGCTCGGTCAACGTCTTCATCGCCGGCGAATAGGCGCGCCACAACGCGTCCGTAGCGTGCCTGAACCACCTCCGCGAAACGGTCTTGCACGGCAAGGTCTCTTCAACGAAGACCAGCACCTTCTCGTTCTTTAGCCTTGCGGCATCTGGCACCCTGAACTTGCTTTCAATCCGCGCCGACTCCGCGGCGGAGACGGCGAGATCGCCGACCGGCTCCTGGGGTCCGCACGGATACAGAGAGGTCCCCCGCATCGCCGCAAGGAAGGTCAGCATTCCCCTCTTGCCCCATTCCCTACGAGGGCTACGACCGCTCATGGGACGAGGCCGTCAGCGCCGACCGCATCCGCGCACGGGGCGCCGGCCGCGGCCAGTGATCGTCTTCGCCGCCGCTCGGTTCGGCGACGGCTGAAGGCTCGCAGCAGGCCAGAACCGGTCCCCTTACGACTGGACTTCGACTTCCCGACAATGTTCATGTCCGCGCCAAGGACGCGGCCGCACACGGGCGGCGCGAGACGTCCTCTGCTGTCCGCCGGGGATGATCCACGATGAAGCGCGCCTTCCTGACCACCGTCGCCCTGCTGGCCCTCGCCTGCCCCGCGGCCGCCCAGACGCCGGAGCCGGTCTCCCCGCTTGCCGCGCCGCCCGTCCCCGGCCCGGTCGAGCCCCAGGCCCCGCCCCCGCCCGTCCCGGCCCCCGCCGCTCCCGCCGCGGCCGAAGCGCCGAAATGGGATGTCCAGAACCCGCCCGGCCCGTCGCGCGACGTCCCCATCGACGTCACCCGCGGCACCTGGATGTCGCTGGACGTCAGCCCCGACGGCCGAACGATCGTCTTCGACCTGCTGGGCGACATCTATGTCATGCCGGTCGCGGGCGGCGAGGCCCGCGCCATCGCCTCGGGCGTCGCCTGGGACATGCAGCCGAAATGGTCGCCGGACGGCCGCCACATCGCCTTCACCTCGGACCGCGCCGGCGGCGACAACATCTGGATCATGGACGCCGACGGCGCCAATCCGACCCAGGTGTCGAAGGAGACCTTCCGCCTTCTGAACCAACCCGAATGGTCGCCCGACGGCGAGTTCATCGTCGCCCGCAAACATTTCACCTCGTCCCGGTCCCTCGGCGCCGGAGAGATGTGGATGTACCACCGCACGGGCGGCGGCGGGGTCCAGATGACCGAGCGCCGGACCCAGCAGAAGGACACCGGCGAACCGGCCTTCTCGCCCGACGGCCGCTATCTGTATTTCAGCGACGACGCCACGGCGGGCGGGACCTTCGAATATTCCAAGGACCCCAACACCCAGATCTACATCATCCGCCGCCTCGACCGGGAAACCGGCGAGATCGAGCCCTATATCACCGGCCCCGGCGGCTCGATCCGGCCGACGCCCTCGCCCGACGGCCGGTCGATCGCCTTCATCCGCCGCGTCCGCTACCAGTCGACCCTGTATGTGATGGACATCGAGTCCGGACGCGAGACGCCGGTCTTCTCGGCCCTCGACCGCGACATGCAGGAGACCTGGGCGATCCACGGCGTCTATCCGGCCATCAGCTGGACGCCGGACAACCGCTCGCTGGTCTTCTGGGCCGACGGCCGCATCCAGCGGGTCGACGTCGCCAGCCAGGCCGTCACGGACATACCCTTCCACGTCGCCGACACGCGCCGGATCCATGACGCCGTCCGCTTCCCGGTCGAGGTGGCGCCCGAGACCTTCGACGTCCGCATGATCCGCTGGGCCCGCCCCTCGCCCGACGGGACCAAGGTGGTGTTCGAGGCCCTCGGCAATCTGTGGATCCGCGACCTGCCGACCGGAACCGCGCGTCGGTTGACCCGTCAGACCGACCATTTCGAGCTGCATCCGAACTGGTCGCGTGACGGCCGGTCGATCGTCTATGCGACCTGGGACGACCAGGAGCTGGGCTCGGTCCGGGTGGTCCCGGCCTCGGGCGGCGCCGGCCGCGTCGTCACCCCGCGTCCCGGCCACTATGCCGAGCCGATCTTCTCGCCGGACGGCCGCACCGTCGTCTATCGCGCCACCGGCGGCGGCTCGCTGATGCCCGCCCTGTGGACGCGCGATCCGGGCGTCTATCGCATCCCCGCGGCCGGCGGCGAGCCGGTGCGGATCACCGACGAGGGCTCCAACCCGCAATTCGGCGCCGACGGCGACCGCCTGTTCCTGTCGGGCCGGGACGGCGACAAGCGCACCCTGATCTCGGTCGATCTGGACGGGGGCGACCAACGCACCCACCTGACCTCGGAATGGGCCAGCGAGTTCGCCGTGTCGCCGGACGGAAACTGGGTCGGATGGACCGAGCGGTTCAACGCCTATGTCGCCCCCTTCGTGGCGGCCGGCCGCCCGGTCGCGATCAGCGCCGACGGCAAGTCCCTGCCCCAGGCCCGGGTCACGCGCGACGCCGGGGACTGGCTCAGCTGGTCCGGCGACTCCCGGCGGCTGCAGTGGTCGCTGGGGCCCGAGCTGTTCACCCGCGACCTGAACCAGGCCTTCGCCTTCGTCGACGGCGCCCCGGAAGACCTGCCCGAGCCGGCCGAGACCGGGATAAATCTGGGCTTCACCGTCCCAACCGACGCGCCGGAAGGCCGCATGGCCCTGACCGGGGCCCGGCTCATCACCATGAACGGGGCCGAGGTGATCGAGAACGGCGTCATCATCCTGAACGGCGCCCGGATCGAGTCTATCGGACCGGCGGCCTCCACCCCGGTCCCGGCCGGCGTTCCTGTCATGGACATGGCCGGCAAGACCATCATGCCCGGCCTGGTCGACGCCCACTGGCACGGCGCCATGGCCTCGAACGAGATCATCCCGGAGCAGAGCTGGGTCAACTACGCCTCCCTGGCCTTCGGCGTGACGACCATCTTCAACCCCTCCGCCGACACCAGCGACATCTTCGCCCACAGCGAACTGGCCCGCAGCGGCCGGGTGGTGGCGCCGCGCATCTTCTCGACCGGCACCATCCTGTACGGGGCGAATACGGCCTTCACCGCCCAGATCAGCGACCTTGACGACGCCCTGTCCACCCTGCGGCGGATGCGGGCGGCGAGGGCCTGGGCGGTCAAGAGCTACAACCAGCCCCGCCGCGACCAGCGCCAGCAGATCATCGAGGCGGCCCGCCAGCTGGAGATGATGGTGGTCCCCGAGGGGGGATCTCTGTTCCACCACAACATGTCGATGATCGTCGACGGCCACACCACCATCGAACATTCGGTGCCCCTGGCCCGGATGTATGACGACGTCCACCAGCTGTGGCGGCAGTCGTCCACGGCCTACAACCCCACCCTGGCCGTCGCCTTCGGCGGCAGCTATGGCGAAAACTACTGGTATCAGGAGAGCGAGGTCTGGAATCATCCGACCCTCACCCAGTATGTGCCGCGCCGTGTTCTCGACGCCCGCGCCCGTCGCCCGGTCACCCTTCCGGACAATGAGTGGAACCACATCTCGGTCGCCCGCGAGGCGACCCGCCTGTCGGAACAGGGCGTCAGCGTCTCGATCGGCGCCCATGGCCAGCGCGAGGGCCTTGCCGCGCACTGGGAGCTGTGGAGTCTGGCCCAAGGCGGCATGTCGCCGATGGAGGCGATCCGCGCCGGCACCCTGAACGGCGCGCGGTCGCTGGGCATGGACCGCGACCTCGGCTCGCTCGAGGTCGGCAAGCTGGCCGACATGGTGGTGCTGGACCGGAACCCGCTGGACAACATCCGCGACACCACGGCCATCGCCTACACCATCGCCAACGGCCGCGTGTACGACACGGGGATGAACGAGGTCGCGCCGCGCCAGCGGCCGCGGGCGCCGTTCTGGTTCGCCGACGCGGGCGGGGAAGCCTTCGCCGCTGGCGCGACCGAAACGGAGACCGAGGGCGACCACGGCCACTGATCCCCGCCCGGCCGGCGTCGTCAGAGGCGCCGGCGTTTCAGGCCTGGACGGCCGCGGGTCGGGGACGCTTCATCCAAGGCGGCTCGGGCATGGCGCGCCGCGCGGCGGCCTGGGCCTGGGTCCAGCGCAGGTGCAGGTCGGCGAAATAGGAATCATCCTGCTCCAGCCGTCGCTGGTCGCCGCTGAAGAAGTCGCGCCGCAGGGTCAGGACGTCGAACGGCGCCCCCACCCCCACGTTCGACCGCATCGTGGTCGAAAAGGAGATCAGCCCCAGCTTGACCGCCTCGGCCAGCGAACTGTCGAAGCCCAGGCCGCTGGACAGAATGGGCTTGCCGTACTTCAGCTCGCCGATCTGCAGATAGGGCGTGTCCGGACCGCATTCGATGAAATTGCCTTGGCTGTAGACCAGGAACAGCCCCATCTCGCCGCCATTGATCTGGCCGCCCAGCAGCATGGAGGCCGAGGTGTTCAGACTGTCCGCCTCCAGCCCCGGCGCGATCGACAGCCGCACGCTGCGCAGGGCGTGGCCCAGGATCTGGGCGCAGCGGAACAGGGTCGGCGCTGTCTCCAGCGTCTCGGCCGGCTCTCCGACATTCAGGTGGACCCCTTCGCGGGCCATGGCCATGGCGGTCTGGGTGACCGACAGATTGCCGGCGGTGCAGATGCCCAGCACCCGCTCGCCCGGCCGATCGACGACGTGGAGCTTGCGATAGGTCGAGATGCTGTCGACGCCCGCATTGGTGCGGGTGTCGGCGATCATCGCCAACCCCTCTTCGACCAGCATGCCCACGCAATAGGTCATGCGATCAGCCATCCCCGCACGGCAATCATGAACCGACGCTAGCAGATTCGTTCGGCAAGGGCGCCCGCATCCTTGACCGACTCACGCCTGTTGCTGGCCCTGTTGCATGTCGGCATCACGCACGTTCAGCCGGACCGCCAGCCGTTCGCCTCCGCCGCCGTAGCTGGCGCCCCGCACCGGGGCCGCGCCGCGATAATCCAGCCCGGCGGCGACCCGAACGTAGCGGTCGGTCGAACAGATGCCGTTGGCCGGGTCGAAGCCGACCCAGCCCAGATCCGGGATCCAGGCCTCGGCCCAGGCATGGGCCGCCTCCTGGTCGTCCTTGCCGTCGCGGCGCAGCAGATGGCCCGAGACATAGCGCGCCGGCATGCCCATCTGGCGGGCGCAGGCGATGAATACGTGGGCGTGGTCCTGACAGACGCCGCGCCCCAGGGCGAGCACCTCGGCCGCCGTGTTGGTGGGCGTCGTCACCCCGACCTCGAAGGCCACCGAGCCATGGATCCCCGCCATCAGCCGGTGCAGCCGCTCCAGCGGCGGGTGGGCCGAAAACTCGGAGGCGAAGACCGAGATCAGGCGGTCGCGCTTCGTCAGCGCCGTGTCCCGCAGGAAGACCAGCGGCGACAGCGTCTCCTGCCCTGCCGGAACGACGCCGGCGGTGTCGGTCGTGACCACCTCCCCCGAGACCCGGACCGTCAGGCTCTGGGTTGGCTGTTCGGTATAGAGGGTGTGGACGATGTTGCCGAAGGCGTCCTCGGACTGGCGAATGCGGGCGTCGACATCGGTCTCGACGCGCCAGTCGCGGACCTGCTGCGCCTCGGACGACCGCGGCGTCAGCCTCAGGGTCTGGATGATGAAACGCGCCGCCCGGTCGTAGTCATAGGTGGTCGCGTGATCGATACGAATTCGCACGCTTAGCTCAGATACTGGTCATGGATGGCCTGCCCCAGGCGATGGTTCTCGCCCAGGAAGGCCTGGATGTATTCATGAAGGCCGGACTGGAAGATGTCCTCCATCCGCGAATTGTCGAAGGCGCGCATCCGCTCGGCGGCCAGCCGCTGCGCCGGGCCGCGCCGGCCGTAGTCGCTGGCCAGCCGCTCCAGATAGCGCACGATCGACGCCTGGCAGCTGGCCAGCGACCGCGGCATCTGCCGGTTCAGCACCAGCAGATCGGCCACCAGCCACGGCTTCACGCTGTCGCGATAGACCCAGCGATAGGCCGTCAACGCCGACACCTCGCGCAACAGGGTGGTCCACTGGAAATAGTCCAGCTGCCCCCCGACCCGCTCGCCCTCGGGCAGCAGCAGATGGTATTTGACGTCCAGCAGCCGCGCCGTGTTGTCGGCCCGCTCGATCGCCGCGCCGAGGCGCAGGAAATAGTAGCCGTCGTTGCGCAGCATAGTCCGGCTGGTCGCGCCCTCGACCGACAGGGTGACCGTCTTCACCCATTCCAGGAACCGGGCGAACTCGTCGCGGCGGGTCGGCTGGCCCTGCTCCTCCAGGCCGTTCCAGGCGCCGTTGATGGCCTCCCACAGCTCGACCGTGAGGGCCGTCCTCACCGAGCGGGCGTTGGTCCGCGCCCGGGTGATGCAGGCGGTGATCGACGAGGCGTTGTTCGGGGCGAAGGCCAGATATTCGCGCACCGACTTTTCGGTCGGCGACCGGCCCAGGGCCTTGGGCGCGCCGGCCGAGGCCAGGGCGCTGGCCCATACCGTCTCGGCGTCGCCGTCACCCCGGGTGGGGATGGCGGCCAGCCTCAGCGTCGCCTCCAGAATCCGGGCGAGGAAGTCCGCCCGCTCGATGTAGCGGCCGGTCCAGTACAGGCTGTCTGCGGTGCGGCTCAGCATTCAAACATCCAGCACCCAGGTGTCCTTGGTCCCGCCGCCCTGGCTGGAGTTGACCACCAGGGACCCCGGCTTCAGCGCCACCCGCGTCAGCCCGCCCGGCGCGACCTTGACCCCGTCAGGACTGGACAGGACGAACGGCCGCAGATCGACGTGCCGCCCGTGCAGCTCGCCCTTGTCCAGGGTCGGCGCCGTCGACAGGTCCAGCGTCGGCTGGGCGATGAAGTCGTCCGGGTCGTTGATCAGCTTCTTGCGGAAGGCCTCGATCTCGGCCTTGGTCGCCGCCGGCCCGACCAGCATGCCGTAACCGCCCGATCCGCCGACCTCCTTGACCACCAGCTGGTCCAGCTTGGACAGCACCTCCTTCAGCGCCTCCGGCTCGCGGCAGCGCCAGGTAGGGACGTTCTTCAGGATCGGCTCCTCGCCGGTGAAGAAGCGGATGATCTCCGGCATATAGGTATAGACGGCCTTGTCATCGGCCACGCCTGTCCCGACCGCATTGGCCAGGGTCACCGTTCCGTTCTGGTAGGCCGTCATCAGGCCCGGCACGCCCAGCGTCGAATCCGGACGGAAGGTCAGCGGATCCAGATAGTCGTCGTCGATCCGGCGATAGATCACGTCCACCTGCTGCCGGCCCTGGGTCGTGCGCATGAAGACCTTGCCGTCGTCAACGAACAGATCGCGCCCCTCGACCAGATCCACGCCCAGTTTGTCGGCCAGGAAGGAGTGTTCGTAATAGGCCGAGTTGAACGGTCCGGGCGTCAGCACCACGATGGTCGGATCGCCGCCCGCCGCCTCGGGCGCCGAGCCCCGCAGGCTGGCCAACAGCATGTCGGCATAGGTCTCGACCGGCCGAACCGGATAGTCGGCGAACAGGTCGGGGAACAACCGCATCATCATCTCGCGGTTCTCCAGCATGTAGGAGACCCCCGACGGCGTGCGGCAGTTGTCTTCCAGCACGTAGAAGCCGTCCTCGCCCGTGCGCACCAGGTCGACGCCGGCGATATGGACCCAGACCCCGCGCGGCGGCCGCCGACCCTGCATCTCGGGCACATAGTGCGGATTGGTCAGGATCAGCTCGGCCGGCACGATTCCGGCCTTCAGACACTCCTGCGCGCCATAGACGTCGGCCAGGAACAGGTTGATCGCCCGCACCCGCTGGGTCAGACCCGCTTCCAGCCCGGCCCATTCGGCGGCGCCGATGATCCGCGGCACCACGTCGAACGGGATCAGCCGCTCGCTGGATTCGGCGTCGCCATAGACGGCGAAGGTGATGCCCATCCGCCGGAAGAACAGCTCCGCCTGGCGCGAGCGCGCCTGCAGCAGCCCCTCGGGGGCGTCCGCCAGCCAGCGGGCGAGCCCGCGATAGCTGGCGCGGACTCCACCGCCGTCACCTGACATCTCGTCGAAGGCCATACCGCTCCCGCTGCAACAAACTCGCAGCGTGGCCTGACAAGCGGCGCTGAGGCAACAGGAATGTTGCGCCGCCGCAAAGGTTCAGCCGTCGTTTTCTATCGCGACTGGACCGTGGTGGTCCGTCCGGGGGCGACCGTGACTCTCGCATAGCCTTCGGTCCAGGTGTTCGCGCTCAGGACCTCCCCCGCGCCCACATCCCAGCACCCGGCCGAAACGGTGAAGGTGTGGCTGCCGCCTGGCGGGATGCTGTAACCCGACGGCAGGCGATTCAGTCCATAGGTCGAGGCGCTGCAGGTCGACACCAGCACCACGTCGATCGCGTTGCTGCGCGAGACGTTCTGGATCTGCAGCGAGCCGGTGGGCTCTCCCGGCCGGATCAGTTCGCCGCCGGTGATGAGCGAGGCGCAACCCGACAGGGCGACTAACGAAAACGCCAAGCCGGCGCGGAGAAAGGGTTTCATGGCGGATCTCCCAAGGCTGAGGGCCCATTCAGAGCAGGCCGGGCCGGGGGCGACAGCTCTCCAAACCTGACGGCGCGGAACCATCGGGGGCGTACGGACGGATCATCACACCCGCGACGCAGCAGCTTCACCGTCCGGTCGCCGCCCTGTCGCCGACGCGGCATGAAGGCGGGTTACGCCGCCTCATTCAGTTGCAGGGGGCAGCCATGACTCATCGCGTTCACCGGAATTCCGTCCTGCTGGGGGCCAGCGCCCTCGGCGTCGTCTGGGCCCTGGCCGGCGCCGCCGCCGCCCAGACGCCGGAGCCCGCCCAGCTTGACGAGATCGTCGTCACCGCCCAGCTGCGAGAGCAGGACCCGATCGAGGTCCCGTTCGCCCTGACCGCCTACTCCGGCGAGTTCCTGCAGGATCTCGGGATCGAGGAGTTCGACGCCCTGTCGGCCTTCGTTCCCGGCTTCCTCGTCCAGAACCAGTCGCCCAACAACCCGGGCTTCGTGATGCGGGGCATCACCTCCGATTCGGGCGCCGCCACATCCGAGCCGCGGGTCTCGGTCTATCAGGACGGGGTCTCGATCTCGAAATCGCGCGGCTCCTATGTCGAGCTGTTTGACATCGAACGCGTCGAGATCGCCAAGGGCCCGCAATCGACCCTGTACGGCCGCGGCGCCCTGATCGGCGCGGTGAACATCGTCCAGAACCGCGCCCAGCCGGGCCAGACCGACGCCGAGGCCCGCGCCTCGGCGGGCGACGAGGGCTATCACGCGGTCGAGGGCATGCTGAACCTCGCCCTCGGCAACGCGGCCGCCGTGCGGTTCGCCACCCGGCTGAAGACCCGCGACGGCTACGTCGACAATCTTCTGGGCGGCGAGGATTACAATTCCATCGAGACCCGCGCCTTCCGCCTGTCGGGGGCCTGGGCTCCGACGGAGGGCCTCCGCCTCGACCTGATCGCCAACTACCAGGACGACGAGGCCTCGGGCACGCCGTTCAAGTCGATCGCCTATGACCCGGCCGATCCGGACACCGGCGCGGTGCTGGGCGACCGGGCCCCGTGGAGCGGCGCCGCCCTGACGCCGCGCGCGGATTTCGACGGCGGCCAGAGCCTCGGCCTCGACCGCGAGGTCTGGGGCGTGACCGGCCTCGCCCGCATCGACCTGTCCCCGGCCTGGTCGCTGAACTCGACCACCGCCTACCGCCAGTTCGACAGCTATGAGACCTTCGACCCCGACGGCGTCTCCCTGCCCATCCTGACCGCCGCCGAGGACGCCTATGGCGAGCAGTGGAGCCAGGAGCTCCGCCTGAATTTCGATGACGGCGGCCGCATCAGCGCCTTCGTCGGCGCCGGCTGGTTCCATGAGGACGGCTACCAGCGCGCCCCCACCCAGTATGACGAGCGGATCGCCCTGGCCCAGCTCGCGGCCAGCAATCCCGCGGTCGGCAGTCTGCTGGACGGCCTGCCAGGCGTGACCGGCGCGAACACCCTGCCGCGCGCCGCCTATCCGACCATCGCCGGTCAGGTGCTCGGCGCCCTCGGCGTGCCCGCCCCCTTCATTCCCGGCATCGTGGCCAATCTGAAGCCGGCCCATATCGAGGAATCGACCAACGCCAGCGAACTGACCTCATACGACCTGTTCGGCGACATCACCTTCCGCCCGACCGACCGGTGGGAGTTCGCCGCCGGCCTGCGCTGGACCCGCGACGACAAGACCACCGGCTACGCCGCCTCCGTCACCAACGGCCGCTCGATTCTGGCCGCGGTCCAGGCCCTGCCGCTGATCCCGCCGACCTTCCAGGTGGCCTATCTGACCGCCCTGGCCACGCCGGGCGCGGTCAATGCCCCGACCTCGTCCCTGCTGCCCCTGTTCGGCCTGATCTCTCAGCCCACGGTCAACAACGGCGACTTCGTCTATGCCGACCATGAGGACGACGGCCTGACCTGGCGTCTGACGGCTCGTTACGCCCTGTCGCCCGACGCCAGCCTCTACGCCAACTACGCCCGCGGCCGCCGGCCCGAGGTGGTCACCATCAACGGCCCGGCCGCCCCCTTCGCCGCCCCGACCTTCGAAATCATCGACGCCGAGACCGTCGACAGCTTCGAGATCGGCGCCAAGACCGCCCTGCTGGACGGCCGCCTGCGGCTGGACGGCGCGGTCTTCCACTATGCCTATGAGAATTTCCAGACGACCGAACAGTCCGGCATCAACTTCATCACCGTCAACGCCGGCGAGGCCAAGGCCTATGGCTTCGAGGGCCAGGCCTTTTGGCAGGCGGCGCAGAATTTCGACCTCTTCGCCACCTACGCCTGGAACCACTCGCGCTTCGAGACCGGCGCGCGCGAAGGCAACCGCTTCCGCCTGTCCCCCGACCACATGGCCTCGATCGGCGCCACATGGCGCATCCCGGCGGGCGACGGCGCGGTGGCGATCCAGCCGACCTGGACCTGGCAGTCCAAGGTCTTCTTCGACGACGACAACGACCGCACCGACCTGCAGGCCCGCAACCTGGTCCCGGACCTGATCGTCGACGAGTTCCAGGACAGCTACGGCCTGCTGAACCTGCGCGTCCGCTACGAGCCGAACGCGGCGAACTGGGCCTTCGAGGTCTTCGCCGACAACCTGCTGGACGAGGAATACATCAAGGACGCCGGCAACACCGGCGACGCCCTCGGCATGCCGACCTTCATCGCCGGCCGCCCGGCCAGCGTCGGGGCCAGCTTCAGTCTGCGCTACTAGGGGGTCCCGGATGAGCCTGCACCGCCGTCAGCTTCTCGGCCTGTTCGGCGTCGGTGCGGCGGGGACCGCCCTGCCCGCCGCGGCGGCGGCCCGCTCGCCGGTCGCCTTCGTCCACGGAGTCGCTTCGGGCGACCCCGGCAGCGACGGCGTGGTGATCTGGACGCGGGTCACCCCCGCCGACCCGGCGGCCCGCGCGGTGCGCGTCGACTGGTCGGTCTGGCGCGAGGGCGAGACCCAGTCCACGGCCGCGGGCACGGTCGAGACCGGCCCCGAGCGCGACTTCACGGTCAAGGTCCCGGTCGCCGGCCTCCAGCCGGGCGTCGACTACCGCTACGCCTTCACCGCCGGCGAGACCATCTCGCCGCAGGGCCGCACCCGCACCCTGCCCGCCGGCCCCACCCCCGAGGTCGTGCTGGCCGTCGCCTCGTGCCAGCTCCATCCCGGCGGCCTGTTCAACGCCTGGGACGCGGTCTCGAAGCTGGAGCGGCTCGACGCCGTCGTCCACCTCGGCGACTACATCTATGAATACGGCGCCGAGCCCGACGCCTACGGCATGGCCTCGGGCGCCCCGCTGGGCCGCATCCCCCAGCCGCCGCACGAGATCGTCTCCCTGGCCGACTACCGGACCCGTCACGCCCAGTACAAGTCCGACCCCGACCTGCAGGCCGCCCACGCCCGCGCGCCCTTCATCTGCGTCTGGGACGACCACGAACTGGCCAACGACGCCTGGACCGCCGGCGCCGAGAACCACACCGCCGCCACCGAGGGCGAGTTCGCGACGCGCAAGGCGGCGGCGCTCAAGGCCTATTTCGAATGGATGCCGATCCGCGACCCCGCCGCCGGCCTGACGCAGGAAGCGATCCAGCGCAGCTTCGACTTCGGCGACCTGGCCAGCCTGCTGATGGTCGAGACCCGGCTGCTCGCCCGCGGCGAACAGCTGACCTACGAAGCCGACATGCCGGTCACGAACGGCCGCCCCGACGTCGCCGCCTTCACCGCGAAACGCAACGATCCGGCCCGCGACCTGCTGGGCGACGGCCAGCGCGACTGGATCAAGTCCACGCTCGAAGCCTCCCGCGCCGCCGGCAGGCCGTGGCAGGTCATCGGCAACCAGGTGGTCATGGCCCGCGTCCAGGGCCCCGACGTCACCACCATGGCCAATCCGCTCCAGATCGCCGGCCTGCTGGCCACCCTGCCCGCCGCCGTCCGCGCCCAGGTCCGCCAGTCGATCGAACTGTTCAAACTGGGCGTGCCCTTCAACCTCGACAGCTGGGACGGCTATCCCGCCGGCCGCGAGCGACTGTACGCCGCCTTCGCCGAGGCGGGGGTCCAGCCCATCGTCCTGGCCGGCGACAGCCACGCCTTCTGGGTCGACGACCTCAGGGACGCCGCGGGCGCCCGCCGCGCCGTCGAGTTCGGGACCAGCGCCATCTCCAGCCCCTCGCCCGGCGACGCCGTGCCGGCCCTTCCGCTGGGCGCCGCCCTGATGCAGGCGAATGAGGAGGTCGTCTTCTGCGACCAGTCGGCCAAGGGCTATGTCCTGCTGACCCTGACGCCGACCGGGGCGAAGGCGGAACTGCGCACGGTCTCGACCCTGTTCGCCAAACCCTATGACGAGCGCGTGCTGAAGACCTTCACCGTGGCGAAGACGGCGGGCGGCCTGGGGGAGATCGTCGAGGCCTGATCCTTACGCGCCTCACCGTAGCGCTTGTCATCCCGGCCGCATCGAAGCGGAGAGCCGGGACGCAGCGGCCAACCTTGCTCTATGCGCCCGGACAGCCCGCTTGGGCTGAGCCGGGAGACGGGCGGCGGACGACACCGCCGAGTGGTTCAAGGCCGACGCTGGTCTGACCGCCATCTGCTTCCGAAGTCTGCACGTCCGTCCAGTTGCCTCCCGGCTCAGCCCAAGCAGGCTGTCCGGGAGGAGTCAGAGGGTGTGCCCTTCCCGTCCCCGATCACCGCTTCGCGGTGTCGGGGATGACAAGCCCGACGGCGAAGCCCGGCCTTCCCATCACCGCGCCGGCGCGTTCTTCACATACTGATCCAGCCAGCGGGTCATCTCCCACAAGGTGTGCCCCACGGACTCCCGCGCGCGATAGCCGTGCGCCTCCAGCGGCAGGACGACGTATCGCACCGTCGCGCCATTGCCCTTCAGCGCCGCATAGAACCGCTCGGACTGCACCGGGAAGGTGCCCGAATTGTCGTCGGCCTCGCCGTGGATCAGCAGGATCGGCTCATTGACCCGGTTGGCGTAGGTGAAGGGCGACATCTCCGTATAGGTGTCGGTCGCCTCCCAGTAGGTGCGCTGCTCGGCCTGAAAGCCGAACGGCGTCAGGGTCCGGTTGTAGGCGCCCGACCGGGCGATGCCTGTGCGGAACAGGTCGGTGTGCGCCAGCAGATTGGCGGTCATGAAGGCGCCGTAGCTGTGGCCGCCGACGGCGATGCGGTCGCGGTCCGCCACCCCCAGCTCAACCACGGCGTTCACCGCCGCCTCGGCGCTGGCCTTCAGCTGTTCGATATAGGTGTCGTTCGGTTCGGCCCCGTCCGCCCCGACGATCGGCATGGAGGGGTTGTCCAGCACGGCATAGCCCTGGGTCAGCAGGAACAGGTGGCTGGTTCCGCCCGGCCGGGTGAAGCGGTTGGCCGTATCGACCACCTGACCAGCCACGGCCGCGTCGGTGAACTCGGCCGGATAGGCCCACATGATCAGCGGCAGCGGCCCGTCGCGGTCCTTGTCGTAGCCGGCGGGCAGATACAGCGTCCCCGACAGTTGCACCCCGTCGGCGCGCGTATAGCTGATCGTCTGCTTGCTGACCCCGGCCAGTTGGGGCGCGGGATCGGGGAACTGCGTCAGGGCGGTCGGATCGCCGGCGGTCAGGTCGCGGACGAACAGATTCGGCGGATCGTTGCGCGTCTCGCGCCGGGTCACGACCCGGCGGCCCTCTGCGTCCAGGAAGCCGACGACCGCCTCATAGTCTCCGCTGGCCGAGGTCCAGAGACGCTCGGACTGGCCGTTCGCCAGGTTCATTGCCGCCAGGAAGGGATATTCGCCCTCGCGCGTCGCCCCGGCCCCGGTCATCAGCACCCGGCCGTCCGCGGCGAAGCGGATAACAGGGAAGCCGTTGGCGTTGGGCTCGGTCACCGGCGAGCCGGGATCGTTGTACCGATCCTGATAGTTGCGCTCCAGCAGCACCCGACCCTGCCCCGGATTGGAGGGGTCGACGACGTAGCGGGTCTCGTGGCGCGTCGTGAACCACTGGCTGTCGACCAGGGCGGTGTCGGCGTCGCCCCATGTCACGCCGCCGTACCGCTCCTTCAGATCGACCAGCGGCGTCGGCTGGCCGCTGAACGGCGCGGCCAGCATGAAGACCCGGTCGCGAACCTCAGCCGGGGTGCGCGAATCGCCGCCGTCCTGGGCCTCGGTCCAGACCAGGGTCGCCGGGGCGTCGGAGCGCCACTGCACGGACCGGGGACCGGGGGCCACGGCGTCGAACGGCGTGGGGATGTCATCCCTCAGCGGCAGGTCCGCCACCCGGTGCACGACGCGCCCGTTCAGGTCGGTGACCACCACCTCGGCCGGAAACAGGCCGGCCGGGACCACATAGCTGTACGGCCGCTTGGCCGTCGTCTGCAGCACATGGCGCCCGTCCGGCGACACCCGCGCGCCCAGATAGACCGCCGGGGCGCCCAGGGTGCGCGCCGCCCCGTTCAGCGGGACCAGCGTCAGCTGCGAGGTGAAATAGTGGTCGAACAGCGCCTCGTCGCCGGGATCGCTCAGCAGGTCCTGATAGGTGCGCGCCGGCGCCGCCCGGCCCATGCTCTCGGCCACGGTCGGGCCCGTCGGCGGTCGCGTCACATCGGGCGCCGCGCCCCGGCCCTCGGGCGTCATCCGCACCAGCAGGCCCGAACTGTCCGGCAGCCAGTCGAAGGCGGCGCCGGCGGCGGCGTTGACCCGCGCGTCCGTCAGCTTTCGGGCGCGGGCGCTGGCCACGTCGACGGCCCAGAGCTCCAGGCCCGAGGGCGCGTCCATCAGCAGGGCGATGGTCCGTCCGTCCGGCGACCAGCTCGGCGACAGGAAGCGGGCGTCGGCCGGAAGCGCGACCGTGCGCGCCGCCCCGCCTGCGATCGGCTGCAGGCTCAGCCCCGTCAGCCACGCCACGCGGCTGTTGGCCGGGCCGTTGTTGCGCGGATTGATGCGATAGCCGGCCAGCCGCAGCATCGGCTCGGCCAGTTCGGCGATCGGCGGCAGGTTGGCGCGATCGAACAGCGCCAGCGTCGTGTCGTCGGGCGACAGGCTGGGCGTCGGCGTCGGCCTGGTGTCGAGGATGTCCGCGATCGGCGCCGGCGGCTGCTGATAGACGCCGCCGTCCTGGGCCAGGGCCGGTCCGGCGAGGGCCGCCAGCAGGACGAAGAGGGGCAGGGCCCGGCCGGGCAGACGATGACGCATGGGGAACTCCTACGACCGCCCCGACGGCGGGTCGGTCGGGACGCTAGACCATTCTGGCCTCAGGTCGAGTCGGTCCGAAGCCGGAGCCGCGGCCGCGAAGGCTCAGGGTTCGACCGGGCCCGCCGCCGCCAGGGCATAGCAGCTGCTGCGGGTCGGACGCCGGCCCTGGGCGTCGCCATAGGCCGCCCGGACCGAACAGATGTCGGCCTCGCTCAGCCGGCCGCGCCAGCGCTCGGGATTGCAGTAGTTCATGATCGAGGCGGCGTCGTAATAGGTCTCGTCCGGGTCCGTGGCCTCCGGCGTCGACATCCGCGCACGGCAGGTCGGCGCGCCGGCGCTCACATGGTCGTGGGTGAAGCCCAGGGCGTGACCCAGTTCGTGCAGCGAGTCGGCGTAGAAACAGCCGGTCCGGCCGATGGTCCCCCGACGCCCGCACGTCCGGTTGACCGCCAGATATTCGGCGTTGAGCGTGATGGAGCCGCCACGCAGCAGATTGTTTCCCAGATGGCTGGTCGAGGCGGCCAGCGCCGGATTGTGCACGATCCGGATGGGGATGCGACGCGCCGCGTCGGTTAAATCGTCGGCGCAGGTCTCAGCGATGTTGAAGCTCACGCTCGCCACCGCTTCCCAGGCCGCGGCGGCCGTCCGAACCTGTTCGCGCGCCCAGCGATCTTCTTCAGCCGGCGTGTCGAAACACATGGGCACCCGGCCGTCTGGCCAGGTGTCGGCCTCGCGGGGCGGCGGCGCCATTACCGCGGGCGGCGGCGGCGGCGGAGGGGGCGGCGGCAGCTGGTCCTGGGCCGAGGCGCAGCCCGCCAGGGCCAGGCCGCAGAGGATCAGCAGCAGCCGCTTCATGCCCAGCGGCTTTCCGTCAGGGTCAGGGTCAGCTCCATCCCGATCGCCCGCGCCGGCGGCCGGCCGACCTCGGGCGACAGGTCCTCGGCCTCGACGGTCACGGTCACGGGGCCCTCCCCTTCGGCGACCAGGTTCAGGATCTCGGCGCCGAAACTGTAGCCGATCGCATAGTCCGTATGATGGGCGTGATCCCCGCCGACATGGACGAAGGTCGGGGCCGATCCCAGCGACATCCGCCGCCCGTTCGCCGCGATCCCGACCTCCAGCGACCGGTCGTGAATCCCCTCCTCCCGCGCGAAGGTCGCGGTGCCGACGCCGGATATCATCAGGGTGTCGTCCGCGGCCCGCAGGCGACGCACCGCCTCCTCGGGCAGGGTCAGGGTCATCGCGCCCGCGCCGGGGACGGCCTCCGCCTCGACCGTATAGACGGTGCCGCCCAGCGGCTCGCGCCGCGTCGCGCCCTCCGGCCCCTCTTCCTGCACATTGAAGCGCGGGAACGGATAGAGGGCGTCATAGCTGTAGCCCAGCGACCGGGTCTCGACGACGCCGCCGACGCGCCACGGCCCCGTATCCTGCCCCTGCGGCCCGACGAATCCGCCCAGCTCCCGATCGGCCCATTCCTTCGGATAGACCGCCGGCCCGACATTGCGATGCCAGGTCGCCCAGACGCGGTCGATGTTGCAGTGGTGCAGCCAGAACACCGGGTCCCCCGCCGCCGTCTCGGCCCGGCTCATCAGGCCCAGCGGACCCGGCTGCTTGCCGCCGATCAGCATGTGCACATGGTTGTGGCCGTACAGCTCGACATTGCCGGCGCTGCGCGGGCCGCCGGCGAAGGCCGTGAACGAGTCCGAGACCACATTGGCGAAACGGGAGTCGGCGCTCCAGCGCGCCTTGTTGAAGTCCAGCGACTCCACCCCCGGCGCGCGCCGGCGCTCGTACAGCGACGACCCCGGCCGCGTCATCCACTCCGGCAGGAAACGGTCTCCCTGCCAGTCCCAGTACGGTAGGGCGAAGGCCTTGTGGTCCGTCAGGGCGCCGATGATCCGCTCCAGATGCGCCAGCTCCAGCCGGTGCCACGGCAGGAAATGGCCGTTGCCGTGCTCGGCCCGCAGCCGGTGGATGTTGGTCTGCCGCGCCCAGGACAGGCGATCCGAGCTGCGAAGCCGCTTCATCTCCTCCACGCCGTCACGGAAGGCGACCACGTCGTCGCTGTGCTCGGACAGGCTGGAGACGCCCCGGCGGATGCGATGCGCCTGGCTTTGGCCCAGCACCGGCCCGGCCGCCAGTCCGGCTGCGAGGGCCGCGCCGCACCCCAGCGCCGCGCGTCGGCTTATCGTCATCGCATGCCCCCCGGCCCCCGCGGCGGAGACCGCGGGCTTGCTCGGACATGGTTGGGCGCCCGACGGTCTCTGTCTAGTCCGCTCGCGCTTCGGGCGACCCGGCCTGGCCAGGGAAGCGGGCGTCCTGCGCCGCCGTCCAGGCCTCGCGCGCGCCCTGCCGCGGCATGTCCACGCCGAACACGGCCAGCTGCGTGACCCAGACCTCGGACATCTGCTCCACCGTGCCCTGCAGCCACGACGGCGGCTGCTGCCGCGACCAGTTCAGCGGCGAAACCGCGTTGAACACCAGCAGGAACAGCGCCGCGACGACGAGGGTCCGGCTGGTCCAGCGCCGGTCGCGCGCCGCCAGCCCCTCGTCGTCCAGCGGCGGGGCCGGCGGAAAGGCGAACCGCCCCAGGGTCGCCAGCCGATTCTCGCGCGTCGGCAGGTCGTGGGCGTCGGCGCTCTGGATCCAGTCGCTGGGCGGATCGGCCGGAGTCGGCGGCAGGCTTTCATACAGCGGCGGGAACGGCGATTCCGGCCGATGCACCGGAAACGGCTCCAGCGGGATGGGCGGCGGATCGCGCTCGTCGGTCATCGTCGTTTCAACGCCTCAGAACTGGAAATAGATGAAGGGGGCCACGCCCTCGGGCCGCACCGCCTCGACCAGCAGTATGGCCGCGCCGATCAGCAGGCCCAGGGTCAGAGACGGCGCCGCCTTCAGCCGCTCCGCCATCCCCTCGATGGCGCGCGGCGGCAGCCAGTGCATCGCCAGCCCGCCGACGATCAGCGTCAGCAGCAGCGGCGTCAGCGCCGTCACCGGCCCGATCCGCCCCAGCCCCTGCAGCATCTGCATCGCCAGGTCGAAACTCTCGGCCCGGAACAGGATCCAGCCCAGGCAGACGATGTGGAAGGTCACGAACACGCCAATGATCGTCGGAATCACCTTCCGTTCCCCCAGCGCCGCCCGGAACAGCCGCTCGATCACCTGCACCCCGCCGTGCAGCGCCCCCCAGGCCAGGAAGGTCCAGGCCGCCCCGTGCCACAGCCCGCCCAGCACCATGGTGATGAAGACATTGATGCAGGACGAGACCAGCCCCTTTCGCCCGCCGCCCAGCGGCACATACAGATAGTCCCTCAGCCAGCTGGACAGGCTGATATGCCAGCGCCGCCAGAAGGCCTGCATCGAACTGGCCCGATACGGCTGGTCGAAATTGCGCGGGAAGGAATAGCCCAGCAGCGCCGCCAGCCCGATCGCCATGTCCGAATAGGCCGAGAAGTCGCAATAGATCTGCACCGCATAGCCGTATGTCGCCGCCGCGATGTCGAAGGCCGAATAGGCCGACGGATCGAAGAACACCGGATCGACCAGGTGGACCGACAGCTCCGAGGCGATCACCGTCTTCTTGAACAGCCCCCAGAAGATCAGCAGCAGGCCGTGGGTGGCCATGACCCGGCTCAGCCGCGGCGTCCGCTCGAACTGCGGCAGCAGGTCCGACGCCCTGACGATCGGCCCCGCCACCAGATGCGGGAAGAAGCTCATCAGCAGCATGACGTCCAGCAGGCTCTTCGCCGGCGGCGTCTTCCCGCGATGCACGTCGACCACGTACGAAATGCCCTGGAAGGTGAAGAAGGAAATCCCCACCGGCAGCACGATCTGCAGCAGCGGCAGGTCCCGCTCCCACCCGAACCGCATCAGCAGGTCGCCCGCCTGTTCGATGAAGAAGCCGTAGTATTTGAAGAAGCCGAGGATCAGCAGATTGGCCGCCACGCCGAGGCCGACCAGGCAGACCGTGCGTCCGTCCCGCTCCCGTGCTCGCGCGATCAGCGCCCCGACGCCCCAGTTCAGCACCGCCGAGGCGATCAGCAGGCCGACGAACCGCCAGTCCCACTGGGCGTAGAAGAACCAGCTGGCCAGCAGCAGGAACAGCTTCCGCCGCCCGTTCTCGCGATCCAGCGACCAGGCGGTGAAATAGACGAACAGGAAGAAGACGCCGAAGGCCAGGGTCGGGAACAGCATCTAGGCCGCGCCCCCGCGCCCGCCCGACCAGGCGTCATAGGCCGCCATCAGGTCCTCGGCGAGGACGCCGCCGATCCAGTCGGCCCCCGCGTTCGTGAAATGCACCCGATCGCCGCGCATCAGGGGCTCGGCCCCCAGCGCCAGGCGATCCGCCGAACAGTCTCCCCCCATCCGACCGTGCCAGTCCCAGAAAGCGACGCCCAGATCGGCGGCGACCCGGCGTTGCACGTCCCGCACCACCGCCAGCGACGCCGGCGGGGCCCGCTGGCCGTCGGCCGAACAGCCGCCCGCGGCCCCGCTGCGCAGCGCGTCCGGCGCCCCCAGGATCAGCAGCGCCGCCCCCGGCGTCAGCCGCCTCAACCGATCGATCTGCCCGCGCAGCACCGCCTCATAGGCGACGGGGTCCAGTCCGTCCTCGAACCCCTCATTGGTCCCGAAGGCCAGGATCACCAGATCGGCCGGCCCGTCGCCGGCCCCGCCCGAGACCTCCGCGTCGCCCCAGTCCTGCATCCGGCGCAGGGTCGCGCCGACCTCGCCGTATTCGACCAGCCGCACCCCGCCTTGCGCGCCGTCCGAGGCGAATCCGAACCGCGTCTGCAGCCGGGCCCGCAAGGCGCCGGTGATCCGCCCCCCCGCCGTATGGCTGTCGCCCAGTTGCAGCACCTGCACCGTCGCCGGCGCCTCGCCCGCGGCGTTCATCGCCAGCCGGCGGAACAGGGGCGAAAGCGCCTCGGACTGGCACAGCCCCCCGGCGCAGACCGAGCCGCCCGGCTCCACGCGCGCCAGCGAAAGATACGGAACCTCCTGCGCGGCGGCCCCCGTCGCCGCGGCCCAGATCGCCCCCGCGACGATGCCCCCCGACAGCGTCACGATCAGGCGGCGGGCGCGGGGGGCGGCGCCGGCTCCAGCCCGGCGTCCCGCTTCAGCCGCGCCGCCACCGGCGCGCTCAGCCGCATATAGCCGGCCATCGACATATGGATCCCGTCATTGGCCCGCATCAGCACGCGGCGGCCCCCGTCGTTCGGCAGATAGGCCTCATAGCCGCCCTCGGCGTTGGAGGTCAGGGCGACCGTCTCGATAAGGGGCACGCCCAGGGCCTGCATCCGCGCCTCGACCACACCGTTGATCAGCTGCATCCGGCCGTCGAAACTGTCGCGCTTCATCCGCGGCAGCCCGACCCAGTAGACCGCCACGTCGCGGCTGCGCAGCAGGGCGACCAGATCGTCGATCCGCTCGCCATAGGCGATCTTCCAGCCGTCCGTCCCGAACGGATGCACCACGCCCGCGGTGTCGATCCCCTGGGCGTCATTGGTGCCGAACAGCATGACCGCCACATCGACCGGCTGTTCGTCCAGCTGGGACCGGGTCCGCACCTGGACGTCGACATAGTCGTAGCGGCTCAGCCCGGTCGAAACCTGCGAGAATTTGGCGACCGAGACGTTCGGCTGGTCCTGCAGGTCGCGATACAGGGCGGCGTACAGGCCGTCGGCCATGGAGTCCCCGAACACCCCGATCCGCAGCGGCCCGCGGGCCAGTCGCGCCTTCAGCGGCGTCACCCGGGTCACCGCGGGGGCGGCGGGCGGGGCGGCGACCGGGACGACAGGCGCGGGCGCGGCGGGGGCGGACGGCGGCGCCGAGGCGGAGGCCTTGTCGCCCAGCATCAGGGTCGGATGGCGCAGCCACGCCCGCCCGTCCGGCGTCAACGCCAGTCCGGCCAGGACGCCGACCACGAAGATCGCCGTCAATGCGTTGATGCCAGCGCGCAAACCCGTTCCCCGACGAACTTCGTCCAGTCAGCCTTTTACCCTATCGCCCGGCTCTGGCCACAGGGCGCCCGCCTCGCGGGAAGAATTAGGTTAACGGTGGCTCAGCCGAACCGCCCCTCGGCCCAGCGCGCCGCGAAATAGCCGCCCAGGGCCGAGGTCGTGGTCAGGACCGTGCCCCAGCACAGGTCTATCAGGGTCAGCTTCGTCGACCAGACGTTCAGCGTCGCCTGGTTGGTCAGGTCATAGGTGGCGTAGGCCACGAACCCCAGCACGGCGCCGTTGATCGCCGCCCGCTGCCAGGCGCCCTCGCGAAGGGCCGGCTCCACGGCCAGGAAGACCGTCCCAGCGATCGAGATCAGATAGAAGGCGACGGCCGCCCGCATGTCCGGCTTGTCGGCCAGGATCGGCCCCAGCACAGGCTTGTACAGCCGATCGGTCATGGTGGTCAGCCAGACCGCATCGATGACCGCGAAGGTCAGGCCGGCGCCCAGATAGGCGGCGATGAATTTGATCATGGTCTCGGCTCCTCACGCCGGCTTCAGCCGGTAATGGCTGACCGCCCAGGTGTTTCCCGCATCGTTTCCGAACAGGCCGGCCGTGGCCAGATAGAAGCGCCGCCAGCGACGCCGCCACAGGGCCGCGTCGGCCCCATAGGTCTCGCGCATCAGCTCCATCACCCGGTCGCCGTTGGCGTCCATATTGGCCAGCCAGTCCTCGGCGGTCCGCTGATAGTGGACCCCGCTCCAGGTCCATTCCTGTTCGACCCGGAACAGGTCGGGGAACTGACGGATCAGGCCGCGGCTCGGCATCACCCCGCCGGTGAAGAAATGCTGGGCGATGAAGTCGCCGCTGTCGGTGTGATCAAAGCGATAGGGCGCGTCGCGGTGGGCGAAGACGTGGATGAACATCCGGCCGTCCGGCTTCAACCAGCCGTGGGCCCGGGCCAGCAGGCCCCGCCAATTGGCCATGTGTTCGAACATCTCGACCGAGACGATCCGGTCATAGCCCTCGCCCATCGGCGTCGGCGCCTGGAAGTCATTCATATCGGCAGTGATGATCGTCAGGTTCTTCAGACCCCGGGCCTGGGCCCGCGCCTCGATATGGCGTCTTTGACCGTGGCTGTTGGACACGGCGGTGATCGAGGCGTTCGGATACCGCTGCGCCATCCACAGGCTCAGCGAGCCCCAGCCGCAGCCCAGCTCCAGCACGCGTTGACCGTCGGCCAGGCCGGCGTGCTCGCAGGTTTCGGCCAAGGCGGCCTCCTCCGCCTGGTCCAGGGTCGTCTCGGCCGACGGATACAGGCAGCAGGAATATTTCAGCCGCGCGCCCAGGCAGATTTCGAAGAATTCAGCTGGCAATTCATAGTGCTGCTCATTCGCCGCCGCCGTGTGTTCGGCGATGGCGCGTCGGGCCATGTCGCGGGCGAAGGCGGCTTCGTCATGCGGCGCTTGGCGGTCCAGCCGCCGGCGCGCCTCCGACACCAGGCTGTCGATCGCCGGGCGGACGATGACGTCCGGAAAGGGCGCGTCCTGAAGCCGGCGAATGGCGACGTTGGCGAGACTCATGCGGGCATCCCGTTGTAAGGCGAATGCTCGAGCTACGTCCGGCCCCGCCATCCGGATGTCGGGCATCCGACATAGCCGCCGCCGCGTACCTTCCCGGACCTTTACCGGAGCCGGCATGACAGCCCACCTCGTCGCCACGAATGACCCCCCCGTCGGCAAGCGCGTCGCCGTGGTCGGCTCCGGCATCGCCGGTCTGTCCTGCGCCTGGCTGCTCTCCCGGTCGCATGATGTGACGCTGTTCGAGGCCGACGACCGCCTCGGCGGCCACTCCAACACCGTCGACGCCCCCTCCCCCAGCGAGCCGGTCGCGGTCGACACCGGCTTCATCGTCTACAATGAGGCCAACTACCCCAATCTGACGGCCCTGTTCGAACACCTGCAGGTGCCGACCAAACCGGCCATGATGTCCTTCGCCGTCTCCCTCGACGACGGCGCCTTCGAATATTGCAGCCAGGGCCTCGGCGCCCTGTTCGCCCAGAAGCGAAACTACGCCAGCCCCAAATTCTGGGGCATGATCGGCGACCTGCTGCGGTTCCAGAAGCAGGCGCCGCGCGACCTGCCGGAACTGGACCGTTCGGGCGAAACCCTCGACGCCTATCTGACCCGCGGCGGCTATGGCGCCCTGTTCCGCGAAGCCCATCTGCTGCCGCAGGCCGCCGCCATCTGGTCCTGCACCATGGTTCAGATGGCGGACTATCCGGCCGCCTCCTTCGTCCGCTTCTACATGAACCACAATCTGCTCAAGCTGGATCTCAAGCCGACCTGGCGGACGGTCGAGGGGGGCAGCCGGTCCTATGTCACGCGCCTGACCGAAGCCTTCCGCGGTCGGATCGTGACAAAGGCCGGCGTCACCGGCGTGCTGCGCGGGCTCGACGGCGCGGCCCTGCGGTTCGAGGACGGCCGGCTTGAGCGGTTCGACGCCATCGTCCTGGCCACCCATTCGGACCAGGCCCTCGCCCTTCTCGAGGCGTCCTCGGCCGAGGACCGCCGCCTGCTGGGCGCCATCGCCTACCGGCCCAACCGCGTCATCCTGCACCGCGACGTCTCTCTGATGCCGAAACGGCGCAAGGCCTGGGCGGCCTGGACCCATCTCGGCTATTCCGATCGCGCCGGCGAAGGCGGGGTGACCTACTGGATGAACGAACTTCAGTCCCTGCCCGGCCCGCCCCTGTTCGTCAGCCTGAATCCGGCCAAGGCCCCCGATCCGGCCCTGGTGCTTGGCGAATGGGACTATGAACACCCGGTCTTCGACGCCGCAGCGGTCGCCGCCCAGTCGGAGCTCTGGTCCCTGCAGGGCCGCCGCAACGTCTGGTTCGCCGGCGCCTGGTTCGGCTCGGGCTTCCACGAGGACGGCCTGCAGGCCGGTCTGGCCGTCGCCGAACAACTGGGCGGCGTGCGCCGGCCCTGGTCGGTCAAGAACGAGAGCGGCCGGATTCAGCTGGGCGCCGTCGAACCCCGGCTCGCGCAGGTCGCGTGAGCGCCACCAACACATCCCTTCCCCCATTTCGGGGGAAGGTGGCTCGCGAAGCGAGACGGATGGGGGCTCTGTCCGAATCCGGACCGGCGACGAACGGGCCCGCCGCCGGCAACCCCCATCCGAACGGCTTCGCCGGCCACCTTCCCCCGCAAGGGGGGAAGGAACTCATGTCCGGCCTCTACGTCGGCGAAGTCGTCCACCAGCGCAGCCAAACCTTCTCCCACCGCCTCCGCTACCGCCTCTGGATGGTGCTCGCCGACCTCGACGAACTCGACGGACTCCAGGACCGCCTCCACCTGCTCCGCCGGCGCTTCGGCCCCATCACCTTGCGCACCGCCGACCATGGCGACCGTTCCTGCCGGCCCCTGCGGACCCAGATCGAGACTCACCTGACCGCCGCCGGCATCAACATCGCCGGCGGCCCCATCCGCCTGCTGACCATGCCCCGCATCCTCGGCTACGGCTTCAACCCGATCAGCGTCTTCTTCTGCCACACGCCCGACGGCGCCCTCGCCGCCCTGCTCTATGAAGTCACCAACACCTTCCACGAGCGCCACAGCTATCTCGTCGCCATTCCTCCCCCATCGGGGGTGGAGGAAGAGGCAGCGGAGCGGCCTCGACGACAGGACCATCCGAAGCCGAAGGCGAAGGATGGTGGAGGGGCGGCGGACGCGCCCCAACCCGACCTGATCCGCCAGACCGCCGAAAAGCGCTTCTTCGTCTCGCCCTTCATGGATCGCGACCTGACCTATGACTTCACGGTCCGCCCGCCGGGCGAGGCCGTCTCCGTCGTCGTCGCCGTCCGCCGGGGCGACACGCCGATCCTCACCGCCAGCTTCGCCGGCCGCCGCCGGCCCCTGACCGACGCCCAGCTGCTCCGCGCCTTCGTCACCCACCCCCTCCTGACCTGGAAGGTGACGCTCGGGATTCACTGGGAGGCGCTGAAGATGATGCTGAAGGGCGCCCGCTACCGCCACCGCGGCGCGCCGCCGACCCAGGCCGTCACACCAGGGCACGTCCGATTCTGACGCATGGCGTCGGTAGGGTCCCCCTGAAACAGCGCCGGCGCCCCCGGTCCGAAGTAGACTCATTCGACTCTTCAGACGCTTTGGACTGTGTTTTTTGCCGCTCGCCTTGCCCGTCCCGCCGCCCCACGGTACGGACGGACGAGCGCCGCCATTATTCATCAGGCGGTGAAAAGATGAGGAAGCGATGCGGAAGATCTTCCCCGACGCGGCGTCCGCCCTCGAGGGCCTGACCTTCGACGGCATGACCGTCATGTCCGGCGGCTTCGGCCTGTGCGGCATCCCCGAACACCTGATCGCCGCCCTGCGCGACAGCGGGACCAAGGGTCTGACGGTCATCTCCAACAACGCCGGCGTCGACGGCTTCGGCCTCGGCCAGCTGCTGGAGACCAGGCAGATCGCCAGGATGATCTCGTCCTACGTCGGTGAGAACAAGGAGTTCGAGCGCCAGTATCTGGCCGGCGAGCTCCAGCTCGAGTTCAACCCCCAGGGCACCCTGGCCGAGCGCATCCGCGCCGGCGGCGCGGGCATCCCCGCCTTCTTCACCGCCACCGGCGTCGGCACCCTCGTCGCCGAGGGCAAGGAGGTCCGCAATTTCGACGGCCGCGACTACGTCATGGAGACCGGCCTCGTCGCCGACCTGTCGATCATCAAGGCGTGGAAGGCCGACGGCCGCGGCAATCTCCAGTTCCGCAAGACCGCCCGCAACTTCAATCCGATGATGGCCACGGCCGGCAAGGTCACCGTCGTCGAGGTCGAGCACATCGTCCCCACCGGCTCGCTGGACCCCGACCAGATCCACACCCCCGGCATCTACGTCGACCGCATCGTCCTGACCGTGCCGGAGAAGCGCATCGAACAACGCACCGTGCGCCAGCGGGAGACGGCGTGATGAGCGAGACCCCCAAGCCGGCCCCCAACCGGGACGACCTGCTGAAGAGCATCGACGGCAAGCTCACCTGGGGCGTGATCCTGCTCTTCATCATCATGCTGAACACCTGCTCGGTCAGCGATGACGTGGCGGACGCCATCCGTGACAACCGGCGCGCGGACCGCGTCGCGCCGGAAGCCGTGACGCCCGCCCCCGCACCCGCGCCCACCGCCGAGGAACCCGCCTGATGGCCCGCACCCGCGAACAACTGGCCGCCCGCGCCGCCCGCGAACTTCAGGACGGCTTCTACGTCAACCTCGGCATCGGCATCCCGACCCTGGTCGCCAACTACATCCCGCACGGCATGGAGGTCACCCTCCAGTCCGAGAACGGCATGCTGGGCATGGGCCCCTTCCCCTATGAGGACGAGGTCGACGCCGACCTGATCAACGCCGGCAAACAGACCATCTCGGAAATCCCCGAGAGCAGCTATTTCAGCTCGGCCGACAGCTTCGCCATGATCCGCGGCGGCCACATCAACCTGTCGATCCTGGGCGCCATGGAAGTGGCCGAGAACGGCGACATCGCCAACTGGATGATCCCGGGCAAGCTGGTGAAAGGCATGGGCGGGGCCATGGACCTGGTCGCCGGCGTCAAGCGCGTGGTCGTGGTCATGGATCACGCCAACAAGCACGGCCAGTCCAAGGTGCTGAAGGCGTGCACCCTGCCCCTGACCGGCACGGGCGTGGTCAGCCGCATCATCACCGACCTGGCGGTCTTCGACGTCAAGCCGGACGGGACCGGCCTCGAACTGATCGAACTGGCCGACGGCGTCACCCTCGACGAGGTGGCGGCGAAGACCGGGGCGACCTACACCGTCTCGCCCGACCTGGCCTGACCGACCTCAGGCGCTGGCGTAGAGCGTCGCCAGCGCCGCCAGCGCCTGTTCCGCCTCGGCCCGGTCCGGCGTCTCGTCCTCGACGCCGTAGCCGACCATCTGGCTGGCGCCATTGGCCTGGATGACGATGCCGTCGGCCCGCGGGACCATGCTGATCCCCCGGTAGTAGAGGCCGTAGGTCACCTCGGGCTGGGGCGTCAGCCAGGCGATCTGCCCCCGGACGGGGACCAGGCCCTCGTCCCCGAACAGGGCCCGCGCGCCATAGCCGGTGCAGTTGACCACCACCGGATCGGCCAGCTCCGCCAGCTCCGACGGATGGTGGAACGTCCGCTGCACGATCCGTCCACCCTCCATCAGGAAGGCCTCGGTCAGCTGCCGCGCATACTCCGCCACGTTGAAGGTCATCTGCGGCGCCATCCTTGCGGACGCCACCGGGAACGGATGCTCGCCCAGCCCCAGCTCACGCGAATGCGGGACTAGGTCGGCCAGCCGGTCGCCATAGCGGACGAACCCGACCCGACCCGGCGTCGGCGCCGGCCCGACCGCGCCGTTTCCGCCCCGCTTGGCCGACAGATTGTACTGATCGATGAACCGCACCGGATCGCCGTCCAGACCCACGAAGGCATGGTGATCCGCCCACGACCGCCGCGCCATCGCCTCCCATCGCGCCGGGAAGTCGGGCGGCACGGCCGACTCCGCCGCGATCCGCGAGTCCGGCGACCAGACGCCGGTGGCCCGGGCTGAACGGGTGTGAGGCGTGCGCTCGGCGGCGTAGATGGTCACCTGCGCGCCCGCCCTCAGGATCTGCAACGCCGCCGTGAGGCCCAGGGCGCCGCAGCCGATGACCGCCACCGACCCCTGCCCGCCCTCAATCGCCAGGTCGCGCGCCGCCGCCGCCGATCCCCAGGCCAGCGACCAACCCGATCCGCCGTGGCCGTAATTGTGCACCACCCGCTTGTCGCCGACCCGCTCCACCTCGATCCGCGGCCCCTCGGCGCGGAACGGCCGCGTGCAGACGGTGATGCGGCTCAGCCGACCCGGATCGGTCAGCAGGGGCGCGAAGGCGCGGGACTGAAAGCGCGGCCTCGCCGCCGACATCGCCCCGACCGGCGCGGTCGCGCAGCCCGCGAGCCCGACGTAGCCCAGGCCGGCGAGAACCATCCGGCGGTGCAACAAGGCGTTCGACATGGTCCCCCGCGAAAGGCGCCTCGAGCCGGTACCATCGGGCGGCGGGCCCCGCAATGCGACCCCGGCCCGGCCGGGACAACCTGCACCGTTGCCGCCGGAGCCAAGTCGTAGTCATACTCCGCCACCGGTCGGAGAGCCGGGACGGGGTGGAGTGGAGTGATGGCTGACGGCGCCTATCGCTGGCAGGGCAACTGGCCGGAGCCCGACCCCGCCCGCGTCGCCGAGATCGATGCGGCCTGGGACGAAGCCCGGATCGACGCCTTCGGCGAAACGGCGCGCGCCGCCGCCATGGAGCGGATCGACCGCGCCATCGCCGCCGCCCGAACCGGCGACCTGACCGAGGCCTCGGCCCAGCTGACGCATGCGCGCTCGGTGCTGCAGAGTCTTGACCCTGCCGCCCTGGAGCCGCGCAAGGGGCTGGCCGGCCTGTTCGACGGGCGCGGCGGTCGGCTGAAACGCTTCCGGGACGCCTGGCGACGGGGGGCCGCGGGTCTGTCCGAAGCCGCCTCGGACCTGATCGGCCGGGTCGAGAGCGCCGCGCGCCGCTCCGCGGCCCTTGATGCGGCCTGGACCGAGATCCGCGAGACGCTGGCCGAACTCGACGCCCACCTCGCCGCGGCCGCCCGGCGTCTCTCGGGCGGCGCTCCGGAGCCTGACGCCCCGGCGGATCCGCTGGAGATGCGTCGCGCCGCGCTCGACGCCTGCCGCGCCGCCGCGCTGCAAACCCTTCCGCTGATCCGCAGCGCCCAGAACGCCGACGCCCGCGCCGCTGAAACGCTAAGGGCCTGCGCCGACGGCGTCGCGGCCTGGCGCGATGACTGGAAGGAGGCGCTCGGCCTCACCGACAAACGGCCGCGGCGCGTCCGCCCCGATGCGATGCGCATGGCCGGAGTTCGCGAAACCCTGACCGATCGGATTGATCGGGCCCTGTCGGAGCTGACCACGTCCCGGCGGCGTCACGCCGAGGTTGAAACCCGGCTGACGGCGCTGCGCAGGCCACTCTAGCCCGCGCTGGCGTCCGTCCAGGCGACGATCTGGGTGTTCAGGTCCCGCGTGGCCAGGTCGTACGCTTCGACGATGGCGGACACCCGGTTGGCCGACGCGGGCTGTTCCACGGTGAACACCCGTTCCGCAGACACCGTACGGTCCGGCAACGCCAGCAGGCGGGCGCGCGCCGTCAGAACGATCGTCGGGGTCGCGCCGGGCGCGTCATAGCGGGCCTCGAACGACCGGATGTCGATATCGAGCGACCTCTGGCCCCGGGTCATTTCCCGCGGACCGATCAGCCGAACCCGCGCGGCCTGGGCCGCGAAGGCGTTTTCGAGGCTTTCCATGTACAGGTCGGCGGCGGGCGAGACCCAGCGCGCCCCGGCGATATAGGCCGTCTCCGTTCCCGTCACGCCCAGCAGCCTGTCGCCCTCGACGGCCTCGGGGAACTCGACCCGGCGCAGGGTGACCTGCACCGGGCTCGCCACGGAGGATGACGCCGCTGACGCGGCGGGAACCCCGCCGAACCGATAGGTCTGCACCGGCTCAGGCGATGACAGGAGGGCGCAGGCGGACAGACCCATCAACGCGACGGTCGCCGCGATCGGGCGGATCAGCGAGAAACGGTTCACGGCTGGACCTCCATTTCCTTGGTCGGCGCACGGCCGATGAAGTCGCGCGGGCTGGATCGGACCTCGTCGATCAGGCCTTCCAGCGAGCGGGTCGCGTCCTCCAGCCCCTGGATCGACTGCTGCAGCTGCGGCAGGCCGGTGGTGGCGAACTCGTTCAGCGGGCCTTCGACGCTGGTCGCGGTCCGGTTGATCGAAGAGATGGCGGCGCGGGCCTCTTCGGCCGCCTGATTGATATTGGCCACCGCCGCTCGCCCGTCGCCCTCGACGATGCTGCGCGTGCTGACCGCCAGGCCTTCGAACTCCGCGACGGCGGAGTTCGCCCGGGTCAGGGCCTGCTCCAGCTGCTCCAGCATGCCCTTGCGCGCCTCGAGCTCGGTGCTCAGGGCCTCGACGTTCTTCAGACTGGTTGAGAAGGACCGGATGTTGTCGTCCGACAGGACGCGGTTGATGCGGTTCAACGCATCCACCGTCTGGGCCAGCACCGTGCCGGACCCGCTGAGCAGCTCCGCGATCGGCGACGGCTGGCTCTGGATCACCGGCACCACATTGTCCGGATACTGTTCCTTCAGGACCGCGCTGGTCGGATTGCCGGCGGTGATCTGGATGTAGTTGAGGCCGGTGATGCCCTGCGGCTCCAGCTGCGCGCGCGAGGTGACCCGCACGGGCGTGGTGGCGTCGACCCGGATGCGCGCAATGACCTGGTCGCCCTTTTCGGGATCCAGATTCAGGTCGGTGACCTCGCCGACGCGGATGCCGTTGAAATGCACCTCGCCGCCTTCCGACAGACCGCGGACGGGGCCGTAGAACACGATGTCATAGACGTCGTAGTCGTTGTTGAACTGCAGTCGGGCCAGCCAGATCACGAACACGGCCAACGCCGCCATGAGGGCGATGGTGGCAATGCCGACGGCGGCGTAGTGAGCGTCTCGTTCCATCTCGTCCGCTCTCCTCAGGCGGCCTTGTCTGCAGCCCGGCCACGCGGGCCGAGGAAGTATTCCCTGATCCAGGGGTGGTCTGAACGCTCCAGTTCCTGAACCGTCGCCTTGGCCACGATATGTTTGTCGGCCACGACCGCGACCTTGTCCGTGATCGCATAGAGGCTGTCGAGGTCGTGGGTTATCATGAAGACCGTCAGGCCGAGGTCATCCGATAGCTGACGGATCAGGTTGTCGAACGCCGCCGCCCCGATCGGGTCCAGACCGGCCGTCGGCTCGTCGAGGAACAGCAGCTCCGGGTCCAGCGCCAGCGCCCGCGCCAGGCCGACGCGCTTGCGCATGCCGCCGGATAGCTCCGCCGGCTTCAGATGATGGGATTCGGGCTTCAACCCGACCATGGCGATCTTCATCTCGGCCAATTCGCGGATCACGTCCGGCGAAAGACGGGTGTGCTCCACCAGGGGCGAGGCGACGTTGTCGATGACGCTCAGTGACGAGAACAACGCGCCTTGCTGGAAC
The DNA here is from genome assembly GCA_046292645.1 of Brevundimonas sp. Lineage (GTDB taxonomy): Bacteria > Pseudomonadota > Alphaproteobacteria > Caulobacterales > Caulobacteraceae > Brevundimonas. Next base: position 181,104 of record JBKBQO010000002.1, read on the forward strand.
AGGATTCCGGTCCGGCGTTGGACGTCGTCCTCGTCCGCCTCGGTCATGGTGGCGCGGTCATAGCCGAGGATGCTGACCGAGCCGCCCTCGGGCTCCTTCAGGCCGATGATCGAGTTCAGCAGCACGGTCTTGCCGGTGCCCGAGCCGCCCACCACGCCCAGCACCTCGCCGCGTTCGAGCGTGAGATCGAGATCCTGATGAATAACACGGTCTCCGAACTGGCTGAGCAGGCCCCGAACCTCAATCAGGTTCTCGGGCGAGCTGGCGGGCTCCGTCGGGGTCATCGCGGCGGTCACCAGTTCAGCTCCAGGAAGATCAGGGCGAACACAGCGTCGAGGAAGATGATCGCGAAGATGGCCTGCACCACGGCGGCCGTGACCCGGCTGCCCAGGCTCTCCACATCGCCCGCCACCGCCATGCCCTGGCGGCAGCCGATGGCGGCGATGATGACCGCGAACACGGGCGCCTTGATCATCCCCACCCGCAGATGGGTCCACATATTGGGATCCTCACTGATCCGCTGGATGAAGAAGGAGGGGCCGTAGTCGAGCTGCCCCCAGATCACCAGCATGCCGCCGAACAGACCCGCCGCCATGCCCACGAAGGTGAGCAGCGGCATCAGGATCACCATCGCCGCCAATCGCGGAATAACCAGCGCCTGGAACGGGTTGACCCCCATCACCTGCATGGCGTCGACCTCCTGGTTCATCCGCATCGACCCGATCTCGGCGGCGAAGGATGAGGAGGAACGGCCCGCCAGAAGGATCGCCGTGATGAGGACGGCCAGTTCGCGCAGGGTCGCCACGGCCACCAGCTGCACGGTGTAGACGCCCGCCCCGAACTGGGTCAGCAGATCGGCTCCGAGGAAGGCGATGACGGCGCCGATGAAGAAGTTGGTGACCGCGATGATCGGTATGGCGTCAAGCCCGGCCCGCTCGGCCTGGCTGAACCAGGCGGCCCAGCGGATCCGACCGACATGACGCAGGGCCGTTCCCACCGCGACGATCAGACGGCCGAGGAAGGCCATCGACAGCGTGGCCTCATCCAGAATGTCGTGAACGCCGCGTCCCACCTTGCCGAAGGTGCGAATCCAGGCCGGCGCCCGCGGCGGCGGGCCGGCGCTCTCGCGCTCCAGTTTCTCCACCATGGCGTAGGTGCGCCCGGCTGCGGGGCGCTGCGTCCAGGCCGAGGGGGGAAGGACGCAGTTGGAGGCCTGAACGATGGCCAGGGCTCCGGCGGTGTCGAAACGCCCCAGGTCGGTCAGGTCCACGGCGTCCACGCACCGTTCCCGAAGCTGGTCGTCCAGACGAGTGGATATCCGGCCGAGTTCGGTCGCAGTCCAGTCCCCGCTCAGCCGCAGGGTCAGCGTCGCGTCCCTGTCATCAATCTCGAAATCGGCTGCGGCCATGCACCTACCTAGATCGCTCCGCCCGATTTGCCTACGACGGGCAAACGGCAAAGCTGGTTCGCCGTCTGAACGCGGCGGCGCCGTAATCGTTCTGCCACGGTTTTCGGTCGTTAGAGCAGGGTCCGGGCCAGTCTGAGGTCCGCGACAAAGCGTTCGCGCTCCCGAGCCCGATCCGCCGCCTCCGGCAGGCGCAGTAGATAGGCCGGATGCACGGTGGGCAGGACGGTCGCGCCGTCATCGAGCGGCAGGGCCTGACCGCGCTCGCGGGTGACCGCAATCTTTCGGTTCAGAACGCCCAGCGCCGCTGTCGCCCCCAGGGTGACAATCACCTTGGGCTTTACCAGCCGCCGTTCCGCATCCAGCCACCAGCGGCAGGCGCTGACCTCGCCGGCCACCGGGGTCTTGTGTAGCCGGCGCTTGCCGCGCGGTTCATGTTTGAAATGCTTGACGGCATTGGTGACGAAGGCGTCTTCGCGAGCGATCCCGGCCTCGGCCAGGGCCTCGTCCAGCACCTGGCCCGCGGGCCCGACGAAGGGCCGGCCGGCCAGGTCCTCCTGATCGCCGGGCTGTTCCCCGACGATCATCAGAGGCGCCGACTTTCGCCCCGCCCCGCAGACGCCCTGGGTCGCGTCGCGCCACAACGGGCAGCGGCGACAGGCCTGAACGGCCTGGTCCAGCTCTTCCAGATTGGACGGCACAAATCCGTCTGCAAACGAAGGGTCGCGGTTCAAAGGCGACAGGGTCTTGGCCAGACGGGGATTGGGTTCTGAAGCGGGTGCGGCGACCATGGCTTCGGTCTGAAGGGTCGACTGCGCGGTGAGTTCCGCGATCAGAGCCGCCTCAGGCAGATTCTTCCAGTACCGCTTGGGCATCTCGCTCTGCATCGTCTTCAGTTTCAGCCGGGCCGGATTGAAGGTGGAGGCGTAATAGGTTTTCCAGAACTCCTCGACCTCGTCCTCCGACGGGGCCATGTCCCGCGTGGCGGGCGGGCCGAAGGCCAGATCCTGCCCGTCCCAGACGGCCGAACCGTCTGGAGTGAGGATCGACCAGCGCATGGTCGTGAACCGGCGCATGAAGAACGGCGCCGTGCGCTCGAGCACCCTGTGTGCGGGTTCAAACCACGCCACCCAGGATTCCCCGCCGGCGTCCTCGACCTGGCGGAAGCGGACGAAGGCCTTCATCTTGTGACTGGCCCGGCTGACGTTCTTCGCTCGGTCCAGCGCCTCGACCACGTCACGGTCGGACACCACCTTCATCAGGTCCGGCTCTTCCTGCAGTCGCCACAGCAGCCGGTACATCAGGTCAAACCGGTCCGCCGACCGATGCAGGATGACGTCCTGCGCCAGGTCGACGAACGCCTTGGGCGCCGTGAAGCCGGCGCCGTCGATCGGTGGTGGCAGGCCGCTGTCGAACAGATCGCCCGCGGCGGCTCCGACCCGGAACGCCGCCTCGCCGGGCGCCACGCCCGCCAGCCGGAAGGCCCGGGCGGCCTGCCGCCAGCCGTCGAAGTCCGTCTCATCCGCAAGCACCGCGACCCGCATTCAGAACAGGCTCAGCTGAACGGGCCGGTGCTCGGGCGCGATCCGGGCGCGGAGATCCGCCGCATCGGTGAGCCCGCCGGGCGTCCAGTCCAGGGCGGTGATAAAAGGCCGGACCTTGTCGATGCCGCGGCACAACCGCCCGATGTCCTCCAGCCGTAGGGTGCGCCAGCGCCGGACCCGCAGGATCTTGTCGACCGATTTGACGCCCAGCCCGGGCACCCGCAGCAGCATCTCGCGCGGTCCCGTGTTCACATCGACCGGAAAGGCCGCCCGGCTGTTGAGCGCCCAGGCCAGTTTCGGGTCGATCGCGAGGTCCAGCATCCCGTCCACCGTCGCCGCCCCGATTTCGGGTGGAGAGAAGCCGTAGAAGCGCATCAGCCAGTCGGCCTGGTACAGCCGGTGTTCCCGCATCAGCGGCGGGCGAGAGACCGGCAGGACGCTTGAGGCGTCCGGTATCGGACTGAAGGCGGAATAGTAGACGCGCCGCAGCCCGTAGCCGCCATACAGCGAGGCCGAGCGGTCGATTATCTCCGTGTCCGGGGCCCCGTCAGCCCCGACGATCAGTTGGGTCGACTGGCCCGCGGGCGCGAATTTGGGCGGGCGGGCGCGATCCTTCTTGCCCGGCCGCGCGGCCTCGACCTTGAGCCGGACCTGACCCATGGCCTTTTTGATGACCCCGACGTCCTTCTGGGGGGCCAGTCGCTTCAGCGCCTCATCGCGCGGCAGTTCGATGTTGGCCGACAGGCGGTCGGCGTAGAGGCCGGCCTCCTCGACCAGAAGCGGATCGGCCTCCGGGATCAGCTTCAGGTGGATGTAGCCGCGGAAATCGTGCTCCTCGCGCAGCTTCTTCGCCACGAGGACCAGTTGTTCCATCGTATAGTCGCCCGAGCGGATGATGCCCGAAGAGAGGAACAGCCCCTCAATATAGTTCCGCTTGTAGAAGTTGAGGGTCAGCTCGACGACTTCATCAACGCTGAACCGGGCGCGCTGGACGTTCGAGGAGGCGCGGTTGATGCAATAGACGCAGTCGTAAATGCAGAAATTGGTCAGCAGTATCTTCAACAGGGAGACGCAGCGCCCGTCGGGCGTATAGGCGTGGCAGATGCCCATCCCCTCCGTGGAACCGACACCCTTGCCGCCCGTGGAGTCCCGCTTGGACGTGCCGGACGAGGCGCAGGACGCGTCATATTTGGCCGCATCTGCGAGGACGGCGAGCTTGCGGCGGAGATCGAGAACGGCCATCCGTTCACTTTATGTTCCATGATGACCGCGTGTCGAGCGTAGCCGCAGGGAAAAAGTAACCTCAGTTCAAATAGTTGAGGAGCGACACGTCACGGAGTTGGCTGATCACCTGCGCGGAGGCCTGGATGGCGATCTGCGAAAGCTCCAGATCCGTAATGGCGGCGGCCATGTCGGCGTCTGTACGATCGGCCAGAAGCGCATCGAGCGAGATTTTCTGGGCCTCGTGCCCCTTGGCGATGTCATCGACCTGATTGGCGAGCGACCCCGTCCGCGCGGCCTTGTCGACAACCGACCGTCCGGCCTGCTCAAGCCGGACCAGTTGATCGTTGAGAAACTGCTTCTGGGTTTCGCTCAGCCGCCCGTCCAAAGGACCGAGGCCTGCGGTCGTATGGTAGATCTGGATATCCCGCAAAATGGACAGGATCTCCGTTCCCACATCGTCCGCGAGAAAACCGGTTTCCAGCGTGGTGCCTTCGGCGACCCGACTGGCGGTCTTGAGCGAATCGTTGCTGAAAACGGAGGCGATGTCGGGCGCGGCCTGCAACTCCGCGAGATTGGCGGCCTCCACCGGCGTGATCGAGGTCGAGGCCCCGGAAAACAGATAGCCGCCCTGGTGCCGCATGTTCAGCCCTCCCCGCGCGGCCTGGAAATAGCCCTCGAGCTCCAGCATCAGCGATCCGCCTGATTCCGCGGCGAAGGCGTTGCCGATCGCCTCGCGCGCGCCAGTGACGGCGTCGTTGATCTGGCCGAGGGCGAGATCCTGGGTCGTCAAGCGCGCGGTCACCGCCGCGCCGGTGTCGAGGAAGCCCTGGATCCGACTCGCGGCGCCTTTCAGGGCCGTCAGCGTCTCGGATTGACGGCCAAAGCCCGTCAGGTCGGTGGCCACCTTTTGCGTCGCGACCCGTTCCTGGGCGTCGGCGGCCCGGGTCTGGGCGCTCATCAGGTCGAGCAGGGCAGACTGGTAGTTTCCGTAGGTGGCGACGCGGGTCATCGGACCATCCCGATCAGAGTGTCATACATGTCCTTCGCCGCCTGGATCAGGCGCGCCGAGGCGTTGAAGGCCTGCTGGTAGGTCGTCATCAGGACCAGTTCCTCGTCGAGGTTCACGCCCTCATGCGCCGTCTGGCGCGCGCCGGCCTCGGAATAGAGGGCGTTCGCCGTCTCCATCCGGTTCTTGGCCGCGGCGGCCTTGCCGCCGATTTCGCCGGACAGTTCCGCCGCGTAGCGGGAGACGGTCGTGGACCCGCCGGATGAGTCTCCGGCCGCCTGGAAGCTCGCGCTCCGCTCGCCCGCGTCGGCAAGCGCCAGGGCCCCGCGTCCGTCGCCGGTGCTGAGCGCCGCGGTCCCCGCCGGCGCCGCCAGGTTCAGCTGGGCGAGGGCGAGCCGGGACGGGTTTTGACGGATGTCGGCCCGGAGGGAGAAGCCGTCCGCCCGGGAGGCCCGGACGCCGCCGCCGATGCCGAACAGTTCCGTGACCGAAACGCCTGACGGCGTCTGCGTCGTGCGGTCCTCCAGCACCGAAAGGGCGGGCGCAGGGTTGCCATAGCCAGTGAACGACAGCGAGCCGTCGGCGGCAAGGGCGAAGGCGCCGAACCGGCCGACGCCGGTCGCCGGATCGTTGAGCGCGGCGACCAGGTCTCCGACCGAGCCCCCGGCCGGCACAGCCACCTGCAGGTCTCGCAGTCTGGACCCGGTCTCTCCCGTGAACCGGAAGGTCAGCGTCTCGCCGGCGGTGAACCCGTGCGGCGAGGCGGCGGTCAGGCCGGTGTCGTACAGGGCCGGACGATCGGTCGAAACCAGGTCGTTGAGTCCGAAATAGTGTGAAAACCCGCGGCCAGCCTTGTTCGAGGGCGCCGAGGCGGCGTCGGCGATGGCCACGCCATTCGACCCCGTCGCCGCTAGGCTGAGTTTGCCGTCTGCGAAACTCGCCGTCGCAGCCCCGCCCAACTGCGCGTTCAGGACCGCCAGGAAATCGGTCGGCGTGGCCGGCGCGCCGTTGATCGTCATCGTCGCGCCGGAAAAGACGATGTCCGCCCGGGCCTGAATCACGCCGGCGGCGTTGGTCACCGCGATCGTCGTCTGGCCCGAGAAGCCGGCAATGGCGCTTTCCAGCGTTTGGCCGAGGTTGCGGCCGGTCAGGACGCCCGGCGGCGGCACGGCGGCATTGGCGTTATGAGCTCGGTTCAGTTCGTCGGCGACCCGGGTGACCAGTTCGGCCAGCCGCTCGGCCGCGGCGGGCGCCTCGACATCGCGGAGCTCGACAAGACCCTTGATCTCGCCCGAGGTGATGCTGTCCAGCAACGAGCGCTTCTGCCCGCCCGGCTCGGTGATCCAGATCTCGTTGAAGGCGGTCTCGCCCGTGATGGTGCCGGCCGGGTTATATCCGAGAGTCGCCGCGCCCTGCCCGGCCAGCAGGACGCCGGCGCCCGTCCGGATGGAGACCCCGCCGACCGCACGGACGGCGACCCGGATATCCATCAACTCCGCCAACTGGCCGATCAGCGCGGACTGGGCCGTTTCGGCCCCGGAGGCGTCGCCGTCGACGGCGGTCGCGCGCGCGATCTCCAGGTTCAGGCCCTCGATTTGTTGAAGCAGGCCATTGGCGCGCTCGACCGCGCTGTGGATGCGACTGTCGGCGTCCTGGCGGACGGCCTGGATCTGCCGGCCGATCCGGCCCGACTCGTCGAACAGGGCCTGGGTCCGGAACAGGGCGTCCTGGCGACGCGGCGAGGACGTGGGGTCCTCGGCGCTGGCGGAGAAGGCCGAGAAGACCGCATCGACCTGGGAGAAGAAGCCCGTATCACCGCCGGGATCGCCGAACAGTGATTGGATGCGGTCGTAGAGTTCATGCCGCACATCCATCCGCGCCGCGTCCGCACCGGCGTTCAGACTGGCGGCCTGCAGAAAGCGGTCGGTCGCCAGACGGATCCGCGACACTTCCACGCCGGACCCGAGGCCCTGGCTGGTCAGGGTCTGCTGTTCGGCGATCTTGCGGACATAGCCGGGGGTGTTGACGTTCGAGACGTTGTCCGAGACCACCCGGAGCTGGGTCTGGGCGGCGGCCAGGCCTGAACTGGCCGTATTCATGATGGCGTTCAGCGACATCCGAAAGCCTCCAATCCGGCGGCGCCCGGCAAGCCCTGCCAGCCGATGCGCGGTTTTTGCCCGGCGTCGCCACGAGGCGAACCGGTCAAGTCACTGAAATTACGCGCTATCGCGTTTCGCGCCTGGGTCATGTTGAGGAGGGTGCGCAAGGGCCGGGCCATCCGCCCGTCGGAGCCGACGGCGCACCGGTCGGTCCCTGGGCGCCGGGCAAGAATGGTCTTCACGCGGCAATATTCGACGCTGCACCGAGCGCACGATCCGGCGGCTGCGCTGCAGTTTTCCCATGCAGTTCTGTATGTTGCGCCTGCGGGCCCGACTGGCCCGCGACTTGCGCCGCAGCTTCCGAATGTCCGGCGCAGCAGGCGCCCTCGTCCCCCTCGCTTTCCGCGAACCGCCTCCCAGGCTCATGAACGCCCTCACCCTGTTTTCCGTCGTCGCGCCGGTCGCACCGAACGTCCCCAACGGGCCGTCGGCCGAAGCCGCGTCCGGGTTCCAGAGCCTGTTGGCCGCCCTGTCCGTCGCCGATCCCGCACCTGAAGCGGCGACGTTCCCCGAGGCCGGGAACACGGAAGCCGAGCCCGAGGCTGCCGAGGCTCCGACCGTCGCCGGCGTCCTGGCGCAGACTTTGGCCCCGCCCCCTCTTGCCCTGCTGGTGGCGGCGACGGACGGAGATGCCCAAACAGCTTCGCCGGTTGACCGCTCGACGCCCGACACTGACCCGGCGCCCGCGCCTCCTGTCGCAGCCGGCTCGGAAGTGACCCGCGTCGCCCCCGACCCGGAAGCGACCCTGGTAGCTCCCCCTGCCGCGCAGCCCTCCGGCCCACCCGCCGCGCAGCCTGCATCTCAGCCGGTCGGCGAGGTCAAGATCGCCACCAAGGACAGCGGTCAACCCCAGACGTGGCCGCTTGCGCCCTCCACGGCCGGTGAGAAACTCGTCTCGCCCCCGGTCCAACCGCGCCTGCACGATGCGCCGGCCATAGCCCCCGCGGCCGGCGAGGCATCGGACCTCCTGACCAAGACCGACCCCACCACCGCAGTCGCCGAGGCGGTAGCGCGCCTTCCTGCCGCGCCCCCGCCACCGGCCGCCCCACCGTCTGCCCTGACCCCGGCGCCTCTACGGCCCCTCGCGGAGCGTGGGTCTGGTCCGGCCGATCTGTCGGCCGGCGCGGCCGCCGACGAGACCGGCTTGACCGGGCCGCGGCCGAACGCGGCGACCGGCAGCCCTTCGCCTGCGCCCGGCATCACTGCGCCGGCTCCCTCCATCGACCGGACGCGGGTCGCCGTTGTGGCCGACGCCGTCGACAGCGGGGACACGGACGTGCCCGCGTCGGACCTTCCGCCGCTCGAGGAAGGCGCGCCGACCCAGACCCAAGGCGCCGCGGCGACCCGCGACGCCCCCGCGTCACAGCTGTCCCGAGCCACGATCGAGGCGACCGCCCAGATCGCCGCCCAGATCCTGCGCCGCCTCGAAGGGCGGTCGACCCGGTTCGAAATGGCCCTCACCCCCGATGAACTCGGTCGGGTGGATGTCCGCCTGGATATCGACTCGGAGGGCCGGCTGAACGCGCGCCTGGCCTTCGACAATCCTGCCGCCGCCACCGATCTGCGCGGTCGGGCGGACGAACTGCGCCGCGAGCTTGAGGACGCCGGCTTCCATCTGGCGGACGACGCCTTCGAGTTCGCCGACCGGGACAGCAATTCCAGCGCCTTTGACCGGGGTCAGGACGGCCGACACGGCTCGTCCCGGGCCTTCGCCGCCGCTTCCCGGCTGAACGCCGAAATCGATGTCGCCCAGCCGCCCGCCTGGCTGGCGCTCTCACTCTCGCCCTCGGGCGTGGACATGAAGGTCTGAACCGATGGTCGACTCCGTCGCCAACACCACCGCCAACGCCACCAACCGCATCGGCGCCGGCTCGACCATGCTGGCCTCCAATTTCGAGACCTTTCTGACGCTGCTGACGTCGCAGCTGAAGAACCAGGACCCGCTGTCGCCGGTCGACTCGAACCAGTTCACGGCCCAGCTGACGCAGATGGCGGGGGTCGAGCAACAGTTGCTCACCAACGACCTGCTGAAGGGCCTGCTGGAGGCGCAGGGCGGGGGCGGCCTGGCCGGGGCCGCCACCTATATCGGCAAGGAGGCCACCGCCGCCTGGTCGGCGACCAAATTCGCGGACGGCGAGGCGACGTGGAGCTATGAACTGGCGGCGAACGCCGCCTCGGCCCGTCTCGAGGTTCTGGACGGTTCGGGCAATGTGGTCTGGTCCGGCGACGCGCCCGACAAGACCACCGGCGTCCACGACTTCACCTGGGACGGCGACGCCACCACCGGCAACGACGGGCAGGACGGCCAGGTCTATTCGCTGCGGGTCGTGGCCAAGGACGCCGCCGGCGGCGCCGTCGACAGCCAGGTCCTGACGCGCGGCCGGATCACCGGCGTCGAGATGTACGACGGCGTGCCCTATCTGACGGTCGGCAATTCGATCCTGCCGCTGTCGACCGTGATTGCCCTGGAAGAGGCGCGGACCGCCGCGACCCCGCCCCCAGCCAATGACGACGCCGACGAAGGCCTGCTGGCCTCGATCGCCGCTTCTCTCAACCCATTGAAACTGTTTTCGTAAGGAGCTTACGCCATGAGCATCAACAGCGCCCTTCTGGCCGGCGTGTCCGGCCTCACCGCCAACTCCGCCGCCCTCGCGGCGATCTCGCAGAACATCGCGAACGTGAACACCGTCGGTTACAAGCGCACGGCGGGCGAGTTCCAGACCGTGATCAACAGCCAGTCCCAAGGCGCCGGCTACTCCGCGGGCGGCGTGCTGGCCACGGCCCGTCACTTCACCAGCCAGAACGGCCAGCTGCAGCGCACGACCTCGAACACCGACCTGGGCATCGCCGGCCAGGGCTTCTTCGTCGTCACCGAGCGGCCCGAGAACCTGCAGGTCACCGACAGCCGTCTGTTCACCCGCGCCGGCGCCTTCAGCGTCGACAATCTTGGCTATCTGAAGAACACCGCCGGCCTTTATCTGCAGGGCTGGCCGGTTGATGCGGAGGGCAACATTGCGACCGATCCGTCCGACCTGAACCGCCTGCGGACCATCAACGTCGGCTCGGTCGGCGGCACCGCCGAGCCCACCACCCGCATCCAGCTAAACGCCAACATCCGTTCCAGCCAGCTGGTCTCGGCGGAAGCCACGGACGCCGCGGCGACGCCGCCCGGCGCCAATGCCTATGATCCCGCCACCAACTCCATGGCCATGTGGGACGCCGAGACGGGCGCCGGGGTGAAGCCTGATTTCGAACTGACCATCCCGGTCTCCGACTCCAAGGGCGGTCAGCGGACGGTGGCCATCTCCTTCCTGAAGAGCACCGAACCGAACCAGTGGTACGCCGAGATCCGCGCCATTCCGGCTTCGGACGTCGTCACCGGGGCGGGCCTCACCAACGGCCAGCTGCGGACCGGCATGGTGGCCTTCACCCAGGACGGCCGCCTGGACGTCGACGCCATGGAGGCGCTCGGCGCTGACGCCCTGTTCCCGGATCCCTCCACGGCTTCGCTTACGTTCGGCGCGTCGGACGCGGCCGCTCCCGCCGCCGGCGGGTTCAACTGGGCGCCGGGGCTGGGCATCGACGACCAATCCCTGGCCTTCGACCTGACGGCGGCCACCGGCGGCCTGACCCAGTACGACAGCGCCTCGGTGGTCCAGGCCGTCCTGACCAACGGCACGGCCTTCGGCAACCTGTCCGAGGTCAAGATCGACGACAGCGGCTTCGTCACCGCCATCTTCGACAACGGCGTGACCCGGCAGATCGCCCAGATCGCCCTGGCCACCTTCCCCAGCCCCGACAGCCTGACCCAGACCTCCGGCAACGCCTACCGCGTCAGCCAGGGCTCTGGCACCTTCAATCTGAAGGCGGCGGGCACCGGCGGCGCCGGTCTGATCGGCTCGTCCCAGCTGGAGGCCTCCACGGTCGACCTCTCGGCCGAGTTCACCGGTCTGATCACCACCCAGCGCGCCTATTCCGCCTCGTCCAAGATCATCACCACCGCGGATGAAATGTTGGCCGAACTTATCAGCATCAAACGCTGATACTTGAGTAACGGGGCGTAAACCTCAATGAATCCTTCGTTGAATATTGAGACCGTGGACGGACGGCATTTTAGGCTTTCCTTCACCACGACGCTTAAACGGCCCTTAGCCGGCGACCGCTACCGTTCACTCATAGTGGTGGTGGTCAATGAGGCATAAGCCCATGTTGCAAGAGCGACGTCTGAACAATCGAGGCGAGCAGTATGTGGTCGGGCCCACGGGCACGCCCCTGACGCTGCACGACCTGCCGCCGGCCAATACGGACCGCTGGGTGATCCGCCGCAAGGCGGAGGTCGTGGCCGCCGTTCGCGGCGGGCTGATCAGCCTGGACGACGCGCTGGCGCGCTATCGCCTGACCGCCGAGGAGTTTCTCGCCTGGCAGAAGGCGATCGACAAATGGGGCATGCAGGGGCTGCGCACGACGCGGATCCAGCACTACGGCCGCCCTTAAGATCTTCTCCCCGAGCCGACCGCGGCCGCTTCCGGAAACGGGGGCGGCCGTTGTCGTTTCGGCCTGGCCTCGAATTCGCGCCGCTTTCGCACTAGATAGCGCGCCATGACGCTCGTCGAGGACATCTGCCCGGTTCCGACCATCGCCCGCACCGACATGGAGGCGGCGATCGAGGCCGCGCGCGCGGCGGTCGGCCTGCCGGTCGGCTCGCGGGTGGTGGCGGCCATGTCGGGCGGGGTCGACTCCACCGTGGTCGCGGCCCTGCTGCACAAGGCGGGCTACGACGTCGTCGGGGTGACCCTGCAGCTGTACGATCACGGCGCGGCGCTGAAGAAGAAGGGCGCCTGTTGCGCCGGCCAGGACATCCACGACGCCCGGCTGGCGGCGGAGATGCTGGGCATTCCCCACTACGTCCTGGACTACGAGAGCCGGTTCCGGGACGCGGTCATCGACCAGTTCGCCGACAGCTATCTGGCGGGCCAGACGCCGGTGCCCTGCATCCGCTGCAACCAGACGGTCAAATTCCGCGACCTGCTGGACGTGGCCCGCGACCTGGGCGCCGAGGCCATGGCCACGGGCCACTATGTCCGCCGCTCGGTCGTCGACGGGCGGGCCCAGATGCGCAAGGCGGTCGACCACTCCCGCGACCAGTCCTATTTCCTGTTCGCCACGACGGCGCGGCAGCTGGACTATCTGCGCTTCCCCCTGGCCGATCTGGAGAAACCCCAGGTGCGCGGCGTGGCCGCCGAGCTGGGGCTGCGCATCGCCGCCAAGCCGGACAGTCAGGACATCTGTTTCGTGCCCAACGGCGACTATCGCACCCTGATCGACAAGCTGCGGCCGCAGGGCCGGGAGGCCGGCGAGATCGTGCACATGGATGGCCGGGTGCTGGGCGGCCATTCGGGCATCACCGACTATACGATCGGCCAGCGCCGGGGCCTGAACGTCGCCGTGGGCGAGCCCCTGTTCGTGACCCGGCTGGATCCGGTCAAGCGCCACGTCATCGTCGGGCCGCGCGAGGCCCTGCTGACCGCCGCCCTGACGCTGGACGAGACCAACTGGCTGGGCGACGAGGCCTCGATCGAGGCGGCGGCCGAGACGGGCGCCCCGGTGCTGGCCCGGGTCCGCTCGACCCGTCCGCCCTCCCCCGCCCGGCTGTCGCTGGTCGACGGCGCCGTGACCGTGGCCTTCGCTACCGGCGAGGAAGGCGTGGCCCCCGGCCAGGCCTGCGCCCTGTACGACCCGGCCGACCCGGACCGGCTGCTGGGCGGCGGCTTCATCAAGACGACGACAGCCCTTGTCTGATCCGTCCGGCGACGCCCTGGACCTGCGCGCCGGCCTGCCGGCGGGGCTGACCTGGCTGCGCGATGAATTCCCGCGGGACCGCTGGACCTCGGCCCTGGACGAGACCGCCGCCTTCTGGCTGCAGATGCACGCCAGCTTCCGCGGGCATCAGGCCCATATGGACGGCCTGGTCGGCCAGTGGCGGGCCAACGGCGACCTGTCGGCCCTGCACCGCCAGCTGATCCCGGCGCTGCAGTCCTTCCTGCAGCATCTCGACGGGCACCACCGGATCGAGAGCGGCCAGTATTTCCCGCTGATGCGGCGGATCGAGCCCCGGATCGGCGCCGGGATCGACCTGCTGGACCGCGACCACGACGCCATCCACCACACGCTGGAGGCCCTGTTCCAGGGCGGCCTGGCCTTCCATCAGGCGGTGATGGCGAGGGCCCCCGACGCCGCCGACCGGGCCCATCGGCTGGCCGATCTGATCGACGGGAACGCCCGGCCCCTGCTGCGGCATCTGGAGGACGAGGAGGACATCGTCATCCCCCTGATCCAGCTCCGGGGCCTGCACGGCCCGGCCTGAGGCCGAACCCGACAGACAAAAACAGAGTCCACTGAGTCCACTGAGTCCATTCCGGCGTCGACGCGGCCCCGTTTTACCGGGACGAACGCTCCGGAAAAAACAGTGCACTGAGTCCACTAAGTCCATTTTTCCCCGGACCTGGGGCGCGATGGCGGACGCTTCTGATTGTCAAAGACCGGACCCGAGGGCCTGGCCGATCGCAGCACGCGCCTGCGTCAAAATCGGTCGCAGGCGGTCAGGCGCGGGTCGGCATCAGCTTGCGGCGCTGACGCACGAGGGCCAGGGGGCGGCCGTCGGGAGCCCAGGCCACGCCGTCCTCGAGCGCCCAGCCGCCGCCGACGTCGCGGCTGGTGAAGTGGAAATACGCCCAGCCGTCGGGCGAGGTCTCCGGCGTCAGCTCGGCCAGCAGGTCGGCGCGCAGGTCGACGCTGGCCGAGACGATGGGCGGCGCCGGCAGGGCGGTGAAATAGGTCGGATACAGACCGTCCAGCAGGAACAGCAGCCGGGCCTCGTCCAGCGGGACGGCGTCGATGGTCCGCATCCAGCAGCCCAGTTCGGGCGTCCGGCCTGCGTTCTCGCCGAACAGCCGGGGTCCGGCGACGAAGCGGTGCTCGATATGGCGGGTGAACCAGGGGCCGAAGACGGGGTCGAGGGGCGACGGGTCCAGAGACTCGACCGGCGGCGGCGCGGCGGCCAGCGGCGTCAGGACCGGGCCGGCGACATCCCGGCCGAAGGTGCCGAGCGCCTGGACGGCGAGCCGCTCGCCCTGACCGGCGACCACCGAGGCATAGGCGACATTGCGGCCGCCGCGGGTCAGGGTCGGGGTGAAGGTCACGGGCTCGAACCGGGCGGCCGCCAGATACTGGATGGTCAGGGTCTGCAGGGGCTGGGCGACGCCCAGGCCCTGGCGCAGGGCGCCGGCGGCGAGCGCCGCCATCAGACCGCCGAAGGGGGCGCCCTTTTCCTGCGGCGCCGACTGCGGCGCATTGGAGAAGCCGCCGTCCAGCCGGGCCGTCAGGCCGCCCGCGCCGTCGTCGATCAGGGTCAGGGCTTCGGCCAGGGTCTGGGTCATGGGGGGTCGTTAGCCGCTGGAAAGGGCGGGCGGAAGACGGGGAGGCCTTCCGCCCGAGTCGAGGGACCAGGAGACGCCGGGCAAACTCTGAACGAACTTGGGGCGACTCCGTAGCCAAACAAGACTGACTGAGTGCGTCCAGATTGGCAACCCTCTTGCCAAACCGCTGACGCAGGGTCACTTTCGCACCATGGGACGCACCGCCGACTATTCTCGCCAAAGCTGCTCGATCGCCGCCACCCTCGAGGTGATCGGCGATCCGTGGACGCTGCTGGTCATCCGCGACGCCTTCAACGGGGTCAGCCGGTTCGAGCAGTGGCAGGAGCGGCTGGGCGTCGCCCGCAATGTGCTGGCGGCGCGGCTGAAATCCCTGGTCCAGCACGGGGTGCTGGAGCCCCGGCTGTATTCCGAACGGCCGCCGCGCAACGAATATGTGCTGACCGCCAAGGGCAAGGACCTGTACGGCGTGCTGGTGACCCTGCACGGCTGGGGCGCCAAACACGTCTATGGCGATGCGCATTCGGGCGTCGCCATGATGCACCGGACCTGCGGCCACGACCTGGCCCCGCGCATCGCCTGCGGTCACTGCAACGAGATCGTCAAGCCGCGCGACATCGAGGTGACCTGGGACCAGGACCGCCCGACCGTCGGTGAAATGATGCCCCGCGAGCGCGTCGGCGAAGAGGTCGCCTGAGCCGTGAGCTCGCCCGTCACCCTGATCGGCAGCCCGGTGTCGCCCTATGTCCGCAAGGTGCTGGCGGTTTGCGCGGTGAAGGGGATCGAGGTCGAACTCGATCCGATCACGCCGATGATGGGCAATGACGATTTCGAGCGGGTCAGCCCCCTGCGCCGCGTGCCGGTCTGGCTGGAAGGCGAGCTGACTCTGTGCGACTCCAGCGTGATCGTCCAGTACATTGAGGAGACGCGCCCCGGCCCGTCGCTGTGGCCGGCTGATCCGGTCCAGCGGGCCAAGGCGCGCTGGCTGGAAGAGTTCGCCGACACCGGCTGTTCGATGTACTGGGCTGGCGGCTGTTCTTCGAGATCGCGCTGAAGAAGCGCTTCCTCGGGACCGAGACGGACGCGGCCGTCGTGCAGAAGGCGCGGGACGTCGAACTCCCGCAGATCCTCGACTATCTGGAAGCGCAGGCGCCGGAGACAGGCTTTCTGTTCGGCGCGCTATCGATCGCCGATCTGAGCTTGGCCCCGGCCTTCGTCAACGCTCGCGCCGTGGGGGCCGAGGTCGATCCGGCGCGCTGGCCGCGGATGGCCGCCTTGCTGGCGCGGGTGGAGGCGGAGACGCCGCTGGGGCCGTTGAACAAGCTGGCGCGTACGCTGATGCGGACGCCGTTGCCGGAGCACCGCGAACGACTGCCGGAATTCGGATTCGCCCCGGCGACGCGCAGCTGGTCCGGCGAGGGTTTCCGTCGCGGACCGATGACGCCGGCCTGACCCCGGACTTGCACCGGACGCGCAACGGGCCCATTCACCCGTCCAATTTTCCAAGGCTCCTCCCAAGGATTTCTCCCATGTCCGATCCCGTCGTCATCGTCGCCTTCGCCCGCACGCCCATGGGCGGCTTCCAGGGCGCCCTGTCCACCGTCAAGGCGACCGAGCTGGGCGCGACGGCGGTGCGGGCCGCGGTCGAGCGGGCCGGGATCGCGCCGGAGAAAATCGAGCAGATCTATATGGGCTGCGTCCTGCCGGCCGGCCTCGGCCAGGCCCCGGCGCGTCAGGCCGCCCTCGGCGCGGGCCTCGGCCAGCACGTCGAAGCGACGACGGTCAACAAGATGTGCGGCTCGGGCCTGCAGGCGGTGATGATGGCCTCGGACTCGCTGGCGGCCGGCAGCGCCGATGTGATCGTGGCAGGCGGCATGGAGTCAATGTCCGGCGCCCCCTATCTGATGACGAAGCACCGCGGCGGGGCGCGGATCGGCCACGATGTCATCGTCGACAGCATGTATATGGACGGCCTCGAGGACGCCTATACGCCCGGCAAGTTGATGGGCAATTTCGCCGAGGACTCGGCCCAAACTTATCAGTTCACCCGGGAGGCGATGGACGCCTACGCCATCGAGAGCCTGACCCGGGCGCGGGCCGCCATCGCCTCGGGCGCCTTCGAGGCCGAGATCACGCCGGTCGAGGTCACGGGCCGCAAGGGGACGGTCACGGTCAGCGAAGACGAACAGCCCGGCAAGGCCATGCCGGAGAAGATCCCGACCCTGAAGCCCGCCTTCTCGAAGGACGGCGCCATCACCGCCGCCAACGCCAGCTCGATCTCGGACGGCGCTGCGGCCCTGGTGATGACGCGCGAGAGCGTGGCGAAGGCGCTGGGCCTGCCGATCGTGGCGCGGATCGTCAGCCACGCGGCCCACGCCCATGAGCCGGGCCTGTTCACCACGGCCCCCGTGCCGGCGATGCAGAAGGCGCTGAAGAAGGCCGGCTGGTCGGTCGAGGACGTCGACTTGTGGGAGATCAACGAGGCCTTCGCCGTGGTGGCCATGATCGCCATGCAGGAGCTGGGCATCGACCATGCGAAGCTGAACGTGAACGGCGGCGCGACGGCGCTGGGGCACCCGATCGGGGCCTCGGGCGCGCGGGTGCTGACGACCCTGCTGGCGGCGCTGCAGGCGCGCGGCGGCAAGAAGGGCGTGGCCAGCCTGTGCATCGGCGGCGGGGAAGCCGTGGCGGTGGCGGTGGAGCTGGTCTGAGCGGGCGCCCTTCTCCCCTTGCGGGAGAAGGTGGCCGAGCGCAGCGAGGTCGGATGAGGGGTCGCGCGGAAAGCGTCGGTGAAACCCTCACCCGACCGCACAAGGACGACGGCTGCGCCGTCGTGTGCGGTCACCCTCTCCCGCAAGGGGAGAGGGTGACGAAATCAGCCCCCGATCATCCCGAAATCCGCCACCCGGCCCATGACGGCGCGGACCTGGCCGAGCAGTTTCAGGCGGTTGTCGCGCTCTTCGGGGACGTCGGAATTGACCATGACGTCGGTGAAGAAGGCGTCGACCGGGGCGCGGAGGCGGGCCAGGGCGGTCATGGCGGCGGCGAAATCCTCGGTCTCGAGGGCGGCGTCGACGGCCGTGGCGGCGGCGGCCGTGGCGAAGGCCAGGGTCGTCTCAACCGCGGGCTGGTTCGGCAGGCCGGTGTTGACCATCCCGACCGGGACGGGGCCCTTCTTCTCCTCGGCCTTGAGGATGTTGGACGCGCGCTTGTAGCCGGCCAGCAGATTGGCGCCGTCGTCCGTGGCGAGGAAGGCGTCGAGGGCCTCGACCCGGCGGACGATGCGGACGAGGTCGTCGTCGTGCAAAGCGAAGACGGCATTCACCAGATCATGGCGCTTGCCTTGATCTCTAAGCAGCACCTCAACGCGGCCGCCGAAGAACGATCGTAGCGCCTCGTTTCCGTTGACGGTTGCAGCCATCCGAATAAGCCCGGCCCGGGTCTCTACCCCTTCTTGAATGTCGGCCTTCAGGAAGTCCGTTACCGAAGCCAGATCACCAAGCTGCGCCTTAATCTCCAAGGTGGCAGCCGAAAGTGCGATCGGGTGGAGAGCCTTCATCCAGAGGCTTTGAAGGCTGGCTCGAACGTTATTATCGAGAATGAGCCGTACGATCCCCAGCGCCGCCCGCCTCAGCGCGAACGGGTCCTTCGACCCCGTGGGCTTCTCGTCGATGGCGAAGAAGCCGACGAGGGTGTCGAGCTTGTCGGCGAGGGCCACGGCCACGGTCAGGGGGGCGGTGGGGACGGAGTCCGCCGGGCCCTGCGGCTTGTAGTGGTCGCGGACGGCGTCGGCGATGACGTCCGGCTGGCCGAAGGCGCGGGCGTAGTAGCCGCCCATGACGCCCTGCAGCTCGGGGAATTCCCCGACCATGGCGCTGGCCAGATCGGCCTTGGACAGGCGGGCGGCCTGTTCGGCCTGATCCGGGTCGGCGCCGACCAGCGGGGCGATCTCGCGTGCCAGGGCGGCGATGCGGTCGACGCGTTCGGCTAGGGTGCCGAGCTTGGCGTGGAAGGTGACGCCTTTCAGCTTCTCGTTCCAGGCGTCGAAGCCGGTCTTCAGGTCCTCGTCCCAGAAGAAGCGGGCGTCGTTCAGACGGGCGGACAGGACGCGGCTGTTGCCGGCGGCGAGGGCCTTGCCGCCGTCCGTCGCCTCGACATTGGCGACGACGATGAAGTTCGGAGCGAGGGCGCGATGTGCGGAACCACCCCCCTCCCCCGCTTCGCGGGTACTCCCCCCATGCGGGGGGAGAGACACCGCGAAATATTTCTGGTGCACCTTCATCGACAGCCGGACCACCTCGGGCGGCAGGGCGAGGAATTGCGGGTCCATCTCGCCCAGGATCGGCGTCGGCCATTCGGCCAGGCCGGCGACCTCGTCCAGCAGGCCGTCGTCGTCGACCAGGACCAGGCCGCGGTCGGCGCAGGCCTTTTGCGCGCCCTCGAGGATGCGCAGCTTGCGGTCGGCGACGTCGACCATGACGTGGTTCGCCTCCAGCTGGCGGCGGTAGTCGGCGAAGTCGCGGATCTTCAGCGGGCGGCCCGTGCCCATGAAGCGGTGGCCCTCGGTGGCGTCGCCGCTCTCGATGCCCTGGACGCGGCCGCCCAGATCGGGCGAGCCGTCGGCCACGGTGAAGGGCACCACGGCGCCGTCGAACAGGCACAGGATCCGCTTCAGCGGCCGCACCCAGCGCAGGCTGGCGTCCGCCCAGCGCATCGACTTGGGCCAGGGGAAGGCGCGGATGATCTGCTCGACCATGGCCGGGATCAGGTCGGCGGTCGGCTGGCCCTGGCTGCGCAGGACGGCGAACAGGACGCCGTCGCGCTCGGTCAGCTGGTCGCGGGTCAGGCCGGTCTTGCGCAGGAAGCCGTCCAGCGCCTGTTCCGGGGCGTTGGCGCGGGGGCCTTTCAGCTCTTCCTCGCGGTCGGGCGTGGCGGCGGGCAGGCCCTCGACCACCAGGGTCAGACGGCGCGGGCCGGCGAAGGTGGTCAGGGCGTCATACGTCAGGCCGGCGGCCTTGAGGCGTTCTGCGGCCATGCGCTCGAGATCGCGCGCGGCGCCGGCCTGCATGCGGGCGGGGATTTCTTCGGAGAAGAGTTCGAGGAGGAGTTGGGGCATTATGCGCGCCCCCTTTCCTGCTCGACCCACTCCGTCGCGCAGGCCTTACACAGGTCCCGGATGCGGCCGATGTAGCTCTGGCGTTCGGCGACGGCGATCGCCCCGCGCGCGTCCATCAGGTTGAACAGGTGGGAGGCCTTGAGGACCTGGTCGTAGGCGGGCAGGACCAGGGCCTGGTCCTGGGGGCCCTTCATGGCCAGCAGGCGCGAGACCTCGGCCACCATGTCCTCGAACCGGCGTTTCAGGCCGTCGACGTCATAGCCGTGGAAATTCGCTTCGGACTGCTGGCGTTCGTTCTCGAGGAAGACCTCGCCATAGGTCAGGCCCTCTTTCGTGAACTTGAGGTCGTAGACGTTGTCGACGCCCTGGACGTACATGGCCAGGCGTTCAAGGCCGTACGTCAGCTCGCCCGAGACGACGTCCACCTCGATGCCGCCGACGCCCTGGAAATAGGTGAACTGGGTCACCTCCATGCCGTCGCACCACACCTCCCAGCCCAGACCCCAGGCGCCGACGGTGGGGTTCTCCCAGTCGTCCTCGACGAAGCGGATATCGTGCAGTTTCGGATCGATGCCGATGGCCCGCAGCGAGCCCAGATAAAGGGCCTGCAGGTCATCGGGGTTGGGCTTCAGGATGACTTGGTACTGGTAATAGTGCTGGAGCCGGTTGGGGTTCTCGCCGTAGCGGCCGTCGCCGGGGCGGCGGCTGGGCTGGACATAGGCGGCCTTCCACGGGCGCGGGCCGAGGGCGCGCAGGACGGTGGCCGGGTGCAGGGTGCCGGCGCCGACCTCGATGTCATAGGGCTGGAGAATGGCGCAGCCCTGGTCGCCCCAGTATTTGTGGAGGGTCAGGATCAGGTCCTGGAAGGCGAGAGGTTCGGTGGTCACGTGAGGCTTTTCGTCCCGAGGAGAAGGCGGCGGACCCTAGACGGACAGGCTTGAGCGGGGAAGCCCCACACAGCGTCCTTCCCCCCTCGCGGGGGAAGGTGGGCCGCGGAGCGGCTCGGATGGGGGTGCTGGTTCCGCAGGCAAGGTGAACAGAGCAGACGCCAAGCGGACGGAGAGGCGTCTCACCCCCCATCCGTCTCGCTCCGCGAGCCACCTTCCCCCGCAAGGGGGGAAGGAATTTTAAGGGGACGCCTTTATCCCTCACCCCATGAAACCGATCGACCAGATGCGCCGTCGGGCCGCCCGCTATCTTGAGGTGGAGGCGGTGGAGATCGCCCCGGCGAAGGGCGTGTTCTCGCTGAGCTTCGACGACATACCGGCCACGGCCTGGACCGAGGCGGGGCCGATCCTGGCCGAGCACGGGATCAAGGCGACCTATTACATCTGCGGCGGGCTGTGCGACGGCGTGAACATGGATCGCGACCAGTTCCGAGTCGGGCATCTGCAGGCGCTGCACGCGGCGGGGCATGAGGTGGGGTGCCATACGTTCGGCCACACCAGCGCGTTGCGGATGGACGCCGGGGCGCTGCGGCTGAGCCTGGACGCCAATGCGGCCTGGGTCGGCGAGCGGCTGGACGGCTACCGGATGACGACCTTCGCCTGGCCGTTCGGCGATGCGACGGTCGGGGCCAAACGGGTGGTGCGCGAACGGTTCGCCCTGGCGCGGGGGGTGCGCGACGGGGTCAATGCGGGGCGCGAGGACCGGGCGCTGATCAAGAGCATCGGGCTGGAGAGCCGGCGGTTGCCGGGGTACGACCTGGACGGGCTGATGGCCGAGGCGGCGGAGACGCGCGGCTGGCTGACCGCCTATGGGCACGATGTGTCGGACCGGCCGACGGACTATGGCTGCACGCCGGAGGATCTGGACCGGGTGCTGCGGGCGGCGAAGGCGGCGGGGCTGCAGGTGCTGCCGGTGGGGGCGGCGTGGGACCTGGTTAGCCGCCCCTAGCGGCGGGGACCATCGCCGCGAGATAGTCTTTCTCGATCGAGGCCAGCGGGCGGCGGGATGCGTGGTCTTTACGGTAGGCGGGATCACAGACCCCCCGGACCAGGCCATCCCCGAGCGATCCGGGGCTCGGGGTCTCCATGGCGGGCGCCGGATAGGTCTCTGACAGCGTGCGGCCGTCGACGAGGGTGAGGTCCTGGGCGCGCTGGCCCCAGGTGTTGGCCGCGCAGTCGAACACGGCGTCGTAGCGCATACGGGCGACCCGATCGGCGTCGCCTTCGGCCAGCGGCGGAGGCTCTGCGAACAGGTAGTGGACGCGCGCCGTCGCCAGAGGCTCGCCGGCCTCGATGGCCTCGACGGTGACCAGGACGTCCGGGGCGGCGCGGACGATGACACGCTCCGAACAGCCCGCCAGTGCGATTCCGGCGATCAGCAGGACGCGGCGAGCGGTTCGGCTCACGCGGCCTGTGCCATCTGCCCCGCCTTGCGCTCGTCGGCCCATTTGATCAGCGAGGTCCGCGGCCAGGCGACGATCCACGAGCGGGCGACATATTCGCCCTTTTCGATCAGGGCGGCGCGGGTCGGGCTGCTGGTGGCGGCGCGCTGGGTGTGGATGTCGCCGGGGCCCTGGTGCAGCAGGAAGGCGCCGTGTTTCAGCGGATTGACGCGCAGATAGGCGAGGCGCGGGCTGATCTGCTCCAGCGGCGGGTCGTAGAACCAGCTGGAGCCCAGCATGCCGGCCATCTCCGGGCGGCGCTTGCAGATCTCGGCGGCCGTGGCCCAGGCGCGGTCCCAGCCGGCCTCGTTGAAGTCGGACAGTTCGCGGCTTTCAGTATGGACCTCCAGCCAGGGTTTCCAGGCCTGGGCGGCGGCATAGGCCGGGATCACCGACCAGCCCCAGCCCTCGCGGGCGTGCCGCAGGACCTGGCCCGGGCCCATGGGCGAGCTGAGGTCGATCATCTGGGTGCGGGCGCCGGGCACGCTGAGGACCAGGGAGATGCGGACGTCCTTGGCCCAGAAGTCGCGGTCATAGGGGTCGGCGGCGGCGGTCAGGAAGTCGGCGAGGCGCTGAATCCATTGGGGATAGAGGTCCAGCACCGCGTCCGGCAGGTCGGCGGCGGGGATCCGGGCCCGCATCTCCAGCGCCCAGATCGCGACCAGGGCGCGGCGGTGGTCGTCGGTCAGGGCCGAACCGAAGGCGGCGGCCAGGGCCTCTTCGGCGCGGTGGCCGGGCTGGTCGAAATCCCAGTGCGGCGCCGAGGCCGTGGCGGCGGCGGCGGCCTCGGCCTTGAGGGCGTGAAGGCGGGCGCGGTCCTCTGACGGGACCCGGGCGAGCACGGCTTCGAACGCGGCGATGTGGGCGGGCGAGAGCGTTTCCATGCCGGCAGTCTGCCAGACACGGGTTTGCCGACGGTTAAGGGCGGGCGGGGGCTAGCTCAGAACCGTCGGACGGACCCACCAGCCGGGATGGGCGGCGGACAGGGCGTCCCCGGCGGCGGCGGCGGCGGCGGGCGTATCGAACAGGGCGAAGACGGTGGCGCCCGAGCCCGACATCCGCGTCAGGCGCGCGCCCGGCAGGTCGGCGACGGCGGCGAGGACCTGTCCGATGGCCGGGGTCAGGGCGACGGCGGGGGCCTGAAGGTCGTTCCTCTGACCGCACAGCCAGGCGGCGACGCCCGGGCCGCTCCAGTCCAGCGGCGGCGCGGGCGTGTCGGCCTCGGCGGGGGGGCCCTGGTCGAAGGCGCGGTAGACGGCCCCGGTCGGCGAGGGCGCGCCGGGGTTGACCAGCAGGGCCGCGAGCGGCGGCAGACAGGGCTCGAAGATCAGGACGTCGCCCCGACCCCTCGCCCAGGCGGCGCGGGCGTGCAGGCACATGGGACCGTCCGCGCCGAGGTCGGCGGCGATCCGGGTCAGGGCCGCGTCGTCGAACGGCAGGTCCAGGGCGTCGCGGGCCAGGACCAGGGCGGCGCCCGCGTCCGAGGAGCCGCCGCCCAGGCCGGCGGCGACCGGCAACTGTTTGTCGAGGGTCAGGGCCAGGCCCGGCTCGCCGATCCCGGCCGCCTGACCCAGGGCCCGGACGGCGCGCAGCACCAGATTGTCGGACTCGTCCCGCAGGGCCTCGGCGAACGGTCCGACGACGGTCAGGGACAGCCGCTCGGCCGGCTGGACCGAGAGGCGGTCGCCCACGTCGGCGAAGGCGACCAGGCTGGCGAGTGGATGGTAGCCGTCCCGCTCAACCGGACCGACATGCAGGAACAGATTGACCTTGGCGGGCGCCAGCCGGCTGACGGCGACCATGGCTCAGGACCCGCCGGCGGACACCGGGGGGGCGATCGACAGGCCCTGGGCCAGCTTCTGCTCGACCTCGGCGCGGCGTTCGGCGTCGGGTTCGAGCGTCAGCACCCGGTCCCACTGCCACCGGGCCTCGCGCAGACGGCCGACCTGCCAGTAGGCGTCGCCGAGGTGGTCGTTGATCTCGGCGTTGCCGGGCTCCTTGTCGACGGCGGCCTCGAGGGTCTGGACGGCGACGTCATACTGGCCCTGCCGGAACTGGGCCCAGCCGAGGGAGTCCTGGATGTTGCCGTTGTCCGGCTCGGTGGCGTGGGCCCGGGCCAGCATCTCGGCCCCCTGCTCGACCCGCCGACCGGTGTCGACCCACATATAGCCGAGGTGGTTGAGGATCGAGGGTTCGTCCGGCGCGGCCGTCAGGGCGGCCCAGAGTTCGTTCTCGGCCTCGTCGAGCCGCCCGAGCCGCTCCAGCGTCGCCCCGCGCAGATAGCGGATGCCGGGGGCCTGGGCCGGGATGTTGACAGACGGCCGGTTCAGAACCGCCAGCGCCTCCTCGTGGCGCTCCAGGGCGATCAGGTGCTGGGCCAGGCGGAAGGACACCTCGACCTGCCCGGGGGCGGCGGCGTCGGCGCGGCGGAAGGCGGCCAGGGCGTCCTCGTCCTGGCCCTCGCGCTGCAGGCTGAGGCCGAGGCCGAACTGGGCGCCGGCGTAGAGGATCGGGCTGGCCCCGGTCACGCTTCCGAAGGCCTCGCGCGCCGCGTCTTCATGGCCGAGGGCGGCCAGGTTGAGGCCAAGGCGCAGGCCGATTTCGTCGTCATGGCCCAGGCTCTGGGCGAGGCGCAGGAAGATGGCCGAGACGTCGCGCTGGCCACGCTCGCCGGTGCGCAGGGCGGCGATCTTGATGGCGAAGGCGGCGGTGTCGCGGATGGTCGGCGCCGGGGGCGGCGCGGCGCGCGCCAGCACCCGGGTCCGGCCGACCAGGGCGTCGGGATCGGGCGACGCCCCGCTGAGCGAGGCCTCATAGACGGTCAGGGCCTCGTCGCGGCGGCCCCGTCGTTCCAGGAAGGCGCCGAAATCGGCGGCGAACAGCGGCCCGCCCAGCGGCGTGGCGATCAGGGACCGGTACTCCGCCTCGGCCTCGGGATAGCGACGGCGGGTTTCCAGCAGCCGGGCGCGTTGGTGGCGAAGGACCAGGGCGTCGATATCGGTTGCGGCGGCGGCGGGGGGCGCCAGGGCCAGATCCCAGTCCCCGGCCCCGGCCGCGAGGGCGGGCAGGAGGTAACGGCCGATCACCGCGAACGGCTCGGCGAAGGGCCGGGCGCGCAGCAGGGCGAGGCCGGCCGCCGCGTCGCCGTCGTTCAGCCCGTCGACGATGACCACCAGCCGCCCGGCCTCGGCCAGCAGGGGCTGGTCCTGGACCGCGGGGGCGAGGGTCGCCAGGGCGCCGAGGTCGCCGCCGAACAGGCCGGCGCGGAAGGCCTCCTCGCCCAGCAAGGGCTGTTCCGGAACCAGCTCCTGACCGCGGGCCAGCAGTTCGGCGCCGGTGACGGTGTCGCCGCGGATGCTGGCCAGCCGGCCCGCGAGATAGAGACCATAGGCCGACTCGCCGGCGGCGTTGGTCGGCACGGGGGCCCAGACCGCCGGGATCGGGACGATCGTCGCCTCGGGCGCGGCGGGCGCTTCATCGGCCGCGGAGGCCGGCGGAAGGGTTTCGTCCGACGGGACCTGGGTCGCGGCCGGCGCGACCGGCGGCTGGACCAGGATCGGCGCCGACTGGGCCGCGGCGGGCGCGGACAGGGCGAGGACCGCGCAACCGGTCAGGAGGGGGGCGAGGCGGGAAAGGCGCATCCGGGAACCCTCACCGCAATATGGGGCCGCGACAAGGCCCCTCGCCCGGCGGGCGTGACATATTCGGGGGGATGCGGGGGGAATTGGGGCGCCGCTCCCCCCTTGTCATCCCCGACGAACCCCGGCGCAAGCCGGGGGGAGATCGGGGACGCCGAGCGCTCAAAGCCCATCCTCCCGGAAGCGGCGCAAGCCGCTATCCGGGAGACGGGTCAGGCCATGCGCGATGGCAGCCTGTCTCCCGGATAACCGCTTCGCGATTTCCGGGAGGCCGGTGGAAGGGCGCGGCCCGTCCCCGATCTCCGCTTCGCTCCGTCGGGGATGACAAGGCGTTGTCTTCTCACCGGCATGACCGAGACCGGGCGCGCACTTAAGCGGCCATGCGGGATGTCTGCCTAGGGTGGAGAGCCGCTGTCCGCGATGTAGTCCGGGTCAGAGACCAATGCCCAGGGCTGTCCAGGCCGCCATCTCACCGTCCGCGATCGTCAGCGACACCCGCCACGCTTCGCTTCGGCGGAGGATGTAGACATGCTCCCACTCAGCAACCGGCTGGTCCCCCTGACCCAACATCCGGTAGGCAATCCGCGCCTGGGCAACGTCGGGAAACAGTTCGTCCGCCGACAGGACCTCACCGACGGGCCGAACGACGCCCTGTTGCCGATAGAAGTCCATCAGCGTCACGCAGTGGTCGCGAAACGCATCCCGAGGCATGGCGAAGTTGCCGGTCGGCGAGGGGAACAATCCGACAGGGTCCCACATCTCACTCAGGGCTTCCGCGTCGCTACGAGCGAACGCATCGATGTAGCGGGCAAAAAACTGATCGATCTGGTCGCGGAGGGCCGTGATCGGATCGGATAGGATGTTGTCCATCTGATCCGTCAAGCTGCGACTGCTGACGCATGCCGGTCGTCCGCCGCATCGATTTGCGCCCTGACGATGTCGTTGAATGTCAGGGTCGGGTTCGCTTCGGCCAGCTTGCCCATCTTCATCCAGAACTCCGCCTGCGCATTGATGGATCGACACATGACAGAGCTGGCCCGCCGAACCTCTTCATGCAGCGGATCGTCGATTTTCACGAGGCCCATCACTTCTCCTTCGGGTATACGAAGCGTTTATGATCCGTATATTCTACTGTCAATCTCGGGCGTCAGGGGCATGGCTTCCATGGCGGTCGAAGTCGGCTTGTGCGATGTCGCAAAGGGTCGAGAGCCGACTGTCGCCTGAGGGCGGTTAGCGGACGTCGTTCTGAGTCTCGTATTGGCTCCCCGGCGGAATGCCAGGCTCGATGGCAATCGACAGCGACCGCCCCTCAATAAACCCGGACAGGCCATAGGCTGGGTCGAGTTCCAACCGGAAGCTCTCGTTCGGGCCACGCACGATGCTGAGGCCCATCAACGCATTCTGGTGATTGAAATCGTCAAGCTGCATCCCGGTGACCTCGTCTATCCGGAAGGTGACGACGGCATGGCCTTCAAAGACGTAGTGACCATCCGGTTTGACCGCGCGGGTCACCTTGAAGCCGTGGACGCGGAGTAGGCACGTGGGTCCGGCGCGTTCGAACGCGACACTAGTGACCTCGGCGTCGTGAAAGCGAGGAGCGTGGCCGTCGAACCACTCCACAAGCTCCGGCCCACCGGGCACGGCTTTCAGCAGTTCGACATTCACAGTGGACACCCCAGTCAGACAGCTAACCTGAATGAGCCACCCATTGGCTGCAATGGGTCGAACCACGACCTTGGCCTCAGGCCCGAAACCGGACGTTAAATCCCGAGGCCCCGACCCGTTGCCCGCGCCCTTCAGACCCCCGCCCTACATGTTCGGATAGTTCGGGCCGCCGCCGCCCTCCGGCGTGGTCCAGACGATGTTCTGCGACGGGTCCTTGATGTCGCAGGTTTTGCAGTGGACGCAGTTCTGGGCGTTGATGACGAAGCGCGGGTCGGTCTTCGCGGCCTCGTCGGCATAGACCACCTCATAGACGCCCGCGGGGCAGTAGAGCCGCGCCGGCTCGCCGTATTCGGGCAGATTGACACGGATCGGGATGGAGGGGTCCAGCAGCTTGAGGTGGGCCGGCTGTTCCTCGGCGTGGTTGGTGTTGGAGATGAAGACCGAGGACAGTTTGTCGAACGACAGCTTTCCGTCCGGCTTCGGATAGGCGATCGGCCTGTGTTTCGCGGCCTTTTCGGTCGCGGCGGCGTCGGTCTTGCCGTGTTTCAGGGTCCAGGGCAGGCTCAGGCCGGTCAGGGACGAGATCCACATATCGACCAGGCCCAGCGCCCCGCCGATCGTGGTGCCGAATTTCGACAGATAGGGTTTGGCGTTCCGGACCTGTTTCAGCTCCTTGTAGACCCAGCTCTTTTCATAGGCGGCCTGGTATTCAACCAGCTGGTCGCCGGCGCGGCCGGCCTGGACCGCGTCCCAAGCGGCGTCGGCGGCCAGCATGCCGGTCTTCATGGCGTTGTGGCTGCCCTTGATGCGGGGGACGTTCACGAAGCCGGCGGAACAGCCGATCAGGACGCCGCCGGGGAAGCTGAGCTTCGGCACCGACTGGAAGCCGCCCTCGGTGATGGCTCGGGCGCCGTAGGAGACGCGCGTGCCGCCCTCCAGATGTTCGGCGATGGCGGGGTGATGCTTGAACCGCTGGAACTCGTCGAACGGCGACAGGAAGGGGTTCTTGTAGTTCAGGTGCACGACATAGCCGACGGCCACGTAGCGGTCGCCGAAATGGTACATGAAGCTGCCGCCGCCGGTGAATTCGTCCAGCGGCCAGCCGGTGGTGTGCTGGGCCAGGCCGGGGCGGTGCTTGTCGGCCGGGACCTGCCACAGCTCCTTCAGGCCGATGCCGAATTTCTGGGGCTGGGCGGTGTCGCACAGGTTGTGGCGGGCCATGATGGTCTTGGCGAGAGAACCGCGGACGCCTTCGGCGATGAAGACGTATTTGCCGTGCAGTTCGATGCCGGGCTGGAAGTCGTCGGTCGGCTGGCCGTGTTTGTCGATGCCGAAGACGCCGGCGACGACGCCCTTCACCCGGCCGGAGGGCTCGTCCCAGACCACATGGCTGGCGGCCATGCCGGGATAAACCTCGACGCCCATCGCCTCGGCCTGCTCGCCCAGCCAGCGCGCCAGATTGCCGAGCGAGGCGATGTAGCAGCCGTCGTTATGCATGATCGGCGGCAGCAGGGGCATGGGCAGGTCGAGCTGGCCTGCGGGCCCCAGGACCATGAACCGGTCCTCGGTTACGGGGGTCTCCAGCGGCGCGCCGCGGGCCTTCCAGTCGGGGAAGAGTTCGGTCAGGGCCCTGGGATCGATGACGGCGCCGGACAGGATGTGGCCGCCGATCTCCGCGCTCTTTTCCAGCACGGCGACGGTGATCTCCTTGCCGTCCTTCTCGGCCCGCTGCTTCAGGCGGATGGCGGCGGACAGGCCGGCGGGGCCGCCGCCGACGATGACGACGTCATATTCCATCACCTCGCGCTCGACCCCGGCGAGGGCCTCGGCGGGCGGAAGCTTGTCGATCACGGCTTCCTGCCAGGCGTTGGCTGCGCCGCCTTCGGTGGCGTTCTCGGCCATGGGGGATGTCCTCGCGTTGAGTGGGGTCTGGCTGTTTTCCGTTTATCCGAAGGTGACGCAAGGGTGGTCAAGGACTATCCCTGTGCGGATCGCCCCGATGACCACGCCGCACCTCGACACCGCCCGCGCCGAAAGCCTGCTCGCCTTCTGGCGGGATGCGGGCGTCGACGCCTGTTTCGAGGACGCCCCGGTCGACCGCACCCATGTGGCCCCGCCCCCGGCGGTGAAGGCCGTGGCCCGGGCCACGGCCTCGGTGACGCCGATCGTCGCGACTGGCGACGCCCTGTCGGAGGCGCGGCGGCTGGCGGCGGGCGCGGACACCCTGGAGGCGCTGGCGCTGGCCGTCGCGAGTTTCGAAGGCTGTTCCCTGCGCGGCATGGGGGCGACACAGGCGGTGTTTTGTCGCGGCGACCCAAGGGCCGAGGTGCTGATCGTCGGCGAGGCCCCGGGCGCCGAGGAGGACGCGGCAGGACAGCCCTTCGTCGGCAAGGCCGGCAAGCTGCTGGACCGGATGCTGGCCGAGGCGGGGTTGGAGGGGCGGGCGTTGCTCACCAACACCGTCTTCTGGCGGCCGCCGGGCAACCGCCCGCCGACGCCGGCCGAACAGGCGGTGTGCGCCCCCTTCGTGGAGCGGGCGTTCGCCCTGTTGAAGCCAAAGGCCGTGCTGCTGCTGGGCGCGGCGGCGGCGAAGTCTGTACTGGCGACCGACGAAGGCATTCTGCGGCTGCGCGGGCAGTGGCGCGAATGGCGGCTGGCCGAGGGCGGGATTTCGGCCCCGGCCATGGCCACCCTGCACCCGGCCTTCCTTCTGCGGCAGCCGATCGCCAAGCGGGAGGTCTGGGCCGATCTGCTCGCTTTAGCGGCGCGTCTGGACGCCGACGGCTGAGCGCGTTCACCCTAAAGACTCAAAACCGCCCCAAAATGGGGTGCAATCTTGACATGGGCCGGGGCGGTGGCGCCTTTCTGGCCTGACGACCGAACGAACAGCGCGAACTGACCCGGGTCGAGACGGGTCGGTCGACGCTCTCAGGGGGGCCGCCCAGTGCGATTTGATTTCCGCCGCGCGATGTTCGCGCCGACGCTGACCTTGATGGTGTGCGCCCTGGCGGGCGCTACGCTGGCCGACGAGACCGACCCCCGCGCGCCCTCGACCCTCAGCGCCGCGGACCGTCTGAACTACACCACCGCCTTCGACGCCCTGCGCCGCGGAGACCTCGAGGTCGCCCGCGCCTCGGCCCGCATGGCCAATGACCGGGTGCTGCTGGGCCAGGTCGAGTTCGAACGCCTGTTCCACGCCGACCACACCGCCACCTATGAGGAGTTGGCGGCCTGGCTGGAGGAATACGCCGACCTGCCCAGCGCCGAACGGGTCTGGAACCTGGCCATGCGCCGCCGCCCGGACGGCGCGGCCGAGCCGCGGCAGCCCTCGCGCTTCGGCGGCGGACGTCACTGGAACCGCGTCGAGGCCGCCGGCGGCAACACCGAGGCGGACCCCCAGAAGGCCGCGCGCGTGGCCCTGAACCGCGACGACCTGGCCGGGGCGGTGACCGTGGGCGAACAGATCGGCGACTGGTGGACCGTGGGCCTGGCCCAATACCGGCTGGGCGAGTTCGCGGCGGCCAAGGTCGCCTTCGAACGCGTGCTGGACGACCCGACCGAGGACGGCTGGGTGCGTTCGGGCGCCGCCTTCTGGGCCGCGCGCTCGGCCGGCCGCTCGGGCCAGCAGGACCGGGTGCAGCCGCTGCTGCGCCGCGCCGGGATGTGGCCGGCGACCTTCTACGGCCAGATCGCCCTGCGCCAGCTGGGCGAGGAGCCGGCGATCGAGAACCTGGGGCCCACGCCCTATGCCGCCGCCAGCCTGCGGCGCATCGCCTACCAGCCGGACGAGCCGGTCGGGGTCGGGGCCGACGAACTGGATGAATTCATCCGCAACGAGCCGCGCGCGCGGCGCAGCGTGGCCTTCTTCGAGGTCGGACGCCGGTCCGATGCGCGCGAGGAGCTGCGGACGGGTCTGCGCGCCGCCGCCACCGACCGCGGCCGCCAGCTGTGGGCCGCCCTGGGCCGGGCCATGGGGCCGCGGGTGACCGGCTCGGACACCGACGTGCGCCGCATCGACGCCGACCGCTTCCCCCAGCCGGCGATCGAGCCGGAGGGCGGCTTCACCATCGAGCGGTCGCTGGTCTACGCCATCGCCCGCAAGGAGAGCGACTTCAACGCCCGCGCCCGCTCCGGCGCCGGGGCCTACGGCCTGATGCAGGTGATGCCGGGCACGGCCGCCGAACTGTCCGGCGATCCGCTTTTCGCGCGCGAGCCCGAGCGGCTGTTCGATCCCAACGTCAACGCCCGGCTGGGCCAGGCCTACATAAACCGCGTCCTGGCGCTGCCGGCGATCAACGGCGACCTGCTGCGGGCGGCCGCGTCCTACAACGCCGGTCCGGGACCGATGGTCGCGGCGGTGCGCAAGCTGGGTCAGGACGCCGATCCGCTGCTGCTGATCGAGACGATCGACGTGCCCCAGGCCCGCGAATATGTGGAGAAGGTCGTGGCGGCCTACTGGATCTATCAGCGTATGAACGGCCGGCCGCTGCACACGCTCGACGCCGTGGCGTCGGGCGCGACCCTGGTGCCGCTGTCGCTGGACTATGTGGCGCCGCCGCCCCTGCCGCCTCAGCCGCTCGAGGTAGCCGCGGTCGCGACCGTCACGGCCAACTAGAGGCTGAGCACCAGCAGGGCCGGAAGGCAGCAGGCGATCACGATCATCAGCCCATAGACCATCAGGCTGGGGCGGCGGGTTCCGGGCTGTTCGACGGGCATGGACATGGCGGATCCCTGAAACGCCTCGGCGCTCGTGAGGCTGCAGGGATACCGATGTTGTCTTAAAGTCGGGTTCCGGGAGGCGGTTAACGCCCCGCCATGGCTTCGGCCGACCATTCGAGGAAGTCCGGCTGGGCCAGCAGGGCGTCACGATAGGCGGCCGCCGTCCCGTCGTCGCCATGGGCGGCCAGATCAATCTGGAAATGCCGGAACCGCGCCGCCACCGGGGTGAAGAAGGCGTCCGGCACGGACCAGCCCCCGAACAGATACGGCCCGCCCGCGCCGAAACGGCCGCGCATTTCCTTCCACAGGCCGACGATGCGGCGGATGTCGCGGGCCACCGCCTCGCCGGTCGGCGGCGGGGCGCGGTCGGGCCCGACCATGGTGTGTTCGGGGCCCGTGCCGCAATCGGTCCGCAGGGCCATGAAGCCGCCGTGCATCTCGCAGGCGGCCGACCGCGCCAGCCAGCGGGCGTGGGGGTCGGCGGGCCAGAGGCCGGCCTCGGGCCAGCGTTCGGCGCACCAGACCGAGATGGCCATGGAATCCCAGATCAGCTCGCCGTCCACCTTGAGCAGCGGCACCAGGCGGGAGGGAGAGACCCGCTCCAGCTCGACCTGGCCCTCGGGCGAATAGATGTCGATCTCGCGGACGGTGAATTCGGCCTTGCAGCGCTTCAGCACCAGCCAGGGGCGCAGCGACCAGGTCGAATACAGGCGTGGACCGATGATCAGTTCCATGGGGAGCGCTCCGAGACGGTGACGCCCCCGATTAGGCCGCTTCGGGCCGGACCGCCACGGGCTTCCGCGTCGTCCGGCGCAGGCGGCGCTTGACTCGCTCGCCCCCTCGCCTGACATCCCGGCCCCATGATCAGCCGCTATTCCCGCCCCGCCGCCGTCGCCATCTGGTCCCAGGAGACCAAATACCGGATCTGGTTCGAGATCGAGGCCCATGCCGCCACCCGGATGGCCGAACTGGGCACGATCCCGGCCAGCGCCGCCGAGGCGATCTGGGCCAAGGGCAAGGATGTGGTGTTCGACGCCGATCGCATCGACGAGATCGAACGCACCACCAAGCATGACGTCATCGCCTTCCTGACCCATGTGTCGGAGATCGTCGGCGAGGAGGCGCGCTTCCTGCACCAGGGCATGACGTCGTCGGACGTGCTCGACACCTGTTTCTCGGTCCAGCTGGCGCGGGCCTCGGACCTGCTGGTCGAGGGCGTCGACCGGGTGCTGGCGGCGCTTGAGACCCGGGCGAAGGAGCACAAATTCACCCCCTGCGTCGGCCGCAGCCACGGCATCCACGCCGAGCCGGTGACCTTCGGCCTGAAACTGGCCGGCTATCACGCCGAGTTCCAGCGGGCGCGGCGTCGTCTGCTGACGGCGAAGGAAGAGATCGCCACCTGCGCCATCTCAGGCGCCGTCGGCACCTTCGCCAATGTCGATCCGGCGGTGGAGGCCTATGTCGCCGAGAAGATGGGTCTGGCGGTCGAGCCGGTCTCGACCCAGGTGATCCCGCGCGACCGGCACGCCGCCTTCTTCGCCGCCCTCGGCGTCGTCGCCTCGTCGATCGAACGGCTGGCGACCGAAATCCGCCATCTGCAGCGCACGGAGGTGCTGGAGGCCGAGGAGTTCTTCGACAAGGGTCAGAAGGGCTCGTCGGCCATGCCGCACAAGCGCAATCCGATCCTGACAGAGAACCTGACCGGCCTCGCGCGGCTGGTGCGGTCGGCGGTCGTGCCGGCGATGGAGAATGTCGCCCTGTGGCATGAGCGGGACATCAGCCATTCGTCGGTCGAGCGCGGCATCGGGCCGGACGCCACCATCCACCTGGACTTCGCCCTGCATCGGCTGGCCGGGGTGGTCGAGCGGCTGAACGTCTATCCGGCCAATATGGAGAAGAACCTCAACCTGCTGGGCGGGCTGGTGCATTCGCAGCGGGTCATGCTGGCCCTGACCCAGGCGGGGGTGTCGCGCGAGGACGCCTATGCCGCCGTGCAGGAGAACGCCATGAAGGTCTGGCGCGGCGAGGGCCGGTTCCTGGACTTCCTGAAGGCCGATTCCCGGGTGACCCTGGGCGACGCCGAACTGGAGGCGCTGTTCGACCTCGGCTATCATACCAAGCACGTCGACACGGTGTTCGATCGGGTGTTCGGAGCGGGCTGATGCAGGAGATGATCCTGAGACTGAACCCGGCGCTGGACCCGCAGGCCCACGCGGAGGCCTATGCCCGCGACGGCTATGTGCAGATCCCGAACGTCTTCGAACCGGAGATCGCCGAGGCCCTGGGCCAGATCCTCGAGACCGGCATCGACTGGGACCTGGTCTATCTGGACGCCGAGCAGCGGGGCGTGACGCTGACGCGGGCGGACATCGCCGCCATCGGCCGCGAGGGCCTGCGCGAACGGCTGCTGGACCTGAACAAGCGGGCGGGGGCGGGCCTGGGCCTGCTGTATTCCGGCTATGGCATGATCACCGCCTACAAGGACGGCCGCGATCCCGGCCATCCGATCCATCAGCTGACGGAGTTCATCAACAGCCCCGAATTCCTGGAGTTCGGCGCCGCTGTGACGCGCCAGCCGCAGGTGCGCAAGGCCGACGCCCAGGCCACCTTCTACCGGCCGGGGGACTATATCGGCCTGCATGACGACACCGGCTGGGAAAGCGGACACCGGCTGACCGCCTATACGCTGGGCTTCACCCGGCGCTGGCGCAGCGACTGGGGCGGCCAGCTGATCTTCCATGACAACCGGGGCGACATCGAGCGCGGCTTCGTCCCGCGCTGGAACACCCTGACCTTCTTCAAGGTGCCGCGCCTGCATTCCGTCGCGCCGGTCGCCGCCTATGCCCAGGCCCCCCGGGTCTCGATCGTGGGCTGGCTGCGCGACGATGCGCCGGAGGCGGTGACCCGCTGACGGAGGCGGCGTCGGCCCCGCCCTGCAAGGCGGCCTTCGACCCGGTGGTCGATGAACACACCCGCGTGCTGATCCTCGGCAGCCTGCCCGGCGACGCCTCGCTGGCGGCGAGCCAGTATTACGCCCATCCGCAGAACGCCTTCTGGCGGCTGGTCGGCGGGGTGACCGGAGTCGAGCTTGTCGGCCGGGCGTATCCCGCGCGGCTGGAGGCGTTGAAAGCGGCGGGCGTCGGCCTGTGGGACGTGATCGCGCGCGCCGAACGGGCGGGCAGTCTGGACGCGGCCATCCGCAAGGCCGAGACGGCCGATCTCAACCGACTGGTCGAAAGCCTGCCGGCCCTGCGGGCGGTGGCCTTCAACGGCGGAACGGCGGCGCGGATCGGACGACGCCAACTGGTGGTCCGCCCCGAGGTCGTCCGCATCGATCTGCCCTCGTCCAGCCCGGCCTATACGCGCCCGCTGACGGAGAAGACCGCGGCCTGGGCGGTGCTTGGAGAATTCATCCTGCGGTAGCGGGGGGGTGCGGTCACGTGTCGCGGCGGCTTTCCGGGCCCGGCTGCATCCTTTGCGGCGCTGAACAGTACCTCCCCCCGAACCGCCGGCACGGCGGTCGCTCAGGAGAGACGTTCCCATGAAGATCACCCGCACCGCTTCGCTCGCCGGCGTATCGATCGCCGCCCTGCTCGCCCTCGCCGCCTGCGGCAACAACGCCGAGGAAGCCGCCCCGACCGACGCCATGTCGGCTGACGCCTCGGCCATGGCCCCGGCTCCCGCCGCCGCCGCCAGCGGCACCGTCGTCGAGGTCGCCCAGGGCAATTCCGACTTCAGCACCCTGGTCAGCGCCGTCACCGCCGCCGATCTGGGCGCCACCCTGGGCGGCGCCGGACCGTTCACGGTCTTCGCCCCGACCAACGCCGCCTTTGAAAAGGTCCCGGCCGCGACCCGCGACAGCCTGATGGCCCCGGCCGGCAAGGCCGACCTGACCAAGCTGCTGACCTATCACGTGGTCCCCGGCCGCGTTGACGCCGCGACCCTGACGCAGCAGATCCAGGCCGGCGGCGGCAGCGCCGCCCTGACCACCGTCGAGGGCGGAACCCTGACGGCCCGCGCCGGGGCCGACGGCTCGGTCACCCTGACCGACGAGAAGGGCGGCGTCTCGCGCGTCGTCCAGGCCGATGTGGCCGCGTCAAACGGCGTCATCCACGCCATCGACACCGTGGTCATGCCCAACTAGGCCGGCCCACGCCGGATATGAGAAGGGCCGCTCCATCGCTGGAGCGGCCCTTTTTCATGGTCGATGCGGCGGCGGACTATTCGCCGTTGCGGATCTGCTCGCGCGCGACCGAGGACAGTTCGTCCATCTTGCGGCGGATTTCGCCTTCTGAGACGGTCAGGCCCGCGCCTTCGAGGTCCTGGGCGATCTTGCGGTAGACGTCTTCCTCGCCCGGCTGTTCGAAATCGGCCTTGACGATGGCGCGGCCGTATTCCTCGGCGCGATCGGCGTTGAGGCCCATCTTCTCGGCCGCCCAGAGGCCCAGCAGCTTGTTGCGCCGGGCGATGGCCTTGAATTCCTGTTCCTGATCGAGGGCGTATTTGGACTCAAAGCCCTTTTCCCGATCGTCGAAGGTCGTCATGGGCGTTGCAAGGCTCCGTGGGGCGGCCGAAAGCGCGGCCGCGAACGAGGTGGTCTATAGCCGCCCCATGGCCGAACGCAACCGGAACTCGCCGGGTTGCGACCCCGCGAACGGCGGCCCCGCCGCGCGGCCGTCCGTTTGTGTCGCGGCGCCGCATCCGCTAAGGGTTGCGCGACTTTTTCCCGCCCGCCCGATTCCGGACAGCGCCGCCCAGATCTTCCGTCTGGCGCGCGATTTCCGCTTCCGGCGAGGCCCCGCCCGGACCCGCCATGATGAACGCCAAACGCAAGAAGATTTACGAGGGCAAGGCCAAGATCCTCTACGAGGGTCCCGAGCCCGGCACCTTGATCCAGTATTTCAAGGACGACGCCACCGCCTTCAACGGCGAGAAGAAGGCCCAGCTCGAGGGCAAGGGCGTCATCAACAACCGGATCAGCGAATTCATCATGTCGCGCCTGAACGGCATCGGCGTGACCAACCACTTCATCAAGCGGCTGAACCTGCGCGAGCAGTTGATCCGCGAGGTCGAGATCATTCCGCTGGAGGTCGTGTGCCGCAACATCGTCGCCGGCTCGATGAGCCAGCGGCTGGGCATTGACGAGGGCACGCCCCTGCCCCGCTCGATCATCGAATTCTATCTCAAGAAGGACGAGCTCAACGACCCGATGGTCACCGAGGAGCACATCACCGCCTTCAACTGGGCCACGACCCAGGAGCTGGACGACATGCTGGCCATGACCGTCCGGGTGAACGACTATCTGTCGGGCATGTTCGGCGCCGTCGGCATCACGCTGGTGGACTTCAAGATCGAGTTCGGCCGGGTGTGGGAGAACGACTTCTCGCGCGTGCTGCTGGCCGACGAGATCAGCCCCGATTCGTGCCGGCTGTGGGACACCAACACGGGCGAGAAGCTGGACAAGGACCGCTTCCGCCGCGACCTGGGCAATGTGATCGAGAGCTATACCGAGGTGGCCCGCCGCCTCGGCATCATGAAGGACATGCCGACCGTGATTCAGGGGGGATTGCACTGATGGCCAGGGTCAAGGTTCACGTCTTCCTCAAGCCCGGCGTGCTGGACGTCCAGGGCAAGGCGGTCGAGGGCGCCCTGCACGGGCTGGGCTGGGCCGGCGCGGCCAACGCCCGGGTCGGCAAGCTGATCGAGTTCGACCTTGAAGGCGTGGATGATCCCGCCGCCGAGGCGAAGAAGATGTGCGAGCAACTGCTCGCCAACACCGTGATCGAAAGCTACCGCATCGAGGTCGCATGAAGCGGCTGATCCGCTTCTCGGTCGTGGCCTTCGTGGTGGTCTGCGTGCTGATCTTCGCCGCGGCCCTGGCCGGCGGCCTGACCGACGACACCGCCTTCACGCCGGCGGCGAAGGACGCGGCGCACTAGCGACCGGCGCTGTCCTCATGCGTTAGGATGGTCGAACCCCACCGCAGCGAGGAGCGATCCATGGCCTTCACCGTCACATCCAACGGCTTCACCGACGGCGGCGTCCTGCCGGAGGCCCAGGTCCAGGCGAAGGGCAATACGTCGCCGCACCTGCGCTGGTCCGGCGCGCCGGAAGGCACGAAGAGCTTCGCCGTCACCGCCTACGACCCCGACGCCCCGACCGGCTCGGGCTTCTGGCACTGGACCGTGGCCAACATTCCCGCCGATGTGACGGAACTGGCCGAGGGCGCCTCGCCGGACGGCCTGCCCGAAGGCGCGGTCGAGGGCCGCACCGACTACGGCGAGCCGGGCTTCGGCGGCGCCGCCCCGCCCCCGGGGCACGGACCGCACCGCTATATCTTCACGGTCTTCGCGGTGGACACGGAGCGGCTTGAGGTCACGCCGGAGAATTCGGGGGCCGTGTTCGGCTTCAACCTGCATTTCCATACGCTGGCCAAGGCGTCGATCACGGCGATGTACGAGAACAAGGGCTGAGCCGGCCGCCGGCGACTGACAAGCCGGCCGAACCCTGCTAAACGCCCGCGCCATGAGCGCAGCCGTCATCGTCTTCCCGGGTTCAAACTGTGATCGCGACTGCAAGGTCGCCGTCGAACGCTCGACCGGCGAGCGGGTCGAGATGGTCTGGCACCAGGAGACGGAGCTGCCGTCGGGCCTGGACCTGATCGTCCTGCCGGGCGGGTTTTCGTACGGCGACTATCTGCGCTGCGGGGCCATGGCGGCGCAGTCGCCGGTGATGCAGGCGGTGAAGAAGGCCGCCGACGACGGCGTGACCGTGCTGGGCATCTGCAACGGCTTCCAGATCCTGTGCGAGGCCGGGATGCTGCCGGGCGCCCTGCTGAGGAACGCCGGGCTGAAATATGTCTGCAAGCCGATCAGCCTGACCGTCGCCAATGGCCAGACCCGCTTCACCGCCGGCTATCAGGGCCAGCGCGAGGTGATCATGACCCAGGGCAATGGCGACGGAAACTATTTCGCCGACGCCGAGACCCTGGCCCGGATCGAGGGCGAGGGGCAGGTAGTGTTCCGCTATGTCGACAATCCGAACGGCTCGGTCGGCGACATCGCCGGCCTGCAGAACGCGCGCGGCAATGTGCTGGGGATGATGCCCCACCCGGACCGGGCCTTCGAGGAAGAACTGGGCTCGGCCGACGGCGCAACCCTGTTCCGGTCGATCTACGCCGCCGCCTGATTCAGTCTGGGCTTGACCACGACGGCGGGGTGGTTCGATCTCCGGGTCATAGTCCGGGGGCCGGTCCGATGTTCATGAGCGAACGCCAGAAGATGATCTCGGGGCTGCCGTATGACCCCGGCGATCCGGAGCTTCAGGCGGACCAGGACGCGGCCCGGCAGTGGATGGCGCGGTACAACGCCTCCCTGGCCGCCGCGCCGGCCGAGCGCCGCGACCTGCTGCGCCAGAAACTGGGCGAGGTCGGCGAGGGGGCCGTCGTGCGGCCGCCGTTCCACTGTGACTACGGCTACAACATCCGGCTGGGCCGGAACGTATTCCTGAATTTCAACTGCATCGTCCTGGACGTCTGCGCCGTCGAGATCGGCGACCGGACCCAGATCGGGCCGGGCGTGCAGATCCTGACCGCCGACCATCCGCGGGACCCGGCGCAGCGGGCCGAGGGGCTGGAGTTCGGCAAGGCGGTCGCCATCGGCCGCAATGTCTGGATCGGCGGCGGCGCCCTGATCCTGCCGGGCGTCACCATCGGCGACGACGCGGTGATCGGCGCCGGCTCGGTCGTCAGCCGCGACGTGCCCGAGGGCGCGACGGCGATGGGCAATCCGGCGCGGGTTCGACCCTAGCCTTCGTCCTCTTCGCTCGCGCCCTGGACTCCCAGCGACTGGTCGAGGGCGTCCTCGTCCCCGGCGTTGACCGAGACGCCGTCCGCCATCTCCGGGTCCTCGTCGGCGGTGCGGACGCCGCCGGGATCGCGCTGGGCCTGAAGCTCGCGCTCGCCGAGGCCGAGGCCCTGTTCGCGGGCGCGGTCGGCCTGGACCGTGTCGGTTTCGAACCGGGGCGTGTCGTCGGGGCTATCGGCCATGAGGGTCTCCTTCCCTGACAGAACCGCGTGACCATGCGCGCGGTTCCGCAACCAACCTCCGCTCCCGCGCGTAATTGGAAGACAGATAAAGCCACGCTTGCCGGAGACCCCATGTCCTCGATCGCCCGACCCTCGTCCGGCCAACGACTTCGTCGGCTCATCGTGCTGGCCGCCGCCCTGTTCTCGGTGGCGATCGGCCAGAGCCAGGTTTTGATGGGCTGGGGCCAGTCGCCCGGCGAGTTCGCCGCCGACAGCGACGAGACGCTGCGGGTCGCCAGCTACGCCTTCTCCATCTGGGGCCTGATCTATCTTTGGCTGCTGGCCTATGCGGTGCGGCAGGTGTTGCCGCAGACGCGGGAGAACGCCCTGATCCACGGTCTCGGCTGGCCGTCGGTGGGGGCCTTGCTGGGGATCGGGGCTTGGGTGGTGGCGGCCGCCTTCGATTGGGAAGGGGCGACGGTCGTCTTGATCTTTGGATCGCTGCTGGTGCTGCTTTTGCCGATGTTGGCCCGGGCGGGCGACATCCGCGCGCTGGACCGGCGCGATCGTGACCGCTGGTTCGTGATCTGGCCGCTGGCCATGCTGACCGGTTGGCTGACCGTGGCGGCGCCGGTGAACCTGCTGACCGTGGTGACGGGCAACGGCGACCTGCCGGACATCGTCAGCCCGACGGTCTGGGCGATCATGGCCGTAGTCGTGGTCGCGGTGGTCGGCCTGGGGGTGACGGCGAGGATCCGCACCCTGGCCTATGGCCTGCCGATCGCCTGGGGACTGGCGGCCGTCTATGTGGCCGAACAGGTCCGGAACAGCCCGCTGGCCTGGACCGCTCTGGGCGGCGCCGCGACGGTGCTGGTCGGGGCCGCACTGCTGGTGTTCCGGCCGGGCGCCCGGGTCCGCTAGTCGGGAACCGGCTTGTCACGGTGATCGACGCCGCCGGCGCCGACATCGAAGGCGCCGGCCTCGTCAAAGCCCACGCTGCCGACGCCGGCGGCCGATCCGGTCAGGCGCTGACGGCGACTGGCCATGGCCTCTTGCGGGGCCGCCGCATCCATCGCCCGGGTGATCTCGGGATCGTTGGAGCGGTCCATCTGCTGGTGATCGGGGGGCGTCGGCGCGGTTTCGGCGGGGGTGCGGGCCATCAGACGCCCTCCCCGTCCACGCCCTCGTCATCGTTGGCGGCGTGTTTGCTCATGCGCTCTGCGGCGGCGCTGGCGCCGGCGTCGTCTGCGGCGATCTCGGGCGCGTCCTCGTCTTCCGGCGTGGCGGCGGGGTCGATCGGCTGGTCGGTCATCGTGGCCTCCTGGGTTCTCACAGATTCAATGGCGCACCGGACACGATGTTCCGTCGCGATGGCTGACACGACTCCCTTCAACGGCTAGAAGGCGCGCCCATGAGCGCTCCGCAGAAGACCATGGCCGAACTGGCCGCCGAATACGGCCTGGCCCCCAATGAGTATCAGGTCGTCCTCGACCGGCTGGGGCGGGAACCGAACAACGTCGAACTGGGCGTCTTCTCGGTGATGTGGTCCGAGCACTGCTCGTACAAGTCGTCGAAAATCCACCTCGGCAAATTCCCGACCAAGGGGCCGCGCGTGATCTGCGGGCCGGGGGAGAACGCCGGGGTCATCGACATCGACGACGGCGACGCCTGCATCTTCAAGATGGAGAGCCACAACCACCCGTCCTTCATCGAGCCCTACCAGGGCGCGGCGACGGGCGTCGGCGGCATCATGCGCGACGTCTTCACCATGGGCGCACGGCCCGTGGCCCTGCTGAACGCCCTGCGTTTCGGCGACCCGTCGCACGAGAAGACGAAGCGGCTGGTCAAGGGCGTGGTCTCGGGCATCGGCGGCTACGGCAACTGCGTCGGCGTGCCGACGGTGGCGGGCGAGACCAATTTCCACGCCGGCTACAACGGCAACATCCTGGTCAACGCCATGTGCGTGGGCGTGGCCAAGGCCGACGCCCTGTTCTATTCGGCCGCCCCGGCGCCGGGCCTGTCGGTGGTCTATTTCGGCTCGAAGACCGGTCG
Source organism: Brevundimonas sp. (assembly GCA_046292645.1). Lineage (GTDB taxonomy): Bacteria > Pseudomonadota > Alphaproteobacteria > Caulobacterales > Caulobacteraceae > Brevundimonas. Next base: position 223,480 of record JBKBQO010000002.1, read on the forward strand.
CGACGGCATCCACGGCGCGACCATGGCCTCGGCCGAGTTCGACGAGGATTCGGACGAGAAGCGGCCGACGGTGCAGGTCGGCGATCCGTTCGCCGAGAAACTGCTGATCGAGGCGACGCTGGAACTGATGGCCTCGGGCGCGGTCGCCGCCATTCAGGACATGGGGGCCGCGGGCCTGACCTCGTCGTCGGTGGAAATGGCCGGCAAGGGCGCGGTGGGCATCGAGCTGAACATGGACGCGGTGCCCCAGCGCGAAGAGGGCATGACGGCCTATGAGATGATGCTGTCGGAAAGCCAGGAGCGGATGCTGGCGGTGCTGAAGCCCGGCCGCGAGGAAGACGGACATCGCATCTTCAAAAAGTGGGGCCTGGACGCGGCCGTCATCGGCGTGACCACCGACACCGGCCGGCTGGTGCTGAAGCATCACGGCGAGACGGTCTGCGACGTGCCTCTGGCCCCGCTGTTCGACGATGCGCCGCTGTACGACCGGCCGTGGGTGCAACCCGAACTGCAGCCGCGCCTCGCCCCCGCTGACGTGCCTGCGCCGGAGAGCTGGGTCGATGCGGTGATCAAGGTGGTCTGCTGCCCGGACATGGCGTCCAAGCGCTGGATCTGGGAGCAGTACGACCGCCACGTCATGGCCGACACCCTGCACGACTCGGCCACCGCGGCCGACGCCGGGGTGGTGCGGGTGCACGGCACGGACAAGGGCCTGGCCATGACCTCTGACGTGACGCCGCGCTATGTGCTGGCCGACCCCTATGAGGGCGGCAAACAGGCGGTGGCCGAGGCCTGGCGCAATCTGACCGCCGTCGGTTCGCGGCCCATCGCCATCACCGACAATCTGAATTTCGGCAATCCGCAGCGGCCCGAGATCATGGGCCAGATCGTGCGCGCCATCGACGGCATGGCCGAGGCCTGCCGGGTGCTGGACTTCCCGGTCGTGAGCGGGAATGTCAGCCTGTATAATGAGACAAACGGCGCGGCCATTCCGCCGACGCCGACGGTCGGGGCGGTCGGCCTGCTGCCCAACTATGACGTGGTCGTCGGCTTCGGCGGCATGGTCGAGGGCGACGTCCTGGTGCTGATCGGGGAGACGGTCGGGGAGCTGGGATCCTCGATCTATCTGCGCGAGGTGCTGGGCCGCGAGGACGGGGCGCCGCCGCCCGTCGACCTGGCGCTGGAGCGCAAGACCGGCGATTTCGTCCGCGACCAGATCGAGGCCGGGGCCCTGACCTGCGTCCACGACCTGTCGGACGGCGGCCTGATCGGGGCGGCGGCGGACATCGCCCTGGCTTCGGACTGCGGGGTCGAGCTGGACGCCACCTCGGAGACGCACGCCCACATCCTGCTCTTCGGCGAGGACCAGGCGCGCTATCTGGTCGCCGTGGCCGACGCGACGGGGATCATCGCCGCGGCCCAAGAGGCCGGGCTGCACGCCTCGGTCGTCGGGCGCGCGGTCGGCCGCGACTTCGCGTCCGGGGATCTGTTCCGCCTGCCGCTGGACCATCTGCGCGAGATGCACGAAGGCTGGATGCCGAACTGGATCGAAGGAACCGCCTGATGCGCCTCGCACCGTCCGCCCTCGGCGCGGGGTTGCTGGCCCTGACCCTGTCCGCCTGCGAGGGCGGCGGAGATCCCGTCAACCAGGCGCTGCGCGACGCCTCGGCCGAGAACCACGCCGGGACGGTGCGCGACGGCGAGACCTCCGGACCCGATCATGCCGCAGCCGGTCACGCCGCGACGGCCCCGGCGAATTGGGAGGGCCGCCCGACCCGAGGCGACTACGCCTTCCGGGAGTCGGAACGGGACATGCACGCGGGGATGGCCGCCGCGTCGGGCGCGACGGTCGACGAGGCCTATATCGCCAAGATGATCGCCCACCATGAAGGCGCCCTGGCCATGGCCGAGGTCGCCCTGGCCGAGTCGCGCGACCCGGAGATCCGGCGCATGGCCCAGGCGGTCAAGGACGCCCAGACCCGCGAGATCGCCGAAATGCGCGCCTGGAGCCCAGCGGCCCGCCCCACCCCGTGACGAGCGTCATATTTCCGGGCTAGGTCGGGCCCTGCTTAGCCTGGAGCCCCGCCGATGCGCCCGTTCGATTCCGTTTCCCGCCGTGGACTGATGCTGGCGCTCGGCGGCGGGGGCGTGGTCCTGGGATCGGGGCGTCGGGCCCTGGCCGACCCGGTGTTCGCCGAATATCCGTTCCAGCTGGGCATCGCCGCCGGCGACCCGGCGCCCGACGGCTTCGTCATCTGGACCCGACTGGCCCCCCGCCCGCTCGAGATCGGCCACGGCATGCCCTCGGCGCCGGTGCCGGTGAGGTGGGAGGTCGCGACGGATCAGGGCTTCTCCAATGTGGCGCAGAGGGGCGAGGCGATCGCCCGGCCCGAGCTGGGCCACGCCGTCCACGTCGAGGTCGCGGGGCTGCAGCCGGGCCGTGAGTATTTCTACCGCTTCACCGCCGGCGCCGAACGCACGCCGTCAGGCCGGGCGAAGACGGCGCCGGCAGCCGGCGCCGCGGTGGCCCAGGCCCGATTCGGCGTGCTGGGCTGCCAGGCCTATGAGCAGGGCTTCTACACCGCCCACCGCAAGGCGGCGGCCGAGGATCTGGACTTCGTCTACTGCTACGGCGACTACATCTATGAGGGTCGGGGCAACCGCACCTACACCGGCTCGGGCGGGACCATCGAGAATCCGCGCCAGCACCTGGGCGGCGAGGTCTACAGCCTCGACGACTACCGGCGGCGCTACGCCCAGTACAAGCTGGACACCGATCTGCAGGCCAGCCATGCGGCGACGGCGTGGTTCGTGACCTGGGACGATCACGAGATCGCCAACAACTGGGTCTCGGAGTTCGACGACGGCGTGCCGCCCGAGGTCTTCCTGCTGCGGCGACAGGCGGCGGCCCAGGCCTTCTACGAACACATGCCGCTGCGCCGTCCGGCCTTCCCGCGCGGGGCGGAGATGCAGCTGTACCGCCACGCGGCCTGGGGCGACCTGCTGGACCTGAACCTGCTGGACACCCGCTCGCACCGGTCGGACCAGCCGTGCGACGATGCCTGGGCGACGACCTGCGCCGGCGTGGCGGCGCGCGAGGCCCAGGTGCTGGGCGCGGCGCAGGAAGCCTGGCTGTACCAGAACCTCGACCGCTCTCAGGCGCACTGGAAGGTGCTGGCGCAGCAGATCATGGTGATGGACCTGGACCGCAAGGAAGGGCCGGAGCCGGGCTATAACCTCGACACCTGGGCCGGCTATTCCATCCCGCGCCAGCGGCTGCTGGACCGTCTGCGCGAGCGGCGGATCGGCAACACCGTCGTGCTGACGGGCGACGAGCACCAGAACTATGCGGGCGAGCTGTACCGCGACAGCGCCAATCCGGAGGGCGCCCCGATCGCCTCGGAATTCGTCGCCACCTCGATCAGTTCGTCAGGCGACGGTCAGGACCAGCGGGCCGACGGTCGGCGGTATCTGGCCGACAACCCCTTCCTGAAATTCAACAACGCCCAGCGCGGCTATGTCGTCTGCGACGTCACGCCGGAGCGGTGGCAGACCGAGTTCAAGGTGCTGGACAAGGTCTCGGAACGGGGCGGGACGCTGACGACGCGGGCGAAATTCGCCGTGGCCAGCGGGGATGCCCAGGTCGTCGCGGCCTGAGCCTCTCCGCCGGTCGGGGCGTCCCGCCTTTCCTTCGGCGCCGAGCGGGCGTAGCGGACGGAGGCCCCGCCCGATTCCACAGAGGTTGCCGTTGAAACTGGCGATAGTGATGCCGACCGGCTGTGTCTTCTCACGCAGTCGTCCCAACTCCATGGAGACGGTAGCCGGCGTCCTCGCGGCGCACAGCCGGTATCTGGGGTCCATGCGCATCTTCTGCGACGAGGGGGCGACGGATGCGGTCGATCTGCCGCTTCACCGGCTGCCGGCCGGCCTGGACAAGCGGGCCCGGATCGAGGCCGTCGCCGCCGCGCTGAAGGCGTACGGCGCGGACTGCGTCGAGTATCACCAGCAGATCGGCAACGCCGCCGCCATCGCCCGGCGGCTCCCCCGCGCGCGCCACATTCTGTACCGCCACAATGCGATCGAACCGGGCGGCAGTCTCATCGACCGGATGCGGTATGGGTGGCGCTACGCCGCCTTTGACCGCATCGTCTTCGTCAGCGAGGCGGCGCGGGCCGAGTTCGCCGGCTCGCACCCGCGGTTCGCCGACCGGACCCGGGCCATCCGCAACGCCATCGACCCCGCCGGCTGGCTGGCCGATCCCGACTTGAAGGAGCCGCTGATCGCGTTTTCGGGCCGGGCGATGAAGGAGAAGGGCGTCGATCTGCTGTGCGAGGCGCTGATCGCCGTCCTGACCCGCCACCCGGGGTGGCGCGCCGCCCTGGCGCTGGGGGACTGGGACAAGCATGACGCCTGGGCCGCGCCCCATGTCGACCGGCTGGTCGAGGCTGTGGGCGAGCGCGTCGATGTGCGTCGGTCGGCCCCGCTCGGCGAGGTCGCGAACATCCTGCGCCGCGCCGCCATCGCGGTCGTCCCCTCGGTCTGGGCCGAGCCGCTCGGCCTCACCGCCCTGGAGGCCCATGTCGCCGGGGCCGCGGTGGTCTCGTCGGGTCGCGGCGGCCTGAAGGAAGCCAGCGGTCCACACGCCGTCTACGTCGACGATCTGACCGCGCGCGGCCTGGCGGAGGCGATCGAGCGGCTGATCGAGGACCCGACGTCGCGGCTTGCCTTGGCGCGGGACGGACAGGCGTACGCCCTCGCCCAACATTCGCCGGCCGCCCGGGCCGCCGAGCTGGATGCGCTGCGGGACGAAGTGATGAGCGCGCCGCCCGCCCGGAGGCGGTGAGGACGACAGCGGCCCGTTGTCAGAACCGTCAGCCGGCCCGACGCGCGGGCGCCTCGTCAGCCGTCGCGGCCTCGTCCGGCACATATTCGAGAATGTCGGCCGGCGCACAGTCCAGATGGCGGCACAGGGCGTCGAGGGTGGCGAAGCGCAGGCCCCTGACCTTGCCCGACTTGAGCAGGGACAGGTTGGTCTCGGAAATGCCGATGGCGCGGGCCAGGACGTTCGAACGCACCTTGCGCCGCGCCATCATGACATCGAGCCTGAGGACGATCGGCATCAGACGAACCGCGAGGCGTCGTCATGGACCTCGGCCGCCCAGGCCATGACCCGGGCCATGACGAACAGGACCAGACCCAGGCCTAGCGCCTGGAGGCTGTCGAGCCGCAGCCAGCCCGCGTCGTCGAAGCCGGCGGCCGTGACCAGCAGGTGGCCGAGCGTCGGGGCGACGGCGTAGGCGACCAGCCAGATCGCCATGACCGTCAGGCACCGGGCGTTCTCGAGCCCCAGCACCACGCCGGCGCGGTACAGGCCGAACAGCCGACGCAGCTGCCACAGCACGGCCAGCGCCGGTGTCAGCATCAGGGTCGCCGATCCGGCGAGGGCCAGCTTGCGACTGAATGGCATGGCGCCGAGGGTTGTCCAGCCCTCGATCAGTGCCGGAGTGCCCGGCTCGATGAAAATCTGCAGCCCGCCGGGCCGGACCTGCACGCGGGGGCCCTCGTAGAACAGCGCCGTCAGCACCGCGCCGAGCAGCAGGACGGCCCCGAGGACGAAGGCGATGGTGAACAGCCCCTGCAGCGGACGGCTGACGCCCGCGATCCGGTCCAACGCCGGAGGGCGCGTCGGCACGGGCGGCGGAAGGGGGACGACGTGCGCCGTCACGGCTGGACCTGGAACTTGATTGACAACATTATTTTTATGTATTTCGATAATACCTGAAATGCAACCGGGAGCTCATTATGCGGAAGCTGACGTCTCTGGCGATAGGCGCAGCCTTACTGGGCCTGTCCGCCTGCGCGACCCCGGCGACCCGTCATCCGCTGCTGGTTGCGGACCTCGGCGCGCCGGCCTCGACCAGCGGGATGGAGGCCAGCCTGACACGCCCCGGCGTCGTCCGCTTCGAACGAGTGGCCTTCGCGCAGTGGACCGCGGGGCGCGGCGGCTTCATCGACCGCGACGATCCCCGCACCGCCTCGGTCCCGGAAGGCTTCGAGACCGCGGTCATCCACGCCTATGTCATCGATCATCCGACCCGCGGACGCTATCTGATCGACGCCGGGGTTTCGCGCGCGCTGGAGGCGCGGCTGAACCCCCTGATGCGCAAGGGACTGGCCGATATGTCGGTGCGGATCGACCGCAGCCTGGCCGAATGGCTGGCGGGCGAGGCGGCGCCGACGGCGGTGTTCCTGACCCATCTGCATTTTGATCATGTCGGCGGGGTGATCGACCTGGACCCCGCCGTGCCGATCTATCTGGGGCCCGGCGACGCGCGCGAGACCCATGCGATGAACGGCCTGCTGGGGCATCCGATCGACGCTATTCTGATGGGCCGGGCGCCGCTGCGGGAATGGGCCTTCGCGCCCGATCCGGACGGGCGGTTCGCAGGCGTGCTGGACGTCTTCGGCGACGGCTCGGTCTGGGCCCTGCACACGCCCGGCCACAGCCCTGGCTCGACCAGCTATCTGATCAACGCCGTCGACGGGCCCAGGCTGGTGGTCGGAGACGCGGCCTCGACCCGGCTGAACTGGGACGAGGCCATGCCCCAGCCGGTCCCGCCCGCCGCTCGGGCCGACGCCGAACAGTCCGTCCAGCGGCTGCGCGCCTTAGTGGCCCGTCACCCGGAAATTGAGGTCTTCCTCGGTCACCAGTCACGCGAGGGCCAGGTCGATCCATCTACGCCCTGACCCGAACGGGCCGCCGCCAGTCGGCCCCGGTCTCGCTCAGTTCGCCGGCAGATAGTCGGCCGGTTCGATCAACCGGAAGCCTGGGGTGGCCTGGACCATGTCGCGCAGCCACGAGGCATGGCCGGTACCATAGACCACAACGATGCGGTCGCCGGGTTCGGCGGCCTGCATCAGACGGGCGAAGATTTCGGCGTTGCGTGTAAACCAGCGACCATTCAGCACGGCTCCCGGCTGGGCGTCGCCCGCGCCGAACTGCATCAGGGCGTAGTGGAAGGCCTTGTCCTCCGCGGCCGGGACGGGGCCGTTCACGGAGGCCAGGACGGCTCCCACGTCGCGGGTTCTTTGCCGTTGCTCGAGATCAGACACCCTTTCGGCGATCGTCGCACTCATGGCCGCCAGAGCCTCCGCGCCGCCATTCGCCTGGGCCCAGTCGTAAACGGCCTCGAACGGGAAATAGGTCGCCTCGCCATCGCCCTCCTGCTCGTCAATCGCATAGACGCGGGTCAGTCCCGTCCGATGAGCAAGGCGATAGCCAATCTGGACCCGTTCGTCGGCGTTGGTCAGCAACTGGTCGGGCGTGAAGGCCGGATAGCGATGGTCCAACATGGTGGTCTGGTCGGCCGCCACCCGCTCGACCGCCACGGCGGTCGGCCGGAAGCGGGCCAGCCCCTCAACGACGGCCTCGAGCTGAGCCTGCTTCTCCGGCGTCAGGACGGAGTCGATGCGGGCGTTGTGTATGTCCTGCCCCGGATTGTCGAAATGGTAGGTCCCGAGAATCATCACCTCGATCGGCCGGGGCTCCGGCGTTTGGGCGAGGGCGGCCGTCGGTAGAGCGAGGGCGGCGAGGACGGCGAGAATCTTCAGCATCGAGCGGCTCCACGAGAATGTTGGTGGAGAGAGCCTGCGGCGGGCGACGACGGATGCGGTCGCGGCCATTAATTTCTCGACAGAGTCAGGAAACGGGCACGGCCTGGCTCAGTCGCCCCCCGACGCGGATCGGCTCGACCCTTGTCGCCAGGCCCGTCCGGTCGTCGGTCTCGACATAGACGCCGCAGATGGTCGCCGGACCGTGAGCCGGGGTGTAGCGGCCGCCGGACAGCCGGGTGGTGAAACGCCGCAGCGGCTCTTCCTTCTCGTTGCCGATCACCGAGTCATAGTCGCAGCAGCCGCCGGCGTCGGTCTGATAGGCCGTGCCGCCGGGAAGGATCTGGCAATCGGCGGTCGGGACATGGGTGTGGGTGCCGACGACGAGCGAGGCGCGGCCGTCGCAGAAATGGCCCATGGCCATCTTCTCGCTGGTCGCCTCGCAATGCATGTCCACGATGATGGCGTCGGCGGCCATGCCCAAGGGACAGGCGGCCAATTCCTTTTCAACCGCCCCGAACGGGTCGTCGACGGCGTCCATGTGGATGCGGCCGAGGGCGTTCATCACCAGCACGGTCTTGCCGGAGTGGGTCTCGAACAGGTTCGCGCCGGCGCCGGGGGCGTCCATCAGGCGGGGGTAGTTCAGCGGTCGGATCAGCCGCGGCTCGCGCACGATATAGGTCAGCGCCTCGCGCTGGTCCCAGCTGTGGTTGCCGAGGGTCAGGCAATCGGCGCCGGCCATGAACAGCTCGCGCGCGGTGTTCTCGGTGATGCCGAAACCGCCGGCGGCGTTCTCGGCGTTGACCACCACGAAATCGAGTTTCAGGTCGCGCTTCAGGCCGGGAAGGTGATCGCTCAGCCCGTCCCGTCCGGACTTGCCGACGACATCACCGAAGAACGCGAGACGCATATCAGATTACGCTTTCCAGACGGTCGAACAGAAGGCCTCCGTGAGAACGCCGTGCAGGCGCTCGTCATGCACTTCCTCGGGAAGCGTGTCGACCATCTGGCCCGAATAGCAGAGGCCGATGAACCAGGGCAGCGGGTCTACGTCCCGAAGCGCGTGAAGCGTCCGGTCATAGTAGCCCCCGCCCTGACCCAGACGATAACCCCGCGCGTCGACAGCGAGCAGCGGGACGAAAACAACGTCCGGCGCGACGACCTCGGCCAGCGGCAGGGGCGCGGGCACTCCGGAGGCGTCGATCTCAAGCGGATCGCCCGGAGTCCAACGCCGGAAAACGAGCGGCTCGTCCGCGGCGGTCGCAACCGGAAGCGCCATATCCACGTCTCGCGCGATCAGCGCCCTGGCGAGGGGCATGGCGCTCAGCTCTGACCCGACCGCCTTGTAGACGGCGACGGTGAAGCGGCGCTGCTTCTGGCGCTCGGCGAAGGAGTCCGACGTCTCGAACATGATCTCAAGGAGTTCCGGCAAATGTCGAACGACGCGTTCAGCCGCGTCCGGAATTTCGACGGCCAGTCGCTTTCGCGTGGCTCGCATCGTGGCGCGGAGCTGATGCTTGTCGGTCATGGGGAGCCGCCGGCCGCGTCAAACACGCGCGGAAGCCCTAGCGCGCACCCTGCCCGCGCTCAAGCGGCGCTGAAGCAGCGGGCGACCGCGTCGCGACCCTCCGGTCAAGCCAGAGCGACAAAGCCGCGCTGAAGTAGCGAACGACCGCGTCGCGAGCGTTAGGCCCAAAAGAGAGGAAGAGGTTGGCGGCGCCGCAAGAGCCGTGAAGGACGGTTAAATCCTCTCGACCTGGGTAGCCAGGTGGGCGCCGTGTGCCCAGGCCCACGGGCCTGATCAGGGACAGCTCCCTTCGAGTGAATTAAGGTCGCGAGGAAATGTTGCCTTCGACGAGAGCCGCAGCAGGACCCGCCGTGGAGCAAGATAGTCGTTCGCGCGCCCTTGCGCCAGTGGCGCACGGCCTGGCCCCGACGATCGCGCGCAGGGCGGCGTCCAGATCGGGCCGGCGGAAGCGGAACCCGGTCGCCAGGGCCTTGGCGGGCAGGACCTTCTGGCCGCCCAGCAACAATTCGTCGGCGAAGTCGCCGAGGACCAGCCGCAGCTGCAAGGCGGGCGCGGCCAGGATCGCGGGCCGGTTCAGCGCCCGACCGAGGGCGAGGGACAGGTCGCGATTGGTCGCGGGCGCAGGGGCGACGGCGTTCATCGGGCCGCTTACCCGGGGTTCAGCCACGGCGTGCAGGATCAGCCGCACGCAGTCGTCGAGGGCGATCCACGACATCCACTGACGGCCCGACCCCATGGGCCCGCCGAGCCCGAACTCGAACGGCGTCAGCATCCGGGCCAGCATGCCGCCGTCGGCGCCGAGCACCAGGCCGATCCGCAGGGTCACCAGCCGCACGCCCATGGCCGCGATCGGCGCGGCCGCCTGCTCCCAGGCGTGGCACAGGCGATGGCTGAAACAGCCGCGGGCGGGGCCGGTCTCGTCGAGCGCCTCGTCGTCGTGCAGGCCGTACCAGCCGATGGCCGAGCCGCTGACCATCACCTCGGGCTTCGTCTCGAGCCGGGCGATCAGGCGGCGCACCGCGCGGGTGACCTGCAGCCGCGAGCGCAGGATGCGGCGGCGCTTCCTCAGGGTCCAAAGCCCGTCGCTGATCGGCTCGCCCGCCAGATTGACCACCGCATCGATGCGGGCGTTGGCGGGCAGCTGGTTCAGGTCGGTGATCAGGGTGATCGGCGTCGGCAGGTCCGCCGTCCCCGGGTTCCGCACCAGGGCCACGACCTCATGGCCGGCGCCGACGAGGGCGGCGGTCAGCCGGCAGCCGATGAAGCCGGTGGCGCCGGTGATCAGGATGCGGCGGCGTCCGGGCAGTTCACGCCCCATCGACGCCGGGTCTGGCTGAACCAGTCGATCGGACCGTCCGGCGGCGGCCAGGTCGCGCAGGCCGAAGACGAAGACGGCGAGCGCGGCCGCGCTGGCCATCAGGCTCCACAGGCCATAGCCATTGGCGCCGAGGCCGGTGGGGGCTTGGCTCCATAGCCACAGGACGGGCGTGAGGAGCGTCAGGATCGCCCCGTAGTTCACAGCCAGCAGGGTGTGGATGACGCGCTCGGAAGCGGGCAGTCGCCGGGTGCGGTCCTCCTCGACGAAATCGATCAGGGTGATGACCAGCTCCAGCCCAAGCACTGCCATCAGGGCCAGGGCGGCCATGCCCTTAGGCTCGCTCCAGCCGATCAGCAGAAACAGGGCGGCGTAGATCAGGTTGCGGACCCCGTGCAGCCGCAACTCGCGCCGCTGCGACGGCCGCCAGGCGAGGCGTTCGGTGAGTTCGTGGTGGAACAGGGTGTCGAAGGCCCCCATGGCGATCTGAAGCGTGATCAGGATCCACAGCAGGTCGGTCATCTCAGGCGTCCTTGAAGATCGCGTCCTGGGCCATCAGCCGTCCCAGCCAGGGATGATCCAGCGCCAGGGCGAAGGCGAAGGCGCCGCCGCCCTGATCGCGGTGGACGATGGTCAGATCGCCCGGCTCGGCCCATCGCGGCAGGCGCAGGCGGCGCCCGAGAAGGGTGGCGAAATAGAAGGCGCTGCGGAACACCAGGGCCCGGTCCTCAACCGTCACGGTCAGGGCCATGCCGACGCCCGCGCCGATATGCTCCTCCAGCCCGGTCGGGCCGGCGAAGCGTTTGGCGGAATGGATGACCTGCGGGAAGCCGGTGCGGCGCGCATAGAGCCGGGTCCAGACCTGGCCTTGGCCGACCGCGTCCTCGGTGACCGTGACCACGGCGGCGCCCGGCGCCCACACCAGCGGCAGCGGGCCGCCGATCAGGCGGGCGGCCCGGGCCAGCAGCCGGCCCGCGGCGTTGGCCTGGACGGCGACCACCGCGCCGCGATAGGCGACCGTGGCCCCGTCCGTCATCCGCTTGGAAAAACGGCGACGCACGGCCGCAGGCAGGGCGTTCCACGCCTCGGTCGGCAGAAGGGCGCGGAAGCGGAGGTCTCCCAAAGCGCCATCGGCCTCCGGATGAACCCGCTCCCTGATTGCGACAGCCGCCCCCATGGTCCCCTCCCCTATTTTCCGCCCGGGATCAGGGCGGCGATGCGCGCGCCCAGCTTCAGCAACGCCATCAGCTTGGGCCGGGCCACCGTCGTGATCTGCGCGTACCAGCGGTCGATCGTCTCGGTGAATTCCAGCAGCTCCCTCAACCGCTTCAGGGCCACCGGCGACACCGTCGGATCGCCCTCCGCCTCCGCGACGCAGGCGCGCAGGGTGGCCAGGGCCGGGTCGATCTCCTTGGCCTTGCGACCGGCGGCGATGCGCGAGGCGACCTCCCAGACGTCGGTCTCGGCCTCATAGTGATCACGTCGGTCGCCCCGGACCGGCGTCCGCCGGATCAGGTTCCAGTTCTGGAGCTCCTTCAGCGAGTTGGAGACATTCGAGCGGGCGATCTCCAGCGCGCCGGCGATGTCCTCGGCGGTCATGGGCCGGTCGGCGGTCAACAGCAGGGCGTGGATCTGGGCCACAGAACGGTTGACGCCCCAGAAGCCGCCCATCTCGCCCCAGTGCAGGACGAAGCGTTCGAGGGCGACCGGGAGTTTCGTCGTTTCTGTCATGACAGAAATATCTGACACGACAGGACAGGAGTCAAGCCGGCGCCGCCCGCGGCGTCGGGTCACAGTCCCTGGGCGATTTTCTCGAGTCGGGCGGCGACGGCGTTCAGGGCCTCGGCGACGCCATCGGTCGAGGCGGCCGCCGCGGCGGTCGCGCCGGGATTGCCGAGCCGGACCTCGTGCAGTTCATCGGCCAGCATCAGGCCGGCCATCAGGAACAGGCGGATGTCGCCGACATGGCCGACCTCGCCCGCCACCTGGCGCACATGGCCGTCGAACTGTTTGGCGAGGATGCGCACCCGCTCTTCCTGGCCGTCGGCGCAACCGACGGCATAGGGGCGGCCGTTGATCTCGACGGTCACCGTCGCCATCAGCGGGCCTCCTGTTCGGCCAGGCTTTCGCGGATGGCGTCGGCGGCGCGGGACAGGACCTCGGCCGCGTCGCGGCCGGCGGCCTCCAGCTCATGGATGCGGGCGCGGTCGGTCTCGGTCGAGGGCTCGGGCGCGAACAGGTCGTCGTCCGGCACCCGGCTGGTTCCCGCCGCCCGGGCCTTCAGGTCCAGCAGCCTGCGTTCCAGCAGGGCCAGCGCCCGGTCGACCCGGTCCTTGGCGGCCGATGCAGCATCCATTCCGGTCATATCCTCCAGAATCCGTATAGAACCCGCCGACGCGTCGGGGTAAAGCGGCGCGCCTCCCTTTTTCCGCCCTCCCGACGAAAGCGCCGCCCGTGGCCGACCGCAAGACCGCATCTGAAACCGCCACCCCCAAACAGATGGCCGACGCCATCCGGGTGCTGTCCATGGACGGCGTCGAAAAGGCCAAAAGCGGCCACCCCGGCATGCCCATGGGCATGGCCGACGTCGCCACGGTGCTGTTCTCCAAATTCCTGAAGTTCGACGCCAGCCGCCCCGACTGGGCCGACCGCGACCGCTTCATTCTGTCGGCCGGCCACGGCTCGATGCTGATCTACAGCCTGCTGCACCTGACCGGCTACAAGGCGGCGACCAAGGAGGAGCTGTCCAACTTCCGCCAGTGGGGGTCGAAGACCGCCGGCCATCCCGAGTTCGGTCACATGCCGGGCGTCGAGACGACCACCGGGCCACTGGGGCAGGGCCTGGCCAACAGCATTGGCTTCGCCATGGCCGAGCGCCATCTGGCGGCGCGGTTCGGCAAGGATCTGGTCGACCACCGGACCTGGGTCATCGCCGGCGACGGCTGTCTCATGGAGGGGGTGTCGCAGGAGGCGATCGCCCTGGCCGGCCGCTACAAGCTGAACAAGCTGACCGTGCTGTGGGACGACAACGCCATCACCATCGACGGGGCGGTGTCCCTGTCGGACGCCACCGACCAGAAGGCCCGTTTCAAGGCGGCCGGCTGGGCGGTCAAGGCCGTCGACGGCCATGACATGAAGGCGATCAAGTCGGCGCTGCAGTGGGCGGTGAAGCAGGACAAGCCGACCCTGATCGCGTGCAAGACCAAGATCGGCCGCGGCGCCGCCACCATGGAAGGCAGCCACAAGACCCACGGCGCGGCGCTTGGCGCGGCCGAGATCGCCGCCACCCGCCTGGGCCTGTCCTGGGCGCATGAGCCGTTCGAACTGCCGGAAGCCGTCGACAAGGCATGGAAGAAGGTCGGCAAGCGCGGCGCGAAAGAGCGCAAGGCCTGGGAGGCGCGCCTCAACGCCTCGGCCCAGGCGGCCGACTTCACCCGTGCGATGAAGGGCGACCTGCCCGCCGGCGCCTTCGACGCCCTGAACGCCAGGATCGCCGAACTGGTCGAGACCCGGCCGGCCCAGGCGACGCGCCAGTCTTCGGGCGCGGCGCTGGACGAGCTGTTCGCCGCCATCCCCGAACTGGTCGGCGGCTCGGCCGACCTGACCGGATCGAACAACACCTTCGTCAAGGGCACGCCGATCTTCGACGCCCCGACCTATGAGGGGCGCTACGTCAACTGGGGCATCCGCGAGTTCGGCATGGCCACCGCGATGAACGGCATGGCCCTGCACGGCGGGATCATTCCCTACGGCGGCACCTTCATGGTGTTCTCGGACTACAGCCGTCCGGCGATCCGGCTGGGCGCCTTGATGGGCGTTCGGGTGATCCACGTCCTGACCCATGACAGCATCGGCCTGGGCGAGGACGGCCCGACGCACCAGCCGGTCGAGCATCTGGCCGCCCTGCGCGCCATCCCCAACCTGCTGGTCTTCCGCCCCGCCGACACGGTCGAGGCTATGGAATGCTGGCAGGCGGCGCTGGAGCACCGGGACGCGCCCTCCGCCCTGGCCCTGTCGCGCCAGAAGACCCCGGCGGTGCGCACCGTCGCGGCGACGGAGAACCTGTCGGCCAGGGGCGCCTATGAGATCCGCGCCGCCAAGGGCGAGGCGAAGGTCACCCTGTTTGGCACGGGCACGGAGCTGGCCCTGGCCCTGGCCGCGGCGGACCGACTGGAAGCCAACAACACCCCGACCCGCGTCGTCTCCGTCCCGTGCTTCGAACTGTTCTTCCAGCAGGACGCGGCCTACCAGGCCTCCGTCATCGGCCGCGGCACGGTCCGCGTCGCGGTCGAGGCCGGCATCCAGCAGGGCTGGGAGCGGTTCATCGGCGAGGACGGCGCCTTCGTCGGCATGACCGGCTTCGGCGCCAGCGCGCCGGCCGAGGTGCTGTACGAAAAGTTCGGGATCACCGCCGAGGCCGTGGTCGCGGCGGCGAAGGCGCGCCTCTAGTCCATGCCCCGCCTCGGCGCCGTCAGCCTGTTGGTCCGGGACTATGACGAGGCCATCGCCTTCTATGTCGGCAAACTTGGCTTCGCGCTCAGCGAGGACACAGACATGGGCGGCGGCAAACGCTGGGTCGCGGTGACGCCGAGGGGCGGCGAGACGTCCGTGCTGCTGGCGCAAGCGACCACTGACGCGCAGCGCGCCCGGATCGGCGACCAGGCCGGCGGCCGGGTTTGGCTGTTTCTGGAGACCGACGATTTCGACCGTGACCATGCGGCCTGGACGGCGGCAGGCGTGGTGTTCCGGGAACCGCCCCGGTCTGAACCCTATGGGACCGTCGCCGTGTTCGAGGATCTGTACGGCAACGCCTGGGACCTGATTCAGCCGGCAGCGAGGGCGACCCCATGAGGCCTCTGGTTCTGGCCTTGTTGGCCCTGTTCGCCCTGTCGGCGCCCGCAACGGCGCAGATTCCCGAGCCCACGCCGATCGTCATCGGCCAGTCCTGGGCACTGCCCTCAGTCGTCTATGGGACAGCGCGCGAGATCAACGTCTGGCTGCCGCCGGGCTATGCGGAAGGCGAGGCGACCTATCCGGTGTTGTACGTGCTGGACGGCGGGACCCGTTGGCAGGACTTCCACCACATCTCCGGCCTCGCGCAGTTGGGCACGGTCAACGGCTCGACCCGGGACGTTATCGTGGTGGGGATCGCCTCGGTGGATCGCCGCAACGAACTGGCCCTGCCGACTGAAGATCCCGAACTGATCGCCCGCTATCCGACGCAGGGCGACTCCGCCCGGTTCCGGAGATTCATCGCTGAGGAGGTGCAGCCCTTCGTCGAGGGGCGGTTCCGCACCAGCGGCGAGACGGCCTTGATGGGCGAGTCCCTGGCGGGCCTGTTCGTGGTCGAGACCTTCCTCAAGGAACCGCAGATGTTCGGCGCCTGGGTGGCGGTCAGCCCCAGCCTGTGGTGGGACGGCGGGCGGCTGGCCCGACAGTCGGGAGCGCATCTGCGCGACCATTCCAACGCGCCGCGCACCCTGATCCTGACCCTGGGCGACGAGGGCGCGGAGGCGCAGGCCCTGATGGAGACGCTGACCGGCAACCTGCGGGACCACGCCCTGCCCGGCCTGAGCTGGAGCTTCCAGCCGAGGCCTGACGAAAGCCACGCCACTATTTATCACGGGGCCGCGCTGGACGCCTTCCGGCGGCTGTACGCCGTCGCCCCGCCCGAGACCTGATCGACGGAGCCCACCCATGAAACTCGGCACCCCTCTTTCCGACAGCGCCGTGCGCGTCATGCTTCTCGGCGCGGGGGAGCTGGGCAAGGAGGTGGCCATCGAGCTGCAGCGGCTGGGGGCCGAGGTCATCGCCGTCGACCGTTACGCCAACGCCCCGGCCATGCAGGTGGCGCACCGCAGCCACGTCATTCCGATGACCGACGCCCAGGTGCTGAACGGGGTGATCCTGGCCGAGGCCCCGCACATCATCGTGCCCGAGATCGAGGCCATCGCCACCGAGGTGCTGGCCCAGATCGAGGTGGCCGGACTGGCGACTGTTATTCCGACGGCCCGCGCCACCCAGCTGACCATGAACCGCGAGGGCATCCGCCGGCTGGCGGCCGAGGAGCTGGATCTGCTGACCAGCCCCTACGCCTTCGCCCGATCGGCCGCCGAACTGGCCGAGGCCGCGCACCGTATCGGCCTGCCGGTCTTCATCAAGCCGGTGATGTCGTCCTCGGGCAAGGGCCAGTCGATGATCGAGACGGTCGAGGATGCGGCCAACGCCTGGGCCCATGCGCAATCCGGCGGCCGGGTCGAGACGGCGACCGTGATCGTCGAGGGGCGGATCGATTTCGACTTCGAGATCACCCTGCTGACCGTGCGCTCGCTGCGCGACGGCGCCGTGCGCACCGACTTCTGCGCTCCCATCGGCCATCGCCAGGTCAAGGGCGACTACGTCGAGAGCTGGCAGCCGCAGGCCATGACCCCGGCCGCGCTCGCCCTGTCACAGGACATCGCCCGAAAGGTCACCGATGCGCTCGGGGGCCTCGGCGTCTTCGGAGTCGAGCTGTTCGTGAAGGGCGACGAGGTCTGGTTCTCGGAGGTGTCGCCGCGCCCGCACGACACCGGCCTGGTGACCCTGGCGACCCAGACGATGAGCGAATTCGCCCTGCACGCCCGGGCGATCCTCGGCCTGCCCGTCGATGTCAGCCAGCGCGAGATCGGCGCCAGCGCGGTCATCTATGGCGGGATGGACGCGGTCGGGGTCGCCTTCGAGGGCGTGGCCGAGGCCCTGTCCGTCCCGACCGCCGACCTGCGGCTGTTCGGCAAGCCCGAGAGCTATGTCAGCCGACGCATGGGGGTCGCCACGGCCCGGGGCGAGACCGTAGAGCAGGCGCGCGAACGGGCGCGCGAGGCCGCGTCGCGCGTGCGGGTGGTCGCGCCCTGACGCATGGGCCACGGGGCGGATTTGCCTAAACCGCCCATTCCGGTGACAAAGCTCTACCATGAGCGAGAACCCGGAGCGCCCCGTGCGGATCAAAGGCCCCAAGGCCCGGGATCTGATGGCGCGCTTCATCCGGGAGCTGCCGAACAGCCGTTGGCCGGACTCGGACGACCGCGACCAGTACCTGCGGGCCGCCAGCCTGCTGCTGCCCCGCTATCTGCGCATTCACCCCTATCTGGAACAGAGCGGCTGGTTCGCGAGCGTCAAGCTGGAGCGGCCGGTGGATCGCCAGCGAAATCCCGTTCCCTGGTACACCTATCCGGCGATCGCCTACCTCGCCGCCAAGGATTTCTCGAACCTGACCGTCTTCGAGTTCGGGTCCGGCGGCTCGACCCTGTGGTGGGCCGCCCGGGCGCGGCACGTCACCGCCGTCGAACACCATCCCGCCTGGGTCGAGGAGATGCGTCCGCAGTTGCCGGGCAATGTCGACTATCTCCATCGCACGCTGGAATACGGCGGCGACTACGCCCGGACGGCGGCGGATCAGGGGGGTCCGTTCGACATCATCATCGTCGATGGGCGCGACCGGGTGAACTGCGCCCGGCACAGCGTCGGCTGCCTCAGCGAACAGGGCGTGGTGATCTGGGACAATTCCGAGCGATCGCGGTACGAGCCGGGCTACGCGTTACTCGCCGAGGCGGGATTTCGCCGCCTGGATTTCCACGGCCACGGTCCTATCCACGGCGCGGCCTGGATGACCTCGATCTTCTACCGCGACGGCAACTGCCTCGGTCTTTGAGCCGCAGGCCCTACAGGATGGGCGCCGCCTGCACCGCGAGGTCCGGCATCGGACCCAGGCCCGCGAGGGCGGCCAGGGCGGCCTCCAGCCCCGGATCCCGACCGGCCTGCTGGTCTTCCAGCGACCTGTCGGCCGCGATGTCAGGCGTCACGCCGCGCTTCTCCAGACGGATCCCGCCCGCGGTGACGAAGTCGGCGCGGCTCAGACTTAGCCGTCCGCCGTCAGGCAGAGAGGTCTCCTGGGAAATCAGCACGGCGCCCGCCGTCGGGGCCCCGATCACCACCGCACGGCGCGCCTCCTGCAGGGCGGCGGGCGTCAATTCGGCGGCGCTGCGGCTGTCGGCGTCCACAAGCACGGCCACCGCGTTGTCGACCGGCCGATCCAGGTCGCCGCAGCCGCCGGCGGTCCTCAGTTCGAGCCGTCGGCCCGACCGGGCGGTTCGCGCCGCCCAAAGCCGACCCCGCGGCAGGAAGCAGCTGAGCACGGCGTCGGCCTCGGCCAGGCGGCCGCCGGAATTGCCGCGCAGGTCGAGGATGACATCCTCCCCGGGCGCCAATCCCGCCAGTTGCTCGCCCATCCATCGGCCCAGGCCGGCCTCGAACCCTTCCACCGTCAGCACAACGACGCCGGGGCGCGACCGGTCAGCGATGAAGGCCGGCGTCGGATCCATGAGGCGCGGGGTCAGGGTCAGGGTCCGGGTTTCGCCCGCACGGTCGGCCAATGCCAGGGTCACGGCCCGGCCGACCGCGATATCCTGCTCCGGCGTCCAGGGCGCGTTCGCGCCCGCCATCAGCCGCCAGCCCGCCGCGACTCCGGCCTCGGCTGCGGGGGAGTCGGCGCGGACCCGTTCAATCAGATAGGTTTCGCCGGTCGGATCGGGCCGAAGGGTGACGCCCAGGGTCGCGCGACGCTCGCGCTGGGTGTCATGGCGGCGCGCCACGGCCGGCGCCACGGCCCCGGCGTGATCATCGTCCAGCAGGTCCAGCATGTCGCCGAGGGCGCGATACAGGGTCCGGTCGTCGGGAGCCGCCAGGGCGACCGGCCGCCACGTCCGGCGCGCGGCGTTCCAGTCCACGCCGTTCAGCGTCGGGTCGTAATAGAGGGTGCGGACCTCGTTCCAGACCTTGTCGAAAACGCGCTGGTTCATCCGCGCGCGCTCTCGGTCGGGCGCCGTGGCCGCCGTGACAGGGGCGCTGGCCGACGGCCCCGGGCCCGCCGCGTAGGCCGGGGCGGCGACAAGCGCCACGCTCATCGCGGCGGAGGCCGTCAGCAACCGGATCAGGCGACGCAGGGTCATGCCGCCATTAGAGGTCGGGCGGCTCCGGATTCAAATCACGAAGTTACAAGGACCGCTCGAACCTCCGCCGACGCGGTGTGTGCGTCACAATCGATCACGCCTTGTTACGGTCCCGGGGTTGATCCTCGCGCCCTCCGGTTCCATTGAAGCGCCAACCACGACATCGTTTCCACGGAGACCGCCCCATGACCGTCCGCGTCGCCATCAATGGTTTCGGCCGCATCGGCCGCCTCGTCCTGCGCTCGCTCGTCGAGCACGGCCGCCGCGACATCGAGGTGGTGGCGATCAACGATCTGGGCCCCGTGGCCACCAACGCCCACCTGCTGAAATACGACTCGGTCCACGGCCGCTTCCCCGGCACGATCGAGAGCGGAGAGGGCTGGATCGACGTCGGCCTGGGCAAGATCCGCGTCACCGCCGAGCGCGACCCGGCCAACCTGCCGCACAAGGAATTGAACGTCGACATCGCGTTCGAGTGCACCGGCATCTTCACGACGAAGGAAAAGGCCTCGGCCCACCTCACCGCCGGCGCCAAGCGGGTGCTGGTCTCGGCTCCCTGCGACGGAGCCGACAAGACCATCGTCTACAAGGTCAACCATGAGACGCTGACGGCCGACGACATCGTCGTATCCAACGGCTCGTGCACCACCAACGCCCTGGCCCCGGTGGCCAAGGTCCTGCACGACCTGTTCGGCATCGAGCGCGGCTATATGACCACCATCCACAGCTATACCGGCGACCAGCCGACGCTGGATACGATGCACAAGGACCTGTACCGCGGCCGCGCCGCCGCCCTGTCGATGATCCCGACCTCGACCGGCGCCGCCAAGGCGCTCGGCCTGGTGCTGCCGGAACTGAAGGGCAAGCTGGACGGCTCCTCGATCCGCGTGCCGACGCCGAACGTCTCGGTCGTCGACCTGAAGGTCGTGGCCGGCCGCGAGGTCACGGTCGAAGAGATCAACGCCGCCCTGCAGGCCGCCGCCGACGGCCCGATGAAGGGCGTCCTGGCGACGACGGACGAGGCCCTGGTCTCGACCGATCTCAATCACATCGCGGCGTCCAGCACCGCCGCCCTGCCCCAGACCCAGGTCGTCGACGGCAAACTGGCCCGGGTGCTGACCTGGTACGACAACGAATGGGGCTTCGCGACGCGGATGGCCGACACGGCCCTGGTGATGAGCAAGCTGATCTAAAAATGCCGCCGCCTCCCCTCGCGCGGCGAGGAGGAGGCGGATGTGGCCCGAACCCGGTCCGGTGCCGAGGTCCCGCCTGCCCGACCGGGACAGGCGCCCGCAGGGGCTCAGCGCGCCGCAGTTGGCGGATTGTGCGCCTCAAGGAAGCGAAGCGTCTCGGCCAGCATCT
Organism: Brevundimonas sp.; assembly: GCA_046292645.1. Lineage (GTDB taxonomy): Bacteria > Pseudomonadota > Alphaproteobacteria > Caulobacterales > Caulobacteraceae > Brevundimonas. The sequence continues at coordinate 244,280 of JBKBQO010000002.1, forward strand.
GTTGTCGGGTCTCTCCGCGCGACAGATAGTGGTCCTCGCCCTCGAGGGCGATCAGCTCATAGGGCTTGCCGGCGTCGCGCAGGGCCGCGGCCATCAGACGGCTCTGCTCATAGGGCACGATCGTGTCGTCGCGGCCGTGGAGCAGCAGGATCGGCGCATCGGCGCGCGCGGCCTGCTGGCGCGGCGAACGGGTGTCCAGCGCGCGATCCCCGACCCCCTCGGCGCCCATGAACCGGTTCCAGTAACGCGCAATCGGGCTGTTGCGGGCGCCGGCGCGTTGGGCGCTCCAGGCGACCATGGCGCGCAGGTCCGAGACGCCGGCGACGGCGACGGCGCAGCGGTAGACGCCGGAGTCCAACGTCGGGCCAGCCATGGCCGCATAGCCGCCGTAGCTGGCCCCCACGATACAGACCCGTTCGGGATCGATGATACCCTCGCCGGCCAGGTAGCGCACGCCGTCCGACAGGTCGGTCTGCATCTTGCCGCCCCATTCGCCATAGCCGGCCTCGAGGTGCGCCCGACCGAGCCCGTCCGAGCCCCGGAAATTGGGCTGGAGCACGGCATAGCCGCGCGCGGCCGTGGCCTGGGCCCACCAGTCGAATCCAAGGTAATCCCGAACGGCCGGACCGCCGTGCGGCATCACGACCAACGGCAGATTGCGGGGATCGCTCACCCCGGGCGGCAAGGTCAGATAGCCGGGGATCTGCATCCCGTCGGCGGCCGCGTACTGGATGGGGCGCACCTCGCCCACGGCCGTCACCGCCGGATAGGCGTCCCCCACCTCGCGCGCGGACCGGGCGTCCAGATCGACCAGGTGATAGGAGCCGGCGTCGCCCTCGCCCCAGGTCCGCACCACGATCTGCCGGAAGTCATCGCTGAACGAGACCACCGACGGATGACGGTCCGGAAAGGCCGCTCGGGCGGAACGCAGCGACCGTTCGACCGCGGGATCGATGAAATCGTAGCTGACGGTGTCGTTTTCCCTGTAACGGGCGCCGATCACCAGGCCAGTGACCGGGTGGCGGAACAGGCCTTCAGCGTCGCCTTCAAACGGCAGATCAGACCATTCGCCGGTGGCGACATCCATCTGGTGATAGCCGGCCGGCTCGCCATCCAGTGAGGCGTGCACCACGATCTTGCCCGCGTCCGTGCCCAGACCGGCGAGATAGGGCTGATCCAGAAGAGTGTTGGTCGACCAAGCCTCGACCCACCGCGTGCCCCGGCGGACGACGAGGACCCAGCGGCCGTTCTCGCTGTAATAGTCGGAGCGGGCCAGAAGGGCGCCGTCCGGCGTGGCGACGACGCCGGTGGGGAGACGCCGTTCCCAGTCATAAAACTCGCGGCCCCGGCCGGTCTCGGTATCCACCCGGTACATCTTGTAGCCGTCCCAGACTCCGTTCCGCGTCGCGAAGGTGTCGACGTACAGGGTCGGCTGGCCGCCGGGCCGTTGGATATAATAGTTCAGCACATACGGCAGGGTATTCGGCGTGCCCTGCAGCACCATGCTCAGTCGACGGTTGGGAATGCTGTAGATCTGCCCGTGCGCCATTTCGGCCGCCGACAACCCGAGGCTGCGATCGGTCGCGGTGATAAGGGTCAGGATGTTATCTTCATCGATCCACTCGATGCCGCGCAGCTTGGCCGAGCCCAGCCGGGCGCCGCCCTGCAACTCCCCGGTGGCCTGATTGACGATCAGCAGGCTCCGCTCCTCGCCGACCACGGTCACATAGGCGAGCCTGTCGCCGGAGGGCGAGACCTGGACCATCTCGTAGTCGGGCATCCGCCCGTAGTCGGAGGCCGTCCCGGTGATCGGAGTGCTGGCCGCGACGGCGCCGGCGTCTTCCTGTGCGAGAGCCGGGACAGTTCCGGCGGTAAGCGCCAGGCCAGCGGCGACTGCACCCGAAATGAAAATCCGGCCAAACATCAGCGTTCTCCCCCAGTGGAAAAACACTGGTCATCGGAGTGGTTCGGCCGCAACCCCATTCGCACTCTCAGACCGTGTGCCGGCCGCGACAGATAACCATCCAGCGCGTGTGCAATGACCCGGGCCGGATGTCCGGCATGTCTTCTCGCAGCGACCGGTCAGCTATATGGAGACGCCCATGACCCAGTTCCGCACCCTCGACGACGCCCCCGCTCTCGCCGGCAAGACCGCCCTCGTCCGCGTGGACTTCAACGTTCCGATGGAGGACGGCAAGGTCACCGAGGACACGCGGCTGCGGGTGGCCATACCGACGATCAACCGCCTGCGCGACGCGGGAGCGAAGGTGGTCCTGATGGCCCATTTCGACCGGCCCAAGGGCAAGGTCGTGCCGTCGATGAGCCTGCAGCCGGTGGTCGACGACCTCGAACACCTGCTCGGCGCCCCGGTCCGGTTCGCCTCGGACTGCGTGGGTGAGGAGGCGAAGGCCATGATCGCGGATGTCGACGCAGGCGGCGTCGTCCTGCTGGAGAACCTCCGCTTCCATGCTGGCGAAGAAGCCAACGACCCGGCCTTCGCCGGACAGCTGGCCGAGTTGGGCGACCTCTATGTCAACGACGCCTTCTCCGCCGCCCACCGCGCCCACGCCTCGACCGAGTGGCTGGCCCGGCTGCTGCCCGCCTATGCCGGCGAGTCGATGCGACGCGAGCTGGATGCGCTGAATGCGGCCCTCGGCCACCCGCAGAAGCCGGTCATCGGCTTCGTCGGCGGCGCCAAGGTTTCGACCAAGCTGGACCTGCTGAAGAACCTTGTCGGCAAGCTGGACCGGCTCGCCATCGGCGGCGGCATGGCCAATACCTTCCTTTATGCGCAAGGGGTCGATATCGGCGGGTCCCTTGCCGAGAAGGACATGGCCGACACCGCCCGCGAAATCCTCGCCGAGGCCGAAGCCCGCGGCTGCGAAATCCTGCTGCCCATCGATGTGGTGGTGGCGCGCGAGGTCAAGCCGGGCGCCGAGGCCCGCACGGTCCTGATCCGCGAGGCCATCGGCGAGGACGAGAAGATCCTCGACGCCGGCCCCCTGACGGTCGAGAAATTGATCAAGGGCATGACCCTGTCGCGCACCCTGATCTGGAATGGCCCGCTCGGGGTGTTCGAGGTTCCGCCCTTCGACGCCGCCACGGTCAAGGCGGCCCAGGCGGCGGCGCAACTGGCGACCTCGGGCGCGCTGGTGGCCGTGGCCGGCGGCGGCGACACCGTCGCGGCCCTGCATCACGCGGGCGTGGTCGACGACATGACCTTCGTCTCCACCGCGGGCGGCGCCTTCCTCGAATGGATGGAGGGCAAGCCCCTCCCCGGCGTCGAGGCCCTGCAGGCCTGAGCCCTCAACCGCGCGTGCGGCCCTCACGCTGCCACGGGTCGCAGTCCGGCGACCCTCCGCTCGCCACAGAGCCGCAGTCCGGCGTGCAACGCGTCGAATCCCGGCACAATTCGTCGGTGGTCGGCAGGCCCGCGCAAGCGGCGAGCGCTAGCGTGGACAGGACAGACGCGATCGTCAGCCGTCGCATGGTTGTGTCTCCCGCAGACATTGAATCAGGTGCGACGCAAGCGTGGCGCGGACGATACGCCGCGGCCCCTGTCGAGTTCTGACGGCGGGGCCGGCCTGTAACAATGCGTGACTTCAGGCGCCCTTGGCGTTAGACCACCGGCAAAACTGACGGCTCAGGAGACACCCCATGGCGCGCATCACGCTGCGACAGCTTCTCGATCACGCGGCGGAGAACGACTACGGCCTGCCCGCCTACAATATCAACAACATGGAACAGGGCCTGGCCATCATGGAGGCGGCCGAGGCGGTCAACGCCCCCGTCATCATCCAGGCCAGCCGCGGCGCGCGCAACTACGCCAACGACATCGTCCTGGCCAAGCTGATCGACGCCCTGGCCGAATTGTATCCGCACATCCCGGTCTGCATGCACCAGGACCACGGCAACGGTCCAGCGACCTGCGCCACGGCCATCCAGTACGGCTTCACCTCGGTGATGATGGACGGCTCGCTGGAAGAGGACGCCAAGACCCCCGCCAGCTACGAATACAATGTCGACGTCACCCGCCGCGTCGTCCAGATGGCCCACAGCTGCGGCGTCTCGGTCGAGGGCGAACTGGGCGTGCTGGGTTCGCTTGAAACGGGCATGGGCGAGGCCGAGGACGGCCACGGCTTCGAGGGCAAGCTGGATCACTCCCAGCTCCTGACCGACCCGGACCAGGCGGTCGATTTCGTGCGCGAGACCCAGGTCGACGCCCTCGCCATCGCCATGGGCACCAGCCACGGGGCCTACAAATTCACGCGCCGGCCCGACGGCGACGTCCTCGCCATGAACGTGATCGAGGAAATCCACCGCCGCCTGCCCGACACCCACCTGGTCATGCACGGCTCGTCATCGGTGCCGCAGGACCTGCAGGACATCATCAACCAGTACGGCGGCCAGATGCCCCAGACCTGGGGCGTGCCGGTGGAAGAGATCCAGCGCGGCATCAAACACGGCGTGCGCAAGATCAACATCGACACCGACAACCGCATGGCCATGACCGGCGCGATCCGGAAGATCCTGTCGGAGAAGCCCGGCGAGTTCGATCCCCGCGCCTATCTCAAGCCCGCCAAGGAGGCGATGCGCAAACTTTGCCAGGAGCGGTTCGTCCAGTTCGGCTGCGAGGGTCAGGCGTCGAAAATCCGCCCGCTGTCGACGGCGCAGATGGCCCAGCGCTACGCCAGGGGCGAACTGAACCCGCATTTCGGAGCCGCCGCCTCGAAGGCGGCCTGACCGCTTCCGGGCCCCAGGCCCGGAAGCGTCACCAGTCTCCGTACTCTCTCCGGAAACGCCCGCGCACGTCACGCACATCCCGCTCGGCCTCGTCGATCGCCTCCTGGGCGCGGCGCCAGTCGCGTTCGGTGTTGGCGCGTTCGCGACGAAGGTCCTGTATGCGATCGCGAATCTGCGCGCGCTGCTCGTCCGTGACGCCCTCGGCACGCAGTTCAGCCTGTTTGCCGGTGATCTTCTCGTCGAGATGCTCCAGTTCGCGACCCAGGCTGTCGACGCGGCCGCGAGCATCGGCCAGGACCTGCTCGACGCCATGTACGATCTGGCCGTCGCGATAGGCGGGCATGAAGTCCGCCTCCAGATAACCGGGGCAGACCCCGCCATAGCCTGACCCCGTGCGCCCCGCACGGAAGCCGTTGGCCGGCGTGCAGTATTGCACCAGTCCCTGGTCGCGGCCGGCGGCATAGGCCGCCCGGTCGGGGACGACCCCATGGGGGGCGCAGGCTTCGGCGTGCTCAGCCAGCCGGCTCATCGACAGGCCCTGGGCGCCGTCGGAATAGCCCTGCCCTGTCCAGTCGCCAGCCAGGCACTGATCCGCGCTCATGGTCGCGCAGCTCGCCAGACCCAGAAGCGCGCCCGCCGCTGCGGAAACGATCAGCCACTTCATCGTCACCCCCCCAATAGCCAAGCTTGGAAGATGACTCAGGTTTGCCGGGCCGCCAAGTGCGAGCTTGCCCCACGCGTCCGAGGCCGTGCTAAATTGCGCGACCGCCCGGCCTGTGCGGCGGAGCGCCCTCGTGTCTGACGAACCCCTGATCGAAGATTTTCCCGCCGACGACGAGGCGACGCCCGCCCTGGAGGCCCGTCTTGAGACCGGCGGAGCCCGGCTGGACCGGGCCTTGTCGGAGATATTCCCCACCCTTTCCCGCGCCCGGCTTCAGGCCCTGCTCGGCGAAGGCGTCGTCACACGCGACGGCCATCCAGTCTCGGTCGCCTCCGCCAAGGCCCTGCCGGGACTCTACGCCGTCGCCCTGCCGGCGGTCGTCTCGGCCATCCCCCAGCCGGAGGCCATTCCCCTGACCGTGCTGTTCGAGGACGCACATCTGATCGTGATCGACAAGTCGGCTGGCATGGCGGTCCATCCCGCCCCGGGCAGCGAAACCGGCACCCTGGTCAACGCCCTGCTGCACCACTGCGCGGCTTCGCTTTCCGGCATTGGCGGCGTCGCCCGGCCCGGCATCGTTCACCGGCTGGACAAGCACACCTCCGGCGTCATGGTCGCGGCCAAGTCGGACGCTGCCCACGCCGGCCTCTCCGCCCTGTTCGCCGCCCATGACATCGAGCGGACCTATATCGCCCTGGTCCGCGGAGCCCCCCAGCCTGAAAGGGGCCGGATCGCCTCCAACCTCGGTCGCTCAACCGGCGACCGCAAGAAGATGGCTGTGCTCCGGGCCGGGGGCCGGGAGGCGATCACCGACTATGCGGTGGAGCAGGTCTACGGGGCGGTCGCGGCCAAGGGCAGCCGGCGCGCCGTTCCGGCGCTGGCGTCCCGCGTGGCCTGCACCCTGCACACCGGGCGAACCCACCAGATCCGCGTCCACATGGCCTCCAGGGGCGCGCCCCTGCTGGGCGATCCGGTCTACGGTTCGGGCAGCCCCGCCAATGCCGTGCGCGCCGCGATCGACGCCTCGGGCCTGACCCGCCAGGCGCTGCATGCGACCATTCTCGGCTTCATCCACCCGGTGACGGGGGAGGCGCTGCGCTTCGAGACGCCGCCGCCGGCCGACATGCAGCGGCTCGAGGAAGGCCTTGCAGCCCTCTGAGGATCGCGTCACCTCTGGCCATCATTCGAACCGGAGGCTGATAATGGCGCGCATTCACGGGGGGGCTGGCATCGGTTTCAGCGCGATGATCAGGCTTTTGACTGGCCTGGTCTTCGCCCTGGGCCTCGCCGCCTGCGCCCACGCGCCGTCCAGCGCCCAGCGACCCCTGCGGGTGCTCTATCTGTCCCAGTCGGTCGGGTTTGTTCATGAGACTGTGCGGCGGCCGGCCGGCGGCCTCGCGCCCTCGGAGATCGCGCTCCAGACCATGGCCCGCGAAAGCGGCGCCTTCACCGTCGAACTGACCCAGGACGCCCGCGACCTGACCCCATCGCGTCTGGCCGAACTCGACGTGCTGATCTTCAGCACTACGGGCGCCCTGCCGATCGAGCGGGAGACCTGGACGGCGATCCTGGCTTGGCTGGAGACCGATGGCGGCGGCTTCGTCGGCATCCACAGCGCCGCAGACACGGCCCTGGATTTCGAGGGCGGACAGGACGCCTGGACCGCCTTCCTCGGCGGACGCTTCGACGGCCACCCGTGGACGCAGGGCACAGCCATCCGCCTGGCCACCCTGGAACCGGATCATCCGTTGGCTAGCATGTGGCCCGACGGAACGCCCTATGCCGAGGAGATCTACCAGTACATCGGCTTCGACCCGGCGCGAGTCAGGGTGCTGCAGACGCTGGACATGGCGGGCGGGTCGCTGCGCCGGCCCTATCCGGTGCCCGTGACCTGGGTGCGCCAAGCCGGCGAGGGTCGGCTGTTCTACACCAACCTCGGCCATACCCCCTCTACATGGGAGGACCCGCGGTTCCGCGACCAGATCATCCAGGCCATCCGCTGGACCGGCGGACGCATCGACGCCCCGACGGCGCCCAATCAGGGGCTTCAGGACGCCGCCGCCATAGCCGCCTTCAGCGCGATGGAAGCGCTGGCGGCGACGCCCGAGCGCGGAGATTGGGCGACCATCGCCGATGAAATTCGACGGCTTCAGGCGATTCATCCCGAAAAGCGCGATGGCGACGCATCGGCATGGGACGGCGCCCGCGCCCGCATCCGTCAGGCTTGGCAACAGTAAGTCTTGATTAAGGACGCACTATCCGCTATACCCTCCCTCATTCGGTGCCGTGGCGCCGGGGCAACGGTCACGCTTTCGTGTGACCATCCGCCACTGACAAGTGCGGAAACCCGACCCTATTTCATCGGTTGAGGGGTGAGGCGACGGCGCACATCGGGTGGCCGCTTCCGAAGAACCCGCTCGTTTACTCGGTCGGAGGGACCAGACTTATGGCTGTAGCCAGATCGCTCGCGGTGATGTCGCCTGAACAGGGGCTGTCGCGTTATCTCACTGAAATCCGCAAATTTCCGATGCTGGCGAAGGACGAGGAGTTCATGCTCGCCAAGCGCTGGACCGAGCACCAGGACCCTGAGGCCGCGCACCGCCTCGTGACCTCCCACCTGCGCCTCGTGGCCAAGATCGCCATGGGCTATCGCGGCTACGGCCTGCCGATCGGCGAGGTGATCTCCGAGGGCAACGTCGGCCTGATGCAGGCCGTCAAGAAATTCGATCCCGACAAGGGCTTCCGCCTGGCCACCTACGCCATGTGGTGGATCCGCGCCTCGATCCAGGAATACATCCTGCGCAGCTGGTCGCTCGTGAAGATGGGCACCACCGCCGCGCAGAAGAAGCTGTTCTTCAACCTGCGCAAGGCGAAGAGCCAGATCTCGGCCTTCGAAGAGGGCGACCTGCGTCCGGAACATCTCTCCGCCATCGCCACCAAGCTTGGCGTGTCGGAAGAAGAGGTCACCAACATGAACCGCCGACTCGGCGGCGACGCCTCGCTGAACGCGCCCCTGCGCGCCGACGGCGAGAGCGAATGGCAGGACTGGCTGGCCGACGACACAGCGGTCTCCCAGGAAACCCAACTCGCCGAGAGCGAGGAGAAGTCGCTCCGCATGGGCCTGCTTCAGGAAGCCATGGAAGAACTGACCGACCGCGAGAAGCACATCCTCACGGAACGCCGCCTCAAGGACGACCCGGTGACTCTCGAGGAGCTGGCGGGGCAGTATGGCGTCTCGCGCGAACGCGTCCGCCAGATCGAGGTGAGGGCGTTCGAAAAGCTGCAGAAGGCCATGCGGGCGGCCGCTGAAGAGCGGAACCTGGTCGACGCCTGATCAAGCGGCCTTGGATCAGCCCGCCCGGGCGACCGGCGCGGGCTGATGCATGGCCAGCAGGGCGCCGATCGGCGCCGACAGCGTGGCCTTCGTCGGCGGCCCGCCCGCCATTGAAACTTCCAGAGCGCCGACCGCTACGGCCAGGCGCGAATCCGACACCTTCATCGCCAGGCCCTTCAGGTTCGCCGCCTGTTCCCGGATCGCGCGCACGGCCTGCATGGGGTCGGTATCGAACTGGTCGAGGGCCGACCCCAGGATTCGCATGGCCTGATCCTTGGCGGCGGCGTGGCCAGCGGCGCCTGTCGAGGCCCGATCAGCGCGCCGCTTTCCGGTCCCGGAGAACTCCCCGGAATTGAACCGGCGTCGATCCGGCCCGACATAGCCCACGGCCTCGACCCAGTCCCGCGGCTTCAGCGCGACGTTCTCGACGCGTTTGAACAGGTCGGCGCTGGTGAAGGGTTTGCGCAGGAATTCGTGTACGCCGGAGTCGCGCGCGCCCAGAATGGTGCGCGCGGTCGCATCGGCCGTGACCATGATGATGGGCGCGCGCCGGCAGTTCATATGCGACCGCCGCAGCGAACGGGCCAGCGACTCGCCGTCCAGCCCGTCACCGCCGCGCTCGGTGAACACCAGACCCGGCTCAAGTTCGGCCGCCGCCGCCAGCGCGCGTTTCTCGTCCAGCTGGACCACGATGTCGCGAGCCCCCAGCCCCTTCATGATGTCGGTCAGCAGACGCGCGGCGTGCGGGTTCGGGTCGACGATCAGCACCCGCTTCACCACGGGCTCCAGCTTCGCCAGCACACGACGATCGACAGCAAACAAGGCGCGCACCTCCACCCGGGAGATTGTTGCTTAACGCGCCAGGGTTAAAACCCGTTGAACGCTGGGCTTTCAGTCGACCTAGTCCCGGAACGGGTCCTGCATCATGATGGTGTCGTCGCGCTCGGGGCTGGTTGACAGCAGGGCCACCGGCGCGCCGATCAGCTCCTCGATCCGCCGCACATATTTGACCGCATGGGCGTTCAGGTCGCGGAAGCTGCGCGCGCCCGCGGTGCTTTCGCTCCAGCCGTCCATCTCCTCGAACACCGGCTCGGCCGCCGCCTGCGCCTTCAGGCTGGAAGGCAGATAGTCCAGCACCTGGCCGTCGATGCGATAGCCCGTGCAGATTTTCAGCGTCTTCAGCCCGTCCAGCACGTCGAGCTTCGTCAGGGCGATGCCATCGATGCCGTTGATCGCCACCGACTGACGCACCAGCACGGCGTCGAACCAGCCGCAGCGCCGCGCCCGGCCGGTATTGACCCCGACCTCGCGCCCGACGGTCGCCAGATGAGCCCCGACCTCGTCATTCAGTTCGCAGGCGAACGGCCCCTCGCCCACGCGGGTGGTATAGGCCTTGACGATCCCCAGCACGTAGCCGACGCCGCGCGGCCCGATGCCTGACCCCGCCGCCGCCTGCCCGGCTACGGTGTTCGAACTGGTCACATAGGGGTAGGTGCCGTGATCGACATCCAGGAAGGCCCCTTGGGCGCCTTCGAACAGCACCCGCTTGCCGTCCCGACGCGCCTTGTCCAGCACCCGCCAGGCGGGCTGCACATAGGGCAGGATCTTCGGCGCGATCTCCAGCAGCTGGGCCAGCAGCGCCTCCGGGTCGATCGGCTCCAGCCCCAGCCCCGCCCGCAGTGGATCGTGGTGCGATCGCAGCCGGTCGATCTTGACCTTCAGGTCATCGACATTGGCCAGGTCGCAGACGCGGATCGCCCGCCGCCCGACCTTGTCCTCATAGGCTGGTCCAATGCCACGGCCGGTCGTGCCGATCCGCGCGCCCGGCGCACTCGCCGCCGCTTCGCGCGCGACGTCCAGCGCCGGATGGATCGGCAGGATCAGGCAGGCGTTGTCGGCCACGATCAGCACCTCGGGGCTGATGCGCACCCCCTGCGCCTCGATCTTCTCGATCTCGCCGACCAGATGCCAGGGATCGACCACCACGCCATTGCCGATGATGGACGGCTTGCCCTGCACCACGCCCGAGGGCAGCAGCGCCAGCTTGTAGACCTTGCCGTCCACCACCAGCGTGTGGCCGGCGTTGTGCCCGCCCTGGAACCGCACGACCATGTCGGCGCGGTTCGACAGCCAGTCGACGATCTTGCCCTTGCCCTCGTCGCCCCACTGGGCGCCGACTACCGCGACGTTCGCCAAGACTGTTCTCCGCTGCCCGGGATTTGGGAATGCGGGCGCAGCCTATAGCCGGGGAATCGGTGGGTGTCCCGTCGTCGGACGATTATTCCGCCAGGGCGGTCTCGAAAGCCCAGTCCAGCCACGGCGTCGCTGCTTCGACGTCGGCCGTCTCGACCGTGCACCCGCACCAGATGCGCAGGCCGGCCGGCGCATTGCGGTGCCCCTCGATATCGAAGGCCGCGCCTTCACCCTCGACCAGCGCCTTCATCCGAGCGACCAGGGCGCGTCGCCCGTCATCCGGCATGGCCGCCACGCGCGAGTCGACGATCTTCAGACAGACTGACGTCGTCGACCGCGTCGCCGGGTCCATGGCCAGGTACTCGATCCAGTCGGTCCGCCGAACCCAGGCGTCCAGCGCGGCGGCGTTGGCCTCGGTTCGGGCGATCAGCGCCTCCAGCCCGCCGATCGACAGCCCCCACTCGACCGCGTCGATCCAGTCCTCGAGGGTCCAGATCGAAAAGGTGTTGATCATCGACCCCGTGGCCAGAAGCCGGTCGAACCCCTTGCTGTCCCTCAGGCGCAGCAGTTTGGGCACGGGCCGTGGCGGCTCATAACGGTCCAGACGCGCCACGGCCCGGGGCGACAGGGCCGCGACGCCCAGCCCCGCCTCGCCGCCCAGCGCCTTCTGGAAACTGAAGGTCACGACGTCCAGCTTCGCCCACGGCAGCGGCATGGCGAAGGCCGCCGACGTCGCGTCGCAGATCACCAAGCCCTCGCGGTCCTCCGCGATGAAGTCCGCATTCGGCGCCCGCACGCCCGAGGTCGTCCCGTTCCAGGGAAAAACCAGATCCTTGGCCGGATCGACGGCGGCGGTGTCGGGCCACTGTCCCCAGGGGGCCGTGATCACCTCGGGCGCCAGCTTCAGATGCTCGACCGCGTCCGTCGCCCAGACCTTGCCGAAATTCTCGAACGCCAACACCTGCACCGGCCGCTCGCCCAGCATCGACCACATGGCCGCCTCGACGGCGCCCGTGTCGGACCCCGGGACATAGACAATGGCCCAGTCCGCCGGGACCTGCAGCAGCTCCCGCGTCAGCCGCAGCCCATGCGCGAACCGCTCCACCACCTCCGGCGCGCGGATGCCCCGGCCCAGAAGTTCATGCGGGATCGCCTGCGACGACCACCCCGGCCGCTTGGCGGTCGGGCCGGCCGAGAACCAGGGTCTGGCGGGCTTGATGTTAGGTTTGCCGGCCATCAGTCGCGGAACGGCCGCACAGGCCCCTTGTCCCGCGCAGTCTGCGCCAACTTGACCAGGGCGGCGTCATCTTCCGGGAGAGTAATCATCAGCCGAGCCAGCAGGTCGCCGCGCCGCCCGTTGTCGAAGGCCCCGCGCCCCTTCAGCCTCAACACCTTGCCGGAACTGGAACCGGCCGGAATGGTCATGCTGACGGTGCCCTCGGGCGTGCGCACCGGGATCTTGCCGCCCAACACGGCGTCATACAGCGTGACGGGCTGATCCATCGTCAGATCCGCGCCCTCCCGGGTGAAGACCGGATGTCTGGCCACCTTCAGCTCGATCAGGGCGTCGCCGGCCGGTCCGCCGCGCCCCGGCGACCCTTGCCCCTTCAGCCGGATCGTCTGCCCGTCGCCGGCGCCCTTCGGTATGGCCACGTCCAGCACCCGCCCGTCCGAGAACTGGATGCGCCGGGTCGCTCCCGAGATCGAATCCTCGAGGCTGATTTCCAGGGTCGCCCGGATATCCTGGCCTTTGGCGGCGAAACCGCCGGAACGCGCCCCGCCCGGCCGGGCCGAGCCGCCGAACATGCCGCCAAACAGTTCGTCCAGATCGATGTTCTCGAACCCGGGCCTTGCCCCGCCCTGGCCGAAGGGATTGCCGCCCGCGCCGCCGCCGGCCCCGCCGGCTCCGCCGAACCCGCGGAACTGCTCGCGCCCGTCGGCGTCGATTTCGCCCCGGTCGTATTTGGCCCGCTTGTCCTTGTCGCCCAGCAGGTCGAACGCGGCCGTAATCCGCTTGAACCGCTCATCCGCGACCGTATTCCCGGGATTTTTGTCGGGATGGAGCTCCTTGGCGAGCTTGCGGAACGCCTTTTTGATTTCGTCCGCGCTCGCGCCCCTCGAAACGCCCAGTTCCTTGTAGGGATCGCCCGCCACGTCGAATGCCGCTCCATCGAATACCAAGGCTTCAGTTAGGGCATCGCGTGCGCTGCGCAAAGGGGCGGCGCAAATCAACCGGACAGCGGCAGGCTCGCCTCCATCCCCCAGCCATAGCCTTCGCCCCACTGCGCGGTCATGACGCGCGCGTCGGAGACGATCCCAAACGGGAAATCGGCCGCCACATCGACGGCCGCATAGGTCGCCGATGTACCCTCCACCTCGAACACCCGAACCTCGACCCCGCCCCCCAGAACCCGCAGCCGGAATTGCGGTGCCGGACCCGCCGCCGCCTCGCCGTCCCAGCGGTCGCCGTCCAGCCGTGATCGCTCGATCCAGTCCAGATCGAAGCCGCCGTCCGCCCGCGGCGTGACCCTCAGATGAGCCGGCGCCCAGGGGCGATCATGCACCCCCGTCGCCGTAAACACGCTCTCGCTCACGTCCGGACCGCCGGCCGCACCCCCCGCCGGCCCCGCCCGCCAGATCAGGGGCAGGCCGCGCTCCGCCCGCGCCGACTCCGCGCGCGACGGCGTCTGGTCCAGGAACACGACGATCGCCCCGGCCCCCGCCCCGCTCGACGCCGTCCCCTGCTGCCCCCGCAGCAGGCCGCTCAACCGCCAGAGCCCGTCCCCGACCAGGGTCGCCGACCGGAACTGCGCCAGCTCCCAGCCGTCCACGGTCTCGATCGCCACCGCATTCCCGCCCGCCAGCACCGCCGCCGTCCCGCGGCTTTCCGGCGCCCGGCCTTCGACGCGCACGATCAGGGCGTTGGCCTCATCCCAGCGATGCCGGACGCCCGGCGGCAAGGTCTCGATCAACACCCCGACGGTCGACGGCGCGGCGATGTCGCCCCGGACGGTCAGCGCGCCGGCGTCCGGGCCGGCGAAGATCCGCATCGGCCGCCAAGGCTCCACCGCCGCGACCGCGATCGGCCGCCCGTCGTCCTCGCTTCCGATCAACGGCGGCAGTTCGATCATCCGGAAAAACGGCGCTCCGGACACGCCCGGGCCCTCACCCGCCGCGGGTTGCCCGTGGTCTTCGCCGACCTCGACCCCGGTCACACGTGCCAGCACCGCCGACGGCGAGTCGTCCATATCCAGCCGCAGGACCCGCCAGTCCCCGTCCCGACCCTCGATCGCGACCGTGTCGCCGGGCTCCAGCGCCAGGGCCTCGACAGGCCCCAGCCGGGCCGTCAACTGGTCCGCCCCTCCGGCGTCCAGCGCCCGCGCCGCCGCCGCCCGGGCCAGCGCCGCGGAACACACTGCCGGCAGGTCCAGATCGACCGCCCCGCCCGCGCCTGCCGCGCGCACCACGACCGATCCGATCTGATAGTCGGCCTCGCCGTCGATATGGCGCACCCGCGCCGCGCCGGGCCGCGCTTCCATCGCCCGCTCCGCCGTCAGGCTCACGCCGTCCTCGGGCAGAGCCAGCCCCGCGAGCGCCAACGAAGCGACGGGCGGCTCGTCCCCGATCACCGCCACGCGCCCGTCCCGCTCCGCCGCGATCAGGCCCAGGCCAGCCAGCAGCGGCTCCAGGGCGTCGCGCGTCCGCATCGGCCGGTCGATCACATAGCCCTGCACCTCGGACGGGACGGCGCCGATCCGGAATTCCCCCTCGGCCAGACCGCCCCGTCTAAGGATCGCTTCGATCAGGTCGCGCGTCTCGCCCGCCAGCCGACCGTTAAGCCAATGTCCGGTGCGCCAGCCGCCGGCGTCCGCCCAGACGTCCTCCCGCGCCGGGAACGCGGGCCACGGCCGGGCGTCCCAGCACCAGGCGTCCGCCGCCTCCACCATCGGCCGGCCATCCGCGGCCGACGCGTGATTGTTTTCCGCCCCGGCGAAATGCTCCAGCACCGCCGTCAGCGCCCGGCGCTGCATGAGATCGCTCCGCGCCCCGGTCGAAAACGGCGGCAGGGCGCTTTCGGCGCTCTTGGGGTCCTGGAACAGGTTCGGCGCATTGCCGCCCCGGTCGACGGCCGCGCAGCCGAACTCCGTCAGCCGGATCGGCTTCAGGCCGGGCGACCATGCCGTCGGCGTCGCACTCCGGACCCCGCCCCGGCGGTCGTGGTGCGCGTTCGCCCACCAGCCCTTCAGGTCCTTGACCCGGAACACCCAGTCCTCGCCATGGGCCGTGTCCGCGATCGGCGTCCGCGTCTGCGACGCGCGGTCCGCGTCGGAAGCATAGAACCAGTCGTACCCCTCGCCGCCGGCAACCTGATTGGCCAGATAGGCGGGATCCTCCGGCCCGCCGAAACCTTCCCCGTCGACGCCGCCGCCGTCCGCGCGCCAATCGCCCAGCGGCGGGTACCAGTCGATTCCGACGTAATCGATCGCGGCGTCGGCCCACAAAGGATCGAGATGAAAGAACACCTCGCCCCCGCTCCGCACCCCGGCATACTCCGACCAGTCGGCGGCATAGCTGATCGCCACCCCTGGCCCGGCCACCGCCCGACACTCCGCCGCCAGCGTCCGGAAGGCCTCGACAGCCGGGAACCCGCCGGAGCCGTCGCGCATCGTGGTCAGTCCGCGCATCTCCGAGCCGATCAGCAGGCCGTCCGCCCCTGTCTCCGCGGCCAGGGCGGCATAGTGCAACGCGAACCGCCGCAGGCCCCAGCCGTCGGCCGTCCCGAACAGGGCCTCGACCTCGGCCGCGGCTCCATCGCCGTCATCGCCCGTCACCCGGCCCCGCCAGGGATAGGCGGCCTGTTCCGCGCCGCCGTAGGGATCGGGCAGAGCGTTGCCCGCGGGCACGTCCATCAGCAGGAACGGATACAGCGTCACCTCCAGGCCCCGCGCCTTCAACGCCGCCACCGCCTCCCGCACGCTCTCGTCCGAGGGCGTCCCGCCATAGGCCGGACCGCCGCCGCTTTGAGAAATCAGGTGCGCCTCGTTGCGGTCCAGCCCCGCCACGGACCAGATCAGCGGCTCCGTGGCTTTCTCCAGCCGGTCGACCCCCGGTCGGACCGTGCAATGTCCCGCCCTCAGGTCGTCGCCGAACCAGCCCACCACCAGGCTGACCCGCTTCAGATTCGGGCACTGCGCCTGCAACTGGTCCAGCGACACGATGAGGTCGGGCCATCCCTCCGCCGCATGCAGGTTCTCCGCCTTGATCCGTGTCAGGCCCTCGCCCCGCATGACGCCTTGGGTCGCCAGCACGAACTCGCCCGCGCCCGGGATCAGGCACACCCCCTCCAGACGGTCCTCCAGCCGGGGCGCCTCGCCGCGTGCGCGACGAAACACCTCGAAGGCCAGTTGCGGCGCCCTGTTGCCGAAGGGGTCCAGCGGCAGGTCCTCGAACACCACATAGGCGGTGCCGCGATAGGCCGGCGCCGCCCCCTCCACCGCCTCGATCAGGGGGTCCGGCGTCTGGTCGTCGCCGCCGCGGTGAACCCGCATCGCCACGCCCGACAGGTCCAGCGGTCGCCCGTCCGCCCAGACCCGACCGACGCCGTCGATCTCGCCCTCGCACAGGGCGACGGCGAAACTCAGCGAATAGTCGTACTGAACGGTCCGCGGCCCGCCCTTCCCGCCGGACGAGGTCCGGCGCCCTTCCAGAAACCGCGCGGCCCAGATCACCTGCCCGGTCACCCGCGCCCGCCCGAACACACAGGCCATCGGCGCGCCCTCGGACGCGCCCTGCACCTTCAGCGCTTCCAGCCGGGGTCCCCTTTGGCGCGCCGGCTCAAGGCTCGCCATGGCCCGCTGGTCAATCATCCGGCCGAGGGTGGAGCCGATCACCGATCCGATCGGACCGCCAACCGCCTGGCCGATGCTGCTCAGGATCACCTGCGCCATGATCAGTTCTCCCCGACCGGCCCGACGCCGGGCCAGCGAAAGGCGGCGACCAGCCGCGCGCGCCACCACGGCCCCATCCAGCTTTCCACCACCGCCCGGCCCCAATAGGCGTGGATCATCCGCGGCTCGGCCCCTGAGGTGTCGCTCAGGATCGCGCAATGTTTGGCCGGACAGCCGGACGCCATCCGGAACAGGACCACATCCCCGCGCGCCGCCCGGGCGACCGGTATCTCGGTCAGCCAGCGCCGCGCCGCCGCCAGCAACGTCTCCTCGCCCCCGACCTCGGCCCAGTCAGGCCGATAGGGCGGCGCCGGCTCCGGCTCCGACCCGATCAGTTCGCGCCAGACGCCGCGGATCAGCCCCAGACAGTCCGCTCCTTCGCCCTTCAGGCTGGCTTGGTGCCGATAGGGCGTGCCCAGCCAACCGCGCGCGGCCGCGACCACGGCGGACCTCATCGCCGGCTCCCGCCGTCGTGGCGTCCCCCCTCGACCGGCGTCGCCGTCAGAAAGTCGTCGCCCGGAATATCGGGAAATCCCTGGAAATTCGGTCCGTTCGCGAACCTACCGACACAGGTCGCCCAGCGCTTGTCACAGACCGCGCCGGGAAAGGCCTCCGGGTCGACCCCGCATCGCCTGTCCCCCAGCAGGGCGTCGCACTCCCGGCCATAGGTCCGCCCCACGACCCGCTCCAGCTTCGCCAGAGGGCCCTCAAGTTCGGCGGTGAACCCCGCCCCCGCCCGACGCAGACGCCGGATCGTCGCCTGCCACAGCCGGACCCTCAGATCCGGTCGCGCCCAGTCGACGCGCCACAGGTCGATCGCGGCGCCGTCGTACAGACCTGCCTCGACATCGGCCTCGGTGATCGCCGCATCGTCCAGTCCGCCGGCCGCCGTCGCCGATCCCGCGCCGAGGCCCACGGCGCTGTCCGCCGCCCCTGCGGTCCAGCCGCTGCCGGCCCGGCAGACCACCCCCTCGATGGTCAAATCCCGGTCGTGGTCGGTGAAGCCGAACACCTGCCCATCCGGCCGCCGTACGATCCAGGCATGGCACAGGGCCGCCGCGCCGCTCTCGATGCGGGCGACCATCCCCTCGGGCAAATGTCTCATGCTCAGACCCGCACCTCGATCAGCGGCACGGCCGCCATCCGTCCCGCGTCGAAACTCTCCAGCGTCACCTCGATCCGGTCGGCGTCGAAACGGACAGGGGTGTCAAACTCGAAACCCGCCGTGACCGCCTCGCCGATCCCCGGCGGGGTCTCCAGCGTCAGGGTTCCGGTCGTGGCCTCGAGCGCGTAGGCCTCGGGCCCCAGCTCCATCCCGGCCACGGCGACGCGCACCGTGCCCTCCACCGGCTTGGCGATGACCCGCGCCGGCGCCGTCTCGCCCTCGCCATAGGCCTTCACCAGCTGGAAGCCGATTTGTGCGCCGTCGCCCTCGCCCAGCATCTGATCAGCGGCCCCACGGCCGCCGTCGGCGCGCACGATTTGAAGTCCGCGAAATCTCGAAACCGGAAGCCGTACAGCCGCGCCCGCCGCGCCTCGAAGAAGGCGGTCAACGCCGCCATGTCGTCCAGCGACCGCAAGGTCGAGCCGATCAGATACCGTCGACGACCATGAGCCCAGGGCGTGGAGCGCCGCTCGAATCCCGACCCCAGGGTCACGATCTCGGTCCTCCGCTCCACGCCGCCGGTGGATCCGAAGGCCAGCCGCGCCGGCAGCCTCACCTCGTGAAAGGCCATGATCGCAATCTCCTTTCGGTTGTCCGTCGGCTCGTCTTCGGCCAAGCTTGCGACAGGCCCCCGGGGCCCGGATGTCTGCGGAGCGACTCGGCGTGCGCGGTGAAGTGCTTGAGGTCGATCGAAACGGCGAAGCCCTGGTCAGCGGCGACGACGGCGCGCGCTACCGGTTCCTGACGCGGGACGTTCACCGCTTCATCGTTCAGCGTGGCGACCGGATCGATTTTGTGCCGGTCGACGGGGTGGCGACGGAGATCATCCACCTCTCATCCGGCCGGGGAGCCATGGGGTCCAGGCCCAGCCGATCCCACCTTCGGAATACGGACGACACGTCGCCGTGGGGCTATTTCATCCGCTGCCTGTCGAAATACGCCGACGCCCATGGCCGGGCCCGCCGCAAGGAGTACTGGTATTTTGTCCTCTTCCATCTTCTGATTGTGGCTGCGCCCTTGCTCATCGGCCTCATCATTGCCGGCATGAGCGGCCAGTATCTTTCAGACGCCAGCGCCCTGGCCGTCGGCCTGTTCGCCATCAGCGCCGCCGTGCTCTATGCGGCCATGCTGGCGCCGGGGATCTGCGCCATGATCCGGCGTTTTCACGACGTCGGGCTGACGGGCTGGCTCGTCCTGCTGGGCCTGATTCCCTATGCCGGCGGCCTGATCACCTTCGTCATCACCCTGCTTCCGTCCCAGCCGTTCCCGAACAAGCACGGGCCCGTGCCGGCCTGGTCCAAACGCGACACAGCCGAAGTCTTCAGCTGATCCGCTAAAGCCGGCGCGCGCCCAGGGAAACGGCGCGGGCCAGCATCTGGGCGATCTGCGCCTCCGAGCGCAGCAACCCGGGCGCGCCGCCGTCCACCCGCACGTTCACCGTCACCCCGCCTCCGCCCGCCGGTTCGATGACGCCCGACGCCGTGGGACGGAACACCTCCGGACCCCGCTCCCCGACCAGATAGGCGCCCCCGCCCAGCACCGCCCCGCCGTCGGCGCGCGATCCAGCGAAGGCCGTCTGCACCGCCCGGGCGATCGCCTCGCCCAGACCATTGCCGCCGCCCGACCCGGAGGCCGCGTTCACCGCCGCCAGCACCGCCCGCGCCAGCTCCGCCAGGCTGATCTCGCCGTCGGCCGCCGCCCGGGCCAGCGACCGGACCAGTCCGTCCCCGGCCCGTCCGAACGCTTCCTCGATCGAGGCCGCGGCCCGCGCCGCCGGCTCCTTCAGCGCCTCCAGCGCCGCCGCCGCCTCGGCCGCCTTGCGCGGCACGCCGTCCAGGCCGGTTTGTTCGGTTGCATCCGTCATCTCAACTCCTGTCCCTCCCCCCGCGGGGGAGGGTGGTCGGCGCGCAGCGGCGACCGGCCCTCAGTCGGGCCAAGCCTCCGCCATTCGCATCAGATCCCCGAGTCCCATCGACGCCGCGCCGCCCGGCCGCTCCGTCAGCATCCGCCACTCCCGCAGCGACAGCCGCCAGAACTCTTCCGGCCCGACCCCAAGCTGCGCCGCCGTCCGCAGCATTTCTGCCCAGGGGGTCATCCGGCCGCCGCCGCGAACGCCCGCGCCACCGCCTCCGCCGCTTCGCCGGGCCCAACGCCGGCCCGGTCCAGCTCGTCCGCCAGCCCGGCCTCGCCCCCGCCCCGCAACAACGCCCCCAGCACCACGATCAGGTCCCGCGCCGACAGCGCCCGCATCCGCTCCGCCAGCCCGGTCAGCCCCTCCAGCCCCAGCCCCGTCTCGATCTCCGCCAGCCCGGTCAGCCCCTCCAGCCCCAGCCCCGTCTCGATCTCCGCCAGCGCGCCCAGCGTCAGGCACAGCCGCCGCTCGGCGCCCGCCAGAACAACGACGACCTCGCCGCGCACGCCGTTCGCCGCCCTCACAGCGTTTCGAACGCGATTTCACCCGCGCTCGCCAGGCTGATCGCGAAGGTCGCCTCGCCCTCATGCTCGCCGGCGTACTCCAGCGCCGCCACCAGAAACGGCCCCTCCAGCACGCCGAAGTCCGGCACGATCAGCCGCCACACACGCGCCGCCTGGTCAAAGAAGGCCTCGCGGATCAGGGCGTCGGAGGCCGCGTCGCGGAAGATCCCCTGCCCCGCCACCGCCGCCGACTTGACCCCGGCGCCGCCCAGCAACTCCCGCCATCGCCCGGCGCTGTCCCCGTCCGTCGCGTCCACCGACCGCGCGTTCAGCGAAATCGTCCGCGCCCTCAGCCCCGCCACCGTCGTGAACACGCCCGGCGCGCCCTCGATCTTCAGCAGGATGTCCTTGCCCCGTTGCGCGCTCATGCCTCCACCTCCTCCGTGACGGCGCGCACCCGCAGCACCGCAAATGTCCGCGCCCCGTCGGCGCTGGGGAACACATCCGCGAACGTCACCCCCAGGTTCGCCGTCCGCACCCCGTCCGCCTCCAGCGAGGCCCCGTCGAGGGCGACCCGCACCGCCGCCAGAATGGCCTTGGCCTCTTCGGTCCCGCGGAATCGCGAGACCACCGTCAGGGTCAGCGCCTGCTCGATCCCGCCCCCGTCCGCCCGGACCGGTCGGCTCTCGCATCGCCCGATCAGCAGATGCGGAAAGTCCTCCCCGGCGTCCGGACCAGTCGCCGCGTCCCGGATCCTCACCGGCGCTCCCATCAGCGCCTGCAACGCCGAATCCGCCCCCAAATGCCCGATCAGCGCCTTCTGCAACGCCAGCTCATGCCCGCTCACCGGAACCTCTCCAGGTTCAGGATCGCCCGCCCGCCGACCGTCTCGCCGGACTCGATCCGCCAGTCGCCGCCGCTGAAGCGCAGCATCCGCCCCACGGTCAGCCGCGGGTCCGACCGCGTCTCCGCCGTCACCGTCTCGATCGCTCGCGTCCCGCCGGGCTCGACCTTCTCCCGTCGGCGCCGCGCGCCCAGCTTCAGCCAGGCCGACCCCAGCGGCTCCCAGCTGACCGACCGGCCGCCATAGGGCGTCTCGCCCTCGACGCCCTCGAACAATTCGGCCAGGGCCTTCATCGCGCCGCTCACAACCGCACCTCTCGATAGGGCGCGATCCAGCCCTCGACCGGCGCCAGCGGCATCGTCATCCCGGCCAAAGAGCCGGGATCGCCGCGCTCATAGGCGCGCAGGGCCAGCATCAGGATCGCCAGCCGCAACGGCGCCGGCGAGGTCGAGGTCAGCGCCAGGCCGACGTCCCCCTCGACCCGCGCCCGGGCCGCATCGATCAAGGTCTGGATCAGCCCGTCCTCCGCGTCATGCTCGACGCGCAGGAACAGCTTCGCCTCCGCCAGCAGGACGGGTGCGGTCATGGGAACCTCGTTGTCTGGGAAGGGAGGCAGCAGGCATCAGTGAGCAGGCAGCAGGTCGTCCCCGCCGCCGCCTCCTGCTGCCTGCTGCCTGTTGCCTGATGCCTCGCGAGCGTCAGCTCGCCGCGAACTTCATCACCTTGATCGCATCGAAATTCTGCACCCCGCCGCCGACCCGCTTGGTGGTGTAGAACAGCACATAGGGCTTGGCCGAATAGGGGTCCCTCAGCACCCGCACCCCCGCCCGGTCGACGATCAGATAGCCGCGCTGAAAGTCCCCGAACGCGATCGCCGCGCTGTTGGCGGCGATATCCGGCATGGTCTCGATCTCGGTCACCCGATAGCCCAGCAGGCTGGCCGTCTCGCCCGCCCGCTGCGCCGGCTGCCAGATGTAGTTGCCGTCGGCGTCCTTGAATTTCCGCACCGCCGAGACCGTCTTGCGGTTCATCACGAACCGACCGTTCGGCCGGTACTGGGCCTTGGGCGCATAGACCAGGTCGACCAGCCGGTCGGTCGGGCTGGTCGAGGCGAAGGCGCCCGCCGCGCCCGACGCGACATAGCCGATCTCGCCCCACTCGTGGTCGGTCTCGGCGACGATGTCGTAGCTCAGGAACCCCTTCGGCTTGTTGATCCCGTCGCCGGTGACGAAGGCCTGGGTCTCCTGCGCCGCGAAGGCGTCCTCGACCTCGGCCGCCAGCCATTCGTCAAGGTCGATCATCGCGTCGTCCAGCAGCGACTGGGTCGCGGCCGGATTGGCGTACAGATCGGCCGACGGGAACTCCAGCAGGGCCAGGGTCGCCGGGTCCGTCTCGGGCCGCGCCGCCGTCTCGGCCACCCAGCCCGAGGCCACGCCCGCCGTCGACACCGGCTTTCTGAACACCCCGGCGCCGACCGTCCGCACCGTCGCGATCTCGCGCATCGGCGACCCCGCCATCAGCCGCCGCTCGATCGCCCGCTCGGTCTGTTCCGGCACCACATAGCCGGCCGAGTTCGCCGCCGTCGACAGCCCCGCCTTCAGCTCCAGCCCGAACGACTGGCCCGTCTTGAGATAGCCGTCGAACGCCGCCTTCGTCTCCTCCCCCTGCAATGGGGAGGGGGACCGCGAAGCGGTGGAGGGGTGGCGGCCTTCGGACTCGATCTCCGGACGCCGCCCCTCGCTCACCACCCGGTCCAGCCGCGCCTGGGCGCTGGCCACCGCCTGGTCGATCCGCGCCACCTTCTCCTCCAGCAGCGTATCGGCCGAGCGTTTGCGCTCGATCTCGTCCAGCCGGGCGTCATTGGCCCCTTTGAACGCCTCGAACGCCGCCATCATCTCATGCATGGCGGCGCGCGCCTCGGGCGTGCCCGAGGCCTGTTTGGTCTCTTTCATGGTATCTCCGGTTGAAGAACCGCGGGTTGCGGTTGGGATGGGGCGTGACCCGCCCTCTTGGAATAGTCTGGCTACGGAGTGGTCCGTCAGACGCTGGCGGCCGCGCCGGGGTTGCACGCGATTGACACCCACCGAACCGCGTGATCTCCGTTAACCATGGTCAAGCTTGGGATAGCGCCGATGTCCAAAATCCTTCCGGCGACCACAGCGGTCGCCCTTCTCCTGTCCGCCGGGGCCGCGCAGGCCGCCGATCTCTGCGGCGCGACCACCCACATGCGCTTCGGCGAGACCCGGGCCTATTTCGGCGACACGCTCGCGGCCTGCCGGCCCGACGGCTACTGCTCGGCCGTCGTGGCCATCGCCGACCCCGCGGGCCAGGCCGCCTGGCGGCACCAGCTGCGCGTCGCCCGTCCCAGCCCCGGCGCCGACTACCAGGTCGAGCTGGCGGCGACCGATCCCATGCCCGTCGCCGGCGTCATGCGCTTCACCACCCCCGGCCAGACCGTCGATCCCGGTCCCTGGCTGGTCCCGACCTCGCCCGGCTCCAATGAATACCGCGTCAGCGACCCGATCCTGACCCGCTCCCTCGTCTCAGGCCTGCGCCGCCAGCGCATCGCCCGCTGGAACTACGCCTCCGCCGACGGCCCGGCCGAGGCCTATTTCTCGCTCCGCGGCATGACCGCCGCCCTGAACTGGATCGACTGCCGGGGCGCCGCGCCCGCCGCCTGAGCCGCGCTGGCGCTCCGGTTTCCGCCTCGGCATAGTCCGTCGCTCAGAGGGAGGACGTCCGAATGCGACTTTCAGTCTTCGCGACCATTCTGGTCCTGGCCGGAGCCGCTCCGGCCGCGGGGCAGGCGCCCGCGGCTTCGTTCCCGGCCCCAATCTCCGCCGCCAGAGCCGCCGACGTCGCCACGCCGGAAGCCATCGTCGCCGCCCTCTATGAGTCCATTTCCGGCGACGCCGGGGTGGCCCGCGACTGGGATCGCTTCCGCGCCCTCTTCCACCCGTCCGCCCGACTGATGCCGATCGGCGGCCCGGCCGAGGGCCCCGCCACCCTGACGCCCCTCACCCCGGACGAATACATCGCGCGCGCCGAGCCCTTCCTCATGCGCGGCTTCCACGAGCGGGAGACCGCGCGCCGGTTGGAACGCTTCGGCCATATGGCCCATGTCTTCTCGACCTACGACAGCCGCAGGGCGGCGGCCGACCCCCAGCCCTTCGCCCGCGGCATCAACAGCATCCAGCTGTTCCACGACGGGACCCGTTGGTGGGTCGTCAGCGTCTACTGGCAGGGCGAGACTCCCACCCTGCCGATCCCGGCCGACTACCTCCCGCCGGCCGGCTGAGGCTCACCCGAGGCTGAACCGCGCCCCCGGCAGCATCGGAAACGTCACCAGCGACACCTCCCACAACTCCACCTCGACCAGCACCCGCAGCCGCCCCTCGCGACGCGCCCGGCTGCTGCGAAACCCGATCGACAGCCCGTCCAGCGCCCCTGCTCTCGAAAGCGCCCGGGCGAACCGGGCCTCGGCCGACCAGTCCATGATCCGGCCCTCGACGAGCAGGCCCCGCTCGTCCTCGACCATCCGGTCCCAGACCCCGATGGGCGCCCGCCCCTCATGCTGGTGCAGCATCCGCACCCCGCCCGCCCCCGTCTTCGCCAGGCTGGCGGCGAAGGCGCCCCGCGCCACGACGTCATGGTTCAGGTCCGCCACGCCCCACAGCGAGGCGTAGCCCCGGATGGCCAGCCCCGCGTCGACCGCCGCCGCGGTCACCGCTCGCTCTCCAGCTGCCATTCGATCCGGTCCAACGTGGCGCGATTGGCCAGGCTCTGCTCCTCCAGCCGCGCCAGCCGCTCGGCGACCTGTCGCTGCTCCCCGACCCGCTCCTCCAGCGTCTCGATCCGCGCCGCGGCGCCGCCGGCCCACAACAGGGCGCCGATGGTCTGGACCAGCAGGGCGGTGATCACTGCGACGGGGATTTTCTTCAGTTCAGTCATACCTGTCTCCTCGGTGCTTAGGGGCCATTGGCAGGGGATTAGGGGTTCGGGGCTGGGGCTCGGGGCTCGGAGCCCGGAGCCCGGGCTGGGTTCCACTTCCCCAGTCCCCAATCCCCAGTCCCTACTCCCCCACTCCCGCCATCCGCCGCCGCTCCTCATCTGTGAGAAAGGTCGCCGCGTTCAGCCTGGCCCACAGGGCGTCGCGCTCGGGCTGCAGAGCCGGCAGTCCGTCCAGATCCGCCTCGATCCGCGTCCCGGCAAACCGCCCGCCCAACCACCCCGTCAGCGCCGCCGCCGTCTTGCGCGCCAACGGAACCACCGTCCCGCGCCAGAAAGCGGCATTGGCCTCGCGATAGTTGGCATAGGTCGCGTCCCCCGGAATCCCCAGCAGCTGCGGCGGAACCCCGAACGCCAGGGCGATCTCCCGCGCCGCCGCATGCTTGCCCGCGACGAAGTCCATGTCGGCCGGGGTCCAGCTCATCGGCTTCCAGTCCAGCCCGCCCTCCAGCACCATCGGCCGCCCGGCGTTCATCGTCCCGGCATGGCTCTCCCGAACCTGGCCCTGCAGCGCCTCGAACTGCTCCGCCGTCAGCCGCCCGCCGTCCTTCGCCCCATAGACCAGCGCCCCGCTGGGCCGGGCCGCATTGTCCAGCAGCGCCTTGTTCCAGGCCCCCGAGGCATTGTGCACATCGATGGCGAAGGCCGCCGCCTCCAGCGGCGAAAAACCATAGTGGTCGTCGGTCGGATGAAACAGTTTCAGCTGCATCACCGGCGACCAGCCGTCGGCCGCGCGGCCGATCCGGATCGATCGTCCGTCCACGGAATATTCCCAGGCCTCGGGCCAGCCGGCCCGCCCCGGAACCACCTTCACCCGGTCGGGCCGCAGCGTCCAAAGCTCCTCGGGCGCGCCCTCCCCGACCGCCTCGGCATAGGCGTTGCCCGCCGTCTGCAGGGCGCCGTACAGCGCCTCCAGCCATTCCGCCCCCGACTGCTCGGGGTTCGGCCGCGCCAGCAGCGCCGCCAGCGGATGGTCGTCGCGCCGCACGCCGTCGGCAAACACGATCAGCGGCGTGGCCGCGGCCGCCTCGGCGATCATCCGCACACAGCGATAGGCCACGGGGTTCTTCGCGAACCCCTCTTCCGCCAGATGGGCGTAGTCCCGCGGCGTCCAGCGCGCCCGGCCGGCCGCCGTCAGGTGGATCAGCGGCCCCGCCCGGCTGTCCTTGATTTCAGGCGCGGACGCGCGCCGCCGGCCCGCGAAGGGCCGTCGCCAGTTGATCATACCCATCTCCATCATTGTCCCGCCCGTCATGGGCAGGAACACGCCCGAGCCTCAGAGCAGCCGCACCCGCGGCCCCGCCGCCGGCGCGGGCAGCAGATGCGTCACCGCCCAGACCAGGGCGTCGGCGCGGTCGGGGCTGGGCCCGCCGCCCTCGGCCGACCCCAGCGCCATCAACTCCTCCTCCAGCGCCGGAAAGGCGCCGCAGTGGATCACCCGTCCCTGTTCGTACAGCGCCGCCACCGGCTCGGCGCGCGTCGCCTTGCCCCGACTCGCGTGCACCAGCCGGATCGCGGTCTCGCAGCCGCCGTGGGCCAGCACCGTCCGCACCATCTCCCCGCCCTGGTTCTTCTCGGCGACGATCTCGTCCGCGCCGAACTCTCGCGCCGTCTGCGCGACGATCATGGCCCAGCCCTGCGGCGACTCCCCCGCCCTCGAACGGTCGCCCAGCACATAGGCGCGACCGTCGCGGCGGCCGACGACGACGATGCCGCAGGCGGCCCCGCCCACGCTCGCCGGCGGATCCACCGCCACGACGACTCGCTCCAGGCTCGCCGGCCGGCTGCCCCGCGCCCGCGCCAGATCCTCGGCCCGGAACAGGGCGCCTTCCGATTCGACGACCAGCCCTTCCAGCTCCTGCGCCTCCAGCCGCGTCCCGCCGTACAGCGTCCTCAGATGCGCCAGAAAGCCGGGCGACAGATGCGCGGCGTTGGCCTGGGTAGCGGCCCTGTCGACGACCACCCCCGCCTCCGCCATCAAACGGCGCAGGGCCGGGATCGGTCGCGGCGTGGTCGTCACCATCAACCGGGGATCAGCCCCCAGCCGCAGCCCCAGCCGCAGATTGCCGAGCACCGCCTCGGGCCGACGCCAGGCGCAGAATTCGTCCGCCCAGGCGTGGTGGAACTGCGGCCCCCTCAGGCTGTCCGGGTCCTCGGCCGAAAAGGCGTGCGCCTCGCTGCCGTTGGGCCAGACCAGCCTGCGCCGCCCGGCCTCCCAACGCGGTCGCCGCGCCCGTTCCGGCAGGGCGCGAAGACCCGACGGCCCCTCGACCATGACCTCGCGGACATCGTGCAAGGTCGGCCCGACCAGGGCGAACCGCCGGTCCGCGGCCTCCGCCAGATGGTTGATCCACCACGCCCCGGCGAAGGTCTTGCCCGCGCCCCGGCCGCCCAGCAGCATCCAGGTCCGCCAATCGGCGACGGGACCCGGCGCCTGATGCTCATGCAGCGTGAACCGGCTCGCGAGCAGACCGCGCAGTTGGCCAGCATCCAGGCTCGACAACGATGCCTTTCGCGTCGAGGACGGCGTTGAGGCGATCGAGACGGGCCTCCAGTTCGGCCCGCATGCGTTCAAGGCTTTCGGGGCTGTCGTCACGGTCGTTGATCCCCCCCTCTCCCGGCTCGGCCTTCGGCGCCCCGCGCGCCGCCGGCGTCAGGGCCACGATGGCCCTGGCCGAGCGCGCGATCGCGGCCACGGCCCGCGCCTGGCGCTCGACCACGGCGATGTCCCCTTCCGTCGGAACCTGTGCCGCCACGACGCCGACGCCCCGATCAATGATTGGCATAAGTTGCTCCTGCAGGGCGGCGGCCCACGCCGCCGCCCGCTCCGCCGCGGTCGAATTTTCTGTCATGCCCAGATCATAGCCGACCACCTGACTAAGGCGGGCTAATCGCAGTTACAAAAGTTCAAGCGTTTGATTCGCCGAACTTTAATTTCTCTAACCCGACTATAGATTCGCGGATTGCCAGCACCAGCGTCACGCCCGTCAGGCGGCCGCGTCCGTCGCCTGACGAGCCCGCTGTTCCAGCCGGGCCGCGATCGCCCGAACCAGCTCCGGGACCTGGATCGGCTTGCCGACATGGTCGTCCATGCCCGCCTCGCGGCAACGCTGGACCTGTTCGGGCTGGACATTGGCGGTCAGGGCGACGATCGGAACCTGACCCGCCGGCCCGTCCAGCGCGCGGATGGCGCGGGTCGCGTCCAGCCCGTCCATCACCGGCATATGCACGTCCATCAGGATAAGGTCGTGGCGGCCGCGCCGGGCCGCCTCCACCGCCTGGGCGCCGTCCTCAACCGTCTCCACCGCCACGCCCAGTCCGCCCAGGATGGCGACCACCAGCTCCCGGTTGGCGGCGGCGTCGTCGGCCATCAGGATGCGCAACCCAGCCGGGCTCGACGCCACACCGTCCGGCCCGGCGTCGGTCGCCGGCGCCTCCGCCGGCGCCAGCGGAACCTCGAACCAGAAGGTTGAACCTTCGCCGGCCCGGCTTTCCACACCGATCTCACCGCCCATCATCTCGACCAGCCGGCGCGAGATCGACAGGCCCAGCCCCGTCCCGCCATAGACCCGCGTCGTCGAGTTGTCGGCCTGGCTGAAGCGTTCGAACAGGGCGCCGATCTTGTCGGCGGCGATGCCGATCCCGGTATCGCGGACCGCCACCCTCAGCCGGTCGCCCGTCCAGGACGTCTCCAGCGTGACCCCGCCCGCGGCGGTGAATTTGACCGCGTTGGACAGGAAATTCACCATCACCTGCCGCAGCCGTCCCTCGTCGCCCGTCAGCGCCGCCGGCAGGTCCGGATCGGCCGCGATCGCCAACGACAGGCCGCGCACCTCGCACTGTCCCTCGACCATGGCGGCCGCCGCTTCGGCCAGCGCCCGCGGATCGAAGGCCCGCGCCTCCATCTCCACGGCCCCGGCTTCCAGCTTGGAATAGTCCAGAATGTCGTTGATCACCGCCAGCAGCGCCTCGCTGGCCGTGCTGATCCGGTCGGCGTAGCGCCGCTCCGTCTCGGGCAGGGCCGCGCTCTGCTGCAGCAGGCCCGAGAAGCCGATCACGCTGGTCAGCGGCGTTCTCAGCTCATGGCTCATATTGGCCAGGAACTCCGACTTCGCCCGCGCCCCCGCCTCGGCCCGGTCCCGCGCCTCGATCAGGGCGGCCTCCAGCCCCTTGGTCTCGGTGACGTCCCGCACCAGGTCCTGGAACTCCACGACCCGGCCTTCGTCGTCGCGGATGATCGAGGTGCGCGCCTCGAACCACCGCTCGCCACCGCCCTTGACCAGGCCTCGATAGGTCACCCCCCGTTGCGACCATTCAGGCGGCGCCTTGACGAAGTCGCGGAAGCTTTCGGTCAGTCGCGGCACATCCTCCGGGTGGATCAGGTCCGTCACGGGCCGCCCGATCACCGACTCCGGCTTATGGCCGCTGACCCGTTCAATCGATGGCGAGACATAGGTCACCCGGCCATCGACGCCGTAGGTGATGATGATGTCCGTGGCCCGGTCCGCCAACAGCCTGTGCCGCCGCTCGCTGTCGGTCAGCCGCCGCTGGGCCTCGACCGCCTCGGTCACGTCCTGGAACACGCCGAACATGGACACGACCCGTCCGTCCGGCCCTTTTTCCGTATCGGCCCGGGCCTCGACCAGCCGCTCGGCCCCGTCCGGCCGGATCAGGCGCGAGCGCAGGTGGAATCCCTCCCCGGTCCGCAGCGCCCGCTCCACCAACCGCTTCAGGGTCTCGCGATCATCCGGATGGGTGAAGGCGACGGCGTCCTCGACGTTGGGATCGAACGTCTCCCGCGTGACGCCATAGATGCGATAGACCTCGTCGGACCAGGTCGAGCGGCAGGTCTCGGCGTCCATCCGCCACTGGCCCAGCCCGCCCATCTGCTCGGACAGCTTCAGCAGTTTCAGCTGCTCGGACTGCCGCAGATTGGCCTCGGCCTGGTCGATCATGTCCCCGGCCATCCGGGCCAGGACCTTCAGGGTCTCGATCTCCGCATCGCTGGGCCGGGGGCGCGGCACGACGTCCATCACCCCCAGGGCGCCGACCGCCTGGCCGGCTGCGTTGGCGATGGTCGCCCCCGCGAGGAACCGCAGGCCGGGCGCGCCGGTCACCATCGGATGGTTCCTGACCCGGGAGTCCTCCAGCCCGTCCTCGACGATCAGGACCGCGCCGGGGCCCATGGCGACCATCAGCTGGGTCGCCGTCAGATCCCGCGGCAGCTCCGTCTGGTTCAGTCCGACATTGGCCCGGAACAGGGTGTGCTCGCCGTCAACGACGCCGACCATGGCGTGCGGCGTGCCGAACATGGCGCAGGCGATCGTAGTCAGCCGCTCGAAAGGGCTGTCCAGATTCAGCGCGGCCGTCGTCGCTTTTCGCGACTTTTGCGGACGTTTCGCTCCCATTCGCCGACGCTACACGCCGAACCACGAAATTTCGGTTAGCGGGCATTATATGGCCGCGCGCGGTTCAGCCGCCGCGTTCCAGATTCCACTCGGGCGCCTCGAAATCCAGCGCATCCTCGGGCTCCCGCAGCGCCAGCTCAGAGACGGTCTGGCCCCGCACCGAGACCCCGGCCCGATGCACGCTCTCCGGGTCACCCGAGATCAGCGGATGCCAGTCGGCCAGCCCCCGCCCCTCATGGATCCGTCGATAGCCGCAGGATTTCGGCATCCAGGCCAGCTGTTCGATGTTCCACGGCGTCAGCTTGATGCAGTCCGGCACCTGCGCCTTGCGGTTGGGGTAGTCGACACAGGTGCAGCGGGCGCTGTCGAACAGTTTGCAGTGCACCCGGGTCGGCACCACCTCGCCCGTGTTCTCGTCCTCGAACCGCACCAGGCAGCACAGGCCGCAGCCGTCGCACAGGCTTTCCCACTCCTCGCGGGTCATCTGCTCAAGGCGTTTTGTCTGCCAGAAGGGCCGGTCCATCGGCGGCCTCTTACCCGGATCGACGCGGCCTGTCGCCCGCCTTTGCTACGGGCGCCGGCAACGGTCCGGTTGCAAACCCCTTCCGGCTTCGCTCCGGTCCAGCTATCAGAATATCGAGTAGCGTTCGGGGGATACGCGTGATTATCGGCATAGATCTGGGGACCACCAACAGCGCGGTCGGCATCTGGCGCGACGGCAAGGCCGAGCTGATTCCCAACAGCCTCGGCCACGTCCTGACGCCCTCCGCCGTCAGCTTCGAGGAAACCACCGGCGAACTGATGGTCGGCCTGCCCGCACGCGAGCGACAGTCGACCCATCCCGACCTGACCGCCACCGCCTTCAAACGCTACATGGGCTCAACCCGGATCACCAAACTGGGCAAGAAGAGCTTCCGCGCCGAGGAGCTGTCGGCCCTGGTCATCGCCCGGCTCAAGGCCGATGCGGAGGCCTTCCTCGGCGAGCCGGTCACCGAGGCGATCATCACCGTTCCGGCCTATTTCAACGACCGCCAACGCAAGGCCACGCGCCGCGCCGGCGAACTGGCCGGCCTCAAGGTCGAGCGGCTGCTCAACGAGCCCACGGCGGCGGCGCTCGCCTACGGCATCCACGAACTGGCGGCGGAAAGCCGCTTCCTCGTCTTCGACCTCGGCGGCGGCACCTTCGACGTCTCGGTTCTGGAAATTTTCGAGGGGATCATCGAGGTCCGCGCCTCCACCGGCGACAACCGGCTGGGCGGCGAGGATTTCAACGATGTCCTGATCGAGGAATTCAAGCGCACCACCGGCAAGGACTTGTCCGAAAAGGACCGGAGCGACCCCCTGCTGCGCGAGCGGATCCGCGCCGCCGCCGAGCGGGCGCGCCGCGCCCTGACCGACCAGGCCTCGGCCGTCATGTCCGTCGTCTGGAAGGACCAGGCGCTCGAGCGGACCATCGAAGCCGAAGACTTCGAGGCCCTGTGCCAGACCCTTCTGAACCGGCTGCGCGACCCCGTGCTGCGCTCCCTGCGCGACGCCGGCCTGCGCGCCGAGGACCTGTCCGAGATCATCCTGGTCGGCGGCTCGACCCGCATGCCCATCGTCCGGCGCGCCATCACCCGGATGTTCGGCCGCTTCCCCGCCAACGCCGTCAATCCTGACGAGGCCGTGGCCGTCGGCGCCGCCGTCCAGGCGGGCCTCAAGTCCCGCGACGTGGCGCTGAAAGAGGTCGTCATGACCGACGTCTGCCCCTACAGCCTCGGCGTCGCGGCCGGCGATCACGACGCCGCGGGCCGTCCCCTGGGCGTCAGTTTCTCGCCCATCATCGAGCGCAACACCGTCATCCCCGCCAGCCGGGTCCAGTATTATTCGAACTCGGCCCCCAACCAGCGGCTGGTCGAAATCCCCATCTATCAGGGCGAATCCCGCAATCTGGACGACAACATCCTGCTCGGCCGGCTGGACGTGCCGATCCCGCCCGGCCCGCTCGGCAGCGTCCAGATCGAGATCCGCTTCACCTATGACATCAACGGCCTGCTCGAGGTCGACGTCCACATCCCCAAAACGGGCGAGAAGCGCGAACTGGTCATCGCCGACGAAACCGTCATGGCTGAGCCCGATTTCGAACAGCGCCGCCAAGCGCTGGCGGCCCTGAAACAGCACCCGCGCGACACCGACGCCAACCGGGCGGTCCTGGCCCGCGCCAATCGCTGTTTCGAGGAATCCCTCGGCGAACAGCGGGCCTACATCGCCGACCAGATTCGCGCCTTCGAGGGCGTGCTGGAGCGACAGGACCCGCGGGACATCGAGCATGGCCGCACCCAGCTGACCCGGGTCCTCGACCGGTTCGAGGGCGAGACGTGGCTTTAGCCGACGGTTCTGTCTGGGAAACCCTCGGCATCGACCCGACCGATGACGCGGGACTGATCCGGCGCGCCTATGCCAAACGACTGCGGGCGGTTCACCCCGAGGATGACGCCAAGGGTTTCGGCATCCTGCGTCTGGCCTACGAGAACGCCCTTCAGTTGGTGCTGAATAGCCACCTTTCGTCGCTGGCTGACGCGGTCCGGCCCCCACGGGCCGACTTGGCTGTGTCGCGCTCGGCGGTCTCTCCGGACTTGACGGCAGGTCCGAAGGCCAGACCGCCCTTCCCGGACTCGCTGACCATCGACCAGATGCTCGACGAACTGGCGCTGGATGAGCGGCGCGAGCCCGAGCTTGAACGCCTGAGGCGCGCCCTCGCTCTGGACCTTCGTCCCGGTGGAACCGCCAGCCAGCGAACGGCGGCGTTGGAGCGTATTTTCAGGTCGGAGGCGATGAAGTCTTCCCGACTGTACGCGGCGACCGAAGCCTGGCTCGCCATCCTGCTGCTCCGCGAGGCGTTATCCGACACCGAACCCCTGCTCGATCCCTGCATCGCCTTCTTCTCGTGGGACGATCCGACCTCTGATCATCACAGCCCATACCGTGAGCCGGCCTTGTTGCGCCGGGACGCACTGGCCCTTCGTAACGCGGTCAACGATCCGGCCCACCGCCTTCACAAGGCCTACCTCGCGCTTCAGCGTCCACTCCTGGACAGTTACACGTTCCAGTACGGCATGACCTTCGGGTTGCGGCCGCGCGTCGCCGAATTGATGCTGTCTGTGAACCGCAGCCGAGAGTTTGAACGCCTGCTCGATCCGGATGCCGTGAGGTGGTGGCGCAAGGAACTCGCCGGCGTCGGCTACGGCCCCGCCCGGTTCTGGGGAATGATCCTTCTTCCCCCTGTCGTTGCGAAGCTGGCCTCGTTCGCCGTCGAACCCGACCATCGTGGACTCGCTTTCGTCATGGTCTGGATGTTGGCCCTGTGTGGGTACCTGATCGCGATGGCTGTCCTGCTGGCCATCGTCGCCCGGTTCCGGAACGACGTTTCCCCCTCGATAGCCTGGATAGCCGATCTGGATGAGGCCGCTCCATGAGCCGCTCCATCTGGGCCACGCTCGGCATCCCGGCGACCAACGACACGGCGGACATCCGCCGCGCCTACGCCCGGCGCCTGAAGGCGGTGCATCCGGAGGACGACCCCGCGGGTTTCCAGGCGCTGCGGGCGGCCTATGACCAGGCGACCGACATGGCCCGCAACGGCTGGGCGGTTCCACAGCCGGTCTCGCCACACGAGGCCGGGGACGAGGAAGACGACGACGGCGCACCCGACGCCGACTGGGCCGCGGAGGCCGCCGATCGCTGGAGCATCGCCCCGACGGTCGCCGCCGACGGGGGGAGCTGGGAGCCGGCGCCCGACCGGTGGGCGCGGGCCGATGCGGCCGCCCCGGACCCGGACCCCGGACGGGCCCGCGAGGCCGAGCAGGCGGCGGCGCACCAGGCGCTGTGCGATCAACTGACGGCCATCGTCCGCGACCCCGCCGGGGACCGGCAGGAGGCGCTGACCGTCCTGATCCGCCTCTTCCGGTCTCCGGCGATGGACTCGCTGCAGACCCACGGACGGGTTGAGCACTGGCTGGCCCATCTGGTCGGGTACGGCGGCCCGGCGGCGGACGAGCTGGTCGAGCCGGTCATCCAGTTCTTCGGCTGGAACACCAGCCGCATCGGCGTCGACCTGTCCCACGCCCAGCCGGTGCTGAGACGGCGCGACGCCCGCGACCTGGTCCGGCGTCTGGAATGGGCCGGGGACCCGGACCATGCCGCCTGGCGGGCCCTGACGCGGAAGCCCGACTGGCCGCGCCGCCTGACGGAACCACTGACCCCCGGCTTGGCAGCGCGAGTCGCGGCCCTGCTGGACCGGATCACCTGGGACCTGCCCGATCTTCAGGCGCGCCTGAATCCGGAGGCGGTCGCCCTGTGGCGCGCGCGCTTGGCGTCGCCGGGCCCAGGCCCCGTTTTCCTGTGGGTCCTCATCGTATCGGCGCCCCTCCTGGCCCTCATCGTGAACGGAGCCGAAATCCTCGGTCCGGCCGACGGCGTGAAATTCCTCGTCCTGTGGCTCGCCGTCGCCGTGGTCTTCGCCGGCCTCGGCCTGGCCTATACATTCGGCATCGCCCGGCCCGGGCAGGCCTGGATCGCGTCGAATCCCTGGAACCGGCCGCTGTGGCTGCGCCTCGCCTGGGCGCCCGCCGCCCTGCTCGCGCCGCTGCTCGGCGGACTGCTGCCGCCCGCGGGATGGACGCCGCCCGCCCTGCTGCTGGGCGGGCTGGGCCTCTGGGCCTGGGCGCGCATCACCACCGGCCATGTCGCGCGACCGCAGCCCGTGACCCGCGACTGGGGCCGCTTCGCCGGCTTCATACCGGCGGCCGCCTTCCTGCTGCTTCAGCTCGCGCTGGTCGGCTCCCACGGGCCCGGCCTGGCGACGGGCCTGATCGTCGCCGCCGTCATCCTCCAGACCGGCGCCGAGGCCGTGGCCGACGAGCGAGCGCACGAGCCGCGCTATAACCGCCGCATCGCCGCCGGCCAGATGGCGGCGGTGGCTCTGGGACTGGCGGCCGTCCTCGCCGCCGCCACGACCGGCGTCGGCCTGCCCCAGGCCGTCGGCCTGGTCGTCGCCATCGCTTTGGCCGACCGCGCCCTGGCCTGGGCACGCGAGGGCTCCCTGCTCACCGCCCGCCGGATGGTCCTGCTGACCGGCTATATCGGCGGCTTCATGATCGCGGCCCTGCTTCCGATCGAAGACTTCGCGACCCAGGCCTTCGTCGCCCTCGCCCTGTGGCTGTTGACGGCCGCCGGCCTGACCGCCCTGCATGACCTCGTCGACGGCCTGGGCCTGTTCCCGCGCCGACATAAGCAGGGCCGGGGCGGCAAGCGCCGGCCGGGCGATCTCGCCTGACCCACGCGGCCACGGTGGTCACATCGCCCCGCACCGCCTATATGGCCGCCTTCGACCGCGCGGCCTCCCCGCCGCCCCCCACCCTCCCCGCGCGTGTCCAGGGTTTCCATGGCTCCCCGTCCTCCTCTCGTCGCGCTCAAGAACGTCCGTCTCCAGGACGGCACCCGTCCCCTGTTCGAGGGCGTCGACCTCGCCATCGAGCCGCGCACCCGCTCCTGCCTCGTCGGCCGCAACGGCGCCGGCAAATCCACCCTGATGAAGATGGTCATGGGCCTGATCGAGCCGGACTCCGGCACGCGCTCCATCCAGGGCGCGGTGCGCTTCGCCTATGTGCCCCAGGAGCCGGACGTCCAGGGCGACACCCTGTTGGACTACGCCACCTCCAACGACGCCGAGGCCTGGACCGCAGAGGCCTGGCTCGAGACCTTCGGCATGGACCCCAACAAGTCTACCAAGGGCCTGTCCGGCGGCGAGATCCGCCGCGCCGCCCTGGCCAAGGCCTTCGCCGAGGAGCCCGATCTGCTGCTGCTCGACGAGCCGACCAACCACATGGACATCCTGGCGATCGAGCTGCTCGAGACCGAGATCATCAACGCCAAATGCGCCGCCCTGATCGTCTCCCACGACCGGGCCTTCCTGAACCGCGTGACCCAGTCCTGCCACTGGCTGGAGGGCCGCCGCGTCCGCACCCTGAACAAGGGGTTCAACGACTTCGACGAATGGGCCGCCAAACAGCTGGAAGAAGAGGCCATCGCCTTCCAGAAGCTGACCAAGACCATCGAGCGCGAGACCGCCACCTTCTACAGCTCGATCACCGCCCGCCGCAGCCGCAACGAAGGCCGCGCCCGCTCGCTGGACGCCCTGCGCTCCGAACGCGCCGAACAGGCCAAGGACCGGCCGCGCGAGCTGAACCTCGGCGTCGACTCCGGCTCGACCTCGGGCAAGCTGGTGGCCGACCTGAAGGGCGTCACCAAAGCCTTTGGCGACCGCACGGTCATCAAGCCCTTCACCAGCCGCATCCTCCGCGGCGACCGGCTGGCCATCGTCGGCCCGAACGGGGCCGGCAAGACCACCCTGGTCAAGATCATGCTGGGCGAACTGGCCCCCACCGAGGGGACCGTCAAACTGGGGGCCAGCCTGGAGACCGTCTACCTCGACCAATCCCGCGACGGGCTGCGGTCCGAGATGACCCTGTGGGACGCCCTGACCCCCGGGGGCGGCGACAGCATCATCGTGCGGGGCATTTCCAAACACGTCGCCGCCTACGCCAAGGACTTCCTGTTCCAGGAAGGCCAGCTGCGCCAGCCGATCTCGACCCTGTCGGGCGGCGAGCGCAACCGCCTGCTGCTGGCCATTGCCCTGGCCAAACCGGCCAATATGCTGGTCCTCGACGAACCGACCAACGACCTCGATATGGACACGCTCGACAAGCTGGAAGAGTTGCTGGAGGCCTATGACGGCACCCTGATCCTGGTCAGCCACGACCGCGATTTCGTCGACCGCCTGGCCACCTCGACCATCGCCATGAACGGCCGCGGCGACATCGTCGAGACGCCCGGCGGCTGGACCGACTTCATCCGCCAGAACCCCGGCTTCCTGCAGCCTGGCGCCAATCCGCGCCCGCAGGACAAGGACGCCGCCCAGCGCGCCGCCGCTGGGCCCGCCCCGGCCACGCTCGTCGCTGCGCCCGCCAAAAAGCCCGGCAAGCTCACCTTCAAGGACGCGCACCGCCTGAAGGAGCTGGAGGGCCTGCTGGCCAGCCTGCCCGAGGACATCGCCCGCCACGACGAGACCCTGGCCGACCCGGGCCTCTACGCCCGCGACCGCAAGGCCTTCGACCGCGCCACCGCCAATGCCGCCCGCGCCCGGGCCCTGCTGGCGGCGGCGGAGGAAGAATGGCTTGAGCTGGAGGCGAAGCGGGAAGCCCTGGGCGCCTGAAGGTCGCATCGCCAGACGCGCGATGAGCCTCTAGCCTGCCGCCCATGACAGCCCGTGTCCGCCGCCTCGACCTGACCGCCGCCGAACGCCGGACCGCCGAACGGACCAACGCCGCCCTGGCCCTGATGCCGCGGCTGAAGGCCGACGGCTGGCGGCTGGCGGCGGGCCAGTGGCTCAGCAGCCGGTTCGGCCGGGTCGCGGAACGGGTCACCGGCGCCCAGTTGGCGCGGCGCGGCGTGCGGGTCGAGACCCTGCGCATCCCGTCCGCGGACCGCGACGTCTCCGTCCGCATTCTCAACCCGCCCAGGCCGGCGCGGGGCGTGGTGCTCGACATGCACGGCGGC
Organism: Brevundimonas sp.; assembly: GCA_046292645.1. GTDB lineage: Bacteria > Pseudomonadota > Alphaproteobacteria > Caulobacterales > Caulobacteraceae > Brevundimonas. Next base: position 282,595 of record JBKBQO010000002.1, read on the forward strand.
GGCTGGGTCGTGGGCAGCGCCGGGCTGAACGATCATCTCAACGCCGATCTCGCCGCCGAGGCGGGTCTGGCCGTGATGTCGGTGGACTATCGCCTGCTCAACGAACCGCGAGGCGTGCAGCTGGAGCACGCCCTGACGGACTGTATGGCGGCCGGGCGCTGGCTGGCCGACAATGCGGTCGCCCGCTTCGGCACGGACCGCCTTTTCCTGGCAGGCCAGTCCGCCGGCGCCCACCTCGCCGCCCTCACGGCCGTGGCCCTGCGCGACGAGGGCCGGCTGGAGGCCTTTCGCGGCTGCGTCATGGTCTACGGCGTCTACGACCTGTCGGGCACGCCCTCGGCCCGCGCCGCCGGGCCCGAGACCTTGATCCTCAACGGCCCGACCCTGGCCGCCGATCTCGGCCGCCTGACGCCCGACCGCGACGAGGCCGGTCGGCGCAGCCCGGACATCTCGCCCCTCTACGCCGACCTGCATCGGCTGCCCCCGGCGATCTTCGTCTCCGGGGATCTGGACCCCCTGCGCGACGACAGCCGACTGATGGCCGAGGCCTGGCCCGGGGACGCCGAATTGCTGGTGCTGCCGCTGGCCCCGCACGGCTTCATCCATTTCGGCGGCCCGCTCGCCGCCCGGGCGCAGAAAGAGATCCGGGCCTGGTTGGACCAGCGCCTGGCCGCGCTCGACGCGTCATGACCGCTTGAAAGCCGGAAAAGAGGCGCGTTCCGACGGATTTCGGAGGCAAATCTCCGAGCCTGTGCAGAAGTCACAAGACTTTCACATTTCGAAGAAAATTCGAAAATCATCACAAGCCTGATCCACGACTGCACGATTTATCCCCAAGCCTGTCCACAACAGCCCGTTCCGGACCGCTTGCCACATCTGCGGATCGGAGCGAGCTTGATCAGGCCGAGGGACACGGCGGCGCGGAAAACCGGGGAGACCCGGGGATCAAAGCGGACCGGCCCGGCTCTCTGACCGAACGCACCGGGGGGTTTCGACCTTAACGGACGGGGGGCAGGATCAAGGCCCAAAGGACCCTTCGAAGGCTTCGGCCGGAGAAGACCGGAGGGAACCGGATCGGGATCGATGGACGGCGCGGGGCTCGACCTCGTGGAACGCCGGAGACCAGGAGCGCGACAGGATACAGCCGACCATCGTCGGGGTTCGCCCCGCTGATGCTGACGCCAGGGTCCTGAACCTCAATGGCCAAGTCCAACCCGGACTTGGCGAGGGGACGAGGAGAACCGCTTGCGGGGATCTTCGTCCCCTCGCTCAATTCCGGCGGGCGCTATCGCGCGCCGCGCGTCGGCTTGCTGCTTGAGCGCCCCCCTTCCCCTCGATCCACCTGCGCCGTAAACCACGCCCATGACCTTGCGTGGGAATCGCCGTTTCTCGCCTGACCGCCGCGCCCTGCTCGTCGGGGCCGGAGCGCTGGCGGCCGCGGCGGCGCTGGCGGGCTGTCAGGACGCCGAGGCGCCCGTGGATGAAGAGGGCCGGGTGCGGCTGCGCTTCGCCACCGACTGGCGCGCCCAGGCCGAGCACGGCGGCTTCTACCAGGCGCTGGCGTCCGGGGCCTATGAGAAGCGCGGCCTGAACGTCGAGATCCTGCAGGGCGGGCCCGGCGTCAACGTGCCCCAGTTGCTGGCGTCCGGCGCGGTCGAGCTGGGCATGGGCTCCAACAGCTTCATCCCGATGAACCTGGTCGCCGAGGGCGCGCCGGTGAAAGCCGTCGCCGCCTTCTTCCAGAAGGACCCCCAGGTCCTGATCGCCCACCCCGATCCGGCGCTGGAGACGATCGCCGACCTCGAAGGGCGGCCGTTCCTGCTGGCCACCGCGTCGCGCGACGCCTTCTGGGTCTGGCTGAAGGCCCGGTACGGCTTCACCGACGACCAGGTCCGGACCTATAATTTCAACCCCGCGCCCTTCCTCGCCGACGAGCGGGCGGTGCAGCAGGGCTATCTGACCAGCGAGCCCTGGACCATCGAACAGGTCGGCGGCTTCGAGCCCCGGGTCTTCCTGCTGGCCGATGAGGGCTACCCCTCCTACGCCGCCATGGTCCTGGCCCCCAACGCCTTCGCCCGCGACAACGCCGCCGCCCTGCGCAGCTTCATCGCCGCCTCGGTCGAGGGCTGGCGCGACTATATCCAGGGCGACGGCAAGGCCGCGGACGCCCTGATCCGCAAGGCCAATCCCGAGATGACCCAGGCGGTGCTCGACCAGGCCCGGGCGAAGCTCAAGGCCAACGGCATCGTCGACGGCGGCGACGCCGCCCTGTACGGCCTCGGCGCCATGACGGCCGAACGCTGGCAGGCCTTCTTCGAGGTCACCTCGCAGGCTGGCGTCTATCCGACCAATCTGGATTGGCGTCAGGCCTTCACCACCCAGTATCTGCCCGGCCGTGGCTGAGCCGACGGCGGGCGTCGCGGCGTCCCTGACGGGCGTCGTCGTCCGCTATCCGGGCCGGCCGCCGATCGGCCCGGTCGATCTGGTCGTCGCCCCCGGCGAGATCGTCGCCCTGGTCGGGGCGTCGGGGGCGGGCAAGTCCACCGTCCTCCGCCTGCTGGCGGGCCTCGAGCAGCCGCTGCAGGGCGCCGTAGCCCCGGCTCGAGGCCGGACCGGTCTGGTCTTCCAGTCAGCCACCCTGATGCCCTGGGCCGACGCCCTCGCCAATGTCGCCCTGCCGCTGGAGCTGGCCGGGACGCCCCGGGCCGAAGCCCGAGACCGCGCTGCCCGCGCCCTGATCGCCGTCGGCCTCGGCGACCGGCTCGACGCCCGCCCGCGGCAATTGTCAGGCGGCATGGCCATGCGCGTCGCCCTCGCCCGCGCCCTGGTCACCGAACCCGATTTGTTGCTGCTGGACGAGCCCTTCGCCGCCCTCGACAGCATCAACCGGCGTCGTCTGATCGAGGACCTGCACCGCCTCTGGGCCGACCGGGCGCCCCGCCCGGCCATCGTCTTCGTCACCCATGACGTCGAGGAGGCGGTCTATCTGGCCCAACGGGCGGTGGTGCTGGAGGCCGCGTCCGGACGGACGGCGGCGACGCTGGACGCGCCGGGCCCTCTGCCGCGACCGCCGGGCTGGCGCACGGACGCCGGCTATCGGGCCGCCGTCGAGGCGCTGGCGAACGCGCTGGCCCGCGCCATGACGCCCGGAGTCTCGGATGAGGCGCAAGGCGCATGAGGGCGACCCGACTCCTGCCGCCGCTCGTCCTCGCCGTCATCCTGCTGGCGACGTGGGAGGGCCTCTGTCGCGCCCTGCAGGTTCCGCCCTGGTTCCTGCCCCCGCCCAGCGCGGTGGCGATCGCCCTGGTCGAGCGCGCCCCAATCCTCGCCACCTCGGCCGCCGCCACCTTCTGGATGGCGCTTCAGGCGCTGTGGGTCGCGACGCTGCTCGGCGGCGGCCTGGCCCTCGCCGTCTCGCTCAGCCGTTCCGCGGAACGGGCGGTCCGGCCCCTCGCCGTCGCCCTGCAGGTCACCCCGGTGGTCGCCATCGCCCCGCTGGTGATGATCTGGGCCGGGCTGGATCACGCCGACCGCGCCGTGGTCGCCCTGGCCGCAACGGTGGCCTTCTTCCCGCTGTTCTCGGGGGTCCTGACCGGCCTGCGGTCGGCCGATCGCGATCTGGAGCGGCTGTTCGACCTGTATGGCGCCTCTCCCGTCCAGCGGCTGCTGCGTCTGCGCCTGCCCGCCGCCCTGCCCTTCATGCTGGAAGGCCTGCGCGTCGCCGCCGGCTTGGCGGTGATCGGGGCGGTGGTGGCCGAGTTCGTCTCCGGCTCGGGCGCGACCCAGGGCCTGGCCTGGCGGCTGCTGGAGGCCGGCAACCGGCTGCGCACCGCCGAGATGCTGGCCGCCCTGGCCTGGCTGATGCTCATGGGCCTGGCGCTGAACGCCGCCGTCGGCGCTCTGGAGCAGGCGGCGCGGCGGCGCCTCTCCTGAACCTTCGGCCCTGCAATCATCGCGCGTTAGCAGCGGGTTAAGCGACGCATGGCAAGGCTGACATCCCATCCGCGTCCGGAGACGCTCCCTTGCGCCGCGCCCCGAGAGTGACCACCGCCCTGTTCGCCGCCGCCGGCCTGGCCCTATGCGCCGGAGCGGCTTCGGCCCAGGCGCCCGCCGGCGCGACCGGCGAGGCGCGCAGCCTGCGCTATCTGAACTGGGCGGGACGCGGCGAAACGGTGCGCCCCGCGCCCGTCGCGGTCGCCCCTGAGCAACCCGTCGATCGGGACCAGCCCCGTCTCAGGCGGCCCAACACCGTGATCCCCCATGGCGGCTTCGCCACGGCCGTCCCCGCACCATCGCGGCCGGGCCTGACTCCCGCGCCCGGCGCCCGGCGCAGCCTGACGCCCGCCAACGCCTGGATGCAGCCGGCGCCGCCCGCGCCCGCGCCTGTGCCGGCGGCGCCCGTCCCCCGGTCCGCGGCTCCGCCGCCCGCGGCCCGGACCGTCCCC
>JBKBQO010000003.1:0-27537 GCA_046292645.1 Brevundimonas sp.
CGACGCCCGGTCGGGGCCGCGGTCCCAGGTGGCGGCGAGGAAGACGCCGCAGCCGGCGGCCAGGGCCGCCAGCGGGATCAGCCGGGCGCGCCGGCCGGCGAGGCGTCCGGCGACCGGCGAGACGCCGCGGTCGGCGAGGTCCGCCCGCGCGGCGGAGGCTTCGTCGGGGCGCGGGTCGATGGTCACGGGCGATCTCCCGCGGGGCTCCGCTCGACGGCCGCGGAGGCCGTGCCGGCGGCGGCGGCGGCGGCGCGGTCGTCGAACGCCTCGTTGAAGAGGCACAGCACCGCCTTGCCGCGGCGCAGCCGCAAGCCGCGGACGAGCCCGTGCACGACCACGAACTCGCCGCGCACGTCATAGGGGACGAGCCGCTCCTGGCCGTCCTCGCCGATCTCGAACAGGGCCGGCAGGGCCTGGACGCCGGGAAAGCGCAGCACGGTGAACCGGCCGTTGTCGGAGACCTCGCTGGGCTGCAGGGCCGCGTCGCCCTGGACCGACCAGGCGAGGTTGCGCGGGCCTTCGATCGCCGCCTGATGCAGGGCCAGGCCGATCAGCCGGGTCTCGGCCGCCTCGGCCGCTTGCGACAGGGCCGCGGCGGCGGCGGCCCGCTCGTCCGCCGGATAGCGGAAGCGGACCTGGTAGGCGATCGGGCCGCGATCCCCTGGATCGCGCGCCGTCAGTTCGAAGGCGTAGTGGCGCGTCTCGCCGCCGCGGTCGGTGACGACCAGAAGATTGGTCGCCTGGTGACGCTCGCGCGGCTTGAGAAACAGGACCGAGCCCTCCGCCGCCACCTCCCAGGCCACGCTGTCGCCGATGGCGGCGTGGCGGATGGTTTCCTGGGGCGAGAAGATGATCTGGGTGGCGGTGCGAAAGGCGCCGGGAATCCGGTAGACCTCGCCAGGCGCATAGGCGAGCTCGCGCATGCGCGGATCGGGCGCGGTCTGGGCGGATGGGGGGAAGGCGGCGGCGAGGGCGGCGCTGAGCGCCAGGGCGACGGCTGTCATCGGATCACCTCCGGATCAGCGCGGTAAGAGGTGACCTGGAAGCCCAGCGGGTTCCGGAGACGGTCGGCCTCGGCCATCGGCGCGCGGGTGTAGGTAAAGGCGATGGTGGCGATCCAGTCGCTCTCCACCACCTGGCGGGCCTGGCGCACCGTCCGGCGGAAGCGGACGTTGGCCACGCGGTCGTTGATGAAGCCGATGGCGCGCACGGCGATCACCGCCTCGCCGTCGGGTCCGTAGAGATTCTGCGGGCTGTCCGGGTTGGAGCCGCGATAGAGGTCGGCCCACCGGCGCTGCTCGCCCGGCGCCGACAGGATCGAGACGAGGCGGAAGGCGTCCCCGGCGGCGGGGTCGAGATAGCCCTCGCGGGCGCGCACATACTGGGCGAGGAAATATTTGCTGACCGCCTCATCGTAGCGGACCGGTCCATCCTCCTCGGACAGGGCGCGCACGACGTCCACCGCGCCGGTGGCCCGGTCGACGCGGATGACGAACGGTTCGCTGGTCTTCAGCGGGGCGAGCAGGGCCACGGCGCCGGTCGCGGCCACGGCGAGGGCCGAGGCCGTCGCGGCCGCCGCCCAGGCGAGCCGGCGCGAGCGCAGGGCCGCCGCCAGCCGGTCCTGGTCCCAGCGCCGGGCCTCGGTGAAGTAGCGCCTGAGATCGGCGTCGCTCATGCGCAGCCTCCCGCGGACGCGGCGTCGGGGTCCCGGCCGGCGCGCGGCGGGGCGGGCGCCGGGGAGGGCGTCGGGGCGGCTCCGGTCGCCAGCACCGATCCGTCCGGATTGGCGGGCCGCCGGGACCGGCCGTCGCAGCCGGGCGGGGCGGGGTCGCGCAGGCCGGCGCAGCCGCACAGGACGAGGGCGACGACGAGCAAGAGCGGGCGATGGGTCATGTCAGGCTCCCTGGGGTCGGATGGTTCCGCCGCCGCGCGGCGGCTGCCGGTCCGCTTCCTGCGGTCCGACGGCCCGGCCCGAGCGGCTGGATCCGAGCGCGGCGGCGTTGGCGAAGTCGGCGAGGCCGGCGCTGGCCCCGCCGGCGATGCCGGCCGCGATGGCCGGCGTCTGGAGAAAGAAGATCGCGCCGAGCAGGCACAGGGCGATGAAGATCAGGCCGCCGATCATCGGGTCGTTTCCCTGGATCGCGCCCCACTGGTCGCGCACCAGCGACAGGACGAGCTGGAAGATGACGATGATCAGGGCGAACAGGACGAGGTAGTTCACCGCCTGGCTCAGCCAGCCGAAGAAGAACCGGCGGGTGGCGTCGAACAGGGCGCAGGCGATGAAGATCGGGCCCAGCGCGACCAGCAGCGCCAGGGCCAGCTTGGCCAGCACCACCACGCCGAAGCCGAGCGCGGCGGCCACGGCGCCGACGAGGAAGACCCCGGCCGAGATGACATAGGGCCCGGGGTTGAAGGGCGAGGCCTCGCGCGAGATGTCCTCGCCCAGCCAGGCCGCATAGGCGAAGAACTGGTCAAAGGCGGCTCCGACGCTCGGGGTCCCCGCGCCGCTGATCGCCTGGGTCAGGGCGTTGGGCAGGCCGGTGAACAGCGGCTCGCTGACGAAGCTGGAATAGGCCGCGGTGGTGGCCAGCAGATAGAGGAAGGCGAGCTTCAGCGACCGCACCGCGAAATCCATGACCGGTTCGCTGATCGCGCCGCGCAGGATGGCGATCCCGTAGAGGACCACATAGAGCACGAGCGCGATGCGCAGAGGCTCCTCGACCTGGGCGATCACCGACGACAGCCGGTCGCCGAGGAATTCCTGCAGCCGCGCGTCGATGAAGTCATAGCTCGGTTCGAAAACCCGGAAGCTCACGCCATCGCTCCTTCACAAGGCCCGCGCGTAGGCGGCCATCCGCTGGCGTCGCCGCGCCTCCGCCAGCCCGCGCCAGGCCGCTTCGCAGTCGCGGCGGGCGCGTCCGGCGTCGCAGTCGGCGACGGCCCGTTCGGCGCTCTGCGGATCGGCGGCGAAATCCTCGACGCCGGGGCCGGGCGCGCCGCAGCCGGCCAGCAGGACGGCCGCGGCGATGACGCGCCGGCGGATCACCGGAAGACCCTTTCGTAGACGTCCATACGGGCCGCCCGCGCCGCCTCGGCCTGTTCGCGGGCGCGCTGCTCCTCCAGCCGCGCCTCGGCGGCATGGGTCAGGGCCAGGCCCTGCAGCCGCACCTGCTCGTTCTGGATCAGCGCCTGTTCGGCGGCGAGACGGGCCTCCAGATCCATCACCGCCCGGGCGTTGGGGGCCGTGTCGAGCGCCCGTCGTAGAGTCTCGAGGCCCTCGAGGCGCCGGTCGGCGGCGGTTCCGATCGCCTCGCCGACGGCCAGGTCCCGGGCCGTGCGGGCGCCGGCCCGCTCGAGACTGTCGCGGTAGTAGCGCTCGGCCGGGGGCGGGTCGCCGGACGGCGGCGTGTAGAGGCGGGTTTCGCGGCGGATGGCGTCGGCGCGTTCAGCCAGGGCGCCGAGGGCGTCGAGGTCGCCGTCGGCGGCGGCCCTCAGCGCCCGCAGGTCGGGCAGGGGATTGCGCACCTGCGGCAGACCGAGCTGGCCGGCCAGGGCGTTCACGTCGGAGAGGTCGTTGAGGCTGTCGAACAGCGCCTGGCTCTGCTCGACCTGGGCCTGCAGCGCCTTGAGCTGCTCCAGCGCGGTGCGGGCCTCCTCGACCAGCTTGGCGTAGGAGGTCGGGTCGTGGACGATCTGCTGGGCCTGGGCGGCGGGCGCGCCGCTGAAGCCGAGCGCGAGGGCTGCGGCGGTCGCCGCCAGGAAGTGACGGGGCGTCATGAGAGTCTCCTCTGGGCATGGAAGGGATCGCGCCAGCGCGCGTAGTCGTCGCCGACCTCGGCGCGCAGACGGTCGAGCAGGGCGACGGTTTCGGCCCGGCCGGACAGGACGGCCAGGGCGTCGTCGAGGCCGGACAGGTCGAGCTCGACCACGACGCTGTCGTGGCCCTGCTTGACCAGGAAACGGTGCGACTCCGGCGTCAGCACGTCCCGCACGAGGCGGAACTCCTCATGACTCAGGCCGAATCCGTCGACATAGTCGCGGGCCTGGGCGTGGGCGTTGGGCAGAAAGATCTGGGTGGCGCACTGCTCGAGGATGGCGTGAGCGATCGGGGAGCGCAGGGCGTCGGCGGGCGACTGGGTGCCGAACACCATCAGGGCGTTGCGCTTGCGCCAGGTCTTCAGGCCGTCCTGGGCCAGGTCGGTGAAGGCCGGGTCGCCAAGCACCTTCCAGAACTCGTCGATGTCGAGCACCAGCCGGCGGCCGTCGACCCGCTCGCCGATGCGATGGAACAGATAGAGCATGGCCGGGGTGCGGACCTCGTCGTGATCCAGCACCTGGGTGATGTCGAAGCCGGCGAACGGAGCCTCGAGGCCCAGGGCGTCCGTCTCGTTGTCGAGCACCCAGCCGAGCGGCCCGCCGCGCTGCCAGCGCTCCAGCCGGGCCCCGACGCCGCCGGCGTCGCCCTGGCCGAGCAGGCTGCGCAGGGCGGCGATCGAGCGCCGTTCGCGCGGCAGGGCCTCGAGCGCCGCCACGCCCTGGTCGATGGCGCGCGCCTGGGGCACGGTCAGGGTCTCGTCGGGGCGGGCGACCAGCGCCCGCACCAGCCGGACGAGGAAGGCGCGGTTGGCCGCCGAAGGGGCGAGCGCCTTGAAGGGGGCGAAGCCGGTCGGCTCGCCGTTCCTCAGCGCCAGATAGGTCCCGCCGCAGGCGCGCACGAAGATCTCCGCGCCGCGGTCCTTGTCGACGAACAGCTGCTGGGCTCCGAACCGCTCCAGCTGGGCGAGCATGAAGTTCTGGACCACCGTCTTGCCCGAACCGGAGGGGCCGCAGATGAAGGTGTGGCCTAGGTCGCCGACGTGGAAGTTGAAGTGGAAGGGCGAGCCGGCCGTCGTGCGCAGGGTCGCCACCGCCTCGCCCCAGTGGTTGCCGCGCGCCTTGCCGACGGGATGGGCGTGGAAGGGCGCCAGGGCCGCGAAATTGCGCGAGGTGATGGCCGCCGGCCGGGTGCGGCGGGCGAAATGTCCGGGGAACTGGGCCCAGAAGGCCGCCTCCAGCCCGAGGTCCTCGCGCGCCACCACCAGACCGGACTCGGCGAGGATGGCGCGGGCCTTGGACAGATGGTCCGCAAGGGCCGTCGGGGTGGCGCCGTGCACCAGCACCGAGGCCTGGTGCTCGCCCATGACGAACCGGTTGCTGACCAGGTCGTCGAGCGCCTCGGACAGGCCGGCGACCTGGCTGGCGGCGCGGTCCCGCGCCGAGACCATCTGGTTCTGCTTGCGCTCCATCACCGCCCGCGCGGCGGCGCGCGACAGGAAGGCGAAGGACTGGCTGACGACGAAGCCGAAGCGGGCGGTCAGCAAGGGATCCCACAGCCCGGGCCGGGTGGCGGCCGGATACTCCTTGATCGCGAGGATTCCGGCGTAGCGCGCCTCGGCGGCGTCGCGCAGCTCCAGGGTCTCGCGGCCGAAGATGGCGCGGACCGTATAGGCCGCCGAACCGAGGTGGCCGTGGACGATCGGCGCCGGCGCCGGCCGGCCGGTGAGGACCAGACGCATGACCTCCATGGGCCCGGAAAGCCACACCCCGCCCGCCTGCCGCAGGCCGAGGCGGCGCGGCCGATAGCGGCCGAGATACTGGAGCAGGTCCCGCCCGGCCTCCTCGAGCCGGGCGAGGGCTTCGGGGGCGACCTCTAGGTCGCGCCGCCGCGCCCTCTTCAGACGCCGCAGGACCGCCCCGGCGCGGTCGGCCGGGTCGCGGCCCGGATGCAACACCAGGGTGACGAAGAGCTCGTTGATCCACAGCGGGTGATCGGCGATCCGCGCGCCCCAGGCCGCGCCGAGCTCGGCGGCGAAGGCGGAGCGATAGCCCGCCGGCCGGGGGACCTCGACCTCGCGGCGCACCAGGTGATGCCAGACCGCGAGGCGCTCGTCGGCGAGGTTGCGCCAGGCCTGGTTGAGCTTGACGTGCCAGTCGTTCAGGTCGCGGGGATCGGCGGTCTCGAAGCTGACGCCGTCGAGCTGGAACACCATCATCAGGGCGCCGCTGTCGAGCGCCACCACCTGATCGGTGACGTGGCGCGCGTACGGCAGGGGCGGGCGGGCCTCGCCCTCGCGCCGGAGCCGCGCGTGCGAACCGCCGTCAGCCACGGAGCACCTCCCGCGCCGCGTAGCGGCGGCGCAGCGGCAGCGGCGATGGGGAGCTGCCGCCCCACAGGGCGGCGTTGCGGGCCCGGCCCTTGGTGTCGAGCCAGACGAAGAGCAGCCGGAAGGCGTTGTGGTCCGAGCGGCAGACGGCGCGGAACACCAGATGCAGGGCGGGCGCGGCGAGCAGGTACAGCAGGCTGCCGCCGACGAGGAAGACCACCCCCGAGACGATGACGTTGACCCCCATCGCCTCCATCGGCACGCCCATGACCATGGCCGGCCGGGTGCAGGCCAGGAACAGCGGGTCCTCGATCAGCCGCTCCTCAGCCATGTCCGCCTCCCAGCGGCAGGCGGACGGCGGCGAGGCCGAGCAGCAGGCCAAGCGCCACCCCGGCCGCCGCCTGGGCGAAGCGCTGCGGCGAGATCAGCCGCAGCACGGCCATCACCGCCAGGCCGCCGACGAGGAGGGCGGCGGTCAGGGCCAGCCAGGGATCGGGCGGCCGCATCAGGCGCCCCCGGTGATCAGGTTGACGATCTCGGCCGCGCCGAAGACGACGACGATGCCCAGCACCACGATGGCGGCCCGGCGCAGGTCGAACAGGCCGAACATCCACAGGATGCCGACCACCACCACCGCGAGGATGGCGAGCAGCCGGGCCGTGTTGCCGGTGAGCATGTCGACGACGTTCTGGAGCAGGCCCTCGACATTGGCCGAGGCGAAGGCCGGCTGGACGGCGAGCAGGGTGGCGGCCGCCGCGATCGAGGCGGTCGCGCCGAGCCGGCGCGCGCGGACGCAAGCGGGGGTCATGGCAGGTCTCCGGGGTTGTGAGGGGCGCGAAAGGCGAGCTGCGGGCTCGTCGCGGCGCGGGCGAAGACGTCCCATTCGGGCGCCCGGAGCTCGGCCCGCAGCATGATCGCCGGCGGCGGATCGGACGCGCGCACGGGGGCGGGACGGGCGAGGCCGAGATCGCGGGCGGCGCGCTCCACGCGGGCGACGTAGCCGTTGCCAAAGCCGCGGCGGGGATGGCCGGTGTTGTAGCGCGACAGGGCGACGCGCAGCGCCGTCTGGGGATCGGCCCCGGGGCCGGGCCGATAGCCGGCGCGCAGCACCGTCCCGGCCGCGGCGAGGTTGCGGCAGGGGTCGAAGGCGGCCTCGACCGAGAGGCCGAGCCAGGCGAGGTTGGCGCTGTTGATCTGCGCCAGACCGAGATCGAGGTCGGCGCCGCGCGCCAGCAGGCCGCGGGCGATCCGGGCCGCCTCGGCGGCGGTCCGCGGCGCGCGGGGCGGCCGGGGGCCGCGGTTCACGCCGATGGCCAGCGGATTGAAGCGGCTCTCGGTCCAGGCGACGGCGGCCAGGGTCTCCGGCGCCGCCTGGGGGGCGCAGGCCTGGGACAGGCTGAGGATCAGGTTCAGGTCCAGCACGGCGGGCTCCAGTCGGGAGCCCCGAGCAGACCCGATCGGCCGACGAGCCGCGACCCGCGAGCGGCCCGTCGGAGATCTACGGTCGGAAGCTGCGCGACTCCGGGGCCCGGCGGCTCGAGGCCGCGAGGCGGGCCACGGCCTGGACGCGGGTGCGCACGCCCAGGGTGCGACAGGCCCGCATCAGGTGTTCGTCGACGGTGCGGCCGGAGATCCCGAGGCGCTCGGCGATGGCGGCGGAGGTCAGGCCGCGGGCGGCGAGGGCGAGGCAGTCGCGCTGACGCCCGGACAGGGCGTCGACGGGGTCGGCCGGGGCGGTGTGCGGGATCGCGGGCGGGGTCATGTCGCCAGCAAAACCCCGAATGAAATCCACGGCCAGACCGCAGACTTGCGGCGGGCCGCCTACGGTCGGGACTTCCCGGGGCCGCCGTCGTCCTCGCTTCCGGCGGGGGTGACCGGCCTGCCCACCCGCGCCTCGAGCCAGTCCTGGGCCGCGCTGTCGCGACGGACGGCCTGCAGGGCCAGGTCCTTCATGGTGCGGGTGAAGGCGTTGATCAGGGTGCGGGCGTCGAGCTCGACGATGACGTCGCCGAGGGTTTCGTCGAACTCCTGCAGGGCGACGGTCAGGATGGTCATCAGCTTGTTGTCGGCGCTGCGCAGGGCGAACTGGGGCGAACCCAGGGCCAGGGCCGCCAGGATGGCGTAGGGGTCGGAGTCCGTGACCTGCGCGAAGCGGTGGATGCGCTCCAGATTGACGCGCCCGCCGCCCGCCTCGAAATGCTCGTAGGACCGCAGCGCCATCCCCATCGCCTCCGCCACCTCGGCCGATTTCATCCGGCGATGGGCGCGGATCAGCCGCAGCGCCGACGACAGGGTCTCGCTCTGCGACTGACGTTCGGCGGGAGTCATCGTCCGGCTTCTTCCTCATCGGCGAGGCCGCCGGACTCACCCCTCCGCACGCCTGCTGGTTGAAAAATGGGCCAAGCGCGCCTCAAATGAAAGTCGCGAAACGAGCGGTGTCGAAAGTCTTGCGCCATGACGCAAGAAACCTGCGCCGATCTCAAGAGGACTTGATCGGAGTTAACGGATACATGGTTACTCACGCATCGGCTCGCCCCGGCGCGGTTTCCAGCGGCGAAGCGACGACACGGCCCGGTCGCCTGGCGGCGCCGGAGCGGGCGCGGTGAAGGCGCGCGACCCCTATCATCTCGCGGTCGCCGCCCTGACGGATCTGGCCTCCGCCGGCCGCTTCGGCTGGGGTCGGCCGCTGGCGGCGACGGCCCTGGCGGCCGAGCTCGGCCTCAGCCCGACGCCGGTGCGCGAGGCCCTCGCCCGGCTCGCGGGGGAAGGCGTGCTGGAGCACCGGCCCGGCCATGGTTATTTCGCCCCCAGTCCGACGGCCTCGGACATCGCCGATCTGTACGAGCTGCACTGGCGGCTGTCCGGCTGGGCCATTGAGCGCATTTCCCCGGGATCGCGGCCGGCGTCCGCGGAGGCGGCGCCGCGCCCGCGGATCGAGGCCTTCTACGACCGGCTCGTGGCCAGCGCAGGCAACGATGTGCTCGACCGGGTCTATCGCCGCGCCGCCCTCCAGCTGCGTCCGGTCCGCCAGGCCGAGCGCCTCGTCGATCCGGACGTCGACGACGACATCGTGCGCCAGGAGACGCTCCTTCTCGAGGGTCGGCTGGCCGATCTGCGGCCGGCGATCGACGGCTATCATCGCCGCCGGATCGCCGCCGCGCAGGCGGTGTTCTCGGTCATGCGGCGGGCGACCGAAAGTATAGATCGAATATAGTTTGAAAATACGACTTCGCGGGCGCGGACTGACGCAACGGGGCGATTGGGCCCCGTTACAAGGAGGCTACGTCATGAAGACCGCGACCACGCCGCGCCTGATCGGGCTGGGCTCCGCCCGGACCGCCACCCGTGCGGACGCCGCCGAAGGCGACATGGAGCAGATCCCGGTGCGTCTCTACGAGACCGCCGGCGTCCGCGCCGATGTCGTCCGGCTCGGCTCGGCCGAACAGGCCACCCGCGCCGATTCCACCACCGGCGATTTCGAACAGATCCCGGTGCGCCTCTGGCAGCAGGGCTGACGGCGGGGGCGCCGGCTCAGCCGGCGCCCCTCGCGTCCCGGCCCGCCCTTCCGATGACCCTGTATCTCGGCCCCCAGGTTCACGCCGTCGCCGTCGGCGAAGACCTCGCCCTGCTCGACCTCGCGCGGGACGCCTACCTGTGCCTGCCGGGCGCGGCGGCGGCCCTGGTCGCCGGCTCGTGCGGCGCGATCCGGCCCGGTCCGACCGCCCGGACCCTGGAGGCCGGCGGTCTGCTTCGCCCCGAGGCGTCGGGCGAGCGTCGGGCCCCGCCGCCGCTTCCGGTCCGCACCCTCATCCATCAGTCGCGGCCGGCCGCCGTGCGGCCGCGCGACATCGCCGCCGCCCTCGCCGTGCCGGGCGACGTCCGCCGGGCGCGACGGGGCGACGGCCTGGGGGCCTGGCTGGCCCTCGCTGACGCCCGCGCGCCCCTGTCCTCCGATCCGGAGGCCGTCGCGGCGGCGGCGCGGCTGTTCTGGGAGATCGGTCCCTGGCTGCCAGTCGAGGGCGAATGTCTCGTGCGCTCCGCCATGCTGGTCGTCTTCCTGCGCCGCCGGGGCCTGGCCGCGGACTGGGTGTTCGGCGTCCGGCTGTGGCCGTTCGCCGCCCATTGCTGGGTGCAGATCGGCGACCTGTGTCTCAACGACGACGTCGAGCGGCTGTGGCCCTACACCCCCCTGTACCGGCGATGACGGCCGCCGGCCCAGCCGATCACGGCTATCTGATCCTCGACCGGCGCGGCCTCGGGCAGGCGCCTATTCCGGCCGTCGAGGCCGCGTTCGCCGCGCTCGTGGGTCAGGGCTGGCGCGCCTCGCCCGAGGTCGAGGGCCTTCAGATCCTGCTGGGCCCCCGCGCCCGCCTGAAGGTCCGCCAGGTCGGCCGCCGACACCTGCTGATCGGCGACTGGGGCGGGGCCTCGGCGCCGCCGCTCTCAACCCTCGTGGCCGTGAATGCCCGCGCCGGAGATCTGGCCCAGGCGGTCGTCGGCGCCGGCTGGGGACGCTACATCCTGGCTTGGCGCGACGCCGCCGGGGACCTGGCCCTGTTGCGCGATCCCACCGGCGCGCTCGACTGCGTCTGGTGGCGCTGCGGCGGCGCCGTTCTGGCGGCGTCGGAGCCGCCGCGCGCCGTGGATCCGCTCCTGCCGGCCGATCTCGCCATCGACTGGACCGTCCTGCGCGAGATCGCCGAGGCCCCCGAATTGCTGGGCGACCGGCTGGCGCTGACAGGGCTGAACGCGGTCAATCCCGGAACGCTCGCCCTGATCTCCAGAGCTGCGGCTTCGGTTCCCGTGTGGCGTCCCTCGGCCTTTTGCTCGTCCCGAACAGGTTGGGACGAGAGCCGTGGCGGCCTCGTCGAGGTCGTGGATGCGACCGTCGCGACGTTGACCGACCGACACCGCCGGGTCGTGGCCGAGCTCTCCGGCGGGCTGGACTCCGCCGTCGTCGCCTCCAGTCTGGCCGCCACCGGCGGGGCGGGACGCGCCCGGTTCCTCAACTTCTACGGCGACTGGCGCGAAGGCGACGAGCGGCCCTGGGCCGAGGCGGTCGCGGGCCGGCTCGAGCTCGACCTGACGACCGTCCGCAAGCCGGTCGAGGGCATATCCCTGCGCCAGCTTCGTCCCCTGGGGGAAAGCGTGCGACCGGCGCTTCAGGGCGTCGACGTCACCTATGACGCGCAGGTCGCCGCGCGCATGCGCCGGAGCCGGGCCACGGCCCTGGTCACGGGGCAGGGCGGCGACGCGGTCTTCTTCCAGGCGCCCGATCCGGCCGTCGCGGCCGACCGGTTCCGCCGCGATGGCTTGGCCGGCCTGTCGCCGGCCTTCCTCGCCGCGGTGGGGCGCTGGACGCGGCATTCGGCCTGGACGGTGCTCGGCGTCGCGCTCGGGCTGCGCACCTCCGGACCCCGACCAGCGGCGGGGCGGCGTCACCCCTGGCTGGAGGACATCGAAGACCTGCCGCCGGCCAAGGCCGGCCAGCTGCGCCAGTTCGTCAACGCCCAACTGTTCTGGGGCGACTGCCTGCGCGCCCGGGCCGGGGATCTGCTGCATCCGCTGCTGAGCCAGCCGGTGGCGGAGCACTGCCTCGCGATTCCCGCCGACCGCCTGATCGCGGGCGTGCGCGACCGCGGTCTGGCGCGCCAAGCCTTCGCCGAACGCCTGCCGCCGAGGCTGATCGAGCGCCGCAGCAAGGGCGATCTCAGCTGTTTCTACGGCCATGTCACCCGGGCCAGCCTCGCGACCCTGAAGCCGCTGCTGCTGGACGGCCTGCAGGTGGACCAGGGACTACTGGACGGCAAGACTCTGGAGCGGGACCTGAGGGAGGACCGGCTGATCGTCGGGCCGGGCTACAACCGGTTGCTGGTCGGCGCCGTACTGGAGGTCTGGGCTCAGCACTGGGAGGCTCGCATCGCCGATGTCCGACGGGCCCGCGCGGCGGCGGCCCTCAGCGCGGCGCCGGCGCCGCCGCCGTCGAATGGGACCGACCTGGAAGGATCTCAGGCGAGTTGCGGCTCGGAACAAGGTCCGGACCGCCGCGCCATGTGATTATCGGCTCCCGACCCGCAACGGACGTCATCAGGCGGATAAATGTGCAACGATGCGTTTTGCCGCGTCGATAGGCTCACAAGTCTCTGTATCAATCGACAGCTCCGCGACGGGCATAGCGGCCATGCTAGCGTCGAAGCTGTCGCGAAGCTCTCGCAACAGCTCGATAGAAGTTAGCTTGGCGAACTCTGAACGGCTCGCGTTGCCAATCCGACGCTCCTGCTCTTCCGGTGAGACGGTAAGTGCGATGAACCGCACTGAGCCGCTGAATTGCTCGACCGTCGCGCGAACGCGCTCCGGGAAGCCAGGGTCCACCGTCGCCTCCGGTGCAAATGTGAAGATCAGCGACCTTCGGCTTCGCGCGGCTTCGGTGAAGACCTGAAGCCAGAAGCTCTCGCGCAGGCGGATGAACGGCTCTGAGCCGAAGGCAAACACCGCGCCGACCGCGTCAACGACGAGATGGTTGTGGAACAGGGGTAAGCCGGTGAGCTGCGCCAGGTGCCGACCCACCGTGAGCTTCCCGGCGGCAGCCGCCCCATAGACAAAGACGATTTCCATGCGGCGAAGCTAGCCCCGTGACTCTCCGCGTTCCACCCGTCACAGACCTTCGCGAGGTCTGCTCCTGGGCGCTGGGCCGAACGTCCGCTTACAGGTCGACTAAGAATGACCGCTCTCGACCCCTTGCGGACATTTCATGCGTAGGGAGTGCGGCGACTGTGGGTATCCTGTAGTTCGGCTCAGATCGCCAGAGAGGCCGTATGGCGCAGGTCGGTGATTGCCGCGTAGCATTCACATGCCGCGGCCTCAAGCGGGCGGCGGTCCACTATCGTGATCTTGCCGCGCGAGTACCTGATACCGCCCTGCTTCTGGAGAGGTTGCGCGACCTCGTTCACCGTGGTGCGCTGCGTCCCGAGCATTGCGGCCAGATACTCCTGCGTAAGAAGCATGACATCGCCCTGGGTGCGGTCGTGGCATCGAAGCAACCACTTCGCGAACCGGCGCTCGGAAGCGTGCACGGCATTGCAGGCCACCGACTGTTCCAGCTCTGCCTTCAGCGACCACTGGAAGTCGGCGATCCCCGCTCTGACGGCAGGCCGCTCGGCCACAATGCGCCTGAAGGCCTCCGCCTCTATGGCTCTGGCGGAGCCTTGGCCTTGCACCGTCAGTCGATTGATTGACCGCGCGGGCGAAAAGCTGGCCTCCGTCCCTGTCAGGCCCTCGTTTCCAACCATATAGGCTTCCACGGACCGGCCATCGCTGAGCGGGATCACGGATGAAACGATCCCGGCGTCCACCAGAAGAATCTCGGTGATCCACTCGCCCGGCTCGCAAAGCACGTCACCGGCGAAAAGCGTCCGGGGCCGGGCCCCGCAGATCAGCGCGTGCCGGTCCGCGGCAGGCAGTCGGCCAAGCCACTGGTTCGTCTGTTGGGGATGATCGTCTGACACTTCGCCCTTTCCGGCCACAGGCGGGAGTGCGCGGCGTGCTTCACCGATCTCTCTCAGCCGTGCACGCCCGTCGAAGGTCTGCGGTCCGCTCACCGTACGCCGTCTTGATGAACAAACAAGGACCGGTTACCGTTCCACAACACCGCGGCGTCATTGTCGTCTGAACGAGCCGGCTCGAAGGACGGCGTCAAACCGCCGGGGTGCGTCGGATCGAATCCGCTCCAACGCTCGTTATCACGCCGCACGGACAGCAGGTTCAGCGATGCCCCGCTTCTACTTTGACATCACAGACGTGGAAACTCGCCGGGACGAAGAGGGCGACGAGCTGGAGGGGCTGAACGCCGCGCGGGTCCACGCGGTGCAACTGTCCGGAGAACTGCTGAAGACCTTCCCTGACCGGTTCTGGTCCGTAGGTGACTGGAGCTGCTCGGTGAGAGACGAAAGTGGGCTGGTCCTGTTCGTCTTGCACTTCTACGCCACCGACGCTCCCGTACTGGCGGGCTCCGCACGCTAAGGATGGCTGCGTCAGGACTTGCGCCCACGTCCGCGTCCCACCCTCAACAAAAGCTCCCAAGGTCCGGTCCCGGGACACCCCTCGCGTCCAAGATTGTGGGTTAGGGAGCGCCAGAGAGGCCGGCCGTAGGTGCGCCCGGAACGATTCGAACGTCCGACCCGTAGGTTGATAGTTTTATGCTCGTTCAAGGGGCACGACGACGCGCCTGATTGTCCCCGGCCGGGGAGGCCAAGGCATTTCACCACTGCTTGGGCGCCGGAAGCCGGCCGGTCTCCCACTCAGCCATCTGACGCCGTCTCCAGATAGCGGTCGAGCCAGGCGAGAATGCGCGCGTGCAGGTCGCGAAGATTGGCGGGGCTGACGAACACATGGCCTTCGCCCGCATAGGTGACGAGGCCGGCGTCTCGCCCAAGGCGGTACAGGGCGCCGAACAGGACCTCGCCGCCGGCTGGGTCGAGGTCGCCCTCGATCAGCAGGACGGGCGTGCGGATCCGATCGGCCAGATAGACCGGACTGTTGGCGACATAGGCGGCCGGCCGCGCCGGCAGGCTGGCGCCGATCGCTCCTTGGCCGGTCTCGGCCCAGCCGGCCAAGGCGTTGATCGGCACGCCGTCGTCCGGCGAGACGAGGAAATGCGGCGTCAGGGCGTAGACCCGCGACAGGTCGGCGTAGCCCGCCGAAGCCGCCACGGCGCGGAAGCGGTCGCTTCCGGCCGCCGCCAGCAGGGCGGCGTGACCGCCGTAGCTGTGGCCGACCAGGGCGACGCGGGCGGGGTCCACCGGGGCCCGTCGGGCGGCCGCATCGACGATGGCGCCGATCCGTTCGGCCAGATCGTCCAGCGCCGCCCCGCTCGGGGGTCGGGGCAGGGACGGGACCAGCACGGCGTAGCCGTGGGCGGCCAGGACGGCGGGGTTGATGTGCCGCCGCTCGCCGCCGGGCCGGAGCCAGGACGGCGGGGCGGGGTAAGCGGCTCCGGGATAGAGGATCACCGCCAGCGGCGCCGGCCCGACGCCCGAGCCGTTGGGGGGGAGCAGAAGCCAACTGGTCAGGGTCTGGCCGTCCGGGCCGGGGTGGGTGACCGCCTCGATCCGACCCCAGTCCAGGCGGTCGAGCGCGAGGTTCAGCGTGGCCAGCGGATGGTCGCCGCCGGCCTCGCGGCGCAGCAGGCGGGTGGATCCGGTCGCGGAGAGGCTCTGCACCACCACGAAGCGCCTGTCGGGGCTGGCGGCGACAAGGCTATCGTCCGGGCCCAGGTGCGGCAGGCAAAGGCGGGATTGGGGATCGGCCAACCGGGCGAGGCAATTCGCCTGCAGCAGGACGCCCGACTCGGGTTGGGCGTCGGCCGGGTTGGCTCGGGCCCGGCCGCCGCCGTCGGCGGCGCGCTCGCGGCCGTGCAGGCGGCCGGAAAGGCCGATATCGTCGGCGGAGGCGTCCAGGCTGTGCAGTCCGTCGCGCCGTTCCAGCCAGGCCTGGCCGCCGATCTGCAGAAGACGCTCCGACGGCTCGCGGGCCGAAATGGTCAAGGGGTTCGGGGCGACCCGGCGCCACGCCCGGCCGCCATCGACGGCGCGGACCTGGACGACGGGCGTTTCCCCGTCCCAGCCGCCCCGGGCGAGGGGCATGCCGTGGGCCTGCTCGCTAACCCAGGGCCGGGCGTCGCCGAGCGGCAGCGATCGAGCCGGGCCGGCGCGCGGGATGCGCCAGAAGCGGCCGTCGGACCAGGCCTGTCCCGCCGACCGGCCGAAGGCCAGCACGGCCCGCCCGTCGGGCGACCAGCTCAGCAGGTGCGAGAGGAAGTCCTCGTCGGGCAGGGGCTCGTCCACCCGACGCCCGTCGATATCCACGAGCAGCAGCCGTCTGCGCCGCGCCGGCGTCCCGACCCGCACCAGGGCCTCTTCATCCGCCTGCAGGTCCTCGGCGTCGGCCAGGACCGCGGCCGCCGCCCCGTCCGGCGACAGTTCGAAATCGAACAGCGCCCCCACGGCAAGATCCGTCTGGGTGGCGGCGTCGACGTCGAGGCGGACCAGGCGCGACGGGGCGGCGGACTCGCGCTCGTCCCGATACGCGCCGCTGGGGATGGCTACGGCGGACGGGGCGTGGCCTGTCTCGAAGCGGCGCCACAGCGCCGTCTTGCGCGACTGGGTCTGGCCGCCGAGGCGGAACACCAGCGGCAGATCGTCGGTCTCGCGCGCGATCGCGATCACCTCCGTCGCCGAGCGCCAGGCGACGGTGCGGCCCAGACCGGTGAACTCCGGGGTCAGACGGAACCAGCGGGTCTCGCCCGTGGCCAGGGTCAGGACCCCGAGACGCCAGCTCGTCTCGGTCAGACGGAAGACCAGCATCCGTTCCCCGTCCGGAGAGAAGGGGCCGGAGACATAACCGGTCGCATGGCCGGGGTCGGCGAGGACCCGGGGCGCCGCGTCCGACGCCGCGTCGTGTATCTCGAGGCCGCTCAGCAGGTGGGTCGTCATCAGCCCGAAGCGGTAGGTGGCCGCCGCGGACCAGGCGGCGCGGCGCTCAACGACGATCCAGCGGCCGCCGGGACCGATCCGGACCTGGCCGAGGCTCTCCTGGCCGAGCACGGCCTCGATGGTGACCGGCCGCGAGGCCTGGCCCACGGCCGGACTGGCCGCCGTCGCGAGGACGGCGGCCAGCAGCAGGCGGAGCGGACGCATCACCAGGTCCGGGTCAGCTGCAGGGCGATGAAACGGCCGATGACGCTGGTGTTGGCCGCGTCGTAACCGATGCCTTCGGGCGCGTCGTAGAAGGGCGGATCGCGATCGAACAGGTTCTGCACGGTCAGGGCGACGGCCGACCCCGCCAGGGGTCCGGTCTCCGGGGCGTAGCGGATCTGGGCGTCGGCCGTGGTCCAGGAGCCGATGCGGGCGCCGGCGAGGTCGCGGTAGGAATCGACATATTGCAGCGAGGCCGAAGCACTCCAGGGGCCGCGCGCCCATCCGAGGGAGCCGCGGCCCCTCAGGCCCACCGGATAGTTGGGGCGGTCGCGCAGGGACTGGGGCGAGGCGTCCGGGGTCGTCCAACTGTCGAAGCGCGCCAGCCAGGACAGCGTCAGGCCCAGGTCGAAGGCGTCCGGTCCGAGATCGAAGGCGTAGCGGGCGTTGGCGTCGATGCCCTCGACCTCGACGCGGGCGGCGTTGACGTAGCGGGCGTCGACGATCGCCCCGTACGAGGTGGCCGGAAAGGCGTCGCGCGAATTGGTGGTCGGCAGGTCGAGAATGGCCTGGACGGCGGCCCGGTCCTCCGCGCTGTTCAGCGGATCGACGATCCGCACGAAGGACGACAGGGCCGGGTCGGACAGGGCGGTGAGGATGTTCTCGAAGGTCGGCTGGCCGATCCGGTTGTCGAACTCGGTGCGGAACCAGTTGAAGCCGAGCTTGAGGCCTGGGAGGGCCTGCGGCGCGTAGTCGCCGCCCAGGGTCCAGGTGTCGGCCTCCTCCGGCTTCAGGTCGGGATTGCCGCCGTACAGGATCATCGAGAGGATCTGCTGCGCGCCGCGCGGCAGAAACGTCGGGCTCTGCCGCGCCGCGTCATTCAACTCCCGCAGCGCGGGGGCCCGGAAGGAGGCGCCGTAGTTGCCCCGCAGCACGAGCTCGGTCGTGGGCGACCAGACCACGCCGATCTTCGGGCTGGTGGTCTCGCCGATGTCTTCATAGCGTTCGAACCGCGCGGCCAGGGACAGTTCGAGCCGCTCGAAGCCGGGGCGGCGGTTGTCGCGGCCGAACAGCGGCACGCGCAGTTCGCCGAAGACCGCCGAGACCTGGCGGCTGGTGTCGGTCGCCACGCCCGTGGTCGGCGTGAGCCCGCTGCTGAAGCTGTCGTTGCGCCGCCAGAAGGTCTCCTGGCGAAAGGCGAGCCCGGCGGCGAGGCGGATGTCTCCGCCGGGCAGGGCGAACACCGGGCCGTCGATCTGCAGGTTGGCCGAGCTGACGCCGGTCTCCGCCTGGCTGTGCGTCCATCCGGAACTGATGAAGGCCAGGGCCGCGGGCGAGCTGACGCCGCCGCCGCCGAACGGATTGAAGAAGCCGTCGCGCGCGGCGCTGTAGGGCGTGGCGGGATTGTCGGCGATGGCGCCCAGGGCCTCGCGCAGGAAGGTCGAGTTGAGGGCGCCGGAGGTCTCGTTGTCGGTCCGTTCGGAGGCGTGGGCGACATAGGCGTCCAGGCGCCACTCGGCGAACAGGTCGATCCGCGCGCCGAGGGAGACGCCGAAGCTCTCGGCCTCGCCCCGGATGCCGGGATTGGGCAGGTCGTTCTCGAACGAATAGGCGATGGTGTGGGAGGCGGCCCCGGTCGGCGACACGAACCACGGATTGCCGGCGTTGACGGTAAGCAGGGTCGCCGTCGGCGCCGAGACGGTCTCGTAGCGCCGCTGTCCATAGCGCGCGTCGGCGCTGAGCTCGAGGCGCGATCCCAGCTCCTGACGCAGGGCGGTGAACAGGCTGTGCCGCGTCTGGCGCGGCAGGACGTTCATGCCGCGCCGCTGGTTGCTGAGATTGGTCTGGCCGGCGAGGAAGTCGCCGGGCTCCAGGTCGGTCCCGTCCTGGCCGGGCGGAATGGCGTGGGTCGAGACATAGCCGCCCGCGACCGGGTCGAAGACCACCAGGTTGCCAGGCGCGGCGTAGTTGAGCCGCCGATCCGATCCGCCGCGCCAGCGCAGGTCCGCATCCCCCGCAAGCCGCCGCGCCGAGACCGGCAGGGCGCCGCGATCGTAATACTCATAGGTTCCCATCAGGCTGCCCGACGCCCAGCGGCGGCCGAGGGTCTGACCCAGCTGCAGTTCGTCGCTGGCGCCGTCGGCGGTTCCACCGACCCTCAGGCGGGTCTCGGCTCCGTCGTAGTCGTCGCGCAGCACGATATTGACCACGCCGCCGACCGCGTCGGCGCCGTAGAGGGCCGAGGCGCCGTCGAGCAGGACGTCGATGCGGGCGATGGCGCTCGTGGGGATGGTGGAGACGTCGGCGAAATCGCCCATGGCGCCGGTGCCTGCCATCCGCCGGCCGTTGATGAGCACCAGGGTGGCGTCGCTGCCAAGGCCCCGCAGATTGACGCCGGAGGCGAAGCTGCCGTTGGTCGCGGTGCGGTCGGCGCCGTTCTGCAGCGCGCCCTCGTTGGCGGTCCCCCCGAAATTCTGGGGCAGGGCGGCCAGGGCCTGGGCGACGGTCGCGTGGCCGGCCCGGTCGATGTCCTCCCGGCTGATCATCACCACGGGGGAGGGGCCGTCGGCGACGCCGCGAAGCAGGCTGCCGGTGACCACCACGTCGTCCAGCTGGGCCGGCTCGTCCGGGACGGCGGCGCGGGCGGCCGGATCATAGAGGACGAAGACGTTCGGCCGCGTGCGCCGGTGGGCGAGGCCGGTGTCGCGCAGCAGGGCCGCCAGCGCGGCGTCCGGCGCGTGCTCGCCGCTCAGCCCGGGCGAGCGGCGGTCCGCGACCAGGGCGGCCGGATAGAGGATCTGGACGCCGCTCTGCCGGGCGAAGGCGGTGAGCGCCTCGTCGAGCGGTCCCGCGGCGATCTCATAGCGCCGCGCCGGTTCGGCGGTCTGCGCCATCGCCGGCGTCGCCGACGCCAGCATCAGCGCCGACAGCGCGGTTGAACCCAATCCTCTGTGCATCATGTCCCCCTCTGGTTACCCGCGAGAGCGCGGGCCGGGGAAGAGACGCTGTGACGACCGGACGACCCTAAGTCTGTCGCCGGATTATTTCGTCGCTGGCGCATCCGACAGGACCACCTGGCCGTCGGGCCCCGGTTTGGCGGTGACCGGGTAGAGATCCTCGAGGGCGGCGACGAAGCCGTCGACGTCGCCGGTGTCGAAGGCGCCGCTGACGGCGATGTCGGCGATGGCCGGCGCCCGCAGCTCGATCTTGCGGGGGCTGTAGCGGTTGACCTCCGCCACCGCGACGCGGACCGGCACGCCGTCGAAGAGGAGCCGGCCGGTGGTCCAGCTGGTGGCGCGCGCGGCGTCGACCGGCGTCACCGTCGGGCGGGCGGCGGTCGTGACGACCTGCTCGCCCGGCTTCAGGGTCCAGTCGCTTCGGGGCAGGCGCGCATCGCGCACCGCCACCCGTCCCTCGACCAGGACGACCCGGGCGCCCTCGCCGACCCGGCGCACCTCGAAGCGGGTGCCCAGCGCCGTGACCCGGGCGTCGCCGGCCTCGACGACGAAGGGACGGTCGGGGTCTCCCTCGACGTCGAACAGGGCCTGACCCCTTGCCAGCGTGACCGACCGGCGGTCGTCGCCCAGCCGGATCTGCACGCGGGAGTCCGGGCCAAGGGTCACCCTCGACCCGTCCCCGAGCCGGACGGTGCGTTGCTCGCCCACCTCCGTGGCATAGACCAGCGGCCGGCTGGCCATCCACAGTCCGGCCGCCGCCACCACGATCAGCGCCGCGGCCAGACCGGCGAAGGGCTTGAGGCGGCCGATCGACGCGCCGCGCGCCGGTTCGGGCCGCGCCCTGGCCATGGCCTCGGTCGTCAGGGCCGAGATGTCGGGATCGGCGGCGAGGTCGCGGCTCGACTCCCAGACCGCCTCCACGCGCTCGTAGGCGCGGGCGTTGTCGGGGTCGCGCCGCCAGGCGCTGAAGGCCCGGACGTCTTCGGTCGATACCCGTCGCTGGCTCAGGCGAGAGAACCAGGCGGCGGCCTCCCGCCGCCGGATGTCGAGGTCGTCATCGACCGTCATCATGCCCTGCCTAATCGTCCAGTCGCGCCACGCAGTGCTCGAGCGCCTTCGACATTCGCCATTCGACGGTCTTGACGTTGAGCCCGCGCGCGGCGGCGATCTCCGCATAGGTCATACCGCCAAAGCGGCTCAGGACGAAGACGTCGCGGTAGAGGGGCGGCATGGTCAGCACGATCTGCTTCAGCAGCAGCTGGTCCGTCTGGGCTGCGGCCTGGGCGAACTCAGGGGGCGAGGCGTCGGCCGCGAGGCCCTGGCGCTTGCGGCGTCGGCTCTCGTCCCGGACGAGGTTCATGGCGATGCGCAGCAGGAAGGCCCGCGGATGGCGGATGTCGACGAGGGGGTAGGGCGCGGCCCGCAAATAGGTGTCCTGCACCACATCGGCGGCGCGGTCCGGGTCGACGTGCGCCCTGAGCCGACCATCGAGCCAGCCCGCATAGCGGCGATAGAGGCTGTTCAGCCTCTCCGCCGCGTCCGGGTCCAGTTCCCTGGTGTCGCTCACCGCGCCTCTCCGGTCTGTGGGGCGTTACCGGAATCCGCAGGCGCGAGGGTTCAGCATCGGCCAGGCGCAGACATGCGCGTGGTCGATCCGCCGCTGGCGACAGGCGCGCCGGGCGCGCCTCGTTGAGTCTGACTTCGCAAAGGGGATTCCAGGCCCCTGCCGACGCAAGCGCCGACGCCTCAGCATGAATCAAACGGAATCGCGACGCAAGGCGGAGGGGTCGGGCGTTGGAATCCTCTGCGAAAACGAGGCCCGCTACTTCGGCGCTCAGCGCCGCCTCCGCCCTGGAGCGAACCCCGGCTCTGGCTGCGCGCCTATCTCACGGCGCCCGACGATCGTGGTGTAGTCGCCCCTTCAACATCCTTCAACACGGCGGGGGCGGCGCCGACCCGCAAGAAATCTGCGGACCGACCGCAATTCATCGTCGTTGTCCGCCGGCGACCGAGCCGGGTATCGCTAGGCACGCAGCAACCTGAAGTATCGTCATGGAACCGCTACGCCAGTCCAGGGATCAGGCTTCGTCCGGAAGCCGGCTGAGCCCGAGGGAACAGCAGTGTTTGCAGTGGGTCTGTCGCGGAAAGAGCTCGTCCGACATCGGCGTGATCCTGGGCCTGTCTCCACGCACGGTCGAAAGCTATCTGGAGAAGGCCTGCGCCAAGCTGGGTGTGCGGACGCGGATCGAGGCCGTGGCGCTCGCCGTACGTCAGGGTCTGGTCGACCCTGACGACTGAAAAGGGGGCGGGCCTGGAACTTCTGCGATGAAGCCCGGCGTTTCGGCGCCGGTCGCCGCCGACGCATTCGCGTCCCCTGGCTCAAGACCGACCCCTATCGTCCCGGAACCCGCCGATCGGGAGCATAGCGGGCTTTGCCGAAGACGGCGAGGCTGGTCGAAGTCACAGCGCTCTTCGTCTGTATGGCTGGCCCTGCTGGTGCACAGCGTTCGCCCAGTGGAGGCGGCGGTTCTGGGCCAGCTTGGTTGCTTGCCTACAGTCCCGCCAACACGACCGATTCTGACGCACTATAGGAATATAGTCCTCGCTTGTTTTGCTGCGGGGAGAGCGTCGTGACTTTAACACCGGAACACATCAGCGCCGTCGCGATCCTGATCACAGCGCTCTCGGGCCTGGTTTGGAGCCTGCGCCGGAAGAGATAGGGCGTGGTCCTGGCGCTCCCGGTTCTGCTCGTAGGATCGATCGTGCATACTGGCGGCGCTGTCTACCAACGAGAAACGGCGGGAACCGGCCGCGGGCGACCGGATTGCACCGATCAGTCCGAGGCGATGGCTTCCAGCCAGGCGCGGAAGGCCTGCATGGCGTCCGTCTCGGCCCGCGACCGCAGGCGCGTCAACCAGTAGCCGCCGAGCGAGACGTCGACGGCGAACGGCCGGACCAGCCGCTCGGTCGTCAGATCGCGCGAGAACATAGCCGCCGGAGCGAGGGCGACGCCCGCGCCGGCCTCGGCGGCGGCGACCATGATGGCGGAGCTGTCGAAGACCGGGCCCTGCAGGGGCGGGGCCGCCACGCCCGCCGCCTCGAACCATCGTGGCCATTCGTCGGCGCGGTAGGATCGCAGCAGGACCTCGCGCGTCAGATCAGCGGGCTCGGACACGCGGGCGGCGAGGGCCGGTGCGCACAGGGGCGTCAGCGGGGCGTCCAGTATCGGATCGGCATGGGTGCCATGCCACGCGCCGTCGCCGTAGCGGATCGCCAGGTCGAGGCCTTCGCCGGCCAGGTCGACCCGGTTGTTGTTGGTCATAAGGCGCAGGTCGATGTCCGGAAGGGCGCGCCGGAAGTCATCCATCCTCGGCAACAGCCAGCCCGTGGCGAAGGTCCCGACCACGCCGACCGTCAGCACGTCCCGCAACCGCCCGCCTGCATAACGGTCCAGCGTCGCGCCCATACGATCGAACGAATCGGCCAGCATCGGCGCGAGCGCCTGCCCCTCGGACGTCAACGCCAGCCCGCGCGGCAGACGGCGGAACAGGCGGACGCCCAGCCGCGACTCCAGCTGCGCCACCTGGTGGCTGACGGCGCCCTGGCTGACGCACAGCTCGAGGGCTGCACGGGTGAAGTTCAGGTGCCGCGCCGACGCCTCGAAGGCGCGCAGGGCATTGAGCGGAAGCTGGGCGCGGTCCATGCCAAGGCATTAGCTGAATTCATATCTCAGTCCAGATATGATGCTTTGTGAGCTTCACTTCGGTCGACCACTCTCCGCATCTTACCTCACGACAGAGAGAACGATGAACCGGATACATGTGGCGGGCGCGGTCGCCCTGGCTTTGCTGACGGTCTGTACGAGGGCGGAATCTCAGGCAGCGATGCCCGCGTACCCGGATCCGCTGCTGCGGCCGATTGCGCCGGACTACGCCCGGCAATGGCTGGGTCCGCAGGAACCGGTCCGGGTCTATGGCAATACCTGGCTTGTGGGCTTCGAAGGGCTGACCGTGGGTCTGATAAAGACGTCTGACGGCCTGATCCTTATCGATGGCGCCGTGCCCCAGGCGGTTCGGGACATCGAGGCCAATCTGGCGAAGATCGGCTTCTCCATCCGGGATGTGAAATACATCCTCAGCACCGAGCCGCACTGGGACCACTCCGGCGGTATCGCGGCCCTGGCGCGCGACAGCGGGGCGCAGGTCATCGCCGGGCGCGAGGCCGTGCAGAGCCTCCTGCAGGGGCGCAGCACCGACGACGATCCCCAGCACGGGGAACTGGCCTCGATGCCGCCCATCGCCGACGTGCGGGGCGTCCGGGACGGCGAGACCCTGATCTTGGGTGATGTGACCGTCACCGCCCGTGCCACGCCAGGCCATACGCCGGGCAGCATGAGTTGGACCTGGCGGTCCTGCGAGGACGGTCTGTGCAAGGACGTGGTCTTCGCGGCCAGCCTTAACCCCATCTCGTCCGACGGCTATCGCTACGCGTCGCATACGGACCTGAGCGAGGGCTTCCGCCGCACCTTCGCCATGGTCCGCGCCCTGCCGTGCGATATCCTGTTCTCCTCCCATCCGGGTGCGTCCGGGCAGGAAGCCCGCCATGCGGCCTTCGCACGCGGCGAGCGGCCCAATCCCTTCGTCGATCCAGAGGCCTGCCGGGCCTATGCCGACCAGTATGAACGCAAGTTCGACGAGCGCCTGGCCAGGGAGCGGGCCGGCGCCGTGGATTGAGCGTAAGCCTCGCCCTTGGGTTCTTCCCACCAAGGCCTCCGGAGCAGCCTCGTAGCTTGGCTCAAGGAGGGGCGGGGATCTCCGCTTTGGGTCTGGGCCGCGCGTAAGCCGAGCTGACTTGCACGTCCGCTTTTCGTAATCTGCCAGCGCCCGATTCCCTGCGCCAGGAGACGGGCACTGGCAGCGAGTCATGCCGCTCGAAGCATGGAGTGCGATTCCCTGATCGAGGGACGCAGGGGTAGCTTCAGGGGTAGAGGATCAGTGGATTCTCGTAAGTAGTTGAATGCAAAAGGCTAATGGAAGTCGGCTGGCGGACTCCGTCTCCGCCATCCTCTCTTGCGCCGGTCCGGCGCCGGGCGGACCCCCCTTTAAATTCGACCATCCGGCCCCGGCGGTTGAACCGGATCGGCTCTGACGGGTTGCCGACGGGGGGGCGCAGTTCGCGCCGGATTGTCCAATGTCCGATTCATCCGCCCGGTTCGGCCGGTTCAAACAACAGGCGGCCGGGTTCGCCGCCCGCATCCGGCCCTGCCATTTCGTCGTGGCGGGCGCCGTGCTGGTGCTCGGGGTCGGCATGGCCTCGGCCGGCGCCGGCAATCGGCCTGCGCCCGCCCCGGCGTCCGACGACCGGCGTCTGCGGATCGAGGTGGTTGCTCCGGTCGAGCCCGCCATTGCGCCCGGCGGGGTGATGGAGGTCGGCCACCTGGTCGATGGTTTCACAGGCGTGCCGCGTACGCCGCCCCGCACGATGGATGTCTGGGTCCCGGACGACGAAATCCACGAAGACCCGCCCCGAAGCCCCTACCGGCCCGAGCGCCGGTACGACGAGGCCGTGGTCCGGCCCATGGTCGAGCCTGACGGTCGGTACGAGGCCCGCGATCCGCGCCGGCCGGACAGCCTTGGGCGCGGGTTCGGCTTCGACGCGCCCGAGCGCGACTATCGTGCGGAACGGGAAGCCCGGCGCGCGCGCCGCGAGGCGCGTGAGCGCGAGCGCGATCTGCGCGACTCGCCGCGCTACTGGCGCGACGACGACCGGTACTGACCCCCGCGCCCGGCCGTCGCGAACCGTCGATTTGCGGAACGGGGATACACCGCGCCCGTTCGCGCGTATGGTGGTCGCGGATGACGACAGAAGTCGGGTTGGCTCATGATAACACTGCTGCTCGCCCTCGGCCTCGGCCAGGTTCCTGAGCCCGCTCCGGCCCAGCGGGACGCGCAGGCGACCCTGCAGTCCTGCGAGATGACGCCTTCGGGCTGGGTCTGCAACTATCGCATGCCGGCGGTGATCCTGCGCGGCGCGCCCCCCGAGAGCGTGGTCATGACCGAGGCGCCGGCCATCGCCGTGCCGGTCCCGTCGACGGTGACGCCCTCGATGCCGCCCCCGCCCGAAATCACCTCGGCCGAGGCGGATCGTCAGGCGCGTCTGATCGCGCGCTGCGCCGACGCCTCCTGGTTGTCCCTCTGCCTGCCCGGCGACCGGCGCGAGGCCCGGATCCTGCGCGACGCGGCCAACGCCCGCGCCGCCTTGCGCAGCGAGGTGACCGGCCTGCTCAGCCAGAACAAATGCGACGAGGCCGTGCGCGCGGCCCTGGCCGGCGCCGACATGACCCTGGCCTGGGAGGCGCGGAATTTCTGTGCGCGGGGCCCGACCCAGGCCGCCGCCGTCCCGAACTGACGGCGGATCCCACCGGAATCAAAGAGGCCCGACGCCTTGCAGCGCGGGCCTCTTCTTTTCGATCAAGGGCGGACCGACCGGACGGAGTCCGGTCGGTCCCTGACCTGTCCTAGCCGCGCTCGCCGTCGTAATGGCCCGGCGCCGAGGTGCTGCCATGGGTGACGGGCTCGCACTCGATGAGGCCTTCGCAGTCGGAGAAGTGGATTTCCGGCGGCTCGACGGTGACGTCGGACGGGCGGATGTGCACTTCAGGGGCGCGCAGATAGATCTGCGGGGCCCGAATACGAATGGGCGGGGCCTCGACATAGATCGGCGGGCCCTGGATATCGATGCGGCCAGAGTCGATGGTGATCGGCCGGCCACGGACGCGGACGCCCGGCCCGCCGGCGCTGACGATGTGCCACGGCCTCGGGGTGCTGTACCAATTCACCTCGTAGTCGCACAGACAGACGCCATATCGGTCGCGAGGGCCGCCGTCGCGGCACGGAGGCGGGGGACTGTCGCAGCAATACGAAGGCGGCGGCCCTGGCGGCGGACCGTAGCGGTCCTGGGCGGCGGCCGTTCCGGTGCTCGCCGCCGTGGCGAGAAGCGCGCCGGCAGCGGCTATGATGATGTGTTTCACGTTAGCTCCCCATTATGAACGGTCGTCAACGGGGCCCCTGAACCACCCCATAGCCGGGACCGATGTACCATCGTTATGGTAACCTTAACCGCTTGGCAAGGCGACGGTTCCGGCGCGGAGAGCCACCCTCCATCCCCCGCCGGATTCTTGCCCCGGTAGCGCGAAATCTTCGCTCCAGAAGCGAAAAACCCTGCGTCATTCCCCGACGGGGCGACCCCGGCGCCCGCTGCCTTGTGGAAATGTCGCGCCAACTTGACCCGGCGTGACCTTGGCAGGGCCCCGGGCGCGGTCTAGGTCGGTGGCTCATCCGATCCCCGACCCACGGGGATCCTGCATACGGAGAAGCGCTCATGGCCGACCTGGCTCAAGTCACCGATCACATCCGCGGCGCCGTGGGCGACAACTCGGGTCTGGGCAAGACCGTCAAGATCGACCTGGGCGACCAGGGCAAGATCTATATCGACGGCGCCTCCGTGCCCAACACGGTCACCAATGAGGACAAGCCCGCCGACGCCACCGTCTCGATCGGCTGGGACGACTTCATGGCCCTGTCGGAAGGCAAGCTGGATCCGATGATGGCCTTCATGCAGGGCAAGCTGAAGATCGCCGGCGACATGATGATCGCCCAGAAGCTGGCCCCGCTGCTGAAGCGCTAGAAGACAAGCACCGAACATCTCCCTCCCCCTCCGGGGGAGGGTCGTCGGCGCGCAGCGCCG
>JBKBQO010000003.1:27547-269066 GCA_046292645.1 Brevundimonas sp.
CCCTCCCCCCCCCCCTCCCCCCCCCCCCCCCCCCCCCCCCCCCCCCGGGGGGGGGGGGGGCGCGCCGCCCCCCCCCCCCGGGGGGGGGGAGGGCTCGGCGAAGCAAGCGCCGCGCCCGTCTCGCCCGGCCCCGCCCACCCGGCCGCTTCGCGGCCACCCTCCCCCGGAGGGGGGAGGGAGAAACCGACAGGTTCTCCCATGGAATTCCGCCACAGCGACAGGGCCCAGCACTGGCAGGAGCGGCTCGGCCGCTTCCTCGACGACCACGTGGTGCCGCGCGAGGCGGAATACCGCGCCCAGGTTCGCGAGGACCCCCGGCGCCAGCCGCCGGCCATGGAAGAGATGAAGGCGAAGGCCCGCGAGGCCGGCCTGTGGAACCTGTTCCTGCCCGGCGATCACGGCGCCGGCCTGACCAACCTCGAATACGCCCCGCTGGCCGAGCTGATGGGTCGCCATCTGTGGTCGGCCGAGGTGTTCAACTGCAACGCCCCCGACACCGGCAATATGGAAGTGCTCCATATGTACGGGAACGAGGCCCAGCAGGCGAAATGGCTCAAGCCGTTGATGGCCGGCGAAATCCGCTCGGCCTTCCTGATGACCGAGCCCGAGGTCGCCTCCTCGGACGCCACCAACATCCAGACCCGGATCGTCCGCGACGGCGACCACTATGTGATCAACGGCCGCAAATGGTGGTCGACCAACATGGCCCACCCGAACGTCGCGGTGACCATCGTCATGGGCAAGACCGACCCCGACGCCTCGGTCCACACCCAGCAGTCCCAGATCATCGTCCCCGTCGACACGCCCGGCTTCCGCGTCGAGCGGATGCTGTCGGTGTTCGGCTATGACGAACTGCCGATCGGCCACGCCGAGGTGGTGCTGGAGAACGTCCGCGTCCCGGCCGAAAACCTGATCGCCGGCGAGGGCCGCGGCTTCGAGATCGCCCAGGGCCGCCTCGGGCCGGGCCGCATCCACCACTGCATGCGCGTCATCGGCATGACCGAGCGCGCCCTGGAGCTGATGGTCCAGCGCCTGCTGTCGCGCACCGCCTTCCGCAAGTCACTGGCCGAGCATTCGGTCTGGGAACAGCGCGTCGGCGAGGCCCGCACCAATATCGAGATGTGCCGCCTGCTGGTGCTCAAGGCCGCCTGGATGATGGACGAGGCCGGGGCCAAGAACGCCAAGTCCGAGATCGCCCAGATCAAGGTCGCCGCCCCGCGCATGGCGCTGCAGGTCATCGACGACGCCATCCAGGCCTTCGGCGGCGCCGGCGTCTCGGCCGACACGCCGCTGGCCGAGATGTACGCCATGGTCCGCACCCTGCGCATCGCGGACGGCCCGGACGAGGTCCACAACCGGACGGTGGCGCGGCTGGAGTATGCCAAGCACGGGGGCAGGGGGGGCTGAAAAGAACATTCCCTTCCCCCTTCACGGGGGAAGGTGGCAGGCGAAGCCTGACGGATGGGGGCTGTCTGACGCGCCCCTGTCGCTCGCTGGTCGTGAAGCTGACAGAGCCCCCATCCGAGCCGCTTCGCGGCCCACCTTCCCCCGAAATGGGGGAAGGGTCCGAGCTGATCCGGTTGCCCCGCCGGTGTCCCCATGCCAGCCTCGTCACCACAGGGGAGATCACCATGCTGAACCGACTGGCCGCGACGGCCGCCGCCGCATTGTCATTGACACTGGGGCTGGCCACGCCCGCCCTCGCCGACACCGTGGTGGTCACCGCCGCCCGCATGGTCGATGTAGAGCGCGGCCGCTATGTTGACAATCCGGTGATCGTGATCACCGACGGCCGGATCACCGCCGTCGGGACCGCCGTCCCCGCCGACCTGCCGGCCGACGCCCGCCGCCTCGACCTGCCGGGCCTGACCCTGCTGCCCGGGCTGATCGACATGCACGTCCATCTGTCGGGCACCCCCTATGTCTCGGGCTGGAACCGGCTGGACTACGCCGACGATTTCGGCACGATCCTGCAGGTCGGCCACGCCCGCGCCACCCTGATGGCCGGCTTCACCACCGTGCGGAATCTCGGCGGCCCCGACTTCGCCGATGTCGCCCTGGCCCAGGCCATCGACGGGGGCTTCGTCGAAGGCCCGCGGATCGTTCCGGCGGGCGCCTCGTTCGGCGCCACCGGCGGCCATTGCGACGAGACCGGCCTGCCGCGCTCCTTCGCCCGCGCCAACGCCTTCAACACCGACGGCGTCGAGGCGGCCCGCCACGCCGTGCGCGAGGTGCGCAAATACGGGGCCCGGGTGATCAAGGTCTGCGCCACCGGCGGCGTCTTCTCGCGCAACACCGAGCCGGGCCAGCAACAGATGACCCTGGCCGAACTGACCGCCGTCGCCGACGAGGCGCATATGTGGGGCCTGAAGGTCGCCGCCCACGCCCACGGCGCCTCGGGCATAGCCGACGCCATCCGCGCCGGCGTCGACACCATCGAACACGCCTCGCTGATCGACGCCGAGGGCATCCGGCTGGCGGTCCAGCGCGGGACCTGGCTGTCGATGGACATCTACAACACCGACTTCACCCAGGAGACCGGCACCGAGTTCGGCGTCACCGAGGACAATCTGCGCAAGGACCGCGAGATCGCCCAGCTGCAGCGCGACAATTTCCGCGCCGCCCATCGCGCCGGGGCCCGGATGGTGTTCGGCTCCGACGCCGCCATCTATCCGCACGGCCGCAATGCGGGCCAGTTCGCCGTCATGGTCGAATACGGCATGACGCCGGCCGAGGCGATCCGCGCGGCCACCTGGAACGCCGCCCAGGCGCTCGGCCGGGAAGGGGACGTGGGCGCCATCGTCACCGGTCGCTACGGCGACCTGATCGCGGTGTCGGGCGATCCGCTGGCGGATGTGCGGAGGCTGGAAACCGTGCCGGTGGTGATCAAGGGCGGGGCGGTGGTGCGGGACGCGCGCTGAGGCTTCAGACGTAGACGCGGGGAATCCGCGCCGTGACCGAGGTCAGCAGCTCATAGGCGATGGTGCCGGCCGCCGCCGCCGCCTCGTCCAGCATGCGGTTCGGCCCGAACAGTTCGACGCGGTCGCCGACCGCGACCTCCAGCCCGGTCACATCGACGGCGCAGACGTCCATCGACACCCGCCCGACGATCGGCCGCAGTTCGCCCGCGACGAAGACCCGGCCCCCCGGGCTGTAGGCCCGCAGCACCCCGTCGGCATAGCCGGCCGCGCAGGTCGCGATCCGTCTCGGCGCCTCGGCGACGAAGCCGCGCGAATAGCCGACGCTCTCGCCCGCCGGGACCTCGCGCAGCTGCAGCACCTCGGCCGTCAGGGTCGCCACCGGCCGTATGCGGTCGTCGGGCCGTCCCTCCGGCCCCCCGCCGTACAGGCAGACGCCGGGCCGCAGGGCGTCGAAGGCGTAGTCGGGGCCCAGGAACGCTCCGCCGGAATTGGCGAAGGACCGCACCGCGCCCGGATAGCGCGTCGCCGCCACCGCGAAGGCGTCCCGCTGGCGGGCGTTCATCGGCGCGGCCGGGTCGTCGGCGCAGGCCAGATGGCTCATCACCAGATCCAGCCCGTCGAACGGCTCCGGCGCCTCCTCGACGCGGAAGCCCAGCCGGTTCATGCCGGTGTCGATCTGCAGGCCGCAGTTCCCGCCGCCCGCCGCATGCCACTCGGCCAGCTGGGCCCCGGTGTTCAGCACCGGCTTCAGGTCCGCGCCGCGCAGCCGCGCCGCCCGGTCGGTCAGACAGCCGTCGAGCACATAGATCGCCGGTTCAGGGCCGAGGGCCGCGCGCAGCCGCTCGCCCTCGCCGGCCCGGGCCACGAAGAAGGTCCGCGCCCCCTCGGCCATCAGCCGCCGCGCGCAGGCCTCGGCCCCAAGGCCGTAGCTGTCGGCCTTGATCACCGGATGCACGGGCGCGCCGCCGGCTGCCGCCAGCGTGTGGAAATTGGCGGCGAGCGCGGTCAGGTCGACGGTGAGGGTGGCCGGTGGAGGCATCCCCCATCTAGAAGCCTTGCGTTTTGCGATGCAACACGCCGGACGGGCCGGGCGGACGAAAAGCGCCGCCCGACCGCCTTAGCGGGGCCCCTTGGCCTTGTAGGGGGCCCGGGGCGCGGCCGGCTTGCCGCGCGCATCCTTGGACGCCCACGGACGATCGCCGCCCTTGGGCTTGCCCTTCCACGGCTTGTCGCCGGCGGCGGCCGGGGCCGCCTCGGCGTCGGAGCGCGGCGTCCACGGCGTCTTGCCCTCGACCGGCGGCTTCTTCACCCACGGCTTCTTGCCCTCGGGGGTCGGATCGCCCGGCGTGCGCTTGACCCAGGGCTTCTTGCCCTCGGCGGCGGGGGCAGGGGCCTCGTCGCGCTTCACCCACGGCTTCTTCTCGCCTTGCGGTCGGTCCTCGCGGGCCTTCCAGGCGGGCTTGTCGCCGGTCTCCTCGCGCTTGACCCACCGCTTCTTGCCCTCAGCGGCCGGGGCCGCGTCGTCGCGCTTCACCCAGGGCTTCTTCGCGCCTTCGGGACGATCCTCGCGCGGCTTCCAGGCCGGCTTGTCGCCGCCCTCCTCACGCTTGGCCCACGGCTTGCGCTCGGGGCGGTCGCCCGTCGGACGGTCGCCGGCGGGCTTCTTGTCCCAGCGGCTGACCGGCTTCTCCGACGGACCCGGCTTGACGGCCGGATCGATCTTGACGCCTTCCTCCAGCCCCTGGGCGATGGCGGCCTCGAACTTGGCCTGCATCTCCAGGGTGATCTCGAACTTGGTCTCGCGCTCGAAGATCTTGATCGAGCCGATGTCCTTCTTGGTCACATGACCGACGCGGCAGATCGTCGGCATCAGCCATTTCGGGTCGGCGTTCTTGTCGCGGCCGATGTTGATCCGGTACCAGACCATGTCGCCGCCGCGGGCGAAGTCCGTGTACGGAACGTCGGCCTGGCCCTTGTCGTTCTTGCCGGTGGCCTGCTGACGCTTCATCCGCTCGTCGTCATAGACGTCTTCCGGCGCCGGCAGCTTCTGTTGGTACAGGCGGATCAGGGCGGCGGCGACCTGTTCGGGCGTGGTCTTCTCCAGCAACTGCCGGCCCAGGGCCAGCATGTCCTCGTCCTCGACCGGGGCGGTCAGGACCGGATCGGCCAGCATCCGCTTGCGGTCGTTCTCCAGGATCATCTCCGCCGACGGCGGGCCCGACCATTCGGCGACGATCGAGGCCGACTGCAGCATCAGCTCGACCTTGCGGCGGCGCGTATAGCTGACCAGCAGGACCGAGACGCCCTTCTTGCCGGCCCGGCCGGTGCGGCCCGAGCGGTGCAGCAGGCCGGCCTTGTTGACCGGGATCTCGGCATGGATGACCAGACCCAGATCGGGCAGGTCCAGCCCGCGCGCGGCCACGTCGGTGGCGACGCACACCCGCGCATGGCCGTCGCGCAGGGCCTGCAGGGCCTCCGACCGCTGGCTCTGGGTCAGTTCGCCCGACAGGCCGACGACCGAGAAGCCGCGCTCGCGCAGGCTCGAGGTCAGATGCTTCACCCGCTCGCGCGTATTGGCGAACACCAGCGCCCCGGGGGCCTCGAAATAGCGCAGCACATTGACGACCGCGAGCTCGACCTCGTTCGGGGCGACGCGGATGGCCTTGTACTCGATGTCGGCGTGGGACTTGTTGCCGGCGACCGTGTCGATCCGCAGCGCGTCCGTCTGATAGGTCTTGGCCAGCTGCACGATGTCGCGCGCCAGGGTGGCCGAGAACATCAGCGTGCGGCGCTCGGCCGGGGCGGTCTCGAGGATGAAGGTCAGGTCCTCGTGGAAGCCCATGTCCAGCATCTCGTCGGCTTCATCCAGCACGACGGCCTGCAGGGTGGTCAGGTCCAGCGACCCCCGCTCCAGGTGGTCGCGCAGACGGCCAGGCGTGCCGACCACGATATGGCAGCCGCGGTTCAGCGCCTGGCGCTCGACCTTGGGGTCCATGCCGCCGACGCAGGAGACGATGCGGGCGCCGGTCTGGGCGTACAGCCACTGCAGCTCGTTCGACACCTGCAGCGCCAGCTCGCGGGTCGGGGCGATGACCAGGGCCACCGGCGCGCCGAACTCGGCGAATTTCTCGGCCTCGCCCAGCAGGGTCGGGGCCAGGGCCAGGCCGAAGGCCACGGTCTTGCCGGAGCCGGTCTGGGCGCTGACCAGCAGGTCGCGGCCGGCCTCGGCCTCCAGCACGGCGGACTGCACCGGCGTGGGCTCGGCATAGCCGCGTTCGGAAAGGGCGCGGTCGAGCGCGGGATGACTGGCGGGGAAGGGCATGGGCGGTCCAATAGCACGAATCAGCGCGCGAACGGTCGGCGCGGAAGGCGGCGGACGGCGGCCCTTAGGGGCAAATAACGGCGGAATGGTGAAAGCCGCCAAAATGAGGCTCGTTCCCAAAAAACGACCGCGGTTTTACGAATTGGAGACCCTGTCTTGCGACACTGGGGGGGTTAGGGGGAGGCCTTCCGATGTTCGTGCTTCGCGCCGCCGGTTCGACGCTTCTGATCTA
This sequence comes from Brevundimonas sp., assembly GCA_046292645.1. Lineage (GTDB taxonomy): Bacteria > Pseudomonadota > Alphaproteobacteria > Caulobacterales > Caulobacteraceae > Brevundimonas. Next base: position 34,023 of record JBKBQO010000003.1, read on the forward strand.
CGCCCTGTTCAACGCCGCCTTCGGCCTGAATCGCCACGAGCTGCCGTGGCTGATCTCGGCCGTCCTGCTGGGAATCGGCGGCCTGGCCCTGCTGCTGGCCCAGCCCTGGTCGCGGGTCGTGGTGCTGGCCTCGGCCGCCGCCGCCGCCGCCGTCGGGGCGATCAGCCAGTTCCGCACCGCCCACGACGTCCACGTCAGCCTCGAGTCCGCCACCGTCGCCTGGGCGCTGTGGTCCGCCCTGTGGCTGGCCACAGCCTTCATCGGCTCGCGCTATCTGTCCGACCGGGGCGTGGTCGAGGCGGAGGCGGGGGACCCCGCGTCGCCGACTCGCCCGGGCAAACCTCTTGCGATCAGGGTGTGAGCCTGTGCAGCCGCCCGCGAACCCCGGATTCCCCTCGTGACCCATCCGACCCTCAAACCCCCGCTGGCCCGCTCTGAGATCGACGTCGGCGCCGCGCCGCCCAGGCTGTTCCGCGCGCCGGACGCCTCGACGGCGCTGAAATTCGCCTTCGTCGGCCCGGCCCTGTTCCTGCTGGTCGTGGGCGGCGTCGATCTGTTCGCGGTCGGCCGGTCGCAGGACCGGCTGGAGACCATCGCGGCCGGCGCCGCCGCGGCGGGGGTCGCCGCCATCGGGCCCGCCGCCGATCCCGCCGCCGCCCGCGCCCGCGCCGCCGCCTTCGTCGCCGCAGAGATGGACCGCTGGCCCGGCCATCCCGCCTTCGACGCCGACTATCGTATGGTCGAGGGTCCCGGCGGCGTCTCGCTGCACGTGGCCCTGCGCGGACACCGCCCGTCCTTCCTGGCCAATATGCTGCCGCCCGGCGGCTGGCGCTTCACCGGCGCGGCCAGCGCGACGCCAACGAGGGCTGTACAGAGGTCGTAGGGTCCGGAACCGGCGCCCCGCGCGATGCGGGCGGAAATGGTGGATGCGACAGGGATTGAACCTGTGACCCCCTCGGTGTGAACGAGGTGCTCTCCCGCTGAGCTACGCATCCGGCCGATTCAGGAGGCGGGGACATAGCCCGGGCGTCCGGGACTGGCAAGCCGTCAGATGGCCTCGGCGGGCTCCGACCGAGCCGCCGCCCGCTGCAACCCCTCGACCGCCGCGATCAGCTCGGCGAAGGCGTCGATCATCACATCGCCGCCCAACACCTCGGGCGGCGCGTCATTATAGCCGAAGCGGCAGACCACGCAGGGCACGCCCGCCGCCCGGGCGCTGCCGGTGTCGGTGGTGGCGTCGCCGACCATCACCGCCCGCGCCGGATCGCCGCCCGCCAGCCGCACCGCCTCGCGCACATGGGCCCCGTCCGGCTTGCGCGCGCTGACCCGGTCCGGCCCGGCGACGACGACGAAATGCCGCGCCAGGCCCAGGGCCCCGATCAGGGCCTCGGCAAGGTCGGTGCGTTTGTTGGTGGCCACGCACAGCACCGCCCCGCGCCCCGACAGGACGTCCAGCGTCTCGACCACCCCCTCGAAGGCGCGGCTGTCGTCGGCGATATGGGCGACATAGTCGTCGATGAACCGGTCGAACAGTTCGGGCTCGGCGGCCTCGTCCCAGACCGCCCCGGCCTCGGCGAAGCCATGGCGCAGCAGGGCCCGGGCCCCGTGTCCCACCAGATGCCGCGCCGAGGCCAGGGGCACGGGCGCGTGCCCGCGCGGCGCCAGCATCCGGTTCAGCGTCCCGATCAGGTCCGGCGCCGAATCCACCAGCGTCCCGTCCAGGTCGAAGGCGATGGTCCAGCCCTCGAGGTCGCGCGCGCTCATCGGCATCTCCCGTCGGTCGCCGGGATGGGCTAGACCGCCAGCCACGACTAGCCGCCGGACCGATTCATGACCAGCACCCGCCAGCCTCGCGCCGCCATCATCCTCGCCGCCGGCCAGGGCACGCGGATGAAGTCGCCGCTGCCCAAGGTGTTGCACCCGGTCGGCGGCCGCGCCATGCTGGACCACGCCATCGACGCGGCCGAGGCCCTGGGCTGCGAACGGATCGTGGTGGTGGTCGGCGACCATTCGCCCGAGGTCCGCGCCCATGTGGTCAAGCGACTGGGCGAGGCCGCCATCGCGGTGCAGGACCCGCCGCTGGGCACCGGCCACGCCGTCCTCGCCGCCCGCCGCGCCCTGGCCGGTTTCGACGGCGAGGTGATCGTCACCTATGGCGACGTGCCCCTGTTGAAGGCCCCTGACATCGAGCCGGCCTTCGGCGGCGGCGACGGCGTCACCGTCGTCGGTTTCGAGGCCCGCGACCCGACCGGCTACGGCCGGCTGCTGATCGACGCCGACGGCGGGCTGGAAGCCATCGTCGAGCACAAGGAGGCCTCGCCCGACCAGCTGAAGGTCACGGTCTGCAACTCGGGCGTCATGGCCGCCCCGGCCGCCCTGCTGTTCGCGCTTCTGGCCGAGGTCCGCAACGACAACGCCAAGGGCGAATACTATCTGACCGATGTCGTCGCCCTGGCCCGCGGCCGCGGCGCCCCGACCCGCACGGTGATGGCGGGCGAGGACGCCGTCATGGGCGTCAACGCCCAGGCCGAACTGGCCGTCGCCGAGGCCCTGTTTCAAAAGGTCCAGCGCGAGACCTTCCTCGCCGCCGGCGTGAGCATGCCCGCGCCCGAGACCGTGCATTTCTCGTTCGACACCGAGGTCGGCGGCGGGACCACGATCGAGCCTTATGTGGTGTTCGGCCCCGGCGCGAAGATCGCCGGCGGCGCCCGCATCCGCAGCTTCAGCCATATCGAGGGCGCTACCGTCGCCGCCGGCGCCGAGGTCGGCCCCTACGCCCGCCTGCGCCCCGGCGCGGACCTGGGCGAGGGGGTCAAGGTCGGCAATTTCGTCGAGGTCAAGAACGTCCGCATGGACGCCGGCGCCAAGGCCAACCACCTCGCCTATCTGGGCGACGGGACGGTGGGGGCGAAGGCCAACATCGGCGCGGGGACCATCTTCTGCAACTACGACGGCTTCTTCAAACACCGCACCACGGTGGGCGAGGGGGCCTTCGTCGGCTCCAACAGTTCGCTGGTCGCGCCGGTGACCATCGGCGCCGGGGCCATGGTGGGGTCGGGCTCGGTGATCACGAAGGATGTGGCGCCGGGGGATCTGGCGCTGGGGCGCGGGTCGCAGACCGCCAAGGCGGGATGGGCCGCGCGGTTCATGGAAACGATGCGGGCGAAGAAGGCGGCCCGGAAATGACTATGGGCCGTCTTTCGACTCCCTTCCCCCTTTACGGGGGAAGGGCTGGGGAGGGGGGCCGCGACCTGTCCGACCGGGCGCCGTCGATATCCGTTCGGTCTTCCCCTTCTGTTCGGGGTGTCGCCTTCACCCCCATCCCAACCCTTCCCCCGTCAAGGGGGAAGGGCTTTTCGCGCGAGCCGACCCATGTCCGCTGACCTGCAGAAAAAATCCGCCGGCGAAGCCGCCGCCCTCCGCGTCGAGGCCGGGATGGTCGTCGGCCTCGGCACCGGCTCCACCGCGGCCTGGTTCGTCAAGGCGCTCGCCGCCCGCAACCTGACCGGCCTGCGCTGCGTCCCGACCTCCGAGGCCACCGCCGAACTGGCCCGCGACCTGGGCCTGCCGCTGTCCACCCTTGAGGACACCCCCCGCATCGACCTGACCGTCGACGGCGCCGACGAGATCGGGCCCGGCCTCGCCCTGATCAAGGGCGGCGGCGCGGCCCTGCTGCGCGAGAAACTGGTGTGGGAGGCCTCGGCCCGCTGCCTCGTCATCGCCGACGCCGCCAAGGTCGTTGCGACCCTCGGCGCCTTCGCCCTGCCGATCGAGGTTGTCGCCTTCGGCCACAAGACCACGGCCAACCGCATTGCCGACGTCCTGTCCGACCACGACATCGCCATGCCCGCGCGGGTGCGGACGGCGGAGCGCGGCCTGGTCCGCACCGACGGCGGCAACCTGATCTATGACGCCCGCTGCGGCGTCATCCACGATCCGGTCCGGCTGGCCGACGACCTGAAGCTGATCACCGGCGTGGTCGAACACGGCCTGTTCCTAGATCTGGCCGATGAGGCGATCGTCGGGGCGGATGACGGCGTAGAGCTGTTGACGCCGTGAAAAACCTGAGCCGGATGGCCGTTGCTGTTCTGGGGATGATCATCCTCTTCTCCGGCGCGGGAACTGTTTGGTACGTTCTGGACCGAACCACGATGGTTCAGGCGGTCTGCCGGGCCGGCGGGCCCAATCTGTCGCGGCCACGCTCGGTGCCGTCGTACATGCTGGGCTGCGCCGTCCTGGGGCCCAAGCAGCGCATCGCCGGCATTCTCCAGACTTCGTTCGAAAACTCGACGCTTCTCGTCGACTCCGAAATTCAGGACCCAAGCGGCGCCATCGAGAATGAACCGGCCTGGTTTTCCACTTCGTCCGGCATTATGGGTCGAGGTGGAGCGACCCTGCGCAGGCGGATCGATGCTACGCCGGAAGGAACCTGCGGCGTCGGTCTGGCGTCCGTTACGGTCGAAGGCTGGATGACTGTCTCCGAAGGAGAGTTTGGACACCTCGGCGGTTGGGACCGGGAGTTCTTCGCCGATCGGATCATTCATGCATATGCGCCCCCCGCCGCGAACGTGGAGGAGATGCGCGAAATGATGTCCCGCGCCGTGCCGTCCGACATTTGTGCCTCAATGGACACCTCGGCGCACTGAAACCTGCCGGGGTAGAAGGTATCGGGAACCAGACGGGTGAATTTCTGCCTGACCCGCCCTATCTGAACGCGGCCTTCATTGCCCTGACCAAGGAACGCGCGTGACCCAGACCTACGACTACGACCTCTTCGTCATCGGCGCCGGCTCCGGCGGCGTCCGGGCGGCGCGCCTGACCGCCCTGGGCGGCAAGCGCGTGGCCGTGGCGGAGGAGCACCGGGTCGGCGGCACCTGCGTCATCCGCGGCTGCGTGCCCAAGAAATTCATGGTCATGGCCAGTGACTTCGCCCACCAGTTCGAGACGGCCGAAGGCTATGGCTGGACCGTCGAAGCCAGTTTCGACTGGCCGACCTTCATCCAGACCAAGGACGTCGAGATCGCCCGCCTGTCGGGCATCTATGTCGCCAACCTGGGCAAGGCGGGCGTCGACCTGGTCCATGGCCGCGCCGTGCTCAAGGACGCCCACACGGTCGAGATCCTCGGCAAGGACCAGACCGTCACCGCCGAGAAGATCCTGATCGCCACCGGCGGCCGCCCGTGGATGCCGGAAGAGGTGCCGGGCATCGAACACGCCATCAGCTCGGAACAGGCCTTCCACCTGCCGGAACTGCCCAAACGCATTCTGATCGCCGGCGGCGGCTATATCGCGGTCGAGTTCGCCGGCATCTTCGCCGGCCTGGGCGTCGACACCACCCTGATCTATCGCGGCCCCAACATCCTGCGCGGCTTCGACGACGACGTGCGGGCCCACCTGGCGGGCGAGATCGAGAAGCGGGGCGTCAAGGTCATCCTCGGCTCCCAGCACACGGCGATCGAAAAGACGGAGACCGGTCTGGTCAACAGGCTCGGCAACGGGATGGAGATCGAGACCGACGTCGTCATGTTCGCCACCGGCCGCGAGCCGCATGTCAAAGGCCTCGGTCTCGAAACGGCGGGTGTCGAGCTGAACGACCAGGGCGCGATCAAGGTGGACGCCTTCTCGAAGACGACCGCCGACAACATCTGGGCCATCGGCGACGTCACCGACCGGATGAACCTGACCCCCGTCGCCATCCGCGAGGCGGTGGCCTTCCACGAGACCGTCTACCGCAACAATCCGCAGCATTTCGACTATGAGGCCGTGGCCACCGGCGTCTTCAGCCAGCCGCCGGTCGGCGTCGTCGGCCTGACCGAGAGCGAGGCGCGCCATTCCTGCCCCGGCGCCGTCGACGTCTATGTGACCCGCTTCCGGCCGATGAAATACGCCTTCACCGGATCGGACGAGCGGATGCTGATGAAACTGGTCGTCGACGCCGAAAGCCAGAAGGTGGTCGGCGTCCACATCGTCGGCCCCGAGGCCCCGGAGATGATCCAGCTGGCCGCCATCGCCGTGAAGGCCGGCCTGACCAAGGCCCAGTGGGACGCCACCTGCGCCGTCCACCCGACCATGGCAGAGGAACTGGTCACCCTGAAGGAGAAACAGTCGACCGACACCTCGGCGGGCTAGGACACGTCCAATACTGACGCACCGACCCGCCAGACTGGCGGCGGCTCGGCCCGGGAGCGCCGCGGCCGGGGGTGTTTGAATCGACGGATTAGACTCTTTGGACGCATTGGACGGTGTTTTTGGAAGCCGACCGGACGCCCCGGGAGGCGAATTGGACTCTTTGGACCCGGTTTTTTGGAGTCCAAACCGGCAGGGCAGGGGTCGGTCCGACGCCCGCGACACGGCATTCGTTGTCCCGGACGGCGCGAACGCCTATCCTTGAGACATGAGTATGCGCTGGACACCCGATAGCTGGAGAAACAGGCCCGTCGTGCAGATGCCGACGGACTATCCGGACATGGCCGCCCTCGGCCGCGTCGAGGACGAGCTGCGCGCCCTGCCGCCGCTGGTCTTCGCCGGCGAGGCCCGGCGCCTCACCGCCAAACTGGCCGAGGTCGAGGCGGGCAACGCCTTCCTGCTGCAGGGCGGCGACTGCGCCGAGAGCTTCAAGGAGTTCTCGACCGACAACATTCGCGACACCTTCCGCCTGATCCTGCAGATGGCGGTGGTCCTGACCTTCGCCGGGCGCAAGCCGGTGGTGAAGGTCGGCCGCATCGCCGGCCAGTTCGCCAAGCCGCGCTCGTCCTCGCTCGAAACCATCGGCGACGAGACCCTGCCCAGCTATCGCGGCGACATCATCAACGGCATGGCCTTCACCCCGGAAGAGCGGGTCCCGGATCCCCAGCGCCTGCTGAAGGCCTACAACCAGTCGGCCTCGACCCTGAACCTGCTGCGGGCCTTCGCCGGCGGCGGCTACGCCGACCTGTACAACATCCACCGCTGGACCATGGGCTTCGCTTCGGACAGCGCCTACGGCGCCAGATACCGCGAGCTGGCCGACAAGATCACCGAGGCCCTGGCCTTCATGGAGGCCGTCGGCGTCACGCCCGAAAGCCATCCCGACCTCAGCCGGGTCGAGGTCTTCACCAGCCACGAGGCCCTGCTGCTGAATCTCGAAAGCGCCCTGACCCGTCTGGACGGGGCGACCGGCGAATGGTTCGACACCTCGGCCCACATGGTCTGGATCGGCGAACGCACGCGCCAGCTGGACGGCGCCCATATCGAATTCGCCCGCGGCATCAGGAATCCGATCGGCGTCAAATGCGGCCCGACGATGGAGCCGGACGAGCTGCTGGCCCTGATCGACGTGCTGAACCCCGACAACACCTCGGGTCGCCTGACCCTGATCGGCCGTTTCGGCGTCGACAAGGTCGGGGACCGCCTGCCGCGCCTGATGCGGGCGGTGAAGGCCGAGGGGCGCCGCGTCGTCTGGTCGATCGATCCGATGCACGGCAACACCCTGAAGGCCGGCAATGGCTACAAGACCCGGCCGTTCGAGCGGATCCTGGGCGAGGTGCGGGGCTTCATCGACGTGGCCGAGGCCGAAGGGGTGCACCCCGGCGGCGTGCATCTGGAGATGACCGGCCAGGACGTCACCGAATGCCTCGGCGGGGCCCAGGCCCTGACCGAGGACGACCTGTCCAGCCGCTATCACACCCATTGCGACCCGCGCCTGAACGCTGACCAGGCGCTGGAGCTGGCCTTCCTCGTCGCCGAGCGGCTGAAGGCCGGACGCCGCGCCCAGTCCGAAGCCGCCTGAGATGCCGGCCATCGGCCGACCTGACGGCGACGGCGCCGAGCGTGAGGCGGGCGGCGGGCGCTGCGCCTACCAGGGGGCGCCGGGCGCCTTCAGCCACGAGGCCGTCATGGACCTGCGCCCCTGGGACGAGGCGGTGGCCTTTGACACCTTCGAGGCGGCGCTGGACGCCCTGAAGGCCGGCCAGGTCGGCTGCGCCCTGATCCCGGTCGAGAACACCACCGTCGGCCGGGTCGAGCCCGCCGCCACCCTGGTCGAGGCCGCCGATCTGCAGGTCGTGTCCGAAGCCTGGCGGCCGATCCGCCTGGCGCTGATGGCTCCGGCCGGGGCCAGCCTGCGGACGGTGAAGACCGCCGAAAGCCATCCGATAGCCCTGCGCCAGTGCCCGGCCTCGCTGGCCGAGCTCGGCATCACCCCGGTCGAGGCCTTCGACACCGCCGGCGCCGCCCGCGCCGTGGCCGAGGCGGGCGACCTCACGCGCGCGGCCGTCGCCCCGTCGCGCGCCGCGGAAGTCTATGAATTGTCGATTTTGCGCAACGACATCCAGGATTCCGAGGACAACCGCACGCGATTTGTCCTGTTGAGCGCCAAACCGGGTTGACGCCGCACGATCCGTGCGTCTTCTGAAGCGCATGGTCCGCTCGCAAGCCCTCGCTGCGCCTGCCTTCGCCCGCTTCGACGCGGCCGCGGACCTGTATTTCTATGGCTTTCGATACGCCGGCTGAGGCGTCGGGGACAACGTCCTGACGGCCGCGCCGCCCACCGCCCCGTGACGGGGCGGCGGCTCGCAAAACCCTCATCGCCGTTCATCGAAATCGAAAGTCCGCTTCCCGTGCCCCATTCCAGTACCAAGCCCGCCGTCCAGCAAGTCTGGCCCGCCGTGACCGACCTCTCGCCCGAACACATGGCCCTGGCCGCCCTGCGTCAGGAGATCGACGGCATTGACGACGAACTCCTGGCCCTGTTCCAGCGCCGCCTCGCCATCGCCGCCCGCGTCGGCCAGGCCAAGGACGCACCCGCCGGCCCCCATGTGAAACTGCGGCCTGACCGCGAGCAGGCCGTCCTGGCCCGGATGCTCGAACGCGCCGAGCCCGACAACCGCGAGGCGGTCGAAAGCCTGTGGCGCCAGATCGTCGGCTGGGGCCTGGCGCGCCAGGGCCGTATCAAGGTGCAGGTCTGGTCGCCGGTCGAGCCGACCCGCGCCTTTGACGGGGCCCGGCTGCGCTTCGGCGCCGCGGCGGACATGCGCGCCGTCCGCGATCCCCACGCCGCCCTGGCCTGGGCGGCCGAGGGTCACGGCGTCGCCGTGCTGGCCGTCAACGCCGACGACGCCTGGTGGACGGGCCTGCGCCGCGAATGGTCCATGCTCAGCGTCTTCGACGGCTTCGGCGGCGAGACGCCGACCGCCCTGGCGGTGGGCCGGATCGATCCCGCCGCCCTGCCGACGGGGCGTCGCGTCATCGTCGACGCCGGCGGCGACGCGGGCGACGGCGGCGGCATCCGCAGGCGGGGTCTGGCGACCCACCACGGCTGGACCCTGTCGCTGACCGACGCCCGACTGCCGATTGGCGGCGACGAAGGCTGCGTCGGCGCGATCGTTTGACCTAGCCGCCCTTGGCGGCCCGGATGGCCCGGTCGATATCCGCCGGCTGAATGCTGGCGGTGGCCCGGCCGTTGACGAAGAAGGTCGGCGTCCCGCGCAGACCCAGTCCGGCCGCCGACATCTGGATGTCGGCCAGATGGCGCGCCACCTCGGGGCTGGCCATCGTGGCTTTGGCAGCGGGCAGGGCGACGCCGTTGGCCGTCAGGATGCGATCGACCGCGGCCTTGGTCAGCGCCGGCTCGGCCATCAGGGCCCGGAACACCGGCAGGTACCGACCCTGGCGGTGGGCCGCCTGGGCGGCGCGGGCGGCGTAGTGCGAGGTGTCATCCGTGCCCCGGTCGAGGATCGGCCAGTCCTTGAACACGAAGCGCACGTCCGGATGGGTCTCGATCAGGCGCAGCACCTCGGGGGCGGTCAGCTTGCAGCCGGGGCAGCGGAAGTCGAAGAATTCGACCACCGTCACCCTGGCGTCCGCCGGCCCGAAGGCGGGGTCGCGCGCATCCGCCGCCAGCAGGGCCGGGGCGTCGGCGGCCCGCTGGTTGATCTCTCCCGTCAGGGCCCGTTCCTCGCTGACCTGCAGGGCGAGGCTGACCTCCTGCAGGATTTCCGGGTTCTGCAGCAGATAGGACCGGACCCTGCCGTCGAAATCGCCGCCGTTGGCATAGGGCAGGGCGGCCAGCACCAGGGCGACGACGGAGACCGCCAGGGCGACCAGGCCGAGGCGCGGTCCGGCGAGCCAGGCGGTCGTCCCGGACGGGGCGGGGGACGAGGGAGTGTTGTCGGTCATTCAGGCTCTCGGTGCGGCGGGTCAGCCGGCGGGAATCACGCCGCCGCGGTCGCGGCGGCTGTTGCGGCGGTCGACGTCGTCGACGTCGTCCTGGGTGGCGCCCGAGGCGAAGACGATGTCCATGGCGCGGGTCCATTCCATCGTGCCCGGGCGCAGCATGTCGCGCGCGCGCAGGGCGAACTGGGTGGCCTCGCGCTCGGCGCCGGCGGCGAAATACATCTCGGCCGAGGCCAGACGCGCCTCGCCCTCCTTGCCCTGGCTGGCGTAGGCCTGGCTCAGCAGCCGCCAGCCCATGGTGTTGTCGTTCTCCAGGGCGGTGGCGCGCTTCAGTTCGGCGATCGCCTGGTCCAGCCTGGACGGGTCGTCGGTCTCGATCAGGGCGTGGGCCAGGTTGATGCGGAGCAGGGGCGCGTCCGGCTTCAGCTCGACGGACCGCTGGTGCGCGCCGATGGCCTCGGCGGGCCGGCCTTCCTCGAACAGTATCTGGCCCTTCAGCTCCCAGAAATACGGATTCTCGTCCTGTTCGGCCAGCAGGGCGTCGACGGCCGCCAAAGCCCGGTCGGTCTGGCCGTCGCGATACCAGGCGATCGATCGCGCATAGCGCCCCGGAAGGGAGACGTCGCTCTCGGGATAGGCCCGCAGGGTCTCGTTGGGGGCGTCCATGAAGGCGTGGATCTTGGCCAGGATCAGGGCGTGCTGCGCCACCCGCTCGGGGCTGTCGACGCGGTCGTAGTTCGACTGTTCGGCCACGAAACGGCGCAGGTTCTCGATCCGGTCGGACGACAGCGGGTGGCTGCGGAAATAGGGGTAGCGGCGGGCGTCGGAGAAGACTTCCTGCGAGCGGAAATTCTCGAAGAAGCCGACCAGGCCGCGGCCCGACTCGCCCGCGGCCTCCAGCGCCCGGGCGCCGGTGTTGTCGGCTTCGCCTTCCTGGTGGGTCATGTAGCGCAGGGCGCTGAGCGTCCCGAAATACTGGCTGTTGCCCAGCAGCACCGCACCGGCCTGGGGCGCGCCCGCCGCGATGGCCAGGGCGCCGAGGGCCATGGTCATCAGCATCGGCTGCATGCCGGCGCCCTGGGCGCCGTCGCGCAGGGTGTGGCGGTTCTTGATGTGGCCCGCCTCGTGCGCGATCACGCCCAGCAGCTCATTGGCCGAGCGGGTTCTGAGGATCAGGCCGGTGTTGACGCCCATGATCCGGCCGCGGGTGGCGAAGGCGTTGAGGTCCCGGTCGTTGACCAGCAGGATCTCGATCTCCGAAGGCTCCAGACCCATGGCGGTGAACACCGGGGCCGACCAGTCGTGGATGATGCCCTCGATCTCCGTGTCCCGGATCGCGCCCTGGGCCGAGGCGGGGGAGGCCGCCGCCAGCACGAGGCCGAGGGCGGCGACCACGCCCGAGGCGCGGAAGGCGATGCGAGGCAACCAGTTCACGCCGAACTCCTCCAAACGCCCCCCGGCCCATCCTCACAATCTAATCACGGCCATTCAGCGGCGCCACCATCCGCGCTTGGGCTTCTCGGGCGGCGCGACGATCTGGGCCGGATCCTCGGCGATCAGGGCGGCCACGTCGATTTCGGGCTGGGGCGCCGGCCGGGGCTCGGCCACGGCGGCGACGTCAGGCTCGGGAGCCGGCTCAGGCGCCGCCTCGGGTTCGGCCGCGGCCTCCGCGGGGGTCACGTCCAGCACCGCCGGCTCGCCGACGGGCTCGATCTCATTGGGCTCGACGGTCGAGGTCGGCTCGAGCGACGACGCCTCGGTGGCCGCGCCGGCGACCTTGCGACGGACGCGACGGCGTTTGGGCTCCTCGACCAGGGCGATCGGGGCGACCTCCGCTTCGTCGGGAAGGTTCACCGCCATCGGCGTGTCGGGCGAACCGTCGGCCGGCATGCCTTCGTTGGTGGCGCGGGTCTCGACCTTGACCTCGTGGGTCAGGCCCTGGTCGCCGCCGCGATCCCGGCCGCGGCCGCGGCCGCGACGCCGACGCGAGCGCGGACCGCGATCCTCGCCTTGCTCCCCGGCCGGACGCTCGCCAACCACCTCTTCCACATCCGGGGCGACTGTTTCGTCGGCGATCGGATCGCCGCCGGCGGCCGGCCGCTGCGGATTGATCGGGTCGAACCAGACGTAGGGATCCTCGAGGGACGGGGTCCGGCCGCGGACCCAGTTGAAACCGTCGCGCTCGCCGCCGTCCTCGCGCACCCGGCGTCCGCCGCGACGTCCGCGGCGGCGGCGGCGGCCGCTTTCGCTGTCGTCGTCGTCCTCGCCGGCGACCGGAGCCGCGTCGGGCGCGGCCTCGGTCGAGGTCGCTTCGGCCTCGTCGCGACGCCCGCCGCGACGGCGGCGGCCGCGACGGCCGGAGCCTTCGCTGTCGTGTTGTTCGGCCCGTTCGCGCGGCAGGTCGTCTTCGGCGTCCTCAATGTCGAGGGCGTCGTCGTCTTCGGCGATGAATTCCTCGCCGTCCTCGTCCTCGTCGGCCCAGGCGCTGTCGTCGAAGTCGTCGTCGAGGTCGACGAAGGCGTCGGGCCGTTCCGGCGGGACGAAGTCCTCGTTGGTCTCGGTGCGTTCGATGGCGTGTTCGCCCTGGCTGAGGCTGTCGTCGATCAGGATGACGACGTTCAGGCCGCGCTGGGCCAACAGGCGCTGCAGATAGTCGCGCTTGTGGTTCAGGATGTAGAGGGCGACCGCCGTGCACATGCGCAGATTGATCGAACCCGCGCCGTTCTTGCCGGCCTCGATGTCGACGGCGCGCAGGGTCATCAGCGCGGCGCTTTCGGCCGAGCGGATGCGTCCGGCGCCCTGGCAGTGCGGGCAGACCTCGGTGGCGCCCTCGATGACGCCCAGACGGCGACGCTGACGGCTGATTTCCATCAGGCCGAAGCCCGAGATGCGGCCCATCTGGATCCGGGCGCGATCCTTGGCGAGGGCGTCCTTGAGGGCCTTTTCGACGGCCCGGTTGTTCTTCGACTCATCCATGTCGATGAAGTCGATGACGATCAGGCCGGCGAGGTCGCGCAGGCGCAGCTGGCGCGCCGCTTCGACGGCGGCTTCCATATTGGTCTTGGTGGCGGTGGCCTCGACGTTGCGTTCCTTGGTCGAGCGACCGGAGTTGACGTCGATGGCGACCAGGGCCTCGGTCTGGTTGATGACCAGATAGCCGCCCGAGTGCAGGGGCACGACCGGCTGGTGGATCTGGGTCAGCATCTCCTCGATGCCGTTGGTCGCGAACAGCGGGCGGGCGCCCTGGTACAGATGCACCTTCTTCGACTGCGAGGGCATCAGCACGCGCATGAAGTCGCGCGCCTCCTTGAAGCCCTCGACGCCCTCGACCTGGATGCCGTCGAAATCCTTGTCGAACATGTCACGCACGGCGCGGCGGACGAGGTTCTCTTCCTCATAGATCACGGCCGGAGCGTTCGACTTCAGCGTCGTCTCGCGGATCGTCTCCCACAGGCGCAGCAGATATTCGTAGTCGCGCTTGATCTCGGCCTTGGTGCGTTTGGCGCCGGCGGTGCGGATGATCAGCCCCATGCCCTGGGGCACGTGCAGGGCGGCCGCGGCGGCCTTCAGGCGCTTGCGGTCGGTGGCCTGGGTGATCTTGCGCGAGATGCCGCCGCCCTTGCCGGTGTTGGGCATCAGGACGCAGTAGCGGCCGGCCAGCGACAGCCAGGTGGTCAGGGCCGCGCCCTTGCCGCCGCGCTCGTCCTTGACGACCTGGACCAGCATGACCTGCCGACGCTTGATGACGTCCTGGATCTTGTAGCGGCGCATCAGGCGGCGCTTGAGACGCTCCTCCTCGGCCATGCCGCCTTCGGATTCGTCGTCGCCTTCGCGGGCGTGTTCGTCGTGCTCGTCGTCCTCCGAATGCGCCTCGGCCATGATGGCTTCGCGGTCGGCGACGGGGATCTGATAGTAGTCCGGGTGGATTTCGCTGAAGGCGAGGAAGCCGTGGCGGTTGCCGCCGTATTCGACGAACGCGGCCTGCAGGCTGGGCTCTACGCGAACGACCTTGGCGAGATAGATGTTGCCGCGAAGCTGGCGCTTCGCGCGGGATTCAAAGTCGAATTCCTCGACCTGACGGCCCTCGACGATGGCGACCCGGGTTTCCTCGGGATGCGCGGCGTCGATCAACATGGTCTTTGACATGGAACAGTTCTCTCTGGCGCGCTCGGCTCGCCCCGCGAAGGGGGCCGGCGGCTCGCCGAATGGGATGGGGGGCGGACGCAGGCGCCATCCCGTCGCCGCGGCGGAGGCCGCGGGCGAGGTCGGTCGGTTCAGACCGGAAGGGAGCGCAGGCGATAAGGCCCATGGGGTTCGTACGGTCCTGGGCCCGAACGCCGTCTGGGGCGCCCCGGACCCGGTCGTCAAACAGGCGGGGCGGAAGCCCGGCCGGTTCTCGGATCAGTGAAAGTCATGCCGTGAAGAGGGCGCGCCCAGCCTGATGGATCAGGGGACGCGATCGTTCGCGAGCGCCGGAAGCATAGGCATTACATTCATGAATGAAAAGCCGCGTACGGCCTTAACCGCTTGTCGACGAGCTTGCCGCATGATGGCGCGAACCAGAAAGGTGGGTTTCCGTCGCCATGAACGGGCTGTCGCGTATCAATCTGACGGAATGGCGCATTCGCGACTGGGCGGTGAGCGCCCTGGCCGTCGCCATTGTGCTGTTCGTGCTGTTCGCCGCCGGCCGCGGGCTGGCCTCGGGCGCCATGGGCGAGGTGCTGCGAGTCCGTTTCGGCGGCGACGCCCAGCACACGCGGGTGGTGCTGGATCTGGACCGGACCGCGCGCGGGCAGGTGATCCGTGACGGCGCCGACGGTCGGGTGGTGGTTTCGCTGTCCGGCGTCTGGCCCGACGGCGGCCTCGACGGGACCGGCACGGGACTGGTGCGCGGCTGGCGGGTGACCGGGGCCGGCGCCGCCGCCCGGGTCGAGCTGGACCTGGCCTCCGGCGCCGAGATCGAGCGCCGCTTCCTGCTGCCGCCGGGCGACGGCATCGTCCACTATCGCTATGTGATCGACCTGAAGGCCAACGGACGCGCCCCGGCCGCCCGCCCGGGCAGGACGCCGCCACGCGCCGCGCCGCGGCCCGCGGAACGCCCGCTGGTGGTGATCGACGCCGGCCACGGCGGCCGCGACCCCGGCGCTACGGGCGCTGAAACGCGCGAGAGCGCCGTGACCCTGGCCGCCGCCCTGGAATTGAAGCGGGAGCTGGAGCGCACCGGCCGCTACCGGGTGCGGCTGACGCGCGAGACCGACGCCTATGTCGCCCTGGATCGCCGGGTGGCGATCGCCCGCCAGGCCGACGCCGACCTGTTCATCAGCCTGCACGCCGACGCGGGCGCCGATCCGGCCACGCGCGGCGCCAGCGTCTACACCCTGTCCGAACAGGGCGCCGGCCGGGCCGTGCGCGAGTTCACCCGCGGCGAGAACTGGCACCGCAGCCTGAACCTGCCCGGGCGCGACCCGTCGGTGGACCGCATCCTGCTGGACATGACCCAGCGCGCCACCCAGAACCGCTCGGCCCAGCTGGCCCGCACCCTGCTGGGCGAGCTGGAGGGGGCCGACCATCCGATGCTGCGCCGCAGCCATCGGGATGCCGGCCTGGCCGTGCTGCTGGCGCCCGATGTGCCCGCCGTGCTGCTGGAGATGGGCTTCATCACCAATCCTGAGGACGAGCGGCTGCTGACCGACGCCCGCGCCCGCCGCCGCCTGATGGCGGCCGTGGCCGACGGCATCGACGCCTATTTCCGCGCCCCCTCGGGCACGATGCAGATGGCGGCCAACGGCGGGGCGGCGGGCCAGCCCTGACGGCGCCGCGCGTGCGGCCCGTTTACCGGGCGGCTGGGCGATTGTCCGCATTCAGCCCGGGCAACAGGACGACCTTGGTCCACTCGTTCTGGTTTTCCTTGAAGTTCTTGTAGCCCTCGGCCGCCTGTTCGAGGGGCAGGCGGTGGCTGATCAGGTCGGTCGTATCGATCTTTCCGTCCAGGATCAGCTGCAGGAGGTCGGGCAGATAGTTCTGCACATGGGTCTGGCCGGTCTTGAGGGTCAGACCCTTCTCCATGAAGGCGCCGATCGGCCATTTGTCCGCCACGCCGCCGTAGACGCCGGGGACCGAGACCGTGCCGCCCTTGCGGACCGCCATGATGGTCTCGCGCAGCACATGGGGCCGGTCGGTGCCGAGGATCTTGGTCTCCTGTTTGATGGCGTCGACGATGTTGTCGGGCGAGAAGCCGTGAGCCTCCATGCCGACGGCGTCGATGCAGCTGTCGGGCCCGATGCCGGCGGTCATCTCCATCAGGGCCTCGCGCACCTTGACCTCGTGATAGTTCAGCACCTCGGCGCCGTTCTGTTTGGCCAGTTCGAGGCGGCGGGGGTGGTGGTCGATGGCGATGACCCGCCCGGCCCCCATGAGGATGGCCGATTTGATGGCGAACAGGCCGACCGGACCGCAGCCCCAGATGGCCACGGTGTCGCCCGGCTGGATCTGGGCGTTCTCGGCCGCCATCCAGCCCGTCGGGAAGATGTCGGACAGGAACAGGACGCGCTCATCCTCGATCCCGTCCGGGATCTTGATGGGGCCATAGTCGGAGTAGGGGACCCGGGCGTATTCGGCCTGGCCGCCCGCATAGCCGCCGGTCAGGTGCGAATAGCCGAACAGGCCGGCGACGGAATAGCCATAGGCGATCTCGGTGGCGTCCGCCTTGTCGGCCGGGTTGGAGTTGTCGCAGGCCGCCGGCATCTTGTGGTCGCAGAAGAAGCATTTGCCGCAGGCGATGACGAAGGGCACCACGACGCGGTCGCCGACCTTCAGGGTCGTGTTGGACCGTCCGACCTCCTCGACCACCCCCATGAACTCATGGCCCAGGATGTCTCCGTTGGACATGCCGGGGATCATGCTGTCGTAGAGGTGCAGATCGGACCCGCAGATTGCGGTCGCGGTGATCCTGATGATGGCGTCGCGGGGGTTGACGATCTGCGGGTCCGGGACGGTGTCGACCTGGACATTGTGTTTGCCGTGCCATGTGAGTGCGCGCATGGAAATCTCGCTGGATTGAGGGGTGTCGGCGGAAGCCGGAATCAGAAGTGGCGGTCGCCGCGGGGCGCGGCGTCGGGCGCCTTCGAGGTCGAGACCTCGCCGGTCTCCATCAGTTGTTTGAACCGGCGCAGTTCGCGCCGGGCCTGAACGCGCGGTTCGCGCTGCATCACCTTGGCGACCACCTTGCCGAGGGCGCCGGCAGGCGGGTCGTAGCTGATGAAGACGCGGACTTCCGTGCCGCGGCCGAAGGCGTTGTCCTTGAACTCGATCCAGCCTTCATGGTCGACGTCGGAACCCTCGCTGGAGCGCCAGGCGATGCGTTCGCCCGGTATATCCTCGGTGATCTCCGAGACCAGTTCGAGGTCCATGCCGCCGGGGCCGGCCACGGTCCATTCCGACCGGTCGCCGTCGAGGGGCACAACCGCCTTCACATTCTCCATGAAGGTCGGCAGGTTCGAGACGTTGCGCCAGTAGGCGTACAGCTCCTGGCGCGGCCGGTTGATCATCGCCGCGCGGATGCTCGCTGCGGGGTAGTCCCCCTCGACATTGTCCTTGTCGAGAAAGGCGGGCGAGGCGACCTCGGCATCGGTCGATAGCGGTTCGTGGGAAGTCATGTCGGGCTCCGTCTGCTCGATCACCCAATCCGTTCGGCACGGGCCGGTTCCAGCACGGCCATACGGAACCGCGGCCGGCGAAGCCGATTTCCCGACACAGGCAGACTGGAGAATTGCTATGTCGGATAATGGACTTACGGCCGCCGAGACGACCCGCCCCCTGGCCGTGGTGACCGGCGCCTCATCGGGGATCGGCTATGAACTGGCCCGGCTGTTCGCCGAGGATGGCTTCGATCTGGTGATCGCCGCAGACCGGCCCCTGGCCGAGCCGAAGCAGGCCTTCGAGGCCCTCGGCGCGCGGGTGGAAGCGGTTCAGGCCGACCTGTCCACCGAAGACGGGGTCCGGTCGCTGTACGAACGGCTCGCCGGCCGTCCGGTCGACGCCCTGGCGGCCAATGCGGGACACGGCCTGGGCGGCGGCTTCCTCGACCAGGCCTTCGACGACGTCCTGCACGTCATCAACACCAACATCACCGGCACGACCCGGCTGCTGCATCTGATCGGGCGGGACATGCGGGCGCGCGGTCAGGGTCAGATCCTGCTGACCGGCTCGATCGCCGGCCTGATGCCGGGGGCCTTCGCGGCGGTCTACAACGCGTCCAAGGCCTATGTGGACAGCTTCTCCTTCGCCCTGCGCAACGAGTTGAAGGACTCGGGCGTCAGCGTGACCGTCCTGATGCCCGGTCCGACCGAGACCGAATTCTTCCATCGCGCCGGACTGGACGACACCATGGTCGGCCAGGCGAAGAAGATGGACGCCGCCGAGGTGGCGAAGATCGGCTACCGCGCCATGCAGCGGGGCGAGGGCGACGTGGTGGCCGGGATGATGAACAAGGTCCAGGCCGCGATGGCCGCGGTGACCCCGCAGACCGCCCTGGCCGAGATGCACCGCAAACAGGCCGAGCCGGGGTCGGGCGGAGACTAAACGCCGCACCGTCGCGCGGCCTTCATCGAATGTTAGCGCACCGGCGCGAGAGAGTGGCGGCATACCCATTCTGGTGATGCCGTGGACGTGCTTTCTCGAAACAATGTCAGCATGGCGGGCGAGACCGGTCCGTTGATGGTGTTTTCCCACGGGTTCGGTTGCGATCAGACCATGTGGCGCGCGGTGGCGCGACGGTTCGACACTCGCGCTCAGGTCGCGCTGTTCGATCACGTCGGCGCCGGCGGGGCGGACGACGCGGCGCATGACCCGATCCGGCATGCCGGCCTGCGGGGCTATGCCGAGGACCTGGTCGAGATCATCGAGGCGCTGGACCGGGGCCCGGCGGTCTTCGTCGGCCATTCCGTCAGTGCGACGATCGGCGTCCTGGCCGCGGTGGCGCGGCCGGACCTGTTCCGATCGCTGGTGCTGTTGTGCGCCTCGCCCGGCTACGTCGACCGGGAGGACTATCGCGGCGGCTTCACGGAGCGTGACGTCGAGGAGTTGCTCGAACTGATGGACAAGAACACCGCCGACTGGTCAGCGCTCATGGCGCCCCGCGTCGCCGGTCCATCCGACATCGCCGCCCAATCGGACTGGCAGGAGAGCGTGTGCCGGATCAATCCGGTCATCGCCAAGACCTTCGCCCGGGCGACCTTTCTGTCGGATCATCGGGCGGACTACGCCCGCGTGACGACGCCGACCCTGCTGATCGAAAGCGCGGACGACCTGCTGGCCCCGGACTATGTCGGCGCCTGGGTGGCCGGCGCCGTGCGCGGCAGCCGAAGGCTCATCCTGCCCACCGAGGGCCATGCGCCGCACATGACCGCGCCCGACCTCACCGCGCAGGCGGTGGCCGAGATTCTGGAAGACCCGCCCCTGCTGCGGGCCGCCTGATGAGCCTGTCGGCGGGGGAGGCCGAAGCGGTCGCCATGGAGGCGCCGTGCGGCCTGGCGCTGCTCGGCCCTGACTACCGGGTGCGTTGGATCAACGCCTATCTGGCGAACCTGCTGGGGGTCACCGCCGGCCCCTGCGATTACAGGCTGCAGGATTTTGTCACCCCGGCGAGCCGCATCTTTCTGCAGACGCGGCTGCAGCAGGAGCTTGCGGCGGGCGGTCGGGTCGAGGAGATGGCCCTGGACCTGTTGGGAGACGCCGGTCGCCGGGTGCCGGTCATGATGAGCGCGGTGCAGGACGCGAGCGACACGGGGGCGCCGGTCATTCGCCTGGCGATGTCGCGGGCGCCGGTGCGGCGCGCCTATGAGGCCGAGGTCCCGAAGGCGCGCCTCGCCGCGGAGGCCGAGCGCGAGGCGGCGCGGGCGATCATCGCGGGCTTCGTGCGCAACAGTCCGGTGCCGCTGGTGATGACCGACGCGGCCCTGACCATCACCAATGTCAGCCACGCCTGGGAGGCCGCTTACGGCCGGTCGGCGGAGCAGGCGGTGGGAGAGCGAATCGATCAGCGGGACAGCGAGGGCGGCGTGGCGGATCCGTTCTGGACGCGGATCTATGCGCGGGCCCTGGCCGGGGAGAGCCTGAGCGGAGACGCGCCGGCGCGCTCGTCCCGGCTGGACGCCTGGTTCGAATGGGCGGTGATCCCCTGGCGCGACGCGACCGGCGCCATCGGCGGCCTGCTGCTGATGAATTTCGACGTGACGGCGCTGATCAGGGCGCGCGACGCGGCGGCCTCGGCCGACGAGATGAAGAGCCGGTTCCTCGCCAATATGAGCCATGAGTTGCGCACCCCGCTGAACAGCGTCCTGGCCCCGATCGAACTGTTGAAGGGCCGGGATCTGGCGCCCGACGTCCGGGCGCAGCTGGACGGGGTCGGCCGGGCCGGCAAGGCGCTGACCCAGGTGCTGACGACCATTCTGGACTTTTCGCAGCTGGAGACCGGCGCGTTCGAGGTCAACTCCGGGCCGGTGGACCTCGACGACCTCTGCCAGGGCGTGCTGGCGCATTGCGCCGACGACCTGGGCGAGCGGCCGATCCGTCTGATCGGTCCCGGCGACGTGGGCGCGCGGGCCGTTCTGGGCGACGCGGACGCCCTGCACCGGATACTCTCTCAGCTGCTGTCGAACGCGGCCAAATTCACCGAATCCGGCACGATCGCGCTGGAGGTCGGCTTCGCCACGGAGACGCTGACGTTCACCGTCAGCGACACGGGCTGCGGGTTCGACGACAGGGAGTTCGCGACCCTGATGCAGCCGTTTCACCAGCGGGACCTGTCGTCGACGCGCCGCCATGGCGGGGTCGGCCTGGGTCTGGCGCTGGCGAGCGCCCTGGCCGGGGCGCTGGGCGGTCGTCTGGACGCGGTCAGCACGCCGGGCGAGGGCAGCCGGGTGTCGCTGACGGTTCCCCTGCGCTGGGGGGACGCGATCGAGCGCCTCGAACGTCCGCCGGAGCCCGCGGAAGACCGGCCGCTGCGCGTGCTGGCGGTGGATGACAATCCGGCCAACCTGGCCGTGCTGGCGGCGATCCTTCGCGTGGTGGAGGCGGATGTGGACCTCGCCGTCAATGGCGCGGAAGCCGTCGAACGGGCGGCGGAACGGGAATTCGACGTCATCCTGATGGATGTGCAGATGCCGGTGATGGACGGCCTCTCGGCCATCCGAGCCATCCGCGCGGCCGAGACGCCCGCGGGGCGCCGCACCCCGATCGTTGTGGTCAGCGCCAATGTCTCGCGGCCGGAGATCGCAGCCGCCATGGCCGCGGGCGCGGATCATGTGCTGGGCAAGCCCGTCGGCGCGGGCGCCCTGATCGAGACCCTGGCGAAGGCGCTGGAGCCGCGCGCCGCCGCGGCCTGATCCCTCTCGCGCTGTCGGCCGATAGTCCCTATCTGCGCCCCATGCGCCTGCGTGTCGTCGATCTTGAAACCTCCGGCGGAGACCGGTCCTCGGAAATCCTCGAGGTCGGGATCGTCGATGTGACGCCGGACGGGGCGGGGGGTTGGGTCGCGGCGCCGCCGGTGACCAAGCTGTTCCGGCCGCGGGGCGAGATCTCCTTCCACGCCATGGCGGTGCACCATCTGACGCCCGAGCACTTCTGCGAAGATGATCCGCACTGCGACGAATATCGGTTGCGCGAGATGTTCCTGCCGGTCCCGGCGGATGTGATGGTGGCGCATTCGGCGCGGTTCGAGCGGGGCTTCATCGCCGATACGGCCCACGGCGGCCTGCCGTGGATCTGCACCGTGCGCTCGGCCAAGAATGTCTGGCCCCAGGCGCCGGGGCATTCGAACCAGGTGCTGCGCTACTGGCGCGGGCTGAGGCTGGACCCGTCCCTGGCCGATCCGGCGCACCGGGCGGGGCCGGACGCCTGGGTGACGGCGCATCTGCTGATCGACCTGTTGAAGGAGGCGACGGTCGAACAGATGCTGGCCTGGACCCATGAGCCGCGCAAGCTGGACCGGATTCCGTTCGGCAAGCACCGCGGGCGGCCGTGGGCCGAGCCGCCGGACGATTATCTGCGCTGGATGGCGGGGCAGGGCGACATGGACGCCGATGTCGTGGCCGCTGCGCGACAGGAACTGGCCCGTCGCGCCGGAGGCGGCATCGCGGCTCTGGCGAATGCTCCCGACGCGGGCTAAACCCATGCTTCGGGGCCGCATTTCGGAGTAGTCAGGTTGAAGATCGCCGAACGCTGGTTCGTGATGGCCGGCATGGCCCTGCTGGGCGGAATCGCCCTGGCCGGGCTGGTCGTGGCCATCTATGCGGCCTGGCTGTTCCATGACCTGCCCGACGCCTCTGAGCTGGCCGACTACCGGCCGGCGACGGCAACGCGGGTCTATGCCGGCGACGGCACCCTGATCGGCGAGTTCTCGGACGAGCGGCGCATCTATGTGCCCTATGACCAGATCCCCCTGCCGGTGATCCAGGCCTTTTTGGCCGCCGAGGACCGGAATTTCTTCAACCACGGCGGCATCGACGTGGGCGGCCTGGGGCGGGCCATGTTCAAGAACGTGTTCAACGCCGCCACGGGGCGGCGGCTGGAGGGCGGCTCGACCATCACCCAGCAGGTGGCCAAGAACGTGCTGCTGACCAATGAGAGCAGCATCAACCGCAAGGTCAAGGAAGCCATCCTCGCCAACCGGCTGGAGGCGACCCTGACCAAGTCGCAGATCATGGAGCTGTATCTCAACGAGATCTTTCTGGGCTACCGGTCCTATGGGGTGGCGGCGGCGGCCTATAACTATTTCGGCAAGTCGCTGAGCCAGCTGACGCCGGACGAGGCGGCCTTCCTGGCGGCCCTGCCCAAGGGGCCGAACAACTATCATCCGAAGCGCCACCCGGGCGCGGCCCTGGGCCGGCGCGACTGGGTGCTGGGCGAGATGCGCCAGAACGGCTTCATCACCGAGGCCCAGCTGACCGCCGCCCTGGCGCGGCCGCTGACGACCCAGGACGCGCCGCGCCGGGCCCAGTATGCCGACGCCGACTTCTTCGTCGAAGAGGCGCGCCGCCAGGCCATCGCCCGCTTCGGCCAGGAAGAGGTCAATCGCGGCGGCTACTATATGCGCACGACCCTGGACCCGTCGCTGCAGTCGGCGGCAAGGGACGCCCTGATGCGCGGGCTCGAGAACTACGACCGCCGCCACGGCTGGCGCGGGCCGTGGGGCACGACCGATTTCGCCGAGGGCTGGCGCGAGACCGCCGTGCGCGGCCAGCGGCCGCCGGAGCGCCGGGCTTGGGAGGCGGCGGCGGTCGAGTCGGTCAGCGGCAACACCGTGCGCATCCGCACCGCGCGCGACGACCGGGCCGGCACTCTGCTGAGCGCCGACGCGGCCTGGGCCAACGCCAACCGGCAACTGCGGCGCGGCGACCTGATCTTCGTCGAGCCCCAGGGCGGCCAGTACGCCCTGAAGCAGGTGCCGGCGGTCAACGGGGCCCTGGTGGCGATCGAGCCGCAGTCGGGCCGGGTGCTGGCCATGGTGGGGGGCTATTCCTACGCCCTGTCCAGTTTCAACCGCGCCACCCAGGCCGAGCGCCAGCCGGGTTCGGCCTTCAAGCCGATCGTCTACGCCGCGGCGCTGGAGGGCGACTACACCCCGGCCTCGATCGTGCTGGACGCGCCGATCAGCTTCGCCGGCGGCCGCAACGGCGAGCGCTGGAGCCCGGAGAACTACAGCCGCGAATACTATGGCCCGCAGAGCCTGAGGCGCGGGCTGGAGCTGTCGCGCAACGTCATGACCGTGCGCCTGGCCCAGGACGTGGGCATGACCAATGTCGTCAGCCTGGCCCGGCGCATGGGCGTGGCCGACAATCTGCAGCCCAATCTGTCGGTCTCGCTGGGGGCGGGGGAGACGACCCCCTATCGCCTGACCGCGGCCTATGCCGCCTTCATCAACGGCGGCCGGCGGGTCGATCCCTATCTGATCGAACTGGTCCAGGACCGGGACGGCGACACCATCTTCCGCGCCGACGAGCGCCGCTGCCGCGACTGCGGACGGCCCTTCACCGGCCAGGAGTCGCCGCGGCTGGAAGGGCGCGGGACCCAGGTCATCGACCCGATCACCGCCTATCAGATCAGCTCCATGCTGGAGGGCGTGGTCCAGCGCGGCACCGGCGCCAGCGCCCGCGGCCTGGGCCGCTGGGTCGGCGGCAAGACCGGCACGACCAACGAATACCGCTCGGCCTGGTTCGTGGGCTTCTCGTCCGACATCGTGGTCGGGGTCTTCATCGGCTTCGACGACAACCGGCCGCTGGGCTCGGGCGAGACGGGGGCGACGGGACCGGTGCCGGTGTTCACCGAATTCATGCAGGCGGCCCTGAAGGAGCGGCCGGCCCGGCCCTTCGTGCGACCGCGCAACGCCATCTTCCGCACGGTCAACGGCATAGAGGAGGCCTTCCGTCCCGGCACCGAGCGCCGCCGCGAGGAGGAGCGGGCCCCGGCCCAGCAGATCCCCACCGGGCCGCAGAACTACAATGAGGTGGTCCGCCGCGAGCAGGAGGAGGCGACCGGCCAGGCTCCCTCGACCGCGCCCGCCCCGCCCGCGACCCCGCCGCCGCCGAAGAAGGAGCCGGCGGAGGATTTGAGCGGGCTGTATTAGAGGCAGCAGGCAACAGGCAGCAGGCAGCAGTAAGCTTGGGCTGCTGGTCCAGCGGCGCGCGCCACCCGCTTCTCCCTGCTGCCTGTTGCCCGCTGCCTGCTGCCTGTCCCCCTTCCCCTTTCCGCCGGCGCGGCCTATGTCCGCGCCTCACTTTGGTATCGCAGGAGTTCGCGATGAGACCGGATGTCGAGGCCATGAAGGCCGACATCGAGCAGAGCATCGCTCTGCTCAGGAGGCGTCTTTGACTGGGATGTCGCGCTTCGAAAACTGGATGAGCTGAACGCGCGGGTCGAGGACCCGACGCTGTGGGACAACCCCGAGGCGGCCCAGGCCGTGTCGCGCGACCGCGCCCGGCTGGAGGCCCAGATCAACACCGTCCGCGAGATGGAGACCGGTCTGGAGGAGGGCGTCATGCTCGCCGACATGGCCGACGAGGAGGGCGACGAGCCCACGCTGGAAGAGGCGCGCGCCTCGCTGAAGGCGATCAAGGACCGCGCCGGCCGCGCCGAGCTGGAGGCCCTGCTGTCCGGCGAGGCCGACGGCAATGACGCCTATCTGGAAGTGAACTCCGGCGCCGGCGGGACCGAGTCCTGCGACTGGGCGGGCATGCTGCTGCGGATGTATTCGCGCTGGGCCAAGGCCCATGGCTATGAGGTCGAGATCGAGGCGTCGGAAGACGGCGACCAGGCCGGGATCAAGTCGGCGACCATCCTGATCACCGGGCCGAACGCCTATGGCTGGCTGAAGTCGGAATCGGGCGTGCACCGGCTGGTGCGCATCAGCCCCTATGATGCGGCGGCCAAGCGGCACACGTCGTTCGCCTCGGTCGGGGTTTCGCCGGTGGTCGACGACGCCATCGAGATCGATATCAATCCCTCGGACGTGCGCACCGACACCTATCGCGCCTCGGGCTCGGGCGGTCAGCACATCAACAAGACCGACTCGGCCGTGCGTCTGACGCACATTCCGACCAACACCGTGGTGGCCTGCCAAGCCGGCCGGTCGCAGCACCAGAACCGCGAACAGGCGTGGAAGATGCTACGGGCGCGTCTGTACGAGCTGGAGCTGCAGCGGCGCGAGGCGGCGGCCCAGGCCGTGGCCGACGCCAAGACCGACATCGGCTGGGGCCACCAGATCCGGTCCTACGTCCTGCAGCCCTATCAGATGGTCAAGGACCTGCGGACCAACGTCGAGACCTCGGATACGCAAGGCGTGCTGGACGGCGACCTGGACCTGTTCATGGGCGCGGCCCTGGCGGCGCGGGTGGGCGAGACGCGCGGGTCGACGGTGGAGTGAGTGGCTTGTGAATGGTGACGAGTGAGTAGTGAGTAGTGAGTAGTGAGTAGCGGCTAGTGGCTGGTGACTGGTTGCGCTCCCGCGGACCTTGGGTGCCGGAAAGACAAAGGCCCCGGATGCGATCCGGGGCCTTTTTTCGTGTTCTACAGAGCGCCAGCTCGGCAACACGCCACAAGCCGCTACTCACTACTCACTGCTCACTAGCGAATCGTCACCAGTCACTGGCCACTCGCGCTCCGCCTTCAGGCCCCCGACTTCATGTCGATGATCTGCGGCGCGGGCTCGGGCGCGGCGGGCCGCGGGGCCGGGGTCGGGGCGGGGGCCTCGCGGCGGCCTTGCAGGACGCGGCCCTGGAAATAGGCGCCGATGTCGATCGACATCTGGTCGGCGGTGATGTCGCCGTCGACATAGGCTGTGGCGATCAGCTTGACCTGTTTGCCCGAGATGGCGCCGACGACGCGGCCGCGGACCTCGACATAGTCGGCCGCGACATTGCCCTCGACCGCGCCGGTCTCGCCGACGATCAGCCGGCCGACGCGCACGTCGCCCTTGATGGAGCCGTCGATCTGCAGGTCGCCGCCGCCGGTGATGCCGCCCTCGAACTGGAGGTCGGCCGACAGGGTCGACAGGCCGCGCGGGCTAACCGGGGCCGGGGCCGGCGACCGGGGCGCGGCGGCGGGGCCGCCGGGCGCGGGCAAATCCGGCAGCGGCGGGATCGACGAGCCGTTGTCGGCGCGCGACTGGGGCGACGGGGCGGGGGATTTGGTCTTATTGAACAAGTTGGTCTCCGGCTCTCATGAAGCGGGCGGGGTTTTGAGGGCGGCCGTTCATCCACACTTCGTAGTGCAGATGCACGCCCGTGGAGCGTCCTGTGGTTCCCATGGCGCCGATACGCTGGCCAAGCGTGATCCGCTGGCCGGGCTGGACCGCCATGGCGTTCAGGTGGGCGTAGCGCGTCTTGAAACCGCGGCCATGATCTATCTCAACGGTGTTGCCATACCCTGAACGCACGCCGACAAAAGACACGACGCCCGGCGCGGGGGCGTGGATCGGGGTGTTCAGGGGGGCGGCGAAGTCCTGGCCCTGGTGCAGGGCGGGGCGGCCGTTGAACGGATCGAAGCGGACGCCGAAGCCCGAGGTGGTGCGCGCGCTGGTCGGGCGGCGGAAGGGCATGCTTTCAGCTGCATTGGCCAGGGAGCGCATGTCGGACAGATTGTCGGCGGCGTGGCGGATGCGGACGGCGAAGGCCTCGTCCACGTCCAGCACGGCGGCGAGGGCCCGCGGATCGCGCGCCTCGACCAGCGGCCCGCCCAGGCCGGCGCCGGTGGGCGTATAGGCGGCGGGGTTGAGGCCGGCGAGGCGGAAGGCGAGGCGCAGCCGTTCGGCGCGGGTCTGGGCCTCGGTCTCGGCGCGGGCGATCAGCCGTTCCTGGTCCATGCGCACGGCGATCATGCGCTGGACCGGCGAAGACCGGTCGGGATTGAGGGCCGGGGCGGGCCGCAGCGCCTGTTCGGCGCCTTCGACGCCGCGGAACATGCCCATGACCTGGGTCAGGGCGGCGTGGCGGCGCTCGACCATCTGGGCCATTTCATCGAGCGAGCCGGTGGTGGCGGTCATGCGGACCACGGCGCTGTCCAGCCGCGCCTGCAGGTCGGCGTTCATGCGTTCGGAGGCGGCGCGGGCGCGGGCGACGGTCTGGTCGGCCCGGCTCTGGGCCACGAGGTCGAAGATCATCGAGCCGGAGGCGAGGGCGGTCCAGCCGCCCAGAAGCACGGCGGCGACGGCGCCGACGGCCTGTTTGCCCGGCGTGAGCGCCCAGGCGCGGACCGCGTCGCCGTCGCGCAGATACAGATATCGGGTCGGAAACCACTTTCCGATCAGAGACCGCCGGACAGTCGGGTCTTGTTCGGTCATCACGCAACGCCCCCACGTACGAGGCAGGGTTATGCGCCAAGGTGACGCTTGCGTACAAGTCTGTTCACGACTTGTTAACCACGTCGGCTGGTCTTCGCGCGAATAACGCCGGTATTCTCCGCCGTTATTCGCTTGTCGGGCGAGTTCGCGAATCTGGCTCCGCCTGCCGCGAATCTGCGAATGCTGCGTTGGCGAGGCGAGCGTTACTCCGGGATCAGAGGGATTGAACGGCGGCCAGCACTTCGGCCGCATGCCCCTTGACCGAGACCTTGCGCCAGACCCGCCGCACGAGGCCGTCGCCGTCGATCAGGAAGGTGGCCCGTTCGACGCCCATATATTCGCGGCCGTAGAGTTTCTTCTCGACCCAGACCCCCCAGGCCGCGGTGACCGCGCCGGCCTCGTCGGAGGCGAGGCCGACCTGCAGATCGTATTTGGCCTTGAAGCGGTCGAGCTTCTTCACCGGATCGCGGGAGACGCCGATGACGGTCGCGCCGGCGGCGGCGAACTCGTCCGCCAGGGCCGAAAAGTCCTGGCCTTCCGCGGTGCAGCCGGGGGTGTCGGCCTTGGGATAGAAATACAGCACGACCTTGCGGCCCTTCAGGCCGTCGAGGGTGACGCGCGCGTCCCCGGCCGCGGCCATGTCGAACGCGGGGGCTTTCATTCCAGGCTCAACATTCATCTTCCGCTCCGCTCATCCCCGCGAAAGCGGGGACCCAGTTCTTTCCAGCGTGACCCCGGCGCTGGAGGACCACCGCCGGGGCATACCTCCGACCCCGTTCACCCAAAGCACTGGGTCCCCGCGTTCGCGGGGATGAGCGGGAGTCAGATGGGTTTGACCAGCACGATCTTTTTCTTCCCGGCGGCCAGTTTCAGGACGCCGTCGGCGTTGACGTCGCCGGCCTCGATCAGGCGGGCGCCGTCGGCGATCGCCTCATCGTTGAGGCGCAGGCCGCCACCCTGGGCGAGGCGGCGGGCCTCGCCGTTGGAGGCGGTGAGGCCGGCTTTCGTCGCGACGGCGGCGATCATGGCGCCGAGGACCTCGTCCGCCGGCAGTTCGACGGTCGGCAGGTCGGCGGACAGGGTCCCGCGTTCGAAGGCGCCCTCGGCGGCGGCGCGCGCCGTGGCGGCCGCCTCCGCCCCGTGCAGCAGGGTGGTCGCGGCGTCGGCCAGGGTCTTCTTGGCGTCATTGATGCCGGCGCCCTCCAGCGCCTCCAGCCGGGCGATCTCGTCCAGCGGCAGGTCGGTGAACAGGCGCAGGAATTTGCCCACGTCGGCGTCGTCGACATTTCGCCAGAACTGCCAGTAGTCATACGGGCTCAGCTGTTCGGCGTTGAGCCACACGGCGCCCTGGGCTGTCTTGCCCATCTTGCCGCCCGAGGCCGTGGTCAGCAGGGGGGTGGTCAGGCCGAAGGCGGCCTTCTGGTCCACCCGGCGCACCAGGTCGACGCCCGAGACGATATTGCCCCACTGGTCCGAGCCGCCCATCTGCAGGGTGCAGCCCAGGGCGCGGTTCAGCTCGAGGAAGTCCACCGACTGCATCAGCATGTAGTTGAACTCGAGGAAGGTCATCGGCTGTTCGCGTTCCAGCCGCAGCTTGACCGAGTCGAAGGCGAGCATCCGGTTGACGGTGAAATGCGTGCCGTAGTCGCGCAGGAACTGGATGTAGCCGTAGCCGGACAGCCACTGGTCATTGTCCAACATGACGGCGTCGGTCGGGCCGTCGCCGAAGGTCAGGAATTTCTCGAACACCGTCTTGATCGAGGCGATGTTGGCCTGGATGGTCTCGTCGGTCAGCTGGGGGCGCGAGGCGTCCTTGCCGGTCGGGTCGCCGACCTTGGTGGTGCCGCCGCCCATCAGGACTATGGGCTTGCCGCCGGCCTGCTGCAGGCGGCGCAGCATCATGATCTGGATCAGGCTGCCGACGTGCAGGGATGGGGCGGTGGCGTCGAAACCGATGTAGCCGGCGACCACGCCCGCGGCGGCCGCGGCGTCGAGCTCGGCAGGGTGGGTGATCTGATGGATGTAGCCGCGCGCCTGCAGGGTGCGCAGGAAGTCGGACTGGAAATTCTGGTCGCTCATGGCGGCTCCGTTAGCAGGGATGCCGGCGGGCGTCATGGGAGTTTGCGCGCCGGTGTAGGCGGCGCGTGGGTTCGCGGCCGCGCCTCAGATCGAGGAGCGGTAATACAGGCCGGTCATGGCGGCGCGGGCGAACATGGCGTCTGGTTAGCCGTCGCCGTTGACCGGCGTCAAGGGCGCGCTATCGAAGAAGAATGCTGGTCATGCTCAAGCCTCACCCGGACACGCCGGGACCCGCGATCGAGATCGCCGTCGAGGTGCTGCGTCCCCGGACGGCCGGCGTCGAGCTACGTTACTTCATGTCCGGCGAGGTCTCCCGGGTCGTCCTGCCCGCGTCCGTCCGGCCGTCGCAGGCCCACGAACTGTGGCGGACAACCTGTTTCGAGGCCTTCATCGAGACGACCGGCGGCGGCTACTGCGAACTCAACCTTTCGCCGACCGGGCGGTGGGCCGCCTATGAATTCACGGGCTATCGGGAAGGCATGCACGGCCACGCGGGCGTCGAGAAGCGCGACCCGCGGCGGGTTCAGGACGAAACGGGTTTCAGCCTGTGGGGCACGTTCGATCTGGACCGGGTGATCGGCGACGCGCCAAGGCCATGGCGCATGGGCCTGTCGGCGGTCATTGAGGATACCGACGGGAGCATCTCCTACTGGGCGCTGGCCCATCCGCCGGGTAAGCCGGACTTCCATCATCCCGACTCCTTCGTCCTGACCCTGCCGCCCCCGGAGCCCGCATGAAATTCGGCATCGACCGCCTGATCTCCGACCCCGGGCTGCGGGCCGCCCTGAAGGGACGCAGGGTCGCCCTGCTGGGGCATCCGGCCTCGGTGACGGCGGACCTGACGCATTCGCTGGACGCCCTCGCCGGCCTGGACGACGTGAACCTGACCGCGGCCTTCGGGCCGCAACACGGCATGCGGGGGGACCTGCAGGACAATATGATGGAATCGCCGGACTTCACCGATCCGCTGCACGGCATTCCGGTGTTCAGCCTGTATGGCGAGGTGCGCCGGCCGACGGGGCAGTCGATGGGGACGTTCGACGTCCTGCTGGTCGACATGCAGGACTTGGGCTGCCGCATCTACACCTTCATCACCACCCTGCGATATGTGCTGGAAGCCGCCGCCGAACACGGCAAGGCGGTCTGGGTGCTGGACCGGCCCAATCCGGCGGGGCGGCCCGTCGAGGGGCTGACCCTGTTGCCGGGCTGGGAGAGTTTCGTGGGGGCCGGGCCGATGCCGATGCGGCACGGCATGACCCTGGGCGAACTGGGGCTGTGGTTCATCGACCGGCTGAAGCTGGACCTCGAATACCGCGTCATCGAGATGGAGGGCTGGACGCCGGAGGCGGGGCCCGGCTTCGGCTGGCCCCTGCTGGAGCGGGAGTGGGTGAACCCCAGTCCCAATGCGCCGAACCTGTCGATAGCCCGGGCCTATGCCGGCACGGTGATGCTGGAGGGCACGAACCTGTCCGAGGGGCGGGGCACGACCCGGCCGCTGGAGCTGTTCGGGGCGCCGGGAATCGACGCGCGGGCGGTGATCGGCGAGATGCGGGCGACGGCGCCGGAGTGGCTGAAGGGCTGCACCCTGCGCGACTGCTGGTTCGAGCCGACCTTCCACAAACACGCCGGCCAGTTGTGCAACGGGGTGCAGATTCATGTGGCAGGGCGGGGCTATGACCACGCCGCCTTCAAGCCGTGGCGGGTGCAGGCGCTGGCGTTCAGGGCCATCCGCCGGCTGTATCCGGACTTCGAGCTGTGGCGCGACTTTCCCTATGAATACGAGTTCGGAAAGCTGGCCATCGATGTGATCAACGGCGGGCCGGGCCTGCGGGAGTGGGTCGACGACCCGGCGGCGACGCCGGCCGATCTGGATGGGCTGGCGGCGGCAGATGAGGCGGCGTGGGTGGAGCTTCGGCGGCCGTATCTGCTGTATTGAGCGATCAAGTTTATCCGCTCATCCCGGCGAAAGCCGGGACCCAGTGCTTTGGGTGATGTTCACGTCCAGTGATCCGCTTCGCCAATCCCGAAGCAGCAGCGTCAGGCTGGACAGGACTGGGTCCCGGCTTTCGCCGGGATGAGTGGAGCAGGGGATGTCAGGCCGGCTTTTCAGCCAGTCGCTTGTCCAGATAGGCCCCGACGCGGCGTTCGACGGCGTCGATGTGGTCCTGCCAGAAATGGGTCGCGCCCTCTTCCAGCTCATAGTCGATGATGATGCCCTTCTGGGTGCGCAGCTTGTTGACCACGCGCTCGACCTCGACCGGCGGGACGACGGTGTCGTTGGTGCCGTGCAGGAACAGGCCCGAGGCCGGGCAGGGGGCCAGGAAGCTGAAGTCGTACATGTTCGAGGGCGGCGAGACGGAGATGAAGCCGTCCGTCTCGGGCCGGCGCATCAAGAGCTGCATGCCGATATAGGCGCCGAACTGATAGCCGGCGACCCAGGTCTGGGAGGCGCCGGGGTTGTTGGACTGGAGCCAGTCGAGCGCGGTGGCCGCGTCGGCCAACTCGCCTATGCCGCTGTCGAACTCGCCCTGCGACTTGCCGACGCCGCGGCTGTTGTAGCGCAGGGTGGCGAAGCCGCGCTTCTGGAACAGCTGGTACAGGGTCACCGCGACCGGGTTGTTCATATGCCCGTTCGCCTTGGGGTGCGGATGCAGGATCAGGGCGATCGGCGCGTTCGGGCGCTTGCCCGGGGAGTAGCGGCCTTCGATGCGGCCGGAGGCGCCGGGCAGGATGACTTCAGGCATGGGCGACGGATTTCCGTGTTCAACTGTCGTTTCGCAACTGCGTAATACTTGACTACAGGGGTAGGGCTTTCTAAGTCCCGCCTGCGCGCCGACGCCTTTGCGAAGGCGCGGGTTCTAGCACAGGACCCCCGGAAAGCGCGCGGTTTTTGAGCGGGTAGCGCATGCGTCTGTCGACCAAGGGACGATACGCCGTGATGGCGATGGCCGATCTGGCCAAGAATGGACGGGCCGACGGCGGGGTCCGGGCGGTGTCCCTGGCCGAGATCGCCACGCGTCAGGAGATTTCGCTGAGCTATCTGGAACAGCTGTTCGCCCGTCTGCGGAAGAGCGGCCTGGTGCAGAGCGTGCGCGGCCCGGGCGGCGGCTATCGCCTGGCCAAAGGCGCGCATGAGACGGTGGTGGCCGAGATCGTGCTGGCCGTCGATGAACCCATCCGCGCCACCCGCTGCATCGGCCATTCCTCGCCCAAGGGCTGTATGATGGCCGGCGAGCGCTGCATTACCCACAATCTCTGGGAGGATCTCGGCGACGAGATCCACCGCTATCTGGCCGGGGTGTCGCTGGAGGATGTGGTGATGAACCGCACCGGGGCGCGGCGCACGCCTGTGGCCGACGCCAAGGGCGACATGGGGGTGGCGGCGTGAGCGGCGTGTATCTGGACTACAACGCCTCCGGCCTGGTGCGTCCCGAGGTGCAGGACGTGATGGCCAGGGCCCTGGCTGACAATGGCAATCCGTCGGCGGTGCATGCCGCCGGCCGGCGGGCGCGGGCGCGGGTCGAGACGGCGCGGGCGCAGGTGGCCGATCTGGTCGGGGCCGATCCGACGGCGGTCGTCTTCTGCAGCGGCGGCACGGAGGCGAATGCCCAGGCCGTGGCCAGCGCCCTGGCCGCGGGTTGCGAGCGGCTGATCGTCAGCGCGACCGAACATCCGTGCGTGGCCGAGGCCGCCGCCCTGGCCGGCGCGCCGTTCGAGATGGCGCCGGTCAATGCCGACGGCGTGGTCGATCTGAACTGGTTGGGCGCGGCGTTGAAGCGACCGGGCCGAGCGTTTGTCGCCATCCACCATGCGAACAACGAAAGCGGCGTCATCCAGCCGATCGCCGAGGCGGCGGTTCTGGTGCGGGTCGCGGGCGGCTGGCTGCACGTCGACGCCATCCAGTCGGCGGGCAAGATCCCGGTCGATATGCGGGCGCTGGACGCGGACACCCTGACCCTGTCGGCGCACAAGCTGGGCGGGCCCCAGGGCGTCGGGGCGTTGATCTCGAAGGAGGGCGCGCCGATCGTGCGCACACTGCACGGGGCGGGGCAGGAGCGGGGGCTGCGCGCCGGCACGGAGAACGTGCCGGGCATCGCCGGCTTCGGCGTGGCGGCGGACTGCGCCGCGCGCGACCTGCCTTTGGCGACCGCGCACAAGGCGTGGCGCGACGCGGCCGAGGCGCGGGTCCGGGCGGCCGGGGCGACGATCATCGGGGGGGCGGCCGATCGCCTGCCCAACACCCTGTTCATGGCCGTCGAGGGCTGGGACAGCCCGCAGCAGTTGATCACCCTGGACCTGCAGGGCGTCATGGTGTCGGCCGGCAGCGCCTGTTCGTCGGGCAAGACCAAGCCATCGAAGGCGATCTCGGCCATGGGGCTGGATCATCTGGCCACCGGCGGGGTGCGGGTCTCGGGCGGCTGGGGCACGGTCGAGGGCGACTGGGTCCGGTTCGCCGACGCCTGGGTCGCGTCGTACGAGAAGCACCGCGCCCGGACCGCCGAACGCGTGAAGGAACTCGCCTGATGGCCGCCGTTCAACAGACCATCGACGCCGTCGCCGCCCTGGAGAAATACGAGCACGGCTTCACCAGCGACATCGACACGGAATACGCCCCGCGCGGGCTGAACGCCGACATCGTGCGCTTTATCAGCGAGAAGAAGGGCGAGCCGGAGTGGATGCTCGAATGGCGGCTGGCCGCCTATGAGCGCTGGCTGGCGATGGAGGAACCGACCTGGGCGTCTGTGAAATACACGCCGGTCGATTACCAGAGCCTGTTCTACTACGCCGCGCCGAAGAAGAAGGACGGGCCCAAGTCGCTGGACGAGGTCGATCCGGAAATCCTCGAAATCTACCGCAAGCTGGGCATTCCGCTCAGCGAACAGGCGGTGCTGGCCGGGGTCGAGGGCGCGCCGCGCTATGCCGTGGACGCGGTGTTCGACAGCGTCAGCGTGGTCACCACCTTCAAGGCCGAGCTGGCCAAGGTCGGGGTGATCTTCATGCCGATTTCCGAGGCCTTGCGCGAACATCCTGAGCTGGTGCGTAAATATCTGGGATCGGTGGTGCCGGTCTCGGACAACTATTTCGCGGCCCTGAACAGCGCGGTGTTTTCGGACGGATCGTTCGTCTACATCCCGCCGGGCGTGCGCTGCCCGATGGAGCTGTCGACCTATTTCCGCATCAATGCGAGCCAGACGGGGCAGTTCGAACGCACCCTGATCATCGCCGACAAGGGCAGCTACTGCTCCTATCTGGAGGGCTGCACCGCCCCGATGCGCGACGAGAACCAGCTGCATGCGGCGGTGGTCGAACTGGTCGCGCTGGACGACGCCGAGATCAAATATTCGACGGTGCAAAACTGGTACCCCGGCGACGCTGAGGGCAAGGGCGGCATCTACAATTTCGTCACCAAGCGCGCCGACTGCCGGGGCGACCGGTCGAAGGTGTCGTGGACCCAGGTCGAGACCGGGTCGGCGGTGACGTGGAAATATCCGTCCTGCATCCTCAAGGGCGAGGATAGCTCGGGCGAGTTCTATTCGATCGCCATCACCAACGGACATCAGCAGGCCGACACCGGCACCAAGATGATCCACCTGGGCAAGAATTCGAAGAGCCGGATCATCGCAAAGGCGGTGTCGGCCGGAAAGTCGGACTCGACCTATCGCGGGCTGGTGTCGGTGCATCCGAAGGCGACGGGCGTGCGCAATTTCACCCAGTGCGACAGCCTGCTCATCGGCGGCGACTGCGGCTCGCACACCGTGCCCTATATCGAGGCTCGCAACGGCTCGGCCCAGCTGGAGCACGAGGCGACGACGACGCGCCTGTCTGACGACCAGCTGTTCTACGCCCAGCAGCGCGGCCTTTCGCAGGAGGAGGCGGTGGCCCTGCTGGTCAACGGCTTCGTCCGCGACGTGATGCAGAAGCTGCCGATGGAGTTCGCCGTCGAGGCCCAGAAGCTGGTGGCGATCAGCCTCGAAGGCTCGGTCGGATAATCAAGAAGAAACAATGCTTAGAATCGAAAACCTCCACGTCTCCGTCGGCGACAAGCCGATCCTCAAGGGGCTGACGCTCGACGTTCCGGCCGGCGAGGTGCACGCCATCATGGGGCCGAACGGGGCCGGCAAGTCGACGCTGGGCTACGCCGTGGCCGGGCGGCCCGGCTATGAGGCCGGCGAGGGCTCGGTGGCGTGGAAGGGCGAGGACCTGCTGGCGCTGGAGCCGGCCGAGCGGGCGGCGAAGGGCGTCTTCCTGTCGTTCCAGTATCCGATCGAGATTCCCGGCGTCCCGGCCCTGACCTTCGTGCGCACGGCGCTGAACGCCCAGAGGCGCGCGCGCGGCGAGGAGGAGGTCTCGGCGCCGAACTTCCTGAAGCTGGTCAAGCGGGCGTCCACGGCGCTGAAGATGGATTTCGACATGCTGAAGCGGCCGCTCAACGTCGGCTTCTCGGGCGGCGAGAAGAAGCGGATGGAGATCCTGCAGATGGCCCTGCTGGAGCCGTCGCTGCTGATCCTGGACGAGACGGATTCCGGGCTCGACATCGACGCCCTGCGGATCGTGGCCGACGGGGTCAACGCCCTGCGCAGCCCCGACCGCGCCATGCTGGTGATCACCCACTATCAGCGGCTGCTGGACTACATCAAACCCGACCGGGTGCATGTGCTGGCCGCCGGCCGGATCGTGGCCTCGGGCGGGCCGGAGCTGGCGCTGCAGCTGGAGGCGGAAGGGTACGACAAATACCTGCCGGAAGCGGCGTGAGACGCGTGACGGATTCCCTTCCCCCATTTCGGGGGAAGGTGGGCCGCGAAGCGGCTCGGATGGGGGCTGCCGGCGGCGCCCTTGTCGCGAGCGGTCGTGAGGCGGACAGAGCCCCCATCCGTCAGGCTTCGCCTGCCACCTTCCCCCGAAATGGGGGAAGGGGTTGGTTTGGAGCCCCGGCATGACCGCGCTGCCCATGATCGATCTGAAAGACGCGTCCAGCTTCCCCTCGCGGCGGGTCGAGGCGTGGAAATACAGCGACCTGCGGCGGCATCTTCGCGAGGCACCGCCGCCGTCGCCGTCGGCGCCGGTGCCGCTGGTGGGCGGCGGGCCGTTCGCCGCCCTGGGCGGCGAGGCCATGGTCTTCGTCAACGGCCGGGCCGTAAACGAGACCCAGCTGATGGCCTGCGGCGACAAGACCGTCCGCCTGAGACTGATCTCCAAGGCCGAGGGCACGGGCCACGCCATGACCGCCCGCCTCTCGGCGCGGGCGGGGGCGAAGCTGCTGCTGCTGGAAACGCATGAGGGCCACGGATCGGCCTATGTGGCGCACAACCGGCTGGAGCTGGACGTGGCGCGCGGGGCCGAGGTGACGCGGATCGTGCTCGCGGACGAACCGGCTGACGCCATCTCGATCAGCCAGGCCGTGGTGCGGGTCGAGCCGGGCGGCGTCTATCGCCAGACGGTGCTGACCACCGGGGCGAAGCTGCAGCGGCTGGAGACCCAGGTGACGCATCGGGCGCGCGGCGCCGATGTGCGGCTGGACGGAGTCTATGTGCTGTCGGGCGACCGGCAGGCGGACCTGACCTCGGTGGTCGACCATGTCGCCCCCGAAGGCGCGACCAGCCAGCTGACCAAGGGCGTGGTGCGCGACACTGCGCGCGGCGTCTTCCAGGGCAAGATCATCGTTGAGCGCGGCGCCGACGGGACCGACGCGCGGATGGGCCACCACGCCCTGATCCTGGGCGAGCGGGCCGAGGTGGACGCCAAGCCCGAGCTGGAGATCTACGCCGACGACGTGCAGTGCGCGCACGGCAATACGGTGGGCAATCTGGACGAGAGCGCCCTGTTCTACATGCAGCAGCGCGGGTTGCCGCTGGACGAGGCGCGGGCCTTGCTGACGCAGGCCTTCCTGATCGAGGTGGTGGATCGGATCGACCATGAGGGCGCGAGAGAGGTGGTGCGGGAATGGCTGACGGCTCGCCTGTGAACCTTTTTGACCCCTACGCCGCGCGGGCGCAGTTCCCGATCCTGTCGCGGCAGGTGAACGGCAAGCCGCTGGTCTATCTGGACTCGGCCGCCTCGGCGCAGAAGCCGCGGGCGGTGATCGAGGCACTGACGGCGACGATGGAGGGCAGCTACGCCAACGTCCATCGCGGCCTGCATACGCTGGCCAATGAGACGACCGAGACCTTCGAGGCCGCGCGCGAGCGCGTGGCCCGGTTCCTGAACGCGGGGACGCCGGACAATATCGTCTGGACCACGGGCGGGACCGAGGCGATCAATCTGGTGGCGGCCGGCATCGGCAAGTCGATTCGGCCGGGCGACGAGATCCTGGTCAGCCAGATGGAGCACCACTCCAACATCGTGCCCTGGCATATGCTGCGCGAACGGAGCGGGGCGGTGCTGAAGTGGATTCCGGTGCTGGACGACGGATCGCTGGACATGGCGGCCTATGCCGAGCTGCTGGGGCCGAGGACGAAGGTCGTGGCGGTCACCCACATGTCCAATGTGCTGGGCACGATCAATCCGGTGCGGACGATCACGGAGATGGCCCACGCCGTCGGGGCGACGGTGCTGATCGACGGCTGCCAGGGGGCGGTGCACGCCGCGCCGGACGTGCAGGCCATCGGCTGCGACTTTTACGTCCTGACCGGCCACAAGCTGTACGGCCCGACGGGCATCGGCGCCCTGTACGGGACCGCCGCGGCGCTGGAGGCCCTGCCGCCGTATCAGGGCGGCGGCGAGATGATCGAGACGGTCACTGAGGACGCGGTCCGCTATGCAAAGCCGCCGCACCGGTTCGAGGCCGGGACGCCGCCGATCCTGGAGGCCATCGGCCTGGGCGCGGCGATCGAGTGGCTGAGCCGGTTCGACCGCGTCGCCGTCGCGGCGCATGAGCGGGCCGTGTACGACCACGCCGTGGCGCGACTGGACGGCCTGAACTGGCTGAGGATGATCGGAACGACGGAGGGGAAGGGGGCCATCCTGACCTTCACCGTCGACGGCGCCCACGCCCACGACATCGCCCAGGTGATGGACCGCTATGGCGTCGCCGTGCGGGCCGGCCTGCACTGCGCCGAGCCGCTGGCGAAAAGGTTCGGCCTGACGTCGAGCGCGCGCGCCAGCTTCGCCCTATATAACACGATCGAGGATGCCGACGCCTTCGCCGACGCCCTGATCAAGGCCCGTGAGTTCTTCGCATGAGCGACCCGACGACCCCGATCACCGACAATGCGGCCTTCGCCGAGGCCTGGGACGCGCCGCAGAAGAGCGCCCTGGCCCAGGGCGAGATCGACCGGATGACGGACGACATCATCGACGCCCTGAAGTCGGTGTTCGATCCGGAAATCCCGGTCGACATCTATGAGCTGGGGCTGATCTACAAGGTCGACCTGTCCGACGACCGCGATGTGGTGGTCGAGATGACCCTGACCGCCCCGGGCTGCCCGGTGGCCGGCGAGATGCCGATCTGGGTCGAGGAGGCGGTGAAGAAGGTCGAGGGCGTGCGCTCGGCCCGGGCCGAACTGACCTTCGATCCGCCGTGGGACGCCTCGAAGATGAGCGACGAGGCCAAGCTGGCCCTGAACATGTTCTGATGGACCGTCGATGACCGAGCTTCAGACCACGCCCCGCGCCCGCCGACCCCGCCCCGCCGTCGTCACCCTGACCGAGGCGGCGGCCGAACGCGTGCGCGCCCTGACTGAGGCCGGCGGCCACAAGGCGCTGCGGGTCGGGCTGAAGAATGCGGGCTGCGCCGGCCAGGAATACACCTTCGCCTTCGCCGACGAGCTGGGGCCGCTGGACGAGGTGGTGGTCGACAAGGGGGCGACGGTCGTCGTGGACACCAAGGCCATACTGTTCCTGATCGGGTCCGAGATCGACTACGAGACGACGAAGCTGGCCTCCAAGTTCGTTTTCCGGAATCCGAACCAGACCGACGCCTGCGGCTGCGGCGAGAGCGTCACGATCGTTCCCGCCCAGGTGCTGGACGCCGACTG
Source organism: Brevundimonas sp. (assembly GCA_046292645.1). Taxonomy (GTDB): domain Bacteria; phylum Pseudomonadota; class Alphaproteobacteria; order Caulobacterales; family Caulobacteraceae; genus Brevundimonas. The sequence goes on from JBKBQO010000003.1 coordinate 74,061, forward strand.
ATGATCCGACTGGACGGGGTGACGAAGCGCTTCCGGAGCGCGGCGGGCGAGCGCGTGGCGCTGGACGCCGTCGATCTGACGGTCGAGGCCGGACAGGTTTTCGGCGTGGTCGGGCGGTCGGGCGCGGGCAAGTCTACGCTGATCCGGGCGATCAATCTGCTGGAGCGACCCGATGCCGGGACGGTGACGGTCGACGGGCGCGAGATGACCGCCCTGCCGCCCGCCGAGTTGCGCGCCGCGCGCCGGCGGATCGGCATGATCTTCCAGCATTTCAATCTGTTGAACGCGAAAACGGTGGCGGAGAATGTGGCCTTTCCGCTGCGGCTGGAGGGGCGGCCCTCGGCCGAGGTCGACCGGCGGGTGGCGGACCTGCTGGAACAGCTGGGTCTATCCGAGCATGGGCGGAAACATCCGGCCCAGCTGTCGGGCGGGCAGAAGCAGCGGGTGGGCATCGCCCGGGCCCTGGCCTGCGAGCCCGGCGTGTTGCTGTGCGACGAGGCGACCAGCGCGCTGGACCCCGAGACGACCGACGAGATCCTGACCCTGCTGGACCAGCTGAACCGCGACCTGAAGCTGACCATCGTGCTGATCACCCACCAGATGGAGGTGGTGCGCCGGGTCTGCGACCGGGTGGCGGTGCTGAAGGACGGCCGGGTCGTGGAGCAGGGGGCCACGGCCGACGTCTTCCTGCATCCGAAACACGCCGCGACCCGGGCCATGCTGGCCGAGGGCGAGGAGGGCTTCGAGATGGCCGACGTGCCGCCCGGCGGACGGCTGGCCAAACTGACCTTCCGTGGCGGCTCGACCTATGAGCCGGAACTGAGCCGCGTCGCCCGCTCCGTGGGCGTGGACTATTCGATCCTGTCGGGCCGGATCAGCCGCATCCGCGGAGAGCCCTACGGCCAGCTGGTCGTGGCCTTCACCGGCGGCGACGCCGAGGCCGCGGTGGCGCAGCTGACGGCGCGCGGCGTCACGGTCGAGGCGGCCTGATGGACGCCTTCTTCGCCAACGTGGACTGGCCCGAGATCGCGCGCGCGACGCGCGACACCCTGCTGATGCTGGGCGGGTCGATGGCTCTGACGGTGCTGTTCGGCATTCCGCTGGGGGTGCTGCTGTACCTGTCGGGCAAGGGGCGGCTGGCCGCCAATCCGGTGATCAATGCGGTGCTGTCGCTGGTCGTCAACATCCTGCGCTCGGTGCCCTTCATCATCCTGCTGATCGTCATGCTGCCGGTGACGGTGCTGCTGGTCGGGACGTCGCTGGGCGTGGCCGGGGCCATTCCGCCGCTGGTGGTCGGGGCGGCGCCCTTCTACGCCCGCCTGGTCGAGACCGCCCTGCGCGAGGTCGACAAGGGGGTGGTCGAGGCGACCCAGGCCATGGGCGGGACGACCTTCCAGATCGTCACCCGCGCCCTGTTGCCCGAGGCCATGCCCGGCATCATCGCCGGGGCGACCGTGACCGCCATCGCCCTGGTCAGCTACACCGCCATGGCCGGGGTGGTCGGCGCGGGTGGGCTGGGCGACCTGGCCATCCGCTTCGGCTATCAGCGGTTCCAGACCGATGTCATGGTGGTCACCGTCGTTCTTCTCCTGCTGCTGGTGCAGGGGCTCCAGATGCTCGGCGACCGGCTGGTCGCTTCCGTTTCCCACCGCTGATCGTCCCGAAAGACTCGCCCATGATCCGTCGCTCGCTCCTGACCCTCGCCGCCGCCTCGCTGGTTCTCGCCGCCTGCGGCCAGGGGGCGGGCAAGACCGCCGACGCGAACGCGCCGCTGATCGTGGGCGCCACGGCCGTGCCGCACGCGGAAATCCTCGAACACATCAAGCCGCTGCTGGCGGCCGAGGGCGTCGAGATCGAGATCAAGGTGTTCAACGACTACGTCCAGCCGAACACCCAGCTGGCCGAGCGCCGCCTGGACGCCAACTATTTCCAGACCAAACCCTATCTGGACGAGTTCAACGCCTCGCGCGGCTCGGACCTGGTCAGGGTGGCGGGCGTGCACGTCGAGCCGCTGGGGGCCTATTCGCGCCGCTTCCGTTCGCTGGCCGAGCTGCCGAACGGCGCCGAGGTGGCGGTGCCCAATGACGCCTCGTCGATCGGCCGCTCGCTGATCCTGCTGCAGACCGCCGGGCTGGTGCGCCTCCGCGATCCGGCGAATCCGCTGCAGACGCTGCGCGACATCGTCGACAATCCGAAGAACCTGCGCTTCCGCGAGCTGGAGTCGGCGACCCTGCCGCGGGTGCTGGACCAGGTCGACATGGCGGTGATCAACACCAACTACGCCCTCGACGCGGGCCTGAAGCCGCGCACCGACGCCCTGACGCTGGAGGGGGCGGACAGCCCTTATGTCAACTATCTGGTCGCCCGGCCTGACAATCGCGAGGACCCGCGCATCGTCGCCCTGGCGGCCATGCTGCGCAGCCAGGCGGTCAAGGACTTCATCGCCGCCAAATACGACGGCGCGGTGATCCCGGCGGCCTGAGCCATGGCCTATGATCCGGACTTCGGCGAATGGGTGGGCGAGCATTTCGCTGGCTTGGGGCCGATCGAGATCAAGCGGATGTTCGGCGGCGGCGCCGTCTATTCACACGGGCTGATCTTCGCCCTGCTGGATGACGGCGTGGTCTGGCTGAAGGCCGACGAGGTCAATGCGCCGGTGCTGCAGACGGCGGGGGCGCGGCAGTTCACCTTTCCGACCAAGGACGGGAAACAGATGACGATGGCCTATTGGTCGTTGCCGGACAGCGCCCTGGACGACGCCGGCGAGGCCGTCGACTGGGCGCGGCAGTCGATCGACGCGGCCCTTCGCAAGGCCGCCGCCAGGAAGCCGCGCAAGCCTAAGGCGTAGCGGCCTCCAGCTTGGCCGCCTTCGCCACTTCGTCCGGCGCCAGCACCCGCACCGCCGGCGTCACCGGCCGGCCGGTCGCCTCGGCCACCAGCTCGGCGGTTCGGGCCTCGACCGCGGCCTCGAGCCGGGCGAGGAATTCCTCCTTGTCCAGTCCGGTCGGGATGGGATCGAGGAACTCCAGCGTCGCCGTGCCCGGGGTCTTGCGGAACTCCTCCTGCGGCCAGAACAGGCCGAGATTGCTGGCCAGCGGCACGACCGGCATGTCGAAGTCGCGGTACATGTGCCAGACGCCCGAGCGATAGCGGAATTTCTCGCCCACCTTCGCCAGATTGCCCTCGGGATAGATCAGGATCTTGCGGCCCGCGGCATGGGCGTCGGCCGAGCGGTGCTTCAGCGCCTCGCGGGCTTCGCGACCGCCGCAGTTGTTGACGACGATGGCCCCCAGCTTGCGCAGCACGGTTCCCAGCAGCGGGAATTTCTCCAGATGGTCGCCGGTGACGAAGGCGAGGTCGTCGAACTGGTCGTATGTGGCGAAGCCGTCGCCCCAGCTCTGGTGTTTGGAAGCGATGATGAAGGCCCCCTGCGGCAGCCGCTCCATCCCCCGCGTCTCGATGCGGATGCCGGCGAAGACCCGCATGGCCTGCACCATCCGCTTCACATAGCGGCGGATGATCCAGCTGGTCGCGCCCCGCCCGGGGGCCAGGGCGGCGAAGGCCGCGGCCGAGGCGTAGCTGATCGACAGGAGCCAGTAGGCGAGATTGAAGGCGAGGCTGCGCATCGGGCCACTATGACGGGAATCGGTCGGGGCGGAAGGCTTCAGGCGGCCTGGTCGAGACGGTCGGCGCTGGTGACGCGATTGCGGCCCGCGTGCTTGGAGGCGTAGAGGGCCGCGTCCGCGCGATCCAGCAGCGAAGAGGCGGTCTCGCCGGGCCGGCGTCGGGCGAAGCCGGCGGACAGGGTCACCGCCCCGAGCTCGTCATCGGTTGAACGGCGGCGCAGGGATCGGGAGGCGATCTCCTTGCGGATCGCCTCGAGCGCCGTCTCGACCTGTCCCAGGCTTTCGCCGGGGAAGATCATGGCGAACTCCTCGCCGCCGTAACGGGCGGCGATGCGCGGGGCGCCGGCCACCCGGCCCATGACGCTGGCGACGTAGCGCAGCACCTGGTCGCCGGTCTGATGGCCCCAGGTGTCGTTGAAGCGTTTGAAATGGTCGATGTCGAGAACCGCCAGGGTCAGCTCGCCCCCCTCGGCCTCGGCCTCGGCGCAGGCGGCTTCGAGATGTTCGTCGAAGGCCTTGCGGTTGGCGAGATTGGTCAGGGCGTCGGTCATGGCGTCGCGCCGGACCTGTTCGAGGTGTTCGCGCAGCCGGGCGACTTCGCGCGTGGAGGCATCCAGTCGCTTTTCGAGGGTTTCGTTCTCGCGCTGGACCTTGCGGGTGGCGGTGGTCAGACCGGAGACGATGGACTGCAGGCCGGCGCCGTCGCCCACGGTCTCGATGCTGGTGGCGGCCTGGTCCAGGGTCTCGCCGTAGGCGGCCTGCGACTTGTGCGCCTTGGCGATGGCGTCGGACACGCTCGACAGTTCGCGATCCAGCACCCGGCCGGCGTCGCGGATTTCCTCGGTCAGACGTCCGCGCGGCAGATATTCGGCCGCCAGCATGTCGGCGGTCGCTTCGGTGAAGGGCTCCTGGGCGGCCAGCAGGCGTTTGATCTCGCGCCCGAGCGCCCCGTCCGGATCGCCCAGATAGTGGACCCAGATCTCGAAATTCAGCGGCGTCGGCCAGACGCCGGCGGCTTCCATCGCTTCGATGACACGGCGCGCCAGACCATAGGCTTCAGGTCCCCGCAGCGTGGTTTCGAGCTGAGCCGTCATGCGAAATCCCCGACCAGCCGCTTGGGCGACCTTTACGCCGGGGAGGCTATTCCGGGTTCCGTAACGACGGGTTAAATCCGGTTCGTCGACCGTCGATTTCTCGGGATTGTCAGCTCTTGATCGCGACGGGACGGCGCAGGAAGGCGGGAATGTCGCCCTCTCCGAACGGCCGGCCGTTGGAGCGCTGGCTGTCGGGGGCCGCGCTGTCGCCGCGACGATCGGACTGCCGCAGATGGGTTTCCTGGACCGGGCGGCTTGAGGTCGTCGGCGCCGGCGTGGCGGCTACGGAGGCCTCGGAGGGGAGGGGCTCCACGATCGGCGCGACGGGCGCCGGGGCCTCGGCGACCGGCGCGGTTTCGGCGGCGGAGGACCGGGCGCCGCGACGGCTGCGCGTGCGGCGGGGCCGGGACGCGTCCGGCGTCGCCGGATCGGCCTGGGCGACCTCGGCCGCGACCGGCGTTTCGACCGCCTGGGGCGTGTCGGCGGCGACCGGGGCTTCCGGGGCTTCGGTTGCAGCGTCCGGGGCGGCGTCGCGGCGGTTGCGGGAGCGGCCGCGGGCTGGAGCTCGATCGGGACGTGCGGCCTCGTGGGCGGCCGGGGCCTTGCCGGGCGAGAAGTCGACGCCGTCCAGCGTCAGCTCGATCGGGTCCATCTTGATCAGCTTCAGGACCTTGTCGAGCGAGCGGTCGTCGCCCGGCGTCACGATCATGAAGGTCTGACCCAGCTTGCCGGCGCGGCCGGTGCGGCCGATGCGGTGCACATAGTCGTCGGCGTGGTGCGAGACGTCATAGTTGAAGACGTGGCTGACGTCGGGAATGTCGAGACCGCGGGCGGCCACGTCGGAGGCGACCAGCAGCTTCAGCTCGCCCGAGCGGAAGGCGGCGAGGGTCTTCATGCGCAGCGACTGGTCGAGGTCGCCATGGATCGGAGCGGCGTCGAAGCCGTGCTGCTTCAGCGACTTGGCGACGACGTCGACTTCGGATTTGCGATTGCAGAAGACGATGCCGTTGCGGACGTCGGCGCGGCCGATCAGGGCGCGCAGGGCGGCGCGCTTGGCCTTGGGGTCGCTGGTCGGGATGCGGACCAGATACTGGGTGATGGTCTCGGCCGTCATGGCCGGGCGCGAGGCCTCCAGCCGGGTCGGGTCCTTGAGGAACTGGGTCGTCAGCCGCGTGATCTCGGGCGGCATGGTGGCCGAGAAGAACAGGGTCTGGCGGCGCGGCGGCGTCAGTTTGAAGATGCGCTCGATGTCGGGGATGAAGCCCATGTCCAGCATGCGGTCGGCTTCGTCGATGACCATGATCTCGACGCCGTTCAGCATGACCTTGCCGCGCTCGAACAGGTCCAGCAGGCGGCCGGGGGTGGCGATCAGGACGTCGACGCCCTTGTTCAGCAGGGTCACCTGGTCGCCCATGGAGACGCCGCCGATCAGCAGGGCCCAGCTCAGCTTGGTGCCCTTGGCGTATTTCTCGAACGAGGAGGCGACCTGGTCGGCCAGTTCGCGGGTCGGGGCCAGGACGAGGGCGCGCGGCATGCGGGCCTTGGCCCGGCCCGAGGCCAGCCGGTCGATCATCGGCAGGGTGAAGGCGGCGGTCTTGCCCGTGCCGGTCTGGGCGATGCCCAGAACGTCGCGGCCGGCGAGGGCGACCGGAATGGCCGAGGCCTGGATGGGGGTGGCGGTGGTGTAGCCGGTGTCGGCGACGGCCTTGAGGGTCGTGGGCGAGAGGCCCAGCATGGAGAATTCGGTCATGGGTCCTTGGGACTGGAAGAAGGACGTCCCGCGCATCGGGCCGTCGTGCGATGTCGCGGAACCGCCCTGAATCTCTGGGCGAGCGGGCGGCGCGAATTCGCCAAGTCCTGTCCCGTACGTGGGCCGCATATAGAAGGCCCCACGTCAGAGTCAACTATTCGCGTATTGCGGGTCAGGGGTTGGCAATTCGTGAACGAACGTTAATAGTTCGCGCCGGGCTGGGTTGAATTGAGGGATTTGTTTCATGATCCGAGCGCTCGCCGTGGCGACCCTGGGGGTCGTCGCCCTGGCCGCGGGCCCTGTCTGGGCCGAGATCAACAGCGCCGTCTTCGGCAACACCGTCGTGTCCCGCTATCCGGACGGCGGCTGGGTCAAACACTGGTTCAATCGCGACGGCAGCTACGCCGCTCAGTTCTCCGACGGACGTCGGCTCTCGGCGCGCTGGTCGGTGAGCGGCGAACGGGTCTGTCTGACCCATATGCGCCCGAACATGCTGATTCCGCGCTTCTGCACGGAAATGGTCGAGGCCGACATCGGCGAGACCTGGCAGTCGCGCGACCCGCTGGGCCGGCGCGTCCAGAACGTCTTGGTCGCCGGCCGGGCGCCGTCCGACGCGACGCCCTAGCATCCCTGCATTCGGTCGCGCCGCCAGGCCGCAACGGCGGCGGCCGACTCGCGCCCGCGAACAGGCCCGCAAACAGGACTGCGTAAGGCGGCTCTGGAAGATAAGGATTGTGAAGGGGACCACGAACTGCGCCGGGGGCGCGCCATTCCCTGATTTCAAGATCAAAGGGAATGGCGCGAGTGACGGGACTCGAACCCGCGACCTCCGGCGTGACAGGCCGGCACTCTAACCAACTGAGCTACACCCGCGTATTCCCGACGCGAAGCAGTGCTCCGCGGCGAGGGGCGTCGTTTAGGCGGGGGCGCCGCGCACTGTCAAGCGACGAAGCGACCGCCCGTGACAGTTTTTCAGAGCGGCGGGAGGGGTTGTCGGCAGGCGCTGAAAGATGCGAACCATTATCAATAAAAACCTTTCGTCACATGGGTTTGAACGGGCGCGACTACCGGTCTAGAAAGCGCCGAATCCGCCCCTCCCTTTGCGGCGGACGAGGTCTTCTCCGGATGAATGATTTTCTGCTCGAATATCTGCCGATCGTGATCTTTCTCGGGATCGCGGCGGTGCTCGGCCTTGGTTTCATGCTGGCGGCCTGGGTGCTGGCCCCCCGGAATCCGGACACCGAGAAGCTGTCGGCCTATGAGTGCGGCTTCAACGCCTTTGACGACGCGCGCATGAAGTTCGACGTGCGCTTCTATCTGGTCTCCATCCTCTTCATCATCTTCGATCTTGAAGTGGCCTTCCTGTTCCCGTGGGCGGTGTCGATGTTCGACCTGTCGCGCGCGGGCATGGTGTTCGCCTTCTGGTCGATGATGGTCTTCCTCGGCGTGCTGACCGTCGGGTTCATCTACGAATGGAAGAAGGGCGCGCTCGAATGGGAGTGACGACCAATAACGTCCCGCTGATCGGGGTCGGCAACCAGGGCGCATCGCCCGTGGGGCCGGCGGCGTCGTCGCGCGTGGCGACGCCGATGAGCACGACCATGTTCAACACCGGCGCCCGCTCGTCGGTGGAGGGCTATGATCCGGCCATCCACGACAAATTCTTCGAGGCCGTGAACGCCGAACTGGGCGAGCGCGGCTTCATCACCACCTCGCTGGACGACGTCATCAACTGGGCCCGGACCGGTTCGCTGATGTGGATGACCTTCGGCCTGGCCTGCTGCGCGGTCGAGATGATGCAGGCCTCGATGCCGCGCTTCGACATGGAGCGGTTCGGCATGGCCCCGCGCGCCAGCCCGCGTCAGTCGGACCTGATGATCGTGGCCGGCACCCTGACCAACAAGATGGCTCCGGCCCTGCGCAAGGTCTACGACCAGATGCCGGACCCGCGCTACGTCCTGTCGATGGGCAGCTGCGCCAACGGGGGCGGGTACTACCACTACAGTTATAGCGTCGTCCGCGGCTGCGACCGGGTCGTGCCGGTGGACGTCTATGTGCCGGGGTGCCCGCCGACGGCGGAGGCGCTGCTGTACGGCCTGCTGCAACTGCAGAAGAAGATCCGGCGGACGGGGACGATCGACCGATGAACGCGCTCGCCCGTATCACGGAGATGGAGACCGCCCTCACGCCGCTGGGCGCGGAGATGGTCGGCCAGCTGGGCGTCGAGGCCCAGGTGGCGTTCGGCGAACTGACGCTGGTCACCGACCGCGCCAACATCCTGGCGGTGCTGACCGCCCTGAAGGAGCGGTTCGGCTTCCACCAGCTGCTGGATATCTGCGGGGTCGACTTCCCCGACCGGGCCGAACGGTTCGAGGTGGTCTATCACCTGCTGTCGATGACCCGGAACGCGCGGGTGCGGGTCAAGCTGACGACCGACGAGGTCCAGCCGGCGCCCAGCGCCGTGGGCGTCTTCCCCTGCGCCGACTGGTTCGAGCGCGAGGCGTTCGACATGTACGGCATGCTGTTCGAGGGCCATCCGGACCTGCGCCGGCTGCTGACCGACTACGGCTTCCAGGGACATCCGCTGCGCAAGGATTTCCCGATGACCGGCTATACCGAGGTCCGTTACGACGAGGAGCAGAAGCGGGTCGTCTATGAACCCGTCAAACTGACCCAGGAATTCCGGCAGTTCGACTTCCTGTCGCCATGGGAAGGCGCGGATTATCCGCTTCCGGTCCTGCCGGGCGACGAGAAGGCGGGGAGTAAGCCCTGATGGCTGACGGTCACAACCCACCCCTGCCGATCGGCGCCACCGACATCTTCGACGATGGCCTGACCGACCACGCGCGGGCGATGGACGAGCGCAAATTCACGATCAATTTCGGCCCCCAGCACCCGGCCGCGCACGGCGTGCTGCGTCTGGTGCTGGAGCTGGACGGCGAGTTGGTCACCCGCGTGGATCCGCACATCGGCCTGCTGCACCGCGGCACCGAAAAGCTGATGGAGGCCCGCACCTACCTCCAGAACATCCCGTATTTCGACCGGCTCGACTACGTCGCGCCGATGAGCCAGGAGCACGCCTTCTGCCTCGCGATCGAGCGGCTGATCGGGCTGGACGTGCCGTATCGCGGGCAACTGATCCGGGTTCTGTTCCTGGAAATCAGCCGCATCCTCTCGCACCTGCTGAACGTGACCACCCAGGCCATGGACGTCGGCGCCCTGACGCCGCCGCTGTGGGGCTTCGAGGAACGCGAGAAGCTGATGGTCTTCTACGAGCGCGCCTCGGGATCGCGTCTGCACGCCAACTATTTCCGGCCGGGCGGGGTGCATCAGGACCTGCCGATGGACCTGGTTGACGACATCGGACGCTGGTGCGCCGAATTCCCGGCGGCGCTGAAGGACATCGAGTCCCTGGTCACCGAGAACCGCATCTTCAAACAGCGCAACGTCGACATCGGCGTGGTGTCGAAACAGCAGGCGCTGGACTGGGGCTTCACCGGGGTGATGCTGCGTGGCTCGGACATTCCGTGGGACCTGCGCAAGTCGCAGCCGTACGAATGCTACGCCGACCTGGAGTTCGACATCGTCGTCGGCAAGAACGGCGACTGCTGGGACCGCTATCTGTGCCGCATCGAAGAGATGAAGCAGTCGGTGCGGATCATGGAGCAGTGCATCCACAAGCTGCGCAACTGCCCCGGCGAGCCGGTGATCACCGACGACAACAAGGTCGTCCCGCCGCGCCGCGCTGAAATGAAGCGGTCGATGGAATCGTTGATCCATCACTTCAAACTCTACACCGAAGGCTTCCGCACGCCGGAGGGCGAGGTCTATGCGGCGGTCGAGGCGCCCAAGGGCGAGTTCGGCGTCTATCTGGTCTCCGACGGCACCAACAAGCCGTACCGGTGCAAGGTTTCGGCCCCGGGCTTCCGTCACCTGCAGGCCATGGACTGGATGAACCGCGGCCACATGCTGGCCGACGTCTCGGCCATCCTGGGCTCGCTGGACATCGTGTTCGGGGAAGTGGACCGGTGAACGCCTTCGCCGTCGATCCTGTCTTTACCCTGACGCAGGCGATCTGGTTCGCTGTGCTGCTGACGCTCGCCGTCGGGGTGCAGGCGGCGTTTTCGCCCAAGCGGCGGGCGATCCTCGGCGGCCTGAAATTCGCGATGGCCAGCGCCGTCGTCGCCGCGCCGGGAATCGCCGGCGTGACCCTGGTGCGCGGGGCCTATCGGCTGGGCTATCTCGAAGAGGGCAGGGGCTTCTGGGAAGCCAATCTGCGCTCGGTGGTGTGGATGAGCGGCGCGATCTTCGCCGGCCAGATGGCCACGCGCTACCTGCCGCCGATGGCCTGGCTGACGCGCGACCTGCGCGACGCCGGACGGGCCGTGTGGAGCGAGCGCCTGGGCCGCTGGATGGGGAGGGCGCGATGAGCGACAAACCCCTGAGCGATCTGGTCCGGCAGGGCTGGACCATCGCCGGCTATTCGGCGACCGACATGACGGGCGAGACCTATCAGCACAACATCCTGCTGACCCGGCAGGGCGCGCACCGCATCCTCACCGTCCGGAAGAAGATGATGGGCGAAGGCGTCGTCGCGTCGGAGCTCGACGTCTGATGGCCTTCCCGATTCCCGTTTTCGCGATCGACGACTGGGCGACGGTGCTGGTCTTCCCCACCATCATGGCTGTGGCGTTCGGCGTCTTCATGCCGGAGCGCGGCGGCGACCCGGCCAGCGGCCGTCGTCCGGCCGCCCAGCGTTTCGTGTCCAGCTTCCTGCTGTATGGCAGCGTCTGGATTCCCTTCCAGATCATCGGCGACGCCGTCGAGCGCGGGGCCCGGGCCCAGGGTTTCGACTCGCCGGGCGTCTGGGGCTTCGGCGTCGGCCTGACGTCCGGCCTGATCGTCTGTCTGGCCCTGTTGGCGATCTCGGCCTCGATGAGGCCGGTTCACGCCTGGCTGGGCTACGGCCGCAACCCCTTCAAGAGTGCAGGCAAGTCATGAGCGTTCGTCGTCTCGCCAAGGAACAGCCCGCCTCGTTCGCCTTCTCCAAGGTGACGAAGGTCAGGGCCGATTGGTGGATCGCCAAATACCCCGAGAACCGCCGCGCCTCGGCGGTGATTCCGATCCTGTGGCTGGTGCAGAAGCAGGAGGGCTGGATCTCCGAGCCCGCCATCCGCGCTATCGGCGAACTGCTGGGCATGCCCTATATCCGGGTGCTGGAGGTCGCGACCTTCTACACCATGTTCATGCTCGAGCCGGTCGGCACGGCCGCCCTGATCCAGGTCTGCGGCACCACGCCCTGCGCCCTGCGCGGCGCCGGGGACCTGATGGCGGTCTGCAAGAGCAAGATCGGGCCCAAGGACACGCTGAGCGCCGACGGCCGCTTCACCTGGCAGGAGGTCGAATGCCTCGGCGCCTGCGCCAATGCGCCGATGGCCCAGATCAACGACTATTATTTCGAGGACCTGACCGCCGAGAGCATGGCGCAGATCATCGACGACTTCGCCGCCGGCAAGACGCCGGAGCCCGGCAGCCGTGCGGGCCGGACCAGTTCCGAGCCGGAAGGCGGGGCCCTGACCCTGACCGATGCGAAGCTCTATGACGGCTCGGCGGGCCAGCCGATCCGGAAACTGCCGAACAGCGACCCGGTGCCCGCATGACCCGGCCTGACCTTTCGGACAGCGCCCGGATCGCCGAATACCGCGCCGAGTTGCGCGCGGTGGGCCGCAACCAGCGGCTGGGCGGCTTCGCCCTGGTGATCCTGGGCGCGATCGCGGTCTGGGCCTCGACGACCGCCGGCGCCGCCGGGCCCATGATCCAGTGGGCCGGCTATGCCGCCCTGGCGTTTGGCTGGGCCCTGATGCTGGCCGCCATCTTCCTGCGCACCCGTTACCACCGCCGCCGTATGCGGGAGATGGACTGAATCATGGTCGGAATCCTCGAAGACAAGGACCGCATCTTCACCAACCTGTACGGCTTCCATGACTGGACGCTGGAGGGGGCGAAGAGCCGCGGCGCGTGGAACGCCACGAAGGACATGCTCGACCTCGGGCGCGACTGGGTCATCACCAACGTCAAGAATTCGGGCCTGCGCGGCCGCGGCGGCGCCGGCTTCCCGACCGGGCTGAAATGGTCCTTCATGCCGAAGGAGGTGAAGGACCGGCCGCACTATCTGGTCGTCAACGCCGATGAGTCGGAGCCCGGCACCTGCAAGGACCGGGAGATCATGCGTCATGATCCCCACCTGCTGATCGAAGGCTGCCTGATCGCCAGCTTCGCCATGCAGGCGCACGCCTGCTACATCTATCTGCGCGGCGAATATGTGCTGGAACGTGAACGCATGGAGGCCGCTGTCAAGCAGGCCTATGACGCTGGCCTGATCGGCCGGAACAACGTCCACGGCTGGGATTTCGACGTCTACATCCACCATGGCGCGGGCGCTTACATCTGCGGCGAGGAAACGGCGCTGCTGGAGAGCCTGGAGGGCAAGAAGGGCCAGCCGCGGCTGAAGCCGCCGTTCCCGGCCGGAGCCGGCCTGTACGGCTGCCCGACCACGGTGAACAACGTCGAGTCGATCGCGGTGGTGGGCACCATCCTGCGCCGCGGGGCCGAGTGGTTCGCGGGCTTCGGCCGGCCGAACAACACCGGCACCAAAATCATGTCGATCAGCGGCCATGTGAACCGGCCGTGCAATGTCGAGGAGGCGATGTCGATCCCGCTGCGTCAGCTGCTGGAAGACCATTGCGGCGGCGTGCGCGGCGGCTGGGACAATCTGAAGGCCATCATCCCGGGCGGATCCTCGGTGCCGCTGATCACGCGCGAGATGTCGGAAGTCGCGCTGATGGATTTCGACAGCCTGCGCGAGATGAAGTCGGGCCTCGGCACGGCGGCGGTGATCGTCATGGACCAGTCGACCGACCTGGTCCGCGCCATCGCCCGCATCAGCTATTTCTACAAGCATGAGAGCTGCGGCCAGTGCACGCCGTGCCGCGAGGGCACGGGCTGGATGTGGCGGGTGCTGGAGCGGATGGCCGTCGGCGAGGCCGACCCGTCCGAGATCGACCTGCTGCTGGACGTCTCGACCCAGATCGAGGGCCACACGATTTGCGCCCTCGGCGACGCCGCCGCCTGGCCGGTGCAGGGGCTGATTCGCCATTTCCGTCACGAGATCGAGGACCGCATCACCCAGTACCGCAGCCGCCGCGCGAATTTCGCCGGCCATGCGATCGCGGCGGAGTAGGGGATGCGCGCTCTCGCCGTCATCGCGCTGACCGGTCTGACCCTCGCCGCTTGCGGCGAGCGGGCGGAGCCGGCTGCGCCGACGCCGGCGGAACAGGTGTCGGCCGCCCCTCCGACATCCGACGCCGAGCCGGACGCGCGGGTCGTGCTGACGGCGGACCAGCTGCGCCAGGTCTGCCGGTCGGGGCTGGCGGCGATCCACGGCCAGGCCGAGGCGGACATCCAGATCGACGGGGTCGAGGGCCGGGTGGTGAACGCCTCGTGGCGGGCGCCGGTCGACGGCGGCCGCCGCCGGGCCCAGTGCCGCGTCGACGGCGACCTGATCACCTGGCGGCCGGGCGATGCGCCCAGCGCCGGCGAAAGCCGCTGGATGAACCAGGCCGGCGATCCGGTGACCCGGTTCGTGCTGGACGGCGAGACAGTGACCATCACCACGACCCTGCCGGACGGCTCGGTCGTCGAAGAACAGGGGCAGGGCTGATGCGCGGCAAGGTGCTGAGCTACGACGACTACACCGGCTCCGGCCTGATCAGCGGCGACGACGGCGTGCGTTACGCCTTTACGCGCGGCGGCCTGATGGGCGGGGCGCGTGAGGCCCTCGCTGGCCAGCAGGTCGATTTCGAGGTCGCCGACGGCGCAGCCGCCAACATCTACATCACCAGCGGCGCGCCGCTGAACCTGTCGGGCGACAAGAACCGGATCGTGGCCGCCATCCTGGCGCTGGTCCTGGGCTGGCTCGGCATCCACAAATTCTATCTCGGCAAGACAACGGCCGGGGTTCTGATGCTATTGGGCTCGACGGTCGGCTGGATCACCTTCGGCTTCGTGCCGGCGGTCGTCGCCATCATCGCCTTCATCGAATTCATCATCTACCTGCTCAAGACCGACGGCGACTTCCACCGCGACTATGTCGCGGGGAACAAGTCCTGGTTCTGATCCGGTCCGCTTAGAGAAACGCAGAGGTCGCGGCGAATGCCCATCGCGAAAGTCAACGGCGTAGAGGTCGAGTTCGAGCCCGGGATGACCGTGCTCCAGGTCGCCGAGCGCGCCGGCGAGGAGATTCCGCGCTTCTGCTATCATGAGCGGCTGTCGATCGCCGGCAACTGCCGCATGTGCCTGGTCGAGGTGAAGCCCGGACCGCCGAAGCCCCAGGCTTCGTGCGCCCTGCCGGCGGCCGAGGGCCAGGAGATCTTCACCGACACGCCGATGGTCCGGAAGGCGCGCGAAGGGGTGATGGAGTTCCTGCTCATCAACCACCCGCTGGACTGCCCGATCTGCGACCAGGGCGGCGAGTGCGACCTGCAGGACCAGGCCATGGGCTATGGTCGCGACGGCTCCCGCTATGCGGAGAACAAGCGCGCGGTCGAAGAAAAGAACATGGGTCCGACCATCAAGACCTTCATGACGCGGTGCATCCAGTGCACCCGCTGCGTGCGGTTCGTGACGGAGGTGGCGGGCGTGCCCGACATCGGCATGATCTCGCGCGGCGAGGACGCCGAGATCACCACCTATCTGGAAAAGGCGGTCGACAGCGAACTGTCGGGCAACGTCAACGACCTGTGCCCGGTCGGCGCCCTGACCCACCGGCCGTGGCAGTACCACTACCGCCCGTGGGAGCTGAAGACGACCGAAACCATCGACGTCATGGACGCCCTGGGCTCGAACATCCGCGCCGATGCGAAGGGCGCCGAGGTGATGCGCATCCTGCCGCGCGTCCACGAGGGCATCAATGAGGAGTGGCTGTCCGACGTCAGCCGCTACGCCGTCGACGGCCTGCAGCGCCAGCGGCTGGACCGGCCGTATGTGCGCGAGAACGGCAAGCTGCGCGCCGCCTCCTGGGACGAGGCCCTGGGCCTGGTCGCGGCGAAGCTGAACGCGGCGGCGGCGGACCGGATCGGCGTCATCGCCGGCGATCTGCAGGATGCGGAGTCGATGAAGGCGGCGCTGGACCTGTTCCGCGCCCTCGGCTCGGCCAACACCGACTGTCGTCAGGACGGCTCGGCCCTGGGTTACGGCCCGCGCGAGAGCTGGCTGTTCAATTCGGGCATCGCCGGGATCGAGGCGGCCGACGCCGTGTTGATCGTCGGCGCCAATCCGCGCGTCGAGGCGCCGTTGCTGAACGCCCGCCTGCGGAAGGCCTGGCTGGCCGGGAGCAGCGAAATCGGCCTGGTCGGCGAGCCGGCCGACCTGACCTATCAGTACAGCTACCTTGGCGCGGGATCGAAGACCCTGGGTAAGCTGCCCAAGGCGGCGGTGGAGGCCCTGAGCAAGGCCGAACGGCCGGCGATCATCGTCGGCGGCGGGGCGCTGTCCGGTGAGGCCGGCCCGGCCGTGCTGAACGCGATCGGCGCCCTGGCCAAGAAGGTCGGAGCGGTCGTGGACGGCTGGAACGGCTTCAACGTCCTGCACACGGCCGCCTCGCGCGTCGCCGGTCTGGACATGGGCTTCGTGCCCGCGACGGGCGGCAAGACGGCCGGCGAGATGCTGAAGCCGGGGGCGCTGGACGTGCTGTTCCTGCTGGGCGCCGACGAGGTCGATCCGACCGGGTCCGACGCCTTCCGCGTCTATCTGGGCAGCCATGGCGACCGCGGGGCCCACGGCGCCGACGTGATCCTGCCGGGCGCGGCCTATACCGAGAAGTCGGGCCTCTACGTCAACACCGAGGGCCGGGTGCAGCTGGCCGAACGCGTCGTCTTCCCCAAGGGACAGGCGAAAGAGGACTGGGCCATCCTGCGCGCCCTGTCGGCCATGGTCGGCCGGACCCTGCCGTACGACACCCTCGACGCCCTGCGGTCGAAGCTGATGGCGGACCATCCGACCTTCGGCCGGATCGACTATCTGCCGGCGCCCGCGTCGTTCGACGTGGGATCGCTGGGCAAGAAGGGCGACCTGGGCGACGCCGCCTTCGTCTCGTCGGTGCGCGACCCCTATCTGAACAATCCGATCACGCGCGCCAGCGTGACCATGGCCGAGCTGTCCGCCCTGCGGGTGGCCCCGGTCGCCATGGCGGCGGAGTAGACCATGGCCGACACCCTTCCCGATCAGAAGAAGAACCCCTTCTTCGGCTTCATTCTCGCCGTCACCGCCGTGCTGGTCCTGTTCGCCATCGGCTTCGCGGCCGTGTCGCTCTGGGGGCTGATCCCGGCCAGCTTCTGGACGAGTCCCGTGGGCTGGACGCTGATCACCGCCGGCGGAATTCTGGCGGTCACCGTCGGCATCCTGATCTCGCTGGCCTTCCTGCTGCTGGCCGACCGGAAGATCTGGGCGGGCGTGCAGATGCGGAAAGGCCCGAACGTGGTCGGGCCGTTCGGCCTGCTGCAGTCGTTCGCCGACTTCTTCAAATTCGTGCTCAAGGAAATCATCGTGCCGGCCGGGGCCGACAAGGTGGTCTTCCTGCTGGCGCCGCTGCTGACCTTCGTCCTGGCCTTCATCGCCTGGGCGGCCATTCCGTTCGCGCCCGGCTGGGTCATCTCCGACCTGAACGTTGGCATCCTGTACATCTTCGCGATCAGCTCGCTGGGCGTGTACGGCATCATCATGGGCGGCTGGGCTTCGAACTCGAAATATCCGTTCCTGGGGTCGCTGAGGTCCGCCGCGCAGATGGTGTCCTATGAGGTGTCCATCGGCCTGGTGATCATCAACGTCATCCTGCTGGCCGGGACGATGAACCTCAGCGCGATCGTGACCCAGCAGTCGGGCATGTTCTGGAACTGGTTTGCCTTCGGCGGCGGGGCGGAGACCTGGCCGCTGCTGGTCATCCTGTTCCCGATGTCGATCATCTTCTTCATCTCGGCCCTGGCCGAGACCAACCGGCCGCCGTTCGACCTGCCCGAGGCGGAGTCGGAGCTCGTGGCCGGCTATCAGGTCGAATATTCCTCGACGCCGTACCTGCTGTTCATGATCGGCGAATACGCCAACATCGTCTTCATGTGCGCCATGATCACCCTGCTGTTCTTCGGCGGGTGGAACCCGGGCGTGCCGCAGGCCTGGCTGGACGCCCTGCCGGGCTGGCTGGAACAGGCGATCTATTTCCTGACCTTCTGTTTCAAGACCATCTTCTGGTTCACCATGATCGCCATGGTGAAGGCCTTCGTGCCCCGCTACCGCTATGACCAGCTGATGCGTCTGGGCTGGAAGATCTTCCTGCCGACCTCGCTGGTGGCGGTGGTCATCGTCGCGGCCTGGCGCGTGTTCGCGGTGGGCGCATGATCCGGACCGCCGTCATCACCGCCGCCGCCCTGCTGGCCGGGGCCTGCGCCGTCCCCAACTATGAGGCTGAGCCGGTCTCGGTCTATCAGTGGGAACGCCGCCAGGAGGCGATCCAGCGCCGCCAGGCCGAACGCGAACGCCTGTGCCGCATCACCACGGAAGACGACCCGCGCAAGGAAGAGCTTTGCCGCGGCCAGTCCGGAGCCAGCCAGTAATGTTGAACCGTCTCGTCCAGGCCGCGAAGGGCGCCCTCCTGATCGACGTGATCGGCGCGGTCGGCCTGTCGCTGAAATACATGGCCCGGCCCAAGGCCACGGTGAACTATCCGTTCGAGCGCAATCCGCAGTCGCCGCGCTTCCGGGGCGAGCACGCCCTGCGCCGCTATCCGAACGGCGAGGAACGCTGCATCGCCTGCAAGCTGTGCGAGGCCATCTGCCCCGCCCAGGCCATCACCATCGAGTCCGAGCCGCGCGCCGACGGCAGCCGCCGCACGACCCGCTACGACCTCGACATGGTCAAATGCATCTATTGCGGCCTGTGCCAGGAAGCCTGCCCGGTCGACGCCATCGTTGAGGGCCCCAACCAGGAATTCACGGTCGAGACCCGCGAAGAGCTGCTCTACGACAAGGACCGGTTGCTCGCCAACGGCGACCGCTGGGAACGACTGATCGCGAAGAATCTGGAACTCGACGCGCCTTACCGGTAAGGCGCACACGCTGAACAGGACGGCGATTCCGGACGGGGTCGTTCTCCACTAACCGAAAGGGGCGCAGGCCTCCGATGTTGCAAGGCATAGCCTTCTATCTGCTGGCCACGGTGGCCGTGCTGAGCGCCCTTCTGGTCGTGACGGCGAAGAATCCCGTGCACAGCGTGCTGTGGCTGATCCTGGCCTTCTTCTCGTCGGCGGGGCTGTTCGTCCTGCTGGGAGCGGAGTTCCTGGCCATGCTGCTGGTGGTCGTCTACGTCGGCGCCGTCGCGGTGCTGTTCCTGTTCGTCGTCATGATGCTGGACGTCGACTTCGTGAAGCTGCGCGAGGGCTATGCCCGCTACCTGCCGCTGGCGATGATCGTGGCCGGGATCCTGCTGGCCGAGATGATCATGATCTCCCTGGCCGTGGTCAGCGGCGGCGCCGCCGCCGATGCGGCCGGGCCGGTCGCGGCGACGCCCGAGATGAGCAATGTCGAGGCCATCGGCCGGGTGCTCTACACCGACTATGTCTACATCTTCCAGGCGGCGGGGATCGTGCTGCTGATCGCCATGATCGGGGCCATCGTCCTGACCCTGCGCCACAAGCCCGGCATCAAACGCCAGAACATCGCCCGGCAGGTCGGCCGCGATCGCAAGACCGCCATGGAGGTCAAGTCCGTGACCACCGGCGCCGGCGTCACTCCCGAGGATCTGGTCTGATGGACATCACCCTGCAGCACTATCTGGCGGTGGGCGCGATCCTGTTCACCATCGGCGTCTTCGGCATCTTCGTGAACCGCAAGAACGTCATCATCATCCTGATGTCGATCGAGCTGATCCTGCTGGCCGTGAACATCAATTTCGTCGCCTTCTCGGCCTATCTCAACGACGTCCAGGGGCAGATCATGGCCATGTTCGTCCTGACCGTGGCCGCCGCCGAGGCCGCCGTCGGCCTGGCCATCCTGGTGACCTTCTTCCGCAACCGCGGCGACATCGCGGTTGACGACGCCTCCGTGATGAAGGGCTGACCGTGGATCTCGCGCTTCTCGTCACCCTCGGCGTCTTCGCCCCGC
Source organism: Brevundimonas sp. (assembly GCA_046292645.1). Taxonomy (GTDB): domain Bacteria; phylum Pseudomonadota; class Alphaproteobacteria; order Caulobacterales; family Caulobacteraceae; genus Brevundimonas. The sequence continues at coordinate 93,739 of JBKBQO010000003.1, forward strand.
TGCTCGGCGCGGTGATCGTCGGCCTGTCGGGCCGCCGGCTCGGCGACCTGATGTCCAAATCCATCACCACCGGCCTGCTGTTCTTCTCCTGCCTGGTCGCCTGGATCGTGTTCAGCCAGTGGACCTGGGGCGGGCTGCAGGCCTTCACGGTCGAGCTGTTCCCCTTCATCAACGTCGGCGACTTCCAGTCGGTCTGGTCGATCCGCATCGACGCCTTGTCGGCGGTCATGCTGGTCGTGGTCACCAGCGTGTCGTCGCTCGTGCACCTGTATTCCTGGGGCTATATGGCCGAGGATCCCGACAAGCCGCGGTTCTTCGCCTATCTGTCACTCTTCACCTTCGCCATGCTGGCGCTGGTCACCGCCGCCGACTTCATGCAGCTGTTCTTCGGCTGGGAAGGGGTGGGGCTGGCCTCCTATCTGCTGATCGGCTTCTGGTACAAGAAGTCGACCGCCAGCGCCGCCGCCATCAAGGCCTTCGTCGTCAACCGCGTCGGCGACTTCGGCTTCGCCCTCGGCATCCTGACCGTCTTCTGGATGTTCGGCACGATCCAGTTCGCCGAGCTGTTCCCGATGATCGCGGACCGGGCCGGAACGGGCTGGGTCTTCCTCGGCCACAACTGGTCGGCGCTCGACCTCGCCGGCGCCCTGCTGTTCGTCGGCGCCATGGGCAAGTCAGCCCAGTTCTTCCTGCACACCTGGCTGCCCGACGCCATGGAGGGCCCGACGCCGGTGTCGGCCCTGATCCACGCGGCGACCATGGTCACCGCCGGCGTCTACATGGTCTGCCTGCTGTCGCCGATCTATGAATACGCCCCGGTGGCCTCGGCCATCATCGCCCTGACCGGCGCGGTCACGGCCCTGTTCGCCGCCACGGTCGGCCTGGCCCAGAACGACATCAAACGGGTCATCGCCTATTCGACCTGTTCGCAGCTGGGCTACATGTTCTTCGCGGCGGGCGTCGGCGCCTATCAGGCCGCCATGTTCCACCTGTTCACCCACGCCTTCTTCAAGGCCCTGCTGTTCCTCGGCGCCGGCTCGGTCATCCACGGCATGCATCACGAGCAGGACATGCGGAAGATGGGCGGGCTGTGGAAGCTGCTGCCGGTCACCTATGCAGTGATGACCATCGGCACCATCGCCATCACCGGCCTCGGCATTCCCGGGGTCGGCGGTCTGGCGGGCTTCTATTCCAAGGACTCGATCATCGAGAGCGCCTTCGCCTCCTTCACCAACGGCCACAGCGCCATGGGCCTGTTCGCCTTCTTCGTCGGCATTCTCGCCGCCGGCCTGACCGCCTACTATTCCTGGCGCCTGGTGTTCATGACCTTCCACAACAAGCCGGTGTGGAAGGACGCGCATCACGACGATCACGCCCACGACGATCACGCCGCCCATCCCGCCCAGCTGGAGACGCATGACGAGCCGCTGGCTGACGACGGCCACGCCCATGACGACCACGCCCACCACGGCCCGCTGAAGCCGCACGAGAGCCCGCCGGTGATGCTGGTTCCCCTGCTGCTGCTGTCCGTCGGGGCGATCGCCGCGGGCTTCGTCTTCGCCCCCTGGTTCATCGGCCATCACGAGCACGACTTCTGGCGCGGCGCGATCTTCGTGGCCGAGTCCAATCACGTGCTGCACGACAGCCACTCCGTCCCGACCTGGGTGAAGTGGTCGCCGCTGATCCTGACCTTGATCGGCACCTTCGCCGCCTTCTGGCTGTATGTGCTGAAGGAAGGCATGGCGCGCCGGATGGCCGATCGCGGCGGGATCGTGCACGGCTTCCTGTACAACAAATGGTATTTCGACGAGCTGTATGAGGTCGTGTTCGTGAAGGGCGCGCGGGCCGTCGGCGACCTGTTCTGGAAGATCGGCGACGTGAAGATCATCGACGGGGGAGGGCCCAACGGGGTCGCCTGGCTGTCGCGGAAATTCGCCGGCGGCCTGGGCCGCTTCCAGTCCGGCTATGTCTATTTCTACGCCTTTGTGATGTTGCTCGGCCTGGCCGGCTTCCTCGCCTTCGCCATCTATGCGTGGGGAGCCTGATCTTGCCCCAGATCCCCTTCATCCTCAGCGTCGTCACCTTCCTGCCGCTGGTCGGCGCGGGACTGATCCTGATCGCCCACCTGCTGAACAAGGGCGGGTCGGACGGGGCCGCGCGCTGGATCGCCCTGGCGACCACCCTGGTCACCCTGGTCGTCTCGGTCGTGCTGGTCGCCGGTTTCGATCCGTCCAGCGCCGCCTATCAGTTCGTCGAACGCTACGAATGGTTCGCGGGCGCCCAGTACCATATGGGCGTGGACGGGATTTCGATCCTGTTCGTCCTGCTGACCGCCTTCCTGCTGCCGATCTGCATCGTGGCCAGCTGGAACACGATCAAGGACCGCGTCGCCGATTACATGATCGCCTTCCTGGTGCTGGAGACCCTGGTCATCGGGGTGTTCACCTCGCTGGACCTGTTCCTGTTCTACATCTTCTTCGAAGGCACACTGGTGCCGATGTTCATCATCATCGGGGTGTGGGGCGGAGCGAACCGGATCTACGCCTCGTACAAATTCTTCCTCTACACCCTGCTGGGCTCGGTGCTCATGCTGCTGGCCATGCTGTGGATGGCGGCCGAGACCGGCACCACCAGCATTCCGGCGCTCAAGGAATACGCCTTCAGCCCGACGGCCCAGCCGCTGCTGTGGCTGGCCTTCTTCGCCTCGTTCGCCGTCAAGATGCCGATGTGGCCGGTGCACACCTGGTTGCCGGACGCCCACGTCCAGGCGCCGACGGCGGGCTCGGTCATCCTCGCCGGCATCCTGCTGAAGCTGGGCGGCTACGGCTTCCTGCTGTTCAACCTGCCCATGTTCCCGCAGGCGTCGCAGACCTTCGCGCCGCTGGTCTTCGCCCTTTCGGTGATCGCCATCGTCTACACCTCCCTGGTCGCCTTCCGGCAGACGGACATGAAGAAGCTGATCGCCTATTCGTCGGTCGCCCACATGGGCTTCGTGACCATGGGCATCTTCGCCGGCAACGATCAGGGCGTGCAGGGCGCGGTCTTCCAGATGCTGAGCCACGGCCTGATCTCGGGCGCGCTCTTCCTCTGCGTCGGCGTGGTCTATGACCGGATGCACACCCGCGAGATCGCCCTGTACGGCGGCCTGACGGCGCGCATGCCCTGGTTCGCGGCCATCTTCATGCTGTTCACCATGGCCAATGTCGGCCTGCCCGGCACCTCGGGCTTCATCGGCGAGATCCTGACCATGGTCGGCATCTATGAGGTCTCGACCTGGACGGCGCTGTTCGCCGCCTCGGGCGTGATCTTCTCCGCGGTCTATGCGCTGACCCTGTACCGCAACGTCATGTTCGGCGAGATCACCAATCCGGCGATGAAGGCGATCACCGACGTCGACAAACGCGAGCTGCTGATCTTCGCGCCGCTGATCATCGGCACCCTGTGGCTGGGCTTCCAGCCCGGTCTGGTGCTGGACTACACCGCCGCCTCGGTCGAGGCCCTGACGACTGCCTATCGCGCCGCGATCGGCGGGTGAGACGATGATGCCAGATCTTGATTTCGCCCTGCGCCTGTCGGCCCCTGAGACCACCCTCGCCATCGGCGGCCTCGTGCTGCTGATGGTCGGCGCCTTCATGGGCGAGAAGAGCGCGCGGCTGGTCTCCATCCTCGCGGTCGCCGTGCTGGTGGCCGCGACGGCGGTGACCGTCACCGGGCCGTTGGGCATGGCCTTCAACGGCGCCTATGTCGTCGATCCGCTGGCGGTCTACGGCAAGGCCCTGATCTTCCTGTCCAGCGCCGTGGCCATCGTGCTGGGCGGCGGCTGGATGCAGCGGGCGAAGATCGCCCGGTTCGAATATCCGGTCCTGATCGTGCTGGCCTCGGCCGGCATGGGGATGATGGCCTCGTCCGGCGACCTGATCTCCCTCTATGTCGGGATCGAGCTGCACTCGCTGGCCCTCTATGTCCTGGCCGCCTATCACCGCGACGACCTGAAGGCGTCCGAGGCCGGCCTGAAGTATTTCGTGCTGGGCGCCCTGTCGTCGGGCCTGCTGCTGTACGGCGCCAGCCTGATCTACGGCTTCACCGGCTCGATGCGGTTCGACGAGATCGCCGCCTATGCCGCCGCCAATCCGTCGACCGGCCTGATCTTCGGCCTGGTCTTCCTGATCAGCGGCCTGGCCTTCAAGGTCTCCGCCGCGCCGTTCCACATGTGGACGCCCGACGTCTATGAGGGCGCGCCGACGCCGGTCGTGGCCCTGTTCGCCACGGCCCCCAAGGTCGCCGCCATGGTGCTGATCGCGCGGACGCTGGAGGGCGCCTTCGCCGGCTCGCACGACCAGTGGGCCCAGGTGCTGATCCTGATCTCGCTGATCAGCTTCGCCGTCGGCGCCTTCGGCGGCCTGGTCCAGAAGGACATGCAGCGGCTGCTGGCCTATTCGTCGATCGCCAACATCGGCTACGCCCTGCTCGGCATCGCCGTGGGCACGACCTTGGGCGTGCAGGCCATGCTGCTGTTCATGACCCTGTACGTCATCGACCAGTTCGGCTTCTTCGCCCTGCTGCTGTCGCTGAGCCGCAACGGGCGGCCGATCCGCCGGATCGAGGATTTCGCCGGCCTGCGCAAGGATCGGCCGGTGATGGCCCTGGCGCTGACGGTGCTGTCGCTGTCCGTGCTCGGCATGCCGCCTCTGGCCGGATTCTGGGGCAAGTGGGCGATCTTCGGCGCGGCCGCCGATGCGGGCTACTGGATGGTCGGCGCCGCCGGCCTGGTGGCCTCGGTCGTGGCCGGCTTCTACTATCTGCGGATCATCAAGCTGATGTGGTTCGATCCGGCGCCGGAGGGCGTCGAGGCGATCGATCGTTCGCCGATCGAGGCGAAGACGATCGCCTTGGCCGCGGCCCTGTTCTCCTTCCCGCTGGTGATGGTCGCCCTGGCCTGGCTGGAGCCCCTGGCGCGGGCGGCGGCGGTCGGCTACGGGGCGGGCTGACGGTGGCTTCGGCCGCGCCCGTCCTGCTGCTCGATCACACCGACTCCACCAATGCGGACGCCCGTCGCCGGGCCGAGGCCGGCGAGACCGGCCCGCTGTGGATCGTCGCGCGCCGCCAGACGGCCGGGCGCGGGCGACGCGGCCGGGAATGGGCCAGCGAGGGCGGCAATCTGTTCGCCACCCTGCTGACCACCACGCGGCGGTCGCCGGCCGAGGCGGCGCAGGTGACCTTCGTCGCGGCCCTGGCCATCGCCGATCTGCTGGACGCCTTCGCCCCGCCGTCGGTCGTGACGATCAAATGGCCCAATGACGTGATGCTGGCGGGGGCCAAGGCCTCGGGCGTGCTGATCGAGTCCGGGGCGCATGAAGGCGGCGGCCTGTGGCTGGCGGTCGGGATCGGCGTGAACCTGGCGCATGCGCCCGAGGGGACCGAGCGGCCCGCCGCCGCCCTTGCTCAGCATCTGCGCAGCGACGTTCTTACGCCGCCGACCGTGGAGGCCGCCGCCGCCGTGCTGGCCAAGGCCTTCGCCGTCTGGATGGAGCGCTGGGAGACCCTCGGCTTCCAGCCGATCCTCGACGCCTGGCAGGCGCGGACTCCCGGCCTGGACGGCCCCGCCGTGGCGCGCCTGGGGCGGGAGACCGTCGAGGGCCGGGCCGAGGGCGTGGCCCCGGACGGGGCGCTGAAACTGAGACTGTCGGACGGATCGCTGCGGCTGATCTCGGCCGGCGACGTCTTCTTCGGGGAGGCCGCCTGATGCTGCTGGCGATCGAACAGGGCAACACCAATACGCTGTTCGCGGTCCATGACGGCCGCGAATGGGTCGCCCAGTGGCGGACGGCCACCCACGCCAACCGCACGGCCGACGAATACGCCGTGTGGCTGAGCCAACTGCTGGCCATGCGGGGCCTGTCGATCGCCCAGCTGGACGGCTGCATCATTTCCAGCGTGGTGCCGCAGTCGATCTTCAACCTGCGCAACCTGGCCCGCCGCTATCTGTCGGTCGAGCCGCTGGTCATCGGCGACAATGTCGATCTCGGGATCGCCGCGCGGATCACCAAGCCGAGCGAGGCGGGGGCCGACCGGCTGGTCAACGCCATCGGCGCGCATCTGGTCTATCCCGGCGACCTGATCGTCATCGACAGCGGCACGGCTACAACCTTCGACGTGGTCGCCGCCGACGGGGCCTTTGAGGGCGGGCTGATCGCGCCCGGCATCAACCTGTCGCTGCAGGCCCTGCACGAGGCCGCCGCAATGTTGCCCCGCATCGCCATCCAGAAGCCCGAACGCGTGATCGGCAAGGATACGGTGTCCAACATGCAGTCGGGCGTCTTCTGGGGCTATGTCGCCCTGATCGAAGGCCTGGTCGCGCGCATCAAGGCGGAGTGGGGAAAACCCATGACCGTCATCGGCACCGGCGGCGTCGCCTCGCTGTTCGAAGGGGCCACAGAATCCATCGACCGGTTTGATCCGGACCTCACCATCCGCGGCCTCCTCGAAATCTGGCGGCGGAACACCCATCTAAAGGACGCATGAAAAAGAACCCCAACGACGAACTCGTCTTCGTCCCGCTCGGCGGGTCGGGCGAGATCGGTATGAATCTGAACGTCTACGGCTACGGACCCGAGGCCAACCGCGAATTCCTGATCGTCGACGTCGGCGTCACCTTCGGCGACCTGTCGACGCCCGGCGTCGATGTGATCGTGCCCGATCCGGCCTTCCTCGACGGCGAAAAGATCCGCGGCATCGTCCTGACCCACGCCCACGAGGACCATATCGGCGCGCTTGGCTGGCTGTGGACGCGCATCAAGGCGCCGATCTACGCCACGCCCTTCACCGCCTTCCTGGTGCGCGAGAAGCTGCGCGAGGCCGGCATTCTCAATGAGGTGAAGATCATCGAAGTGCCGCTGGGCGGCACGATCGACCTGGGGCCCTTCCAGGTCACCATGATCACCATGACCCACTCGATCGCCGAGCCCAATTCGCTGGCGATCAAAACGCCGCTGGGCACGGTCTTCCACACCGGCGACTGGAAGCTGGACCCCAGCCCCGTCATCGGCCAGCCGACCGACATCGCCGCCATCACCAAACTCGGCGATGAAGGCCTGCTGGCCATGGTCTGCGACTCGACCAACGTCTTCGTCGAGGGCCAGGCGGGGTCCGAGCTGGACGCCCAGGCCGGCCTGATCGACCTGATCGGCAGCCTCAAGACCGGCCGGATCGCCGTCGGCTGCTTCGCCTCCAACGTCGCCCGCATGGTCAGCGTCATCAAGGCCGCCCAACTGGCCGGGCGCCGCGTCGCCCTGGCGGGACGGTCGATGCACCGGATCACGGCCGCCGCCCGCCACGTCGGCCTGTTCAACGACAGCCAGCGCATCCTGACCGAGGAAGAGGCCCGCGTCTGGCCGGCCGACCAGATCCTGTATCTGTGCACCGGCAGCCAGGGCGAGGACCGCGCCGCCCTGTCGCGCGCGGCCCAGGGCACCCACCCGCTGATCAAGCTGGGTCTGGGCGACCACTGCATCTTCTCGTCGCGGGTCATTCCCGGCAACGAACTGGCCATCGCCGCCCTGCAGGACAAGCTCGCCGATCGCGGCGTGCGGCTCTACACCGAGAAGGACCATCCGCACGTCCACGTCTCGGGCCACCCGTGCCGGGACGAGATGAAGCAGATGTACGCCTGGGCCCGCCCGCGCATCGCGGTGCCGACCCACGGCATGCGCCGCCACCTGGCCGAGCACGCCAATATGGCCAGGGATCTGGGCGTCGCCGAACAGGTCACGCCACGCAATGGCGACATGGTGCGGCTGGCCCCTGGGCCGGCGGCCATCATCGACGAAGTGCCCAGCGGCCGTCTGTACGTCGACGGCGGGCGTCTGGTCACCGAACAGGGCGAGGCCCTGCACGAGCGCCGTCACGCCGCCAACAACGGGGTGCTGATCGTCAGCTTCGCCATGGACCGGCGCGGCAAGATCGTCAGCGACATCGACGTGCGGGCCATCGGCCTGCCCGGAGACGCGGAATCGCCGCTGGGCGACGCGCTGGACAATCTGGCCGAGCGCGTCGAGCAGGCAGTCATGAAGCTGAAGGGCCCGGCGCTCGAGGACGAGATGGTCATCGAACAGGCCGTGTCGCGGGCGCTGAAGAAGGCCAGCCAGCAGATCTGGGACCGCCGCCCGATCGTCGAGACGGTCATCCTCCGGCTCTAGACCGACGGAGCCTCGCCCATGGACCAGCGCGCGCGGGATCGGCTCAAGGCCCGGGGCCGCGCGACGCTGGAGCATGTCCGCCACGCGCGCCACCCGCTCCATGGGTGGCGCAAGTGGGGCCTGATCCTGCTGCAGGCGCTGCTGGGCTTCATCCTGCTGTTCGCGGCGGTGAACCTGACCCTGAGCCTGACCGCCTTTCGCGGCGCCGATCCGGTCGAGCGTTCGATCCACGAACTGCGCGGCCTCTGGTTCAGCCCGGCCGACGGCAAGGCGGTGCCGCCCGACGCCTTCGAGGCGCTGTACGGCGAGGCCCTCGGCGCCGAGCCGTCGGCGGCGGAGCTCCACGGCTGGTTCTCCCGCGAGGCGGAGCGGGGCGTCTTCCTGCTCGACCATGTGATGGCGGATCACATCCTGCGACGGTTCGGCCGGATCGACGCGCGGACCCTGCCGTCGGGCGTCTATGTCGGCGCCCATGCCCTGGGGCCGGACGGCGATCCCTGGGTCGGGGCGACCAAATGGCCGGCGCACTATCTGATGTTCCCGCGCCACGCCTACATTCTGGTCGTGCCGGAGACGGGCCCCGCGATCGTCTTCTCGGCCAGCCAGAACGCCAAATTCGATCCGGATCTGCCGGAGGGGGACCGGCTCGGTGCGCGGATGGCGACCTATGATCCCGACGCCTACGACTTCCCCAGTTCGGGCCAGGCGCTGCACGAGATGACGCGGATCACCGACGATCCCGCCCGCGTGGCGGCGGCGCCGGCGGCGTTGCAGCGGGCCCGGAAGACGCTGGACGCCAGCGGCCTGCGCTACGGCCTGCTGGCGCCGAATTCCAATACCGTGGTGGGCTGTATCCTCGAAGCCTCTGGCGAGATCAGCCGGGAGCAGCGCAGCCGCATCCTGCTGGCCGTGCGGGCGCCCGGAATCGGCGCGGACTGCTGGTAAGCTTTGAATCCCGGGCGGGCCCTACCTATAAGGAGCCGAATCCGCCGCCCCAGGACCGCCCCATGCCCGACGCCCCGCCCGAGTTTCTCTACAAACGCGTCCTGCTGAAGGTCTCGGGCGAGGTGCTGATGGGCGACCAGGGCTATGGCATCGACCAGAAAACCGTGGCGACCGTGGCCAAGGCGGTCGCCGACGTCGCCCGCGAGGGGGTCGAGATCTGCCTCGTCATCGGCGGCGGCAACATCTTCCGCGGGCTGAGCAAGGCCGCCGGCGACATGGAGCGGGCCACCGCCGACTATATGGGCATGCTGGCCACGGTGATGAACGCCTTGGCCATGCAGGCCGCGCTTGAGAAGATCGGCGTCCAGACCCGGGTGCAGAGCGCCCTCGAGATGAACGCCGTGGCCGAGCCCTACATCCGCCGCAGGGCCCTGCGCCATCTGGAGAAGGGGAGGGTGGTGATCTTCGCCGCGGGCGTGGGCGCGCCCTTCTTCACCACCGACTCGGGCGCGGCCCTGCGCGCCGCCGAAATGGGCTGCGACGCCCTGCTGAAGGGCACCAGCGTCGACGGCGTCTATACGGCCGACCCCAAGAAGGACGCGTCGGCGACCCGTTATGAACGGCTCAGCTATCATGACGTCCTGGCCCGCGACCTGAAGGTCATGGACGCCTCGGCCATCGCCCTGATGCGTGACTCCGGCATTCCGATCGTGGTTTTCTCGATCCGGGAAGACAATTCACTGCGTCGCACGTTGACGGGGGAGGGGACCTTTACGGTCATCTCTTCCGACAAGGCCGCCTGAGCCGCCAAAGCCAAGAAAACACGAGAGAAACGACCATGGCCAAGCCTGATCTGAAGACCTATCGCGAGCGCATGGACAAGTCCGTGTCCGCCCTGAAGGAAGAGTTCAACGGCCTGCGCACCGGCCGGGCCAATGTCGGCCTGCTGGATCCCGTGCAGGTCCAGGCCTACGGCTCGAACGCGCCGTTGAACTCAGTCGCCGCCATCAGCGTGCCGGAGCCGCGGATGATCTCGGTCAATGTCTGGGACAAGTCGATGGTGGGGCCGGTCGAAAAGGCCATCCGCGCCGCCGGCCTGGGGCTGAACCCCATCGTCGACGGGCAGACGCTCCGCATCCCGGTCCCGCCGCTGACGGAAGAGCGCCGCAAGGACCTGGCCAAGCTGGCCGGCAAATACACCGAACAGCAGAAGATTGCCGTCCGCAACGTCCGTCGCGACGCCAACGAGGACCTGAAGAAGGCCGAGAAGGCGGGCGAGATCAGCCAGGACGAGCAGAAGAAGATGGAGACCGAGGTCCAGAAGGACACCGACGCGGCGATCAAGCGCATTGACGAGGCCCTTCGGGCCAAGGAAGTTGAGATCATGCAGGTTTGACGGCGCGAATTGCCCTAGGATAGCGCCGCATGCCCGCCGAGCCCTTTCATATAGCGCCGACTGACGGTCCACGACACGTGGCCCTGATCATGGACGGCAATGGGCGCTGGGCCGAGGCGCGCGGTGTGCCGCGCGCCATGGGTCACCGCGAGGGGGTCCAGGCGCTGAAGCGGACGGTCGAGGCCGCGCCCAGACAGGGCATACGCTGCCTGACCGTGTTCGGCTTCTCGACCGAGAATTGGAGCCGGCCCGCGGACGAGGTGTCGGACCTGATGGGACTGGTCCGGTCCTATGTCGCCAGCGATCTGAAGCGGCTGGAGCGCGCGGGCGTGCGGATCCGGGTGCTGGGCCGAAGGGTGGGGCTGCCGGCCGACATCATCGCCCTGATCGACCGCGCCGAGGCCGTGACGGCGCACAATGACCAGTTCCTTTTGCAGGTGGCCTTCAACTACGGCGGGCGGGCCGACATCCTCGACGCCGTCAAGCGCCACCTGGACGATGTGCGTGCGGGACTGGCCGCGGGCGACCTGGACGAGGCGGCCCTCGGCCTGCGCCTGTCGACCGCCGGCGCGCCCCCGGTCGATGTGATCGTGCGCACCTCCGGCGAGCAGAGGCTGTCGAACTTCCTGCTGTGGGAGGCGGCCTATGCCGAGCTGGTCTTCCAGAACGTGCTCTGGCCCGACTATGGCGCGGCCCAGCTGGCGGACGTCGTTGAACAGTACCGCAACCGCGACCGGCGCTTCGGCGGCCGGGCCGCGTCGACCGCGCCGGCTCCGCCCGCGCTTGCGGTCGGCTGATGGCGGTCAGGGCCCGCGACATCGCGCTTCGCGCCGCCTCGGCCGTCGTCCTGGCGCCCGCGGCGGTCCTGGCCATCTGGGCGGGCGGCCTGTGGTTCCTCGCCCTGATGCTTCTGGCCAGCGCCCTGCTGGCGGTCGAATGGGCCATGATGAGCGCGGCCCGGGCCTGGCGGGTGATGGCGGGGGCCGTGGCCTTCGGCCTGGTCGCCGGGGTGGTGGCGGCCCACGCGGGACAGCTGTCTCTCGCCCTCGTCATGCTGGTCTTCGGCGCCGTGGCGGCGGGCCTGTTCGCCCGTAATCGCGGCCAGGAGGCGGTCGACGCCGCCTATGGGGTTCTCTACCTCGGCTGGCCGGCCGTCCTGCTGATCTGGCTCAGGGACGTCGATTCCCAGAACGGCCTGGCCTGGACGGTCTCGGCCTTCGTCATCGCCTGGGCGTCCGACATCATGGCCTATCTGGTCGGCAGCCTGGTCGGCGGACCCAAGCTGTGGCCGCGGTTTTCGCCCAACAAGACCTGGTCGGGCTTCATCGGCGGCCTGGCGGCCGGCACCGTCGCCGGCGCCCTGCTGGCGGCGTATCTGGATCTGGGCATAGGCGTGGGTTGGGGCGCCGCCCTGGGCCTGGCCGCCGCCCTGGCCACCATGGCCGGGGACCTGTGGGAATCGGCGCTGAAGCGTCGCTACGGCGTCAAGGACGCGGGCCAGCTGATCCCCGGCCACGGCGGCCTGCTGGATCGCGTCGACGGGCTCATGTTCGCCGTCGTGGTGGTGGCCTGCGGGCGGCTGATCGTCGGCCTGACGGGCGCGGGCTCATGATCCGGCGGCGCGTGACGGTGCTGGGCTCCACGGGCTCGGTCGGCTGTTCGACCCTGGACCTCATGGACCAGGCCGAGACCGCCGGCAGCGGCGCCTTCGAGGTCGAGGCCCTGACGGGCGGCGCCAATATCGCCCGGCTGGCGGAACAGGCCCGCCGCTGGCGACCAAAGCTGGCGGTGACCGCCGATCCGTCTCGGTTGCAGGAGCTGCGGGACGCCCTCGCCGGGACCGGGATCGCGACGGCGGCGGGGGACCAGGCCGTGATCGAGGCGGCGACGCGGCCCGTCGACTGGATCATGGCCGCCATCGTGGGGGCCGCCGGCCTGCGCTCGGCCTGGGCGGCCGCGGCGACGGGCGCGACCCTGGCCCTGGCCAACAAGGAAAGCCTGGTCTGCTGCGGCCCCGCCCTGATTCAGCGCGTGCGTCAGTCGGGCGGCCGCCTGCTGCCGGTCGATTCCGAACATTCCGCCATCCATCAGGTCTTTCCGCACGAGGCCCCGGAACGGGTCGCCCGGTTGATCCTGACCGCCTCCGGCGGGCCGTTCCGGACCACGCCGCGCGAGGCGCTGAAGGCGATCACGCCCGAACAGGCGGTGGCCCATCCTAACTGGAGCATGGGCGCCAAGATCTCGGTCGACAGCGCCACCATGGCCAACAAGGGGCTGGAGGCCATCGAGGCGGCCTATCTGTTCGACATGCCGGCCGACCGGATCGATGTCGTGGTGCACCCCGAGTCGGTCATTCACAGCCTGGTCGAATACATCGACGGCTCGACCCTGGCCCAGATGGGGCCGCCGGACATGAAGACGCCGATCGCCTATGCCCTGGCCTGGCCGGATCGGCTGGCCTGGGACGCGCCGCGGCTGGACCTCGCCGCCATGGGCCGGCTGACCTTCGAGGCGCCCGACGAGGAACGCTTCCCCGCGCTGAAACTCGCGCGGCAGGCGTTAAGGGCGGGCGGGATCGCCCCCATTGTGTTCAATGCCGCCAACGAGGTGGCGGCCCTCGCATTTCTTGACCGTCGGCTGGGCTTTCTCAATATTGCCGCAGTCGTCGACGACACCATGGCGCGCGTGACGGCCTCGGGGGTGGATTCCGGTTCCGGCAGCGCCTGCGACGCGGCCCTGGCCGTGGATGCGCAGGCGCGGCGGATGGCGGAATCGATCGTTCGCGGCCTTGCGGCGGCAGCCTGAAGGGCGGAGGGACCGATTTCGGCATGACGGGACTTCTCGGTCAGGTATTGATCTCCATCGCGGCCTTCCTGGTCGTGCTGACGTTCATCGTCACCATCCATGAACTGGGCCATTTCCTGGTCGCGCGCGCCTTCGGCGTGAAGATCGACCGGTTCTCGATCGGCTTCGGCAAGACGATCGTCGCCCGCACCGACAAACACGGCACGGAATGGCGGCTCGCCTGGCTGCCGCTGGGCGGCTACGTCAAATTCTCGGGCGATCTGGACGCCTCCAGCGTGCCGGATCAGGCCGGTCTGGCCGAGCTGCGACAGCGGGTGATCGCCGAGAACGGGCCTGGCGCCGAGCGCGACTATTTCCATTTCAAGCCGATCTGGCAGCGGGCCCTGATCGTCGCGGCGGGCCCCGCGGCCAATTTCCTGCTGGCCATGGCGCTGCTGACGGTCCTGTTCAGCGTTATCGGCGAGCAAATCCTGCCCCCTCGCGTCGCGCAGGTGACGCCGGGCTCCCCGGCCGCTGTTGCTGGGTTCCAGCCGATGGACCTGATCCGGACCGTCAACGGACGCCCGGTCTCCGAGGGGGCCGAGGTCACCAGCATCGTCATCATGAGCGCGGGCGACCCGCTGACATTCACGGTCGATCGGGCGGGCGAGACCGTCACCCTGGTGGCCACGCCGCTTCGGCAGGTGGAAGACAACGAATTGGCCGGCCGCATCCGCGTGGCCCGGATCGGCTTGGCGCTGGCTCCCCTGCGGTCCGACGTCAGCTTCCGTCAGCTCAACCCCATCGAGGCGGCCGCCAAGGGCGTCGAGTCGATCGGCTCGACCATCGCAACCACCGGCACCTACATCGGCCGCATCTTCAGCGGCAAGGAATCCGGCGATTTGCTCAACGGCCCGCTGGGAATCGCCAAGGCCGCCGGCGGGGTCACCAGTCAGGCTGTGGCGGCGAATCCGGACCCCGGCTACATCGCCATCAACCTCGGCCTCAGCTTTCTTCAGTTCGCCGCCATAGTTTCGATCGGAATTGGCATTGTTAATCTGCTGCCGATTCCGGTTCTGGATGGGGGGCATCTGCTGTTCTACGCATATGAATCTGTGGCCCGCAGGCCAGTGCCCGCGCGGGTTCAGGAGGTCGGCTACCGTGTCGGTCTTGCTTTGCTGGCGGGATTGATGTTGTTCGCGACCTGGAACGACCTGCAGAAGCTTAGCCTGTTCAAATTCCTCGGCGGGCTCGCATGACGAGTCGACGCCAGCCCCCGATGGTTTCCCGAATGATCCGACATGACGCCGCCGCCCTCCGTTTCGCCAGGGGCCTGACCCCGAGCCTGGCAGCCCTCGCGGTCGCCGCGGGTCTGGCCGGCCCGGCCATGGCCCAGACCCCGCCGCCGGCCGGCCCGGCGGTCCAGGTCGCGCCGGCCGCGCCCGCGCCGGCCGAGGTGCAGCAGACCGCGCCCCCCCCGGTCGAGCAGCTCACCGTCAACCGCATCCTCGTGCGCGGCAACCAGCGCATCGACCAGACCACGGTCCTGTCCTATCTGCCGATCCAGCCGGGCGATCCGGTGGACGCGGCGGTGCTGGACGTCGCCGTCCGCACCCTGACCCGCACCCAGCTGTTCGCCGACGTGCAGCTGGGCGTGCAGCCGAACGGCGACCTGGTGGTCGAGATCGTCGAGAACCCGATCATCAACCAGGTGGTGTTCGAGGGGAACAACGCCGTCACCGAGGACAAGCTGCGCGAGGAGGTCACCCTCCGGCCCCGCGGCATCTACACCCGCGCCCGCATCCAGGAGGATGTCGGCAAGATCGTCGAGCTGTACCGCCTGTCGGGCCGAATCTCGGCCACGGTGACGCCGAAGATCGTGCAGCTGGACCAGAACCGCGTCGACGTGGTGTTCGAGATCGACGAGGGCCCGGAGACGGGCGTCCGCGCCATCACCTTCATCGGCAACACCGCCTTCTCGGACAACGATCTGCGCGAGGTCATGGTCACGCAGCAGTCGGCCTGGTGGCGGCTGTTCGGCACCAACGACAACTATGATCCGAACCGGCTGGACTACGACCGCGAGCAGCTGCGGAAATTCTACACCAACCGCGGCTATTATGATTTCCGCGTCCTGTCGGCGATTTCGGAGCTGGCGCCGGACGACAGCGCCTTCGGCATCACCGTCACCGTGGACGAGGGCGACCGCTATAATTTCGGCACGGTCGAGGTCGTCACCGAGAACGATCGCCTGAACCCTGACTTCCTCAAACTGCTGCTGCCGATCCGTTCCGGCGACCTGTACGAGAGCGACAAGATCGAATCGGCGGTCGACGCCCTGACCTTCGCGGCGGGCTCGGCCGGCTACGCCTTCGTCGAGATCGACCCCTCCTACCGGGCCGATCCCGAGACCGACACGGTCAATGTCACCTTCAACGTCAAGGAAGGCCAGCGCGTCTACGTCGACCGCATCAACGTCATCGGCAACACCCGCACCCTGGACAATGTCGTCCGTCGCGAGATGATGCTGACCGAGGGCGACGCCTTCAACCGCACCCTGCTGGAGCGGTCGCGCAACAATTTGCGCGCCCTGGGCTTCTTCAAGGACGTCACCGTCGAGGAGGGCCGCGGCTCGGCTCCCGACCGGTCGGTGGTCAATGTCACCGTCACCGAACAGCCCACCGGCGAACTGTCCGTCGGCGCCGGCTTCAGCTCGGTCGACTCCTTCGTGGTCAACCTGGGCATCACCGAGCGGAACTTCCGCGGCCGGGGCCAGAACGTGGTCGCGCGCCTCGAATGGGGTTCGCTGCGCCAGCAGATCGACTTCCGCTTCACCGAGCCCAAATTCCTCGGCCGAGACCTGCGCGCGGGCTTCGACGCCTTCCACTCGCGCTACGACCTCAGCGAATATTCGTCCTATGACTATCGCTCGACGGGCGGCGGCGTGCGTCTGTCCTATCCGCTGAACGGCTACACCCTGCTCAGCACCCGCTATTTCCTGAAGAGCGACGAGATCATCGTTCCGGACGGCTATTGCGGCACGGGCAGCGGCTCCAACGCCCTGTGCGACCAGGTCGGGTCGTTCCTGAACTCCTCGGCGGGATACACCCTGATGGTCGACCGTCGGAACGATCCGGTGCGGCCGACCCGCGGCTGGACCGGCGCCCTGCGTCAGGATTTCGCCGGCATCGGCGGCGACGTGAACTACATCAAGACCGAAGCCGATGTGTCCGCCTATTGGGGCTTCAGCCCGGCCTGGGTGGTCACGGCCTCAGCCTCGACCGGCTACATCTCCGGCTGGGGCGGCGACCCGATCCGGATCAACGACCGCTTCTTCAAGGGCGGCAACAGCTTCCGCGGCTTCGAGACGGCCGGCATCGGTCCGCGCGACCTGACCCTGGGCACCAATAACGACGCGCTCGGCGGCAATTTCTACGCCATCGGCACGCTGGAGGTGACCCTGCCGAACGGCCTGCCGGAAGAGTACGGCATCCGCACCTCGCTGTTCGCCGACGTGGGCACCCTGGGGGTTCTGGACGACCGCTACACGACCACGACCGGCGGCCTGCCGAATGCGAGCATCGTCGATGAGCTGGCGCTGCGAGCCACGGCCGGCGTCAGCATCCACTGGCGCTCGCCGATGGGGCCGATCCGCTTCGATCTCAGCAAGATCCTTGAGCAGCAAGACTACGATAAAACAGAAACCTTCCGCTTCTCGACCTCAACCCAGTTCTAGCGCGGGCCATTTTCCCGCATCAAAGGTTCAAGATGAAATTGTTCGCAATCGGGGCCTTCGCCCTCGCGTCGCTCGCCGCCGGTTCGGCCGCGGCCCAGGCCCCGGCCAATCCGGGCCCCGTCCTGCCGGGCGTCTGCGTCTTCCACAACGAGCGTCTGCTCGCCCAGTCGACGGCCGGTCAGTCGGTCCAGGCCGGCATGCAGCGGCTGGTCACTGAAGTGCAGGGGGAACTGGCTCCCTACGGCGCCGCGCTCCAGACCGAAGCCCAGCGTCTCCAGACCGCCGGCCAGGGCGCTGATCCCGACGGCACGGCCGCCCGCGCCTGGCAGCAGCGCGCCCAGGAGGCCCAGCAGCTGGAGCAGACCCGTCAGCAGGAGC
Source organism: Brevundimonas sp. (assembly GCA_046292645.1). GTDB lineage: Bacteria > Pseudomonadota > Alphaproteobacteria > Caulobacterales > Caulobacteraceae > Brevundimonas. The sequence continues at coordinate 111,173 of JBKBQO010000003.1, forward strand.
TGCAGTACACCCAGCAGATGCAGATCCGGGCCATCGCCCAGGCCGCCGATCCCATCCTGTCGGCCGTCTATCAGGAGCGTGGCTGCGGCCTGCTGCTGGATCGCTCGGCCGTCTATCTCTTCAACCCGGCCATGGACGTGACCGACCTGGTCATCCAGCGCCTGAACACGGCCCTGCCGACCCTCAGCTTCAACCGCATGCCGGTTCCGGTCCAGGCGCAACAGTAAGGCCGTCATGCCGGATCCGCGCTTCTTCCTCGCCCTGCCGGCGCTGGGCGTCGACGAACTGGCCAGGCGGATCGGGGGCGAGGTCGTCCGGGGCGGGGACCGTCAGGTCTCCGCCGTCGCCTCGCTGGCCTCCGCCGGACCCGGCGACGTCGCCTTCATGGGCGACCGCAAATTCGCGGCCGCGCTCGGGGAAACCCGCGCCGGCTGCGTCATTCTTCCCGCCGCCGCGCTCGAGATCGCTCCGGCCGAGGCCGCCGTGATTGTCACGCCCGAGCCCCAGGCCGCCTGGGCGCGGGCGTCGACGGCCTTCCACCGCGCCATCCCGCTTTCCGCCTCCATCGGCGCTGAAGCCGCCGAGGACGACACCGTCGTGTTCGAGCCCGGCGTGGTCGTCGGGTCCGGGGCCCGCATCGGCCGGGGCACCCGGATCGGCGCCAACAGCGTCATCGGGCCCGGCGTGCAGATCGGTCGCGACTGCCTGATCGGTCCCAACGTCAGCGTCAGCGTCGCCCTGATCGGCGACCGCGTGCGCCTGCTGGCAGGCGTGCGCATCGGCGAGCCGGGCTTCGGCGCGGCGCGTTCCAAGGACGGCCCCATCGACGTGCCCCAGCTGGGGCGGGTCATCCTTCAGGACGGCGTCACGGTTGGGGCCAACTCCTGCATCGACCGCGGCGCCTATGACGACACGGTCGTGGGCGAGAACACCAAGATCGATAACCTGGTCATGATCGCGCACAACTGCGTCATCGGCCGAAACTGCCTGCTGGCCGCCCATACGGGGATTTCCGGCTCCTGCATCGTCGGCGACAACGTCATTTTCGGCGGCCAGGCCGGGATCGGCGACCATATCCGCATCGGCGAGGGCGCGCGGGTCGCGGGCGGGGCCGGGGTGCTGGCCGATATTCCGCCGGGCGAGACCTGGTCGGGCTATCCGGCCAAACCGCTGCGACAGTCCTTGCGCGAAGCGATCTGGCTCGCCAAACAGGCGTCAGGAAAGGCGCGTTCCTAGCGCCGAAGGCGAAGAAGACGCGAGATGAGCGACGACGGCAAGATCGACTACGCCGAGGTGATGCGGCGCCTGCCGCACCGCTACCCCTTCCTGCTGGTCGACAAGGCCGAGGATTTCGTCGCCAGCACCTCGATCACCGGGATCAAGAACGTCACCCACAACGAACCCTATTTCCCGGGCCATTTCCCGATCGACCCGGTCATGCCCGGCGTCATGATCGTCGAGGCCATGGCCCAGACCGGGGCGCTGCTGATGTCCAAATCTCTTGATGTCGCGGTCGAGGGCAAGGTCATCATGTTCATGTCGATCGACGGCGTCCGCTTCCGCAAGCCCGCGCGTCCCGGCGACCAGCTGCGCATGCAGGTGATCGTGACCCGGATGCGGGGCGACATCTTCAAATTCCGCGGCGAGACCTTCATCGATGGCAAGCTGGCCGCCGAGGCCGATTTCGCCGCCATGGTCGTGACGGTCGACAAGCCGGTCACGCCGTGAGCCGCATCCACCCCACCGCCGTGATCGATCCGGGCGCCGTCCTGGCCGACGGTGTCGAGATCGGCCCCTGGTGCGTCGTCGGACCGGGGGTCAGCCTGGGCGCGGGCGTCCGCCTGGCCAGTCATGTGGTGGTGCAACAGGACACGACGGTCGGCGCCCGCACCGTCATCCACCCCTTCGCGGTGATCGGCGGCGACCCGCAGCACGGCGGCTACAAGGGCGAACCCGTTCGGCTGGAGATCGGCGAGGACTGTCTGGTGCGCGAGCATTCGACCTTCAACCGCGGCACGCCCGGCGGCGGCGGCCTGACCCGGATCGGCCGCGGCTGCCTGTTCATGACCGGCGCCCATGTCGGTCATGACGCGGTGGTCGGCGACCATGTCACCTTCGCCAACCAGGCCACCCTTGGCGGCCACGCCGAGATCGGCGACCGGGTCTTCCTCGGCGGCCTGTGCGCCGTGCATCAGTTCGGCCGGGTCGGGCAGGGGGCCATCATCGGCGGCCTGGCGGCGGTGACGCGGGACGTCATCCCCTATGGCTCCGCCTGGGGCAATCATGCCCGACTGCAGGGCCTCAACCTCGTCGGGCTGAAGCGCAAGGGCTACGACCGCACCGCCATCCGCCGTCTGCTGGCGGCCTGGCGCGACCTGTTCGAGGGCGGCGGGACCTTCTCCGACCGGCTGGACGCGGTCGAGGCCGGCTATGCCGACCTGCCCGAGATCATGGAGATCGTCGCCTTCATCCGCGCCGCCGGCAAACGGCCCCTGTGCCTGCCGGCCGAGTGAGAAGGTCGCGCGCATGAGCAAACTGGGCCTGATCGCCGGGGGCGGCGCCCTGCCGCTGGCGGTGGCGGCGCGCTGCGAGGCCGAGGGGCGACCGGTCTTCCTCGTGCGGCTGGCGGGCTTCGCCGATCCGCACCTGGCCCGCTACCCCGGCGTCGACGCCGGCATGGCCGAGATCGGCAAGGTGCTGTCGGCGCTGAAGAAGGCGGGATGCGCCGCCGTCTGTTTCGCGGGCACGGTTAACCGGCCCGACTTCAGGACGCTGAAGCCCGATCTCAAGGGCGCGACCCTGCTGCCCGGCATCATCAAGGCGGCGACCCAGGGCGATGACGCCCTGCTGCGCAAGATCCTGTCGGTGTTCGAGGGCGAGGGCTATGCCATCGAAGGGGCGGACGACATTCTGGGCGGGGAGACCCTGCCCGGCGGCGCCCTCGGGCGTGTCACCCCGACCGACGCCCAAATGCTGGACCTGAAGAAGGCGCTTCATGTCGCTGAAAAGGCGGGAGAGCTCGATATCGGCCAGGGCGCCGTCGTCTGTGACGGCCTGGTGCTGGCGGTGGAGGCCCAGGAGGGCACCGACGCCATGCTGGCGCGGGTGGCCGGCCTGCCCGCCGACCTGCGCGGCGCCGTGACCGACCGCAAGGGCGTGCTGGCCAAGGCGCCCAAGCCGATCCAGGACCTTCGGGTCGACATGCCGGTGATCGGGGCCCGGACGGTCGAACTGGCCGCCGCCGCCGGCTTGGCCGGGGTCGGGGGGTTCACGGGCAAGCTGATCCTGATCGACCGGGCCGGACTGGTCGAGGCCGCCGATCGCCTGGGCCTATTCGTCTGGGGCGAGGACCGGTGAGCCGGCCGCTGAAGATCATGCTGGTGGCCGCCGAGGCCTCGGGCGATGCGCTGGGGGCAGGGCTGGCGCGGGCGTTGAAGGCGCGGTTGGGGCCGGACGTAGCCTTCGTCGGCGTCGGCGGCCCGCGCATGGCCGAGCAGGGCGTCCAAAGCCCCTTCGACATCGCCGAACTGTCGATCCACGGCTGGCTGGAGGGGCTGAAGGCCTATGGCCTGGTCAAGCGCCGGGTGGCGGACGCCGTTGCGCTGGCCGCAGCGGAGCGGCCCGACGCGGTCGTCCTGATCGACAGCTGGGGTTTCACCATCCGGGTGGCCAAGGCGCTCAGGGCCGTCCTTCCGGACGCGCCGCTGATCAAATACGTCGGGCCGCAGGTCTGGGCCTCGCGGCCGGGGCGGGCGAAGACCCTGGCGGGGGCGGTGGACCATCTGCTGGCCCTCTACGCCTTCGACGCGCCCTGGTTCGAGCGAGAGGGCCTGGCGACGACCGTGGTGGGATCCCAGGCCCTGCATGTGGACATGGGGGCCGCCGACCCGGCCGGCTTCCGCGCCGCGCGCGGGATCGCCGCCGACGCCCCGCTGCTCGTCGTCCTGCCCGGCAGCCGGCCCTCCGAAATCCGGCTGATGACGCCCGTCTATGAGGCCGCGGTCGCCCGGCTGAAGGCCGCCGACCCCGCCCTGCAGGTGGCCGTGGTCGCCGCCGGGACGGTGGCGGCGGACGTGACCGCCCGCGTCGCCGCCTGGCCTTTCCGCGCCCATGTGGTGGGCGAGGACGAGAAATACTCAGCCATGCGCGCGGCCACGGTCGCCCTCGCCACCAGCGGCACCGTCTCGACCGAACTGGCCCTGGCCGGGGCGCCGATGGTCATCGCCTACCGCTTCCAGCCGCTCAGCTATGCGATCATGAAGCCCTTCTTCACGGGCAAATACGCGACCCTGTTCAACCACGCGGCCGATGCGGAGATCGCCCGCGAGCTGATCCAGAATGACGCCACGCCGGACAAGGTCGCGGCCGAGGTCGGGCGGCTGCTGGCCGATCCGGCGGCCCGGGCCGATCAGGCGGCGCGGCAGACGGCGGCGCTGGACCTGATGGGCCGGGAAGGACGCGATCCGTCCGAGATCGCGGCCGAGGCCGTGCTGGGGGTGATCGCCCAGAAGGCCAGCGGCGTCTGACGCCCCGCGCGTTCGTGCGTTAAGGGACGGAATGGCGGTTCAGGAACGTATGGCGAAGCGACCGACGACGGCGAAGAAGTCCGTATCCGCAGCCAACCTGGCCGCGCTCGGAGCCGAGCGGCTGGCCGATCTGCTGATGGAGGCCGGCGCCGCCGACCCGGCCCTGAAGCGCCGGCTGCGGATGGAACTGGCCGCCGAGGTTGGGGCGGCCGACCTGGCGCTAGAGATCGACAAGCGGCTGCTGGCCGTCGGCGGCAGCCGGGCCCGGGTGTCGTGGCGCAAGCGGCCGGCGCTGCTGGGCGAGCTCAGGTCGCTGCTGCGGATGATCGCCGACCGGCTGTCCGCTCTGGACGCCCGGCTGGCGCTCGACCGGCTGGTGGCCTGGTTCGACCTCTATCCCGGTCTCCTTGCCCGGGTCAGCGACGCAAAGGGCGAACTGCCGCTGCTGTTCGACGCGGCGACGGCCGAGCTCGCGCGGGTGGCCTCCCTCGCCGGGCCGGATGTCGCCGCCCCGGTCCTGGGCGAGGCTCTGGCGACGCGGCTCGACCCCTGGGCGTCGTGGATCGGGCGGGGCGCCTCGGGGCTCGATCCGGTCCTCGCCCGCTCCTTGCTGGCAGGCCTGACCCAAGGGCCCCGGCCGACCGGCCGCCTCGCCCTGGTGGTGCGCAAACTGGCCGACCGGGCCGGCGATCTCGACGCCTGGATCCGGTCGATCCCGGACGCTGACGCCCGCAAGCCCGAGATCGGCGCCGGGATCGCCCATCGCCTTGCGCTGGCCGGTCGCGCGGAGGAGGCTCGGGCCGCGCTGGAGGCGGCCCGGCTGGAGCCGGCCCCGTCCTCCCGCTGGGGACGCCCCGGCGTGGCCGAGGCGCCGCCCGAGGCCTGGACGGCGGCCGAGATCGTGGTCCTCGAGGCCGAGGGCCGGCGGGCCGAGGCGGACGAGGCCCGCTGGCGCCGGTTCGAGCGCACCCTGTCGGTCGAGGACCTGCGCGCCCTGCTCGCCGGACTGGCGGATTTCGAGGATGTCGTGGCGCTGGACCGGGCCTTCGAACTGGCCGCCGCCCACCCTGACGCCGTGCGCGGCCTCGCTTTCCTGATGGACTGGCCCGCCCTGCGCGAAGCCTCGGCCCTGATCCTGGCGCGCTCCGGCGAGATCCGGGGCGGACATGAGTCCAGCCCCCTGTGGGCCTCGCGGCTTTCGGGCCGTCATCCCGCCGCGGCCACACTGCTGATCCGGGCCCGGGCGCGATCGCTGGTCACATTGGGATCGGACAGCGCCGAGGAGATCCAGAGCCTGGTCGCCGAGGCCGAAGCCCTCGCGGCCCTGGCCGGGGAGGAGGCCCCCATCCCGGACCATCCGGCCTTCGTGGCCGAGATCGAGGGTCTGGCGGCCCCGCGCCGTCGCCGCTGGTAGGCACAAACGAAACGACCCCGGAGCCTTGGCTCCGGGGTCGCTGTCCGTTTTTGTCGCGGTCGAACCCGGCCTTAGCCGCGCGACTGGATCGGCGTGTAATCCCGTTCGGTCGGGCCGGTGTACAGCTGGCGCGGGCGGCCGATCTTCTGGCCGGGGTCGGCCATCATTTCCTGCCACTGGGCGATCCAGCCGACGGTGCGGGCCAGCGAGAACAGCACGGTGAACATCGAGGTCGGGAAGCCCATCGCCGACAGGGTGATGCCCGAATAGAAGTCGACGTTCGGGAACAGCTTGCGCTCGATGAAATATTCGTCGTTCAGCGCGATCCGCTCCAGCTCCTTGGCGACCTGGAACAGGGGGTCGTTGGGATCGCCGACCGCGGCCAGCACCTCGTCGGCGCTCTCCTTCATCACCTTGGCGCGCGGGTCGTAGTTTTTGTACACCCGGTGGCCAAAGCCCATCAGCTTGTATTTCTTGGCCTTCACACCCTCGATGAAGGCCGGGATCTTGTCCGGGGTGCCGATCTCCTTGAGCATGTTCAGCGCCTCCTCGTTGGCGCCCCCGTGCGACGGGCCCCACAGGCAGGCGATGCCGGCGGCGATACAGGCGAACGGATTGGCGCCCGACGACCCGGCCAGACGCACGGTCGAGGTCGAGGCGTTCTGCTCGTGATCGGCGTGGAGCATGAAGATGCGGTCCATGGCCTTGGCCAGCACCGGATTGACCTCATAGTCCTCAGCCGGGACGGCGAAGCACATGCGCAGGAAATTCTCGGCATAGGTCAGGTCGTTGCGCGGCGAAACGAAGGGCTGGCCGATGTGATATTTGTAGGCCCGCGCCGCGATCGTCGGCATCTTGGCGATCAACCGGATGGCCGAGATGTTGCGCTGGACCGGGTCATGGATGTCCAGGCTGTCGTGATAGAAGGCCGAGAGGGCGCCGACGGTGCCGACCATGATCGCCATCGGGTGGGCGTCGCGACGGAAACCCTCGAAGAAGCGGTCGAACTGCGAATGCAGCATGGTGTGCATGGTGATGCTGCGCTCGAACGCCTCGTATTCCGAGGCGGTCGGGAGTTCGCCGTGCAGCAGCAGGTGGCAGACCTCGATGAAGTTGGACTGCGAGGCCAGCTGGTCGATCGGATAGCCGCGGTGCAGCAGGGTCCCCACGTCGCCGTCGATGAAGGTCAGGGCGCTCTCGCACGAGGCGGTGGAGGTGAAGCCCGGGTCATAGGTGAAGGCGTCGGTCGCGCCGTACAGCTTGCGGATATCGATGACGTCGGGACCGGTCGACCCGGACAGCACCGGCAGGTCCACGGACTTGTCGCCGTAGGTGAGGGTCGCCGTGCCGGCGGGTTTGGCTTGTTCAGTCATTGCAGCCCCTGAAAGTTCGGCGGCGGATCGGCGCAGGGAGGCGTAATCCACGGTCTGGTGAAATGTCAGATAGTCTGTTGCAGCGCATCATTCAAACGGCCGAGGCTTTCTTCCCGCCCGAGGGCCGCCAGCGTCTTGGCGATATCGGGCGAAACCCCGTCGCCGGTCAGTGCCGCGCGGACGGCGGGACCGATCTTGCCGAAGCCCACGGCCTCTTCCTCGGCGAAGACCTTCAGCTCGGCCTCCAGCGCGAACACGTCCCAGCTGGCGAACAGCTTCAGCCGGTCGCGCAGACGGGCGATGCGCTCGCCTGATTCGCCGGCCAGCATCGGCAGGCCCTTTTCATAGATGGTCAGGGGCCGCTGACGCAGGACGAAGGCCGTCTGGTCGGCCAGCTCCAGCGTCGATTTGGCGCGGTCCTTCACGAACGGCATGGCCTGCAGCAGCCGCGCCTCGTCGTCGGGGCCCAGGGCGTGGCCGCGGGCCAGGTGCACGTCCAGCGTCATCTTGGCCAGTCGGTCGTCGTCGGCCAGCCGGATCCAGTGGGCGTTGACGTGGGCCAGCTTGTCGAAGTCCAGGCGCGCCGGCGCCTTGCCCACGCCGGCCAGGTCGAACCACGCCCGCGCCTGGGCGTCGTCGAACAGTTCGTCGTCGCCATGGGCCCAGCCCAGCCGCGCCAGATAGTTGCGCATGGCCTCGGGCAGATAGCCCATCTCGGCGTATTCATGCACCGCCTGGGCCCCGTGTCGCTTGGACAGCTTGGCGCCGTCGGGCCCGTGGATCAGGGGGATGTGGGCGAACACGGGCCGCGTCCAGCCGAGGGCGTCATAGATCAGGCTCTGGCGGGCGGCGTTGTTCAGATGGTCGTCGCCGCGGATCACATGGGTCACGCCCATGTCATGGTCATCGACCACCACGGCGAGGTTGTAGGTCGGGGCGCCGTCGCTGCGCAGCAGGACCAGGTCGTCGAGATCGTCATTGGACCAGCTGACCGATCCCTGGACCGCATCCTCGACCGCGACCTGACCGGGCAGGGGCCGGCGGAAGCGGACGACGTGGGGCTGGCCGAGGTCGTCGACGGTCGGCTCGCGGTCGCGCCAGGGCGATTCAAAGGTTCGCCGCTCGGCCTTGGCGAGGTCGCGCAGACGGCCGGTCTCCTCGGCGGAGGTGAAGTCGCGGTAGGCGGCCCCGCGCTCCAGCAGGTCGTTGACCACCTCGCGATGGCGGTCGGCGCGGCTGTACTGGAACACCGGCTCCTCGTCGGCGAACAGCTCCAGCCAGCTCAGGCCGTCGAAGATGGCCTTGACGGCCTCATCGGTCGATCGCTCGCGGTCGGTGTCCTCGACCCGCACCAGGAACTTGCCGTTGCGGCCCTTGGCGTACAAATAGTTGAATAACGCCGTTCGCGCGCCGCCTATGTGCAGCGAACCCGTCGGCGAGGGGGCGAAGCGCGTGACGACAGCGGGCGTGGACTCGGAGGGGGAGGTCATGGCGGGCGTTATAGCGCCGGCGCCGGCGAATCCCACCCTCGGCGTCCGCCTCCGCGCCTTCCTCGCCGCCCAGATCGCGGCCCAGTCGCTCCGCTGGCGGCTGTGGGCGCCCGTGGCCCTCGGCGCTGGCTGCGCCGTCTATTTCGCCCTGAAGCACGAGCCGCCGGCCTGGCCGCTGATCGCGGCGGCGGCGGCGGCCGCGGGACTGTGGTTCGGCGCCCGCCGCCTGGGCCTGGCGAGGGTCTGGACCTTGGGTCTGATGCTGCTGGCCTGTTTCGCCCTCGGCCTGGCGGTCGCCAAGCTGCGGACCGACGCGGTCGCCGCCCCGATCGCCCCGGCGCTCGACGCGCCCACCGTCGTGGAGGGCTGGGTCATTGATGTCGACAGCCCCGGCGCGGCGGGGCCGCGCGTGGTGATCGCCCCCGTCCGCATCCGGGGCCTGGCCCCCGAGGCGACACCGGAGCGGCTGCGGGCGACGGTGCGCGGCGCGGCCCCCGAGCCGGGTGGGGCGGTGCGGCTGTTCGCCCTGCTCAATCCGCCGCCGGCGCCCGCCAGCCCGGGGGCCTATGATTTCGGCCGTACCGCCTGGTTCCAGAGCCTGGGTGGCGTGGCCTTCTCGCTGGGCGAGACGCGGTCCGCGTCCCTGTCGCCGCCGCCGTGGGAGGTCCGCGCGGCCATGGCGGTCAACGGCCTGCGCTATAACCTGGCGCAGCGGATCGTGGCCCGGCTGGGCCCGCGCACCGGCGGCGTGGCGGCGGCGATGACCACCGGGCATGAGGCCTGGCTGGACCCGGCCCAGGTCGATGTCATGCGCGACTCGGGGCTGGCGCACATCCTGTCGATCTCGGGCCTGCACATGGCCGTCGTCGGCGGCTTCGCCTTCTTCCTCGTGCGCCTGCTGATCGCCGCATGGCCGTGGCTGGCGTTGCGGGTTTCGGGCAAGAAGGTCGCCGCCTGGGCGGGGCTGGCGGCGGTCGGGACCTATCTGGTGATCTCCGGCCATCCGCCGCCGGCCGAGCGGGCGGCGATCACCGCCTCGATCGCCTTCCTCGCCATCCTGCTGGACCGGCAGGCCATCACCATGCACGCCCTGGCCGTCGCCGCCTTCGTGGTCCTGCTGCTGCAGCCCGAGGCCATCGTCACGCCCGGCTTCCAGATGTCCTTCGCGGCCACGGCGGCGCTGGTGGCCCTGGTCGAGGCCTGGCCGGTCCGGCCGCGCGAGATTTCGGCGCCGCTGCCGATCCTGATCGTCCAGCGCATCGGGGCCTGGCTGGGGATCGCGATCGTGGCCAGTCTGGTGGCGGGGGCGGCGACCGGGCCGTTCGCGATGCAGCATTTCAACCGCACGGCCATGTACGGCCTGGGCGCCAATCTGGCGGTCGCGCCCCTGTCCGACTTCCTGATCATGCCGGCGCTCGCCCTCGGCGCCCTGCTGGAGCCGTTGGGTCTGGGCGCGCCCTTCCTGTGGGCGGCCGGGCAGGGGATCGGGATCATGCTGGCCATCGGGGAATGGACCGCCGGCCTGCCCGGGGCGGTCCGGACGGTGGCCAGCGCGCCGGGCTTTGTCCTGCCGGTCGCCTTTCTTGGCGTCCTGCTCTGCTGTCTGTGGCGAGGGCCGCTGCGCTGGTTGGGCCTGCCGCTGGCGGCGGCGGTGCTGCTGTGGCCGCGCGATCCGACTCCGGCCCTGTGGATCGGCGACGGCGGGACCCAGGCGGCCTGGGTCGGGGCGGGCGAGGCGGTGGTGATGCGGCCAGGCGTGCGCCAGTTCGCGGTGGATGTCTGGTCCCGGCGCCGGGGCCTGGCGCCGACGGAGCGCGTCGCCGAGGGCTGGACCTGCACCCGCGTCTCCTGCGCGCCGGCCGTTCCTGGCGCAGCGCCGCTGGCGATGGCGTGGGGACGCCGGGCGCCCTGGCTCGAAGAGGTCGACGCCCTGTGCCGGTCAGCGACGGTGGTCAGCGTGCGGGCCACCGTCGCGGCCCTGCCGGCGTCATGCGAGGGCCGGCTGGTCCTGGACGGAACGGACTACGCCCGCGGCGGGGCGGTCGAACTGTGGCGCGACGGACCGGCGTCCGCCAACCGCTGGCGCGCCGTCTGGACGGCCAAGGTGCGCGGCGACCGGCCGTGGAGCACGATCGGCGCCCCCGCCGTCAGTGATAGCGACGGATGAGTCCGACCAGCTTGCCCTGGACCTCGACCTGGTCGGGGCCGAAGATGCGGGTCTCGTAGTTGCGGTTGGCGGGCTCCAGCGCGATCGAGGCGCCCTTCTTGCGCAACCGCTTGAGAGTCGCTTCCTCGCCCTCGACCAGGGCCACGACGATCTCGCCCGAGTTTGCGGTGTCGGTCGACTTGATGATCACCATGTCGCCGTTCAGGATCCCGGCCTCGATCATCGAATCGCCCTCGATCTCGAGCAGATAGTGTTCGCCCGCGCCCAGCATGGCCTCCGGCACCGGATAACGGGCCGTCTCATGCTCGATGGCGGCGATCGGCGTGCCGGCGGCGATCTTGCCCATCAGCGACAGTTCGCGGGTGTCGTTGGCCGGTTCGGCGGCGATCGGCCGACCGCCGCCCTCGATCACGGCCGGCGCGAAGCCCGCCCGGCCGCGCGGTGCGCCCGCCGTCGCCTGGTCCGGAAGCTTGGTCACCTCCAGCGCCCGCGCCCGGTGCGCCAGCCGGCGGATGAAGCCGCGTTCCTCCAGCGCCGTGATCAGCCGGTGAATGCCGGATTTCGACGCCAGATCCAGCGCCTCCTTCATCTCGTCGAAGGACGGAGACACGCCGGTCTCCTTGATCCGTTCGTGGATGAACATCAGCAGTTCGTGCTGTTTGCGCGTGAGCATGGCGACCTCGGAGCGAATCCCGTTGCGAGAACGCTAGCGGAACAAACCGCAAACGTCCACAAGGTGTTCCTGTGCTGTTCCGGTTAAGGTCCGGTTACCGTGCGCCGCCGGGCCTTGCCAGTCGCGTCGTCCGATGACAACGCTCGACGAGGGGAGGGCGAGCCGGTGAATTTCCTGAAGGACGCCACGCGGTCCCTGATCCGCACCGTGAAGGCAACCTTCACCTTCACGGGCCGGTCCCGAATAGTGGACCTTGTCTACTACTGGATCGCATCCATGGTGGTCGGCGCTCTGGTCGGCCTTCCGCTCGACCTGCTCAGGTGGGATCTGCAGTGGTTCGCCGATCAGGCCGCGCGCATTGTCCTCACGCTTCCGATTTTCGCTCTCTTTGCTCGCCGTCTGCATGACCAAGGGATTTCCGGATGGTGGGCGTTCCTGCTGCTGCCCTTTCCCCCGATCAACCTCTACCAGTCCTACCGGGCGGTGTTCGCCGTGCGGAATCCGTCCTGGCTACATGAGCCGAACCCGCTGGCCCCCTGGACGCCATGGCTCCTGGTCATCATGGTCGGGATCCTGATCCTGCTTTTGCGACCTGGCCAGAGGGGCCCCAATCGCTTCGGTCCCGATCCCCGCGAGCCGGCGAGGGTCTGATCAGCCCATCAACGCCCGCGTCGCCGCCTCGACGTCCGCCTGCCGCATCAGGCTCTCGCCGACCAGCACAGCCTGCGCATGGGCGTCCGACACCCGCTGCACATCGTCCGGCGTGAAGATGCCGCTCTCGGCCACCAGCAGGGCGCGCACCGGGCTCAGCATGGCCAGCCGTTCGGTGGCGGCCAGATCGACCTCGAACGTCCGCAGCGAGCGGTTGTTGATCCCGACCAGATCGCCGCCCAGCTTGCAGGCGCGGGCCATTTCGGCCTCGTCATGGGTCTCGATCAGGGCGTCCATGCCGAACCGCTCGGCCTCGACCAGCAGTTCGGCGGCGAGGGCGTCGTCGATCATGGCGAGGATGATCAGGATGCAGTCGGCGCCCAGGGCGCGGCTCTCGGCCACCTGCCAGGGATCGACGAGGAAATCCTTGCGCAGGCAGGGCAGGGCGACCGCGTCGCGGGCGGCGGCGAGGAAGGCGTCGTCGCCCTGGAAGCTGGGGCCGTCGGTCAGGACCGAGAGGCATTGCGCCCCGCCGCGCTCATAGGCGCGGGCCAGGGCGGGCGGGTCGAAGTCGGCGCGGATCAGGCCCTTGGACGGGCTGGCCTTCTTGATCTCGGCGATCAGGGCGGGTCGGCCGGTCTCCTCGACATGGCGCTCCAGCGCGGCGCGGAAGCCGCGCGGGGGCGAGGCCACGGCGGCTCGGGCCTCCATGGCGGCTTGGGGCGTCGCGGCCTTGCGGACGGCGACGTCCTCGCGCTTGTAGGCGGCGATGGCGGCGAGGACGTCGGTCACGCGGGCTCGTCCTCGATCACGGTGTTGGTGGCCTCGACGAGGTTGGCCAAGGCCTTGGCCGCGCGGCCGTCGTCGATGACGGCGGCGGCCAGGGCCGCGCCCTCGGCCAGGTCGGCGGCGCGGTCGGCGACGACCAGGGCGGCGGCGGCGTTCAGCAGGACGATGTCGCGATAGGCGCCGGTCGCGCCGTCCAGCAGGGCGCGGAGGGCGGCGGCGTTTTCCTCCGCGTCGCCGCCTCGCAGGGCGGTTAGGTCGGCGCGGTGCAGGCCGGCGTCCTCGGGCGTGACGGTGAAGCGGCGGACGGCGCCGTCCTTCCATTCCGCCACCTCGGTCTCGCCCGTGGTGGTCAGCTCGTCCAGGCCCTGGCCGTGCACCGTCCAGGCGCGCGCGGCCCCCAGCCTTCCCAACACCTCGGCCAGCGGCTCCAGCAGGCGGGGGTCGTACACGCCCATGACCTGACGCTTGGCGCCCGCCGGATTGGACAGCGGCCCCAGCAGGTTGAACACAGTGCGGAAGCCGATCTCGGCCCGCACGGGCCCGACGTGGCGCATGGCGCCGTGGTAGGCGGGGGCGAACAGGAAGGCGATGCCGGCCTCGTCCAGCGAGCGCCGCTGCTGCTCCGGCGTCGCCTGCAGATTGACCCCAAGGACCGCCAGCACGTCCGAGGAGCCGGATTTCGAACTCATCGCCCGGTTGCCGTGCTTGGCGACCTTCAGCCCCGCGCCGGCCAGCACCAGGGCCGCGGCGGTCGAAATGTTGAAGGTGTGCTGGCCGTCGCCGCCCGTGCCGCAGGTGTCGATGGCGTCATAGGGGTGGTCCAGCGTGCGGGCGGCCTCGCGCATGGCGGTGGCGAAGGCGGCGATCTCCTCGACCGTCTCGCCGCGGATGCGCAGGGCGGTGACGGCGGCGGCGACCTGGGCCGGGGTCGGCTCGCCGCGCAGGCAGGCGGCGAAGAAAGCGTGGGCCTCGTCGGCGGACAGGATGCGGCCGTCGACCAGCTTGGCCAGCAGGGGTTTGAAACCGTCGGCCATCTCAGACCATGGCCGTGCGCTTGATGTTGGCCAGGTCGAGGAAGTTGGCGAGCAGGTCGTGGCCGTGTTCGGTAGCGATCGACTCGGGATGGAACTGGACGCCGTGGATCGGCCGGGTGCGGTGGGACAGTCCCATGATCTCGCCGTCGGCGGTCGAGGCGGTGACCTCGAGCACGTCCGGGAGGGTTTCGCGGCGCACGGCCAGCGAATGGTAGCGGGTGGCGGTGAAGGGCGAGGGCAGGCCCCTGAAGACGCTGCGGCCGTCATGCTCGATCGGCGAGGTCTTGCCGTGCATAAGGGCCTTGGCCCGGATCACCTCGCCGCCGAAGGCCTGGCCCATGGCCTGGTGGCCCAGGCAGACGCCGAAGATCGGCATGTCCCGCGGGGCGGTGTCCAGGATCGCCAGGCAGATCCCGGCTTCATTGGGCGTGCAGGGGCCGGGCGACAGCAGCACCGCCTCGGGCTTCAGCGCCCAGGCCTCGGCGGCGGTCAGGTCGTCGTTGCGCACCACGCGCGTCTCCGCGCCCAGCTCCGCCAGGTAGTGGACGAGGTTCCAGGTAAAGCTGTCGTAGTTGTCGACGACGAGGATCATGCTCCGGCTTCTAGGCGGTGCGGCGGGCCGCGCCAAGCACCGCGGGCGCGTAAGCGTTCGTTAACCAAACTCGTCCGAATTGAGCCCATCCAGCGGAGGGGTTCATGGCCGACACCAGCATCACCCGGGCGCGCACCCTGCTGTCGCCCGCGCCCTCACGGACCAGCCCCTATGCGGCGCTCGGGGCGGCGGCGCTGGCCGCCCTGGCGGCGGTGTTGATGGCCGGGGTGATGGTGCTGGGGCCGGGCGTGCGCTTCGACGAACCCCCGGCCTACGTCCAGCCCTAGCGGTTGCCGAACGGATAGCGCCAGGCGTCCTCGGCCGCGCCCATCGGCGCCCGGGCCTTGGCCTGGGTCTCGGCGTATTCGGCCGCCGGATCGCTGTCGGCGACCACGCCGGCGCCGGCCTGGACATGGATTTTGCCGTCGGCGAACAGGGCGGTCCTCAGGACGATGCAGATGTCGGCCTCGCCCCCGGCCGAGATGTAGCCGACCCCGCCGCCATAGCCGACGCCGCGCTTCTCGCTCTCCAGCTCGTCGATGATCTCCATGGCCCGCACCTTGGGCGCGCCGGACAGGGTGCCGGCGGGCAGGGCGGCCAGCAGGGCGTCGACCGCGTCCAGATCGTCGCGCGCGTCGCCCTGGACCTCCGACACGATGTGCATGACCGAGCTGTAGCGTTCGACGCGGAAGCTTTCGATCACCTCGACCGTGCCGGGCGCGGCGACCCGGCCGACGTCGTTGCGGCCGAGGTCCAGCAGCATCAGATGCTCGGCGCGCTCCTTGGGATCGGCCAGTAGTTCGGCCTCCAGGGCGCGGTCGGCCTCGGGCGTCTCGCCGCGCGGACGGGTGCCGGCCAGCGGGCGGATGGTGACCCGGCCGTCCTTCAACCGGACCAGGATTTCCGGGCTTGATCCCGCCAGCTGGAAGTCGCCGAAGTCGAGGAAGAACAGATAGGGCGACGGATTGCGCCGCCGCAGCGAGCGGTAGAAGGCGAACGGGTCGCCGGCCCAGGACGCGGCGAACCGGTGGCTGAGCACGACCTGGAAGATGTCGCCGGCGGCGATGTAGTCCTTGGCGCGGGCGACCATGGCGGTGAAGCCGGCGGCGTCCACGGGCGAGCGGAAGGGGGCGATGTCGCTCTCGACCGGCGCGGGAATCGCGGGCAGGGGCGCGCGCAGTTCGGCCTCGAACCGGTCGAGCCGCGCCACGGCCGCGTCGAAGGCCGCGCGGGCGTCGAGGCCGCTGTCGGGCCAGGCGGCCGAGACCAGGACGATCTCGTGGCGGACCGAATCGAAGATGGCGACCAGGGCGGGGCGGGTCAGCACCGCATCGGCCAGGTCCAGCGGGTCGGGATTGGGCGCGCCCAGCGGCTCCAGCAGGCGCACCATGTCGTAGCCGAAGACCCCGAACAGGCCGGCGGCCATGGGCGGCAGGCCGGCCGGCAGGTCGAAACGCGAGGCGGCGATCAGGGCGCGCAGCGAGCTCAGGGCGTCGGCGGCCTCGGGCTCATACCGGTCCGCGGCGATGTCGTCGCCCCGCGCCATCTCTGCCGCGCCGCCGCGGCAGCGCCAGACCACGTCCGGCTCGCGCGTGATGATTGAATAACGGCCGTTGACCGCCCCGCCCTCGACCGATTCCAGCAGGAAGGCGTGGGTCCGGCCATGCCCGACCTTCAGAAAGGCCGAGACCGGGGTCTCGAGGTCGTCCACCAGACGGCGGATCACGACCTGCGGCCGGCCTTGCGACCAGCCGCGGTCGAAATCGGCGAAGCCGCCGTCGCCCGGCGTGGTCATCGCGCCGGCGGGGCGCCGGGCAGGGCGGGGGCGCCCGCGGGCGCTTCGGCCGGCAGGCCCAGGGCGGTGCGGGCGATGGCCTCGTCATACTCGGCCTTGCTGCGCTTGGCCGCGGCGCCGATGGCCAGCTCGCCCACGGCGTTGACGTGGTCGCCGGCCATGCGCTGGCGGAACTGCTCGGCCAGCGGGGCGGCCAGGGCGGGGACGGCGGGTGCGATCCGGTCGGTGCGGCCGATGACGAAGGTGTCCTCGCTGTTCTGCTGCGAGAACGGCTCTCCGCGTCCGCTGCCGAAGACGCCGGCGATGACGCCCTGGCCGTACTGCTCGGCCGACTGGCGGCTCAGGCCCGTTCCGGTCTGCACCGTCGCGCCGACCGAGGCGGCCACGGCCGCCAGGTCCTCGCCGCCCCGCACGCGGGCGGCCAGGGCGCTGGCGCGGGTGTTCAGCAGGCGGGCGTTCTCGCGCAGCACCCACTGTTGTGCCAGGGGCTCGCGGATCCCGGCCAGGGGCGGCAGGGCGGCGGGCATGACGTCGTCCACGCGGACCACGAAATACTGGCCCTGGCCCATGTCGACGACCTCGCTCTCGGCGCCTTCGCCGAGGCTCCACATGGTCTGCAGCAGTTGCGGCGGCAGCGGCGGGTTGACGTCCTGGCCGTTGCGCAGCTTGCCGTCCTGCCGGATCGCCGGAATCTGGATGACCCGGGCGCCGATCTCGCGCACGGCCACGTCCAGGGTCTTGCCTTCGCTCCGGGCCTTCTCATAGGCCTCGACACGGCGATAGACGGCGGCGCGGGCGTCCTCGGCGCGCAGTTCGGCGACGACCTGGTCGCGAACGTCGGCCAGGGTGGCGGCGCGCCCGGGCTGGATGGCGCTCACCTTGGCGACGACGAAGCCGACGCCGGCCTGGACCGGGGCGGACACCTCATTGGCGGCCAGGCCGAAGACAGCGCCGGCCACGGCCGGGTCGCCCAGGGCGCTGCGCGGCGTATCATTGTAGGTTGCCGGCTGGATGTTGTTGGCGCGGGCCACCTCGGCCGGCGACTGGCCGGCGCGCAGGGCGGCGGCGATGCGGTCGGCGGCGGCCCGGTTGGGCGCGGTCAGGGTGACGAAGGAGCGGCGCTCCGGCAGGGACAGGGCGTCGCGGCGGAAGTTGAACCGCTCCTCGATCCGCGCCTCGGTCAGCTCGGCCGTCGGGGCCGCGCCGTCGTCGAACAGCACGACCGAGGCCGTGCGGGATTCCGGCAGGCGCAGCTGATCGGCGTTCTCATTCATCAGGGCGGTCAGCTGGGCGTCGGTCGGAGCGCCCGCCTTCCCGGCCATCGCCTGGGTTACGGTGAACCAGCGGCCGTCGCGGGTTTCCAGCGCCTGGCTGGCGACGATGGCGCCGTAGATGCGCGGCAGGCGCATGCCCGCCCCGAGGGCGGCGCCGTAGTGCTGGAGCGCGTGCTGGTCGCGCAGCTCGGCCTCGAACATCTCGGGCGTGGCGTTGTTCTCGGACAGGGCGGTCCGGTACTGCTCCTCGCTGAACTGGCCGGTGACATTGTCGAAGAAGGCCGGCGCCTGGCGGATCTGGCGCAGGATCAGCTCCTTGCCGGGGCGGATGCCGGCCTTCCAGGCCCAGTTCACGAAGCCGAGCTGCTGGGCCTTCTGCGACAGATACTGCCGCAGGCCGCCGTCGCCGATCAGTTCCTCGAAATCGAGGGCGCGGCCCGCCTGCTGTTGGGCCTGTTCGCGGAAGCGATCCATCTCGGCGCGGAATTCCGCCTGGCTGACGCTGCGGTCGCCCGCGGTCACCACATGCTTCGGTCCCAGATTGGCCAGCACGTCCATCTGCGAACCGCCGGTGATCAGCAGGCCAAGGGCGAGCAGGACCAGCAGGCCGATGGCCCATTTGGACTTGGCGAAGGTGCGGAAGGCGGTGAGCATGGTCGGTCCTGGCGGATCAGCGGCAAGGGTGCTGCTTGGCCTATAGGGTGTCGGCGCCCCGCACGGCAAGACGATGGCGGGATTGTCGAGGCGCCGGCGCCTCGCACTTGGCTTGGCGGGAGGCCCCGCCTAGAAGGTCCGGATGATGCAGACCCCGAAATTGATCGCCGGAAACTGGAAGATGAACGGCCTGGGCGCCAGCCTGGGCGAGGTGGAGACGCTGCGCGCGGCGCTGGCCGAAACGCCGGCGGCATGTCGCGTCGCCCTGTGCCCGCCGGCGACCCTGGTCGAGCGGATGGCGCGTGTGGCGGGCGAGGGGATCGAGATCGGGGGGCAGGACTGCCGGGCGGAAACCCACGGCGCCTTCACCGGCGACGTCTCGGCCGCCATGCTCCGCGACGCCGGCGCGACCCTGGTGATCCTGGGCCATTCCGAGCGCCGCCAGGGATATGGCGAGACCGACGCCCTGGTGGCCGCCAAGGCCGAGGCAGCGCTGGACGCCGGCCTCGAACCGATCGTCTGCGTCGGCGAAACCCTGGAGCAGCGGCAGGCCGGACGCGCGGTCAAGGTGGTGCGCGGGCAGGTCCTGGCCTCCCTCCCGGCGGCCCTGGCCGGACGCCCGTTCGCCGTGGCCTATGAACCCGTCTGGGCCATCGGCACCGGCCTGACGCCCACGCTGGAGCAGATCGAGGAGGTCCACCGCGCCGTCCGCGCCGCCATGATCGAGCGGCTCGGCCTGGGCGTCGCGGCCGTCCCCATCCTGTACGGCGGCTCGGTCAAGCCCGACAACGCCGCCGACATCCTCGCCATCCCCGAGGTCGGCGGCGCCCTTGTCGGCGGCGCCTCCCTGAAGGCGGCGGACTTTCTGGGGATTGTGCGGGGGGCGTAGGCAGCAGGCAGCAGGCAACAGGCAACAGGCAACAGGCAACAGGCAACAGTGCGTCTGATGATCGCTGCGAGCCAACATGGCTCCGGCGGACCAACCCGACTTCCTGTTGCCTGCTGCCTGCTGCCTCTCCTCCCTCCCCGTTTGCTCCCGCTCCGCAACAATGTTAGACGCCGCCGCTTGATCGGCGCCGCCCCGCGCCACACATATCGGCTGCCATGCTCCAGACCATCCTCCTCGTCATCATGATCCTCATCTCGGTCGCGCTCGCCGGCGTGATCCTGCTTCAGCGCTCCGAAGGCGGCGCCCTGGGCATGGGCGGCGGGCCGTCGGGCATGATGACGGCGCGCGGCGCCGGCAATCTGCTGACCGTGACGACCTGGTGGCTGGCCGGCCTCTTCTTCGTCTGCGCCATCGGCCTGACCATTCTGGGCAATGTCGAACGGTCCAACCGTTCGGTCGTCGACGCCGCCGCCGTGGGCGAGCTGATGGCCCCGACCACGCCGGGCGCTGCGCCCGCCGCGGATCCGGCCGCGCCGGCCCCGACCGAGGCCCCGTCGCTGCAGAACCTCGAATCCAGCTTGGCCGGCGTTTCCGCCGCCCCGGCCGCCGAACCGGCCCAGCCGGCCCCCGCGAACTAAGGATGGGCGGGGACCTTATCCCCGCCTTCCTCTCCCGCCCTCAAAGTCTCCGCCGTTCGCCGAGCGAATCGCCGGTAGAGTGATCTCCCATGGCCCGTTACGTGTTCATCACCGGCGGCGTGGTTTCCTCATTGGGAAAAGGCCTCGCTTCCGCCGCTCTCGGCGCGCTTCTGCAAGCGCGCGGCTACAAGGTGCGTCTGCGCAAGCTTGACCCCTATCTGAACGTCGATCCCGGGACGATGAGCCCGTACCAGCACGGCGAGGTCTTCGTGACCGACGACGGCGCCGAGACCGACCTCGACCTCGGCCACTACGAGCGCTTCACCGGCGTTTCGGCGGCGAAGTCGGACAACATCACCACCGGCCGCATCTATTCGACCATCCTCGAGAAGGAGCGGCGCGGCGACTATCTGGGCGCGACGGTCCAGGTGATTCCGCACGTCACCGACCAGATCAAGCAGTTCTGCCTGTCGCCCGCCCTCACTGACGACGGCGAGGACGTCGACTTCGTCCTGGTCGAGATCGGCGGCACGGTCGGCGATATCGAAGGCCTGCCCTTCTTCGAGGCCATCCGCCAGCTGGGCCAGGACCTGCCGCGCGGCCAGTCCTGCTTCGTCCACCTGACGCTGCTGCCGTTCATCAAGACCGCCGGCGAGATGAAGACCAAGCCGACGCAGCACTCCGTCAAGGAACTGCGCTCGATCGGCATCCAGCCCGACATCCTGCTGTGCCGCTGCGAGTTTCCGATCCCGGCCGAGGAGAAGCGCAAGATCGGCCTGTTCTGCAATGTGCGTGAGAGCGGCGTCATCCAGGCGATGGATTCGGACGACATCTACGCCGTGCCGCTGGACTATCACCGCGAGGGTCTGGACGCCGAGGTGCTGGCCCATTTCGGCATGACCGACGCCCCGGCGCCGGATCTGGCCATGTGGGAGGAGATCGCCCGGCGGCGGCGCCAGCCCGACGGCGAGGTCACCGTGGCCGTGGTCGGCAAATACACGGTGCTGAAAGACGCCTACAAATCCCTGATCGAGGCGCTGCAGCACGGCGGCGTGGCCAACAACGTCAAGGTCAATATCGACTGGGTCGAGGCCGAGACCTTCGAGGGCGACCGCGAGGCCTGCGACGCGCGGCTTCAGGCGGCCCACGCCATCCTGGTCCCCGGCGGCTTCGGCGAGCGCGGCTCGGAGGGCAAGATCGAGGCGGCCCGCTTCGCCCGCGAGCGCAAGATTCCCTATTTCGGCATCTGTTTCGGCATGCAGATGGCGGTGATCGAGGCGGCCCGGAACCTGGCCGGCTATCCGAACGCCTCCTCCACCGAGTTCGGCCCCACGACCGAGCCGGTGGTCGGCCTGATGACCGAATGGACCCAGGGCAACCAGCGGGTGCTGCGTCAGCAGGGCGGGGACATGGGCGGCACCATGCGGCTGGGCGCCTATGACTCCACCCTGAAGCCGGGCTCCAGGATCGCGACCATGTACGGCGCGACCACCATCAGCGAGCGACATCGCCACCGCTATGAGGTCAACATCAACTATCGCGAGGCGATCGAGCAGAAGGGCGGCCTGACCTTCGCCGGCCTGTCGCCCGATGGCGTCCTGCCTGAAACGGTCGAGCGCGAGGACCATCCGTGGTTTATCGGCGTTCAATATCACCCCGAGCTCAAGAGCCGGCCGTTCGCGCCCCACCCCCTGTTCGCCGGCTTCATCGAGGCCGCCTTGGTCCAGAGCCGACTGGTCTGAGCCGCCGGGCGCCGCGCGCGGGGCGAACCCGCCGAGGCCTCGGCGGTTACCAGACAGTCCTTCCCGGAGCGCCGCCATGACGACCCTGAAAGCCGCCTATCCGCTGTATCTGGCCAATGAGGCCCTGACGCCCAATCAGGACCTTGAGGTCACCGACAAATACACCGGCGAAGTGGCGACCCGGGTCGCCATGGCCGATCCGGCGATGATCGACCGCGCCATCGTGGCGGCCGTCGCGGCGACGGAGCCGATGGCGCGCATGGCCGCCTATGAGCGCCAGGCGGTTCTGGCCCATTGCGTGACGCGGTTCCAGCAGCGGGCCGACGAACTGGCCCATGCCCTCTGCATCGAGGCCGGCAAGCCGATCAAGGATTCGCGCGGGGAGGTGAGCCGCCTGATCGACACCTTCCGCATCGCCTCGGAAGAGGCGGTTCGCATGACCGGCGAGGTTCAGCCGCTGGACATCTCGGCCCGGGCCAGGGGCTATCAGGGCATGTGGAAGCGGGTTCCGATCGGGCCCTGCTCCTTCATCTCGCCGTTCAACTTCCCGCTCAACCTGGCCGCCCACAAGATCGCCCCGGCGCTGGCCGTCGGCTGCCCGTTCGTTATGAAGCCGGCCTCGCGGACGCCATTGGGGGCGCTGATCATCGGCGAGATTCTCGCCGAGACCGACCTGCCGAAGGGGGCCTTCTCCATCCTGCCGGCCACCCGCGACGGATCGGACCTCTTCACCACCGACGACCGGCTGAAGCTGCTGTCCTTCACCGGTTCGCCCGAGGTCGGCTGGGCCCTGAAGGCGAAGTCGGGAAAGAAGAAGGTGGTGCTCGAACTGGGCGGCAACGCCGCCGTCATCGTCGACCGCGACAGCGATCTGGAGGACGCGGCCGAACGCATCATCTTCGGCGCCTTCTACCAGTCGGGCCAGTCCTGCATCGGGGTGCAGCGCATCCTGATCCACGACGACATCTATGACGCGATGCGCGACCGGCTGGTCGAGAAGGCGAGGGCGCTGGTCTGCGGCGACCCGCGGGAGGAAACCACCTTCATCGGCCCGATGATCGACGAGAAGGAGGCCGCCCGGCTGGAGGACTGGATCGAGGAGGCCCGGGCGGCCGGGGCGACGGTGCTGTGCGGCGGCCATCGCGACGGCGCCATGCTGGACGCCACCCTGCTGGAGGGCGTCGGGCGCGGGCTGAAGATCCGCGAGGAGGAGGCCTTCGGACCGGTGGCCATCCTGTCGCGCTTCTCGGATTTCGAGGCGGCGCTGGCCGAGGTCAATGACTCCAGGTTTGGTCTGCAGGCGGGGATCTTCACCCGCGACATCCACAAGGCCATGCGGGCCTGGGACGTGCTGGAGGTGGGCGGCGTCCTGATCGGCGACGTCCCCAGCTATCGCGTCGACAACATGCCCTATGGCGGGGTGAAGGATTCCGGCCTGGGGCGCGAGGGGGTGAAGTTCGCCATGGAGGACATGACCGAGATCCGCAATCTGGTCATCCGGAGCCGGCCAATCGCCTGACAGGCCCGCCACGCCGCCGATGCATGAACTCTTTGTCACGCGGCGGCTGGTTGTGACGAGGCCCTTGCTGGGCCATGGTCGCGCCACGGGATTGGGCCCGTGGGGGAAAATGGCATGCGTATCGACACCTTTCTGGCCGGCGTTGCGGTGGCGAGCCTGCTGGCCTTTCCGGCCATGGCCCAGGACGGCCAGTACGCGCCGCAACTGACGCGAATGATCGAGGAAGCGGCCAGCGGGACCTGCCTCGCGGGTCTGATGCAGCAGCCTCTGCTGGACGCCTGCAACAGCCAGATCCAGGGCATGTCCGAGGGCCTGACGGCGCTGGGCGCGATCGAGTCCATGACCTTCCTCCGCGCCCAGGACACGCCCGAGGGCAGGGTCGAGGTCTATGCGGTGAAATTCGCCGGCGGTCAGACCCTGAACTGGGTGATCGGCCAGGAGCGGGAGGGGAAATTCGCCACCGTCGGCACCGGGGGCTAGGTCTCCCTTGGGGGCGGGCATTCTCGCGGCGCTGCTGATCGCCGGTCCGCTCGCGGGTCCGGCTGACATCCAGACTCCGCCCATCTTCCAGCCAGGCGCGCCCGGCCAGCCGTCGCGCACCGTGACGCCGGCCGAAGCCGTGCGGCTGGGCCGTTCGACCTTCATCGCCGCCGACGTCGCCTTCATGCAGCATATGATCGTCCACCACGCCCAGGCGGTGGAGATGGTCGAGCTGCTGGAGACGCGCGGGGCGGGCCCCACGGTGAAATTGCTCGGCCGGCGGATCGCCCTGAGCCAGCAGGCCGAGATGGACCTGATGCGCGGCTGGCTGGCCGACCGGGGCCAGCCGCTGGAGATGTCCGGCATGGGCGGCCACGGCGGTCATGCCGGCATGGATCACTCGGCGCACGCGGGCATGAACCACGCCGCGCCGTCGCCCGACGACACGCCGGTCATGGCGGGCATGCTGACGCCGCGCCAGATGCGGACCCTTGCCGCCGCCAGCGGCCCGGCCTTCGACCGTCTGTTCCTTGAAGGCATGATCCGGCACCATCAGGGCGCGCTCGACATGGTCGACGGCCTGATGGCCCAGCCCGGGGCGGGCGAGGACACCCTGTTGTCAGACTTCACCGCCGCCGTCGTGGCCGACCAGTCGGCCGAAATCCTGCGCATGCAACTTCTTCTGTCCGAACTTTGAACCCGACTTCTTCCGGAAAGACCGCCATGAACGTCCGCGCCACCCTGCTCTCATCCGTCGCCGCCATCGGCCTGCTTCTGGGCGCCGCGACGGCGTCCGCCCAGCAGCCCCCGCAGCAGATCAAGCCCGACGCGCGCACCACCCTGACGCCGGGCTTCAGCGACGCCGGGGTCGCGGCCCTCAGCCTGGCGCTGGAGCATTCGCTGCCGATGCCCCCCGGGTTCGTGGATCCCGACATCGGCTTCTCGCCCCCGACCACCCGCGAGGAGGGCGAGGCCCTGGGCGCCCGCATCCAGGGCGATCCGACCTGGAGCCCGCTGGGCATGGCCAATACCGACATGGCGGTGTCGAACGGTCGGCTCTTCATCGGCAATTTCAACGGCTTCAACGCCTATCAGCTGGGCGAGGGCGCGCCGCAACTGGCGATGTCGGTGGTCTGTCCGGGCGGGCAGGGCGATGTGTCCGTGCACGGCAACCTGCTGTTCATGTCGGTCGAGGAGAACCGGGGTCGCGTGGATTGCGGCACGGCCACGACGGCCGACCCGGTCAGCGCCGAACGCTTCCGCGGCGTGCGCATCTTCGACATCAGCGACATGAACGCCCCGCGCCAGATCGCCGCCGTCCAGACCTGCCGGGGCTCGCACACCCATACCCTGGTGCCGCATCCGACCGATCCGAACATCCTCTATGTCTACGGCCAGGGCACAGCCGATGTGCGCCGGACCGCCGAGCTCGCGATCTGCACCGACGGCGCTCCGGACACCAATCCGGAAACGGCCCTGTTCTCGATCGATGTGATCAAGGTGCCGCTGGACCGGCCGCAGGACGCCGCCATCGTCAATCGCCCGCGCATCTTCGCCGACAGCGAGACCGGTCGCGTCGCCGGCCTGTGGCGCGGCGGCCGCGCCGGCATCGCCAGCCAGAACACGGCCCAGACCAACCAGTGCCACGACATCACCGTCTATCCCGAGATCGGCCTCGCCGGCGGCGCCTGCAGCGGCAACGGCATCCTGCTGGATATCGCCGATCCCGAGAACCCGCGGCGGGTGTCGGACATCTTCGACCCGGACATGGCCTACTGGCATTCGGCGACCTTCAACAACGCCGGCGACAAGGTCGTCTTCACCGACGAATGGAGCGGCGGCATCGGCGCCCGCTGCCGCGCCGAAGACCCCTCCACCTGGGGCGCGAACATGATCGCCACGATCGAAAACCGGACCCTGAGCGGCAAGAGCTTCCACAAACTGCCCTCGGCCCAGGGACCGACCGAGAACTGCGTCGCCCACAACGGCAACATCATCCCGGTCCCCGGGCGCGACCTGATGGTCCAGGCCTGGTACCAGGGCGGCATTTCGATCATGGACTTCACCGACGCGGCGAAACCGGTCGAGATCGCGTATTTTGATCGCGGCCCGATCAGCGCCGAACGCCTCTATGTCGGCGGCTCCTGGTCGGCCTACTGGTTCAACGGGCGGATCTATTCCAGCGAGATCGCGCGCGGTCTCGATGTCCTGCGGCTGGTGCCCGGCGAACACCTCTCGGCGGCCGAGATCGCGGCCGCGGAGGCTGTCAGCGCCGAAACGATCAATCCCCAGACCCAGACCCGGATCGTCTGGAGCGACAGCCCCGACGTGGCGCAATCCTATCTCGACCAACTGACCCGCACCGGCGGCGTGGACGCCGCCCTGTCGGCGCAGGTCAAGGCCGGCATCGACGCCTGGCGCGCCGGCGGCGGCGCCTCCGATTCGGCGGCGCTGTCCGACCGGCTGGAGCAGGCGGCGGGCCGGGCGACCGGACGCAACGCCGTTCGCCTGAACGCCCTGGCCGGCCTGTTCGAGCGCCGCGCGGGCTGACGACGCAGGCGGGGGGCGAATCGCCCCCCGCGGTTCGCCGGACCCCTCGCGCGGGCGAGGGGACGCTCCGCGCCCCCGCCGGTCCGTGCGGTCGTTCCGGGGGCGTCCGTGTCTAACTGATCACATCCGTCGTCGCGACGCGACCCCCGGCGGAGCGGATGCAAGATATTCACGCACACGAGAGGGAATGTTGACAACCTTCGCGACCCGTGTCCCTCTTCCTGTCGAGCGCCGACGTTCATGATCGACGCCGTGGGAGGGAATTCACATGAGGGCGATACTGCTCGCTTCTGCCTGCGCGATTGCGCAGGCTGTGGTCATCACGCCGGCTCTGGCCCAGGCGCAACAACAGCAACCCGCGGAGTCCGAACGACCGGCCCGCTCGACGACCCTCGACGAGGTGATTGTCACGGCGACGCGGCGCGAGGAGCGTCTGCGGGACGTGCCGGTCAGCATCACGGCCCTGTCGCAGGAGGACCTGAACGAGCGCGGCATCGTCAACTACGACGGCCTCGCCACGGCGACGCCGGGGGTGGTGCTGAACCGCGCCTCGGCCAATTTCAACAATTTCACCGCCCGCGGCATCGCCACCAACGGCTATGGCGCCAACCTGCAGAGCACGGTCGCCATCTATCTGGACGAGCTGCCGATCTCGTCCAACGGCAACTCCACCATCCTCGATCCAAGTCTCTACGATGTGGAGCGGATCGAATTTCTGCGGGGTCCCCAGGGGACGCTGTTCGGCTCGGGGTCCCTGGCCGGCGCCCTTCGCATCCTGACGCACGATCCGGACCCCTCGCGCTTTGACGCCTCCGCCCTGGTCGACCTCGGCACGATGGACGAAGGCGGCCTGCGGCAGCGGTACAACGGCATGATCAACGTTCCGCTGATCGAGGATCAACTGGCCCTGCGCGTCGTCGGTTTTTCGCGCAACGAGGAAGGGTGGGTCGACAACGTCGGCACCGGCATCGAGAACTCAAACAGCCTGATCCAGTACGGCGGCCGGGCGATCCTGATGTGGGAGCCGAACGACCGGTTCTCCGCCCGACTGATGTATTCGCAGGAGATCAGCAATCCGCATGACTCCTCGCTGACCAATCCGTCGCGCGGCGACTACGTGCGCCTGACCGACCGGCCCGATCTCTTCCAGAGCGACATGACCAACTACAACATCACGCTCGAGTACCAGTTCGACGGGGCGTTGCTGACCAGTTCGACGACCCAGTCGGACTACACGGGGCTATTCTATGTGGACCTGGCCGGCACCTACGCCCAGGCCTTCCCCTTCGCGCTTGACGCCGACGCCTGGGACGACACCTTCGTCCAGGAAGTAAGGCTGGTTTCGGATCCCGGCGGCAGCTTTGATTGGTCGCTGGGCGGCTTCTATTTCCGCAAGCGTCGGGACGTGGACTACAATTATCGCGGCACCGAGGAATTCATGGCCGAAGAAGGCTTCACCGGCCTTTCGGATGAGTACTATTTGCGGTTCGGGTCGCATTTCATCGCCCACGAGGTCGCGGCCTTCGGCCAACTGACCTACCGGTTCACGCCGGACCTGTGGATCACCGGCGGCCTGCGCTACGGCACGACCGACGCCCAGGGCTTTACGGAACCGGGCGGCTACAACTCCGATTATCTGACCCGGGCCTTCATCGCGAGGGTTCTGGGGTTCGACAATCCGGGTCCGCTCACCGTCACCGCTGTCGCACCGGTGACGGGGATCAAGGCGGAAGAAAGCGGTCTTTCGCACAGGCTGAGCGTGTCATGGCGGCCCACGCCGTCGGTGACGACCTATGCGGCGGTGTCCACCGGCTTCCGGCCGCCGATCGTCAATGCCCGCGCCGGCTCGCCTCCGCCCAACACCTTCCCGAACGACATCGTCATCCCCGACGGCGCCACGTCTGACAACCTGACCAACTATGAGCTGGGGTTGAAGGGGCGTTGGTTTGGCGGCCGCCTGCTGGTCGACGCCGCCGTTTACTGGATCGACTGGAACGACATCCAGGTGCAGGCCAACCGCGTGTCGGACTCGGTGCAGTTCGCCACCAACATCGGCGGCGCCACCAGCAAGGGGTTCGAGGCGTCAATCGTCGCCGTGCCTGCGGATGGCCTGACCATCGCCCTGGTCGCCGGGGTGAACGAGGCCAAGGTCGATGATCTGACGCCTGCGGAAGCCGCCATCTCCGGAGCGGTGCTCAATGCGCGCCTCGCCGGGCCGGAACTGCAGGGATCGCTCAGGGTCAATTACGAGTGGCAGCCCATGGCGGGCGTGGCGGCCAACGCGTCGGTCGCCGTCTCCCATGTCGGCAGCTTCCCGAACAGCTTCCCCAATACGCCGGGCCAGCCGCTGGTCCCGCTGACCACCTTTGACAACACCGACGACTACACCTTTGTGAACGCCAATGTGGCCTTCGCCTTCGAGCATTTCACCGTCGCGGCCTATGTCGAAAACCTCTTCGACGATCACTCCGTCAACTACATCCACCCGGAGAATTTCCTGGACAGCCGTTACGGCCGTCTGCGGCCCCGGACGATCGGCGTGCGCGTCGGCTATGAGTACTGAGGTGGCGGGTCCTTCTGCAACCGCTCTTCCGGGCGCGCCAGTCGCGCGCCCGGGGGCCGGGGCCTGGTTCGTCCTGGCCGTGCTCTGCTTCGTCTATGTCCTGAACTTCCTGGACCGGCAGCTGCTGTCGATCCTGGCCAAGCCGATCCAGGACGAGCTGGGCGTGTCCGACGGGCAGCTGGGCCTGCTCGGCGGCTTCTATTTCGCGCTGTTCTACTGCGTCCTGGCGATCCCGGTCGGCTGGCTCGCGGACCGGACCAACCGGGTCCGGGTGCTGTCCTTCTCCTGCGCCCTGTGGAGCGCGGCGACGGCGGCCTGCGGCCTGTCCACCAGCTTCGGCCAGCTGGCCGTATCGCGCATGGCGGTCGGGGTCGGCGAGGCCGGCGGCGTGCCGCCGTCCTACGCCATCATCTCCGACTATTTCCCGTCGGGCATGCGGGGCAGGGCGCTCAGCCTGTTCAACCTCGGCCCGCCGATCGGCTCGGCCCTCGGCGTGGCCTTCGGCGCCTCGATCGCCGCGGCCTATTCCTGGCGCGACGCCTTCCTCTGGGTCGGCATCGTCGGGGTCGTCACCGCCCTTTTCGTCTGGTTCTTCGTCAAGGAGCCCAGAAAGGGCGGACTCGACCAGGGGCTGGAGACCCATCCGCCGGCCGACGCGGCGCCCATCCCGCGGGCGGGCTTCCTGTCGACCTGCAAGATGTATTTCGGCAATCCCGTGCTGCGCGGCATGGCCCTGGCCTGCGGCGCGACCCAGTTCATCACCTACGCCCTGCTCAATTTCGCCACCCTGTTCCTGATGCGCGAAAAGGGGATGACGCTGCAGGAGGTGGCGCTCTGGTACGCCCTGGTCGTCGGCATCGGCGTCAGCGCGGGGATGTTCACCTCGGGCTGGCTGATCGACCGGCTCAGCCGTCGCTCGAAGACGGCCTATGCCTGGCTGCCGGCCATCGGCCTTGCCCTGGCCGCGCCCTTCTTCGCCGCCTTCGTCTGGGCGCCGACCTGGCAGCTCGGCCTGATCTTCCTGATCCTGCCGATGGGGCTGAACTATTTCTACCTCTCGCCGGCCATCACCATGGTCCAGGAGGAGGTCCGCCCCGACCAGCGCGTGCTGTCGGGCGCCCTGCTGCTGCTGATTATGAACCTGATCGGCCTGGGCCTCGGCCCGACCTATCTGGGGGCGGCGAGCGACTTCTTCCGGGCCAGCTATCCCGACCATTCGCTGCAGATGGCCATGTACACCCTGATCCCCTTCTACGGCCTGGCCATCGCCATGTTCGTGGGCCTGGCGGGGACGATCCGACGGCAGGCCGCCAGGGAGGCGCAGGCATGAGACGGTTCCCGGTCATCCTTCTGGCCGCCCTGGCGGCGGTCGGCTGCGCCCTGTCGCCGACGCCCGCCCCGGCCCAGCCGGTGGTCGACGCCCCGGCGGGGTCGCTGCGGGGCGAGGCGGCGGGGACGGTCAACGTCTTCCGCGGCGTGCCCTACGCCCGGCCGCCCGTCGGCCGGCTCAGGTGGCGGCCGCCGGCCGAGCTGCCGCGCTGGCGCGAGACGCGCGACGCGACCCGCTTCGGCCCGGCCTGCCACCAGCCAACCGCGCGCGGAACCAGCATCTACGCCGCGGCCGAACCGCCGGCGATGAGCGAGGACTGCCTGTCGCTGAACATCTGGGCGCCCCACGCGGCCAGCGATGCGCCGGTCTTCGTCTGGATCCACGGCGGCTCCCTGACCTCCGGCGCCAGCAGCGAGGCCATGTACGACGGCGCGCGCATGGCCGCTTCCCAGGGGATGGTGGTGGTGTCGATCAACTACCGCCTCGGCGTGCTCGGCTACATGGCCCACCCGGAACTCAGCGCCGAGTCGCGCCAGAACATCTCCGGCAACTACGGCCTGCTGGACCAGATCGCCGCCCTGAAGTGGATCGAGGCGAACATCGCCGCCTTCGGGGGCGATCCTGACAATGTCACCATCGCCGGCGAGTCCGCGGGCGCGCTCAGCGTCCTGTATCTGATGGCCTCGCCGCGGGCGCACGGTCTGTTCGACCGGGCCATCGCCCAGAGCGCCTATATGATCTCGACCCCGGAACTGCGCTCCAGCCGCTACGGCGATCCGCCGGCGGAGGGGGTCGGCGTCTGGCTCCAGGTCCAGCTGGGGTTGTCGAACCTGGCCGAGATGCGGGCCATGGACGCCCAGACCCTGACCACCAGTTCGCTGCAGAAGGGCTACAGCCCGTGGGGCGTGATCGACGGCGAAATCCTGCCCGAACAGCTGGTCGAGATCTTCGACCGGGGACAACAGGCGCCCGTGCCCCTGCTGGCCGGCTTCAACGACGGCGAGATCCGGTCGCTGCGCTTCCTCCAACCGCCCGCGCCGGCCGACGCGGCCGCCTATGAGGCGGCGGTCCGGACCCGCTATGGCGACCTGGCCGAGGCCTTCCTGACCCTCTATCCGTCCAGCGACATCGAGGAGAGCACCCTCGCCGCGCCGCGGGACGCCCTCTACAGCTGGACCGCCGAACGTCTGGCCCGGCGCCAGACCGCCCTGGGCCAGCCGGCCTTCCTGTATTTCTTCGACCACGGCTATCCCGCCGCGGACGAGGCCGATCTCCACGCCTTTCACGCGTCCGAGATTCCCTATGTCTTCGGGACCTTCGACCGTCTTCCGCCGCGCTGGCCCGCCATTCCGGACAGCCCGGTCGAGCACGGCCTGTCAGACGCCATGATGGCCTGGTGGGGCGGCTTCGCCCGCGACGGGCGTCCGGTCGCGCCGGGCCAGCCCGACTGGCCGGCCTATGGGCGGGCGCGCGCCTATATGGCCTTCGAAGCGGCGCCGGTCGTTCGCGAACGGATCATGCCGGGCATGTACGAACTGCGCGAAACCGAGGTGTGCCGTCGCCGCGTCGCGGGCGGAACGCCCTGGAACTGGGCCGTCGGCGTGGTCGCGGCCCCCCTGCCTCCGGCGGCGCCGGCTTGCCAATGATCGATGGAGACATGCAGGCTTTCGCCCTGACCCTGGAGAAATTCCTGGATCATGCCGCGAAATGGCGTCCCGACACCGAGGTGGTGACGGCGGGGGAGGGCGGCCGCACCGAGCGGATCGGCTACGCCCGGCTGCGCCGTCGCGGCCTCCGGGTCTCCGGCGTTCTGGGCGAGCTGGGGGTGCGGACCGGCGACCGGGTCGCGACCCTGGCCTGGAACACCCAGGCCCATGTCGAGGTCTGGTACGCCGTCATGGGCATGGGAGCCGTCTGCCACACGCTCAATCCCCGCCTGACCGAAGGCCAGCTGGCGGCCATGGTCGCCCAGTCCGGGGCGCGGATCCTGATCGCCAGCGCCGACCTGCTGCCCCTGGCCCGACGGGTGGCGGCGCGCACGCCGTCGCTGGAGCGGGTGCTGACCATCGACGGCGCGCCCGGGGCGAACGGCGCGGCGGGCGACGCCCTGGAGCCGCTGATCGCCGCCTCAGAGACGCCCGGGGTCTGGGGCCAGGTCGACGAGACCGCCCCCTGCGGCCTGTGCTTCACCTCGGGCACGACCGGCGCGCCCAAGGGCGTGACCTACACCCATCGGTCCAGCTTCCTGCACACGCTGCGCCTGCTGCAGGCG
Source organism: Brevundimonas sp. (assembly GCA_046292645.1). Classification (GTDB taxonomy): domain Bacteria; phylum Pseudomonadota; class Alphaproteobacteria; order Caulobacterales; family Caulobacteraceae; genus Brevundimonas. The sequence goes on from JBKBQO010000003.1 coordinate 143,588, forward strand.
GACGTCATGGCCATCACCGCCGCGGACACCATCCTCGCCGCGGTGCCGATGTTCCACGCCAACGCCTGGGGCCTGCCGTTCGCGGCCCCGGCGGCCGGGGCGCGGCTGGTCCTGCCGGGACGGAACCTCGACGGCGCCGGCCTCGCCGCCCTGATCAACGCCGAGGCCGTCACCATCGCCGTGGGCATCGGCACCGTCTGGCTGGGCGTCGTCGAACATCTCGAGGCGCATGGCGGCGAAACCCCTTCGCTGAAGCGGGTCATCGTCGGCGGCGCGCCCATGGCCCCGGCCCTGATGGAGCGGATCGAAAAGCGGCTGGGCGTGACCCTGCAGACCAGCTGGGGCATGACCGAGCTCTCGCCCCTGGGGACCTGCGCCGCGCCGAACGATCCGGACCGCACGGCCCAGGTGTCGGGCCGTCCCGCCTTCGGCGTCGACCTGCTGCTGGTCGATGCGGACGGGCGCCCCCTGCCGCAGCAGCGCGGCGTCGAGGGCCACCTGCAGGTGCGCGGCCCGGCGGTGATCGAACGCTATTTCGGCGAGACAACCAGCGCCACCGACGCCCAGGGCTGGTTCCCGACCGGCGACCTGGCGCGGATCGACGCCTCCGGCGACCTGTTCATCACCGGCCGGGCCAAGGACCTGATCAAGTCCGGCGGCGAATGGATCAATCCGGCCGAGATCGAATCGGTGATCAACGAGCATCCTTTGGTCTCGCTCGCCGCCGTGATCGGGCGACCCGATCCGAAATGGGGAGAGCGGCCGATTCTGGTGATACAGACCATGGACACGCAGGACGCCAGCGACGAGGACATCCTGGCGCCATTGCGCGGTCGGGTGGCTCCGTGGTGGATTCCCGACGAGGTCATTCGTCTGCCGCAGATGCCCCTGGCCTCGACCGGCAAGATCGACAAGATGCGTTTGAGAGTGGACTATGGTGGTTGCTAGACAGAAGGCCGAGGTTCCGTCCTCGAGGACACGGGCGGAACCGGCCGAGGGCGCCAAGCCGCGCCGCAGCCGCACCAAGGTCGAGCAGCGCGCCGACAAGATGGAGCAGATCCTCGACGCCGCCGAGTATCTGTTCTCCGTCCACGGCCTGTACGGCGTGACCCTGAAGGACGTCGCCCAGAGCGTCGGCGTTCATCACACCCTGCTGAACTACTATTTCACCGACAAGAAGAAGCTGTTCGACGCCGTGATCGCGCGCCGGGCCGAGGTGACCAGCAGCCTGCGTATGAAGGCGCTGGACGAATATGACGCGGCCAGCGAGGGCCGCCCGACGGTCGAGGGCGCCCTGCGCGCCTTCCTCGACACCGACCTCGACCTGTACGGCCAGGGCGGCGAGAACTGGAAGAACTACGGCGCCCTCGGCGCCCAGGTCTCGAACACCACCTACGGCGCCGAACTGATGGATCTCCATTTCGACCCGGTGGTCCTGAGGCTGATCGAAATGCTGAAGAAGGCCCTGCCGGACTGTCCGGACGAGGACATCTTCTGGGGCTACCATTTCGTCACCGGCGCCCTGATGCTGACGCTGGCGCGGACCGGCCGGATCAATCGCCTGTCCGGCGGCCTTTGCGATTCCGACGATTTCGAAGCGGTGAAGGACCGGATGGCCACCTTCATGGCCGCCGGCTTCCTGAGCATCTGCAAACCCGACGGGGGCGTCGCCCGCTAGGGCGCCGTCCTTCAATCCCCACAGACTGGAGACAAGGCATGACGCTCGCAGGGCGGACCGCAATCGTGACCGGCGCAGGCGGCGGCCTGGGCCGCCAGCACGCCCTCTATCTGACGTCCAAGGGCGCCCGCGTGGTCGTGAACGACCTCGGCGCTGCGGCCGCGGAGGCCGTCGCCGCCGAGATCACCGCGGCCGGCGGCGAGGCCCTGGCCATCGCCGGATCGGTAACCGACGAGGCCGCCGTCCAGGCGATGGTGGAGCGGACCCTCGCCGCCTGGGGCCGGATCGACATCCTGATCAACAACGCCGGCATCCTGCGCGACAAGAGCTTCGCCAAGATGGACCTGGCCGACTTCCGCCTGATCGTCGACGTCCATCTGATGGGCGCCGCCATCTGTTCGAAGGCGGTGTGGGAGACCATGCGCTCGCAGGGCTACGGCCGGATCGTGATGACCACGTCCTCGTCCGGCCTCTACGGCAATTTCGGCCAGGCCAACTACGGCGCGGCGAAGATGGCCTTGGTCGGCCTGATGCAGACGCTCGCCATCGAGGGCGAGAAATACGACATCCGCGTCAACTGCCTGGCCCCGACCGCCGCGACCGGCATGACCGCCGGCGTGCTGTCCGAGACCGCCCTCAGCCAGCTGGACCCCGCTCTGGTCAGCCCGGCCCTGTTCCCCCTCGTCGTCGAGGATGCGCCGACCCGCGCCATCGTCTGCGCCGGGGCGGGCCATTTCGCCCGCGCCTATGTCACCCTGACGCCGGGCGTCTGGATCGGCGACGGCCCGGATGCGGGCGAGCGGCTGCGCGCCGCCTGGTCGACGGTCTCGGATCAGACCGGCTCGGTCGTGCCGGACTACGGCTTCACCCAGGCCGAGCGCGAGGTCGCCAGCGCCGCGGCGCACGTCGGGTCGAACGCCTGACGGATCGCCGTCAGGCGGGCCAGGCGGCGAACACCTCGTTGAGCGGCCGCACCTCGGGCAGGATGTAGACCACCCCGACCGCACCCTCGAACGCCGGCCGCACGATCTCGTCATAGAAGCCCGTGGGCACGTTTATGCAGCCGTAGGAGATGCGGTTGTCCGCGGCGGTCTCGGTGTCCAGCCGCTGCAGCCGCCGCTCGGCCGCCGTCGTGGTGACGACGGCGTGCAGGGCCAGGGCGGTGTCATAGTCGATCCACAGCACCGCCTTGCCCGCCAGGCTCTCGCCCATGGAGGCGAGGAACCGCCCGGCCGGGGTGATGCGCTGGTCCGGCCGGATGGCCGACAGCGGCAGGTCGCCCACGCCGGGGGGAGAGACGTCGCCCCGGGCCAGACCCAGCAGGGCCGGGGCGGACCCGAGCAACTCGCCGTCGCGGTCGTAGGCCAGCACCCGTGCGTGGATCTTGTCGATAACCAGGAACGGCAGGCCCTGGCTGTCGCCGCTTTCGACCGCCCAGGCGGAAAAGGAGTCCGCGACCGACGAGACGTCCGCGGCGATCGCCGACGGCATGGCGATCCCGCTGGCGGCGATCGCCTCCGCCTGGCCGGGGCCGGCCAGGAACAGGCCGAGCGCCAGCGCCGCGCCCGCGCCCCAGCGGAGCCGCCGTCCCGCCGCACGCCCCGTCAGGGACGCGCGGCCGGGCGACGGGCTGGAGCGCGTCGTCGTCACGGCTAGTTCCGCGCCTGTTTGGGCGCATAGACCGGAACCTGCGGCGCCACGGGCGCCTCGACGATCACGGGTGCGGGGGTCGGTTGAAGCTCGATCCGTTCCGGCGCCGGGGTCGGGGCGGGCGAAAGCGGCGTGGGCATCCGCACGCCCTCGCCGACCACGACAAGCGAGATGCCAGGCGGCGAGCCGGGGACGGGCGGACTTACGGTCGGATAGTTCGGTCCCTCAATGGTCGGCGTCACCGGCGGGGTGACGGGCGGGGTCACCGGAGGCGTGACCGGCGGGGTGACCGGCGGCGTCACGGGAGGCGTGACGGGCGGGGTCACCGGAGGCGTGACCGGCGGCGTCACGGGAGGCGTGACGGGCGGGGTCACCGGGGGGGTGACGGGCGGCGTCACCGGCGGCGTCACCGGAGGTGTTACAGGCGGAGTCACGGGCGGGGTGACAGGCGGCGTCACCGGCGGAGTCACCGGGGGCGTGACAGGCGGCGTGACAGGCGGCGTAACCGGCGGCGTCGTCACCGCCGTGATCGTCCCCTGGGTCCGGAAGCCCGCGACGCAGCAGGCGCTGGCCAGGGCGTAGCGGTCGGCGTTGGGGCCGCCCAGGGTGTAGCCGGTGTAGCTGATGCCGATGTCGTCGCCCGCGCCGGCGGAGTCGAAGGTCGCGGTGGCGCCGGGCCCCGCCACCAGGGTGACGCCGTCCGGAAGGCCCGAGGTCGCCGTGGTCCGGAAGCCGGTCAGGGTCGTGGCGGTCGTCCCGTCGAAGACCCGGTCGCCATCGGGGAACAGCAGCATGCGCTGGGTCAGGGCCGCGCCTTCGGTCAGGGTGAACCGGGTCGAATAGTCGGTGGGCGCGGAATAGGAGACGGGATTGTAGTTGATGGTCGCCGCCGTCCGGGTGACGGTGACGCGGGGCGCCAGCGGGCTGAAGATCAGCGTGCCGCCGCCCACGCCCGGTCCGGTGCCGTCGGCCCCGGCGATCAGGGTCAGGCCCACCGGCAGACCGAGGCTCTGGGCCTCGATCGAGGCGCCGCGGGTCAGGCTGATGGCCGCGTCGATAAAGACGTCGTGGCCGGCGCACAGGGCGATGTTGCCGTCGGTCGTGGTGATCGCGTGAAAGACGTTCACATTGCGGCCGCCCTCCAGCAGGATGCTGCCGTTGGTCGTGGTGAGCGCGCCGTCGACATTCACGTCCCGTCCGCAACAGGCCACGAGGTTGCCGTTGGTCGCGGTGACGGCGGCGTTGAAATTGATGTCCCGGCGGGCGTTCAGCGTCAGGGTCGTGGGGGTCGAGGACGCGGTCCAGGCGATGGCGTCATTGATGTGGATGTCGCCGTCGCCGGACGCTTCGGCGCCCGCGGCGGTCAGGGTGCTGATCACGACATTGGTCGTCACCAGCTGGGCGGACAGGGTCGAGCCCGCGATATTGCCGTCGGAGCCGACGGTGAAGTCATCCGAGCCGATCAGCCAGGTTCCGGCGTCGCCGCCGGGCGCGCCCGTGGTGATGCTGGAGCCGGCGACCACATTCACCGTGCTGGCGGCGGTCTCGATCAGGCCGCCGTCGTCGAGGCCCGAAGCGCTGGCGTCGAGCACGCCGTCGATGGTCACCACGCCGCCGGTCGTGTCGCCCAGCAGGCGGATCACCCCGGCGCGCTCGCCGATGGTGCGGGCCTGGATCACGCCGGTGTTGTTGACCGCGGTGCGCAGCAGCTCTCCGGCCCCCTGGGCCGTCATCACCACCGTGCCGCCGTCAGCCTGCAGCATGCCGCCGTTCTGGATCAGGGCGCCGGCCGCGCCGCGATCGACCACCACGTTCAGCAGGCCGTCGCCGGCGACGTCCAGGGTGATGGCCTCGCCGGCCGCCAGGACGATGGTCCCCAGATTGGCCTGGATTACGCCCTCATTGCTGACCTCGCCGCCCAGCAGGGCCACATAGCCGCCGTCCGCGGTGATGGCGCCCTGGTTCAGCACCGAGCCGGAGCCCGAGCCGGTGAAGCGGTAGTCGCCCGCCATGAAGTCGGCGTCGCTCATCTCCAGGGTCGAGGCCACCAGGCCGCCGACACTGACCTGGGACCCTTGGGCGAACAGGACGCCGTTGGGATTGATCAGGAACACCTGGCCGTTGGAGGTCAGGCTGCCGAAGATGGACGAGGCGTCGGAGCCCAGCACCCGGTTCAGAGCGACCGACTGGCCGTTCGGCTGCACGAAGACCACGCTGCCGCCCTCGCCGATCGAGAAGCTCTGCCAGTTGATGGCGACGTTCTGGGTCGTCTGGTTGATCGTCATCGTGCCGGGGCCGGTGACGACGGTCGCGCCGCCGGCGCTGACCGATCCGCCGGTCGGCAGGGTCTGGGCCTGGACGGCCCCGCCGAAGCCGAGGAAGACGGCCAGGCCGGCCGCGACCAGGCTGGACAGGGCGGTGGAGGCCGACAGGGCGTTCCGGCGAGCGCGCACAGCGCCGCCCGTCTTCGCCTCGTCAGCGATGACGGAATGGAGTCTGTTCATCGGAACGTCCTTGTTGAATAGCGCGTGGAGGGGGAAGGAGAGGGGGAGGCGGGCCATCAGAAGAGTTTGACCACCTGGAACCAGGCGCGACCGCTCGCGTCGGGGCCAGACGTCACCGGTTGATCGTCGAGACGGCGCGCATAGGTCGCGCGGACCAGCACGTCGCGGGGCGCGGACCAGACGACGCCGGCGCCGAAACCGCTGCGCCTGGCGTGGTTGGGCCCCGTGAACCAGGGGTCGTGGGCGAAATCGACCTCGCCGGCGTCGACGAAGCCGATCAGCTGGAAACGGCCGGGCAGGGACCCGGTCCAGGCGTCCAGCGACAGCCGGGCCTCGACGGTGGCGACATAGCCCTCGTCGCCATAGGCTTCGCCTTCCGGATAGGCGCGCACCGCATAGGCGCCGCCCAGCTCAATCTTCTCCGAACTGTCCAGATTGCCGGTGGCGACCTGACCGCGCAGCGAGCCGAACAGCGACAACGGGCCGCTGATCGCCTGCAGCCGCGAGACGGCGAACTGAAGCTTGCCGAAATCGCCCTGGGTGCGGGCGGCGAGGGCGTCGGCGGCGCGCTCGAACGGGTTTTCGATGTCGAGGTCGCCCGCTGTGTAGGAGATCGAGCCGGCGTTCCAGCCGCCGCCCCCGAACCCGTCGCGGGTGTCGCCGCGCAGGCCCACGGTCGCCGACCGGATCTCCTTGTCCGAGACCTGCGAGACCAGGCCGATCTCGTCGCTGAGGAATTTGGCGTCCAGGCTGCCGTGCGCATACAGGTTCGTGGTGCGCGACCGGATCAGCGGATAGCTGACGAAGACGCTGGCGATGTCGGCCTCGCCGCCGGCGTCCAGGACCGAGAATTCGCGGCCGAGGTCGTACTGCATATGGGTCCAGGCCACGCCCGCCGTGGCGTCGCCGATCGGCGCCTGCCAGGCCGCGCGGCCGTAGGCCAGGCCCTCGGTCGAGGCGAGCAGCCGCAGGCTGATCATGTCGCCCAGGCCGGTGAGGTTGTTGAAGTTGATCGACCCGCCGGCCCGGTAGGCGCCGGTGTAGCGGTTGCCGGCGTTGTCGGCTTCAAGGCTGCCGGAAACCCGGGGCCCGCGCGACAGGTCGACGGTCAGGTCCGACGTCCCTACGTCCGCGCCCGGCGACAGGGTCGACTGCACGATCACGCCCGGCGTGTCGGACAGCAGCAGCAGGCGACGTTCCAGCGGTGCGATCGCGACCGGCTGGCCCGGCGCAAGGCCGTTCAGGGCGCGGTTGGCCGCGCTGTCGGACAGGCCGGACTCGTTGCGCAGGTCGATCGCGCCGTAGCGGCCTTCGACGACCGCGATGGTCACGGACCCGCCGACGATGTCCTGGGCCGGCAGATAGGCCTGAGCCAGAACATAGCCGCGGCTGTTGTAGAACCGCGTGATCCGCGCGGCGGCGTTGCGAAGCTCGGGCAGGGTCAGGTCGCTGCCCGGCGTCACGCCGGCGATCGCCGTCAGTTCGGCCTCGCTGAACAGGGTGGCGCCGGTGACGCGCAGGGACTCGACCCGGATGCGCGCGCCCTCGGCGATCGCTTCCGGCGCGGCGTCCGGCCGTTCGATGCGTATGTCCGGCGCGGCCCGCGCAGGGGCGGCGGGCGGCGGGATCTGCTGCAGCTGGCCGGCGATCGGGGGCTGTTGCGCCCATGCGCTCTGGCCCGTCGCCATCAGGGCGACCAGGACAAGACTTGTACGTAGCAAAGGGGGCCTCCAAGGCCGCCGCGGACTCAAGGCGTGGGGGCCCAACCGCAGCAGGGAGCTCGCACGTAGGAATGGGTTGCTGAGTGCGCCGGAAGAGGCCTGAGAAAGGGCCCTCGCGATCTACGAGAAGACTCAAAGTGCCGACAAGGGACATAATGGGCTTACACAGTTTATGTTCCCTCAACGCTAAACATAACAGACGTTCAGGGTATGTTAACTGTGACGGAGCGTCACAAGTCGTTAACCAGAGAACTGAAAACAGTAATCGAGAAAGTAGAATAAGCCCATTTTGAGTTGGACACTTGGCGCAATCAGCGGACACGCGCGGGGCGTCTCAACGAGCCGTGGCGGCGGTTTACGTCTCGCAGGCGAGCCCGACCGGCCGTGAAGCCCGGTCTTCGGCGCGATCGGGAATTCACGAGCGATCTTGGTTCAGTCGCCGCTCGGCGTCTTCGTCGTGAACCGCCCATCCCACCAGGCTTTCCACCGCGCTTCCAGATCGGCGAAGCCCGCCTCGGGCAGGCCATAGGTGGTCAGGGTCAGCATGGTCATGCCGCGCGGCGTGGAGTCTGCCGGCGGCTGATCCAGCACGACCAGCAGGCCGTCGCCCCAGGCGTCGACGGTGACGCCGGTCTGGTGGCGCGACAGGAACCAGACCTCGCCCGAGGCTTGCGCCTCCGGCCCCAGCGGCATCGACCAGGGCTCGCCCTGCGCCGGCGCGACGTCCAGCCCCAGCAGCGATCGCGCCAGCCGGTCCTCGCGGGGCTCGCCCGAGAAGAACAGGGTGCGGCGGGACTGGCCGGCATGGCGCGCCAGGGCGAAGGCCAACTGCCAGGTGAAGGAGATCCACCCCTCGACCATGCCGTCGAAGACGCCCTCCCAGTCGTCGCCGGCCGGGGCCGATCGGATCACCCGGACGATGCTGGACTCTCCCCGGCCCTCGACCTCGTAGCGGTCGGGCACGCCGACGAAATCCACCACCATGCGGGCGTCGTCCGCCGTCGCATGGGTGACAAAGATGAAGTCGATCTCGTCCTTCAGGGTGTCAGCGTCCCAGCCGAACCACTGTTTGATCTTCGCCGGATCGCGCAGGGCCGCCCACACCGTCGCGGCCGGGGCGGGGACGGTGACCTCGACGAGAACGCGGTCGACGGTCGGGGCGTCGGTGGAAGTCGGATCGCTCATGTCAGTCTCCTCAGTTCTTCAGCGGGGCCGGCCGGTCGGGCGCGGCGGGGTGGGCGACGGCGGTCAGCCGGTAGCGGCGGCCGCCTGGGGCGGCATAGGCGCGGGCGAGATCGGCCACGGCGACGCTCACCGCCTCGGTGAAGGCGTCGAAGTCGGCGGGCGTGGCGAAGGCGACCTCGGCCTCCACCGTCAGCGTCAGCAGGCGGGAGCCTTCGGCGTCCGCGGCCTGCCGCATCCGCGCCACGTCTCGCACCAGGGTCGAGGCCGTGGCGATCAGATGGTCAGCGGCGTGGCGATCCTGGGCCTCGACCGCGGCCGGGTCGGGCGGCGTCTGCAGCAGGGCGGGGTCGAACACCGGATTGCGCGCCGCGACGAACAGCCGTTCGGTGAAACCGCGTCGCCGCCGTTCGCCGACCAGCCGCACCAGTCCGGCGCCCTCCAGCGCGTTCAGGTGGTAGCCGATGTTTTGCCGCGGCAGCCCCAGCTGCTCCGCCAGACCGGCGGCCGAGGCGGGCTCTGTCAGGGCCGCCAGAATGCGACGCCGGACGGGCGCCAGCGCCACGCGGGCGGCGTCCAGATCGTCGAGCAGAGCTGAGGGTCGCGCCGTCATGGGGCGAGACTGTATTAGACAAATAAAATTGTCAAATGCCTGTCAGGGCAGGGCGCCGACCGCCCGGGACGCCCGCTCCAGCACCGCCGCGGGGGATTCCCCCGGGCCCGTCTCGGCCACCCCGACCTCGAAATCGACCACGAAGGGCGATCGGTCCGGTCCGGCGTCGAAGGCGGTGCAGCCGATCACCGCGGCGATCCGGTCGGCCGCGATCCGCCCGGCGGGGCCGCGGGTGGCGGGCAGGGCGAGGGCGAAGACGTCGGCCGACAGCCGGGCGGCGGTGTCCTCGGTGCGAATCAGGCGCGAGACCATGGCCCCGATCTGGGGCAGGGCGCGGTCCAGCCAGCCGCCCTTGCGAGCCTCGATCACCGCCTCGGTCTCGGATACCCGCAGCACGGCCACCGACAGGGGCCGGCGACGCAGCCGGGCGCCCTCGGCGACGCGGGCCAGGTGGCTGGCGAACAGTTCGGGCGTGAACAGGCCGGTCGCCGGATCGGTCAGGCCCGAGCCGCGCGCGCTCTCCAGCGCCTTGCGGATGGCGACATGGCGGCGGTGGGCCCGCGCCAGGTCGGTGATCCGGTCCGCGGTCTCGTCCTCGGGCGTGTCGGCGGCGGCCACGTCGGCGAAGCCGCGATTGTACAGTTCGGCCAGGTTGATCTCGCCCGCGCCGCGCAGATAGAGCACCGCCGGGATGTGATACAGCCGGGTGTTCCGCTTCATGCCCGAGGCGATCGACAGGGCCGGGGCATGGTCCTCGGCGCCCCACAGCACGGCGGCGTCGAACGCCCGCTCGTGCAGATAGTCGAAGGCGGTGTAGGGCGTCGGAGCCGCGACCACCTCGCAGCCGCGCGCGGTCAGGGCGTTGGACAGGGCCAGGAAATGCCGGTCGGGCTTGCCGGCGGCGAGCACCCGCAGCGGCGACGCATCGGCTTCGACCACGGGCAGGGGCTGGCCACGCGCCGCGAAGGTGGTCTCGCGCTGCGACACCTCCTCCTCGGCGATGGCCGAGCGGACCAGGCTTTCCAGCCGCAGGGCGGCCTGGGCCGCATGGGGCGGACGCGACATGGTGATGTCGGCCAGTCCCGCCGGCCAGCTCGCGGCTTCAGGCCCGATCGCCAGCACGGGCAGGCGGCGCGGACTCACCGTCTGGCGCAGGGCCGCTATCCCCTCGGCCGCGTCCGGCAGGCGGGCGTCCAGGATGACGGTCTCCAGCGGCCAGTCGATCATCACCTGGATGGCGCCGGCGAGGGAGCGGGCGGTGACGGTGCGCCAGCCGAGCGCGTCCAGGCCCTGACACAGCGGGCCGATCAGGCCGTCGTCAGGGGCGACGACCAGTATGCGCGGATCGGAACCCAAGTTTGAAATCTCCAGCCGCCTCCAGCCCCGGACGCGGCCTCATGGCGGCGGACCATAGCGAGGCCGCACGGCTCGAGGCAACCGGCCAGGGCGGCTTTCGACGGCGGGTTTCCCGCCGCCCGAATTGGGGTAGTACTGGGCCGGGGCAGGAGCGGGTACCGGGTTGCAGGCGAAATCGGATATTCAGGCGGCGGCGCGCTGGGCGACGCCCGGGCTGTGGGGCCGACTGTCGGTCAAGGCCTTCACCCGCAGCTGGGGCCGCGACGTCATGCTCTACACCGGCGGCGTGTCCTTCTTCGCCCTGCTGGCCGTCTTTCCCGCCATCGCCATCCTGATCGGCTTCTACAAGGCCGTCCTCTCCATCAGCCAGGTCAGCGAACAGGCGGCGGCCCTGGCCGACGTCATGCCGGCCGCCGCGCGGGCCATCTTCCAGGCCGAGATCGAACGCCTCGCCAACGCCTCGGCCCGCACCGTCTCGGCCCAGAGCGCCTTCGCTGTCATCATCGGCGGCTATGCCGCCCACCGGGGGTTCAAGGCCCTGCTGGCCGGGCTCAACCTGATCCATGATGAGACCGAGCCGCACGGCTTCTTCAAATTCAATCTCCTGGCCTTTTTCGTCGCCCTGGCCGCCTTCCTGCTGTTCACCGTCGTCTCCGGCGCCGTGGTGACCTCCCGCCTGCTCGAGCACGCTGGTCCCGCCGGAAACGCGGCCGCGGGCGGCGGCCTGCCGCTGGAGGGCCTGTGGCCGGCGCTGGGACTCGCGATCGGCCTGACCATGCTCTACCGCTACGCCATGTCGCACCGCACGCCGGTGGCCTGGGCGCCGTCGATCGCCGGCGGCCTGATCGCCACGGTGATGTCGACCATCTCGTCCTGGCTGTGCGCCATCTATGTCGAGCAGATCGCCCCCCTGGGCGCCACCTACGGATCCGTCGGCGCCGTGGTGGTGCTGCTGATCTGGCTGTCGTGGAACGTCAACGCCATCTTCTACGGCGGCGCCTTCGCCACCGAGATGGAGATCGCCGTCCGCGCCATGGGCGCGCCCGAAATCGAACCCGACGAGCCCCTGCCGGAGTCCGTGGTCAATCTGTCCGAGCGCCGGGCGTCTCGACCACGATAGTCAGGACGCCGTCGACCTCCTCGATGGAGGCGACGGCGCCGCCCAGTCCCGCCATCAGATGCGGCACATCGATCCGCGCCATCGGATCGGTCGCCAGCAGCGTCAGCCGCGCGCCGGGGGCGGCCTCGCGGATCGCCTTCTGCAGCTTCAGGCTCGGGGTCGGGCAGCGGTGGCCGCGGGCGTCGACGATCATCCGCCGATCCGGTCCAGCAGCAGGCCCATGGCGACGCGGACGCTGGCCAGCCGCACGCCCTCTCGCCCCAGGTCGCCGAACCGGTGCTCGGCGTGAATCAGCCCCGCCGGGCCCGTCGCGCCGAAATGCACCAGCCCCACCGGCTTGTCCGCTGAGCCCCCGCCGGGCCCGGCGATCCCGGTGATCGACACCGAGACGTCGACGCCCGACCGCGCGGCGGCGCCCTCGGCCATGGCGCGGGCCACCGGCTCCGACACCGCGCCGTGGCGCTCGATCAGGGCGGCGGGCACGCCCACCAGAGCCGTCTTGGCCGCATTGCTGTAGGTCACATAGCCGCACTCCACGACGGCGGAGGATCCGGCGATCGCGGTCAACGCCCCCGCGACCAGCCCGCCGGTGCAGCTCTCGGCCGTGGCGAGCATCAGCCCCCGGGCCGCCGCCCGGTCGATCACCTGCCGGGCCAGGGTCTGGATATCGTCGGGGAACATCAAACGGGGGGCTTTCCGAAGGCGGCGCGAGTCGGTCTAGGGTGGCGCAATGCGCCGGACCGGCGCCAGCATACGGGGCGGGCATGAGCGACACCACCGGCAACCCGGCTCCGCGGGCGGACCTTGACCCGATCCCGGCCGACCGGCTGACGCCGCTCCTCTTCGCCGTGGCGATCTTCACCTCCGCCGGCCTGGTCTTCGTGGTCCAGCCCATGGTGACCAAGCTGGTCCTGCCGATGCTGGGCGGCTCGCCGGCGGTGTGGAACACCGCCATGGTCTTCTTCCAGACCGCGCTCCTGGCCGGCTACGGCTATGCCCACCTGTTGCAGAAGGTCGCCTCGATCAAGACCCAGGTGGCCATCCACCTCGGCCTGCTGCTGGTCGCCGCCCTGTTCCTGCCGCTGGGGATCCACGGCGGCCTGGGCGACCCGGATCCAGCGGCGCCCATCCTGTGGCTGCTGGCCACCCTGACCCTGTCGGTCGGGGCGCCGTTCGCCGTGCTGTCGGCGACCGCGCCCCTGCTCCAGGCCTGGTACGCCCGCGTCCGCGCCGGCCATGCCGACGGCCAGAACCCCTATGTCCTCTACGCCGCCTCCAACCTCGGCAGCTTCCTGGCCCTGCTGTCCTATCCGATCCTGATCGAGCCCCTGGCCACCCTGTCGGGCCAGCGCTGGGGCTGGAGCGGCGGCTATGTCGTCTTCATCCTGATGGTCGTGGCCCTGGCCCTCACGGTCTGGCGCCGGCGCCTGGACACGACCGCCGAACCGGCCCGGCTCGAGGCCAGCGCGCCCCTGTCCCTGCGCGAGAAGGGCATCCTCGTCCTGCTGGCCGCGGCCCCGTCCAGCCTGATGCTGGGGGTGACCTCCCACCTCTCGACCGACGTCGCCTCGGCCCCCTTCCTGTGGGTCCTGCCGCTGGCCCTGTATCTGCTGACCTTCGTCATCGCCTTCCAGAACCGGCCGTGGATCCCGCTGAACCTCACCCTGATCATCCAGGGCATCACCGGCGCCGTGGTCGTGCTGATCGTGGCCTTCCGCTCGGCCAACTGGTCGCTGGCCTTCGGCCTGCACCTGATCGCCTTCTTCTTCGCCGCCCTGATGTGCCACCAGCTGCTGGCCGCGCGGCGGCCGCCGCCGGACCGGCTGACGGAATTCTATCTGCTGATGTCGTTCGGCGGAGTTGTCGGCGGCGCCTTCACCGCCCTGCTGGCGCCGGTGATCTTCAACATGGTGTGGGAATATCCGCTGGTGCTGGTGCTCGTCGGCCTCGCCCGGCCGTGGGGCCGCGGGCCGCTGTCGGGGACGCACGTCGGCGGTCTGGTCGCCGCCGGCCTGGTGGCCGCCTCGCCGGTTCTGCTGTCGATCTGGCTCGACGCCGACGACGCCGCGCGGACCTGGTTCTACGCCAACTTCCCGCTCGGCATGGACCAGCTGACCATGGTCCTGCTGATCCCCGCCGCCATCTGCGCCTTCATGATCCGCGACCGGGCCCCGGTCTTCACCGCCATCCTGGTCATGATCGCCCTGTCCTCCCAGTGGATCGCCCGCGGCTATGACTGGAGCCTGTCCGAGCGCAGCTTCTTCGGCGTCATGCGCGTCGCCAACTCGCCCGATCCTCGCCTCGGAGGCGATGTCCACGTCCTGATGCACGGCACCACCCTGCACGGGGCCCAGGCGCGCGACGGCCGCTTCGACTGCGTCCCGACGCTCTACTATGCGGCCACCACCCCGATCGGCCAGGCGGCGACCCTGGTCGGGCGGCGCGGTCCGGCCCGGATCGGCGTGGTGGGGCAGGGCGCCGGCGCCATGGCCGCCTACAAGCGGACCGAGGATACGATGACCTTCTTCGAGATCGATCCGATGGTCGACCGGCTGTCGCGCGACCCCGACTGGTTCACCTACATCTCGGACTGCGCCTCCGGTCCGATCAACACCGTCCTGGGTGACGCCCGGCTCACGCTGGCGCACGAGGCGCCGGCCTCCTACGACCTGCTGATCATCGACGCCTTCTCGTCCGACGCGGTCCCCACCCACCTGCTGACCCAGGAGGCCATCGCCGGCTATCTGGCCTTGCTGAAGCCGGACGGGGTGGTGCTGCTGCATCTGTCCAACCGCAACCTCGACATCACCCTGCCGGCCGTGGCCGCGGCCCAGGCCCTGGGCAAGCCCAGCCTGCACCAACTGTATTACGAGAGCGACCTCACCCCGGGCATGGCCGAGGCCTCGACCGAGGCCCTGATCCTGTCGCCGACCGCCGCGGGCCTCGACGATTTCCGGGCCGACGACCGCTGGAACGCCCCGGCCCGAACCGCAGTTCGTCCGTGGACAGACGATTACGTCAATCTGTTCGGTTCGCTCCGGCGCAGCATGTTCGACACGCCTGAGCTCCAGGCCCTCAGGAGCCAGTAAGCTCGATCGTCGCGATGGCCTGGGCCGCCAGGCCCTCGCCCCGGCCGGTGAAGCCCATGGCCTCGGTGGTCGTCGCCTTGACGCTGACGGCGTCCAGCGGCAGCGCCAGCAGGCCCGCCAGCCGTTCGCGCATCGCCTGACGGTGCGGCTTCACCTTCGGCTGTTCGCAGATCAGGGTGACGTCGACATTGACCAGCCGCCCGCCGCGCGCGTGCAGGCGCTCGACCGCATGGACCAGGAAACGGTCCGACGCCGCCCCCTTCCACTGCGGGTCGCTGGGCGGGAAATGGTCGCCGATGTCGCCGTCGCCCATAGCCCCCAGAATGGCGTCAGTCAGGGCGTGCAGGCCGGCGTCGGCGTCCGAATGGCCGATCAGCGTCCGGTCGTGCGGGATCTCGACCCCGCACAGCCACACCGAGGTCCCCGGTCCCCAGCGGTGGGCGTCGAAGCCCTGGCCGACCCGGATCTGGCGGGGGATGAGCGCTTCGGCCATGGCGAAATCCTCGGGATAGGTCAGTTTCATCAGTCGAACGTCGCCGGCGACCAGGGCGACGGCGGCGCCGGCGGCGCGCGCGACCTCGACGTCGTCGGTCGGTCGGGCCGGTCCCGGCCAGGCCGCATAGGCGTCCCGGATCACTTGCAGGCGGAACCCCTGCGGCGTCTGGGCCCGCCACAGGCCGTCGCGCTCGACCGACGCCCCCATCAGTCCTTCGGCGCCGTGTCTCAGACTGTCGGCGACCGGCAGGACGGGCAGGGCGGCGTCGTGCCGGTCCAACGCCGCCAGCACCCGCTCGATGGTGGCGGCGTCAAGAAGCGGCCGGGCCGCGTCATGGATCAGCACCCGGGCGTCCGGCGCCCCGGTCAGGGCCGCCAGCCCCGCCTCGACCGAATCCGCCCGCGTCGCCCCGCCCGGAACCGCGAACCAGCGCTCCAGCCCGGCCAGCGCCTCGGCGGCCTGCGCCTCGGCGCCGGGCGCGACCACGATCGCCAGTTCGGCGGCGCCGGCCGCCAGCAGGGCCTCGGCCGACCAGCGCAGCACGGGCCGGCCGGCCAGCGCCCGCCACTGTTTGGCCTCGCCCGCCCGGGACCCGGTGCCTGCGGCGACGATGATGGCGGAGAAACTCATGCGCCGCTTCTAGCCACGCCCGGCCAGCCTGGCGAGAGCCGGTGCGCCGTGTTTGACGACGCAGTTTCGCGAGGCCAACCTGTCGACGGGAGGCACCATCATGAATCACACCCTACTGCAGCCGGTCGTCGCGCTCGTGCTCTGGTCGATGGTCATGTGGGGCTGGCTCTACGCCACCCGAGTGCCGGCCATGATCCGGGCGCGGACGAAACTGGACCCGACCCTGCCGCGCGACGTCATGCTGGGCGGTCTGCCGCCGCGGGTGCGGTGGAAGGCGGACAACTACAATCACCTGATGGAGCAGCCGACGCTGTTCTATGCGACCGTGCTGACGCTGGCGCTGGTGGAGCAGGGCGACGCGCTGACCCTCGCACTGGCGTGGGCCTATGTCGCCCTGAGGGTGGCGCACAGCCTGATCCAGGCCCTGTCCAATGTCATCATCGTCCGGTTCTCCGTGTTCATGATCGCGAGCGGCCTTCTGGTCGCCCTCGCGGTCCGCGCCGCCATGGCTGTCTTCCAGGTCTGAGTGCGGCCAGGTCTGAGTGCGGGTTGGACCCGGCGGCGCAAACCGCCTATCTGCCCGCCCATGCACAGCGGCCTCCAGATCGGCGACGTATGGGTGCCCGGCCGGGTGCTGACCGCGCCCATGACCGGCATCACCGACCTGCCGTTCCGGCGGCTCGCCTCGCGCCTGGGCGCCGCCTATGTGGCCACCGAGATGGTGGCCGCCGCCGAACTGGCGCGCGCCCGCCCCGACGTGGTCCGGCGCGCGGCGGTGGGGGAGGGGCTGCCCCTGACGGTGATCCAGCTGGTCGGCCGCGACCCGGTCGCCATGGCCGAGGGCGCGCGCATGGCCGAGGCGGCCGGCGCCGACATCATCGACCTGAATTTCGGCTGCCCGGCCAAGGAGGTGACGGGCTCGGCCTGCGGCTCGGCCCTGATGCGTACGCCCGAACTCGCCGCCCGGCTGATGCAGGCGGCGGTCGAGGCGACCTCCCGACCGGTGACGGTCAAGATGCGCCTCGGCTGGGACGACGCCCATCGCAACGCCCCCCTGATCGCACGACGCGCAGAGGACATCGGCGTCTGCGCCGTCACCGTCCATGGGCGCACGCGGCAGCAGTTCTACACCGGCGTCGCCGACTGGACGGCCGTCGGCGAGGTCAAGGCGGCGGTCGGCATTCCCGTCATCGTCAACGGCGACATCCTGACCGCCGACGACGCCCGCGAGGCCCTGCGCCAGTCCGGCGCCGACGCCCTGATGCTGGGCCGCGGGGTCTACGGCCGGCCGTGGCTGGCGGCCCACCTCGAACGGGCCCTGGCCGACGGAACCGTGCTGCAGGAACCGGATCGCGAGGAGCGGCTGGCCATCGTGATCGAACACCTGCGCGCCTCGGTCGCCTTCTACGGCCTGCCTCTGGGGCTGAAGATGTTCCGCAAGCATCTGGGTTGGTATGTCGAACAGGCGCCCTGGCCCGCCGATCCGCTGGAGCGGCGCGCGGCCAAATCCGCCCTCTGCCGACTCGACGCCCCGGAACAGGTCGAGCAGGCGCTCACGGCCCTGTGGCGCCCACTGACGCATTCAGGCAACCCGGGTGTTGATATTCCGCCACAGTTGGGTGAAGCTGCGAGGGCATGACGGATACGCCCTCAGCCGAAGCAGAGCCCGCACCGCCCGCTGATCGACGCGGGACTGCGCGCTGGTTCGCCGGCTGGTCGGAAGAACGGCGTCGCAACATCTTCCTCGCCGTCTACGCCATCGCCTTCCTGGTCACCGCTGCCGCGATCTGGCTCGTGGCGGTGGCGCCGGGCGCCAGCGGCGACGGGGCGCGGGCCGCCGCCAGCCAGGCCGTGCTCGGCATTCTCGCGGCCAATCTGGTCCTGATCGGCGGCCTCGCCGCCGCCGTGGGCCGTCGAGCCCTGACCCTTTTCCGCCGACGCACGGACGCCGGCGCCCGCCTGCATCTACGGTTCGTGACCCTGTTCTCCCTGGTCGCCCTGATCCCGGCCGTGCTGGTCGCCCTGGTGTTCGGCGTCTTGGTCAACCGGGGCGTCGACCAGTGGTTCAGCGACAATGTCCAGTCGGCGGTCGAGAACGGCGCCCTGATCGGCGAGGCCTATCTGGACGATGTCTCGCACGAGATGGACGGCGACCTGGCGGTCATCGCCGAACAGCTGGGCCCGGTGCAGCCCCTGTTCGCCAACCGCATCCAGTTTTCCGACGCCCTGGGACAGATCGCCGAACTGTTCGGCTATCCCGCCATCTACATCCTCGGGCCCGAGGGCGAGGTCCTGGCCAGCGGCGAAATGCCCGGCGCCCCGCCCTATGTGGCCCCGCCGCGCGCGGTGCTGGAAGCCGCGTCCGAAGGCGGCTCGCCGCCCCAGCAGGTCACGGAAAACCCCGACGCCGTCCGCTCCCTGACCATGCTGCCGGCCTATGGCGAGGCCTATCTCTATCTGGTCCGCCCGCTGCGGCCCGGCCTGATCGCCCAGATGCGCAACGGCGAGGAATCGATCGTCGCCTTCCGCGAGGCCGAGCAGAGCCGCGCCCGCATCCAGGCCGCCTTCGCCCTGGGCTATCTGGAGACGGCCCTGCTGGTGCTGGTCGGCGCCGTCTGGCTGGGCATGGGGGCGGCCAGCGCCATCTCCGCCCCGATCGGACGGCTGGTCGAGGCCGCCGACCGCGTCGCCTCGGGCGACCTGACCGCCCGGGTCGACGGAAACGAAGGGCCGGGCGAGATCAAGACCCTGTCGGCCGCCTTCAACCGCATGACCGGCGACCTCGAGGCCCAGCAGGCGGCCCTGCGCGCCGCCAGCGAGGAGGCCACGGGCCGCAGCCGCTTCATCGAGACCGTGCTCTCGGGGGTCTCCGCCGGCGTCATCGGCCTGGACCGCCAGCGCCGGGTCTCGGTCATCAACGACAGCGCCGTCGAACTGCTGGCCATCCGCGACCCGGCCATCATCGGCCGGCCCTTGGGCCAGGTCTCGCCCGAACTCAGCGAACTGGCCGCCCGCGCCGAGGCCCATATCGAGGAAGAGATCGACGTCGGCCTCGAGGGCGAGACCCGCCGCCTGCGCGTCCGCATCGAGGGCGGCGTCGGCGGCGAGATGGTGCTGACCTTCGACGACATCACCCGACTGGTCACGGCCCAGCGCAACGCCGCCTGGCGCGACGTGGCCCGGCGCATCGCCCATGAGATCAAGAACCCCCTGACCCCGATCCAGCTGTCCGCCGAACGCCTGCGCCGCCGCTACCGCCAGCAGGTCGGCGACGACGTCGAGGTGTTCGACCGCTGCACCGAGACCATCATCCGCCAGGTCGGAGACATCGGCCGGATGGTCGACGAATTCTCCTCCTTCGCCCGCATGCCGGCCCCCAGGTTCACCGCCGTCGACCCGGCCGAACTGCTGCGCGAGGCCGTGTTCGCCCAGCGGGTCGCGGCCGCCGACATCGGCGTGGAGCTGATCGAACCCCTGCCGGAGGCCGTGCTGCACGCCGACCGTCCCATGGTCGGCCAGGCCCTGGCCAATATCCTCAAGAACGCCGGAGAGGCCGTGGCCGCCCGGCGCGCCATCGCCCCGCGCCCCGACGACGGCGACCGCCCCGGCATCTCGGCGCGGCTGCTGGTCGAGGACGAGACCGTCGTCTTCATCGTCGAGGACGACGGCATGGGCCTGCCCGCCAAGGACCGCGACCGCCTGACCGAGCCCTATGTCACCACGCGCGAAAAGGGCACGGGCCTCGGCCTGGCGATCGTCAAACGCATCTGCGAGGAACACGGCGGCGAGCTGAAACTGGCCGACGCCGAAACCCTGGCCGGCGCGCGCGTCTGCCTGATCTTCCCCCTGAAATCCCCATCGAAACCGACCGGCTCCGCCGGGACGAAGGACGCGAAAGCGCCCCGGTCCCGCGCGGCGTCGGCCGCTGAATAGCGAGGCGTCATGCGATCCACGGGAGCCGATATTCTGGTCGTCGACGACGAGGCCGACATTCGCGAGCTGGTCTCCGGCCTGCTCGAGGACGAGGGCCACGCCGTCCGCGTCGCCGCCAACTCCGACGAGGCCCTGGCCGCGATCCGGGCGCGCCGCCCGTCCCTGGCCCTGCTCGACATCTGGATGCAGGGCGGCGGCCTCGACGGCCTGGAGCTGCTGGACGTCATCAAGGAGCTGGACCCCGACCTGCCGGTCGTGATGATCTCGGGCCACGGCAATATCGAGACGGCCGTGACGGCGCTCCAGCGCGGCGCATATGACTTCA
Source organism: Brevundimonas sp. (assembly GCA_046292645.1). Lineage (GTDB taxonomy): Bacteria > Pseudomonadota > Alphaproteobacteria > Caulobacterales > Caulobacteraceae > Brevundimonas. The sequence goes on from JBKBQO010000003.1 coordinate 163,885, forward strand.
TCGAAAAACCCTTCAAGTCCGACCGTTTGGTCGTGGTTGTTCAGCGAGCGCTTGAAGCCACCTCGCTGAAGCGCGAGAACCGCCGCCTGCGGGCCCAGGTCGCGGCGCCCAGCGGCTTCATCGGCCGGTCCGCCGCCGCCCAGGCCCTGCGCGGCACCATCGCCAAGGTCGCCCCCGCCAACAGCCGGGTCCTGATCTCGGGCCCGCCCGGCTCCGGCAAGGAGCTGGTCGCCCGCCAGATCCACGAGGCCAGCGCCCGCGCCAAGGGCGAGTTCGTCGCCATCGCCGCCGCCGGCATGACGCCCGAGCGGCTCGACATCGAGCTGTTCGGCGAGGAGGGCCACGACGGCCGCCCCCGCAAGATCGGCGTCTTCGAACGCGCCCACAACGGCACCCTCTATCTGGACGACGTCGCCGACATGCCGCGCGAGAGCCAGAGCCGGGTGCTGCGGGTGCTGGTCGAACAGCGCTTCCGCCGCGTCGGCGGCGAGCAGGACGTCCAGGTCGACGTCCGCGTCATCACCTCGACCTCCCGCGACCTCAAGGTCGAGATCGCCGAGGGCCGGTTCCGCGAGGACCTGTTCCACCGCCTCAACGTCGTCCCGATCCGCGTGCCCGCCCTGTCCGAGCGCCGCGAGGACATCCAGGAGCTGATCGACTATTTCATCGACACCCTGTCGGTCTCCCAGGGTCTGACCCGGCGGCGGCTGGGCGACGACGCCATCGCCGTGCTGCAGGTCCATCCCTGGCCCGGCAACGTCCGCCAGCTGCGCAACAATGTCGAACGCCTGCTGATCCTCGCCACCGGCGATCCGGACGAGCCGATCAGCGCCGACATGCTGCCGCAGGAGGCGACCAACGCCAACTCGACCGGCACCCTCGGCGGCGAACGCATCATCGCCCTGCCGCTCCGCGAGGCCCGCGAGGTGTTCGAGCGCGAATATCTGGCGGCCCAGATCATGCGGTTCGGCGGCAATATCTCGCGCACCGCCGCCTTCATCGGCATGGAGCGGTCGGCCCTGCACCGCAAGCTCAAGTCGCTGGGCGTGTCCCCCTCGCGCGGCGGCGAGGACGACATCGAAGAGGCGGTCGAGGAATGAGCCGCGTCGCCTATGTCAACGGCCAGTACCAGCCGCACGGCCAGGCCGTGATCCACGTCGAGGACCGCGGCTTCCAGTTCGCCGACGGCGTCTATGAGGTCTGGTCGGTGTTCGACGGCCGCATGGCCGATTTCGACGGCCACATGACCCGCCTGCACCGCAGCCTGAACGAACTGCGCATCGACATTCCGATGAGCCGCGAGTCCCTGACCTTGGTGCTCAAGGAGACCCTGCGCCGCAACCGGGTCCGCAACGGCATCGTCTATCTGCAGATCACCCGCGGCACGGCCCGCCGCGACCACCCGTTCCCGGCCGAGGGCACCCCGCCCAGCGTCGTCGTCACGGCCAAATCCATCCCCGCCGACCGCAGCGAGGCCACGGCGAAAAAGGGCGTCGCCGTCGTCACCGTGCCCGACATCCGCTGGGGCCGCTGCGACATCAAGACCGTCGGCCTGCTGCCCAATGTCCTCGCCAAGCAACAGGCGCGCGAGCGCGGCGCCTATGAGGCCTGGATGGTCGATGAAATGGGTCTCGTCACCGAGGGCTCCTCGACCAACGCCTGGATCGTCGACGAACACGGCAAGCTCCGCACGCGCGATACCCAGGCCAACATCCTGAAGGGCATCACCCGCACCGCCATCATGGCCCTGATCGAGGCGGAGGGGGTCGAACTGGACGAACGCCCCTTCAGCGTCGACGAGGCCAAGCGGGCGAAGGAGGCCTTCTTCACCGCCGCGGGCGCCTTCGTCATGCCGGCGGTGTCGATCGACGGGGTGAAGATCGGCGACGGCAAGCCGGGCCCGATCACCACCCGGCTGCGCACCGCCTATCTCGATCAGGCCCGCCGCGACGCCATCTAGACGTTGCGGCTTCGCGCGGCCCGCGTCTAAGGTGAGGGGCCGGACATCCGATCCAGCCCCGCGCCGCTCCCTCGGCCGGAGAACAAGCAAGAACAGGCTGAACCTGCCATGTCGCAAGACAAGTCCAAGAACCTTCAGGACACCTTCCTCAACAGCGTCCGCAAGACCAAGACGCCGCTGACCATCTTCCTGGTCAATGGCGTCAAGCTGCAGGGCATCGTGACCTGGTTCGACAACTTCTGCGTGCTGCTGCGCCGCGACGGCCAGTCGCAGCTGGTCTACAAACACGCCATTTCCACCATCATGCCCTCCGCCCCGGTCCAGCTGTACGAGCCGGACGCCGACGAGGACTGACGACCGCCCGGTCGTCATCCTCGGGCTTGACCCGAGGATCAGACGTTGATGCGAACTGTGCGTCCGGGATGGCCCTCCGGCCTGCGGGCGCCTATCTGACCATCCACACCGGATAGTCCGATCCTCGGGTCAAGCCCGAGGATGACGTCTTTGAAAGCAGCGCTGAGCACTTGACGACCAAACATATCGACCACGCCGTCCCGCTGATCCGGGCGATCGTCCTCCACCCCGACCGCTCGGACTCCGGCGCCAGCGACAGCTCGCGCCAGTCGGTCGAGCGTCTGGAAGAGGCCGTCGGCCTCGCCCGCGCCCTCGACCTCGACGTCCGCGGCGAGGAGATCGTCCGCATCCGCAAGGTCACCCCCGCCACCCTGTTCGGTTCGGGCAAGGTCGAGGAGCTGGCCGCCCTGGTCCGCGCCGCCGAGGCCGAGGCCGTGGTCATCGACGACGCCCTGTCGCCGGTGCAGCAGCGCAATCTGGAAAAGGCCTGGGACTGCAAGGTCATCGACCGCACCGGCCTGATCCTCGAGATCTTCGGCCGCCGCGCCCGCACCAAGGAGGGCCGGCTGCAGGTCGAACTGGCGCGCCTGGACTACGAGAAGTCCCGCCTCGTCCGCACCTGGACCCACCTGGAGCGGCAACGCGGCGGCACCGGCTCGACCGGCGGCCCCGGCGAAACCCAGATCGAGCTCGACCGCCGCCTGATCGCCGACCGCATCGTCAAGCTGAAGGTCGAGCTGGACGAGGTGCGCCGCACCCGCGGCCTGCACCGCAAACAGCGCCAGAAGGTCCCGTTCCCGACCATCGCCCTGGTCGGCTACACCAACGCCGGCAAGTCGACCCTGTTCAACCGCCTGACCGGCTCGGACGTGGTGGCCAAGGACCTGCTGTTCGCCACCCTCGACACCACCCAGCGCACCATCCGCCTGCCGCAGGGCCGCCCCGCCATCGTCGCCGACACCGTCGGCTTCATCTCCGACCTGCCGCACGAACTGGTCGAAAGCTTCCGCGCCACCCTGGAAGAAGTCGGCGAGGCCGACCTGATCCTGCACGTCCGCGATATCGCGTCACCCGACAGCGAGGCCCAGTCGAAGGACGTCGAGGCGGTGCTGAAACAGATCGAGACCCCCGAGGGCAAGACCCGCCGCGTGCTGGAGGTCTGGAACAAGATCGACCTGCTGGACGACGAGGCCCGCGAGGCCGTCCTGGGCCAGGCCAAACGCCTGTCCCGCGAGGGCCAGGCCGTGGCCGTCTCGGCCTGGACCGGGGAGGGGATCGAACCGCTGCGCGAGACCATCGCCGGCCTGATCGACGACGACCCCGAGACGGCGCTGGTGCTGGACCCGTCCCAGGGCGAGGCGCTCGCCTGGCTGTACGAAAACGGGCGCGTCACCGGCCGCGAGACCGACGACGAGGGCCGGACGCACGTGACGGTCCGCCTGCACCCCGCGGCCCTGGGGCGGTTCGAACGGCAGTTTTCCGCGGCCGGCTAGACAACGGGACGCGGCGGCCCGGGCCGTGCTAGACCGGCGTGCCGACCCTCTGTCCCGCGGCTGCGCGCGACCCGGTCGCGCCTGGACCCCCTCAATGTCTGATCCCTCCCCCGCGACGTCCGCCTGGGACGCCGCCGACCTGCAACGGGGGCTCACGGCCGCCGGGGTCGCCCTGTGGTCATGGAACGTCGACGACGACAGCTTCGCCATGGACGACGCGGCCTTCGGCCTGTGGGGCATGCCGGTCCGGCCCAGCGTCACCTTCGAGGATCTGTCCTCCCACATCCATCCGGCGGATCGCGACCGGGTGCGCGCCGCCTTCGCCGCAACCCGCGCCGTCGTCGGCCCCTATGAGATCGACTTCCGCATCCTGGTCGACGACGATGTCCGCTGGGTCTCCGCACGGGGCCAGGGCGACGACCTCGGCATGGTCAGCCGCCGGATGTTCGGCATCTTCATCGACGTCACCGGCCGCAAACAGGCCGAGGAAGGCCACGAACTGCTGGCCGGCGAGATGAGCCACCGGGTCAAGAACCTGCTGGCCATCGCCTCGGGCCTGACCGCCATCACCTCGCGCTCCGTCGACACGACCACCGACATGGCGCGCGAGCTGACCCAGCGCCTGACCGCCCTCGGGCGGGCCCACGATCTGGTCCGCCCCCTGCCGGGCGAGGAAGGCAAGGCCGCCCTGCTGGGCGACCTCCTGTCCGTTCTGCTGGCCCCCTATGACGACCTCGGCGCCTTCAGCGGCCGGATCCGGGTCTCGGTGCCGCGCATGGGCGTGGGCGAACAGGCCGCCACCACCCTGGCCCTGGTGGTGCATGAGCTGGCCACCAATTCGCTCAAATACGGCGCCCTGTCCGCCGAGACCGGGACCCTCGACGTCTCCTGTTCGGCCCATGACGCCGAGCTGGTCGTCGCCTGGACGGAACAGGGCGGCCCGCCGGTCAGGCCGCCGGAAGGGCCGGGCGGTTACGGCAGCCAGATGGTCGCCCGCGTCATGGCCCGCCAACTGAACGGCGCCATCGAAAAGGACTGGGCCCCCCAGGGCCTCGTGGTCCGGCTGCGGATGAACAAGGACAAGGTGGCGCTGTAGCCTTGTCTCCTCCCTGTTTGTGACGCGAACGGGGAGGGGGGGCCATGCGAACGGAACATCTCACTGCGAACTTCGTCGGCCCGGCGTCGCGGACTTCAGGTGGAGGTAGCGTTCATTGAAGTCGCCGATTTCGGCCAGGCGCTTCCATGAGGGGATGAAGATCGCTCGTTTTGCTCGCTTCACAAATCCATCCGCGCCGAGTGACTGAAGCGTCCGGTTAACATGGACCGTCGTCAGGCCCACCGCATCGGCAAACTGATCCTGGGTGATGGGAAGTTCGTAGCCATGGTCTCCCGCCAGACCGCTGACTCTCATCCGAACCGCGAACTCGCATAGCAAATGAGCCATGCGACTCCGTGCGTCTCGCCGGCCGACATTAAGCACCCATTCGCGAAATATCGATGCCTCAACAAGAATTCGCCGCGTGATCGCGCGGTGCAGCATGGGGCGGGCATCGATGATCGCATGCAGATCGCGTCGGGCGATCAGTGCGACATCGCCCGCGGTCAGCATCTGGATGCTGTGGTCCGCGACTCCGAGGAACAGGTGCTGGAAGTCGAGCGCCTCGCCCGGGATATGTATCGACACGATCTGCCGCTTGCCTCCGCTCGTCTGCTTCTGACGATACGCAAAGCCCGAAAGCAATACGGCGCAGTTGGTTGGGCGCTCTCCCTCCGAAACCAGATAGCTGGAGGATTCGAACGCGCGGATCCGGTGAGGAAGGTCCAGCACCGCCTGACGGTCTTCAGGTGAAAGGTCCGAGTGGAGTTCAAGGTTCTCGACCAGCAGCGCGAGCGGATTTCCGCTGGGATGAAACACGATTTGCTCCGACAAGCGGCGGGAGCACGGGGAACTCTCTGCCGCCGACGCTCCCGCATAGAGGGTCGGAGAACCTTCACCATAACTTAGGTTACATTCTCGCAGCCCGGAGTGGCCGGGCCGATGCATATAGGCCAGGCTTTCCGTCGTTTTGGTCGCGATGGCTTTGCGCCCTTTCGGTCCCGGTCGCGCCGATGAGCCGCCGCCCCTGGTCAGCCCGGACGCCGGGAAGCGGTCGGCCGCGAGGCTGGGGAAAGCAGGGCCAGGGTTCGACGACCCGATACGACCGTGTAGGGTCGGCCCTTCTATCGCCCGGATCGTCGAATGCGCATCGTCTTCAATCTCGAGACCGTCGCCGCCCTGGTGGTCATCGCCTTCCTGCTGGGCGCGGCCGTGGGCGCCCTCTGGCGCCGCAGGGGCTGAAGGCGGCGCGACCTCCCGGACGCGCCGTGCACGAGCCGTACCGCGGGATTTTTTTTCACCCGCCCCGGCCCTACGTCCATTTTTGACGGAACTGCATGCCAGGCTTCGGGCATGACCATGAGCACGCAACTCGACATCGAAAACCTTGACGGTCTCGGCGGAAACATGTGGGACCACGCCCGGCGCGAATATCTCGCGGGGGTGAAGGCCACCCACATCTGCCAGCGCTACGGCATCTCGCTCAGTTCGTTCCGGCTGCATGCCCGCGTCGGGGGCTGGCGGCGGATGGACCAGCCCGCCTGCGACGCCCTGCCAGAGGCGGGCGAATATCATCGCGACGACAAGGTCAGCTTCGCCGACCTGGCCGATGAGGCCTTCATGAACATCCGGCGCGCCCTGGGCATGGGCCGTGCGTCCGAGGCCTCGACCTGGTTGCGGGTCTATGACCAGCTCGCCGACCGCGCCCGCGCCGACGTCATGGCCGCCCTGCCCGAAGTCGTTACGCCCCGGATCGAGTCCAGCCGCGAGCCGCTGGCCCTGGTCGCGGCCGAGGACGACAATATCAATAACTTCAATATTATGACCGAAAAATCAGACACAGCGTCTTAGGAATTGGACTCCTTGCACCTGGTGTTATCCGAGTCCAATTCCTGACCGTTGGGGCAGGGGATCAGGCCCGCTCCGCCGCCTTGGCCGCGTCCCACAGCCCGTCCATCTCGGCCAGGTCCGACTGCGTCGGCCCCCTTTCGTCCTTCGCCAGTTCCGCCTCGATGAAGCCGAACCGCCGCACGAATTTGGCGTTCGCCCCGCGCAGGGCGTCCTCCGGCTCGACCCCCAGCTTCCGCGCCAGATTGGCGACGACGAACAGCAGGTCGCCGACCTCGCCCCGCGCCTTGTCCAGGTCCCCGGCGGCGATCTCGACCCGCAGCTCGGCCACCTCCTCGTCCAGCTTGTCGAACACCTCGTCGGTCGAGGGCCAGTCGAACCCCACCCGCGCCGCCCGCTTGGTCAGCTTCGCCGCCCGCGCCAGCGCCGGCAGCCCGACCGGCACATCGTCCAGCACCCCGTGCTGCGCCTTCGCCGCCCGCTCCTCGGCCTTGATGTCCTCCCACCGCGCCTTCTGGGCGACCCCGTCCGCCTTGGCTGCCTCCTCGCCGAAGACGTGCGGATGCCGCCGCTCCAGCTTGTCGGCGATGGCGTTGACCACGTCGTCGAAGGCGAACAGCCCCTGTTCCTCGGCCATCCGGGCGTGGAACACCGCCTGGAACAGCAGATCCCCCAGCTCGGACTTCAGCTCATCCATATCGCCCCGCTCGATGGCGTCGGCGACCTCATAGGCCTCCTCGATCGTATAGGGGGCGATGGTGGCGAAGGTCTGCTCCAGGTCCCACGGACAGCCGCCCACGGGGTCGCGCAGCCGGGCCATGATGAGGGTCAGCCGGTCGATGGGGCGGGGCGCGGCGTCGGTCATGCCGGCTCCCCGGTCGTCGCGCCCCGCGCTTCGAGCGCCGCCCGGATCTCGGCATGGCGGGCCTGATCCAGCGGATAGCGGTGAAGGGCCAGGGCCGCCAGCACCAGGCACACGGCCGGCAGGCCGGCGAACATGATCTGCAGCCACAGCAGGGCCGGGCCGGAGTTCGCCTCGCCCAGCCCGGGATCGAACCCGGCCATCTGCAGCCCGGCGAAGGTCAGCACCGAGACGGCGTAGCCCAGCTTCGAGGTGGCGGTCAGGATCGAGAACAGCAGGCCGGTCCGGTCGGCCCCGTCATCCAGCCGCACCTGATCGCTGACGTCGGCCATCATGGCCCGCAGCAGCAGGTCGCCCGAGGCGAAGGCCAGGCCGACCAAGGCCACCATCGCGCCCGCCATCAACAGGTCGGCATAGGCCGCCGGCTTGCCGGTCATCGCCTCCAGCGCCCCCTGCGCCGGCCCGACCAGCGCCGGGGCCAGGAAGGCGGCGAACATCAGGGTGATGGCGAAATAGACGCAGGCCCAGATCAGCGCCCGGTGCTTGCCCAGCCGCACCGCCAGCCAGCTCCACGCCGGAGCGCCGAACAGGCCGAAGACGAAATAGACCAGCAGCAGGATCGAGGTCTCGGCCCGCTCGAAGCCCCGCGCCGCCTCGAAGAAGTAGAAGAACAGGGCCCCGACCACCCCGCGCGCCACGCCCAGCGCCAGGTCGGCCCCCAGCAGCCGCTGGATCACCGGCCGCTTGAACAGGGCCAGATAGCCGAACCGGGTCTCGGCCGCGGTCGCCGGTCCCGGCGGCGGCTCGGGCGTGAAGGCGAAGGTCACGGCCAGCGACACGGGCAGGGCGATGATGATGAACCACCCCTGCCACTGCACCGCCCGGGCGTAGTCGCCCCAGCCCATGTTCTGCACCAGCACCGGCACCATCAGCACCGCCAGCACCCCGATGATGTTGGCCGTCTGCCACCAGCCATAGATGCGCGAGCGCTGGTTGTAGTCCGACGACAGGGCCGCGGCCCAGCTGACCTGCGACAGCAGGCTGACCGAAAAGCCCAGCGACAGCACCACCAGCCAAAGGGTCAGATAGGCGGGTCCGGCGCCCGGCCGGGCCATGAACAGCATCCCCACCGCCAGCATCAGCACCGGCGCGGCCATCCCCATCCACAGCCGATAGCGGCCGAACCGGCTGTGCGTCCGGTCGATGACCATGCCCAGCGCCGGATCGATGACGATGTCGGCCATGCGGATGACCAGGAACACCAGCCCCACCACGGCCAGATCGACCCCGACATGGCTGGCGTAGAACTCGGGCAGGGTCACATAGACGGGCAGGCCCAGGGCGGCATAGGGCAGGCAGGCGGCCGAGAAGGCGGCCAGCACGCCGTTGCTGCGGCGGGGGGCGACCCCGGCGGTCGGGGAGGGGGCGGCGGCGGTCATGGGGGCGTCCGGCGGTCCGGCCCTGAGTCGGCCGTGCCTCACCATGCCAGTTTTCCGGCTCCCCGACAGGCCGGTTGAACTCTCCCGCCGCACGCATCGCCTTGCCTTGCGCCGCCGCCTCGGGCTTGCTGCGGCGCATGACGTCCCCTGTCGCATCCCTGGTCCTGGCCGCCCTCGCGGGCCTGCTCCTCGCCGTCCCCGCGCCGGCATGGGCCCAGACCGCCTGGCAGGCCCCCTACCGGTCGCCGCCGCCGTCGGCCGGCGGGGCGTGCGACCTCGACGCCGTCGAATGGGCCGCCCCGGCCTGGGCCGACGCCGCCTCGATCGAGCGGATGGAATGGTCGCCTTACGGCGCCACGGAATGGGGTTGGGTCGCCTATCTGCCGCTGATCCAGAAGGAGCTGGGCACCGACTGCGCCCCCGGCTCGGCCGTGTTCGCGCGCCGCCTGGCCGAGTTCCAGTACGGCCACGGCCTGCCGCCCACCGGCTGGTTCGACGCCGCGACCTTCCGCGTCTTCCGCGGCGTCTGGCAGGAGCGGCGGCCCTTCGTCATGGCCCGCGTCCGCGAGGAGCCGTGCCCCGATCCGCCGCCCCTGTACCAGCTGGGCTATCTGGTCGAGTCCGAGGAGCACGCCGACCGCCTGACCCGGCTGCTGCGCCGCGACGTGCTGGACGCCTACCGCCGCATGGTCGCCGCGGCCCGGGCCGAGGTGCCCGAGGTCGCCGCCGATCCCGAGCTGCTGCAAATCTTCTCCGGCTTCCGCGACCCCGAGGCCGACGCCGCCCGCTGCGCCGCCGCCGGCAATTGCGACGGCCTGCGCCGCGCCGTCTGCTCACCCCATCGCACCGGCACGGCGGTGGACCTCTATGTCGGCCAGATCGCCGGACTGGGCGTCGACAACACCTCGCCGGCCAGCCGGCTGCACATGAGCCGCGGCGCCACCTACCGCTGGCTGGTCCGCAACGCCGGCCGGTTCGGCTTCGTCCCCTATGCCTATGAGCCCTGGCACTGGGAGTGGGTCAGCCCGACCGGCGGCTATGCGGGGCCGGCCGCGCCGTGATCCGCGGCCTGACGCCGGCCGAGCGGGCCCTGGCCCATGAGACCTTCGCCGACGCCCTGGCGCTGGACCGCATCCGCTTCCTGCCCGCGCCCTGGCCCTTCCACCGCGCCTTCGTCCCGGGGCGCTGGTTCGGGCGCGACTGGATCGTCTGGCCGCGTCGCAGCCTGCCCGCGGACATCGCGGCGGCGCCGCTGCGCCTCCAGGCCCTGCTGATCCATGAACTGACCCATGTCTGGCAGGCCCAGCGGGGGATCAACCTTCTGATCGGCAAGCTGCGCGCCGGCGATCGGCCCGACTCCTACCGCTATCCCGTCGACCCCGGCTGCGCCTGGGAGGCCTTGAACATCGAACAGCAGGCCATGGTGGTCGAGCACCGCTTCCGCCTGTCGCGCGGCGAGCGCACGCCGGCGGACGCCGCCTTCTACGACCGCGTCTGCCCGATCCGGCGGTCGGACTCTATCTGACGGTCGGAACCCCCGCTTCGCCCGGCCCTTTCACTGGGCAGGGCCTGCACGCGGCCCATGCGCCCGCATCAGGCGCCAGACTGTCGCCGACCTTGCCGAACGGAGATCGCCATGCCCCGGATTCTCGTCCTCTATCATTCGACCTATGGCCATGTGGAAACCATGGCCGAGGCGGTCGCCGAGGGCGCGCGCTCGGTCGAGGGGGCGACGGTCGACATCCGCCGCGTGCCCGAACTGGTCCCCGAGGCGCTGGCGAAACAGAGCGGCTACAAGCTCGATCAGGCCGCCCCGATCGCCACGGTCGACGAACTGGCCGGCTATGACGCCGTCATCGTCGGCGCCGGCACCCGCTATGGCACCGCCGCCTCGCAGATGCGCAACTTCCTCGACCAGACCGGCGGCCTCTGGGCCAGGGGGGGCCTGGTCGGCAAGGTCGGCTCGGCCTTCACCTCGACCGCCACCCAGCACGGCGGTCAGGAAACCACCCTGATCGGCCTGATCCAGACCCTGCTGCACCACGGCATGCTGGTCGCCGGCCTGCCCTACGCCTGGGCCGGCCAGAGCCGGATGGACGAGATCACCGGCGGCTCCCCCTACGGCGCCACCACCATCACCGGCGGCGACGGCTCGCGCTGGCCCAGCGAGAACGAGCTGGAAGGCGCGCGCTGGCAGGGCCGCCATGTCGCCGAAACAGCGGCCAAACTCGCCGGTTGAGCGCCGGCGCTCCGGGTCGGTCAGGCGGAGGCGTCTTGCGAGCGCAGTCTGTCGCCGGGCCGCCGTTGTCTCAAAGCGGCCGGGTCAGGCCGCCTTGTCCAGCTCGGCCATCTGCTGGATGCGGACATAGTCGGTCTTGCCCGTGCCCAGCACCGGCACCTCCACGACCCGCAGGATCTTCTTGGGCACGGCCAGTTCGGGCGCCCCGTGGCTGCGCGCCCATTCGGCCAGCCGGGCCACGTCGGCGTCGCTCCGGTCGGTGACCAGCACCAGCTTCTCGCCCTTGCGGCTGTCGGGGATGGAGACCACGGCGTGCCGGGCCTCGGGCCAGACCGCGCTGGCCAGCCCCTCCACCGCCGCCAGTGACACCATCTCCCCGCCGATCTTGGCGAACCGCTTCACCCGCCCGAGGATCGAGACATAGCCGTCCTTGTCGATATCGACGATATCGCCCGTGTCATGCCACCCGCCGGGCAGGGGATCGACGTCCATCGGGTCGTCGGACGACAGATAGCCCTTCATCACATTGGGCCCGCGCAGGAACAGTCGGCCGCCGTCGGCGATGCCGTCGACCGGGTCGATGCGCCATTCCATGCCCGGCATCATCTGCCCGACCGTTCCCGGCCGGTTGCGGTCCGGATGGTTCACCGCCACCACCGGCGCCGCTTCTGTCGCCCCATAGCCTTCCAGCAGCTTCAGGCCGTGGAAGCGGGTGTTGAACAGATGATGGGTTTCGTCCCGCACCCGCTCGGCCCCGGCGACGACGAATTTCAGCGTCGCGAAGTCATCCGGTCCCGCCACGCGGGCGTACTGGTTCAGGAAGGTGTCGGTGGCGAACAGCACATTCGCCTTCACCTGCGGCAGCAGCTCGACGATCTGTTTGGCGTGCAGCGGCGACGGATACTGGAAGGCCTTCAGCCCCTGCAGGATCGGCAGCAGCACCCCCCCGGTCAGTCCGAAGCAGTGGAAGGTCGGCAGCGGATTGAACATCACCCAGTCCGGGTCCAGGTCGATGTGCTGGGCCACCTGGCGGCAGTTGGCGACCAGATTCCACTGGCTCAGGACCACGCCCTTGGGGGCGCCGAAACTGCCCGAGGTGAACAGCACCACCCCGGGGGACGAGGGTTCGGTCTTCACCCGGAAGCGGGTCGGCATCAGCCCGGCCATCAGGCCGTACAGCTTGTCGGGCAGGCCGATGGTCTTGCGCACGTCGTCCAGCCAGACGATCTCGACGACCTTGGCCAGTTCGTCCAGCAGGTCCTCCAGCTTGGCCTGGGTGACGAAGCGCCGGGCGCAGAGCACCTTGCGGACCCCGGCGGCCTTGATCGCGGCCTTGATGTTGCTCTGACCCGAGGTGAAGTTGAGCATCACCGGCACCCGGCCGTGCGCGTGCAAGCCGTAGTAGGTCACCACCACGCCGGCGCTGGACGGCAACAGGATGCCGACCCGCTCGGACAGCTCGGTCATGGCGGCGATCTTGCGCCCCAGCACGAAGGCCGCGCGGATCAGACCGGTGTAAGTCAGCGGCTTGCGGTCCTGGTCTTCCAGGATTTCCTTGTCGCCGTAGGTCTCGCGGGCCGCGATCAGGGCGTCGAAGATCGTCTCCTCGGTCTTCGTATTCAGGGCTACCCGCAAAACCGTCCTCCGTGCGGGCCCGGTGGATCCCGACCCTTTATGTTCAGCCCGCAAACTAGGGCGGCGGGGCTGCGTTGAAAAGGTGGGTTACCTTGCGTGATGCGCCCGCTCGCCTTGCCTTCGCCCCGAGGAAGGACGACATAGCGGTTTCGCCCAGCCCGGAGCCCGCGACGCCTTGGTCACGCTGATCGACACCCTGACGAAGACGCCGGCCGAGTTGCGTCACCCCGAGAAACAGAACCGTCCGGAGACGGCGCTTCTGAAGAAACCCGACTGGCTGCGCGTCAAGGCGCCCGGCTCGGGCCAGTACAACGCCACCAAGGCCATCGTGAAGGACAAGGGGCTCGTCACCGTCTGCGAGGAGGCGGCCTGTCCGAACATCGGCGAGTGCTGGAGCCAGAAGCACGCCACCCTGATGATCATGGGCGACACCTGCACCCGGGCCTGCGCCTTCTGCAACGTCAAGACCGGCCTGCCCCAGCCGCTGGACCCCGAAGAGCCGGCCAAGGTCGGCCTGGCCGTGGCACAGCTGGGCCTGAACCACGTGGTGATCACCTCGGTCGACCGGGACGACGTCTCCGACGGCGGCGCGGCCCATTTCGCCGAGGTCGTCCGCCAGATCCGCCTGCAGGCCCCGAACACCACCATCGAAATCCTGACGCCCGACTTCCTGCGCAAGGACGGGGCCGCCGAGGTGATGATCGACGCCACGCCCGACGTCTTCAACCACAACCTCGAGACCGTCCCGCGGCTGTATCTGAAGATCCGGCCCGGAGCCCGCTACTTCCACAGCCTGCGCCTGCTGCAGATGGTCAAGGAGCGCGATCCCAACCAGTTCACCAAGTCCGGCATCATGGTCGGCCTGGGCGAGACCCGCGAAGAGGTCATGCAGGTGATGGACGACATGCGCTCGGCCGGCGTCGACTTCATCACCATCGGCCAGTACCTCCAGCCGACCCGCAAACACGCCGCCATCGATCGTTTCGTCACCCCCGACGAGTTCAAGGCCTATGAGGCCATCGCCCGCGCCAAGGGCTTCCTGATGGTGTCGTCCTCGCCCCTGACCCGCAGCTCGCACCACGCCGGCGACGACTTCGCGCGGTTGCGGGCGGCGCGCGAAGGACAGAACAGGCGTTGAGCCGGCCCCTCCTTTCCCTTCCCCCATTTCGGGGGAAGGTGGCTCGCGGAGCGAGACGGATGGGGGCTCTTTCAGCCTTCGTCGGCCTGAAATCGTGCCTCCTGACGCAGCCCCCATCCGACCGGCTTCGCCGGCTGCCTTCCCCCGCAAGGGGGGAAGGAATCTGAATGGCTGTCCACCGCGTCACCAGGATCCTGCCCTATGCGCCCGACCAGCTGGCCGCACTGGTCGCCGACGTCCGCGCCTATCCCGAGTTCGTGCCCTGGGTCACCGCCATGCGGACCTGGAGCCCGCGCGAGGAGGCCCCGGGCGTCAGCCTGATCGACGCCGAGGCCTCGGTCGGCTTCTCCGTCCTCAAGGAGCGGTTCTCGACCTGGGTGCGGCATGACCGCAACCGCGACATGGTCGAGGTCGGCCTGATCCGCGGACCGTTCCGGCACCTCAAGAACCGCTGGGAATTCTTCCCCGATCCGGCGGGAACGCGGGTCGAGTTCATGATCGACTTCGCCTTCAAGTCGCGGCTGCTGGACGCCATGCTCCAGGCCAATTTCGAGCGCGCCGTCGGCAAGCTTATGGGCTGTTTCGAGGCGCGCGCGGCCCGGCTGTACGGGCCGAAGGCGTGAGCTTCGATTTCGATGCGACGGTGGTGGGCGCCGGCGCGGTCGGCCTCGCCTGCGGCCGGGCCCTGGCCCGTCGCGGCCTGTCGGTGCTGGTGCTCGAGAAGGAGCCCCACATCGGCCAGGGCGTGTCCTCGCGCAATTCCGAGGTCATCCACGGCGGCCTCTACTATCCGACCGGCTCGCTGAAGGCGCGCTACTGCGTCGCCGGCCGGCGGCTGCTCTACGCCTTCCTGGAGAGCCACAAGGTCGACTACCGTCGCTGCGGCAAGCTGGTGGTGGCCACGGAGGAGGCCGAGGTCCCGCGCCTGGAGGCCATCTTCGACCTGGCCACCGCCAACGAGGTCGAGGCGCTGGAGCATCTGACCGGGGCCCAGGCGCGGTCGCTGGAGCCGGGCCTCAACGCCCACGCCGCCATCCTGTCGCCCGAAAGCGGCGTCTTCGACAGCCACGGCTATATGCTGGCCCTGCAGGGCGAGATCGAGGAAGCCGGCGGTTCGGTGGTCGTCTCCACCCCGTTCGAGCGGGCGGAGCCGCTGCCGGGCGGCGGCTTCACGATCAGCGCGGGCGGGGAGGGCGGGGCGACCCTGACCAGCCGCCTGCTGGTCACGGCGCCCGGCCTCGGCGCCCAGGCCGTCGCCGCCCGCATCGCAGGCTATCCCGCCGACCACATCCCCGCCGGCCATTTTGGCAAGGGCGTCTATTTCCGCCTGACCGGCAAGGCCCCGTTCGAACGGCTGATCTATCCGCCGCCCATCCCCGGCGCCCTCGGCACCCACTATCGCAAGGACCTGGGCGGCCAGGCCGTGTTCGGCCCGGATCTCGTCTATGTCGAGACCGAGGACTATTCCGTCGACCCCGCCAAGGCCGAGGAGTTCGCCCGCTACATCCGCCGCTTCTGGCCTGGACTGCCCGAGGGCGCCCTGACGCCCGACTACGCCGGCCTCCGGCCCAAGCTGCACGGTCCCGGCGAGCCGCAGCCCGACTTCCAGCTGCGCGGCCGCGACGATCACGGCTTCGACGGCCTGGTCGCCCTGTTCGGGATCGAAAGCCCGGGCCTGACCAGTTCGCTGGCGATCGGCGAGGCGGTCGCCGGGATGCTGGCCCATGACTGAGCTCAGCATCCGCGACGCGGGCCCGACCGACGTCCCGGCCCTGCACCGGCTGATCGAGAGCGCCTATCGCGGCGAGGCCTCGCGCGCCGGCTGGACCACCGAGGCCGACCTGCTGGAGGGCCAGCGCACCGATCCGGACGACCTGGCCGACATCCTCGCCGATCCGGCGCAGGCGCTGCTGACGGCTTGGCGCGGCGATGATTTGGTCGGCTGCGTCCTGATCGCCGACCGCGGCCAGGGGATCGGCTATTTCGGCATGCTGTCGATCCGGCCGACATTGCAGGGCGCCGGTCTGGGCCGGCGCCTGGTGACGGCGGCCCATGCGGCGCTCGCCGACCGGTTCGGGGCGACGCGGGTCCGTATCTCGGTCCTGCCGCAACGCCAGACCCTGATCGCCTGGTACGAGCGGCTCGGCTACCGCCGCACCGGCGACACCCTGCCGTTTCCCTACGGCAACCCGCGATTCGGCCTGCCGCTGCGGGACGATCTGCATTTCGTCGTGATGGAACGGGCGCTGGGCTGAGCCGGTGCAGATCCGCACCCCGCGCCTGATCCTGCGCTCCGCCCGTCGGGATGATCTGGAGGGGCTGCACGCCGTCCTGTCGGACCCGCGCGCCACCCTGTGGTGGTCGACGCCGCCGCACGAGACGATCGACCAGACGGCCGCCTGGCTGGACGCCATGATCGCCAACGGCCCGGGCCATCCGGACTTCGTCGTCGAACGGGACGGCCGGGTGGTCGGCAAGGCCGGCTTCTACGTCCTGCCCGAGGTCGGCTACATCCTGCACCCCGACGTCTGGGGCAAGGGACTGGCGACGGAGGCCGTCGCCGCCGCGATCGGCCATGTGTTCGCGACAACGGATCTGGAGGCTCTGACCGCCGACGTGGATCCGGACAACGCCGCCTCGATTCGGCTGCTTGAGCGGCTCGGGTTCCGCCGCACCGGCTCCGGCGAGCGGACATGGAACGTCGGCGGCGCGTGGAAGGACAGCCTCTACTACGCCCTGTCACGCGCGGATCGGGCTCTTGCGGGGGCGACGCAAGCTCCCGCTTGAACTCCGGCCCGGGTTGAGGCATAAGCCCGCCCTCGCAGGCGGCTCTTTCGGGCCGCCGCTGTTGTTTTCGCGCCTCCGCCGGCGCCACCCTTGAGAAGATTGAGACGGACATGGCCGTTCCGAAGCGCAAAGTATCGCCCTCGCGTCGCAACATGCGCCGCTCGCACGACTCGCTGGGCTCCAACCCGCACGTCGAGGACAAGGACACGGGCGAGCTGCGCCGCTCGCACCACATCGACCTGAAGACCGGCACCTATCGCGGCCGCCAGGTCCTGACGCCCAAGGAAGACTAGGTCTTTCCACCGGTTTTCGACCGAATATCGGCGCGCGGTTCACCGCGCGCCGTTTTCATGCGTTGTTGCGGCTCCACCAGAGGAGTTGCGCCATGATCCGCCGCCTTGTCCTGACCGCTTCGGTTTTCGCCCTCGCCGCCTGCGGGTCGCCCGATCCGGAGCCCGCGCCGGCCGAGGCCCCGGCCGCGCCGTCGACCCCGGCCGCGCCGGTCGACGCCAACGCCCTGACCGCCCAGGGCTGGGGGCCGCTGCGTATCGGCATGACCAGCGCCGAGGTCGAGTCGGCGCTGGGTCCCGACAGCAACCCGGGCGCGGTGGGCGGCGCTGAGCCCGACGTCTGCGACCAGTGGCGACCCGAACGGGCGCCGGAGGGCGTCCTCGTCATGATCCAGAACGGCGTCCTGACGCGCATCTCCGTGGCCGAGCCGTCGACCCTCAAGACCGACCGCGGCTTCGGCGTGGGCGACACAGCCGCGGCGATCAAGACGACGTACGGCGCCGACGCCGTGTCGCAGCCCCATAAATATTCCGCGCCCCCGGCCGAGGACATCTTCGTCTGGACCTCCGGCGGCCCCGCCACGCCCAACGCCTATGTCCAGGACGAAACGGCGCGCGGGGTTCGTTACGAGATCGGCAACGAGGGCGAGGTCGGAATCGTCCATGTCGGCGGCCCGGCGATCCAGCTGGTCGAGGGATGCGCCTGATCCTCCGGCTCTGACGGTTGGCGATTCGGCGGGGGCTGCGCTAAACCCCGCCGACTTCCCTGACAGCAGAGCGCCCTCATGACCGACATCGCCGACATCGTCGCCCGCCAGATCCTCGACAGCCGCGGCAACCCGACGGTCGAGGTGGACGTCATCCTCGACGACGGCAGCTTCGGCCGCGCCGCCGTGCCCTCGGGCGCCTCGACCGGCGCCCATGAGGCGGTTGAGCTGCGCGACGGCGACAAGGACCTGTGGGGCGGCAAGGGCGTCGGCAAGGCCGTCGACAACGTCAATGGCGAGATCTTCGACGCCCTGTCGGGCATGGACGCCGAGGACCAGCGCCGCATCGACGAGGCCCTGATCGCCCTCGACGGCACCGAGAACAAGGGCCGGCTGGGCGCCAACGCCATCCTCGGCGTCTCCCTGGCCTGCGCCAAGGCCAGCGCCATCAGTTCGGGCCTGCCGCTGCACCGCTACCTCGGCGGCGTCTCGGCCCGCATCCTGCCGACGCCGATGATGAACATCATCAACGGCGGCGCCCACGCCGACAATCCGATCGACATTCAGGAGTTCATGATCCTGCCGACCGGCGCCGAGAGCTTCTCGGAAGCCCTGCGCATGGGCTCGGAGATCTTCCACGCCCTGCGCAAGCAGCTGAAGGACGCGGGCCATAACACCAATGTCGGCGACGAGGGCGGCTTCGCCCCCAACCTGGCCTCGGCGGAGGAGGCGCTGAGCTTCATCACCCGCGCCGGCCAGGCCGCCGGCTATCTGGCCGGAGAGGATTTCCACCTCGGCCTCGATGTCGCGGCGACCGAATTCTACAAAGACGGCAAATACGTCATGGCCGGCGAGGGCAAGACGCTCGAGGCCGAGGCCATGGTCAACTACCTCGCCGACCTGTGCGAACGCTTCCCGATCGTCTCGATCGAGGACGGCTGCGCGGAGGACGACTTTGACGGCTGGCGGCTGCTGACCGAGCGTCTGGGCGACCGCTGCCAGATCGTCGGCGACGACCTGTTCGTCACCAACCCGGCGCGACTGGCGGCCGGCATCGGCGAGGGCCTGGCCAACTCCATCCTCGTCAAGGTCAACCAGATCGGCACCCTGTCCGAGACCCTGGACGCCGTCGATATGGCCCACCGCGCCGGCTACACCGCCGTGATGAGCCACCGGTCGGGCGAGACCGAGGATTCGATCATCGCCGACCTGGCCGTCGCCACCAACTGCGGACAGATCAAGACCGGCTCGCTGGCCCGTTCGGACCGCACGGCCAAATACAACCAGCTGCTTCGCATCGAGGAGATGCTGGGCGACCAGGGCGCCTATTTCGGCGACGGCATGCTGCTGAACCGGTAGGCGAAAAAAGGCGTGCGTCGGCGCCAGAAGCTACGGCCAAGCTACGGTTCGTTAGGCATTTTCGGTCAGGACTCATTGATCAAGAGTCCCACGCTCAGAAGGAGCGTCCGTAGTGCCCGAACGGATGAAGCCGTATTTTCCCTCCGCCATTCTGCTGTTGCTGGTCGTCTATCTGGGCGTCCAGGCCCTGACGGGGCAGCGCGGCCTGCTGAGCGGACATGAGCGGGACGCCCTGATGCTGCGCCGCGAGGCCCAGCTGGCGGGCATTCTGGAACAGCGCCGCGACCTCGAGGTCCGGGTCCGCTACCTGCGCACCGACAGCCTGTCGCGGGACCTGCTGGAAGAGCGCGCCCGCGCCGTCCTGGGCTTCGCCGACCCACGCGACTATGTCATCCGGATCGCCGCGCCCGCCGCGAGCGAGCGCGCCGCGCCCAGGGCGTGAACTTTCGTTACAGCCCGGCTTGACCGCTTTGCCTTTCGGGAACGAAGGCTGCTAAAGCCCCTTTCCGTAACGACAAGAGGCCCTGAAGCCGGGGCCCATCCGGGAGACGATGGATGGCGAAAGCCCCCGCTTCGAAGACGCCTTCGAAAGCCGAAAAAATCCCCAATGCGCCGGCAGCCTCGAAAGAGGATCTGCTGCGCTTCTATCGGGAAATGGTGCTGATCCGCCGCTTCGAGGAGCGTGCGGGCCAGCTGTATGGCATGGGGCTGATCGGCGGCTTCTGCCACCTGTACATCGGCCAGGAGGCCGTGGCGGTGGGCGTGCAGGAAAGCGTGCGCCAGGGCCACGACAAGATCATCACTGGCTATCGCGACCACGGCCACATGCTGTGCGCCGGCATGGACCCGAAAGAGGTCATGGCCGAGCTGACCGGCCGCATCGGCGGTTCGTCCAAGGGCAAGGGCGGGTCGATGCACATGTTCGACACCGCCACGGGCTTCTACGGCGGCCACGGCATCGTCGGGGCCCAGGTGGCGCTGGGCACGGGTCTGGCCTTCGCCGGCAAATACCGTGGCGACGACTCGGTCGCATTTATCTATTTCGGCGATGGCGCGGCCAACCAGGGCCAGGTCTATGAGAGCTTCAACATGGCCCAGCTGTGGAAGCTGCCGGCCATCTACATCATCGAGAACAACCAGTACGCCATGGGCACGAGCATCGAACGCTCGTCGTCCACGACCCAACTGAGCGAGCGCGGAGCCAGCTTCGGCATCCCCGGCGAACAGGTCGACGGCATGGACGTCCTCGCCGTGCGCGACGCGGTGGCCAAGGCCGTGAAGCGCGCCCGCGAAGGCGGCGGCCCCTTCATCCTCGAGATGAAGACCTATCGCTACCGCGGCCACTCGATGTCGGATCCGGCCAAATACCGGGCCAAGGAAGAGGTCGATGAGGTCAAGAAGACCCGTGACCCGATCGACCATGTGAAGATGCTGCTCGACCAGGCCGGCGCCACCGAGGACGACCTCAAGGCCATTGACGCCGAGATCAAGACCATCGTCGCCGAGGCGGTCCAGTTCGCCCAGGAAAGCCCGGAGCCGGATCCGTCCGAGCTCTACACCGACGTCTACGTGGAGGCCTGACCTTGACCGACATTCTCATGCCGGCGCTGTCGCCCACGATGGAAGAGGGCACGCTGACCAAATGGCACATCAAGGCCGGCGACACGGTCAAGGCCGGCGACGTCATCGCCGAGATCGAGACCGACAAGGCCACCATGGAGGTCGAGGCCGTCGATGAGGGCGAGGTCGCCGAGATCCTCGTCGCCGAGGGTTCGGAGAACGTGAAGGTCAATACGCCGATCGCCCGTCTGGCGGGGGAGGCCGGCGCGGCCGCGCCTGCGCCCAAGACCCAGACCCCTGCGGCCGGCCCTGTCGACGACACGCCGGCGGCCGACAAGTCCGGCGATCCCGAGAAGAAGGACGACACCGCCAAGGGTCCGAAGGTCGAACTGCGCGACCCGGAAATCCCCGCCGACGCCAAACTGGTCAAGACGACCATCCGCGACGCCCTGCGCGACGCCATGGCGGAAGAGATGCGCCGCGACGACAAGGTCTTCCTGATCGGCGAGGAGGTCGCCCAGTACCAGGGCGCCTACAAGGTCAGCCGCGAACTGCTGCAGGAGTTCGGCGACCAGCGCGTCGTCGACACCCCGATCACCGAGCACGGCTTCGCCGGCCTGGGCGTCGGCGCCGCCATGGCGGGCCTGAAGCCGATCGTCGAATTCATGACCTTCAACTTCGCCATGCAGGCCATCGACCACATCATCAATTCGGCGGCCAAGACCCTCTACATGTCGGGCGGCCAGATCACCGCCAGCGTGGTCTTCCGCGGCCCCAACGGCGCCGCCAGCCGCGTCGGCGCCCAGCACAGCCAGGACTATTCCGCCTGGTACGCCCAGGTGCCCGGCCTGAAGGTCATCGCCCCCTATGACGCCGCCGACGCCAAGGGCCTGATGAAGTCGGCCATCCGCGACCCCAACCCGATCGTCTTCCTCGAGCACGAGATGATGTACGGGCTGGAGTTCGACGTGCCCGAGGTCGAGGACTATCTGGTCCCGATCGGCAAGGCCAAGGTCCGCCGCGAGGGGACCGACGTCACCATCACCGCCCACAGCCGCATGGTCGGCTTCGCCCTTCAGGCCGCGGAACAGCTGGCCGGGGAGGGGATCAGCTGCGAGGTCGTCGACCTGCGCACCCTGCGCCCGCTCGACCACGAGACCATCGTCGAGAGCGTCAAGAAGACCAGCCGTCTGGTCTCGGCCGAGGAAGGCTGGGGTCCGATGGGCGTCGGCGCCGAGGTCGTGGCCCGGGTCATCGAACACGCCTTCGACTATCTGGACGCCCCGCCGATCCGGGTCCACCAGGAAGACGTGCCGCTGCCCTACGCCGCCAACCTCGAGGCCCTGTCGCTGCCGGGCGTGGACAAGATCGTCGCCGCCGTGAAGCGGGTGATGGCATGAGCCACAAACACGCCCTGCCGGAACCCTATCCCGTCGTCGGCTCGCCCGAGGACGGCACCGTCGTCGAGGTCGCGCGCGTCTGGATCAACGCCGGCCCCCCGGCCATCTTCGTCCGGCCCGCCTATGACGATCCAAAGGCCATGGGCGTGCTGCTGGCCGAGCTGTGCTGGCAGTTCGCCGACGCCTATCAGGAGCATCGCGGGGTCAGCCAGGCTGATGCGCTGGCGGCGTTGAAGATCGGCTGGGCCGAGGGACACCGGCGCGCCGAGGCCGCGCCGACGCGGGAGAGCGCGCAATGACCGACATCCTGATGCCCGCCCTGTCGCCCACGATGGAAGAGGGCGTGCTGGCCAAATGGCACGTCAAGGTCGGGGATGTGGTCAAGGCCGGCGACGTCATCGCCGAGATCGAAACCGACAAGGCGACCATGGAGGTCGAGGCCGTCGACGAGGGCGAGGTCACCGACATCCTCGTGGCCGAGGGCTCCGAGGGCGTGAAGGTCAATACGCCGATCGCGCGGCTGAAGGGGGAGGACGGCGCAGCCGCTCCCGCCCCGTCATCGGCCCCGACATCAGCGTCGCCCAAGGTTCCGGAGCCTGAGCCTGCCGGACATTCCAGCGGTCAGGGCGTCGCCACGCCCGAGGGCGTCAAATCCGCCGAGGCCGTCCTGGCGGAAACGCCCGCTCCCGCCGTCCAATCCGCCGGCGCCCGCGTCTTCGCCTCTCCCCTCGCGCGCCGCCTCGCGGCCCAGGGCAATATCGACCTGTCGACGATCAAGGGCACCGGCCCGCACGGCCGCATCGTCAAGCGCGACCTGGAAGGCGCCCCGACCGGCGCGGCCAGACCCGCCGCCGCCTCGGCCCCGGCCGCCGCCGCCGAGCCCCGCAAGGTCCAGTCCCTCGCCCAGATGGGCATTCCGGACGGCAGCTACGACCTCGTCCCGCTGGACGGCATGCGCAAGGCCATCGCCCGGCGCCTGACCGACAGCTTCCGCGACGTGCCGCATTTCCCCCTGACCATCGACTGCCGCATTGACGGTCTGCTGGCCGCCCGGGCGAAGGTCAACGCCCTGCTCGAGAAGGACGGGGTCAAGGTCTCGGTCAACGACTTCGTCATCAAGGCCAGCGCCATGGCCCTGAAGGCCGTGCCCGAGGCCAACGCCAGCTATTCGCCCGAGGGCATAGCCATGCATCACAACGCCGACGTGGCCATGGCGGTGGCCATCGACGGCGGCCTGATCACCCCGATCATCCGCAAGGCCGAGACCAAGACCCTGTCGCAGATCGCGATGGAGTCGAAGGACCTGGCCAAACGGGCCCGCGACCGCAAGCTGAAGCCCGACGAGTTCCAGGGCGGCACCTTCTCGGTCTCCAACCTCGGCATGTTCGGGATCAAGGCCTTCGCCTCGATCATCAACGAGCCCCAGGGCGCGATCATGAGCGTCGGCGCCGGCGAGCCCCGGCCCGTGGTGGTCGACGGCCAGCTGGCCGTGGCGACGGTGATGACCGTCACCCTGACCTGCGAC
The DNA here is from genome assembly GCA_046292645.1 of Brevundimonas sp. GTDB lineage: Bacteria > Pseudomonadota > Alphaproteobacteria > Caulobacterales > Caulobacteraceae > Brevundimonas. The sequence goes on from JBKBQO010000003.1 coordinate 187,577, forward strand.
CACCGCGTCGTCGACGGCGCCATCGGCGCGAAATTCCTGCAGGTCTTCAAGGCGATGATCGAAGATCCTGTGACGATGCTGGCCTAGGCCGACGATGCAGGACGTAGAAGTCGAACTGGACCACCGCCCCGGCGCCCTGGCCGAGATGGGCGAGGCCCTGGCGGCGGCCGGCGTCAGCGTCGAAGGCGGCGGCGCCTGGGTCGTCGAGGGCCGCGGCGTCGCCCACTTCCTGTTCGCCGATGGCGAGGCGGCGCGGCAGGCGCTTGTCTCCAAAGGCATCAAGGTTCGGGCCGTCCGCGACGTCGTGGTGCAGCGTCTCAAACAGGACGTGCCCGGCCAGCTGGGCCAGTTGACCCGCCGGATGGCCGAGGCCGGGGTCAATATCGAAACCTTGTACAGCGACCACGACCATCAAATGGTGCTGGTCGTGGACGATATCGCCAAGGCGCGGGTCGTGTCCGAGGCGTGGACCGCCGCCGCCCAACAGACCGCACCGGAGGGCCCTCATGGCTGAATTCGACCTCATCGTCATCGGCTCCGGCCCCGGCGGCTATGTCGCCGCAATCCGCGCCAGCCAGCTGGGCCAGAAGGTGGCCATCGTCGAGCGCGAGAGCCTGGGCGGCATCTGCCTGAACTGGGGCTGTATCCCGACCAAGGCCCTGCTGAAGTCGGGCGAGAAGTTCGAAAGCCTGTCGCACCTCAAGGAGTACGGCCTGTCCGCCGACAACGCCGGCTTCGACTTCGACGCCATCATCCAGCGTTCACGGGGCGTCGCCGCCACCATGAACAAGGGCGTCACCTATCTGATGAAGAAGAACAAGATCGAGGTGATCGAGGGGACGGCGAAGCTGGAGAAGGGCGCGGCGGCCCCGAAGGTGGTCGTCGCCCTCAAGGCCGGCGGTTCGCGCACGGTCGAGGCCAAGGCGGTCATCCTGGCGGTCGGCGCCCGCGCCAAGGCCATCCCGCAGATCGGACTCGAGGCCGACGGCGACCGCATCTGGGCCTATCGCGAAGCCATGGCGCCCAAGAAGATGCCCGCCTCCATCGTCGTCATCGGCTCGGGCGCCATCGGCGTCGAGTTCGGCAGCTTCTACCGCGCCTTGGGCGCCGAGGTGACGATCGTCGAGGCCGTCGACCGCATCATGCCGGTCGAGGACGAGGAGGTGTCCAAGGCGGCCCAGAAGGCCTTCGAGAAGCGCGGCCTGAAATTCCGCACCGGCTGCAAGGTCACCAAGGTGTCGAAGGGCGGCAAGGGCGTCCAGGTCGCCATCGAGGCCGGCGGCAAGGCTGAAACGCTGGAGGCTGAGGTCTGCATCTCGGCCGTCGGCATCACCGCCAATACCGACGGCATCGGTCTGGAGGCGCTGGGCGTCAACATGGACCGCGGCCACATCACCATCGACGGCCACTGCCAGACCAACGTCAAGGGCCTGTACGCCATCGGCGACTGCGCCGGCGCGCCCTGGCTGGCGCACAAGGCCTCGCACGAGGGGATCCACGCCGCCGAATACATCGCCGGCTACAAGACCCCCAACGTCGTCTCGCCCATCGCCGGCTGCACCTACGCCCAGCCCCAGGTGGCTTCGGTCGGGATCACCGAACAGGCGGCTCGTGAGGCGAAGCGCGAGGTCAAGGTCGGCCGCTTCCCCTTCCGGGTGAATGGCAAGGCCGTGGCCGCCGGCGAGATCGAGGGCTTCGTCAAGGTGATCTTCGACGCGAGGACCGGCGCCCTGATCGGCGCCCACCTGATCGGCGCCGAGGTCACCGAAATGATCCAGGGCTTCGTCACCGCCATCGCCATGGAGGCGACGGAAGAGGACATCCACGGCATCGTCTATCCCCACCCGACCATGTCCGAGGCCATGCATGAGGCGGCGCTGGACGCCTACGGGCGGGTGCTGCACATCTGATCGGGCCAGGGTTTACATAATTCCGCTCATCCCCGCGAAAGCGGGGACCCAGTCCTGTCCAGCTTGACGCCGCTGTCCTCGGATAACGGTCCAGCGATCACCGGACCGCCTCATCACCCAAAGTACTGGGTCCCCGCTTTCGCGGGGATGAGCGGAAATCGGGGGTGAGCCCTAACCCGCCAGTACGTCCACGCTCATCCGCTCCAGCAACGCCCCGCCCTGACCCACCGCGGCCAGCCGGCTCGACGCATGGCCCAGCACATTGGCGGCATAGACCTCGTACAGGGTGATCTTGCCTTCCAGCCAGGTCGGGTCGCCCTGGCCGCCGTCCAGCTGGTCGCGAGCGTACAGCGCGCCCACCGCCAGCATCCAGCCGCCCGCGACGTCGCCCAGCAGCTTCAGATAGGCGTCGGCTGCGGCCAGCACGTCGGCCCCTCCGTCCGCTGCGGCCTTGCGGTCCAGCAGCCAGACCGTCGCGTCTTCCACCGCCTCGACCGCCGCGGCGAACCGCTCCAGCGGCTTGCCGGAGTAGAGCCGCGGCAGTTTCGCCAGCGTCCCCTTCATGTCGGCGATCAGGTCGCGGGCCGACTGGCCGCCGTCCATCGACAGCTTGCGGCCGACCAGGTCCATGGCCTGGATGCCGTTGGTGCCCTCATAGATCGGGGCGATGCGGGCGTCGCGATAGTGCTGGGCCGCGCCGGTCTCCTCGATGAAGCCCATGCCGCCGTGGATCTGCACCCCCAGCGAGGCGACCTCGCAGCCGACGTCGGTCGACCAGGCCTTGGCGATGGGGGTGAACAGGTCCTCGCGGCCCTTCCAGCGGCGACGATCCTCTTCCGCGCCCGCGTGCTTCGCCAGATCGGCCGCCACGCCCGTGGACAGGCAGATCGCCCGCGCGGCGGCGATCTTCGCCTTCATCACCGACAGGGTGCGGCGGACGTCCGGATGGTCGATGATCGGGGCGTTGGCCTCGCCGGTCCAGATCGACCGGCCCTGCCGCCGCTCGCGGGCGTAGGCGAGGGCGTGCTGATAGGCCCGCTCGGCGATGCCGACGCCCTCGACGCCGACCGCCAGGCGGGCGGCGTTCATCATCACGAACATATGGGCCAGGCCCTGGTTGGGCTGGCCGACCAGTTCAGCGGTGGCGCCTTCATACGACATCACGCAGGTCGGCGAGGCGTGGATGCCCAGCTTGTGCTCGACGCCGACACAGCGGAAGCCGTTGCGCTCACCCAAGGTCCCGTCCGGCGCGGCCAGGTATTTCGAGGCCAGGAACAGGCTGATGCCCTTGGGCCCGGCCGGGGCGTCGGGCAGGCGGGCCAGCACCATGTGGACGATGTTATCAGTGGCGTCATGGTCGCCCCAGGTGATGTAGATCTTCTGGCCGTTCAGCGCATAGGTCCCGTCGCCGTTGGGCGTCGCCGTGGCGGTCAGGGCACCGAGGTCCGAGCCGGCCTGCGGTTCGGTCAGGACCATGGCGCCTGTCCATTCCCCCGACACCAGGCGGGACAGATACAAGTCCTTCTGCGACGGGGTGCCGTGGGCCTCCAGCGCCTCGATGGCCGCCAGCGACAGCATGGGGCACAGGCCGAAGGCCATGTTGGCGGCGTGCACCGTCTCATAGGCCGCCAGCTCCAGCGCCTTGGGCAGGCCCTGGCCGCCGGCGTGGGCCGGGGCCGACAGGCCGGTCCAGCCGCCCGCGGCGAACTGGCGATAGGCGTCGGCGAAACCGGGCGCGGCCGCGACGGCGTCGTCGGCCCAGGTCGAGCCCTTCTGGTCGCCGATGCGGTTCAGCGGGGCCAGCACCCCCTCGGAAAACTGCGCCGCCGCTTCCAGCACCGCGCCCAACAGGTCGGCGTCATAGTCGGGAAAGGCGCCGGTCGCCGCCACCTGGTCGATGCCGGCCACGGCCTGCAGGGCGAAGGCGAGGTCGCGGACGGGGGCGCGGTAGGTCATGCGGGGTGCCTTGACTGATCTGAACCACTTCAATGCCGCCTTGCCCCCGCGTCACGCAAGCGGCGGCTTGGCGATCCGCCTGCTCTGGGCCAAGCTGACGCCAGATAGAGGACCCCGACCATGGCTGAACCGCGCAACCGCTATTCGACCGTCTCGCTGATTCTGCACTGGCTGATCGCCGCCCTCGTCGTGGGCCAGATCCTGCTGGTCATGGCCGCCGACGCCGCCGAGGGGCCGGCCGCGGGCCAGTGGATGGGTCTGCACAAGTCCGTGGGGCTGAGCATTCTGGTGCTGACTTTGGGACGGCTGGGCTGGCGCATCGCCAACCCGGCGATCCCCCTGCCGGACGGGACGCCGCGCTGGCAGAGACTGCTGGCCCGCGCCACCCACGTCCTGTTCTACGCCTTGCTGATCGGCATGCCGCTGGTCGGCTGGGCGGCGTCCTCGGCCGCCGGCCGCGACATCCTGTGGTTCGGCCTGTTCCAGTGGCCGCTGCTGCCCATCGGCGGCGGACGCGAGACGGCCGGGGCCCTGATGGATATGCACGAACTGGCCGCCAAGGGCCTGTATGTCCTGATCGCCCTGCACGTCCTCGGCGCGCTGAAGCATCAGTTCGTCGATCGCGACAATGTCCTGCACCGGATGATTCCGTGGATTCCGCGCCGGCCATGAGGGCGGTCTTTGCCTTCTTGATCGCCTTGCTGACTCCGCTCCTGACCGGAGCGGCGCCTGCTCCGGCGCCGTGGGTGTTCGACCGAGAGGCATCGCGGATCGAGATTTCCGTCCGCGCCTTCGGCGGCTCCCATACCGGGCGGTTCACCGACTGGCGCGGATCCGCCCTGCTGGATCCGGCGCGTCCGGAGAGCGCACGCGCCTCGGTAACGGTCCAGGCCGCGTCCCTGACCATGTCCCCGGCCGTCGCGGCCCGGCGCGCCACGGGTAGCGCCTTTCTCGACGCCGCCCGCTATCCGACCATCCGCTTCGACCTGAAGGCTTTGGAGCCGCTGGGCCCCGATCGCTATACGGCCCACGCCGACATCACCATGAAGGGGCGGACGCGGGCGGTCGCCTTCCCGCTGGACTTGCGCATCACCGGGCAGCGGGCGCATCTGGCCGGCGCGCTGACACTGGACCGCGCGGATTTCGGCATAGGGACATCGGGACCGTGGAACAGGCTGGTCGCACGACAGGTGACGGTGCGGGTGACGCTTCAGGCGCGTCCCGCCTGAGCGCGTCCGACGCCGAGGCCGTCCAGGCCCTGAAGGCCGGCGGGCTGGTCATCCTGCCGACCGAGACCGTCTACGGCCTCGCCGCCGACGCCGCCAATCCCGCCGCGGTGGCCGCCATCTTCGAGGCCAAGGGCCGGCCGCGCTTCAATCCGCTGATCGCCCACGTCGCCGACGCCGTCCACGCGGAATCCGTGGCCCTATTCGACGCCCCCGCCCGCGCCCTGGCCGAGGCGTTCTGGCCCGGACCCCTGACGATCGTGGCCCCGGTGCGTGATCGCGACCGGGTCTGCGACCTGGCCCGCGCCGGCCTGGACAGCGTCGCGGTCCGGGCGCCCGGCCACGCCCGGGCCCGCGCCGTCATCGCCGCCTTCGGAGGCGCGGTCGTCGCCCCCTCGGCCAACCGCTCGGGCCGGCCCAGTCCGACCACCTTCGCCGACGCGGTCGAGGAGACGGGCGCCTTCGCCGCCGCCGCCCTCGACGGCGGCGACTGCGCGGTGGGGGTGGAGAGCACCGTGGTCTCGGTGCTGGACGGCCGCGTCGCCCTGTTGCGCCCCGGCTCCGTCACCCGTGAGCAGATCGAGGCCCTCGTCGGCCCGCTGGACCGGAGCGGGGAGGGCCATCGCTCGCCCGGGCGGATGGCCCTGCACTACGCCCCGGACGCCCCGGTCCGGATCGAGGCCGAATCGGCGCGCCCCGGCGAAATCCTGCTCGGCTTCGGCCAGGGCGTCGGCGATCCCCGCTGGAGCCTCAGCCCCGCCGGCGATCTGCGCGAGGCCGCCGCGCGCCTGTTCCGACTGCTGCGCGAGGCGGATCGTCAGCATCCGTCGGGGATCGCGGTCGCGCCGGTGCCGGCGCAGGGGCTGGGCGAGGCGATCAACGACCGCCTGCGGCGCGCGGCGGGCTTCGTCGGCTAGACGAGGAAGCGGGCCCGGATGTCGACGCTGGAGCGTTGGCCGACCGCTTCGAAACAGTGTTCGAGCCATTCCCCGGCGGCGTCGCGACCCCGCGCCTTCAGGTCAGTGAGGAAACTCCACTCGGTATTGAATTTGCTGCCCAGCGACAGGGCCCCCAGCCACGGCCCGGGCTCGATCGCATGCATCAGCAGGCTGCGATAGCGGTCCTCTCCTGTGCGTTTCAGCCGTCCCTCGGCGATCAGGTCCTGGACGAAGGCGACGGCGCGAAGCTCGGCGACCAGCGGCGCATTGAAGACGATCTCGTTCAATCGATCCATGATCTCGCCCGCCGCTCGCGGCGCCTCCTCGCGCGCGAAGGGGTTGAGCGGCAGAAGCAGGATGTCGTCGGGCGTATCGCCGTAGAACAGCGGCCAGAGGGCGGGATTGGCCAGGTAACCGCCGTCCCAATAGGGCTCGCCCTCGATTTCGACCGCCTGGAACAGATGCGGCAGGCAGGCCGAGGCCAGCAGCACCTGATCGGTCATCTCGGCGTTTTCGAACAGTCGGGCCCGACCCTGCCGGACCGCCGTGGCGGCGACGAACAACCGGATCGACGAGCCGCGCACGGCCTCGAAATCAACCGCAGTGTCCAGAACCCTCTTGAGAGGATTCAGGTTGAAGGGATTGAATTGATAGGGGCTCATGGACAGGGCCGCGTTCTCGGCGGTGCGCCACAGACTGGTGTCCTTCAGCCAGCCGGGCGTCAGGGCGGCGCTCCAGATCGAGGAATCCCCGAACACATTGCGCCCGCCCGACAGGTTCACCTCGCGCCATAGCAGGTCCAGCCGGGCGCGAGCCGCCGGGGCCCCGCCCGTCTCCAGGCCACTGATCAGGGCGGCGGCGTTCATGGCCCCGGCCGAGGCGGCGGTTACCGCGCGAATGTCGAGCCGGTCGTCCTCAAGCAGCCGGTCCAGCACGCCCCATTGAAAGGCCCCGTGCGCGCCGCCGCCCTGCAGGGCCAGGCTGATGGGGCGACGCTTCGGTTCGGCGGGCCGTCGTTTCAGCACCCGCCCGTCTCCATCGCTATTGGGCGGTCCAGCCGCCGTCGATCGAGAAGCTGGCCCCGTTGGCCGAGGCCCCGAGATCGCTGACCAGATACAGCATCATCCCCGTCAGCTCGTCCGTCGTGACGAACCGCTTGGTCGGCTGCGAGCCGAGGATGACGTCCTTCAGCACCGCCTCCTTCGACATGCCGCGGGTCCGGGCCTGGTCGGCGATCTGCTTTTCCACGATCGGCGTCTCGACGAAGCCGGGGCATATGGCGTTGCAGGTGATGTTGTCCTGCGCGACCTCAAGCGCCACCGTCTTGGTGAAGCCAAGGACGCCGTGCTTGGCCGCGACATAGGCCGACTTGAACGGGCTGGCGACCAGGCCGTGGGCCGAGGCGATGTTGATGATCCGTCCGCGGCCCTGGGCCTTCATGATCGGGATGGCGGCCCGGGTCGCGTAGAAGGTCGAGGACAGGTTGATGGCGATGATCTGTTCCCATTTGTCGGCCGGGAACTTCTCCACCGCCTCGACATGCTGGACGCCGGCGTTGTTGATCAGGATGTCGACCCGGCCCAGCTGATGCTTGCCATAGGCCACCATGTCGGCGACCTCGTCGCCGCGCAGCATGTTGGCGGCGTGGTAGCGGACGCGCACGCCGCAACTGGTCTCCATCTCGGATCGGGTTCGTTCGATTTCGGAGGGGTCGCCCAGGCCGTTCAACACCACATCGCCGCCGCGCGAGGCGATGGCGCGGGCAAGGGCCAAGCCGATGCCAGAGGTCGAGCCCGAGATCACCGCCACCTGACCTTTCAGGTCGCCGATGTCGCGGAAAGGCTCGCTGGCCGTGTCCGAGCTGTCACCGCGTTTGGGCCATTGAAACATGGGGTCGCGTCCGTCCGTCAATCTTGCATGTCAGCCTAGCCCTTCGCGCTTGCGAAGGCGACAGGCAGGTTCAATTTCCCGACCTGATGAATATCCAGTCTGTGTCGCTTGAGGCCGACTTGTCAAAGCGATAGCCGTCGCGGTCGAAAGCCTTGAGATCCTCGGCCCGCTCGATCCGCTCGTCGATGGCGAACCGGGTCATGCCGCCCCGGGCCTTCTTGGCGAAGAAGGAGATGATCCTGCTCTCGCCGTCCTTCCCCTCGCGGAAATGCGGGGTCACCACGGGCAGCTTCAGCGCCCGGGCGTCGACGGCGCCGAAATATTCCTGGCTGGCCAGGTTCACCAGCGTCTTCTGGCCATGCCCCTCGGCGTCGGCGTTCAGCTGTTTGGCGATCCGGTCGCCCCAGAAGTCATAGAGGCTGGACCCGCGCCGGGTCTTCAACCGCGTGCCCATCTCCAGCCGGTAGGGCTGGATCCGGTCCAGCGGCCGCAGCAGGCCATAGAGCCCCGACAGAATCCGCACATGCTCCTGGGCGAAGGCCAGACCCGGTTCGTCAAGCTCGCGCGCCCTCAGCCCCTCATAGACGTCGCCGGCGAAGGCGAAGGCGGCTTGGACGCCATCGGTCGAGTCGGGGTCGAAGGCTTGGAATCGCTCGCGATTCAGCCGCGCCAGATCGTCGGAAATGCTCATCAGCTGGCGCAGTTCGGCCACCGTCCGCGCCCGCGCCGTCCGGGCGAGCGTTGCTGTGTCCTCGACCAGCCGCCGCTCCGAGGCGGGCAGGGCGGGGTCGGCTTCGGTGAAATCCAGCCGCTTGGCCGGGGACAGGACGATCAGCAAGGGCGGGCCTCCGGCGGGGTTGGGTCGGAATAGGCCGTTACCGTGACGAATTGAACCGGGCGCAGGGTCGCGGCTCAGACGCCCTGTGCGTACAGCGTCGCCAGCACGGCCGGCAGCCGCTCCGGCAGGTCGTCGGCGATCAGGCCCGGCCCGAAGCTGCGAGCCGCCTCGGCGTGGATCCAGACCGCCGCCCGGGCCGCCTCGAAACTGTCCATCCGCTGCGCCACCAGCCCGCCAATCATCCCGGCCAGAACATCGCCGCTCCCGGCCGTGGCCAGCCAGGGGCTGCCGTTGTCATTGACCGCCAGCCGGCCGTCCGGGGCCGCGATCACGGTGGCCGTGCCTTTCAGCACCACCACCGCCCCGGCCCGCCGCGAGGCCTCGGCCGCCGCCCCCTCGCGGCCCAGATCGAGCAGCCCGGGAAAGAGCCGCCGGAACTCGCCCTCATGCGGGGTCAGGACGTCATCCCGGTCCAGACCTTCGAACAGGTCCGCCGGCCAGCCCTCGAACACGGTCAGGCCGTCGGCGTCCACCACCAGGGCGGCCCCGGTGCTGGCCAGGGCCCGGACATGGGACCGGGTGGCTTCATTGACCCCGGCGGCCGGCCCGATCACCACCGCGTCCAGCAGGACGGCGGCCTCGACCAGGGCCTCGTCCGAGCCGAAGGGCGTCAGCATGATGGCTTCGATCGCGGGGGCGATCACCGCCGCGGCGTCGGGCGGGCACAGGATCCGCACCACGCCCGCGCCCATCCGCAGACCCGCCCGCGCGGCCAGTCGCGCCGCCCCGGTCTGGGTCGCCTTGCCCGAGACCACGCCCAGCCGCCCGCGGGCGTGCTTGTGGGTCGCCGGCCCGGGCCAGGGCAGGGCCTGCCGCCAGTCGGGCGCGGCGGGGGCGGTCATGTTTCCCTCGCTCCGTTCACGGATGGCGACTCAGGACGAAAAACGCTTGCCTTATTGTGCAATGCAATGTCCCTTTGCTGTCCAAGTGTGCGGCACGAAATAGCCCGCCTGGGATTGCCGATGAAAAAGATTGAAGCCGTCATCAAGCCCTTCAAGCTGGATGAAGTGAAGGAAGCCCTGCAGGACGCCGGGGTCCAGGGTATGACTGTTCTGGAGGCCAAGGGATATGGTCGCCAGAAGGGCCATTCCGAACTCTATCGCGGCGCCGAATACGTCATCGACTTCCTCCCCAAGATCAAGATCGAGGTGGTGGTTCCCGACGACATGGTCAACTCGGTCGTCGACGCCATCCAGGCCGCCGCCCGCACCGGCAAGATCGGCGACGGCAAGATCTTCGTTTCCGACGTTCTCGACGTCATCCGCATTCGCACGGGCGAAACCGGCGCCCAGGCCGTCTGATCCCATCTCCGCCAGTCGTCCTTTGGGCGGCTTTCCAGTTCCTCCCCAAGAAACGGACTCACAAGAATGAGCGACGCCGGCAAGATCCTCAAGGAGATCAAGGACAAGGACGTCAAATACGTCGATCTCCGCTTCACCGACACCAAGGGTCGGATGCAGCACGTGACCTTCGACATCGACCTGGTCGACGAGGAGTTCCTCGAGGAAGGGACCATGTTCGACGGCTCGTCCATCGCCGGCTGGAAGGCGATCAATGAGTCCGACATGCTGCTGAAGCCGGATCTGAACGGCTTCTGGATCGATCCCTTCTACCAGCAGACCACGATGTTCCTGTTCTGCGACGTGCTGAACCCGGACACCGGCGAGCCCTACAACCGCGACAGCCGCTCGATGGCCAAGAAGGCCCTGGCCTATGTCCAGTCCTCGGGCGTGGGCGACACCGTCTTCTTCGGCCCGGAAGCCGAATTCTTCATCTTCGACGACGTCCGCTGGTCCACCCAGCCGCACGACACCGGCTACAGCTATGACTCGATCGAGCTGCCGGCCAACACCGGCGCCGAATATTCCGAGGGCAACATGGGCCACCGCCCGGGGCCCAAGGGCGGATATTTCCCGGTCAATCCGACCGACAGCGCCCAGGACCTGCGCGGCGAGATGCTGGGCGTCATGCGCGACCTGGGCATGCAGCCCGAGAAGCACCACCACGAGGTCGCCCCGGCCCAGCACGAACTGGGCCTGAAGTTCAGCGACCTGCTGACCATGGCCGACCGGCTGCAGCTCTACAAATACGTCATCCACAACGTCGCCGCCGCCTATGGCAAGTCGGCCACCTTCATGGCCAAGCCGACCTTCGGCGACAACGGCTCGGGCATGCACGTGCACCAGTCGATCTGGCGTGACGGCAAGCCGCTGTTCGCGGGCGACAAATACGCCGGCCTGTCGGACATGTGCCTGTGGTACATCGGCGGCATCATCAAGCACGCCAAGGCCATCAACGCCTTCGCCAACTCGACCACCAACTCCTACAAGCGTCTGGTCCCCGGCTACGAGGCCCCGGTCAAACTGGCCTATTCGTCGCGCAACCGCTCGGCCTCGATCCGCATTCCGTGGGTCAGCTCGCCCAAGGCCAAGCGCATCGAAGCCCGCTTCCCCGATCCAATGGGCAACCCCTATCTGACCTTCGTCGCCCTGCTGATGGCCGGCCTCGACGGGATCGAGAACCGCATCGATCCGGGCGCCCCGGCCGACAAGAACCTCTACGACCTGCCGCCGGAAGAGCGCGGCTCGATCCCCGAGGTCTGCGGCTCGCTGAAGGAGGCCCTCGACAGCCTCGACAAGGACCGCGCCTTCCTCAAGAAGGGCGGCGTCATGGATGACGACTTCATCGACAGCTACATCGAGCTGAAGATGGAAGAGGTGATGCGTCTGCAGCTGCACCCGCACCCGGTCGAATTCGACATGTACTACAGCTGCTGATCGACGGCGGTCACCCTGAGCGCCAGAAGCCCCGGACGGTCCGCCGCCCGGGGCTTTCTCGTGCCGCGGGGCGGCGCCGAGGACGGACGGCATGACGCCGGCCGAACTCGACATCATCGTCCGCGTCGCGGGGGCCACACTGCTGCTGACAGCGGCCGCGGTCCTGTCGAGAGGCCGCGGCCGTGTCTTCTTCCTGCCCCTGGCCGTCTGCCTGTGCGGCTTCCTGGCCGGAAACACCCCCGACCCCGCGCTTCGGCTCAGCGATTCGGCGGGGCAGGTCGCCGTGTTTCTGAGTGGCTTCGCTGCGGTCTTTCTCTGGTGGTTCTGCCTGTCGGTCTTCGACAGCCGCTTCAGGCCGCGCGGGCTGGTGCTCGCGACCGGGGTCGTCTGGATGGTGATCGCCGCCGTGGATCGCGGACTCCTTGGAGAGGCGCTGGCCGGAGTCGGGCTGTCCTGGTTGCTGATCGTCCTTGGCTTCGGCATGGTCGGCCATCTGGCGTGGCGGCTCATCGCCGACCGTCCCGGCGACCTGATCGACAGCCGGCGACAGGCCCGGGTCGTCGTCGTGGTCCTGATGGCGGGGCAGTTGTTCGCGGACCTTGTCGTAGACGTGGTCATGGGCCTCGACTGGCAGCCGCGCGCCTTCAGCATCCTCCAGAACGCGGTCCTGCTGGCCTTCACCGGCCTGCTCCTGCGCCTTCACCCGCGCCTCCGTCCCGCCGTGGCCGCAAGCCAGCCGCGGGCCGCTCCGCCGACGGCCGCTCGCGTTGGTCAAGGCTGGCCGACGCCGATGGACGCTTCGCCCGAGACCCGCATGCTCAGCGAGCGCCTGGGGACCCTGGTCGAGGTCGACCGCGTCCATCTCGACCCCGACCTGACCTTCGGTCGCTTCGTCACGCTGATGGGGGCGTCGGACCGGACCGTGCGCCGCCTGATCAACCAGCAGCTCGGCCATGACCATTTCCGCACCTTCCTGAACAGCCACCGGATGGTCGAGGCCCGCCGCCGGCTGGCCGATCCCGCGCATCGCCACGACAAGCTCATCACCATCGCCCTCGACAGCGGCTTCTCCTCCCTGGCCTCCTTCAATCGGGTGTTCCAGGACTTCGAGGGCTGCCCGCCCAGCGTCTTCCGCAAGGCCGCGCTCGACCTGGCGGCGACGTCCAAAACCGCAAACGCGGCCCCCGCATTGTCTTTTGAGGAACGATCCGCCGGCTTCTGAGAAGCGCGGTCCGCCCTTGGCTCCTATCCAGCCCTTTCAATATTGGAGCGTTGGACATGGACGGCATCATCGGAATCCTCGGCGTCGCCGCGATTCTTCTGGTCGCGGGCGGCGGGCTCGGCCTGCTGAACCGGCGCGGCTTTGCTCTTCGGTGGCTGCTGGTCGCCGTCGTCCTCGTGATCGTCAATGACGCGCTGCTGACCAATCTTTACGGCCGCCTTCCGGACCTGCTGCCGCGAAGCGCCTGGAACTGGCAGGGCAAGATCCTCGCCCTGACCGCCACCCTCGCCATCGCCTGTCTGCCCGCCTTCGGCTGGCGCCGCACGGGCCTGACACTGCGACAGGCCGCGGGCAGCCTGAGGGCCGCCATCCCGGTCGCCCTGCTGTACATCGCCTTCTTCGTCGCCATCGCGCTGGCCTTTTCCTCCGAGCCGGCGACCCTCGATACGATCGCCTTCCAACTGACCATGCCGGGACTGGAGGAGGAGGCCTTCTACCGGGGCCTGCTGGTGTTCTCGCTTGATCGGGCCCTCCTCGATCGCAAGCGGTTCTGGGGCGTGGACTGGGGCTGGGGCGCGCCGCTGTCCTGCCTGCTGTTCGGGCTGGCGCACGCCTTCGGCTATTCGGACGGGGCCTTCTCGTTCGATCCGCTGATCCTGCTCATGACGTCCGTTCCATCTGCCATCGGCGTCTGGCTGGTCCTCAGAACCCGCAGCGTGTTGCTGCCCGTCGTCCTGCACAATTTCGGGAACGCCGTAACCATGATCTGGTAGCAGGCGAGGCGGTCACGCCGCCGCCCCGCGCTCAGCCGCCGGGATCAGCGTCCGGTCCAGCAGGGCGTGCAGGGCGTCGACATGGCCGTCGCGCGTGTCCGCCGGCGATGAATCCGAGGTCATCACCACCGTCAGGTTCAGGTCCGGCACGACGAACACCATCTGCCCGCCATAGCCCCAAGCGAAATAGACGTCGTGCGATCCCGACCGCCGGATCCACCAGCCATAGCCATAGGGGTTGCCGCTCCAGCGCGAGGTCCCGCGGCCGTGCCAGGACGCGGCGACCCAGCCCTCGGGCAGGACCCGCGCGCCCTGGTGCATGCCGTCGTTGCGGTACAGCTCTCCGAACGTCAGCAGGGCCCGGGGCGACAGCCGCATGTCGTTGCCGCCGAAATAGATTCCTTGGGGATCGGCCGGCCAGCTCGGCGCCTCTATCCCCAGCGGTTCGCCCAGCCATTCGCGCATCAGGGCCAGGGTTGATCGTCCGGCCGCCCGCGTCAGACAGGCCGAGGTCAGGTGCGAGGTTCCCGTCGAATAGACCATCCGCCCGCCGGGATCGGCCTCGAACGGCCGGGCCAGGGCGGAGCGGACCCAGTCGCGGCTCGACACCCATTGCCCGTAGTCGGCGCCCGAGGTGGACCCCAGTCCGGCCTGCATCGACAACAGATGGCCAATCGTGACCTGATTCAGACGAGGGTCCGGCGCGGTCGGAAAGCGGTCGGCCAGAAAGTCCGAGATCGGCTGGTCGACCCCCTCGAACACGCCCTTGCCGATGGCGATTCCGCCGAGTGCCGCGATCAGAGACTTGGACGCTGATTTGATGTTCACGGGGACGTCCAGGCCCGGCCCGCGATAGGCCCGCTCGAACAGACGCTCGCCGTCGCGCGCGACGATCATGGCGCGGAATTTCGGCAGGGCTTCGGCTGCGGCGTCGGCCTGGGCGAGCAGGACGGAGTCGAGCCCGGTCGTGGGCGGACGCGCCGGCAGCAGATTTCCCGCCGGACCACAGCCTCCGACAAACGGGGTGACCAGGGCTGTGGCGAGCAGGGCGCGGCGGTTCATGCCGGCCTAACCCGCCCGGGAGTCGCGGGTTTCGCCCTGCGACGACGGGACGCTCAAGGGCCTCAGGCCGCCAGCCCCTCGGCCGCGTCCGCCTTGCGGCGACGCATCTCGATCAGCCGCACGCACCAGATCGAGATTTCGTAGAGCAGCACCAGCGGCACGGCGAGCATGATCTGGCTGATCGGATCGGGCGGGGTGACCACGGCGGCGACGACCACCACGGCCATGATGGCGTAACGCCGGCCCTCGGCCATGACCTTGGACGAGATGATCCCGGCGAGGCCGAGCAGGGTCATCACCACCGGCAGCTGGAAACACAGGCCGAAGGCCAGCAGCAGCGCCGTCACCAGGTTCAGATAGTCGGACACCTTCGGCAGCAGGGCCGCGGAGACGCCGCCGCCGGTGATCTGCTGGCTCAGCGAGAACCACATGACGAAGGGCAGCATGACGAAATAGACCAGGGCCGCGCCGAGCATGAACAGCAGCGGCGCCGCGATCAGGAAGGGCAGGAAGGCGCCCTTTTCATTGCGGTAAAGGCCGGGGGCGACGAACCGGTACAGCTGCCAAGCCAGGACCGGGAAGGCCACGACGATGGCGCCGAACCCGGCCAGCTTCATCTTGGTGAACAGGATCTCCAGCGGGGCCGTATAGATCAGGTTGACCGTCTGGCCGTCGACGCCGGGCAGGGGTTTCAGGCCCGCCGTGCCCAGGATCAGGTCCAGCGGCGACACATGGGCGCCGGGGCCGACCGACTGATGGAAGGCCGCCGCCGCCGCGAACGGCTTTACCAGGAAGATGTACAGCGGCTCGGCGAAGGTGAAGCACAGGATGAAGCCCAGCACGAAGGCGACCACGCAGATCACCAGCCGGCCGCGCAGCTCGATCAGATGATCCATCAGGGGCGCGCGCGACGCCTCGATCTCGGCCTCGTCCTGGTCGATGCGGCTCACAGATCCACCTTACGGGCGCGAACGGGCCGGGGCTTGCCGCCGGCGGTCATGACCGATGGGCCCGGCGTGGCGGTCGCCGACTTGGTCGAGGCCGTCTTGCGGGCCTTGGCCTTGGCCTTCGGCGCGGGTTCCGGTTTCGGTTCCGCCGTCGCGGCGGGTTCAGCCGCCGGCTCCGGGTCGAGAGGCGTCATCACCGGTCCGTTGTCCGGCCATTCGTCCGGCGCGGCCAGCAGGGTCGGCGCGGCCGACGTCAGCGGCCGGTTCAGATCGTCGCGGATTTCGCGGAAGGCGGCGTCCGCCTCCGCCCCCAGCGGATGCATGCCCTGGCCGGTGCGCAGCGCCTCAACTTCCTTGCGCAACTCGTCCAGCTCGGACTGGCGCGCCATTTCGTCGAAGCTGGAGCGGAACTCGTTGGCCATGGCGCGGGCGCGGGCCATCACCTTGCCGATCTTGCGCATCAGCAACGGCAAATCCTTCGGCCCAACCACAAGCAGGGCGACGATGCCGATCACGAGAATTTCAAAGCCGCCGATACCGGGGCCGAGGCCACCCATCCGTCAGGTCTCCGACGTCAATGCAGGGGCTAGGATTTCAGGTCTTCTTTTTCGGCGTCCGTGCGGGGCAGGGCGCCCGCGCGCTGGTCCGACGGCTTGTCCGAATCGGTGTCCTTCAGGCCTTCGCGGAAGGCCTTGATGCCCTTGGCCGCGTCGCCCATCAGGCCGGACAGCTTGCCGCGCCCGCCGAACAGCAGCAGGGCGATGATGATGACAATGGCCCAATGCCAGATGCTGAAAGAGCCCATGTAACATCTCCTCGTTCGGGCCGATGCGCGGCCCGCTCAAACACTTCCGCCGCATATAGGCCGTTCAGTGGCGCGACGCCAAGCGAACCTGTTAGGACGCGCTCATGAGTCACGTGATCATCCACACCGACGGCGCCTGCAAGGGCAATCCCGGACCCGGCGGCTGGGGCGCCGTCCTCCAGACCGGGGGCGGTCACGAGAAGGAGTTGTGGGGCGGCGAGCCCCTGACCACCAACAACCGCATGGAGCTGATGGGCGCCATCAGCGCGCTGGAGGCCCTGTCCCGCCCGTGCCGCGTCGATCTGCACACCGACAGCCGCTACGTCATGGACGGCATCACCAAATGGATCGGTCCGTGGAAGGCGCGCGGCTGGAAGACGGCCGAGAAGAAGCCGGTCAAGAACGAGGACCTGTGGCGCCGCCTCGACGCCGCTCGCACGCGGCACGAGGTCAAATGGCACTGGGTCAAGGGCCACGCCGGCCACGAGCTGAACGAACGCGCCGACGGCCTGGCCAATCGCGGGATCGAGGACATGCGGGCGCGCTAGGCGGCCCGCACCTTCAGCTTCGATCCGTCCATCCCCTCGACGATCACGCTCTCGCCGGCCGGCGGCGCGGCGCCCTCGATCTCGGCGACCCATTCGGCGCCGGAGACGAAGACCCGGCCGCGTCCGTCGACGAAGGCCTGCACCACCTGCGCGCGCTGGCCGATCAGCCGGCTGTCGCGAGCGTTGATGTCGGGGCTGTCCGACGGGTTGACCCTCTGGATCAACCGCCGCGACAGCAGGGTGGCGATCACCGTCAGGGTCGCGAACAGGGCCACCTCGCCGAGGAACCCCAGCGGCAGGCCCAGAGCCGTGACCACGGCCACAACCCCGGCCGAGACCGCCGGCCACAGCAGCCATTCGGTCGAAAAGGCGGCTTCGATCGCCAGCAGGATCACGCCGATGGCCAGCCAGATCCAGAACGGCTGGGCGGCGTGCAGGTCGGTCAGGGCGTCCATGGCTCAGGTGCTCGGAACGGAGGGGCGGGGCGGGCGGGGCGGCGTGGCGCGGGGCGGGGCCGGCGGGGCGTCGCGACGAACGTCGGTGCGGCCCTGCTGCTGCTCCCGGGCCAGGCCGACCAGTTCGCCCAGGCCGGCGATGGTGCCCACCAGACCTGACATCTCTGCGGGCACGATGACCGTCTTGGCCGTCGGGTTGCGGGCCAGTTCGGCGAAGGCGTCGACGTAGCGCTGGGCCACGAAGTAGTTGATCGCGTTGACGTCGCCGGCCGCGATGGCCTGGGACACCATGGCCGTCGCCTTGGCCTCGGCCTCGGCTTCGCGTTCGCGGGCCTCGGCGTCGCGGAAGGCGGCCTCACGTCGACCCTCAGCCTCGAGGATGGCGGCCTGTTTGGCGCCCTCGGCGCGGGCGATGGCGGCCTGTTTCTCGCCGTCGGCCTCGGTGATCACGGCGCGGCGCTCGCGCTCGGCCTTCATCTGGCGGGCCATGGCGTTGGTGATGTCGACCGGCGGGGTCAGGTCCTTGATCTCGATCCGGTTGACCTTGACGCCCCACGGCTCGGTCGCCGCGTCAATCACCGTCAGCAGGCGCGAATTGATGCTGTCGCGCTGGAACAGCACCTCGTCCAGCTCCATCGAACCGACCACGGTGCGCAGGTTGGTCGAGCACAGCTGGGTTATGGCGTAGGGCAGGTTCTCGACCCGGTAGGCCGCGGCCGAGGCTTCCATCACCTGAATGAAGACGATGGCGTCGACCTTCACCATGGCGTTGTCCTTGGTGATGACTTCCTGCTGGGGCACGTCCAGGACCTGCTCCATCATATTCATGCGACGGCCGACCCGCTCGACGAACGGCGTCAGTATGCTGATGCCCGGGGCGAGGGTGCGGGTGTATTTGCCGAACCGCTCGACCGTGAATTCCCGCCCCTGCGGCACGATCTTGACCACGCTGAACAGCAGCACGAAGGCCAGGACGACAAGGGCGAGGGTGAAGAGTAGCGACGAGTCCATAATATCTCCCTGTCCCCAGACGTTAGCACCCTGTGTCCCGGGCGCTACAGAAACCGGACTGGCCGGGATGACATCCGCGTAATCTTCGCCGTTCAGCGTGCGGTTGCGGCCAGGGCGATGATCCGCCGCGTCTCCGCCCAGTCGACAAGGCCGTCGACCGCGTCCAGGGCCACGAACCGCGCCTCGGCGGCGTCGTCCCCCGCCACCGGCTCGCCCGACAGCCAGCGCGCGGCGTAGTCGATCAGCACATAATGCCGGCCCGCCTCAGGAAACAGGCCGTCGACGACGTCGATCAGGCTCGTGATCTCGGCCTCCACGCCGGTCTCCTCGCGCAGTTCGCGCAGGGCTGCGTCGACCGCCCGTTCGCCGGGCTCGATCCGGCCGCCGGGCAGGCTCCATTCGCCCTGGCGCGGCGGGGTCCCGCGCCGGATCAACAGCACGGCGTCGCCGCGCAGACAGACGACGCCGACGGCGGGGATGGGAGTGGGCGGCGGAACAGGCATCAGCGACCCTAGCTTGGCCCTTTCGCCGCGCCCACGATTTTGACACAACCAACGCCATGAACCCGCCGTCCGCCGCCGCCCTCGCCACCCTGAAATCCGTCCTCGGCGATGGCGGCTGGACCGACGATCCGGCCGAGATCGCGCCGTGGCTGACCGAATGGCGCAACCGCTGGCAGGGCCACACCCCGCTGATGCTGACGCCGCGCTCGACGGAACAGGTCGCCGCCGCCGTTCGCGTCTGCGCCGAACACCGTATCGCCCTCGTGCCCCAGGGCGGCGACACCGGCCTGGTCGGCGGCCAGATCCCCTATGGCGAGGTGCTGCTGTCCACCCGCAAGCTGCGCGCGGTTCGCGATGTGACGCCGCTGGACGAGGCCATGACGGTCGAGGCCGGGGTCACCCTGCTGGAGGCGCAGCAGATCGCCGCCGCCGCCGACCGGATGTTTCCGCTCAGCCTCGCCGCCGAGGGCAGCGCCACCATCGGCGGGGTCATCTCCACCAACGCCGGCGGCACCGCCGTGCTGCGCTACGGCATGATGCGCGACCTGGTGCTGGGCATCGAGGCTGTGATGCCGGACGGCGAGGTCTTCCACGGGCTGAAACGCCTGCGCAAGGACAACACCGGCTATGACCTGAAACAGCTGCTGATCGGCGCCGAGGGCACGCTCGGCGTGGTCACCGCCGCCACTCTGAAACTGTTTCCCGTCATGCGCGGGCGCGCCACCGCCATGGTCGGGCTCGAGACCCCCGCCGCCGCCATCGAGCTTCTGGCCCGGGCCAAGGCCGAGACCGGCGGCGGGGTCGAAGCCTTCGAGCTGATGAAGCGCATCGGCATGGGCTTCGTCCTCACCCACGTCCCCGACACCCGCGAGCCGCTGGACTCCACCCCGCCCTGGTACGCCCTGATCGAACTGGTCTCCGGCGAGCCCGCCGCGGCCGACTCGGCCATGGAGCGGCTGCTGACTCACGCCTTCGAGGCCGGACTGATCGTCGACGCCGCCCTGGCCCAGAACGACGCCCAGCGCGCCGCCTTCTGGAAGCTGCGTGAGGAACAGTCCGGGGCTCAGAAGCCCGAGGGCGGCGGCTGGAAGCACGACGTCTCCGTCCCCGTCTCCCGCATCGCCGACTTCCTCGAGGAGGCCACGGCCGCCGTCGAACGCTTCCACCCCGGCGCCCGGGTCAGCGCCTTCGGCCACGTCGGCGACGGCAATATGCACTACGATGTCCTGTGCCCGCCCGGCGTGGACCTGCCGGCCTTCCTCGCCCGCTGGGCCGAGGGGTCCGAGATCGTCCATGACATCGTCGCCCGCTACGACGGCTCCATCTCCGCCGAACACGGCCTCGGCCGGCTGAAGACGGAAGAGGCCCGCCGCTACAAGTCGCCGCTGGAGATTCGCACCATGCAGGCGGTGAGGGCGGCGATCGACCCGCACCGGATCATGAACCCGGCCGTGCTGTTTTGAAGGTCCTTCTCCCCTTGGGGGAGAAGGTGCCCCGTAGGGGCGGATGAGGGGTAAGTCGGCTCCGGATTGGTCGACAGCCGCTTCGCCGCGAACATCCCCCTCATCCGAGCGGCTTCGCCGCCCACCTTCTCCCCGGGGGGGAGAAGGAAGCGATCTTGCCCCCTCCGCCTGATCGTCCTACCCCTCCGCCTCGATTAAAGCCTTTCGGAGCCCCGCCCATGACCCTCGCCCTGCTGTTCCCCGGACAAGGCAGCCAGTCGGTCGGCATGGGCGCGACCCTGGCCGACGCCTTCGCCTCCGCCCGCGAGGTCTATGCCGAGATCGACGAGGCCCTCGGCCAGAAGCTGTCGGTCCTGATGCGCGAGGGCCCCGAGGACCAGCTGACCCTGACCGAAAACGCCCAGCCCGCCCTGATGGCCGTCTCCCTGGCCGCCGCCCGCGTGCTCAAGGTCGAATTCGGCGTCGACGTCAGCCGCGCCGCCTTCGTCGCCGGCCATTCGCTGGGCGAATACTCCGCCCTGTGCGCCGCCGGTTCGATCACCCTGGCCGACACGGCCCGCCTGCTGAAGCTGCGCGGCCAGGCCATGCAGCGCGCCGTGCCCGTCGGCCGCGGCGCCATGGCCTCGCTGATCGGTCCGAAGACCGACCTCGCCCTCGCCGAGGCCGCCGCCGCCGCCGGCTCCGAGGTCGGCGTCTGCGTCGTCGCCAATGACAACAACGCCGGCAACATCGTCATCTCGGGCGACAAGGCCGCCGTCGACCGCGCCATCGAAAAGGCCAAGGAACTGGGCGCCCGCGCCATTCCGCTGAACGTCTCGGCGCCCTTCCACTGCCCCTTGATGCAGCCCGCAGCCGACGAGATGGCCGAGGCGCTCGCCGACGCCCGCATCGTGGCCCCTTCGGTCGCCGTGGTCGCCAATGTCACCGCCCGCCCGGAGACCGATCCCGAGGTCATCCGTCGCCTGCTGGTCGAACAGGTCACCGGCCGCGTCCGCTGGCGCGAGTCGATGGAGTGGATGGCCGGGGAGGGCGGCGTCACCCGCTTCGCCGAGATCGGCTCGGGCAAGGTGCTGGCCGGCATGGCCAAACGGATCGCGCCCGGGGCGGAAAGCCTGTCCCTGAACACGCCGGAAGACCTGGAGGCCTTCGCGACGTCGCTCTGACCTCGCTTCAGCCCGCCTGGATCCCCAGGTCCTCCAGGATCGCCGCGCGCGCCTCGGTGGCCACCGGCAGGGCGCCCCAGGGGAAGAACTGCACCATCACCACGGCGGCGTAGCCCCGCACCGGATCCAGCCATCCCTTGGTGCCGGCCGCGCCGTCCCAGCCGTATTCGCCGGCGTTCCAGGCGCCCGGCCGCGCCACATAGCCGCCGAATCCGTAGCCGCCGCCGTTGGCGTCCAGGCTCGGCGGCAGGATGTCGGTGCGCACCAGCCGGGCGGTTTCAGAGCGCATCACCCGCACCCGGCCCGCGCGCCCGTCGTTCAGCAGGGTGGTCAGGAAGGCCAGATAGTCGTCGGCCGTCGACACCAGGCCGGCCCCGCCCGAAAACAGGGTCAGCGGTCGCGAATAGGCCTCGACCGAGCTTCCGGGATCCAGTCGCCGCCCGGGCGGCGAATAGTCATACAGGGCCGCCATCCGGCCGGCCTGCGCCGGCGCCAGGCCGAAACGGGTGTCGTCCATCCCGATCGGGTCGAACAGCCGGCGCTGCAGGAAGTCGGGGAAGGCCATGCCCGAGGCGCGCTGGATCACCAGCCCCAGCACGTCCAGCGCGACGCTGTAACTGTAGGCTGAGCCCGGTTCGAACAGCAGCGGGATGTCGGCGAGACGGCGCGCCATCTCGTCAAGGTCGCGCACCCGCGGTCCGTCCCCGGCGGCGGCGTTCAGGTCGCCGGTGAAGGGGAAGATTCCGGCCTGGCGATAGGCGCGCTGCACGGGGCCGTCGCCGGCGAAATTATAGGACAGGCCGGCGGTGTGGGTCAGCAGGTGACGGACGGTCATCGGCGTCCGGACGGGCTGCGAATCGAGGCTTCGCTCGGGATCGATCGCGACGGTGAGGCGCGAGAACTCGGGAATGAAGTCGGTGACCGGCTGGTCCAGCGACAACCGGCCGTCCTCGATCAGCAGGGCCGCCGCCGTCCCGGTGATCGGCTTGGTCATGGAATAGATGCGGAAGACGGTGTCGCGATCCACGGCCGGGGAGGGCCCGAAGTCCTGCGCGCCGGCCTGGACCCAGGTGGTCCGCCCGTCCGGTGCGCGGACGCCGACGCTGGCGCCCGGAAGACGGCCTTCGGCGACATAGCGGTCGAGCACCGCCCGGGTCCGGGCGAGCGACGGCCCGGCGGCTCCGGAGGGTCGGCCGAGCCCGGCGCAGCCGGCGAGGCCCAGCGCCCCGGCGCCCAGCAACAGCGATCGACGGCTCGTCGTGAAGCGGTTCAGGTCCATCGTGCGTTCCTCTGGCGATGTCGGGCGGGCTCGGTTAGGACCGCTTCGAAGTATTGGCGGAGCTACCCACATGTTCGACCTCTCTGGCAAGACCGCGCTGGTCACCGGCGCCACCGGCGGCATCGGCGGGGCCATCGCCCGCGCCCTGCACGCCCAGGGCGCGACCGTCGTCCTGTCCGGCACCCGCGAGGCGGTGCTGCAGGATCTGGCGAAGGATCTCGGCGACCGCGCCTTCTTCGCCGCCGCCAACCTGTCCGACCCCGAATCGGTCGACGGCCTGATCGCCCGCGCCGAAGAGGCCGCCGGCGCCCCGCTGGACATCCTCGTCGCCAACGCCGGCATCACGAAGGACGGCTTGCTGATGCGGATGAAGGACGAGGACTTCCAGGACGTGATCCGGATCAACCTCGAGAGCTATTTCCGCCTGTCGCGCGCGGCCATGAAGGGGATGATGAAGCGTCGCTCGGGGCGGATCATCGGCGTCACTTCGATCGTCGGCGTCACCGGCAACCCCGGCCAGACCAACTACGCTGCCTCCAAGGCCGGCATGATCGGCTTCTCCAAGTCGCTGGCGCAGGAGGTGGGCTCCAGGGGCATCACCGTGAACTGCATCGCGCCGGGCTTCATCGCCTCGCCGATGACCGACGTCCTGAACGAACAGCAGCGCGAGACCATCCTCAAGACCATCCCCCTCGGCCGCCTCGGCGAGGGCGACGAGATCGCCGCGGCCGCCGTCTATCTGTCGTCGAACGAAGCCGCCTATGTCACGGGGCAGACCCTGCACGTGAACGGCGGCATGGCGATGATCTGATGAAGGCCCTGCGCATCCTCGCCACCATCCTCAGCGGCCCCATGCTGCTGGTCGGGATCGTCTGGGTGCTGCAGGGTTTCAACATCCTGCCGGGCAGCTTCATGACCGGCCAGATCATCTGGGCCGTCTACGGCGCCCCCTTGGCCGTGGCCGGCGCCGCGCTGGTCTGGTGGGTCAACCGGCGCCGTTGACGCGACCGTGACGGCGCCGGAAGCCGCCATGGGCTATTTCCCGCCCACGCCGCCGTGCTAAACCCTCCGCAACCGACGCGTCTGAGTCTTCGTTCAAGGCTTGCACCGCCGCCGCTGTCGTCATACGGCAGTGATCGAGACAACAGCCGCCCCGGCGGCCCCAAAAGCAGAGACCCCCATGTCCGACACCCTGGAACGCGTCCGCAAGATCGTCATCGACCACCTGGACGCCGATCCGGAAAAGGTCGTTGAAAAGGCCAGCTTCATCGACGACCTCGGCGCCGACTCGCTCGACAACGTCGAACTGGTCATGGCCTTCGAGGAAGAATTCGACATCGAAATCCCGGACGACGCCGCCGAACACATCCAGACGGTCGGCGACGCCGTGAAATTCATCGACGAGAAGCTGGCCGGCTAAAGCCGCCGGCCGTTCGTAACGGCACGAGAGGCCGCCGCGACGCCGCAAGGCGCGCGGCGGCCTTTTGCGTTTGGGACACGGATCGGCGATCGCCGCTTCAGCCTCGGCAAGGCGCTGGCCAGGCCGATCGGAGACGCCTGGAGGACGGGCGCGCAAGCCGATTTTTTTTGAATGCTGTGAACCGGCCGCGTGCATTCGCGGCGGCCGGGGCGTCGGCGCGCCCTGGCTGGGTAGTCTGGGGATCGGCTCAGATCCTCGTGGACCGGCATTGACTCTAACTCGACATAGGTAGACTTAGCGAAAGCTCGCCACGGCCGAGCGGTTTCCCGGTCGATCGGGCCGCCGCTGACCGGAAGAGGCGGTGCGGCGCCCGTGGGCTTTCGAGAGATCAGGAAACATGTCCGCACGTCTTACAGGCATCCTGCGTCAACCGTTGGTGTGGGGTGTGGTCGCGCTTTTAATGGTCGCCCTGCTGCACCACGGCTGGTCGCGATTGACCCGCCCCTGGGGCGCGCAAGCCGTGGATTTCCAACCCGCCGCTGAAACCTGCGGCGCCTCCGGCGCGCTTCGCTATTGCATCTACCGGGCCGCGCAGGGAACGAGTGGAGATGTTCTCTACCACCTGCACGGCCGCGGCCTGGATGAGCGGATCTGGAACGACGACACCTATCTGACGGGCTTGCTCCAGGCGCAATGGCAGGCGGGCGGCGCCTTGCCGCCCACCGTAGTGACGCTCTCCTATGGATCGACGTGGCTTCTCACGCCCCGGGGGAAGCGGTCTGAAAGCGGCCTGCTGGAGGACCTGATGGGTCGTCTCCCCGAAATCGAGACCCGGACCGGGTCGCCCCGTCGACGTCTGTTGATGGGCGAGTCCATGGGCGGCCTCAACGTCCTGATCGCAGGCCTGTCTCAACCCGGCTCGTTCGACAAGATCGCGGCCCTGTGTCCCGGCGTCTACGTCGACTCGCCCTTCGGCTCGCTGACCGCCATGAGGGCGGGGATTCAGCGAACGGGCGCCAATCCGAAGCGGGCGTTCGGTGTTTGGTGGCTCGCGCGGACCTACATCGCTGACGAAGCCGAATGGCGCCGGATATCCCCCCTCTCGCTCATCCAGCGGGCAGGACCGGACTTTCCCGCCCTCTACCTCTCGAACGGGCTTTATGACGCCTATGGCAATTACGAAGGAACCCGGTTGCTGGCTGAACGGGCGGTCGAGCGCGGGGTCAGCACCGAGTGGCGCCCGCTTTACGGCGGGCACTGCGCGACGGATGTTTCTTCACTGGCCCGCTTTCTGACTGACTGATCAACCCCTGACCCGCCCGGTCTGTTGCCTGAGAGAAGCCAATGGCGCCGCGTCCGAAAACCCTCGCTCCCCTTTTTCTGGCGCTTGCCTTTACGGCGGCTTCCTGTGGCCAGGCGGGCGACACGGCCGGTCCGACGGCCGATATCGAACCGACGCTCGATATCGAAGGTCCGACCGAGCGCGTCGAGGTTCCCAAGGTTGAGCGGGAGGGCGTTTGGCAACCGACCCCGGGGGGTACGCAGGTGCCGCTGTGGCCCGCGCATGTTCCCCTCGCGAAGCCCGACAGCGGCGATCGCGCCGAGACGACCGGTAATGGTTCCCCCATCGTCGGCGGCCGGAGGTGGCACTGGGCGACCTATGTCACCCGGCCGACCATGACGATCTACCGGCCGCGGGGCCGGAACACCGGAGCGGCTATGCTGGTCCTGCCGGGCGGGGGTTTCTACGCCGTGGCCATGGATCTGGAAGGCACCGAGGTGTGCGACTGGGTGGTCCGGCAGGGGATGACTTGCGCGGTGCTGAAATACCGGACGCCGCAGGTGTGGCCGACGCGGAATGGCCGGCAACAGCGACCGGACGTGCTGCTGGGTCTGGAAGACGCCCAGCGCGCCATGACGTTGTTGCGGGCGCACGCCGGGGCCTATGAAATCGATCCCCGGAAAATCGGCGTGATCGGCTTCTCGGCCGGCGCCTATCTGGTCGCAAACCTGAGCAACACCCAAGAGCGAACCTATGCGTCGACCGATGCGGCAGACGCGCAATCCTCGCGTCCCGACTTCGCAATCGTCGCCTATACCGCCCGCATGCTGGACAACAGCCGGGGCAGGAATAACCTTGAACTTCAGCCTTGGGTCCAGATCAGCCAGCAGGCGCCGGCAACGCTCATCATTCATGCGATGGACGATCCGGTGGACGATATCCGGCAGCCGATGGCCTATGCGCTGGCGCTTGCCGACGCGGGCGTCCCGGTGGACATGCGCCTCTACGCCCGGGGCGGACACGCCTTCGGGATGCGGCCTACGAGTGATCCGGTAACGAGGGACTGGCCCGGGCAGGTCAAGAGCTGGCTTCTCAGTCTGGGGATGCTGTGAGCGCGGAGGCCAGAAAGCCAGGCTCCACCGCCAAGGTGATCCGGCCGCCGATCATGGAAAGGGTGCTGACTCCGGGTCGATCTTCGACGTCGGCCGAGAGCCCGGCGCGGCTCATTTGATCCGTCTGAAGGCGGACCTTGTGCGGCTTGCATGTCTGTCGCTTTCCGGGTGATCAGTGAAGTCGTCCGTCGACGCATCTGCGACATCGGTCCCGCTTCCCACTCCCGCCTAGCCCCGCGCCCCTCCACCCCCTATTCTCCCCGGGAGATTCACCACAAGGGACCGCCGCATGCGTCGTGTCGTCGTCACCGGCCTCGGTCTGCTCACCCCCCTCGGCTGGGGCGTCGAGCATAATTGGGAGGGCATCGTCGAGGGTCGGTCGGGCATCGGCCCGATCACCAATTTCGACGCCTCGGGCTGGGGCTGCACCATCGCCGGCGAGATTCCGTCGGTCGACGGCCGCGGCGGCGGGGCGCCGGGTCAGCCGGGGGTGTTCGACCATGAAAAGGTCATGTCGCCCAAGGACCGCAAACGGGTCGACGACTTCATCGTCTACGCCATCGCCGCCGCCGACGAGGCCTTAGCCGACGCGAACTGGAAGCCCGAAAGCGACGAGGACAAGGAGCGTACCGGCGTCATGGTCGGCTCCGGCATCGGCGGCCTGGGCCCCATCGCGGACACCGCCATCATCCTGAAGGAGCAAGGGCCGCGCCGGGTCAGCCCCTTCTTCATCCCCTCGGCCCTGATCAACCTGACCAGCGGCCAGATCTCGATCCGCCACGGTCTCAAGGGGCCGAATCACTCGGTCGTCACGGCCTGCGCCACGGGCGCCCACGCCATCGGCGACGCGGCGCGGATGATCGCCATGGACGACGCCGACGTCATGGTCGCCGGCGGGGCCGAAAGCTCCATCGTCCCCATCGGCATCGCCGGCTTCCTGGCCTGCAAGGCCCTGTGCACCGCCTATAACGACACGCCCGAAAAGGCGTCGCGCCCCTATGACCGGGGCCACGCCGGCTTCGTCATGGGCGAGGGCGCCGGCATCATGGTGCTGGAAGAGTATGAGCACGCCAAGGCACGCGGCGCGAAGATCTACGCCGAGGTCATCGGCTACGGCATGAGCGGCGACGCCTACCATATCACTGCGCCGTCCGAGGACGGGGAGGGCGGTCTGCGGGCCATGAAGGCCGCGCTCAAGCGGGCCGGGCTGCAGCCTTCCGACCTCGACTACGTCAACGCCCACGGCACCTCCACCATGGCCGACTGGATCGAGCTGCGCGCCATCGAACGGCTGGTCGGCGACCATGCGGACAAGCTGGCCGTCTCCTCGACCAAGTCCATGACCGGCCACCTGCTGGGCGCCGCCGGCGCCATCGAATCGATCTTCAGCGTCCTGGCCATCCGAGACCAGATCGCCCCGCCGACCATCAACCTGGATGATCCCGAGCAGGAGACCCCGATCAATCTGGTGCCCCACAAGGGCCAGCCGATGAAGATCGACGTGGCCATGTCCAACAGCTTCGGCTTCGGCGGCACCAATGCCTCGGTCATCTTCCGGAAGGTCGACTGATGACGGTGGAGCCGCGCTCTGGCCGAAAGACCGCCTTCCTGGCCGCCACGGCCACCTTCAGCCTGTTTCTGATCGCCGCCCTGGTTGCGGCCTGGAGCGTCTTCTACGCGCCGGGGCCCGCGGCCCGCGGCGGCGGCGAGGCGACCATCGTCACCCTGCCCAGCGGCGCCGGGGTCAGCGCCATCGCCGCCAACCTCAAGGCCGCGGGCGTGATTCGCTCGACCGACATGTTCAAGGCCGCCGCCACCCTGACCGGGGCCGATCGCCGCCTGCGCGCCGGCGAATACGAAGTGCCCAGCAAGGCCTCGCTGCGCTCGGTGCTGGTGCTGCTGGTCGAGGGCCGGGTGGTCCGCCATTTCGTCACCCTGCCCGAGGGATGGTCCTCGGCCCAGGCGGTCCAGATCCTCGAAAACCAGCCCATCCTGACCGGAACCATCGACGAGCGCCCCGAGGAGGCCAGCCTCTGGCCCGAGACCTATGAGGTCACCCGCGGCGAGTCCCGCGCCTCGGTCATCGCCCGGATGCGCCGCGCCCGCGACGACAACCTGGCGCGCCTGTGGGCGGCGCGCAGCCCCAACACGGTCGTCCGCACGCCAGAGGAGGCCATGATCCTGGCCTCCATCGTCGAGAAGGAAACCGGCGTCGCCGCCGAACGGCCCCGCGTCGCCGCCGTCTTCACCAACCGCCTGCGTCTCGGCATGCGGCTGGAGAGCGATCCGACCATCGAATACGGCCTGACCCGGGGCGTGCCCCTGCGCCGCGGCCTGCGTCGGTCCGAACTGGACCGGCCCAATCCGTGGAACACCTACCAGATCGATGGCCTGCCCCCGACCGCCATCTCCAACCCCGGACGGGACGCGGTCGCCGCCGTGCTCAACCCGCCCTCGACGACGGACCTGTTCTTCGTCGCCGACGGAACGGGCGGCCACGTCTTCGCCCGCACCTATGACGAGCACCGCGCCAATGTCGCGCGCTGGCGCGCCGTGGAGCGCCAGCGTGCCGGCCTGCCGCCCGAAGTGGTCGCGCCGCCGGGGCCTCCGCCCGAGTCGGTCGCCGGTCCGGAGGCCAGCCCTCCCGCTGTCGGCGGCCCGCCGGCGGGCAAGATCATCACCATTCCTCCGGCCGCGCGCCCATGAGCCTCTCGGGCATGACCGGCTTCGGCCGCGCCGACGGGGCCCTGTCGACGGACGGCGGCGGCGACTGGACCTGGTCGGTCGAGGCCCGCTCGGTCAACGGCCGCAGCCTGGAGGTGCGCTTTCGCGGCCCGCCCGGTTTCGACGGCCTGGAGCGTCACGCCAAGGCCTCGGCCCAGGCGCGCCTGAGCCGGGGCCAGGTCACCCTCGGCGTCCAGGCCAAACGCGCCGCCCCCGGCGCGGCCGCGCTGAAGATCAATGAGGCCGTCCTCGCCCGCTATCTCGCCCTGGCCAACCAGCTGGCGGAGGAGGGGGCCACGCCGCCGTCCGCCGACGGCCTGCTGTCCCTGCGCGGCGTCCTGGAAATTCCCGACGAGGTCGACGATCCGGACCTTCGCGCCGCCGTCGAATCCGCCATGGCCCGGACCATCGACGAGGCGCTCGACGCCCTGAAACTGTCCCGCGACCGCGAGGGCGGCCAGCTCCTGCCCGTCGTCACCGACTTCATCGACCGGATCGAGGCCCTGATCGCCCGGTCGGAGACCGAGGCCGTCGCCCAGACCGACGCCATCCGCGAGCGGTTCGCCCGCCGGATGACGGAACTGGCCCCGGACGCGCCCGGTCTGGATGACCGGATTTATCTGGAGGCCGCCGCCCTCGCCACAAAAGCCGACGTCCGAGAGGAGCTGGATCGTCTCACCGCCCATGTCGCCTCGGCCCGCACCCTGTTGCAGCAACCCCCCGCCGGCCGGAAACTCGACTTTCTCATGCAGGAATTCATGAGGGAGGCGAACACCCTCTGCTCGAAATCGGCTACGACCGCGCTCACCGGACTCGGCCTCGAGCTGAAGGCCGTGATCGAACAACTTCGAGAACAAGTACAAAATGTCGAATGAACGCCATCCCCGCCGCGGCGTCCTGCTGATCGTGGCCAGCCCCTCGGGGGCGGGCAAGACCAGCCTGTGCCGTCGCCTGATGGCCGACCACGGCGGGCTGGAGCTGTCCATCTCGATGACCACCCGCGGCATCCGCCCCGGCGAGGTCGCCGACCGCGACTATCATTTCGTCGACGACGCCGAATTCCAGCGCCTGATCGACGCCGACGCCTTCCTCGAATGGGCCGACGTCCACGGCGCCCGCTACGGCAGCCCCCGCGCCCCCATCGACCGCGCCCTGTCCGAGGGTCGCGACGTGCTGTTCGACATCGACTGGCAGGGCGCGCGCGACATTGCGGAAAAATGCCCCGAGGACGCCGTCCGCGTCTTCATCCTGCCGCCCAGCCTCGAGGAGCTCCGCCGCCGCCTTGTCACCCGCTCGCAGGATGCGGACGACGTCATCGAGCGCCGCATCGCCAACGCCAAGGGCGAGATCCAGCACTGCGGCGAGTTCGACTATGTCTTCGTCAACGACGACTTCGACCGCAGCTACGCCGAACTGGCCCACATCTACCACGCCGAGCGCAGCCGCCGCCGCCGCAACATCTGGATCGACGCCTACAAGACGGCCCTGCTCAACGAGGCGGTCTGACGGGCGGTAGCAGCGCCGGCCGTATGACGCACGACCGTTCTCCCTCCCCCTCCGGGGGAGGGTGCCCGCCGCAGGCGAGCGGGTGGGGAGGACTCGGCGACACACGCGCCGATGTGGCAGGCCGGTCGTATACCACCGACCTGACACGCCCGGAGCAGGAGGGAGACGCCCCTTGTGACCCCACGCTCGCGCCTTGCCGCCCTGCCCGTTTCGGGATCGACGCCTCGAAGACGTCCATATCGAGAGCGCGATGTCCCGGTTTTCGAGGGGGATGGTCCCGGTCAAGCTAGGCGGCTGTCACGGCTTCGCACGGTTCAGAAAAGCCGGTTCATGGCGCCCGGCTGATCCGTCCGCCCCGATGACACGATTACCGGACTCACGCGTGAGTAAGGTCGCACCCGTGCCTTCAGTGCATGCACATGGCCTGATCCCGCTCGCGCCTTTGCAGCCTTTGGCTTCCCGACCCGAACGACCCCTTGCGCATTTTCGGGGCGGGTCCAAACGCCCAGTCCGCCAAGGCCGTCAGGGTCAATCGCAGCCGCCGCGCCATCTTTTTCGCTCCACCAGGTCGGCATCAGCTGTTCACATTCATAAACGCCCGCCTTTAACCTGGATCAGGTTGCGGTCATGAATCGCTCATCGATCACTGGTTGTTTTCAGGGCCGTCAAATGCGCCTTCGCCGAAGGGCCAGGCATGTCGGCTTCCACCCGCAGGCCCCTTGACCCCGCCTCACGCCTCCCCATCTCCAACATGCTGTTTAAACAACGAAAGGAGGTGGTCGAATGTCTCATTGTTTCACGCCGCGCGCGGACCGTCGGATGAGCCGGACCTCCCCTCTGGCGGGGTCCATCGCCTAACGCACGCCGTTCGCGGCTGACAATGGAAGGGCCGCCTCATCCGGGGCGGCCCTTTTTCCTTGCCGTCTCCCCTTGCGGGAGAGCGGTGCAGCCCGACGCGCACCGACCGGTCCGGCGCCCGCCCCGACGAGCCTCACCCCCGCTTGCGCCGCATCATCGTCGCCCCGCCGTCGGTCGGGCCCTCCGGCTGCGGCCGACCCGTCGCCGCCCGCGCCAAGCGCAGGAAGCCGGCCCCGTCGATCACCTCGGCGCGATCCTCCGGACTGAGTCCCGCCGCCTCGCAAATATCCGCCCCGCCCAGGGTCTTCAGGCTGGAGCGAAGCATCTTCCGGCGCTGGCCGAAGGCGGCCGCGGTGACCCGCTCCAGCGCCTTCAGCAGTTCGGGGTCCGGCCGGTCCGCCCTCGGGACCAGATGCACCACGGCGCTGGCCACCTTGGGCGGCGGGGTGAAGGCGGCGGCGGGCAGGTGCAGGACCAGTTTGGCCTCGCACACCGCCTGGCTGATTACCGCCAGCCGGCCGTAGGCGTCGTCGCCGGGGGCGGCCGTGATCCGCTCGGCCACCTCCTTCTGGAACATCAGCGTCAGGGCGTGCGGCGTCCACGGCCCGGTCAGCCATTTGATCAGCAGCGGCGTGCCGACATTGTACGGCAGGTTGGAGACGACATGGGCGGGCCCCTCGACCAGGACCGCCTCGCGCACGCCCAGCGCATCCGCCTCGACCACCGTCAGCCGTCCCGAGCCGTCATCCAGCTCGGCCAGCAGCGGCAGGAAGCGCGGGTCCTTCTCGACCAGCACCACCTTGCCCGCGTCGCTCTCCAGCAGGGCCCGCGTCAGTCCGCCGGGGCCGGGCCCGACCTCGATCACCGCCCGACCCTCAAATGGCCCGGCCAGCCGCACGATCTTGCGGGTGACGTTCAGGTCAAGCAGGAAATGCTGGCCGAAACTCTTCTTCGCCAGCAGGCCGTGGGCGTCGAGCGTTTCGCGGAGGGAGGGGAGGTCGGTCACGGAGTGAAGAGCGCCAGTACAAGAGGGGGTGATGAGTGAGTAGTGAGCAGTGAATCGGAGAATGGGACGCAGGGTTGCCGGACGCCAATGCGCCGCAACCACGACTCACAACTCACTAGCACTCTTCACCCGACCGCCCGCATCCCCGCCATCTCCCCCGCCAGCCGGATCGCCGCGATCAGGCTGTCCGCCCGCGCCAGCCCCTTTCCGGCGATGTCGAAACCCGTCCCGTGATCCGGCGACGTCCGCACCACCGGCAGGCCCAGGGTCGCATTGACCCCGCCCCAGAAGTCCAGCGTCTTGACCGGGATCAGGGCCTGATCGTGGTACAGGCAAAGGACGGCGTCATAGGTCGCCCGCGCCTCGTCATGGAACAGGGTGTCCGCCGGCCGGGGATCGGAGATGTCGATCCCCTCGGCGCGCAGGGCGGCGGCGGCGGGGATCAGCACCTCGATCTCCTCCAGCCCGATCGCCCCGCTCTCGCCCGCATGGGGGTTCAGGGCGGCCAGGGCCAGCCGCGGGGCGGCGAGGCCGAAGTCGCGCTTCATCGCCTCGTGCACGACCCGCGCGGTCCGCATGACCCGCTCGGCCGTGACCAGCTCCGGAACCTGGGCCAGGGGCGCGTGGATGGTCACCAGGCAGGCGCGCAGATCCCGCGCGGTCAACATCATCACCGGGCCGCGGGCCCCGGCGAAGGGGACGTCGGCGGTCAGTTCGGCGATGAACTCCGTATGGCCGGGAAAGCGAAAGCCGGCGGCATAGAGCGGGGCCTTGGCGATCGGGGCCGTGACCACGCCCGAGGCCGCGCCGGACAGGGCCAGCCCGACCGCCTGTTCGATCCAGTCCGCGACCGCGCCGGCGTTGGCGGCCTCGGGGCGGCCCGGCGCGACGGGCGCGGGCAGGGGGCTGTCGAGGACCGGAATGGCCCGCCCGAAGACGCCGGCGGCCTCGACTGGCGACGGCACGGTCTGGACCGGCTGGCCCTGGGCCCGCATCAGGGCGGCGTCGCCGATCACGACGAAGGCCGGGCCTTCGCCCTTCAGCGCGGTCCAGGCCCGGGCGATGATCTCCGGCCCCACGCCCGCCGGTTCGCCCATCGACAGGGCCAGCGGCGCGGCGGGGCCGAAGGGCACTAGCGGTACTCGATCAGGGCGTCCTCGCGCAGGTCGCGCATATAGCGGCGACCGAGGGTGGCGAGGTTCTGGCGGAACAGCTGGTTCTCGACGGCCTGGGGATTGGGGGCCTCGACGCCGCCGACCCGGCGACCGCAGACGGCCAGCAGATGGACGCCCAGCGGGGTACGCACGGGCGTGCTGATCGAGCCGACCTCGGCCGAGCGGGCGACCTGCTGGAACTGCGGGGCCAGGTTCTGGACGTCGGCCTCGCCGAGGTCGGCGCCGAGCAGGCCCTGTTCCGAGGTGGCGCGGGCCAGCAGGGTGTCACAGGTCAACTGCGGCCGCAGGGTCTCCAGCCGCTGCGTCGCCGCCGCCACCTCGGCTTCCGACGCGGTCTCCGGCAGTTCGATCATCACCTG
Source organism: Brevundimonas sp. (assembly GCA_046292645.1). Lineage (GTDB taxonomy): Bacteria > Pseudomonadota > Alphaproteobacteria > Caulobacterales > Caulobacteraceae > Brevundimonas. The sequence goes on from JBKBQO010000003.1 coordinate 221,845, forward strand.
TTTGATCTGCACCAGGCTGGCCGCCGCCCCGTCGCGCTTGTCGCGCATATAGACGATGTACACCCCTCCATCGACCGGGATCGGCCGGGACAACTGCCCGACCTCCAGCTGATCCAGCGCCTGCTGCAGCGCGGGCTGGACCGTGCCCTCCACGACCCAGCCCGCGTCGCCGCCGCGGGTCGCCGATGGCGCGGCGGAAAACTGCTCGGCCACGGCCTGGAAGGGCGCGCCCTGGACCATCTGCTGAACCAGCTGGTTGGCGCCGTTCAGCGCCGCCTGCTGGCCGCCCACGCGCGCGGATTCGATATAGATTTCGCCGATCAGATACTGCTTCTTCGAGGCGGCTTCCGAGACCTGGCGCAGGGCGGCGGCGACGGCGGCGCGGCTGACGCGGGCGCGGCTCTGGAAGCGCCCTCCGACCAGACGCGACCAGCCGATCTGGGCGCGAATCTGGTTGCGCAGGGTCTCGGGGCGGATGCCGCCCTGGGCCAGGAAGTCCACATAGGCCTGGGGTGAAGCCCCGACCTCGCGGGCCATGGCGTCGATTTCAGCGTCGACTTCCTCGTCGCTGACCACCAGGTCTTCGTAGTTGGCGAGCTCCTGCATCTGAAGACGCTCATCCACGAGGGCGTTCAGGGCCTGCTGCTGAATGGCCGGAATGTTCTCGGCCGTCGGCTGGACCTGGGTCATGGCGATCAGCAGCAGCATGCGCTGACGAAGGTCGAAGCCGGTGATGACGCTGTCATTGACGGTGGCCAGGATGCCGTCGGACATCTGGAAGGCTGGCGCGCTCGGCGGCGCAGCGGGCGCGACCTCCGCTGCCGGGTTCAGGTTGCCGGCGGCGACCGGCGGCGCGGAGGGCGCCACCTGGGCGACAGCTGAGCCGGCCAGAAGGGCGGCGATCGCCACGCCCGTCATATAACGCTGCAAACCCATATCAGTCCTGAATCCTCAAGTGGCGCGGGCGCGGTGATCGTCCCGGATTACGATCCGCGCATGCACGAGCCGCAAGGCCGTCAGCGCCCGTCGCAACGTCAATACCCTGTACCGCCGAAAGTGGCGAGGTTTAGGCGCACATAGACGCCTTCCGAGGGGCCGGTCGGGCGCACTCGCGTGTTGTCCCGCCGATAGCCGATTTCGAACCGGAAACAGTCGTCGTCGAACAGCAGGCCCACTTCGGAGCGGGTGATGATGTCGCGTTCCAGATCGGCGATGCCCGATGCGGTTACGCCCCAGTTTCCGTAGACGAATTGCTGACCCGACAGCTGGATGAATTCGTAATTCCGGTTCAGCGGTCCCGGCTGGGGATTCGCCCGGTCGACGATGTAGCTGACGGTCGCCAGGTTGCGCCGTCCCCAGCGCCCGTCGACCGCCGCCTCGGCGCGACGAATGTCGCCGGCGGAGTCGATGGAGGCATGGCCCCAGCCGCGGATCCGGTCCGACGGCGAGAAGCTGCCCTGCACCACCCAGTCGGAGGCTTGGGCGGCCAGTCCGCTGGGATCGTACAGCTGCGTCGGCGAGTCCGGCACGGGCACCAGGAAGGCTTCGTCCTCGTCGCCGCGATAGCTGCGTCCGATGAACAGGCTCGCCTGCCGGCCTTCCTCCCACCGCACGGTGGCGCGGGCGCCGAGGGTGAGGCGGGGGCCCTCTTCGTGGAGGTCATAGCCGGGGAAGCGGTCGATCCGGAACAGCGAGCTCTCGTCAAGCTCAAGGGTCTGGCTGTCCTCGATGGGGATGCGCGGGTCGAGATCAGATCGGGTCGAGGCGGACGCCTGGACCATCGGTTCGAGAATCAGGTCCGCTCCGGATCCCAGCGGACGATACAGGGGATAGCTGATGTCCACGCCCGCGGTGGCGCGGCCGCGGGTGATCGCCTCGTCGTCCAGACCCATCATGGGGGGTAGGTCGCTGACCGAATACAGGTCGCCGCGCACGTCGACGAACGGTTCCCAGCGCAGGCCGATGGGCGAGATCAGGACCCGCCGCCATTCCGCCTGACCCGAGACGCGGCGACTGTCGATGCCCGGCAGACCGAGGGTCGAGCCCGTGGGGATGATTTCGGGGCGCAGGACCGGACCGCCGACATAGTCGTCACGCGAGAGCGACACGGCCGATCCGCGCAGTCGAAGCCGGCCGCCCAGCACCGGACCCTGCGGCTCCCAGCGCGCCTCGATCAACGGCGCGACCAGCGGAAGCCGGTCTTCGTTCTCGAAGACCTTGAACCCGTCCGCGTCACGGAAATCGGTGTCGGCGAAGGCCGGGTCCAGGCGCAGGCTCTGGATGCTGAAGGCCGCCACGGACAGATACGACCGGGCCGTCTGCCGCTCGACATAGGCCTGGCTGATCAGACGGCGTTGATCGCCGTAGTACAGCCCGTTGTCCTGATAGGGATCGCGGACGTCATACCGGTCGAACAGGGTCTTGTCCGAGACGCGTTCCGCAGTGAAGCCCCACCGCCACGGCCCCGCCGGATCGAACTCGCCATGACTTAACAGATAGCTGCGGCTGGTGCGGTCGCCGTATCGGACGTTGCTTTCGGCCTCGCCGTCGTTGTCGAGGTCGAAATCCCCGAAATTGCGCTCATAGGTATAGCCGCCGCGCGCGACCACCGTGCCGTCGGCGAACCGTCGCCGCCACTGCAGGTTCAGCAGGGGCGCGACGTCGGTGTTGAACTGCGGGCTGATCAGCCAGTCCTCGGACGGCGATATGACCCGCAGATACGGGATTTCCAGGCTGAGGCCCCGTCCCTCATCATAACTGGGGGTCGGCACAAGGAAGCCCGAGGCCCGCTCGACGGTCGGATCCGGATGGGCGAAGAAGGGCAGGTAGAAGACCGGGACGCCGCCAACCCGGAACAGGGCGTTCCGATACAGGATGGCGCGCCGCGCCTCGTCCTGAACCACCTTCTCGGCCTGGATGGCGATGCTCGGTTCCCGGGCGTTGCCGTCGGCGTCGCAGATCGGGCAGGGGGTGAACAGGGCGTAGTTCAGCTCGTTGACGTTCTCGCTGCGGCGCACCGCCGTCGCGGCCATCAGGGTGGCCCCGTTGCTGAGGCGGGAGGCGAAGTCCACCGCCACGCCTGCGGTAAGGTCCGCGTCCAGCTCCAGATGGCTGGCGAAGACGACCGTGCCTCCGACATCGGTGAATTCGACGTCGCCATCCGCGGCGGCGATGCCGAGGCCAAGGTCGTAGCTGACTGACCGGGCCCGCAGCGTGGTGTCGCGGAAACGGGCCAGGACGCGATCCGCCCCGGCGCCCGACGCGGTGATGACATCGCCGTTCCGGGTGGCCGCATCCGCCTCGATATAGACCGAGCCGGGAGTCAGGCCATCGGCGCCCGGTCCGGGGGTGGCCGCTGCTGCTGTCTGGGCCTCGGCGACGCCGGCCAGCGACATCAGGGCGACCGCGGCCGCGCCGGCCAGAAGCCGGAAGCGGAAGGCTCCCAAATCGGGCGCGCGGCGGACACGCTGCATGCGGGAATTCACTCTGGATGGCCTGGGGGCTGACGGCGGCATCGCTTAGCCGTCTTCGGTATAGAACAGCAAGGTGAAGGCGGCGAGCGCCGTCAGCAAGGGCGGCAGCCAGGCCGCCAGCCAGGGCGCGATCACCTCGGCCGAGCCGAAGGCCGACATGGCCTGGTTGACGAAGAAGAAGCCGAAGCCCAGCACCACCGCGGCCACGCTCATCCGCACCAGATCGCCCAGACGCATCAGCCGCAGGGAGAAGGCGGCGGCCAGGATCGACATGGCCGCGAACATCAGCGGCGTCGCCAGCAGCTGCTGCAGTCGCAGCCGGTAGGCGGTCGATGAAAATCCGGCGGCTTCGACCCGCCCGATCTGGGCCGGCAGGGACCAGAAGGAGGTGGCCTGGGGTCGGGCGAACCGCTCGAAGGCCTCCTCGTCCGCCAGGCTGGAGGGCAGGTCCAGGGTGGCGTAGCGCACGGCGCGCTGTCCGATCTCGGCCCCGACCGCATTGACCAGACGCCAGCTGCCGTTTGACAGCGAGGCCGATTCGGCGTCGATCCGCTCCGAGAAGGTCCGCATCCCCTCGGCGTCATTGGTGTAGATGAAGAAGGTCACGTCCAGCAGCCGGGCGCGGGAGCGGTCCTGCCGCTCGGCGCGGACCACCATCTGCCGGGTGTCGTCGCCTTCGCGAATCCAGACCGCCTCCGTGCCCTCGACCCCCGCAGTCGCCCCGGATAACCGGGCGCGCTCGCGCTGGAACAGTCCGTCGGCCGAGGCGGCGAGGGGGCCCAGGGCCGCCACGGTGATGATGCCGAACACCATGGCCGCGCCGGCCGCGGGCAGGACGAACCGCCAGGCCGAGACGCCCGCCGCCCGCATGGCGATCAGTTCACTGCGCCGGTTCAGGGCCACGAAGGCCGCCAGGGTCCCGAACAGGAAGACGAACGGCAGCAGCTGAACGATGACCTGCGGCGACTTCAGCAGCATCAGCCCGAGAATGCGCGCGCCGGACAGATCGACGTCGGAGCCGAACCGGCGCGAAACCTCGACGAAATCGATCAGCATGATCAGGGCGGCGATCACCCCCAGGGCGACGCCGAGGGACCGCGCCTGCTGGACCAGCACATAGCGCTCGATCCGGCCCAGACGCATCCACGGCGCTGCAAGAGAAACCCGGCCGCTCATGCGAACCGCGCCTTCAGCCGCTCGAAGGCCGGCCAGACGAAGCGGCGGCGCGGCTTCAGCGCCCGGAACAGCAAACGCAAGGCGATGGCGGTCGCCGCCAGGGGCAACAGATACTGGAAGACGTTCAGCCAGACGGTCGAAGCGCTGGCCGAGACGAGGCCGTAGCCGGCGATGCGTATGATCAGGAACAGACCCGCCGCCTTGGCGATCCTCAGCCCATAGCCGGTCCGACTGAACGGCCCGCCCAGGATCGCGGTCAGGGCCATGGCCATGGCCAGCAGGGCGTACAGCGGCGCGGACAGGCGCAGATGCCCCTCGGCCGCCAGCTCGCCCGCCGACCCGACCTGATCCAGCTCGGCCGGGGACGGGTTGAACAGCTGGGTCAGATACAGGTCCGCCGGCTTGTAGCGGACCCGTTCGGTGACCTCGGAGTAGGGCGCCAGCGCCAGGTCCTGCCGCCCGAAGGACAGATACTCCAGCACGCCGCGCGACGAGTAACGCTGCCACGAACCGTTCAGCAGGGTCAGATAGGGCTGGCCGTCGATACGGCTGAACCGCGCCTCGGAGGCGTCCCAGGTGGTGACCCGGTCGCCGTCTTCCAGATAGACGAACAGGTTCTTCAGCAGACCGTTCTGCTCGATCTGCTGAACATAGATGGTCAGGCCGTTCGGGCCCTGTTTGAACACGCCCTCGTCGAGCAGCAGGACCGCGAGGTCGGCCCTGACGGCCAGGGCCTCCGCCCGCGCCTGCCGCTGCGCCCAGGGCTGGCCGACCGTGGTGACGACCAGCGTAAGCACCGCGGCGATGGCCGCGATTCGCACCGCGGGCCGAATCGCGGCCCAGCGCGTCACCCCGGACGCGAACACCGCGGTCAGCTCCTGTTCCCTTTGCAGCCGCGTCAAGGCGATCAGGGCCCCGACGAACAGGCCGATGGGAATGATGACGGCCAGCAGCTGCGGCACCGCCAGCAGCGTCAGCTTGACCATCACCCACAGGCTTTGGCCGCGCTCGACGATGACTTCCAGCTGGTCGAGGCTCTGGCTGAGAATGCCGATTCCGGCCAAGGCGGCGCACGCGCCGAGGACAGGGCGGGCGATCTGCCGGAAAAGATAGCCTTGAATCAGGGTCATACGCGGCAGGAAATCGCCGGTTGCGGCCAGCGTGGAGGGAGAGCATCTAATACACACCCGGGCGCGCCGGTGAAACCGCGCGCTCATCCGTTCGACACAGGCCGGGGCGTACCGCCCGGCGGGAGTAGTAAATGAAGATCGAGTTCGTCGCGTCCGCAGGCGCAGCCGAGGTTCTGGCGATTCTGGTCCACGAAGGCCGGGTTCTGACCGGGAGCGGCGCCCAGCTCGACAATGCGACGTCCGGCGCCCTGACCCGAGCCATGGCCGCCAGCCGCTTCACCGGCGGCGTCAACAGCACCCTGGCCGTGGTCGCCCCGACCGGGGTCGAGGCCGGGACCATCCTGCTCAGCGGCGCTGGCGAGGCCGGCAAGTTCGACGACCTGGCGCTGGAAGCCGCCGCGGGCGCCGCCTATCACGCCGTCAAACTCTCCGGCGCCCGGGCCCTGACCCTGGACGCCCACGCCCTGACGGCCGACCAGGCCGCCCGCGCCGCCTTCGCCGCCCGTCTGGCGGCCTATCGTTTCCTCAAATACCGCACCACCCTGAAGCCGGAAAAGACGCCGTCGATCGAGACGATTCGCGTCACGGCCGCCGATCCGCAGGCTGCCGAGGCCGCCTACGCGCAGCTGTCGCCCGTCGCCGACGCGGTGGAGTTCTCGCGCGACCTGGTCAGCGAGCCCGCCAACATCCTGTATCCGGTCGAGTTCGCCAAACGCGTCAAGGCGCTGGAGAAGCTGGGCCTGGAAGTCGAAATCCTGGGCGAGAAGGAGCTTGAGAAGCTCGGCTTCAACACCCTCCTGGCCGTCGGCATGGGCAGCCGTCGCGAAAGCCAGGTCGCCATCATGAAGTGGAACGGCGGCGCCAAGGGCGAACAGCCGATCGCCTTCGTCGGCAAGGGCGTGACCTTCGACACCGGCGGCATCTCGATCAAGCCGTCGGAAGGCATGGAAGAGATGAAGTGGGACATGGGCGGCGCCGCCGCCGTGTCGGGCCTGATGCACGCCCTGGCCGGGCGCAAGGCCCGGGTCAACGCCATCGGCGTCATCGGCCTGGTTGAGAACATGCCCGACGGAAACGCCCAGCGCCCCGGCGACGTGGTCATGTCCCTGTCGGGCCAGTCGGTCGAAATCCTCAACACCGACGCGGAGGGCCGCCTCGTCCTGGCCGACTGCCTCTGGTACACCCAGGAGCGGTTCAAGCCGAAATTTATGCTCGACCTCGCCACCCTGACCGGCGCCATGATCGTGGCCCTGGGCTTGGAATACGCCGGGGTCTTCTCCAACTCCGACGAACTGGCCAACAACTTCCTCGCCGCCGGTCCCAAGGTCGGTGAGAACGCCTGGCGGATGCCGATTCCGGCGGCCTATGAGCGCCACATCGACACCCCGATCGCCGATGTTAAGAACACCGGCAACGGCCGCGCCGGCGGCTCGATCACCGCCGCCCTGTTCCTGCAGCGGTTCACCAACGGCACGCCCTGGGCGCACATCGACATCGCTCCCACGGCCTGGGTCAAGGACAGCCGCAATCCGACCGTGCCGGACGGCGCCGTGGGCTGGGGCGTGCGCACGCTCGACCGGATGGTGGCGGACAGCTACGAGTCGTAACGCTCTGAAAAGGTAGGGCCAGGTGTCTGACGCCAAGCCGGAAATCTGGTTCTACCACCTTGAGCGGTCGACCCTGGACCAGGTCCTGCCGGGCCTGCTGGAGAAGACCCGCGAACGGGGCTGGCGGGCCTTGGTGCGCGCGGCCAGTGAACGTCTCCTCGACGATATCGACGAGCGACTGTGGACCTGGCGCGACGACAGTTTCCTGGCCCACGGGCGGGCCACTGGTCCCGAGGCGGCGCGCCAGCCCATCCTCCTGACCGAATCGTCTGAGAACCCGAACGGCGCTCAGGCGCTGTTCATCGTGGACGGCTCAGACCTTGGCGATACGAAAGGCTTCGACCGATGCTTCATCATCTTCGACGGACGGGACGAGGCGGCGCTGTCGGGCGCGCGCGTCCGCTGGAAGACGCTGAGGGACGCGGGCGCCAACCTCGCCTACTGGAAACAGTCGCCGGAAGGGCGCTGGGAAAAGGCGGCCTGATCGCCCTCCTGGCCCTCGCCGCCTGTTCGACGCCGGCCTCCGATGCCCCCGCGCCCCGGGCGCTCGAGGAAGCCCAGCTGAACCAGCCGGTCGGATCGCGGCCGACCAGTCCCACCGCCGATCTCTGCCGGGCGGGCGAGGTGCAGTGGCTGGTCGGGAAACCGAAGACCGACATTCCCGTTCCCGTCGATGTGGTCAACCGGCGCGTCACCTGCACGACCTGTCCCGTGACCGAGGACTTTTCGCCCCACCGCCTGAACATCTTCTTCAACGAGCAGACCGGGATCGTTGAACAGGTCCGCTGCGGTTGACGCCGCCCAAGGGAGACGACCGATGAAATTTCCGCCCCTCAGCCTCGCGGCCGTGCTGCTCGCCGCCGCCTGCGCGCCCGTCGACGGCGGCGATCCGGGCGGGCCGCCGCCGGGCGACGGTCCAGCCCAGTGCCGCGCCGACCAGTACCAGCGCTTCGTCGGCCGCAACCGCTCCGAACTGCCGGCGCCCCCGGCCGACCAGACCTGGCGCGTGACCTGCACCACCTGCCCGGTGACGATGGATTACAATCCCGCCCGGCTGAACATCCTGTTTGACCAGGCCAGCGGCACGATCCGCGAGGTCAAATGCGGATGAGGTTCCTCGTCCTCTCCGCCATCCTGGGTCTTTCGGCCTGCGCGCCGGTGGCCGCACCGGATGCGACGCCCATCCCGCAGCGCTGTGACGCCGCCGCGGCCCGATCGCTGATCGGCTCCCACGTCGGGGCGGTGTCCTTCGCCCCGGACGCCGATGTCAGAATCGTCTGCACGACCTGCCCGACCACCAAAGACCTTCGTCCGGACCGGCTGAACGTGCGCTTCGACCAGGCGACGGGGATCATCGAACGCGTCGATTGCGGCTGATCCCCGGCCCTTGGCGACCCCGGGCTTTGCGGTCATTGTGACGGCGAGGGCAGGGAGGCCTTGACGATGCGTGCAATTCTGATGGCCGGCGTCGCCCTGACGATCTCCCTGGTCGGACCCGTCGCCGTGGCCGATGCGACCGCAGAGCGGGCGGCGCGCGACCGGATCGAACGGCCCCAGGTGTGCGGCCCGGCCGTCTCCCCCAACACCGGGACGCCGGTGGCCGATATGGTCATGGTCGAGGGCTTCGGCACGGGCGGCTTCGCCGTGGACACGAACAGTCCCGAGGCCCAGGCCTGGTTCAACCACGGGGTCCGGCTGCGCTGGGCCTTCGAACACAAGGAGTCGGTCCGGGCCTTCCGCAAGGCGCGGCTGATCGATCCGGACTGCGGCATGTGCGCCTGGGGCGAGGCCTGGGCCTTGGGCCCCAATCTGAACGGCGGCGGCAATGACGACGACAGCCAGGCCGCCGCCCTGAAGGCGGCCCGCGACGCGCGCCGCCTGGCCCGGCGCGCCCCGGCCATGCAACGGCAGATGATCGACGCCCTCGTTCAGCGCTACTCGGGCATGAAGGGGACCCGCGCCCGTCGCTTCGCCGTCGCCATGGACCGTATCGCCCGGGACCATCCGTCGGACGTTGCGGTCGCCGCCGTCACGGCCGACGCCTGGATGCTCAAGGCCGACGAATGGTGGGACGACGACGGCAAGGCCCTGGATCCCGGCATCACCCGGGCCATGACGATCCTGGAACAGACCCTCGCCGCAGCGCCCGACGATCCCGCCGCGATTCATCTGTACATCCACCTGACCGAATGGTCCGACGATCCGCACAAGGCCATCCCCTACGGCGAGCGTCTGGCCCGGCTCGCGCCGGGGGCCAGCCATCTGGTGCATATGCCGTCGCACACCTTCTATCGCGTCGGCCGCTATCGCGACGCCATGATGTCCAACGTCAACGCCGTGGCCTTGGACCGCCAGTACGACCGTCTGGCCCGGCCGCCCGGCGGCGTGCCCGGCATGCCCCTGCACGGCCACAACCTCCATTTCGGCATGGGCGGGGCCCTGATGGCCGGCGGCGCCGATGAGGGCCTGAAGCTGGCGGACGGCTTCCTGGCCAACTGGCCCGACATCCCGGCCGACAACGCCTGGCGGCAGGCGATGGCCAACAACGCCTATGCCCTCTACGGCCGCTTCGGCTCGGCGGAGCAGGTCGCCGCCCTGGCCGAACCGCCCGAAACCCATCCCATGCTGCGCATCAGCTGGCGCTATGCGCGCGGCGAGTCGGCCGCGCGGGCGGGCGACGCCGCCGCCGTCCGGGCCGAGGCCGCGGCGATCGCCGCGATCCGCGCCCGACCCGGTTTCGCCGCCGGCGACGACGGCGAGATGCGCAGCGAGTTCACCGAGGTCTCGCAGAGGGTGCTGGAAGGCCGGGCGGCGATGATCGAGGGCAATGCCGAGGCGGCCGTCGTCGCCTTCACCCGCGCCGCCCGGATCCAGGGCCAGGGCGAGGAGGGCGGCGATCCGCCGATCCTCTGGTATCCCACCCGCCGCAGCCTGGCGGCCGCCCTTCTGCTCAAGGGCGATGCGGCGGCCGCCAAGGCCAAGGTCGAGGAACTGCTCGTCGACTGGCCCAGCGATCCGTACAGCTATTTCGTCCTCGCCGAGGCCGAGGCGGCGCTGGGCCAAGCCGATGCGGCGGCCGAGGCCCGCCGCCGGTCGCGGATCGAATGGATCGGCGGCGCCATGGACCTGACCCTCGCCTGACGTCCGCTCAGGTCGCCGGGGCGACCGCCATATTGTCAATCAGTCGAGTGCGGCCCAGCCAGGCGGCGGCCAGTATGCGTCCCGGCGCATCGGCCATGTCCTTTCCGAACGGCGCCAGGTCCTCGGCCCGCCGCACGGCGACATAGTCCACAATCGCGAACCCGGCCGCCAGCAGCGCCGTGCGGGCGTCCCGCTCCACGGCCTCGATCGAGGCGCCGGACGCCGCGGCCGCGCCGGCCTCGGCGAGCACGCCGTTCAATTGGCGCGCCGTCGCCAGTTCGGCCTCGGCCAGATAGGCGTTGCGCGACGACAGGGCCAGGCCGTGCCCGTCCCGCATCGTCGGGGAGCCCACGATCTCCGTCGGTATGTCGAGGTCGCGAACCAGCCGCCGGACCACCATCAGCTGCTGCCAGTCCTTCTCGCCGAACACGGCCACATCGGCCTGGACCTGGTTCAGCAGCTTGGCGACCACCAGGGCGACCCCGCCGAACATCTGCGGCCGGCAGTCGCCCTCCAGTCCCCTGGCGGGTCCGCCGACGTCGATCGTCGTCGTGGCCCCGGCCGGATACATCTCCTCGACCGAGGGGGCGAACAGCAGGTCGCACCCCGCCCCGGCCAGCAGTTCAGCGTCCCGCGCCTCCTGTCGCGGATAGGTGCCCAGATCCTCATGGGCGGCGAACTGGGTCGGATTGACGAAGACGCTGGCGACCACCCGATCGGCCCGGAGACCCGCCTCCCGCACCAGGGTCAGGTGGCCTTCGTGCAACGCCCCCATGGTCGGAACGAAGCCGACGGTGAACCCTTGTCGTCGCCAGCCGCTTACGGTCTCGCGCAGCCCGCCGATGGTGCGCGCGACGGGAAGGGCGTGAAGCTCGGTCATGATGAACGGATTAACCTTTCGGCTTAAGCCTGATTGTGAACCGGGCGGCAAATCCTGCCGTGCCAGGGTCGGCTTATGACGCCCCGTCCCATCCTTCGTCCAGTCATCGCGCTCGTCGCGGCCGCCGGCTTGAACGCCTGCGGCATGATCGAAAGCGATCCCAACCGCTTCGAGAACCTGGCCAATTCGGTCGCGGCCATCGATGTCGACGGCCGGGCCCCCGCCGCTGCTGCGCCCCATCGCACGGCCGCCGACTCGGGCCTGCGTCCCGCCCTGCGGGTCGAGGTGATGGACCCCCACGCCCTGTGGGACGCTCGCGACGGACTGGACGGCGCCGTGCAGCGGGCCGCGCCCCGCATCGCCGCCGCCGCCGCGCCTGCGGTGGCCGACGCCGTGGTTCGGCAGGTCACCGACCGGGTGGACGCCGCCTCGGCCCGCGCCGGTCTGCGGCCGGCGCTTTCGCCCCGGCCTGCGCCGCGCGCGAGCGGCGGACTGGTGCAACTCGGCGCCTATTCCAGCGACGCCTCGGCCCGCTCGGCCTGGTCCCGGCTGAAATCCGGCGAGGCCGCCGCCGCCCTGAACGGCCTGACGCCGGTCTATGAGGCGGTCGAGGTCGGCGGCCGCCGGCTGGTCCGTCTCAAGGTGGCGGCGCCCGCCGCCGGGGCCGCTGCGATCTGCGCCGCCGCCGACATCGACGATCCGTGGTGCAACCGGGTCGCCTGAGCCCGCGCATCCACAGCCCTGGCCATCGCAGCGTTGACCTTCGCGGCTTCGGGCGCGATTCTGCGGTCTCGCGGCCGCGCGTCTGAGTCGGGGGCCGCCTGAGGGGCGTGAACATCCATGGCTGAGCCTTCGGTCATCGTCGTCGGCAATGAAAAGGGCGGGGCGGGCAAGTCCACCCTGGCGATCCACATCGTCTGCGGCCTGCTGCATGCGGGCCGGCGCGTCGCCATCATCGACCTGGACCTGCGCCAGCGGTCGATGTCGAAATTCTTCGCCAATCGCGCCGCCTGGATGGCCGGCAACAACCAGACCCTGCCCATGCCGGTCGAGCCCGACATGGGCGACGGCAAGGCCCTGGCCCGGGCGCCGGAGCCGGAGCAGATGGCGCGGTTCGAGGCGGCCCTCGTCCAGGCCCGGGCCGAGGCCGACGTCATCCTGATCGACACCCCCGGCGGCGACACCCTGCTGTCGCGCACGGCCCACGGCCTCGCCGACCAGATCGTCACGCCGATGAACGACAGCTTCGTCGATTTCGACCTGCTGGGGCAGGTCGACCCAGTGACTCTCGATCTGCTCAAGCCGTCGATCTATTCTGAAAGCGTCTGGGAGGCGCGCAAACACCGGGCGATCACCGAGGGGCGCGGCGCGACCATCGACTGGATCGTGGTCGTCAACCGCATGGCCGTGGCCGCCGCCCGCAACCGTCAGCGGCTCGAGGAGCGGATGGAGAAGTTGGCCCGCCGCGTCGGCTTCCGCATCGGCCCGGGCCTGCGCGACCGCGTCATCTATCGCGAGCTGTTCCCGTTCGGCCTGACCGTGGCCGATCTGTCCAATGAGGTCCGCCCGGTCGCCGTCTCCCTGGCCCACGTCGCGGCCCGGCAGGAGATGCGCAATCTGATGCTGGCCCTGGGCCTCGACGGCAGCGCGCTCGACGCCCCGCTGGACGCGGCGGCGTGACGTCTTGAGCCTCGTCTGGCTGGCGCTGGCGGCGATCGCCGTCTGGGCGCTGGTGCGGCTGGGGCGCCAGACCGAGGGCCGCGGACGCGGCCAGTGGCGGGTCGCCGCCACCCTGTTCAGCGCGGTCATGCTGGGGGGCGGGGTGCTGCTGGCCATGCGCGGGGCCTGGCTGCCCGCGACCGGCCTGATCGGGGCCGCCCTGTGGCTGACCCTGGCCTCGCGTCATCGCCTGATCCAACCCCGGACCGAGGCCATGACCGAGGCCGAGGCCCGCTCGCTGCTCGGCGTCTCCGCCGGCGCCACGCCGCAGGAGATCAACACCGCCTGGAAACGGCTGATGGGCCGGGCGCACCCCGACCAGGGCGGCACGGAAGGCCTGGCCTCCCGCCTGAACGCCGCTCGCGACCGGTTGTTGAAACCTTGATCCCTCTCCCATCGGGAGAGGGAGGGGCCCGCCGCGAAGCGGTGGGAGGGTGAGGGGTTACGGTGTTCCGTGCGCCTGGCGCCGTAACCCCTCACCCTTTCGCGCAAGGACGATCGCTGCGCGCTCGTGCGCTCAAGCCCTCTCCCGATGGGAGAGGGTTCAGGTCGCAGCCGCTTTCTTCTTCGCAGCAGGCTTCTTTGCAGCTGGCTTCTTCGCCGCCGGCTTCTTGGCCGCCGCCGCCTTCGGAGCCGCCGCCTTCTTCGCCGCCGGGGCCTTCTTGCCCTTGGCCGGCGCGGCCAGGGCTCGCGCCGCCAGCAGCGGCACGGCGATCTCCATCGTCATGTCCTCGGGCGCCGAGCCCTTGGGCAGGGTGGCGTTGATCTTGCCCGATTTCACATAGGGGCCGAACCGCCCGGCCATCACCTGCACCGGCTCGCCCGTCTCCGGGTGGGCGCCGAGGTCCTTCAGCGGCGCCGTCGCCGCCCCGCGTCCCGCGAACTTGCCGGCCCGCTTCTCGGCCAGCAGCACCACGGCCCGGTTCAGCCCGATCTCAAACACCTCGTCAATGTCGGCGACATTGGCGTAGGTCCCGGCGTGCAGGATGAACGGGCCATAGCGCCCGAGGCCCGCTGTGATCGGCTTGCCGTCCTCGGGATGGATCCCGACCTCGCGCGGCAGGGCCAGCAGGCGCAGGGCCTGCTCCAGCTCAAGCGTCGCGGGCGACCAACCCTTGGGCAGGGAGGACCGCTTGGGCTTCTCCTCGCCCGGAACCGTGGTCTCCACATAGGGGCCGAACCGCCCGATCTTCAGCGCCACCGGCGCCCCGGTCAAGGGGTCGACGCCCAGATCGCGGTCGCCGCCATCCTCCACGCCGCTCGCGGCGCCGAAGCCGCGCGTATAGCGGCATTCCGGATAGTTGGAGCAGCCGATGAAGGACGACTTCATCTTGAAGCTGGCCTTCAGATGCAGCCGCCCGCTCTTGCACAGGGGGCAAAGCCGCGCATCGGTCCCGTCGCCCTTGTCGGGGAACAGGAAGGGCCCGATCGCCGTGTCCAGTTCATCGATCACGCCCTGACGCGCGGTGACCGCATCGGTCGCCGGCTTCAGCTGGCTCCAGAAGTCGCGCAGCACCACCTTCCAGTCCAGATCGCCCGCGGAAACCTCGTCCAGCCGGGTCTCCAGCGCGGCGGTGAAGTCGTATTCGACCCACTGGGTGAAGAACTGTTCGAGGAAGGCCGTGACCAGCCGCCCGTTGTCCTCCGGAATGAACCGGTTCTTGTCCATGCGGACATATTCGCGGTCGCGCAGGGTGGTCAGGATCGAGGCGTAGGTCGACGGCCGGCCGATGCCCAGCTCTTCCAGCTTCTTGACCAGGGTTGCTTCCGAGAAGCGCGGCGGCGGCTCGGTGAAATGCTGGTCGGTGCGGATTGCCTCGACCCTGGCGACCGCGCCTTCCTTCAGCGCGGGCAGGCGGGTGGTGTCGTCCTCCTCGTCGCCGCCGTCCTTCGGCTTCTCGTCGCGGCCTTCCTCATAGACGGCCAGGAAGCCGTCGAAGGCCACGACCTGGCCGGTGGCGCGCAGGGCGGTCTGGCCGGTCGGCTCCTCGATCTCGACCGTGGTCCGGTCCAGCCGCGCCGACTCCATCTGGCTGGCGATGGTCCGCTTCCAGATCAGTTCGTACAGCTTCTGCAGGTCGCCCTCGAGCCGCAGGGTCTCGGGCGCCCGGGTCATGTTGGTCGGACGAATGGCTTCGTGCGCCTCCTGAGCGTTCTTGGCTTTCGTCTTGTAATAGCGGGGTTGTTCCGGAACATAGGCCGGACCGAACCGGTCGCCGATGACGGACCGCGCCTGGGCGATGCCCTCGGGGCTGACCGACAGGCCGTCGGTCCGCATATAGGTGATCAGACCGCCCTGGTCGTCGACGCCCTCATACAGTTTCTGCGCCGCCTGCATCGTCCGCTGCGCCGTGAAGCCCAGCTTGCGCGAGGCCTCCTGCTGCAGGGTCGAGGTCATGAAGGGCGGGCTCGGCGCGCGCTTGACCGGCTTCTTCTCGACCGAGCGGATGCTGAAGCTTCCGGCCTTGATGGCCTCGCGCGCCGCCGTGGCCATGGCCTCGGAGGTGATGTCCAGCCGCTGCACCCGCTTGCCGGCGTGTTTGACCAGCCGGGTGGTGAAGGGCGGGCTGTCGGCGGCCAGGTCGGCCTCGACCGACCAGTATTCCTGCGGCCGGAAGGCCTCGATCTCCATCTCGCGATCGACCACGATGCGCAGGGCGACCGACTGCACCCGGCCGGCCGACCGCGCGCCCGGCAGCTTGCGCCACAGCACCGGCGACAGGGTGAAGCCCACCAGATAGTCCAGGGCGCGGCGGGCCAGATAGGCCTCGACCAGCTCCATGTCGATCTGGCGCGGGGCCGCCATGGCCTCCAGCACGGCGGACTTGGTGATGGCGTTGAAGGTCACGCGCTCGACGTGGGTGTCTTTCAGCGCCTTCTTCTTGGTCAGGATCTCCAGCACGTGCCAGCTGATGGCCTCACCCTCGCGGTCGGGGTCGGTGGCCAGGATGACGCGGTCGGCCTTCTTGGCCGCCTCGGCGATCTCGGACATCCGCTTGGAGGCGCGGGCGTCGACTTCCCAGCTCATGGCGAAATCGTCGTCGGGCAGGACCGAGCCGTCCTTCGACGGCAGGTCGCGGACGTGGCCATAGGACGCCAGGACGGTGAAGTCCGGGCCCAGATATTTGTTGATGGTCTTGGCCTTTGCGGGGCTCTCGACAACGACGAGGTTCATGCGGGGAGGGGGCCTTGCGCGGGCTCGGAAAGGGGGCGGAACGTGGTTGGCGCGAGCGCCGCTGTCAATCGGGACTGGAATTCAGGGCGATCGCGCCGCCGCCAGACCCCCGGGCAGAAGCTCCGCGCGGCCCGCCAGGTCAAGCTCCAGCAGGGCCGCCGCGACGACGCCGATGGGCAGGCCCGCGGCGCGCGCCAGCTCGTCGCGCGGCGTCGGGGTCGGCGACAGCAGCGCCGCGACCCGTTCGACGGCCGCCGCCTCGATCTCGTCCGGCGCGCCCTCGAAGGGATTGTCGGGGCCCGGCTCGCGCAGGGTCCGCAGGGTCGAAAAGGCGCGCTCGATGTCCTCCAGCCCCTCGCACAGGATGGCGCCCTGCCGCAGCAGCTCGTTCGGTCCCCGCGACCGCGGGTCCAGCGGCGAACCCGGTACGGCGAAGACGTCTCGCCCCTGCTCGGCCGCCAGCCGCGCAGTGATCAGCGAACCGGACCGCAGCTCGGCCTCGATCACGATCACTCCGCGCGACAGGCCCGAGATGATGCGGTTGCGGCGCGGAAAGTCCTTGGCCTGGGCCCGCGCCCCCATCGGGCTCTCCGAGACGACGCAGCCCCGCTCGACGATCCGGGCATACAGGTCGGCGTTGTCCGGCGGATAGACGTCGTCCACCCCGCCGCCCAGCACAGCGACCGTGCCGGTCGGCAGCGCCCCGGCATGGGCGGCGCCGTCGATGCCGCGCGCCAGCCCGGAGACCACCACATGACCGGCCTCGCCCAGCTGCTGCGACAGGCCCCGCGCGATCCGCTGCCCGCCCGCCGAGGCGATCCGCGCCCCGACCACGGCGATGCAGGGCCGCGCCATCAGGGTCGCGTCGCCGAGGGTCCACAGCAGGGGCGGCGGCGGATCGATCGCGGCCAGCATGTCGGGATAGTCGGCGTCGCCCAGAACGACCAGCCGCGCCCCCGCGTGCTCGCCGGCCTCCAGTTCCGCCGCGATCCGTTCGACCGGCGGGACAGCGTGTCCATGGCCGCCGCCGCGTCGGATCAGGTCGGGCAGGGCTTCCAGCGCCCGCTGGGCCGACCCGAACCGCTCCAGCAACTGGCGAAAGGTCACCGGACCGACCTGGTCGGTCCGCGCCAGACGCAGGCGCGCGAAACGCTCTGCGTCCGGAAGGGTCACCCCTTCTTCGCGCCGATCCGGGGTTCGGCCCCCTTCAGGATGCGGCCGATGTTCTCGAGGTGGCGCACCCAGATCAGGGCGGCCGTGACGAGGGCGAGGACCAGCACCGGGCCGGAGGTCGGCAGGCCCAGCGCCTCCAGCGGCAGGATCGCATAGACCGGCGCCGCGACCGCCGCGACCAGGGCCGCCAGGGACGACATCCGGAACAGGGCGGCGACGATCAGCCAGGTCGCTCCCGCCAGCAGCCCTAGCGGCCAGGCCGCCGCCAGCAGCAGGCCGAAGAAGGTCGCCACCCCCTTGCCACCCTTGAAGCCCAGCCAAACGGGGAACAGGTGGCCGATGAAGGCCGCGCCCCCGGCGATGGCCGCCAGCGCTGGCACGCCCGGAAACAGCGCCTGGACGATGAGATAGGCCGCGGCCCCCTTGCCGGCGTCGAGGATCAGGGTGGCGAAGGCCAGGTCCTTGCGCCCGGTCCGCAGCACATTGGTCGCGCCGATATTGCCCGAGCCGATGCTGCGCACGTCCTGGCCGGTCAGCAGGCGGGTCAGAATCACCCCGAACGGGATCGAACCCAGCAGATATCCGCCCGCGGCCGCGAGTGCGACGGTCCCAACAGCCGGGCCGACAAGATCCTGCAACTGATTCGCTCCCCTTTAGCGTGCGTCGTGCACGATGCGTCCGCCGACGACGGTGAGCAAGACCTTGCCTTGCAGGCGTCGCCCGTCGAACGGCGAGTTCTTGGACTTGCTCTTCAGGGCGTCGGCGTCGATCACCACCGGCGCGCCCGGATCAAACAGGATCAGGTCCGCCGGCGCTCCGGTCGCCAGCACCCCGGCCTCCAGCCCCAGCAGGCCCGCGGGCCCCTGGGTCAGCGGCCGCAGGATGTCGAGCAGCTCCAGCCCGTCCTCGTGATGCAGGCTCAGGGCGGCGGGGAGCAGCGTCTCCAGCCCGACCGCCCCCGGCGTCGCCTCGGCGAACGGCCGGCGCTTGTCCTCGGCCGGGGCCGGGGCGTGGGCGCTGGTGATGGCGTCGATCAGCCCGTCGCGCACCGCCTCGATCAGCGCCTGCCGGTCGCTCTCGGGCCGCAGCGGCGGGTCCAGCCGGTAGAAGGTGCGGTAGTCGCCGATGTCGATCTCATTGAAGCACAGATGGTTGATCGAGACCGAGACGGCGACCTCCAGCCCTTTGGCCCGGGCCCGGGCCAGCGTCTCCAGCGCCCCCTCGGTCGAGATCTGGTCCACCAGGAATCGCGCGCCGGTCTGTTCGACCAGGGCCAGGTCGCGCTCCAGCTGGATCCGTTCGGCGATGGCGGGGACCGCCGACAGGCCCAGCCGCGTCGCCAGTTCGCCGCTGGTCGCCACCGCGCCCTCGCTGAGCCACGGATCGGCCGGACGGCAGGAAATCAGGGCGTTGAAGGCGGCGGCGTAGCTCATCACCCGCTGCAGGGTCCGGCTGTTGGCGATGACCCGGTCGACGTCGGTGAAATACAGCGCCCCGGCCTCGTCCATCAGGCCGATCTCGGCCATGCGAACGCCGTCCCGGGCCTTGGTCGCCGCGCCCGCCGCGCGGACGTTGACCAGCCCCAGGGCCGCGCCGCGCCGCAGGATGAAGTCGATCATCGCCGGATCGTCGATGGCCGGATCGGTGTCCGGCTGGATGACGATCGTGGTCACCCCGCCCGCCGCCGCCGACAGGCTGGCCGATTTCAGCGTCTCCTTGGGCTCGGCCCCCGGTTCGCCGGTCTTGACCCGGATGTCGATCAGCCCGGGCGACAGGCACAGGCCTCCGGCGTCGATCGCCGTCACGCCCGCCGGCGCGACCGCCCCGCCGCCGCGCACCACCTCGGTGATCCGCCCGTCCTCGACCAGCACCGCGCCCGGGCCGTCATAGTCGGTGGCAGGATCGAGAATTCTCGCGTTGAGAATGGCCAGCATATTCATTTCCTTCCCCCCTTGCGGGGGAAGGTGGCAGGCGAAGCCTGACGGATGGGGGGTGAAACACCGGCCCATCCGTTTGGCGACATGGTGCGGCTGCCGCGCGGCCGCCAGAGCCCCCATCCGAGCCGCTCCGCGGCCCACCTTCCCCCGCAAGGGGGGAAGGGAACACAGAGAGCGCCCATCAGGAATCCCCCTCCAGCCGCGCCGACAGGGCCGCCAGCACCGCCATCCGCGCCGCCACCCCCATCTCGACCTGGTCCTGGATCAGCGACACGGTCAGATCGTCGGCCACGTCCGAATCGATCTCCACCCCCCGGTTCATCGGCCCCGGATGCATCACCTTCGCCCCGGCGTTGGCCCAGGACAGTTTCTCGCGATCCAGCCCCCAGAACCGGAAATACTCGCGTGTCGACGGGACCAGCGCCCCCTCCATCCGCTCCAGCTGCAGCCGCAGCATCATCACCACGTCGCAGCCCCTCAGCCCCTCGCGCATGTCGTGGAACACCTCGCAGCCCCAGCGGTCGGCGTCGCCGGGCACCAGGGTCGGCGGCCCGATCAGCCGCACCCGCGCCCCCATCATCGACAGCATGGCCACATTGGACCGCGCCACCCGGCTGTGGGCGATGTCGCCGCAGATGGCGACCGTCAGCCCGCCGACGTCCCCGAACGCCCGGCGCAGGCTCAGCAGGTCCAGCAGGGCCTGGGTCGGATGTTCGTGCCGCCCGTCGCCGGCGTTGACAACGGCGCAGCCGACCTTCTGCGACAGCAGGGCCGCCGCGCCCGAGGCCCCGTGCCGCACCACCAGCACGTCGGGCTTCATGGCGTTCAGCGTCGCCGCCGTATCGATCAGGGTCTCGCCCTTGGCCACCGAGGAGCTCCGCGGCGACAAGGCCGTCACATCGGCGCTCAGCCGCTTGGCGGCGATCTCGAACGAGGCGCTGGTCCGGGTCGAATTCTCGAAGAACAGGTTCATGACCGTGCGCCCGCGCATCAGGTCCAGCGACTTCGACGACTGGCGATTGAAGTCGACGAAGGCGTCGGCCAGATCCAGCAGGGGCGGGACCGTGGCGGCGTTCAGGTCGCCGGCCGAGAGGAAATGGGCCTTGGGGAACGGCGCCAGCCGCTCGTGGATCAGGTCGGTGACGGCGGCGGGCTGGGTCATCGAGGCCCGCCTATAGGGTGCATCTAGGCCAGATGGAATAGCATCAGCAGGATGGGGATGGTCAGGGCGCTGCCCACCGTGGTCAGGGCCACGATCCCCGCCATCAGCGGCGCATCCCCGCCCATCTGCCGGGCCAGCATATAGCTGGCCGCCGCCCCGGGCGCCGCGCCGCACAGCAGGGCGATTCCCTGGGCCGTCGCATCGCCGCCGTACAGGATGCACAGCCCCCACATCAGCGGCGGGGTGATCACCAGCTTGACGAACGACACCGCCCCGATGGTGATCCGGCTCCGGGCCACCGCCCCGAAGCTCAGACCGGCCCCCGCCACGATCAGGCCCAAGGGCAGGGCCGCCCCGCCCAGCAGCTCCAGGGTGTTCGAAATCCCCGGCAGGCGCGGCACGCCCGCCAGATTGAGCCCCAGCCCGATCAGACAGGCCAGCAGTATGGGGTTGGACAGAATCGCCTTCGCCAGCGCCCACGGCGACATCGACCGCTCATCCGCCCCCCATTTCACCAGCACGACGACGCACAGGACGTTGGTGACCGGGATCATGGAGGCGATCACCACCGCCGCCAGCGCCAGGCCGTCCGGCCCGTACACCGAAAGGATCACCGGCAGAAAGACGAAGCTGTTCCACCGGATCGCACCCTGGAAGACGCTGGTGAAGGCCGGGCCGTCGATCTTCATCAACGGCTTCAGCAACAGCGTCAGGGTGGCGATGATGAGCACCGAGGTGACCGAGGCGGCCCCCGCCGCCCCGGCGCCCCCGCCCGAAATGTCCGCGTTCCAGATCGCCGGGATCAGAAACCCCGGATACAGCAGATGGATCGACAGCTTCTCGATCGGCCGCCACGTCGCGTCCGGCAGAAAATCCGATTTGCGCAGCCCGTAGCCGATGGCGATCAGCACGAAGACCGGGACGATCCCGGCGATCAATCCGCCCATCAGAGCCGCAACCGGTCCAGCGCGCCCTGCAGGATCCAGGCGGCGGCGGTGCGGTCGATCACATTGGCCCGCCGTTTGCGGTTCAGGTCCAGCTCCTCGATCAGGAACCGCTCCACCGCGCTGGTCGACAGCCGCTCGTCCTGGAAGGCGCAGGGCACGGCCCGGATGCGCTGCAGATTGCGGGCGAAGGCCCGGCACGACTGCGCCCGCGGCCCTTCGCTGCCGTCCATGTTCAGCGGCAGGCCGATCACCAGCCCCGAGGCCTTGCGCCCGTCCATCAGCTTCAGCACCGCATGGGCGTCGTCGGTGAATTTCGTCTTGCGGACCAGCGACAGCGGGCTGGCGATCATCCGCGTGGTGTCGCTGACCGCCACCCCGATGGTTTTCTCGCCGAGGTCCAGACCCAGCCAGGGCGTGCCCGGCGGGGTGGAGGCGGCGAGGTCTTCAAGCGATAGAACTGTCACGGCTTGGCGGTAGGACTGGCGGGCCGCCCTGTCAAAGGGCATGGTGGCCTATCGTTGATGGGGGAGACATCCGATGAAGCCAGTGACCTTTCTCGCCGTCCTCCTCGGGCTCGCCGCCTGCGACGCGCAGGTCGAGACCCGCAGGACGGTCATGCCGGCCGAACAGGCCGCGCCCCTGCCGCCGGCCGCCGCGCCCCTCGCCGCCGCCGGTCCCGCCGCGATCGTCCAGCCCGATCCGGACCCGAACCAGCAATGGGCCGCCTCGGTGGTCGAACTGACCCCCCTGACGCGCCAGGGCGACCGCACGGTCAAACTGTTCGGCACGGCGGGCGGCGATCCGGCCATGAACGGCCTTTACACCCACGTCGCCTTCTTCGATTCGCCGGCCGAGGGCTGGCGGGTCTTCCGCATCGGCGACGTCCTCGACTACCGCGTCCTTTCGGAGTCGCCGGGCCGCATTGATCTGGAGCTGAACGAAAGCGTCATGGCCCAAGCCTCGGGCGAGATCGGCAGCCGCAAGCGGCGCGTCATCCTCGGCTGGGCGGTGGCCCCGGACGGCTCGATCCCGGCCACGGTGACGGTCACGCCGGCGCAGTGACCGCTCCGGACGACCGCGCCCTCAACCGCGCCACGGTGGCGGGCTATGACGCCTCCGCCGCCGGCTATGCGGCGGAAACCGACCACGCGCCGTTTCCCGAACAGGTCGAGGCCCTGCAGGCGCTCACCGCCGCCGTCGGTCCCGGCGGCCGGGTTCTGGAGGTCGGGTCCGGCCCCGGCTGGGACGCCGACCGGCTGGAGGCCATGGGGCTGGACGTCCGGCGCACGGACCTGTCCGACGGCTTTATCGCGGTCCAGCGCGCGCGCGGCCGGGCCGTCGAGCGACTCGATCTGATCGCCGATGATCTCGGCGGACCCTGGGACGGCCTCGTCGTCCTCTATGTCATCCAGCATATAGGCCGGGGACTGATCGACGCCGTCATCGGCCGGATGGCGGCGGCGCTCCGGCCCGGCGGCGCCCTGCTGATGTCGTGGCAGGAAGGGGAGGGCGAACGGATCGCGGACGACGCCGAAGGCCGCTACCAGGTCGTGCGCTGGCGCGAACCCGAGATGGTCGACCAACTCTCGCGGCACGGCCTCGTCATCGACCGGCGCTGGCGGTTCCAGGGCCGCGATGCGGTCTGGATCATCGTAATGGCGCGTCGTTCTTGAGATTCCGGGGCCGGACCGCTAATCCCGCTCCCTCACCTTCGCCCCTGGAGCCCTGATGGCCATCGACGCAGAGACGGTGCGCAAGGTCGCGCACCTCGCCCGCATCAAGACCCCGGAAGACCGTCTGGAGCCGCTCGCCGCGGAGCTGAACGGCATCCTCGCCTGGATTGAACAGCTGAACGAGGTCGACGTCGACGGTGTCGAGCCCATGACCTCCAATGTCCACCAGCCAATGCGCCTGCGCGACGACGTGGTCACCGACGGCGACAAGGTCGCGGACGTGCTCTCCAACGCCCCACGCTCCGCCGACGGCTTCTTCGTCGTGCCCAAGGTGGTCGAATAGAATGTCCGACCTCACCAAACTCACCCTCAAGGCCGCCCTCGACGGCCTCAAGGCCCGCGACTTCTCCTCGGAAGAGATCACCCGGGCCTTCATCGCCAACATCGACGCCGCCAACCCGCGCCTGAACGCCTATGTCGTCCAGACCACGGACAAGGCGCTGGAGATGGCCCGCGCCTCCGACGCCCGGCTGGCCAGGGGGGAGGGCGGCGCCCTCGAAGGCGCGCCTCTGGGGATCAAGGACCTGTTCTGCACCGACGGCGTCCAGACGACCGCCGGCTCCAACATGCTGCGCGGCTTCGTCCCGCCCTATGAGTCCACGGTCACCGCCAACCTGTGGCGCGACGGCGCGGTCATGCTGGGCAAGCTCAACATGGACGAGTTCGCCATGGGCTCGTCGAACGAGACCAGCGCCTTCGGCCCGGTGGTGAACCCATGGAAGTCAACGACTTCCAACGCCGACCTGACTCCCGGCGGCAGCTCGGGCGGCTCGGCCTCGGCCGTCGCCGGGGACCTCTGCCTCGCCGCCACCGCCTCGGACACCGGCGGTTCGATTCGCCAGCCCGCCGCCTTCACCGGCACGGTCGGGATCAAGCCCACCTATGGCCGCGCCAGCCGCTTCGGCATGGTCGCCTTCGCCAGTTCGCTGGACCAGGCCGGCCCGATCACGAAGACGGTCGAGGACGCCGCCATCCTGCTGCGCGCCATGTGCTCCTACGACGCGAAGGACGCCACCAGCCTCGACGTCGAGACACCCGATTGGACGCAATCCCTGAACAGGGGCGTCCGCGGCCTGCGCATCGGCGTGCCGAAGGAATACGTCGTCGACGGCATGCCCGCCGAGATCCAGGCCCTGTGGGACCAGGGCGTCGAATGGCTCAAGGCCGGGGGCGCCGAGATCGTCGAGATCAGCCTGCCGCATACGAAATACGCCCTGCCGGCCTACTATATCATCGCCCCGGCCGAGGCCTCGTCCAACCTGGCCCGCTACGACGGCATGCGCTTCGGCCACCGCGCCGAGGGGACCTCGTCCCTGACCGACCTCTATGAGACGAGCCGCGCCGAGGGCTTCGGCAAGGAGGTCCAGCGCCGCCTGACCATCGGGGCCTATGTCCTCTCGGCCGGCTTCTATGACGCCTATTACGTCCGGGCGCTCAAGGTCCGCCGCCGCATCGCCATGGATTTCGACGCCGTCTGGGACCGCGTCGACGCCATCCTGACCCCCTCGACCCCCTCGGCCGCCTTCGACCTCGGCGACAAGCAGATCGATCCGCTGCAGATGTATCTGAACGACATCTTCACCGTCACCGCCAACCTCGCCGGCCTGCCGGGCATCTCCGTCCCCGCCGGCGTCGACAAGGGCGGCCTGCCGCTCGGCCTGCAGGTCATCGGCAAGGCGCTGGACGAGGCGACGGTGTTCCAGGTGGCGAGCGCGCTGGAAGACGCAGCCGGGTTTGTGGCCCGGCCGGAGAAGTGGTGGTGAGCCATGCCGTTCCCGGTTGATCCTGATCGCATCGACACAGCCGAACGCAGCCTCGCGTTTCGCTTCCCGCCCGCCTGGAGACGCGCGCTCCAGCAACGGAACGGCGGCGAGTTCGTCCTGAATGGAGAGGACTGGAGCATCCACCCCGTCTGGGACGATTCCGACCGTAAGCGGGCAGGTCGAACGGCCAACCACGTCGGACGCGAGACTGAGCAGGCGCGGAAATGGCATGGCTTTCCGGCCGATGCGATCGTCTTGGCCAACAATGGTCACGGCGACCTGTTGATTGTCCTTCCGGGCTCCAGCTCAGTTTGCCGGTGGGACCACGAGGAAGCACTCGTAGAAGAGCTGGGCGACCTCGACCCCTCAACGCTCGCGGACAACGACACTGATGACTGATGCTTCCAAACTCATCCCCGGCCGCACCGGCGCCTGGGAAATCGTCATGGGGCTGGAGATCCACGCCCAGGTCGCCTCGAAGGCCAAGCTTTTCTCGGGCGCCGCCGTCGGCTTCGGCGCGGGTCCGAACGAGCAGGTCTCGCTGGTCGACGCCGGCTTCCCCGGCATGCTGCCGACGCTGAACAGATACTGCGTCGAACAGGCCGTCCGTACCGGCCTCGGCCTCAACGCCCGGATCAACAAGCGCAGCCAGTTCGACCGCAAGAACTATTTCTACCCCGACCTGCCGACCGGCTATCAGATCAGCCAGCTGTACCACCCGATCGTCGGCGAGGGCGTCGTCGAGGTCGAGGCCGAGGACGGCTCCTTCTTCAACGTCGGCATCGAACGCCTGCATCTGGAACAGGACGCGGGCAAGCTGATCCACGACCTGTCGCCGACCGAGAGCTACGTCGATCTGAACCGCGCCGGCACCGCCCTGATGGAGATCGTCTCCCGCCCCGACATCCGTTCCCCTGAAGAAGCCGTGGCCTACGTCAAGAAGATCAGAACCATCCTGATCTATCTCGGCACCTGCGACGGCGACATGGAGAAGGGAAATCTGCGCGCCGACGTGAACGTCTCTGTCTGCCGCGAGGGCCAGTACGCGAAATTCAAGGCCACCGGCGACTTCAGCCATCTGGGCACGCGCTGCGAGATCAAGAACGTCAACTCGTTCCGCTTCATCTCCCAGGCCATCAACTACGAGGCCCGGCGCCAGATCGAGATCCTCGAGGACGGCGGCAAGATCGATCAGGAGACCCGCCTCTACGACCCCACGGCCGGCGAGACCCGCTCAATGCGCTCCAAGGAAGAGGCGATGGACTATCGCTACTTCCCCGACCCCGACCTGCTGCCGCTCGAGCTGGAACAGGCCGGGATCGACGACATCAAGGCCAGCCTGCCAGAACTGCCCGACGCCAAGCGCCGCCGGCTGATGGCCGACTACGGCCTGTCCCAATACGACGCCGTTGTGCTGATCTCGGAACAGGCCAAGGCCGACTATTTCGAAGCCGCGGCCAAGGGGAGGGACGCCAAACTGGTGTCCAACTGGGTCACCAACGAACTGTCGGCCCGCCTCGCCGCCGCCGACCTCGACTTCGACCAGAGCCCGGTCCCGGCCGCCCATGTCGCCCAGTTGGTCGAGCTGATCGAGACCAACGTCATCTCGTCGAAGATCGCCAAGGAAGTCTTCGACCACGTCTGGAACGGCGAAGGCTCGCCCGCCGAGGTCGTCGAGAAACACGGCCTCAAACAGGTCACCGACACCGGCGCTATCGAAAAGGCGATCGACGACATCATCGCCGCCAACCCCGACAAGACCGCGGCCGTCGCCGAAAAGCCCCAGGCCCTCGGCTGGTTCGTCGGCCAGGTCATGAAGGCCACCGGCGGCAAGGCCAACCCGGCCGCGGTCAACGAGATCCTGAAGGCCAAGCTGGGGGTGTGACGCGCGTCCTTCTCCCCTTGCGGGAGAAGGTGGCAGCCCGAAGGGCTGACGGATGAGGGGTTGCTGTTGCTGCGCGTCATTGGACGGTGGATCGCTCCGCCAAGACCCGCGCGACCCCTCATCCGACCTCGCTGCACTCGGCCACCTTCTCCTGCAGGGGGAGAAGGACGCTCAGTCCTCGAACAGCTCCCCGCTCGCCTCCGCCCCCTCGACCACCGCCCGCGCCAGCGCTCGTGTCACCGGTCTGTGCAAGGCGTCCAGCCGCTCCACCACATCCGCCGCCGCCGCCGCCGACCGGTCGATCCGGCGCAGCAGCCAGGGAATGACGTCCTTCTGCGGCCGGATGCCCCGTTCGGCGAACCGCGCCTCCAGCATGGCCGACAGGACGGCGTCGTCGGGCGCCTCCATCGGCACGCTGATGACCGCGTCCAGCCGCGAGCGCAGGTCGGGCAGGGCGACCGCCCAGGCCGAGGGCGCCGGGCGCGACACCAGCAGCAACGCCCCGCCGGTGGCCTGGGTCAGGTTGATCAGGTGGAACAGGGTCTCGTCGTCCGCGTCCATGGCCCGGTCCAGCAGCACCGGCCGCCCCTCCAGCTCGGCCGGATCGATCACCGCCGCCTCGCCGCCGTGCAGGGCGACGGCCCCGACCCGTTCGGCCCAGATCTGCGCCAGTCGGCTCTTGCCGCAGCCCGCCGGGCCGCAGATCGCCATCACCCCGCCGATCAGATTGGGCCAGTCGGCCAGGGCCTCGACCGCGGCCCGGTTGCAGTCGGAAAGAACGAAGCCTTCGGCCCCTTCGGGCAGGTCCCGTTGCAGCGGCAGTCGCATCTGGTCGGCGGGCGAGGGACGGGAGCTCATGACCGCACAGCTATAGCAGACCTCGGCGCGGGTTCCCTCCCGGACGGTGGACAAGACCACGCGCCTGTGGACGTCCCGATGAAGACTCCCGCCCGCCCCGGTCCGCCCCTTGCGACCCGCCGAATGGGGATTCCCGCCCCCTTGAACGGCCGGACCAACGTCTGCGTACGGGCCTTGCACTGCTGAACGACCGCCCGGAACTGCCACTTCAAGCTGCCGAAACCGCCGGATGCGCCAGTCCCCGCCGTGTCCGTCCGTTTCTGACGCACCGCCGTGGCAGGATCGTCGTGAAAGGAGGAGAGGGGGCGAATGTCTCCAGAGTAGCGGAATCCGCGATTTTTCGGGCGGGCCGCCGCCCGACGGCGTTCCGGACCCGCAAACCTTGACTTTCCGGGGCGATGATGCGCCCTTCCGGCCTCCCGAATTGCGGCCCCCGCGGCCCTCAATCCAAGACGAACCCGCCATGCACGCCTACCGCTCCCACACCTGCGGCGCCCTCCGTTTGACCGACGCCGGATCGAATGTCCGCCTGTCCGGCTGGGTGCACCGCAAGCGCGACCACGGCGGCCTGCTGTTCATCGACCTGCGCGACCACTACGGCCTGACCCAGCTGGTGCTGCACCCCGAGACCCCGGGCTTCGAGGCCGTCGAACGCCTCCGCGCCGAGAGCGTCATCCGCGTCGACGGCGAGGTCGTGGCCCGCGAGGCCTCGGTCGTGAACGCCAACCTGCCCACCGGCGAGATCGAGCTGCGCGTCACCGGCGTCGAGGTCCTGTCCGAGGCCGCCGAACTGCCGCTCCCGGTCTTCGGCGAGCCCGAATATCCCGAGGAAATCCGCCTCAAGCACCGCTACCTCGACCTGCGCCGCGAGACCCTGCACAGGAACATCGTCCTGCGCAGCCGCGTGATCTCCTCGATCCGCCAGCGCATGGTCGGCCAGGGCTTCCTCGAATACCAGACCCCGATCCTGACGGCCTCCAGCCCCGAAGGCGCGCGCGACTTCCTCGTCCCGTCGCGCCTGCACCCGGGCAAATTCTACGCCCTGCCGCAGGCCCCGCAGCAGTTCAAACAGCTGCTGATGGTCTCGGGCTTCGACCGCTATTTCCAGATCGCCCCCTGTTTCCGCGACGAGGACCTGCGCGCTGACCGTTCGCTGGAATTCTACCAGCTCGACGTCGAGATGAGCTTCGTGACGCAAGAGGATGTTTTTGCTGCGATCGAGCCCGTCATGCACGGCGTGTTCGAGGAGTTCGCCGACGGCAAGCCGGTCTCGCCGATCGACGGGACCCACACCTTCACCAACGACTTCGGCCAGACGATGGAGCACGCGGGCTTCGAGCGCCTGACCTACGAACAGTCGATGAAATGGTACGGCACCGACAAGCCGGACACCCGCAACCCCATCAAGATGCAGGACGTCTCGAACCATTTCCGCGACGGCGGCTTCGGCCTGTTCAACAAGATCCTCGGCGCCGACGACAAGAACGCTGTCTGGGCCATCCCGGCCCCGACCGGCGGCTCGCGCGCCTTCTGCGACCGCATGAACAGCTGGGCCCAGGGCGAGGGCCAGCCGGGCCTCGGCTACATCTTCTGGTCCGACGACCAGCAGGCCTGGGGCGGCCCGATCGCCAAGAACCTCGGCCAGGAGCCGACCGACGCCCTGATGACGTCACTGGGCCTCGGCAAGGGCGACGCCGCCTTCTTCGCCGCCGGCCTGCCGTCGGTCTTCGCCAAATTCGCGGGCCTCGCCCGCACCCGCGTCGCGACCGAGCTGAAGCTGATCGACGAGGCCCAGTTCAAATTCTGCTGGATCGTCGACTTCCCGATGTTCGAATGGTCCGAGGAAGAGAAGAAGGTCGACTTCAGCCACAACCCCTTCTCCATGCCGCAGGGCGGCCTCGAGGCGCTGGAGACCCAGGATCCCCTGACCATCCGCGCCTATCAGTACGACATCGTCTGCAACGGCTATGAGCTGTGCTCGGGCGCGATCCGGAACCACAAGGCCGAGATCATGCTCAAGGCCTTCGAGATCGCCGGCTATGACGCCTCCGTCGTCGAGGACCAGTTCGGCGGCATGCTGAACGCCTTCCGCTACGGCGCGCCCCCGCACGGCGGCCTGGCCCCGGGCATCGACCGCATCGTCATGCTGCTGGCCAACCAGACCGCCATCCGCGAGGTCATCGCCTTCCCGCTGAACCAGCAGGGCCAGGACCTGCTGATGAGCGCGCCGTCCGACGCCGCCGAGCGTCAGTACAAGGAGCTGCACATCCGTGCGGCCCTGCCTCTCAAGACCTGATCGATGGCCGGACCCCCGGACATGAAGAAGGCCGCTGTCCCCGGGGACGGCGGCCTTTTTCATCGTCAGTGGCCGGAACTGGCGATGACGAGATTCCGGACCCGCGGCGGGACCGGCGGCGCCGGCGGACGGGGCGCGGCCCGGATGTTGGAGACGCCGCGGCAGATGCGCGGGTTCAGCTGGCCGGGCAGACGGGTGTTGGCGTCGCCGCAGGTCCGGCCGACCTGCTCCTGCGTCAGCCCCCGGGCCCCCGACAGATCGGCGCCGCGGATGTCGGCCCGGTTCAGTTCGGTGCCGCGGAAATCGGCGCCGGCGAAGCTTCCGCCCGTCAGCCGCGCGCCGTTCAGCTCCGCGCCGCGGAACGAGGCGCTGCGGAAATCGCCGTTCGACAGATTGGACATGGAGATCTCGGCGTTCGAGAAGTCCGCGCCCCTTGCATTGACGTTGGCCAGGGTGGCGGCATTGATCTCGGCGCCGCTCAGGTCCGCGCCGGTCAGGTTGGCGCCGTTCATATTGGCGCCGGTCAGCACTGCGCCGGTCAGATCGGCCCCTGTGAACCGCACCCGCACCAGGGTCGCGCCCATGGCCTCGACGCCGGTCAGATCCGCGCCGGAGAAGTTGGCGCCGGTGAAATTGGCTCCCACCATCTGGGCGCCCGACAGATCCGCGCGGCTGAAATCGCTGCCCGAGAAATTCGACCCGACCAGCTCGGCGCCGCGCAGATTGGCGCCGACCAGGGTCGCATTGGTGAAATTGGCCCCGGTGAAGGCGGCGCCGGTCAGGTCGCGGCCGGACAGTTCGCAGCGGTTGCAGCTGCCGCCCAGCGACACCATCCGGGCGACGTCGCGATCCTGGAATTGGAACTGGATCTCGGCGCTCGCCGGCCCGGCCGCGGCCAACACGGCGACGGCGGCGCCCAGCGCGAGGCTGGCGATCGGGCGGCGACGGAACAGGGAGGGGATGCTCTGTTTCACGCCTCTTTCATGCCGCCAAATATCGGCAAACCCTACTTAATTCGCGGTAAGGTCGGTGGCGGATCAGCAGCGGGGAATGGACAGGCCGCGCGGCAGGCGCGTCGCCTCGTCGCCGCAGGCCTGGTTCAGCCGGGCCTGGGTCAGCCCGGTCGTCCGGGCCAGCGAGGCGCCGCTGAAATTCGCCCCGGTCAGGGTCGCGCCGGCAAACGAAGCGCCTTCCATCGAGGCGCCGACGAAGCTGGCGTTGGTCAGATTGGCGCCGCTGAAGCTGGAGCCGGAAAAGACCCCGCCATAGGCCTCGACGTCCCGCAGGTCGGCGTTGGCGAAGCGCGTCCGGGTCATCACGGTCAGGCTCAGATCGGCCTGGCGCAGACGCGCCCGCGAGAGGTTCAGGCCGCGCGCCTCCAGCCCGGACAGCTCCGCCTGGAACAGGTTGCAGCCGGGGCAGCTGGCGCCGGCCCGCACCCGCGCGATCTGGCCCGCGTTCTGGGCGAAGGCGGGCAGGGCGGCGGCGCCAGCGAGGGCGGCGACGAGGGCGGCGGTCAGGATCGGCTTCATGGCGGGCTCCAGTCTCGGGCGTCGACCGAGGGCCGACGCCGGACATCCTGGCGCCAATTCGTTGATCAACCCTGCATCGAGGGCGCCGCGCCGCAGGTATCGCAGATCCAGCCCGCGCCGCGCTGCTGCAGGGCGAAATCCCCGCAGGCGGGACAGGCGACCGCCTCCGTCGCGGCCCGGGGCGTCAGGGCGGACGGCCGCTCCTGGCCAAAGGGCAGCACCACCAGATTGTCCGGCGCCGCGCCCCGGGCGAAGCCCTTGGAGATGAACCGGGCGGCGGGCACGGCCTCGGGCGTTTCGCCGTCCCCCTCCAGGGCTCCGAGGCCGTTGCTCTTCAGCGGGTCGGTCGTGGCGTTGGCCAGCTCATGACGGTCCAGGTAGGAGACGCCCAATTCGCGGAAGATGTAGTCGAGGATCGACGTCGCCGACTTGATCGAATCATTGCCCGTGACCGCGCCGGCCGGCTCGAACCGCGTGAAGATGAAGGCGTCGACGAATTTTTCCAGCGGCACGCCGTACTGGAGGCCGATCGAGATCGCGATGGCGAAATTGTTCATCAGCGAGCGGAAGGCGGCGCCCTCCTTGTGCATGTCGATGAAGATCTCGCCGAGCTCGCCGTCCTCATACTCGCCGGTGTGGATATAGACCTTGTGCCCGCCGACCGCGGCCTTCTGGATATAGCCCTTGCGCCGGTCCGGCAGTTTGCGGCGCGTGCGGTCGCGCTCGACGACCCGCTCCACCACCCGTTCGACGGCCTTGGCCTCCGGCTCCCAGCGGCGCGGACGCGGCGCCGGATCGGGCTCCACGAGGTCCAGCAGCGGACCGGTTGGCGGGGCGGTCCGCATCAGCCGGACGGCGCGACGCCCGCTCCGGGCGGCCGCGGCCAGGATGTCCGCGCCCTCCGCCGGCGTGGTGCGCCAGTCGATGGGCGTCGGCGCCGTGTCCGGAACCGCGCTGACCGCCTCCAGTTCGGCGCGCAGCCGCGCGTCGAGCGCAACGGGATCCGCAAGCACGGACTGAAGGCTGTCGGGCGCGCCCGCCCAGTCCGCCAGATCGCCATGGCCGAACGCCCAGGCCTGGGCCCGGGCGATGTCTTCGGACGCGAAGCCCAGCCGGGTCAGCAGGGCGTCCGCGTCGTCATACCCCAGCACGTCGCGCAGGAAGCCCGCGTCCAGCACGGGCGGCCGGAAGGCGTCGTCCAGGCGATCGACCTGGGCCAGCGCCTGTTCGATCCCCTCAAGCTCGACATCGGTGAAGCCCTTGGCCCGCAGCGCCGCGTGATCGATTCCCGGGGCGTCGACCAGCGTCCGCCGGCCGAACAGATGGCGTTCGGCGGCCTCGACATCGCCGCCGGCCCGGTCGATCGCGGCGGCGAGCGAGGGCCGCAGCCGCTGTCCGACGCCGCCGTCGCCCGCCTGCCAGGCCTCGGTAGCGGCCAGGGGCGTCAGGCCCAGTCTCAGACCGGCCTCCGCATCGTCGACGAACAGGGCGGTCAGGACGTCGCCCGCCGCCGTCCGCACCAGTTCCGCCAGCTGGTCCGCGCGCGAGACGTCGGCCGGGGCGGGGCTGTCGAGCACCAGATCGGCCAGTCCGCCGAGGCCGATCGCAACCAGGGTTTCGTCCTCGCCCGCCAGGGCGGTCGCCCACAGCCGCACCAGGTCCCGCAGCGCGGGCTCGAACTCCCGTCCGGCGGCCTGTTGGAGGGCAGGCAGGGACAGGAGCACCGCCGGGGCCCGGCGGGACGCCTGCACGGCCTCGGCGGCGTCTGCGTCGAAGGTCAGGATCAGATCGCCGTCCAGGGCCGCTTCGGCGGCGGCCATCGCCAGGGACGCGCCCGAGGCGATCGCGGCGCGATCGGCGATCACCAGACGCGGCGGGGTCGCCACCAGCGGCAGGGGGGCGACATCGAACCGCTCGCCGGCGATGGCGCGGAAGATGTCGGCGTCGGTCGCGCCGGCCCGGCGCGCGGCCAGCGCGGCCCGCGCGAGGGCCGGATTGGTCTGGGGATCGGCGCAGTCCGCGCGCGGTCCTTCGCAGCGGGAGACGGCGTCCGTGACCCGCTCCAGCGCCGCGGCGGCGGCCTGGACCGCGCCGGCGGCGAGGCGTTCGCCCCGTCGGAACGCCGCCTCGGACTGCAGCCGCCGCGCCGCCTCGGCGTCGGCCAGATCGACCAGCCCGACGACAAACCCTGTCGTGCGCGCCGGTGTGGCGAAGCCCAGCAACAGGGTCGCGGCCAGGGCGCCGGCCTTGTCCGGACAGTGACGGCGGCCCCAGGCCACGGCCATCTCCGCCAGTGGATCGTCGCCGTCCGAGGCCAGGCCTTCCGCCTCGGCCCAGTCCAGCCAGGCCTCGATCTGGACGTCGGTCCAGCCCTCCGGCGCACGCACCCTGACGATCCGGTCCGCGCGCTCGACCTCGCGGTCGGTGCGGGACATCGCGGCGGCGATGGAGGCGAAGGGGAAGCGCATGCGGCGGACTCGGGGTGGCCTTCGTGCAAGACTAGCGGCTCCCCGGGGCCGCCGGCAATAAATCTGGCGTCTCGAGCCGGGGTTACCCCCAAGATGTTGAGTTCGCGGAGCCGTTCGCGGTGCTGGACGCCGGCCCCGCCGCTTTCTATGATGCCGCTGCGTCGCCGCACCCCGCCGGCCGACCTGAAACTGAGTGGATTTTCCGACGTGCTAGGCAGGATCTTCGGCTGGACCAGCGGCGCCACCATCGGCACCTTCTTCACCATCGCCAGGCGCGGCGAACATGTGGGGACCGACGAGTTCGGCAATCGCTACTACCTGTCCCGCGACAGCTCCAGCTACGACGGCCGCCGCCGCCGCTGGGTCACCTACAACGGCTATGCCGACGCCTCGAAGGTGCCGCCGGACTGGCACGGCTGGCTGCACTACACCTTCGACGAACTGCCCACGGACCAGCCGCTGCCGCGGCGGTCCTGGGAAGAGGACCATCTCCCGAACCTGACCGGCACCCCCATGGCCTGGCGACCGAAGGGCTCGCTGGCCGCCGACGGCGTACGCCCGGCCGCGACCGGCGATTACGAAGCATGGCGGCCGGAATGACGCTGCGCACGGCGATCCTGGCCGGTGTGACCGCCGTCGCCCTGCTGGGGTCCGGGGCCGTGCTGGCGTCGGCCCTCAACGATCTGCCGCAGGACGCCGTCCCTGTTCAGGATCCGACGGCTGCGCTGAATCGCCAGACCACCCCCGGCGCGCCGCCGGTCGAGCCCGCGCCAGAGGCCTCCCCCGCGCCCGCCGCGCCGGTGGCCGTCACCCCGGCCGCGCCGGTCATCGTCATCGCCGATGCCGACGCGGATGATGCGGAAGAGGCGGACGAGAAGGCCGCAGTCGAACCGCCGCCCCAGAAGGTCGAGACGTCCGTCGCGCCGGCCCGCCGCCAGCGTCGTCGCGTCGCCATCGTTGAGGCCATCGACAAGATCACCGCCGAATCGATGCGGTTCGAGGTCGAGGTCGGCGGCCGTCCGGTGCGGTTCCAGCAGACCCTGATCTTCACGGCCCGCGCCTGCGAGGTTTCCGCCCCCGACGAACAGGTCTCGGACGCCATCGCCTATCTCGAGGTCAGCCTGCAGCCGCGCGGCGTCATCCAGGTCAACGAACCGCGCCAGATCTTCCGCGGCTGGATGTTCGCCTCATCCCCCGCCGTCAGCGGGATCCAGCATCCGATCTATGACGCCTGGATCGTGGGCTGCAAGGCGTAGAACAGCGCCTCTGACCCGGTCATCGGCTGGAACAGGGAGCGAGTGTTGGGCCTTACCGCCCGCGCGGCGCGCAGCAGCTCCAGATAGGCCGCCTGCGGCGTCTCGACCGCCCCGAACTGGCTCAGGTGGCCGGTCAGGAACTGGGCGTCCAGCAGCCGCCAGCCGCCGCGCCTCAGCCGCGCGACCAGATGCACCAGGGCGATCTTGGAGGCGTCACGCTCGCGGCTGAACATGCTCTCGCCAAAGAAGGCGCCGCCCAGGGTGACGCCGTACAGCCCCCCGACCAGCGCCTCGCCCCGCCAGCATTCGATGCTGTGGGCGTGGCCGCGGGCGTTCAGCTCGACATACAGGCGGCGGATCGGAGCGTTGATCCAGCTGTCCTCACGGCCTGGGCCCGGCGCCGCGCACGCATCCAGCACCGCGTCGAAGGCGGTGTCGACGCGAACCTGCAGCGCCTCGGCGCGGAGCGTCCGTTTCAGCCGCGTCGGCACGTGGAAGGCGTCCAACGGGATCACGCCCCGCTGTTCCGGCTCCACGAGGAAGATGCGCGGATCGTCGCGGCCCTCGCCCATGGGGAAGACGCCGGTGGCGTAGCAGTTCAGCAGTTCCTCGGGGCCGAAGCCGCCGAAGGGGCTGTTGGCGCTGAAGCCCGGGTCGCTCAGGCAGCCGCCTTCTGGCGCTTGGCCCAGTTTTCCAGCCAGTGGATGTCGTAGTCGCCGGACAGGATGTCGGGCTCCTGCAACAGCTTCTGGAACAGGGGGATGGTGGTGTCGATGCCGCCGATGACCATTTCGTTCAGGCTGCGCTTGAGGCGGGCGATGCATTCCTCGCGGTCGCGGCCGTGGACGATCAGCTTGCCGATCAGGCTGTCGTAATAGGGCGGGATCGAATAGCCGGCGTAGATGGCGCTATCCAGCCGCACGCCCAGGCCGCCCGGGGCGTGGAAGTCGGTGATCGTGCCGGGCGAGGGGGTGAAGGTCTCGGCGTTTTCGGCGTTGATGCGGCACTCGATCGAGTGGCCGGTGAACTTGACCTCGGCCTGGCTGAACGACAGGGGCAGGCCGGCGGCGATGCGGATCTGTTCGCGGACCAGATCGACGCCGGTGATCATTTCCGTAACCGGATGCTCTACTTGCAGGCGTGTGTTCATCTCGATGAAGAAGAACTCGCCGTCTTCCCAGAGGAATTCGATGGTGCCGACGCCGAGGTAGCCGATCGAGGCGATGGCCTTGTTGACGGTCTCGCCGATGGCGACGCGTTCGGCCGCCGACAGGGCGGGCGAGGGGGCCTCTTCCAGCACCTTCTGGTGGCGGCGCTGCAGGGAGCAGTCGCGCTCGCCGAGGTGGACCACATTGCCGTGGCTGTCGGCGATGACCTGCAGCTCGATGTGGCGCGGCTTCTGGAGGTAGCGCTCCATATAGACGGCGCCGTTGCCGAAAGCGGCGAGGGCCTCGGACTGGGCGGTCTGGACCGCCTCGACCAGGTCGTCGGCGGTCAGGGCCACCTTCATGCCGCGCCCGCCGCCGCCGGCGGCCGCCTTCACGATCAGGGGGAAGCCGATGGTCTTCGAGGCCTCGATGGCGGCCTCGACGGTCTCGACCTCGCCGGCCGAGCCGGGGACGCAGGGGATGCCGGCCTCGAGCACCGTCTGTTTGGCGGTGATCTTGTCGCCCATGACCCGGATATGCTCGGGCTTGGGACCGATGAAGGTCATGCCGTGGGCCTCGACGATCTCGGCGAAGCGGGCGTTCTCGGACAGGAAGCCGTAGCCGGGGTGGATGGCCTGGGCGCCGGTGATCTCGGCGGCGGCGATGATCGACGGAATATTCAGATAGGACTTGGCCGCCGGCGCGGGGCCGATGCAGACGCTTTCGTCGGCCAGCCGCACCCACATGGCGCCGCGGTCAGCCTCGGAGTGCACGGCGACGGTGGAGATGCCCATCTCCTTGCAGGCGCGATGAATCCGCAGGGCGATTTCGCCGCGGTTGGCGATGAGAACCTTGGTGAACATGGCTTACGCCTCGAGCAGGACGAGGGCTTCGCCGAACTCGACCGGCTGGGCGTCGCCGACCAGCACCTCGACCACGACGCCGTCGCGGGGGGCCTGGATCGGGTTCATCGTCTTCATGGCCTCGACGATCAGCAGGGTCTGGCCCTTCTTGACCTTGTCGCCGACGGCGATGAAGGGCGGCGCTTCCGGCGAGGCCTGCAGATAGACGGTGCCGACCATGGGCGACTTCACCTCTTCGCCCTGTTTGGCGACGATGGTGGCGGGGTCGGACGGCATGGCGGCCGGGGCGGCGGCGGCCGGAGCCGGCGCATGGGCGGCGGGGGCCGGGGCGGCGGCGTACTGCATCACCGGCGCGGCGACGATCTCACGGGCGACGCGGATGCGCAGCTCGCCGCGTTCGACCTCGATCTCGGTCAGGGAGGTGTCGTTGAGAATGTCGGCCAGCTGGCGCACCAGGGTGGTGTCGATCTCGGCTTCGTTCTTGAGCTTGGGCGCGGACGTCTTGGATTCGGCCATGGGAGCCTCTTGTTACCTTCTAAACCGAACGGTCGGCGGCGGCGCGGCGTTCCTGCGCCAGCCGCAGAGCGGCCCTGACGGCCAGTTCGTAGCTGAATGGGCCGAAGCCCGAAACCACCCCGGCGGCGACCGCCGAGACATAGGAGCGATGGCGGAAGCGCTCGCGCGCCGCCGGATTGGACAGATGGCATTCGACGATCGGGATCGTCAGCGTCTTCAGGGCGTCCAGCAGGGCCACCGAGGTGTGGCCGTAGCCGGCGGGATTGAGGACCACGGCCGAGGCCTTTTCGCGGGCCTCGTGGATCCAGTCGATCAGTTCGCCCTCGTGATTGGTCTGGCGAAAGACCACCGTCGCGCCGCCCCGGTCGCTATTGGCGGCGGCGCCCTCGCACAGCGCCTGGACGTCCGCCAGGGTTTCACGGCCATAGATGTCCGGCTCCCGGACCCCCAGCAGGTTGAGGTTCGGGCCGTTCAGGACGTAGAGGACGGGGGTCTCGGGCATTGCGCTCGCGATTGTGGCGGACCGACCGGAATCGGACGGGCCTTTTAGCTGAGGCGTCGCGGTTATCAAACCGCACGCGTGAAAGAGTGACGTAAGGGCATGCGCATACAGGTCAACGGGGAACATCGCGAGGTTGCGGCCGAGACCATCCTGGCGCTGGTCGAGGAGCTGGGTCTGGACG
The DNA here is from genome assembly GCA_046292645.1 of Brevundimonas sp. Lineage (GTDB taxonomy): Bacteria > Pseudomonadota > Alphaproteobacteria > Caulobacterales > Caulobacteraceae > Brevundimonas. Next base: position 260,366 of record JBKBQO010000003.1, read on the forward strand.
TGCGCAAGGTGGCGGTGGAGCGCAATCTGGAGATCGTGCCCCGGTCGCTGCACGCGACGACGGCGTTGGCCGACGGGGACCGGGTGGAGCTTGTGCAGTTCGTCGGCGGAGGCTGACGGACGCGGAGGCCGGCAGGGTTCGGAGGCTTGTGCGACGAGGATCGCGCTGGCAAACGGTGACGCTTGATCGATGTCTTTCCGGGGGGAACGATGCGGCGCGCACTGTGCGCATTGGCGGCCGGCGCCGCGCTGACCGCCACGGCGGCGCAGGCCCAGAGCCTGGTCGAATACGACACCCAGTGGAACCTGCACATGATCGGGGTGCAGGCGGCCTATGACCGGGGATACACCGGTCGGGGGGTGGTGGTCGGCGTCGTGGACTCGGGGGTTTCGGCGATCCATTCGGACCTGCAGCCCAACATGGCTGGCATAGGGCTGGACGCCTTCACGGGCGTGCTGTCGCTGATCGACGAGCATGGTCACGGCAGCCATGTCGCCGGCATCATCGCCGGCGCGCGCAACGGGACCGGGACCCAGGGCGTAGCCTATGAGGCGCGCCTCGCCTCCATGCGGCTGCTGGACGCGAACAATGCGGCGGCGCCCAGCTATTGGGCCATTCCCTTCCTGTATGACGACGCCCTGGATCGGGGCGTTCGGCTGTTCAACAACTCCTGGGGTTGCTGCGAGGGCGAGTTCGGGGCGCCCGTCGACTACATCCTGGCCTGGGTGGTCACCCCGCCCGAACTGGAGGTCTATCGGCGGGCGGTGGCGCTGGACTCGATCCTGGTCTGGGCCACGGGGAACAGCGCCGCCTGGCAGCCGAGCGTGCAGGCCGGCCTGCCCTGGTATTTCCCCGAGCTGCAGCCCAACTGGCTCGCCGTCACCGCCGTGGGCTCGAACGGGCTGATCGCCAGCTACGCCAATCTGTGCGGCGAGGCGGCGGCCTGGTGTCTGGCCGCGCCGGGGGGCGATGACGCGCGGCCCGGCGAGGCGCCCGAGGACGCCACCATCGTGTCCGCCTCCCATGTGCCGGGACAGGTGGCGGGTCTGAACGGCACCTCCATGGCGGCGCCGCACGTCACCGGGGCGGTGGCGATCGCCCGGCAGATGTTCCCGGACGCCAGCGGAGCGGCGCTGGTGCGGCTGACGCTCGCCACCGCCAGCGACATCGGCGAGCCGGGCATCGACCCGGTCTATGGCTGGGGCCTGCTCAATGTCGGCAATCTGGCGATCACCCGCGATCCGGTGGCCGGGTCCTTGTTCGCCAACAGCCAGTGGGCGGCCGCCGAAGCGCAACGAGCCGTGACCGGGGCCGTGGCTGACCGGCTGGGGGCCGGCGCGGGCGCGACGGGCCCGGTGTGGACCAGCGTCGTGGGACAGAGGTCCGGACGCGACGCGGGCCTCGCCTCGCCCGGAGCCGAAGCGGACACCCTGGGTCTGGTCGCAGGGGCCGACGTCGTACGCCGGCCGATCGACGGCGGGGCGCTGGTCCTGGGCGTCGCCGCCGGCGTCAGCCACACCGGGCTGGACGAGCGCGGCGGAGCCAACCGGGGGGAGGTGCAGAGCGCGCACCTGCTGGCCTACGGGGCCGTTGGCGGCGGCCACGGGTTTGTCGAGGCGACGGCGGGGCTGCATCGCCAGAAGCATCAGACCCGACGGCCGGAGGTGACCGGCGCGGCCGGCACGGTGCTGGCCGGGCAGGGGCTGGAGGGCGTCGCCCGGTTTAACGGGCGGGGCGTTTCGGCGCAGGTGCGCGCCGGCCTGCGCTGGCGCACCGGCGTCGCCGAACTGAGGCCGCGGGCGACCCTGGGGATGACCCGCCAGTCGCCGGACGGCTTCATCGAGCGGGGCGCGGATGTGTTCAGCCAGACCGCACCGGCCCAGGACCTGAGCCAGTACGAAGGCGCCCTGGGGCTGGAGGCGGTGTTCACCCCGGTCCGTTGGGGCGAGACCCGGCTGCAGGCGAGCGCCAGCGTGGATTATGTGCGGTCGTGGGGAGACGATGATTTCGCGCTGCGGACCGAGCTGCTGGGTTCGCCCATCCTCGCCTCGGCCGGCGATCCCGGGGATGCGGGGCTGGGCATCGGCGGCGATCTCCGCCTCGAACTGGCGCCCAACGCCGTGATGACCCTGGGCGGGCGCTACGCCGCCTTCGAGCGGGCCCATCGGGGCGGGGTGTCGATCGGGCTGCAGCTCGACTTCTGACCGGCCTTTCCCCTGTGGCGACGGGCGGCTACAGGAGGGCCATGACACAGGGCGAAGACACCTGGACCGTCGCGGGACGGACCTTTTCCAGCCGGCTGATCGTCGGCACCGGCAAGTACAAGACCTATCAGCAGAACGCCGAGGCGGCCGAGGCGGCGGGGGCGGAGATCGTCACCGTGGCGGTGCGGCGGGTCAATCTGTCGGACCCCAGCCAGCCGATGCTGGTCGACTATGTGAAGCCGGATCGGTTCACCTTCCTGCCCAACACCGCCGGCTGTTTCACCGGGGAGGACGCGGTGCGGACGCTGCGGCTGGCGCGCGAGGCCGGGGGCTGGGACCTGGTCAAGCTGGAGGTGCTGAGCGACACGGCGCACCTGTATCCGGACATGATCGAGACGCTGCGGGCGCTGGAGCTGCTGATCAAGGACGGCTTCCAGGTCATGGTCTATTGCACCGACGACGTGGTGATGTGCCGGCGGCTGGAGGAGGCGGGGGCCGCGGCCATCATGCCGGCGGCGGCGCCGATTGGCTCGGGCCTGGGGATCCAGAACCGGGTCAATATCCGGCTGATCATCGAACAGGCGAAGGTGCCGGTGCTGGTCGATGCGGGCGTCGGCACGCCCTCGGACGCGACCCTGGCCATGGAGCTGGGCTGTGACGCGGTGCTGATGAACACGGCGATCGCGGGGGCGAAGGATCCGATCCTGATGGCCTCGGCGATGAAGCACGCGGTGATCGCCGGGCGGCAGGGGTATCTGGCGGGACGGATGCCGCGGCGAATGTACGCCAGCGCCAGTTCGCCCATGGCGGGGCTGATCTAGGGCGCCGGGCCCGGACTGTGTGAACGCGAAAAACACCGTTCACTGCGTTCACTGCGTTCACTGCGTTCACTGCGTGCGGGCGGTGGGTTCTGTGTGAACGCGGAAAAAAAATAGAGTCCAATGAGTCTACTGAGTCTACTTCGTCCGCTGCGCGCGAGGGGGGCGGCCGGGACCTGAGCGGTTTCGGGCGGGGATTCAGGCTGTCAAAGACCGGCCCCGAAGGGCGTCGAGCCATTGTGCATGCCTGTGCGTCAGATCTGGTCGTAAGCGCCCTTTTCCTTCCCCCATTTCGGGGGAAGGTGGGCGGCGAAGCCGCTCGGATGGGGGCTCTGTCCGGGCCGCGATCGTCGAGGGATGAGCCTGCCTTAACCAGCCCCCATCCGTCAGGCTTCGCCTGACACCTTCCCCCGAAATGGGGGAAGGATTTGCCCGACCCGGCGCCCACCGCTAGAGCATCGCTTCCTTCCGAAGAGACCCGCCATGCACGACATCCGCGCCATCCGAGACAACCCCGCCGCCTTCGTCAGCGGCTGGTCCTCGCGCGGGGTCGCGGACGCCCAGGCGCTGGTGGACGAGATCCTGACGCTGGATACGGCGCTGCGGGCGGCGCAGACGGCGGGGCAGACGGCGCTGGCGAAGCGCAATGAGAGCTCCAAGCTGATCGGGGCGGCGATGGGCCGCAAGGACCTGGCCGAGGCCGAACGGCTGAAGGGCGAGGTCGAGAGCCTGAAGGGCGAGATCGCGGCGGCCGAGGCCGAGGAGGCGCGGGTCGGCAAGGCGTTGCGCGACCTGCTGGCGGCGCAGAAGAGCCTGGCGGCCGACGATGTGCCGGAGGGCGAGGACGAGAGCGGGAATGTTCTGGTCGGGACGCCGTGGGGGACGCCGCGCGAGGGCGGGCCTTCGAAGGATCATGCCGATCTGGGCGAGGCGCTGGGCCTGCTGGACTTCGAGGCGGCGGCGAAGATGTCGGGGTCGCGGTTCGCGGTGCTGAAGGGCGGGCTGGCGCGGCTGGAACGGGCCATCGGCCAGTTTATGCTGGACGTACAGACGAATGAGAACGGCTATCTGGAGGTCAATCCGCCGTATCTGGTGAAGAGCCCGGCCATGTTCGGCACAGGCCAACTGCCTAAGTTTCGCGAAGACCTTTTTCAGACGGGGATCGACCCGGATCGGGTTCGCGAGCTCGTTGGTCTTGAGGGGGAAGGCGCGGTCCCGACGACGTTCGGCCAGGCGCCGAGCGTCTTTGAGTTTGAAACTGCCGTCGCAAGAGAAGATCGACGCTGGCTCATCCCCACCGCCGAAGTCTCCCTCACCAATCTCGTCCGCGAACAGATCCTGTCCGAGGACGAGCTGGCCACGCCCATGCGGCTGACCGCCCTGACGCCCTGTTTCCGAGCCGAGGCGGGGTCGGCGGGGCGGGATACGCGCGGGCTGATCCGGCAGCACCAGTTCCACAAGGTGGAGATGGTCTCGATCACCCGGCCGGAGGACTCGGAGGCCGAGCACGAACGGATGGTGCGCTGCGCCGAGGTGGTGCTGGAGAAGCTGGGCCTGCCCTATCGCCGCATGCTGCTGTGCAAGGGCGACATGGGCTTTTCGGCGCGGAAGACCTTCGACCTTGAGGTCTGGCTGCCGTCGCAGGGGACCTATCGCGAGATCAGCAGCTGCTCCAACTGCGGCGACTTCCAGGCCCGGCGGATGGACGCGCGGTTCAAGCGGGCCGGGGAGAAGAAGACCGAGTTCGTGCACACCCTGAACGGCTCGGGCCTGGCGGTCGGGCGGACGCTGGTGGCTGTCATGGAAAATTATCAGGACGGCGATGGACGGATCGCCGTGCCGGAGGCTCTACTGCCCTATATGCCGAAGGGCGTGACGCACGTGGGTTGAGTTCATCGTCCTTCTCCCCTCGGGGGAGAAGGTGGGCGGCGAAGCCGCTCGGATGAGGGGGCTGGACGAGCTTCGCGTTGGCGGCGGCCTGACGGTGAGAGGGTGGACAGAGCCCCCTCATCCGGCCCTTCGGGCCACCTTCTCCCCCGAGGGGAGAAGGAACCTGAATGCAAGACCGGCCTTCCACAACGACCTGATGGAGCGAACCGATGAGAACCATCCTGACCCTGACCGCCGCCCTGGCCCTGACCGCCTGCGCGACCGGGCCGTCGTCGAACACCTATGTCCATGCGGCGGGCGATACGGCCTTCACCGGCTGGGTGCGGTTCTCGAACGACGAGTTCCAGCTGTACGGCGACGAGGACCAGGTGCGGCAGCCGTTCTCCCGGCCCTGCGTCTCGGGCGCCGCCTCGCGCGACCTGATGCGCCAGGCGCGTCTGGACCTGAACAACGCCAAGGTCACCATCACCGGCATGACCCGGCCGTGGAGCGCGGCCAGCAACAACCGGATCGAGCACGCCGGCTCGGTGATCCGCAACGATTGCGGCGGCGGCTTCGTCATCCTGGCCGACGGCATCCGGCCCGCCAACTGACACAAGGCGGTTGCGCGACGGGCCGACGCGCTGCAAGAGCGCGGGCGGCATGCGCATTCTTCTGACCAATGACGACGGCATCGAAGCCGAGGGGCTGGAGTGTCTGGAACGGATCGCCCGGGTCCTGTCGGACGACGTCTGGATCTGCGCGCCGCAGACCGAACAGTCGGGCAAGGGGCGGGGGATCACCCTGACCGAGCCGCTGCGGGTCAATCGCCTGGGCGACAAGCGGTTCGCCGTGACCGGGACGCCGACCGACTGCGTCGTGCTGGCGGTCAATGACCTGATGGCCGACGCCCGGCCCGATCTGGTGCTGTCGGGGGTCAATCGCGGGCACAATGTCGGCGAGGACTGTTCCTATTCGGGCACGGTGGCCGGCGCGCTGCAGGGCATGGCCTTCGGCATCCGCTCGATCGCCCTGAGCCAGTCGCTGGAGCGGTTCCACGACGAGGTGACGGCGCACTGGAAGACGGCCGAGGCCTTCGCCCCGGCGATCATCAACCGCCTGCTGGCCCAGACATGGCAGGCCGGGGTGGTGATGAACCTGAATTTCCCCGCCCTGCCTCCGGCCCTGGTCAAGGAGGTCGAGGTCACCCGCCAGGGCTTCCGCGACATCGGCGAGATGCATGCGGTGAAGCGCACCGACCTGAGGGGGCGCGACTACTACTGGATGAGCTTCCGCGGGACGAAGCACGACCATCCGCCGGGGACCGACCTGCGGGCCATGGACGAGGGCAAGATCTCCGTCACCCCCCTGCACATCGACCTGACCCACGCGCCAAGCCTGCATGACCTGAAGGGCGTGCTGGGCGGGGCGCCGCCGAAGACGGTGGCGGCGGAATGAGGGGGGCGAACGTCATTTCCCTTCCCCCTTTACGGGGGAAGGTGGGCCGCGAAGCGGCTCGGATGGGGGCTCTGTCTGCGTCTCGAAATTCGGGTGACCGGGTCGCCATCCACCAGCCCCCATCCGTCAGGCTTCGCCTGACACCTTCCCCCGAAATGGGGGAAGGAAAGTGAAATTAGACGACGACCGCGCCGGACGGCTGATCCTCGGTCTGCGGCAGCAGGGGGTGACCGATCCCAAGGTGCTGGCGGCGATGGAGTCGATCGACCGCGCCGTCTTTGTGCACGAGAAATTCCTCGACCAGGCCTGGGAGGACCAGGCCCTGCCGATCGACTGCGCCCAGACCATTTCCCAGCCCTATATCGTCGGCCTGATGACCCAGGCCCTGGACGTGCAGCCGCGCCACCGGGTGCTGGAGATCGGCACCGGCAGCGGCTACCAGGCCGCGGTGCTGAGCCGGCTGGCGCGCTATGTCTATTCGGTCGAGCGCTATCGCAGCCTGCTGGCCGAGGCAGAGCTGCGGCTGAAGGACCTGAAGATCGACAATGTCATCACCCGCCACGGCGACGGCGGCCTGGGCTGGCCGGAGCAGGCGCCGTTCGACCGGATCATGGTCACGGCCGCCTCGCCGGGCGAGCCGACCGAACTGCTGCACCAGCTGAAGCCGGGGGGAATACTGGTCTGCCCCGTCGGGCGGTCGTCGGTGCAGCGGCTGCACCGCTACGTCGGCCAGTCCGACGGCAGCTACCAGCGGGAGAGCCTGGCGGAGGTGCGGTTTGTGCCGCTGGTCGAGGGCACGGCGAAGGAGGGGTGACGGGACCGGGCCGGCAGGTTCATAGTGTGAGCCATGGACCGGAAACCCTTGGCCTGTATGACGTTCATGCTCGCCGCCTCCGCCGGGGGCCACGCCGCGGCGGCTGAACATCTCATATGCTTCGATCCCGGCTCCACGACGCTGTCCTCCAGCGGATACGCCGGAGCGCGTCGCGTCGCGGAGGATTTCAGGCCTTCCCCGGGAGGGAGAAAGAACCTGACGATCCAGCCGTCGGCGGACGGCGACATGGGAGCCGAACGCGTCGCCGAGGTGAGACTCGAACTGATGCGGCTGGGGGTCAACATTGGCCGGATGCGCACGGCCTCTTCTCACGGCGCCGCGCCGCCGGACTGCCTTCGCGTGTCGGTGAGCGACGTGACCGCAGGCACCCCGCCCTACATGGTTCTCTGGCATTTCTGGGGGCCGTATTTCGGGCGAGGCGAGGTCGAGGTGGACCCCGAGTGGCGGAGCAGGCTGCGGTTCATCGTGGCGGACTATCGACCGGGCGTGACGCGCTATTGCATCGGCGGCCACTCGGACACGGAGCCGGACGAGCTCACGGCCCTGGAGCTGAGTCGCCGCCGCGCCGAGAACGTGCAGCGGGAACTCGTCCGTCACGGCGTACGGTGGGAAGACACGGAGGTGAGGGCCTATGGCGAAACCCAGCTCGCGCGTCCGACGTCCGACGGTGTCGCCGAACCGCTCAATCGCCGGGTGATCGTCGATGTCCGGGAGCGATGCCCTCCCTCCCATTAACCTTCCCGCCCAACTTTCGCGCCCTTTGGCGGGTTGGCTTGGGGGGACGGTCGGGGCACACCGGGCAGACCCAAGGGCGGGAGACGGCATGACGATTCGATTCGGGATGAGGGCGCTGGCGATGGCGGCCCTGGCGGCGGCGCTGACGGCCTGCGCCAGCTATCCGGCCGAGCCGCGCTATTCGACCCGGGCCGAGGCGGCCCCGCCGCCGTTGCGGACGCCGGCCTACCCCACGACCCCGGCGCCGAGCGGCGAGGGCGTGCGCGGGCCGACCAATCCAAGCAATGAGGCGCCGCCGCCGCGCACTGCGCCCGTGGGCTCCATCGAGGGCGGGGCGCTGGACGCGCCGGTGTACGCCGGGCCGCGACCGGCCGCGGGACCCGCTTCGGAGGGCTTCACCGCCCCGCCGCCGCCGGCGCGCGGCACGGGCGCCGTCACCGCCGGCGCCGCCTATGAGATCCAGCCCGGGGACACCATCTCGGGCATCGGCCGCCGCTTCCAGACGCCGGTGCAGACCTTGATCGACCTGAACGGCCTTGGGCCGCGGGCGGCGATCAGCCCCGGCCAGAGGATCATCCTGCCCGACAGCGCCGTCGACATCGGCGGCGATCCCTACGCCACCGGGCCTTCGCCGGGCGGGGTCTATGTGCCGGAGGCGGGCACGCCGCCGCCGCCGCCCCCGCCGCCGCCCTCGGGCAACGCCGCCACCCCGCCGCCCGCCGCCGGCGGGGCCGCCTCGAGCGTCAGCCTGGACTGGCCCGTGCGGGGCGACATCCTGCGCC
>JBKBQO010000004.1:0-170151 GCA_046292645.1 Brevundimonas sp.
GGTGGGGGGCGCCCCCCCTTCCCCCCGGCGGGCCCCCCCCCCCCGGCGGAGCGTGCGGTCGACGCCCCTCCACCGCTACGCGGTCCCCCTCCCCCAAAGGGGGAGGAATGCGCCCTACCCGGCCGCCACCGCCTCAATCTCGACCAGCCAGTCCTCGTCAAAGATGCCGGTGATGATCACCGTCAAGGCCGGCTGTCGCCCCGCCAGCCGGCGCAGCCGCACCTCCCGGTTCTCCAGCGCCCAGTCCCGGTCCGACAGGAAGGTCGTGACCTTGACGAGGTTGTCCAGCGTCATCCCCGCCGCCGCCAGCTGGGTCTCGATATTGTCCCAGACCTGCTCGCACTGGCCGGTGAAATCCGCCGCCAGCGAGCCGTCGGGCGCCACCGGGATCTGGCCCGACAGATACAGCCACCGCGTCGGCCCCGTCACCTCGACCGCCTGCGGATACGACCCCTCCACCGGCGGGGAGCCGTCGCCGGTCAGCGGGCGAATGATCGCCGTCACCGCCGCGCCGCGTCCGAGCGAGCCCGCACCACGGCGAACTCCGACGTCGGCTTCCACGCCGGCCAGTCCTCGCCGTTGGCGAGGTCCAGACCCAGCCGATACAGCAGGGTCAGGTTCTCGACCGCCGAGCGGAAATCGAGGTCCTCGGACCATTCATCCGACGCCTGGTGATAGTCGGCGTCGAATTTGGCGCGATAGGCCGGCAGGCCGACCTCGACCCCGCCCTCGTCCAGATCGACCCCGTGCCACGGCATCAGGGCCGGCACCCCCGCGCGGGCGAAGGGGAAATGGTCGGACCGGTAGTAGTAATTCTGCTCCGGCTCGCGATCGTCGGTGACCACCCGGCCCTCGGCGGCGGCGAGGACCTGCAGCCGGTCCTCGAGGTCGTTCTGCCCCTTGCCGAAGATGGCCAGGTCCCGCGTCGGGCCCGACAGCGGCAGCATGTCGATATTGATGTCCGCCACCGTCGTCTCCAGCGGCCAGACCGGATCGGCCGTATAGCCATAGGCCCCCATCAGCCCCATCTCCTCGGCCGCCATATGGGCGAAGACGATCGACCGTTTCGGGCGCGGCGCGGCGCTGAGCTGGCGCGCCATCTCGACCACCCCGACCGTGCCCGAGGCGTTGTCCCAGGCCCCGTTCCAGATCGCGTCGCCCGCCACGCCCGGATGCTGGGCCGCGCCGCCGACGTGATCCCAGTGGGCCGAATAGACGATGGTCTCGTCCGGCCGCTCGGTCCCCGGGATCCGGGCCAGCAGATTGTGGGTCGTCAGGGCGTCGATCGTCTCCGCCGCCTCGACCGACAGGGTCACGCCGTCCAGGGCCAGGGCGCGGAACGACCCATCGGCGAGGTTCGGCATCCGCGACAGGTCCAGTCCCGCCGCCGCGGCCCAGCCGGCGGCGAGGTCGTGATGGATCGCGCCCGAGAACTCCAGATCCGCCGCGCCCGGCGTCAGGGTGCGGGTGCGGGCGTTGCTGCGAACGACGCCCTGCCACGGCGGCGAGCCGGCGCCGGCGGGGACCAGCGTAATCACCCCCACGGCCCCCCGCCGGAAGGCCTCGTCCGCCTTGTACGCCGCAGACTGATAGGTGGTGGCGTAGGGGCCGTTGAACCGGTCGCCGTCGGGCTCGCCGCCGACCACGATCACGACCTTGCCGCGCACGTCGACGTCGCCGTAGTCGTCCCAGTCCCGCTCCGGCGCATGGATGCCATGGCCGGCGAAGACCAGGCCCGCGTCGCGGATCGCGGCCCGGCCGTCGTTGGATGCGGCGCGCACCGTGATGTCGGTCCCGACCGTCAGGGGATGGCGGACGCCGTCCGGCCCCGACCAGCTCGCCGTCGCCCCGGCCACCGGCGTGTAGCGGTTCAGGGTCACGGGCTGCAGCCACTGGCCGTCCGGCCCGCCCGGCTCCAGCCCCATGGCCTCATACTGGGCCTGCAGCCAGGCCAGGGTCATCCGCTCGCCCTCCGTCCCCGGATAGCGCCCCTGGTAGGCGTCGCTGCTGATCTCGCGGATGCCGTCGCTGAGCCGCGTGGCGGAAAAATCCTGGGCCGTGGCCAGGCCGGCGGCCAGAAGCACGGCGGCGGCGGCGACGCCGCCCATCATCTTGCGGAACATGGGAAACTCCATCCCGATCGGTTGAGGCGGCAGGTCCGGGGGTCCGGCGGACTAGCGCCGCTGGGCCGCGCTCGGCGCGCGCGCCGGGCCGAACTCCGAGCCCGGCATCCATTCGGGCCAGTCGCGGCTGTCAGCCAGGTCCCGGCCGATGTTGAAGACCATTTCCAGATCCTCGACCTGGCCGCGCAGATCCCAGTCGGGCGACCATTCGTCGTCGGCCTGGTGGTAGCGGCGGGCGCCGTATTCGGCGCGGGCGGCCTGGCGATCGGCGACGGGTTCATCACGGAAGGCGCCGCCGCCGTCGGCATAGGCCATCGGCACGCCGCGCTTGGCGAGCGGGAAATGGTCCGAGCGGAAATAGCTGCCCGAGGCGGGATTGGCGTCCGGCCTGGCCGTGCGGCCCTGGCGCGCGGCCTCGGCGGTGATCCGGGCGTCCAGATTCGACTGGCCCGAGCCGATGATGTCGACGTCGGCGACGCGGCCATAGACGTTCATGGCGTCGATGTTGAAGCCGGCCACCGTCGTCTCCAGCGGATAGACCGGATTGGCGGCGTAATATTCCGAGCCCAGCAGGCCGCTTTCCTCGGCGGTGAAGCTGATCATCACGATCGACCGCTGCGGACGCGGGCCCGCGGCCCAAACCCGGGCCAGCTCCAGCAGGCCGGCGGTGCCGGTGGCGTTGTCCACCGCGCCGTTGAAGATGGCGTCGCCATTGGCGTCCGGCGTCCCGACGCCGATGTGATCCCAGTGCGCCGTGTACAGGATGGTCTCGTCGGGATGGGTCGAGCCCGGCAGGCGGGCGATGACGTTCTGCGTCGTCACCTGGGTGGTGGCCACGTCGAACATGCCGCTGAAGCCCGCCCCGGCCAGTTCGACCGGGCGGAAGTCGCGGCGGCGGGCGGCGATCTTCAGGGCCTCGAAATCCAGTCCCGAGCGCTCGAAGAGGTCGACCGCGACGTCCCGCTGGATCCAGGCCTCCATCGCCACCCGTTCGGCGGCCGCGTTGGCCCGGACGATGTCGAACTGCGGCGTCGACCAGCTGTTCTGCACAGTGGCCCAGCCGTAGGAGGCCGGGGCCGTCTCATGGACGATGATCACCCCCGCCGCGCCCTGACGGGCCGCCTCCTCATATTTGTAGGTCCAGCGGCCATAGTAGGTCATGGCCCGGCCGTTGAAGGTGTTCAGCTCGGGCTGTTCGAAGTCCGGGTCGTTGACCAGTACGACCAGGATCTTGCCGCGCACGTCGACGTCCTTGAAGTCGTCCCACTGGCGCTCGGGCGCGTCGATGCCGTAGCCGACGAACACCAGCCCGGTGTTCTGCATCATCACATGCTGACCCGGCAGGCGGGTCGAGATGGTGATCTCCCGCCCCTGGGTCAGGGGAATGGCCTCGCCCCCGGCGGTCAGTTGCAGGCCGCGGAAATTGGAGGCGGTGAAGCGGTTCAGCGTCACATCCTGGGTCCAGCCGCCGTTCTCGCCGCCCGGCTGGAAGCCCGCGGCCGCATACTGTTCGCTCAGATACCGGACGGTCATCGCCTCGGCCGGCGTGGCGATGCCCCGGCCCTGGAAACTGTCGTCCGACAGCACGCGCGCATGTTCCGACAGCCGGGCGGCGTCGATCGCGGCGGCGGCGGCGGGCGCCGGGGCCTCGGACCCCGTGCTGGCGCAGGCGGTGAGCAGGGCGCCGGCGGCGAGCGCGGCGGCGGTCGAAAACAGACGCATGGACAGGAACACCTCGGTCGAAATCAGAGGCGGGACGTTAGGGCGCCGCCCGCCGGGTGTCGATGCGCGCTGCGCGCACGAAAAACCCGCCGGCGCGGGACGCCGGCGGGTCATTTCGGTGTCGGCGTCAGCGGACCCTAATGGGCCACGCCGTTCCAGATCCGGCGATAGCTGACATAGGTCACGCCGGCGAAGATCAGCAGGAAGATCAGCACGCCGATGCCGGTCTGCTTGCGCTGGACCTGCCTGGGGTCCGAGGCCCAGGCGATGTAGGCGGCGACGTCCTTGGCCATCTGGTCTTCCGAGGCGACGGTCCCGTCGTCATAGGTGACCTGGCCGTTCGTCAGGGGCTTGGGCATGGCGATGAAGCCGCCCGGGGGAACGTGCTCCGTGCCCTCGGGCATGAAGGGGGTCAGGTCGCCCGCCATATAGGCGTTGTAGTACTGGCCCGGACGGATCTGCAGGCCCGCCGGCACGGCCTCGTAGCCGGTCAGCAGGGAGTAGATGTAGTTGGCGCCGTCGTGACGGGCCTTGGCCATGACCGACAGGTCGGGCGGGGCGGCGCCGCCGTTGGCCGCGGCCGCGGCCGTGGCGTTCGGATAGGGGTTGGGGAAGCGGTCGGCGGCGGTGCCGTCGCGCATCAGCGCTTCGCCGGTCTCGGTGTCGATGTCCGCGATCTGGACCTCGGCGGCCAGGGCCTTGACGAAGCGGTTCTCGGCCGGGCTGGCCTGGTGCGAGTCATAGAAGGGTCCGCCCGGCTCGGCCAGGGTCCGGAAATGCATCAGCTCCATGCTGTGGCAGGAGGCGCAGACCTCGCGATAGACCTTGTAGCCCCGCTGCAGCTGGTTGCGGTCGAAGCTGCCGAACGGCCCTTCGAAGCTGAAGCCGCCGTTGCGCGGATGCCGGGCCTCGCCGGCCGCCAGGACGGGCGAGGCGGCGAGCGTCAGGCCCACGGCGGCGGCGATCAGGACCAGGGTCTTCTTCATGGCGCGGATATTCGTATGGAGGGTCATGGTCGCGCTCAGCCCTTCTCGGCGTCATGGCCGGGCAGGACCGGCTCGGAGATCGTCGCCGGGATCGGCAGCGGCGTCTCGCGCAGGCCGACCAGCGGCATGATGATCAGGAAGAAGGCGAAATAATACAGGGTCGCGAAGCGGGTCAGCCACAGATAGCTGTTCAGGTCCCCGTCGATCAGGATGAAGGTCTTGAACGATCCGATCACCGGCGCGTCGGGCAACTGCGCCCCGCACCAGCCCAGGATCAGGCCGACGATGACGAAGATGATGAAGAAGGTCCGCATCGCCGGGCGGTAGCGCATCGAGCGCACCTTGGACGTATCCAGCCAGGGCAGGACAAACAGCACGCCGATGGCGCCGAACATGGCCACCACGCCGCCGAACTTGTCCGGCACGGCCCGCAGGATCGCGTAGAAGGGCAGCATGTACCACTCGGGCACGATGTGCGCCGGCGTCACCAGCGGATTGGCCGGAATGTAGTTGTCGGCGTGCCCCAGGGCGTTAGGCATGAAGAAGACGAACAGGGCGAACAGGATCAGGAACAGGATGATGGCGAAGCCGTCCTTGACCGTGAAGTACGGGTGGAAGGGCACCGTGTCCTTGGCCGCCCGGTCCTTGGGAATCAGGATCCCGACCGGGTTGTTCTGACCCGCCGCGTGCAGGGCCCACAGGTGCAGCACCACGCAGCCGGCGATGACGAACGGCAGCAGATAGTGCAGCGAGAAGAAGCGGTTCAGGGTGGCGTTGTCGATCGCCGGGCCGCCGCGCAGCCAGATCAGGATCGGCTCGCCGACGACCGGGATGGCCCCGATCAGATTGGTGATCACCTCGGCGCCCCAGTAGGACATCTGGCCCCACGGCAGGACGTAGCCCAGGAAGGCGGTGGCGATCATCAGGAAGAAGATCAGGCAGCCGATGATCCAGATCATCTCGCGCGGCGCCTTGTACGAGCCGTAGTACAGCCCGCGCAGCATGTGCAGATAGACCGCGATGAAGAACATCGAGGCCCCGTTGGCGTGGGTGTAACGGATGATGTCGCCGCCATTGACGTCGCGCATGATGCGCTCGACCGAGGCGAAGGCCATTTCGGTGTTCGGCACATAGTGCATGGCCAGGATCACGCCGGTGGCGATCTGGATGACCAGGCAGAGGGCCAGAATGCCGCCGAAGGTCCACCAGTAGTTCAGGTTCCTGGGGGTCGGCAGCGCCATATAGTCCGCGCCGAAGCGGACGATCGGCAGACGCGTATCAAGCCATTTCTCGATGCCGGTCTTGGGGACGTAGGTGGATTCGTGGTCGCTCATCGGTCTCGCCCTCAGCCGATCTTGATGCGGGTGTCGGAGAGGAAGTCATACTCCGGCACGACGAGGTTGGCGGGCGCCGGACCCTTACGGATACGGCCCGAGGTGTCGTAGTGCGAGCCGTGGCAGGGGCAGAACCAGCCGCCGAAATCGCCGGTGCCGAAGGTCGGAATGCAGCCCAGGTGGGTGCAGTTGCCCAGCACCACCAGATACTGCGAATGACCGGCCTTGACCCGGTCGGCGTCGGCCTGCGGGTCCTTGAGGGCCGACAGGGGCGTCGAGGCGGCCTCCTGCAGCTCGCGGGGGGTGCGGTAGCGAACGAAGACCGGCTTGCCCTGCCATTTGATGACGATCTGCTGGCCTTCCTGGACCTTCGTCATGTCGAATTCGATCGACGCCAGCGCCAGGGTGTCGGCGGCCGGGTTCATCGAATTGATCAGCGGCCAGGCCATCATGCCCACCGCCCCCACGGCGGCCGCGCCGGCCGCGATGTGGATAAAGTCCCGACGGGTGGCGTCGCCGCCGTCACCGTGCTCAGTCCCGACCGATTCGGCCACGTCCTACTCCTCGTACGCCGTTTCCCGGACCCGTCGGGCCCGGTTGATCGCGGCATGGATGCTTTAGCGGCTTCCCGTAAATCTCGCCCGGCCCGGATTTGCGGCCCATCGCCGCAAGTCGCGCTGTCCACTTGAGAAACAGTCGCAATTCGAGCCGCGACAAGCCCCCGGGCCGCGCGTATGAGGGCCTTAGAATGCGTCTCGCCCTTTTTCAACCGGCCATTCCCCAGAACGTCGGCGCCTGCATCCGTTTGGGCGCCTGTTTCGGCGTGGAATTGCACATCATCGAGCCCACGGGCTTCCGTTTCGACGACCGGGCGATGAAGCGCGCGGCGCTGGACTATGGCCCTCTGGGCCATATGACGCGGCACGCCGACTGGGCGGATTTCCAGCGCGACCGGGCTCCGGGACGGCTGGTCCTGTTCACGACGAAGGGGGCGACGCCGCTGGGCGATTTCGTCTTCAGGCCCGACGACATCCTGCTGTTCGGCAGCGAACCGTCCGGCGCCCCGGACTTCGTGCACGAGGCCGCGGACGCCCGGGTGGTGATTCCCCTTCAGCCCGGGGCGCGTTCGCTGAACCTGTCGGTCAGCGCAGGCATCGCCGTGTGGGAGGGATTGCGAACCGGCCGTTAGACGCCGGCCGCGCCGTCAGGCTCTGCATCGACCCGCTCGAAGCGAGCGACGGGTTCGTCGAGGCCGGGCATCCACAGCTCGTTCACCCCCGTGAAGGTCAGGACCATGGTGACGATCATCGAGGCGATCAGAATACAGACGGCCAGCACCCCGGTCCGCAGCAGGGCGCCGATCCAGCTGACGCCGTACGCCCCCCTCATATGCACGACGGCGTGAGCAAACAGCGCCAGGACCGCGAGGGGCGCCAGCGGCGGTGCGACAGCCAGGGTCAGATTTTGAAGCCAAAGCGGCGCATAGCCGCCGAAGACCAGCAACAGCATCGCCAGACACGACATCATGCCGAAGGTCGTGCTCGCATACATGGCGAAGATGACGTGTTCATAGGTCGACCGCTGCCCGGCCGACGCCAACAGTCGCGGCATGACCCACGGCGTCACGACCATCGACACCACAGCGATCTGGTAGGTGAACACCTGGATCAGCAGGCCGATGTTCGCCTCGGCGCGTCCCACAATGGCGTGTTCCATCCAGGCGAGCGCGGAACCAAACAGGGCCACGGCCAGGAGAACGCGTACGGGAGACATCCGTTTGACCCGCCGTCCCTCCCACCAGTCCCGCGTCAATCGCGCCGGATGGGCGATCAGGTCGCCGAGCGTGCCCCACAGGATGCCGTCGAGGCTGAAGGCCGCCCGCGCCCACTCGGACGCGATATCCCTGACCCGATCAGGCTGCCGGGCCGCCTGGCTGCAGTTTGAGCAGAAGCGGCCGGCGAACCCTGCCCCGCAGTTGGGACAGGACGCGACCCGCGAAGGTCCGGCTGGTCCGGCGCTCTCCGGTGTGGTCGTTGCGGGCACGGCGCAGCTTTCGTCCATTGGTTCGGCCGAAACTAGGATCGCCGCGTCACCGTCGGCTTAACCCGTTTGGTGAACGCTGACGGCTACTCCGGCAGGCCAGCCGCCGGGCGACTGCCGATCAGGACGACCTCCGCGCCGGGGGTTCACGCCGCCCCAGCCAGCGATAGACTGCGAACGCTGCAAGCCCGACCGCTAACGATCCGCCCACATAGAACGCCCCGAACCTCAGGGCGGCGCGATCGAGGTGGGGCGTGCCGACGTAGCTGAGAAGTATCCCCGCCAATACCACCACCATGAGCGCGCTAACGGCGCACGTGGCCAACGAGAGCCACCGATAGTACCGCCACATCCAGTGCGACCGACGCGTTGTCGTTTCGTCACTCGGCAGTTTCCGAAAGCTCATTCCGGCGCCCCCGCCGCCGGCAGCCGGGCCAGACTCGGCCGCTCCCTGCGCTTGGCGGCCGCCGTCGCCTCCACCGCCCGCATCACCCGCAGCGCATTCTCCCCCGCCAGCTTGCGGATGTCCCCCTCGCTCCAGCCCTCGGCCATCAGCGCCGCCAGCAGCCGCGGATAGGCGTCCACCCCCTCCAGCCCGACCGGCAGGGAGCCGACCCCGTCATAGTCGCCGCCCAGGCCGACGTGATCGATCCCGGCCACGTCCCGCACATGCTGGATGTGGGCCACGACGTCCGCGATCGTCGCCGTCGGGGTCGGGTGCGCCGTCGTCCAGGCCGCCAGGCCGGCGGTGACCGCCGCCGGATCGCCAGGGTGAAGCGACTTCAGCCGCGCGTCCTCGGCCGACCGCTCGGCGCCCCAGGCGCGCACCGCCTCCGAGACGAAGCCCGGCACGAAGGTGACCATCACCACCCCGCCGTCCTCCGGCATCATCCGCAGCACGCTGTCGGGCACATTGCGCGGATGTGCCGTGACGGCCCGGGCCGAGGAGTGGGAGAAGATCACCGGCGCCTCCGAGACCCGCATGGCGTCCAGCATCGTCTCCTCCGAGACGTGGCTCAGATCGACCATCATCCCCAGCCGGTTCATCTCGCGGACGACCTCTTCCCCGAACGGCGACAGGCCGCCCCATTTCGGCGCGTCGGTGGCGCTGTCGGCCCAGGTCGTGGTGCGCGAATGGGTCAGGGTGATGTAGCGGGCGCCCGCGTCGTAAAACTCGCGCAGCAGACCCAGGGAGTCGTCGATCGAATAGCCGCCCTCCATCCCAATCAGGCTGGCGATCCGGCCGCGCCGGTGGATGCGCTGGATGTCGTCGGCCATCGTCGCCAGTTCGAACACTTCGGGATGGGCGGCGACCAGCCGCTTGACCGTATCGATCTGTTCGAAGGTCGCCACCGCCGCATCCGGCGGGCTCATCGTGGCGGGCACATAGACCGACCAGAACTGGCCGCCCATGCCGCCGGCCTGCAGGCGCGGGATGTCGGTGTGCAGGTCGGTCGAGGCGTCCAGATTGGTCGTCAGGTCCACCGCATGGGGATCATTGCCGTGGTTCTGGCGCAGCGCCCAGGGCAGGTCGTTGTGCCCGTCGATCAGCGGCGTCCGCTCCAGGATCCGCCGCGCCCGCGTCTCGCCGGCGGCGTCCGCGGTCTGCGCCAGCACCGGGCCGGCCGTCAGCAGGGCGGCGACGGTGGTCAGAAGGACGGTGCGGATCATGACGGGCTCCCGGAAGACGACGGGGACAGTGGCAGACGGGGGTGGTGCGTCAACGGGCAGTCGGACTACAGGAAGCGAATGACCGCCGCAGACCTCCCCCTCGACCAACGCAAGACCGAAGCCCGCGCCTGGTTCGAGACCCTGCGCGACCGGATCCACGCCGGCTTCGAGGCGCTCGAGGACGCGGCCCCCGCCGATCTCTTCCCCGGCGAGCCCGGCCGATTCGTCCGCACGCCCTGGGACCGGCCGGAGGGCGGCGGCGGGGTCATGGGGATGATGCACGGCCGGCTGTTCGAAAAGGTCGGGGTCCATGTCTCGACCGTGCACGGGACCTTCCCGGCCGACTACGCCAAGGGCGTGCCCGGCGCGGCCGAGGACCCGCGTTTCTTCGCCACCGGCATCAGCCTGATCGCCCATCCGGTCAGTCCCCGCGTGCCGGCGGTGCATATGAACACCCGCTTCATCGCCACGACGAAAAGCTGGTTCGGCGGCGGCGGCGATCTGACGCCCGTGCTCGACGCCGACCGACGGCAGGATCACCCCGACACCCTCGCCTTCCACGCCGCCATGAAGGCCGCCTGCGACGCCCACGACCCCGACTGGCATGCGAAATTCAAGGCCTGGTGCGACGAGTATTTCTGGCTGGCCCACCGCAACGAGCCGCGCGGCACCGGGGGCATCTTCTACGACCATCACGACAGCGGCGACTGGACCCGCGACTTCGCCTTCACCCGCGATGTCGGCGTGAATTTCCTCGACGCCTATTCGGCCATCGTGCGCGGCCGCATGGTCGAGCCGTGGACGCCGGAGGAACGCGAGGAACAGCTGATCCGCCGCGGCCGCTACGTCGAGTTCAACCTGCTCTACGACCGCGGCACCATGTTCGGCCTCAAGACCGGCGGCAACGTCGACTCGATCCTCAGCTCCATGCCGCCCGTGGTGAAGTGGCCCTAGGACCGGCGTTTCAGGAATTTAAGACCGGACCAGTCGGCGCTGACGGCGCACACCTTCACATCAACCCAGCCTGTCGGGAGCAGGATCTCGCGCAGACCGTCCTCGGTCAGATCGCGAAACAGAGGCGAGGCCTTTTTGGGCCACGAGACCCACAACATGCCCCCGGGCTTCACCGTCGCCAGGGCCGGACCCGCGCCCTGTTCCAGGTCGGCGCGGTCGCGGACGAACAGATGGACGAGATCGGCCTCCGCGGAGGCGGGCTCGACCCTCGCGCCCGGCGGCAGCGGCTCGATCCAGTCAACGTAGGCCTCGGGGGCCGCGATCGGCTTCAGGACCTGCGAGTCCTTCAGGCCCAGTTTGTGGATCAGCGGCTTTCCCGAATAGCCGACAGGGTCGGGCATGGCGTCGCCTCCTCAGGGCGAGAGGAAACCACTGATCCAGCGGCTGACCAAGAGGCGGTCATCCGGCGCCTTCAGGCTGTCGACCGCACGCTCGACCAGCGCCGGATCGATCCGGTCATGGCGCCCCGCCGTCAGCGCGGTCGTGAAGGCCGGGGTGAACTCCGGATGGGGCTGGAAGCTGATCGCGTCCTCGCCCCAGGCCAGGCCCGCGAACGGGGTGAAGGCGCTGCGCAACAGCACGCGCGCGCCCTCCGGCTTCTCGACCACCTGATCCTGATGCGAGGCCGGAAGGGCGACCGCGGCCGCGAGCGGGTTCATCCACGGCTCCGGCGAGACGACCTCATAGCGGTGCAGCCCCACGCCCCAACCCCGGTCCGACTTCTCGACCCGGCCGCCGAGAGCCTGGGCCATGGCCTGATGGCCGAAACAGACGCCCACCAGCCGCGTCCGGCCTTTCGCCGCCCGGATCCAGTCCAGCAGATCGCCGATCCAGGGGTCGTCCTCGTAAACCCCCGCCGCCGAGCCGGTGATGATGGCCGCGTCGAAGGCCGCGGGGTCCGGCAGGGCGCCCGCCTGGACATCGAAGGTCTCGAACGCGAACCCCTCGCCCAGCAGGGCGCGGAACATGGCCGGATAGTCGCCATGCGCGGCGGCCAGCGCCGGCGGCGGCGCGCCGGTCTCAAGGATGGCGATACGGGTCATGCGGGGCTCCTCGGGACCGTCGATATGGGCGATCGCGCAAGACGGGGAAAGGGCGATGGTCTATGGGGCCGCCCATGACCGAAGCCGATTCCGAACCCGTCGTCCTGATCAATGTCTACCGGTGCCAGCCGGGGCGGCTGGACGAGCTGATGGAATTGCTGTCGGTCTCGGTCCGGGCCCAGTGCGACGCCGAGGGTTTCATCTCCGCCACCCTGCACCGCGGCCTCGACGGCAAGGTGGCGGCCGTGCACGGCGTCTGGCGCTCCCGCGAGGACTGGAAGGCGATGACCCGCAGTCCCGCCGTCAACGCCGCCATGGAGCCGATCATGGCCATCGCCACCTTCGAACCTCACCTCTATGAGGCGGGCGAGGTCATCACCCCGTGAACCAGACCTCGGCGCGCGCCCCGTCGTCGCCAAGGGTTTTCGCCACCCAGCCGCACACCTCGTTCGCCGCGCCTTGCGCGCCCGGCGGCGGGTTCAGCACCACCAGGGCGCAGCCGTTCATCCGCATCGGATCGCGCAGCGGCCGCAGCCGGGCCTCGGCCACCAGCGCCCGCTTGATCCCCGCCTGATCCAGCCGCCGCAGGAAGCCGTCGAAGGTCTCCATGTCCTTCAGCGGCGTCCAGATCGCGACCATGGCCCGCGGATCGGCGCGGGCGATGGCGGCCGCTGCATCGGCGGCGCGGTGATAGTCGTCGGGCTGCTCGAACGGCGGGTCGATCAGGACGAAAGCGCCCGTCGCCTCCGCCGCCCAGGACCGCGCCTGGTCATAGCCGTCCCCGCCCTGGGCCATCGCCGTCGGGAACGGCTCCAGCGCCTCGTTCAGAAGGGCCAGCACAGGGGGATTCAGTTCGAAGCCGACGTAGCGGTCGTCCTCGCCAAGGCGCCCGGCGACCAGCAGCGGCGAGCCCGGATACAGGCGGGCGCCGCCGTCGGGGTTCAGAGCCGCCACCGCCGCCGCCAGCGCCTCGATCAGCGGCGGCCGGTCGTCGGCGGCCATCAGCCGGGCGATCCCGGCCTCGGCCTCTCTTGACCGTGCCGCATCGCCGGTCAGGTCGTACAGACCCGCCCCGGCGTGGGTGTCGATCACGCTGACCGGCCCCTGCGCCTGGCGCCGCTCCAGCAGCCACAGCAGCAGGGCGTGTTTGACGATGTCCGCGAAATTCCCGGCGTGGAAGCTGTGGCGATAGTTCATCGCCCTGCCCTCTCGCGCGACGGCCGATCGGTCAAGGGGAACCGGCGATCCCCGGGCTACGTTGGCGCTCCGCACACGTGCAAGAGATTGGTATGGCGATGAAATCATCGGGCGGACGACGTTGAAGGCCGACAGCTCCGTCGAGGTCCCGGCGCGCGAAGTTCCCGCCGGCCTGACCTGGTGCAGCGACGACAGTCCGGGTCTGAAGCGCACGCCGTCGGGCGACGGCTTCGTCTACCACGATGCGGCCGGTCGCGTGATCAGCGACGCCAGGGTGCTGGACCGCATCCGGTCCCTCGCCATTCCCCCGGCCTGGACCGACGTCTGGATCTGCCCCCGCGCCAGCGGTCACGTCCAGGCCACGGGCCGGGATGTGAAGGGCCGGAAACAGTACCGCTATCACGACGGCTGGAGCCGGCATGCCTCGGAGAGCAAGTTCGACCGCCTGCCGGCCTTCGCCCGGGCCCTGCCCAAGCTGCGCAAACGGGTCGAGGCGGATCTGAACAAGCGCGGCGTCTCGCGCGACAAGGTTCTGGCCACCGCAGTGCGGTTGCTCGAGTTGACCCTGATCCGCGTCGGCAACGCCCAGTATGCGAAGCAGAACCGCTCTTACGGCCTGACGACGCTGAACAAGCGGCATCTGGACCTGACGGGAACCGCCCTGACCTTCGCCTTCAAGGGCAAGAGCGGGGTCGAGCATGAGGTCCGCGTGCGCGATCGCCGGCTCGCGACCGTAATCCGCTCCCTGCGCGACCTGCCCGGACAGCAGCTTTTCAAATACCGCGACGCCGACGGCGCGCTCTGCGTCCTGACCTCGGACGATGTGAACACCTATATCCGCGAGGCTATGGGCGACGCCTTCTCGGCCAAGGATTTCCGCACCTGGGCGGGGACGGTCTCGGCCGCCCGGGCCCTGCGCGAAGCCGACCCGCCGACCTCGCCCACCGACGCGAAGCGCCGCATCACCGTCTGCGTCAAGGCGGTGGCGGGGCTGCTGGGCAATACGCCGACGGTGTGCCGGTCGTCCTATGTCCATCCGGCCGTGTTCGAACTGTACGAAAGCGGCCGCCTCGGCGAAGTCCTGCCGGGTCCGGACGCGGCCGGCTTCGAGCGCGCCCTGGCCAGGGTTCTCACGGGCTGAGCCGCCCTGATTGCGCCCCGCACCTGAATCGCTTGTAACTTGATCGCCGGGGAGAACGGCGGTTTACGAGCGCCATTCGTCGGAGGGGAACCCATGATTTCGGTATCGAACAATTTTCTGCGCCTCGGCGTGCTGTCGGCCCTGGTCGGCATGGCGCTCGGCGTCTGGATGGGCGCCAACGAGAATTTCACGCTTCGGCCGGTGCACGCCCACGTCAATCTTCTGGGCTTCGCCTCGATGATGCTGTTCGGCCTGTTCTACCGGGCCTTTCCCGCGGCCGGTCGCGGCTGGATGCCCCTGACGCATTTCGTCCTGTCGGTCGCCGGCTTCCTGGTCCTGATGCCGTCCCTGACCCTGATGCTGCTGCAGCGGCCGCTGTTCATGCCGGCCATGATCGCTTCAGAGATCATGCTGGTCAGCTCGATGGCCCTGTTCGTCGTCATCGTCTTCCGGGCCACGACGACGCGCGAAACCGTCGTCGCCTGACCCCTCAGGCCGTCGCCCAGTAACCGCGGCTGCGGGCGCTGATCGGCGCCCGCGTCGCCTCGACCCGCTCGAGGATGTCGTCCCGGAAGGCCTCGGCCTCGGCGTCGCCAACCAGCAGCCGCAGCGAGCGGATGATGCGGGTGATGCGCAGATGGTTGTGGTCGTTCGGCATCAGCCAGTCGTGGGTCGAGCGATAGAAGGCGCTCATCCGGTCGGTCCCGGCCGCCAGGGCCATCGGGGCCAGTTCCGAGACGCGGATGGCCTGGATGTCATCCGGCGTCAGCACCGGCGCATCCGGCACGGCCGACGACGCCTCCGGCAGGGGAAACAGCCACTGGATGAAGTCGTGGGTATGCTCCAGCGCCACGTCGTTCATGGACAGGACGTCGAACACGGTCCGGCCCCGGGCGTCGACGCCCTCGCCCTCCAGAAACATGACGATGGGCCGGGCGACCATGCGGTCTAGCCTCAGGCCGCCTTGTCCCAGTTGAGCACGACCTTGCCCGACTGGCCCGAACGCATCGCCTCAAAGCCTTCCTCGAACCGCTCGTAGCCCATCTGGTGGGTGATCAGCGGGGTCAGGTCGAGACCGGCCTTCAGCAGGCCCAGCATCTTGCGCCAGGTGGTGAACATCTCGCGCCCGTAGACGCCCTTGATCGTCAGGGCCTTGAGGATGATGGCTCCCCAGTCGGTCTCCATCGGCTTCGACGGAATGCCCAGCATGGCCATGCCGCCGCCCATGATCAGGGTGTCGACGCACTGTTTGAAGGCGATCGGCGAGCCCGACATCTCCAGCGCCACGTCAAAGCCGACCTTGAGGCCGAGCTCGTGCATGACGTCCTTCAGGTCCTCGCGCGTCGTGTTCACGGTCCGCACGCCCGGCGCGACCTTCTGGGCCAGCTCCAGCCGGAAGTCGTTGATGTCGGTCAGGACCACGGTCCGGGCCCCCGCATGGCGGGCGACGGCGGCGGCCATCATGCCGATCGGTCCCGCGCCGGTGACCAGCACGTCCTCGCCCAGCAGGTCGAACTGCTGCGCCGTGTGCACGGCGTTGCCGAACGGATCGAGGATCGAGCCGATCTCATAGGGCACGTCGTCGGGCAGTTCGATGACGTTGAAGGCGGGAGCGACAACGAATTCGGCGAAGGCGCCCTGGCGGTTGACGCCGATGCCCTTGGTCGCCGGGTCGAGATGGAAATGGCCTGCGCGGGCCGCTTCCGAGTTCAGGTCGATGACATGGCCCTCGGCCGAGACGCGCTGGCCGACCTTCAGCCGGCGATCCACGTCCTTGCCGATGGCGACGATCTGGCCCGAGAATTCGTGGCCCGTGATCATCGGCACCGGGACGTTCTTCTGGGACCACTCGTCCCAGTTCCAGATGTGGATGTCGGTGCCGCAGACGGCGGTGCGCTTGACGCGGATCAGCACATCCTCATCGCCGGCCACGGGGATCGGGGCGTCGATCAGTTCGAGGCCGACGCCCGGCTTGGTCTTGGCCAGGGCCTTCATGGTGTCGGTCATTCAGATAACTCCCAATTCGCGTCCGGCCGTCGTGAACGCCGCGACCGTTTGATCAATCTGTTCGAAGGTATGCGCCGCCGACATCTGGGTGCGGATGCGGGCCTGGCCGCGCGGCACCACCGGGAAGCTGAAACCGATGACATAGACGCCCAGTTCCAGCGCCCGCGCCGCGAAGTCCTGGGCCAGTTTGGCGTCGCCCAGCATCACCGGAATGATCGGATGCTCGCCCGGCAGCAGGGTGAAGCCCGCCTCGGTCATGGCGGCGCGATAGCGGGTCGCGTTGGCGAACAGCTGGGTGCGCAGGGCGTCGCCCTCGTCGCCGCCGGCGATGCGGATGGCCTCGAGGCTGGAACCGCAGATCGCGGGCGCCAGGGCGTTGGAGAACAGATAGGGCCGGGCCCGCTGCTTCAGCAGCTGGACCACCTCGGACGTCGCGCAGATGAAGCCGCCCATGGCGCCGCCCAGGGCCTTGCCGAAGGTGCCGGTCAGGAAGTCGATCTCGACCCCGTGATGCGCATAGGAGCCGCGCCCCTGCGGACCGAGGAAGCCGGTGGCGTGGCAGTCGTCGACCATGATCAGGGCGTCGTACTTGTCGGCCAGCGCCCGGATGTCCTTCAGCTTCGCGATATAGCCGTCCATCGAGAAGACGCCGTCGGTGGCGATGACAATCTCGCGCGCGCCGTCGGCCCGGGCCTGTTTCAGCTGGGTCTCGAGGTCGTCCATGTCCGAGTTGGCGAACCGATAGCGTTTCGCCTTGCACAGCCGCACCCCGTCGATGATCGACGCATGGTTCAGGCTGTCCGAGACGATCGCGTCCTCGGCCCCGAACAGCGGCTCGAAGATGCCGCCGTTGGCGTCGAAGGCGGCGGCGAACAGGATCGCGTCCTCGAAGCCCAGATAGTCGGCGACCGACCGCTCCAGTTCCTTGTGGATCTCCAGCGTGCCGCAAATGAAGCGCACCGAGGCCGTGCCGGCGCCCCATTGCTGCTGCGCCGCGATCCCCGCCTGGGTGACCCGCTCGTCGCCGGCGAGACCCAGATAGTTGTTGGCGCAGAAATTGAGGACGTCGCGGCCGCCGACCTTGATCACCGGACCCTGCCGGGAGGCGATGATCCGTTCGGGCTTGGTCAGGCCCTGGGCGTCGATGTCGGCCAGTTCGGCGGCGATACGGTCGTGGAAGGTCGCTGTCATGCGCGCTCCGCTACGCCGTTTCCGTGGCCGTTTGAAGTCCCCGGACGCTAAGCCCCCGCGCCGGGCGCGGGTTCCGGCGCCGGCTCGGCGACCGGGCGGAACGGGCTGACGCGAATGCGGCCGCCGCACGGACTGAAGGCCTGGTCGAGCGAAACCGCCGCCGTGTCGCCCGGCGCCGTCATACGGATGCGCGACACCGCCGGGCAGGCGCGCTGGCCGTGGCTTTCATCCGGCACGACATTCCAGGCGATGTCGAAAAAGGCCTTGGCGTTGGGCTCAAGCCGGACAGGCGCGGGCGTCTGGCCGGCCCTGAAATAGCTGCCGGGGCTCTGTTCCGATCGAAGGGCGGTCAGGTCGCGCCCCTGCCGGTCCTGCACGACGACCGTCGGATAGCCCGTCAGGCTGCAGGCCCGGGCGCCGACGTTCTGCACGCCCAGGATCGAGACCCGGTTGCCGGCCCCGGCGTCGCCGCCGTCGGCCGACAGTTTGAGCTGGGGCCCCCTACAGGCGGGCGCCGTGCCGTCCGCTTCCGGGATCGCGGGCGTCACGACCGGCGGCGGAGCCACGGCCGGCGCCGCGGGCGCGGGGCGGCTGCACTGCTCCAGCACCACCGGCGCATCCTCGGCCACCAGACGGCTCAGCGTGGCGCGCTCGACTCCATCGCGAGTCAGCGAGCGCCACTCGATCTCGGCGTCGGCGAAGCGCGCGCCCGAGGCGGCGGGGGCGGCCCGCAGCACGAAGGTGCGGTCGCGATAGGTGACCTGGGCCGTCTGCGGGTCGGGCCAGGCGACCGCCACGGTCAGCCCGCTGTCGCAGCGGAAGGTCGCCGACGTCGGCGCGGCCTCGGCGATCGGAGCCGTCGGCTCCGGCGGAGGGACCACGGGCTCGGCGGTCCGTTCACAGGCCGACAGCAGCGCGAGGGCCGCCATGCCAAGACCAAGACCCTGGTTCATCCGCATCGTTGTCTCCCTGCGTCCGGCAGCGGATTCAGCCAACGTCAAAGACGCCGCCGACGCAAGGGCGCAGGGGCGTCAGCTCGTCAGCACGCGCGGCAGTTTGAAGGTGACGGTCTCCCGCTCGCCCGCGTCCTCGATCACCCGCGCGTCGAAGCGGTCGCGCACGGCGTCGACCAGGTCCTCGATCAGCCGCTCGGGCGCCGAGGCGCCGGCCGTGATCCCGAGGGTCGAGACCCCCGTCATCCATGCCCAGTCCACCTGGGAGGCGTCGTCGACCAGGCGCGCGTCACGGGCGCCGGCGCGCATCGCCACCTCGACCAGGCGCACCGAGTTGGACGAATTCTTCGACCCGACCACCAGCACCAGGTCGCACCCCTCGCCCAGCCGTTTGACGGCCTCCTGCCGGTTGGTGGTCGCGTAGCAGATGTCTTCCTTGTGCGGATCGGGCAGCTCCGGAAAGCGCCGCTTCAGCGTCGCCAGGATCTCCGTCGTGTCGTCGACCGACAGGGTGGTCTGGGTGGCGTAGGCCAGGGGCGCGTCGCCCGGACGCTGGAAGACCTCGGCGTCCTCCACCGTCTCGACCAGGCTGATCGCCCCGGCCGGCAGCTGGCCCATGGTGCCGACGACCTCCGGGTGACCGGCGTGGCCGATCAGGATGATGTGCCGTCCGGAGGCATGGTGGCGTTCCGCCTCCACATGGACCTTGGAGACCAGCGGGCAGGTCGCGTCCAGATACAGCATCTCCCGCGCCCGGGCCGTCTGCGGCACCGACTTGGGCACGCCATGGGCGGAAAAGACCACCGGCCGGTCATCGGGGCATTCGTCCAGCTCCCGCACGAACACGGCGCCCATCGCCTTGAGCCGCTCGACCACATGCCGGTTGTGGACGATCTCGTGGCGCACATAGACCGGCGCCCCGTATTTCTCGAGAGCGCGCTCGACGATCTGGATGGCCCGGTCGACGCCGGCGCAGAAGCCGCGCGGCGTCGCCAGCCGCACGGTCAAGGGGGGCTTCTCGGGCAGCCGGACGGGCGCGTGCAGGGTCATGGGCGGAACCTAGTCATTCGCGCGCCCTCCCGCCACCGCGCTTTGCGCCCGCCCGGGTTTGCCGCGCCTCCGTTTAGCCGCTATCAGCAACCAGCGTGCGCCCCGCGTCGGGCTGTCGCCGCACCTCCTCGTTTCCGGAAGAATATTCGATGCGTCGCGTCTTCAAGGTTTCCCTGGCCTCGGCCCTCGCCGCCGCCGCCGTGTCGGTCCTGGCCCTGCCGACCGCCGCCAGCGCCCAGTATCCGGGCGGGCAGCAACAGGGCGGGCGACCCGGCCAGGGTCAGGGCGGGCAGGCCGGCGCCGAACAGGAAAGCCGCCCCACAACCCCGCGGATCGCACCGCTGCGCCGCCGCGCCGCCGCCGGCCCGTGCCCCTACGTCAAGGTGCTGTACGACGCCGCGCGCTACGTTGAACTGGCCGATGACCGTCCGGCCATCGCCAATGTCGGCTTCACTGGTGAGATCGACGGCCTGGTCTCGGACTGCGCCTATCAGTCGGACGAGCCGATCACCGTCATGACGCGGGTGCAGTTCAATCTCGGCCGCGGGCCCCGGGCCCAGGGCGATCAGCGCACCTACCGCTACTGGATCGCGGTCACCGAGCGGAACCGCGCCGTCCTCGCCAAGGAATATTTCGACCTGCCCGTCGATTTCGAGGGCGGGACCACGGCGACCGTGACCCAGGATCAGACCATCATGATCCCGCGCGCCGACGCCACCACCAGCGGCGACAATTTCGAGGTCCTCGTCGGCTTCGACGTCACCCCCGCCATGGCCGAGTTCAATCGCAACGGCAGCCGCTTCCGCGTCAACGCCGGAACCGGCGCCGCCCAGCCTCCGGCGCAGTAAATGACCGATCTCAGGACTGTTCTGGGCGAAGCGGTCGGGGCCGCCTTCGCCGCCGAAGGCGTGGACGCGGCTCTCGCCCGAGTCACGACCTCCGACCGCCCGGACCTGGCCGACTTCCAGTCCAACGGCGCCCTCGCCGCCGCCAAGGCGCTGAAAGCCAACCCGCGCGAGCTGGCGGCCCGGGTCGCGGCCCGGCTGGAGGGCGATGCCCGCCTGGCCTCGATCGAGATCGCCGGACCGGGCTTCATCAATCTGAAGATCGCCGACGCCGCCCTGGCGGCGCGCGCGGCCGAGGTGGCGTCGGACGCCGCCCACGCGGGCGCATCGACGGTCGAGGCCCCGCGCAAGGTGGTGATCGACTTCGCCGGTCCGAACGTGGCCAAGCCGATGCACGTCGGCCATCTGCGCAGTTCCATCATCGGCGAGAGCCTGAAGCGCATCTTCCGCTTCCGCGGCGACACCGTCTGGGGCGACGCCCATTTCGGCGACTGGGGCTTCCAGATGGGCCTGCTGATCGTCGCCGTTGGCGACGAGGGCAAGGCCGACGGCTTCCTGGCCGAGGGCGACGGCCCCTTCCCGGCCGAGAGCCCGGTGACGCTTGAGGACCTTGAGCGCCTCTATCCCGCCGTGGCCGCCATGGCCAAGGAAGACCCCGCCTTCCGCGACCGCGCCCGCAAGGCGACGGCGGAACTGCAGAACGGCCGCCCCGGCTATCGCGCCCTCTGGGCCCATTTCGTCGCCGTCAGCCGCACGGCGCTGGAACGCGAGTTCGGCGCCCTGGGCGTCACCTTCGACCTGTGGAACGGCGAGAGCGACGCCGATCCGGTCATGGCCGAGATGATCGCCCATCTGGAAGCGACCGGCCTGCTGGTCGAGGACGACGGCGCCCGCGTGGTCCACGTCGCGAAGCCCGGCGAGACCCGCAAAAAGAAGCTGGCCGACGGTTCCGTGATCGAGGCGCCCAGCCCGCCGCCCCTGCTGGTCATCAGCTCGGAAGGCTCGGCCATGTACGGCACGACCGACCTGGCCACCATTCTCGACCGCCGCAAGGCGATCGACCCCGACCTGATCCTCTACGTCGTCGACGAACGGCAGGCCGAGCATTTTGAACAGGTGTTCCGCGCCGCGTATCTGGCCGGCTACGCCGCCGAGGGGGCGCTGGACCACCTCGGCTTCGGCACCATGAACGGACCGGACGGCAAGCCCTTCAAGACCCGCGCCGGCGGGGTTCTTAAGCTGCACGACCTGATCACCATGGCCGTCGAAAAGGCTCGCGAGCGTCTGCAGGAGGCGAAGCTGGGCGACGACCTGCCCGAGGCCGAGTTCGAGGCCATCGCCCACAAGATCGCCGTCGCGGCGCTGAAATTCGCCGACCTCTCGAACAGCCGCACCACCAGCTACGTCTTCGATCTCGACCGCTTCATGAGTTTCGAGGGCAAGACCGGCCCCTACCTCCTGTACCAGGCCGTCCGCATCAAATCCCTGCTGCGCAAGGCCGCGGACCAGGGCGCGGCCCCCGGCCCCATCGTCATCGCCGAACCCGCCGAGCGCGACCTCGCCCTGACCCTCGACGCCTTCTCCCAGGCCGTGGCCGAGGCCTATGACAAGCGGATGCCGCACGTCATCGCCGAGCACGCCTATCGGCTGGCGCAGTCGTTCTCCAAATTCTATGCCGCCTGCCCGGTGCTGATCGCGCCGGACGCGGCGACGAAGGGGTCGCGACTGACGCTGTCGAAAGCCGCGCTGGACCAGCTGGAAATGGCGCTCGGCCTGCTCGGAATCGAGACGCCGGAGCGGATGTAGGCTAGATTGGCGGGCCGTTTCCGGAGCCGCTCATGACACTCGACGTCTATATCGCCGGCCTGCCCAAGGCCGAGCTGCACCTGCACATCGAGGGCAGCCTTGAGCCCGAACTGATGTTCGAACTGGCGCAGCGCAACGGCGTGGCCATTCCGTTCGACAGCGTCGAGGCGGTGCGGGCGGCCTATGACTTCTCCAACCTGCAGGACTTCCTCGACATCTATTACGCCGGGGCCAACGTCCTGCTGACGCGCCGCGATTTCGAGGACCTGGCCTTCGCCTATTTCCAACGCGCCGCCGCCGACAACGTCCGTCACGCCGAGATCTTCTTCGACCCCCAGACCCACACCGACCGGGGCGTGCCGTTCGAGGTCGTGGTCGAGGGCCTGATCGCCGGCATGGACCGGGCGAAGGCCGAACTGGGCGTGACCTCGGGCCTGATCCTGAGCTTCCTGCGACACCTGTCGGAGGAGGAAGCCTTCGCCACCCTGGAGATGGCCAAACCCTATCTGCACCATTTCATCGGGGTCGGGCTCGACTCGTCCGAAGTCGGCCACCCGCCGTCGAAATTCGTCCGCGTCTTCGCCGCCGCCCGCGACCTGGGCCTCAAGCTGTGCGCCCACGCCGGCGAGGAAGGCCCGCCCGAGTATGTGCATGAGGCGCTGGACCTGCTGAACATTGACCGCATCGACCACGGCAACCGCTCGATGGAGGACGAAGGTCTGATCCGGCGGCTGGCGGCCGAGCAGATGACCCTGACCGTCTGCCCCCTGTCGAACCTCAAGCTCTGCGTGGTGAAGGACCTCAAGGACCATCCCGTGCCCGAGATGCTTCGCCGCGGCCTGCACGTGACCCTGAACTCGGACGATCCGGCCTATTTCGGCGGCTATGTGAACGAGAACTACCGGCAGCTGGCCGAGGCGGTCGGCTTGACGCGCGAGCAATTGACCCGGATCGCACGCAACAGCTTCGAGGGGTCCTTCCTCTCCGCCCCGGACAAGGCCCTGCGGATCGCTGAAGTCGAGGCATACGCCGCCCGTTCCGCTTGACAGGACCCCGGAGTCGGGGCCTAGGTCGCGACGCTCTCGCGGGAGAGATCGGAGCCCTTTCGGGGGCTTCGGAGCCGAAGGCGCAACCGCCCCGGAAACGCTCAGGCAAAAGGACCGCGAGGACATTCGGACGCTGGAAAGTCGCTCTGCGGAGCGCGCCGACGGAGCAAGGCGGCCCTCAGACGGGGCGTCGGAATCTCTCAGGCTTCAGGACAGCGGGGGCGCGAGGACGGCGGAGCTTTCCGCCCCGGCACGCGACTCTGAAGGCCTGACATGACCGACGAAACCCTCAAGACCACGCCCCTCAACGCCGCGCACCGCGCCCTGGGCGCCCGCATGGTCGGCTTCGGCGGCTATGACATGCCGGTCCAGTACGAAGGCGTCCTGGCCGAGCACCGCTGGACCCGCGAGCACGCCGGCCTGTTCGACGTCTCCCACATGGGCCAGTGCCGGATCAGCGGCGAGGACGCCGTGGCCCAGTTCGAGCGGTTCGTGCCCGGCGACTATGCGGCGCTGAAGGCCGGCCGTCAGAAATACAGCCTGCTGCTGAACGCCCAGGGCGGCATACTCGACGACCTGATGGCGGGCCGGCCGGATCACAACGGTCTCTATGTCGTCGTCAACGCCGGCAACAAGGACGCCGACTTCGCCTTCCTGCGCGCCAACCTCACCGGCGACGCGACGCTGACGGTTCTTGATGACCGCGCCCTGATCGCCATCCAGGGCCCCGAGGCGGCCGAGGTCATGGCCGCCCACGACCCCGTCCTGGCCGAGTTCGGCTTCATGGACTGCGCCCGGCTGATGCTGTTCGGCGTCGACTGTTTCGTATCGCGCTCGGGCTACACCGGCGAGGACGGCTATGAGATCTCCGTCCCCAACGCCGACGCCGAACGCATCTGGAACGCCATCCTGCAGGACGCCCGCGTCAAGCCGATCGGCCTGGGCGCCCGCGACAGCCTGCGTCTGGAAGCCGGCCTGCCGCTGCACGGCCATGACATCGACGCCACCACCAGCCCCGTCGAGGGCGCCCTGACCTTCGCCCTGTCGAAGTCGCGCAAGGAGCGCGCCGACTTCAATGGCGCCGCCCGCATCCTGAAGGAATTGGCCGACGGCCCGTCGCGCGTCCGCATCGGCCTCAGCGTCAAGGAAGGCGCTCCCGCCCGCGAAGGCGCCGAGATCGCCGACATGGACGGAAACGTCATCGGCAAGGTCACCTCGGGCGGCCCCTCTCCCACCCTGGGCCGCAACATCGCCATGGGATACGTCCCGCCAGCCTTCGCCGAGCTGGGCACGGACCTCAAGGTCATCGTGCGCGGCAAGCCGGCCGCGGCCG
Organism: Brevundimonas sp.; assembly: GCA_046292645.1. Taxonomy (GTDB): domain Bacteria; phylum Pseudomonadota; class Alphaproteobacteria; order Caulobacterales; family Caulobacteraceae; genus Brevundimonas. Next base: position 24,503 of record JBKBQO010000004.1, read on the forward strand.
AGGTCGTGGCCATGCCCTTCGTCGCCCAACGCTACTATCGGAAGCCAAAGTAAGCCGCCGTCACCCTCGGGCTTGACCCGAGGGCCAGATTATCCGTCGCACGGTCTTGGCCGTGTTTCGCCAGCCAGCCCCGCCCAACGTCTGATCCTCGGGTCAAGCCCGAGGATGACGAGAAGAGAGAACGAAGATGCATTTCACCAAGGATCACGAGTGGGTTCGCCTCGAGGGCGACGTCGCCACCGTCGGCATCTCGAAGCACGCCGCCGACGCCCTGGGCGACGTGGTGTTCGTCGAGACGCCGGAGACCGGCAAGACGGTGGCCAAGGGCGACAGCTTCGCCGTGGTCGAAAGCGTCAAGGCCGCGTCCGACGTCTACGCCCCGGTCTCGGGCGAGGTGATCGAGGGCAACGCCGCCCTGGCCTCGGCCCCTGAGACGGTCAACGCCGACCCCGAGGGCGAAGGCTGGTTCGCGAAAATCCGCGTGTCGGACGCCTCGACCGACGGCCTGATGGACCGCGCGGCGTACGACGCCTTTTTGGCCACGCTCTAGAACTTGTCATCCCGGCCGTAGCGAAGCGAAGAGCCGGGACCGCGCCGGGCTCAATACCCCGCCCCGGAGAGCGAAGCTCATCCGGGGCACAGACGGACAGACCCTCCCCGTGTCCCGGTTCAGCCCTGCGGGCCGACCGGGACAGATCAGAAACCGCCTGCCCGTCCCGGATCGACGCTTCGCGCCGTCCGGGATGACAAGACCGGAAACGGACTGAACCATGCGCTACCTGCCCCTGACTCCCGACGACCGCACGGCGATGCTCGCCGCCATCGGCGCGAAATCGATCGACGACCTGTTCGTGGACGTGCCCGAGGCGGCGCGCCGCGACGGCTTCGTCGACCTGCCGCGGGTGGCGGGCGAACTGGAGGTCGAGCGGGCCCTGGGGGCCATGGCGGCGAAGAACGCCTCGGCGGGCACGGTTCCGTTCTTCTGCGGGGCGGGCGCCTACAAGCACCACGTCCCGGCGACGGTGGACCATGTGATCCAGCGGTCGGAGTTCCTGACCAGCTACACGCCCTACCAGCCCGAGATCGCCCAGGGCACGCTGCAGTATCTGTACGAATTCCAGACCCAGGTCGCGAACCTGACCGGCATGCCGGTGGCCAACGCAAGCCTGTACGACGGCTCGACCGCCATGGCCGAAGGCGTGCTGATGGCCACCCGCGTGACCCGCCGCAACAAGGCGGTGATCTCGGGCGGGGTGCACCCGCACTATGTCCGGGCGACCGAGACCGTGGTTCACGCCGTCGGCGTCGAGACCGAGGCCCTGCCCGCCGCCGTCGACGCCGAGGCCGACGTCATCGCCCGGATCGGGCCCGACACCGCCTGCGTCGTCGTCCAGACCCCCAACGTCTTCGGCACCGCCACGGACGTGACGAAGATCGCCGAGGCGGCCCACGCCGCCGGCGCCCTGCTGATCGTCGTGGTCACCGAGGCCGTGTCCATGGGCCTGCTGAAATCGCCCGGCGAAATGGGGGCCGACATCGTCGCCGCCGAGGGCCAGTCGATCGGCAACGCCCTGAATTTCGGCGGCCCCTATGTCGGTCTGTTCGCCTGCCGCGAAAAGCTGGTCCGCCAGATGCCGGGCCGGCTGACCGGCGAGACGGTCGACGCCGACGGGACCCGCGGTTTCGTCCTGACCCTGTCGACCCGCGAGCAGCACATCCGGCGCGACAAGGCGACGTCGAACATCTGCACCAACTCGGGCCTCTGCACCCTGGCCTTCACCATCCACATGAGCCTGCTGGGCGAGACCGGGCTGCGCAAGATGGCCCTGCTGAACCACGAGAAGGCGCTGGCGACGCGGGATGCGCTGGCCGCCATCCCCGGCGTCGAGGTCCTGACCCCGCGCTTCTTCAACGAGTTCGCCGTCCGCTTGCCGAAGCCCGCCGCCGAGGTGGTCGAGCAACTGGCCCAGCACCGCATTCTGGCCGGCGTACCCTACAGCCGCCTTGCCCCCGCCGCCGGCATGGACGACGTCCTGCTGGTCGCTGCGACAGAGATGACGATGGATGCCGATATCCAGATCCTCGCCAAATCGCTGACCAAGGTCCTGGGAGCCTGACCATGAGCACGATGAACACCGTCGGCCGCCCGACCACCCCGAACCAGGTCGAGAGCAAGCCCGCCACCCTGACCGGCGGCCGCGGCCTGCTGCAGAACGAGCATCTGATCTTCGAGAGCGACGGCTGGGGCAAGACCGGCGTCGACCTGCCTGAGCCCAAGACGGACGGCGCCGACCTCGGCGACCTGGTCCGCCGCGATCCGATCGGCCTGCCGGGCCTCTCGGAGCCCGAGACCATGCGCCACTATGTGCGGCTGTCGCAGAAGAACCACGCCATCGACCTGGCCATCTATCCGCTGGGCTCGTGCACGATGAAGCACAATCCGCGGCTCAACGAGAAGATGGCCCGCCTGCCCGGCTTCTCGGACATTCACCCGCTGCAGCCGACCTCGACCGTCCAGGGCGCGTTGGAACTGATGGATACGCTGGCGCACTGGCTGAAGACCCTGACCGGCATGCCGGCCGTGGCCCTGTCGCCCAAGGCCGGGGCCCACGGCGAACTGTGCGGCCTGATGGCCATTCGGGCCGCCCACGAGGCCTCGGGCGAGCATGAAAAGCGCCGCAAGGTGCTGGTGCCGACCAGCGCCCACGGCACCAACCCGGCCACCGCCGCCTTCGTCGGCTACACCGTCGTCGAGGTCGCCCAGACCGAGGACGGCCGCGTCGACGTGGCCGACCTGGCCGCCAAGCTCGGCGACGACGTGGCCGCCATCATGGTGACCAATCCGAACACCTGCGGCCTGTTCGAGCGCGACATCCTTGAGATCAGCCGCCTGACCCATGAAGCCGGCGCCTATTTCTACTGCGACGGCGCCAACTTTAACGCCATCGTCGGCCGGGTCCGCCCCGGCGACCTCGGCGTCGACGCCATGCACATCAATCTGCACAAGACCTTCTCGACGCCCCACGGCGGCGGCGGTCCGGGCGCGGGTCCGGTGGTGCTGTCCGAGGCCCTCGCCCCCTTCGCCCCGGCCCCCTGGGTCGTCCATGACGCTGACGGCTATCGCCTGATCGAGTTCGCCGAGGACGAGGCCGAACAGGCCTTCGGTCGCCTGTGCGCCTTCCAGGGCCAGATGGGCATGTATACCCGCGCCCTCAGCTACATGATGAGCCACGGCTCGGACGGCCTGCGCCAGGTGGCCGAGGATGCGGTGCTGAACGCCAACTATATCAAGGCCCGGCTGTCGGACGTGATGAGCCCGGCCTTCCCCGAGGGGCCGTGCATGCACGAGGCCCTGTTCGACGACGAATGGCTGAAGGGCACCGGCGTCACCACGCTCGACTTCGCCAAGGCCATGATCGACGAGGGCTTCCACCCGATGACCATGTATTTCCCCCTGGTCGTGCACGGCGCCATGCTGATCGAGCCGACCGAGACCGAGTCGAAGCAGGAGCTGGACCGCTTCATCCACGCCATGCGGGCGCTGGCCGAGGCCGCCACGGCCGGCGACGTCGACCGGTTCAAGGGCGCCCCCTTCCACGCGCCGATGAAACGTCTGGACGAGACACGCGCGGCGCGGCAGCCTGTGCTGCGCTGGACGGCTCCCGAGGGGTCGAACATCGCCGCGGAGTAGACCCATGCGCGCCCTCGCCTTTGCCACGCTCCTGCTGGTTTCCGCGCCCCTCCCCGCCATGGCCCAGACGGCCGCGGAGGCCGCGGCGGAACCCGCCATCGCGATGGAGGCGCGGGCCTTCATGGCCGGCTACGCCAGCGACCTGCTCGCCGGCGACCGGGCCGGGATCGCGGACCGCTATGACCGGCAGGGGGCGTGGATGGTCCACGCGGGGCAAGCGCGCTTCTTTCCCCATGACCAGATCGCCCGGCTCTATGCGGACGGTTGGGGGCCGCCCTCGGCCTTCGAATGGCGCGACCTGACCTTCATCCCGTCCGGCGACGACGCCGTCACCGTGGTCGGCCGGTTCGTCTGGACCTCCGAGGGCGAGCCGCCCGCGGTGATCGCTTACCACGGCCAGTTCGTCCGCCAGGACGGCCAACTGCGCATCCGGGTCGAGGACGAGACCCCCGTCGCCCCGGACGCGCCCTGAAGGCATTGCGCACGGCAATGTGATTCCCGTCTCCGCCATCAAGCGTATGCTTCTCCCTGCGTTATCTGAGCCAAAAACAGCGTTGGGAGGCGCTAAGGTCATGATGTCACGCGTACAAAAGGGTCTGGTCGCCGGGTTCGCGGCCACGGCCGTCGTCTCGGTCCTCGAGGCGATCAATATGACGGCCGGCCACTGGGCCGTCGCATTCCCCCAGCTTCTCGCCGTCATCCTTCAGAGCCCGGACACGCCGGCCGTCGGCTGGGCCGGGCACCTGGTCGCCGGCCTCGGCCTCGGGGCCCTCTTCGGGGTGCTGTGTCCAAGGCTGCCGACGGATACGCCGGAGTCCAAGGGCATACTGTTCGCCGTCGGGGCCTTCATCGTGATGGGGCTGGTCGTCGCGCCCATCGGCGGGGCGGGCATGTTCTTCATGCGGGCCGGGTTCGGCACCCTGGCCTGGATGGTCGCCAGCCATGCGGTGTTCGGCATCGTGCTGGGCAATGTCTACGGCCGGCTGGTGGCGCGCGAACGGCGCCACCGGGCTCCGGTCGACGGCGCCCCGGCGCACTGAAACGAAAAAGGCCCCGCTGCGAAGCGGGGCCTTTTGTCTTCAGGCGCGTCGACCCTACTTGAGGCGCGAGCCGATCTGGGCGATGGCGGCGTCGAGCAGCGGATCGGTCGTCTGGCCGGCCAAACGGGCGGCCAGGATCTGTTCGGCGGCGCGGGCCGCCAGGTCGGCGGCGGCGGTCTTGACCTCGGCCGTGGCCTGGGCCTCGGCCTGGGCGATGCGGCGCTCGGCCAGGGCCTGACGACGGGCCAGAGTCTCTTCGAGCTTGGCCTTGGCCTCGACCTCCATCAGCCGGGCGTCGGCCTCGGCCGCGGCCAGCATGCCGGCGGCCTGGGCCTCGGCCTCGGCCTTTTCTGCGCGGATCTGGGCCAGCAGGGCCTCGGCCTCGGCGCGCAGGCGGGCGGCCTCGTCGAGCTCGGACTGGATCTTGGCCGCCTTGGCGTCCAGCTGGGCGCCGATCAGCTTGAAGGCGCCGACGAACAGGCAGATGGCCAGGAAGGCCACCAGGCCGACGCCGACCCACAGCTCGGCGCTCTCAAGGCTGAAGAAGCCCTCTTCGAAGAACATGTTCATGTCAGGCGGCTCCCTTGACGGCGGCGGTCTCGGCGGCCGTGGGGGCCTTGCCGGTCAGGCGCTCGACGATGGCGGCGGCGGCGTCCGAGGCGATGGCCCCGACATTGGTCATGGCGGCGTCGCGGGTCTTGCCGATCGCGGTCTCGGCCTCGGCGATCCGGGCGTTGACGACGGCTTCCTCGGCGGCGGCGCGGGCGTTGGCCTCATCGGTCACCCGGGCCTTGGCGGCGGCGGCGGTGGCGCGCGAAGAGGCGCGGGCGGCCTCGACCTCGGCCTTGGCCGCCACGGCCTGGTCGGCGGCCTCGGCCTGCACCTGGCGGGCCGTCGCGACGGCGGTCGCGATGGTCTGTTCGCGCTCGTCGAACACCCGGCGCAGGCGCGGGGCGAAGACCTTGGCGATCAGGAAATACAGGATGGCGAACAGGAAGATCAGATAGACGATCTGCCCGAACCAGTGCTGGAACTCGAACTGCGGCAGGCCGCCGGATTCGTGTTCGCCGCCGTGGGCGGCCTCGGTCGTGGCGTGCGTGTCCTCGATCGCGACCGGGGCGGTCGCATCGGCGGGCAGTACGGGCTGGACGGTGGTGGTCATCTGTCGCCTGGTTTTAACGCTGGCCCCTGTCGCGGACCGGGTCAGACGACCCGGGACGGAGTTGGGGCTGGATCTACGGTCGATGCATCAACCGACCACGGCGCGGTCCGCCGGAAGGCAGGCCGCGCCGCGGTCGGTCCGACGAAATCAGGCCGAGTACAGCAGGATGCCGAGCACGAACGACAGGATGCCCAGGGCTTCGGCCAGAGCCGCGCCCACGAACAGGTTGCCGATCTGCGAGCCGGCGGCCGACGGGTTGCGCAGGGCGCCCGTCAGGAACGAGCCGAAGATGTTGCCGACGCCGATGCCGGCGCCGATCATGCCGGTCATTGCGAGGCCGGCGCCGATGAGCTTGGCGGCTTCTGCTTCCATGGTCTTTAGTCCTGTTTGGTGGGTTGGTTGGAGACGAAACTGGTCCTGGCCCTAGTGGCCATGGCCCAGGTTGACCACGTCATTGAGATAGATCGTGGTCAGAACAGCGAAAACGAAGGCCTGGAGGAAGGCCACGAGGAACTCGAGGGCGGTCAGGCCGATGGTCATGCCCAGCGACAGGACCAGGACCGGCACGCCCAGCCAGCCGATGGCGCCGCTGACGGCGACGACGACGAAGCCGGCGAAGACCTTCAGCGCCACGTGGCCGCCCATCATGTTGCCGAACAGACGAAGGGTCAGGGTGACGGGGCGCAGCAGGAAGGACACGAACTCGATGATCACGACGAACGGCAGCACCGGCCACGGCACGCCCGAGGGCACGAACAGGCTGAAGAATTTCAGCCCGTGCTTGCCGAAGCCGATCGCCAGAACCATCAGGATGGTGATGATCCCGAAAGTCGCGGTGACCGCGATCTGCGAGGTGGCGGTGAAGCTGAGGAACAGGCCGAGCACGTTCATCGCGAGGATGAAGGTGAAGATGGTGAAGACGAACGGGAAGAGTTTGCGGCCGTCGTGGCCGATGATCGAATCGACCAGGCCGTCGATCATGCCGAACAGGGTCTCGCCCGCGGCCTGGGTGCGGCCGGGAACGACCTTGGCGCCCGAGGTCACCAGCGTCAGGAACAGCACCACCATGCCGAAGGCCACGGTCATCGCCAGATGCGAATTGGTGAAGGCGAGCGTCTGCTGCCCGATGAGCGGCATCGTCACCTCGACCGACGGGGTCAGGGGCTGAATCTGGAACTGGTGTAGCGGATCGGCCATCGAGCCCTGTGTCCCTTAGTCTTCTTCGTCGTCGTCGAACGGAACCGACTTCGGCTCCACCCCAGATGCTTTCGCCTCGGCCATCAGGCGTTGCGCCGTCCGCCAGGCCATGAATACCGAAACAGCGAAGCCCAGAAGGACGCCGCCGATCATTCCCCAGGGTCCCGTCCCGGCGAACCGGTCCAGAATGGCCCCGATCGCCAGGCCCACGAAGACGCCGCCGAACAGGTCGGCGATGATCCTCCACGCCTGACCCGCCGCCGCCTGACCCGCAGCCTCGTGAGAGAGCGGCGGAGCGGAGCGCGCCTCCAGATCAGATGCGCTTCTGTTGAGACGAGCGATCGCCTCTTCGCGCGATTCCGGTGGCAGGGACATGGCGGCCTCAGCACTCCGGCACGGATGTCGGAGGGGGTCTGAATTCGGCGCGGAACCTATAGGCGCGACCCCGGCAGGTCAAGGCGGTGTGGACGTGCTTTAGGCCGTTGATTTTCCGCATATTTGTTTCGCGAATCGGCGGGCGTGGCGAACGGTCGCTGGCGAGACGGCGGAATCCGGGCCCGGCCTCGCCCGGCGTCGTCAGGCCCGAACTGCGCGGCTCGCCTCCACGCCGAGGGCCTGCAGGGCGGCCGCCGCGATATGTTCGGCGTTGAGACCGGCGGTCGCATACATGGCGGCGGGATTGTCCTGGTCCTGGAAGACGTCGGGCAGCTGCAGGGTGCGGATCTTCAGCCCGGCGTCCAGGGCGCCCTTTTCGGCCAGTAGCTGGAGCACGAAGGCGCCGAAGCCGCCCATGGCCCCCTCCTCCACCGTGATCAGGCATTCGTGCTCGCGGGCCAGACGCAGGATCAGGTCGGCGTCCAGCGGCTTGGCGAAGCGGGCGTCGGCGACCGTGGCCGAGACGCCGCGCGCGGCCAGGACGTCGGCGGCCTTGAGCGATTCCTGCAAGCGGGTGCCCAGCGACAGGATGGCGACGGTGGTCCCCTCCCGAACGATGCGTCCCTCGCCGATCTCCAGCGGGGCGGCCAGTTCGGGAATCTCGACCCCCACGCCGTCGCCGCGTGGATAGCGGAAGGCCGAGGGGCGGTCGTCGATCTCGAGGCTGGTGGCGATCATGGCGGCCAGATCGGCCTCGTCGGCCGCGGCCATCAGCACCATACCCGGCAGGGCGCCCATGAAGCCGATGTCGAAACTGCCCGCGTGGGTGGCCCCGTCGGCGCCGACCAGGCCCGCGCGGTCCATGGCGAAGCGCACCGGCAGCTTCTGGATGGCCACGTCGTGGACGACCTGGTCATAGCCGCGCTGGAGGAAGGTCGAATAGATGGCGCAGACCGGCTTCATCCCGTCGGCCGCCAGGCCGGCGGCGAAGGTGACGGCGTGCTGTTCGGCGATGCCGACGTCATAGGTGCGTTCGGGGAAGGCCTGCCCGAACAGGTCCAGACCGGTGCCCGAGGGCATGGCGGCGGTGATGGCGACGATGGTCGGATCCAGCTTCGCCCGCTTGATCAGCTCGGTTCCGAACACCTTGGTGTAGCTGGGGGCGTTGGAGACCGATTTCGACTGTTTGCCGGAGACCACGTCGAACTTCACCACGGCGTGCAGCTTGTCGGCGCTGCTCTCGGCCGGGGCGTAGCCCTTGCCCTTCTGCGTCACGACGTGGACCACCACCGGCCGGTCGGTGATGGCGGCGGCGTTCTCGAGGATGGGGACGAGGTTGTCCATGTCGTGCCCGTCGACCGGGCCGATGTAGTAGAAGCCCAGCTCCTCGAAGAAGGTGCCGCCGACGATCATGCCGCGGGCGTATTCCTCGGCCTTGCGCGCGGCGTTGCGGAACGGGCGCGGCAGGTGTTCGGCCACCGACTTGCCGAGGCGGCGGAAATTGCGATAGGCACCGCCCGAGACCTGTTTGGCCAGATAGGCGCTCATCCCGCCGACCGGCGGGGCGATCGACATGTCGTTGTCGTTGAGAATGACGACCAGCTGTTTGGTCGTCTCGGCGGCGTTGTTCATGGCCTCATAGGCCATGCCGGCCGACATGGAGCCGTCGCCGATCACGGCCACGACCTTGTTGGTCCCGCCCTTCTGGTCGCGGGCGGCGCAGAAGCCGAGGGCGGCGCTGATCGAGGTCGAGGCGTGGGCGGCGCCGAAGGGGTCGTATTCGCTCTCCGACCGCTTGGTGAAGCCCGACAGGCCGCCCGGCATGCGCAGGGTGCGGATGCGGTCGCGGCGCCCGGTCAGGATCTTGTGCGGATAGCACTGGTGGCCGACGTCCCAGATCAGGATGTCCTTGGGCGTCTCGAACACATGGTGCAGGGCGACGGTCAGCTCGACCACGCCGAGGCCGGCCCCCAGGTGGCCGCCGGTGACCGATACCGCGTCGATCGTCTCGGCCCGCAGCTCGTCCGCCAGCTGGCGCAGCTGGGGGATGTCGAAACCCCGGGTGTCGGCGGGGAGATGGACCTGGTCGAGAAGCGGAGTGTCTGGCATGCGGGGGTTCGTACCTAAGCCTTTGGTCTTCCAACACGGTGTAGCGCATTTCGCTGCCGTGCGGATCGACGCGATCTGAAAATTCGGTGCAGGGGCGATGCACGCCCCGGCGCGCTCAGGACCGGCGCTGCAGCACGTAGTCCACACTGGCCTTGAGGATATCGGCGTCCGGGCCGAACAGGTCGAGATGGGCGCGGGCCTGATCGGCCAGGTGCGCGACGCGATGCCGCGCCGCCTCCACCCCCAGCAAGGTGACGAAATTGGTCTTGCCGCGGGCCGCGTCCTTGCCGCCCGCCGCCTTGCCCAGCAGGTCCTCGTCGCCCTCGACGTCCAGCAGGTCGTCGACGATCTGATAGGCCAGGCCGATGTCGTGGGCGAAGCTGGTCAGGGCCTGGCGGTGGGCGTCGCGGGCGCCGGCGATGATCAGGGGAATCTCGAAGGCATAGGTGAACAGGGCCCCGGTCTTGAGCCGCTGCATCCGGGCGACGCCGCCCAAATCGTCGCGCACGCCCAGCAGGTCGATCATCTGCCCCCCGGCCATGCCGCGCGCGCCGCTGGCCAGGGACAGCCGGGCGGCCAGTTCGCAGCGCACGGCGGGATCGTCGTGGGTGTCCTCATGCAGCAGGATGTCGAAGGCCGCGGTCTGCAGGGCGTCGCCGGCGAGGACGGCGGTGGCCTCGTCATAGGCCTTGTGCACCGTCGGGCGGCCGCGGCGCATGTCGTCGTCGTCCATACAGGGCAGGTCGTCGTGGACCAGGCTGTAGGCGTGGACGCATTCGAGGGCGCAGGCGGCGCGCAGCACCGGCCGTTCCTCGATATTGAACAGATTGGCGGCCTCCAGGGCGAAGAAGGGCCGCAGCCGCTTGCCCGGACCGAGGGCGGCGTAGCGCATGGCCTCGGTCAGGCGCGATTCGGGGCCGTCGGCGCGCGGCAGCAACTCGTCGAGGGCGACGGTGACCAGGTCGGCGATCTCCGCCACCCGGTCGATGACGCCCTGCTCGGGCGAGTTGGCGGCGAGAACGTGGGTCAGAACAGCCTCCCGCCCACAGGAACCTCGCGGTCGACGCCGACCAGCACGACCTCTCCGGCCGCGTCGGGGAAGCCCAGGGTCAGGACCTCGGACATGAAGGGTCCGATCTGGCGCGGCGGGAAGTTGACCACGGCGGCGACCTTGCGGCCCAGCAGCTGGTCGCGTGTGTAATGGACGGTGATCTGGGCCGAGGACCGCTTCACCCCGATGTCGGGACCGAAGTCGATGGTCAGCTTCCACGCCGGCTTGCGGGCCTCGGGGAAGGGGTCGACGGCGACCACCTGTCCGACGCGGACATCGACCTTCATGAAGTCGTCGAAGGCGATGGGCGCGGCGGGCGGCGGCATCAGTCGAAACCGGCCGGTTCGACGCCCCGGGCCTGGCCGTCGGGGCCGACCACGATCTTCTCGACGCGCAGCTGGGCGGCCTTGAGCCGGGCCTCGCAGTGCGCCTTCAGCCGCGCGCCCTCCTCATACAGGGCGATGGACTCCTCCAGCGGTGCCTGGCCGGACTCGAGTTTGGAGACGATGGCCTCGAGACGCTGCAGGGCGTCCTCGAAGCTCATCTCGGCGGGGATGGGGGCTGTATCGGTCATCGGGCGCGACCCTAGAGGGGCGGGAGGCGGGCCTCAAGCGGGGAGCCGACTTTCCCTAGGGCGCGACGCGGCGGGCCGAGACGATGCGGACGCGGGGGTCCAGCATCTGGCCGCGCATGAAGCCCTCGCCCTCGGTCGGGGATTTGGGCGCGACGAGGATGGCGCGGACCACGTCCATCCCCTCGACCACCCGGCCGAAGACGGCGAAGCCGGGGTCGTCCGGCGCGGCCCGGCCGGCGTCGAAGCCCGGCAGATTGCCGACGATGATGAAGAAGTCGCCGTCGGCTGTGCCGGGATCGAACCGCGCCATGGACAGGGCGCCGTCGACGTGGCGCAGGCCGGTCTGGCTGGTCGGCTCATGGGCGATGGGCGGCAGGATTCGGTCGGGAGCGTTGGCGGTCCCGCCCTGGACTACGCCGGAGCCGGCGGCCAGCTCCATGCCGCGATAGAAGTCGGTCCCGTCGAACCGGCCCTCGTCGACATAGCGCAGGAAGTTGGCGGCGGTGATCGGCGCCCGCGGATCGGTCTCGACGAGGATCGTCCCGGCGGCGGTCTCGATGACCACCCGCACGGCGGCGGGCGCCGGCGGTGCGTCCTGGGCGAGGGCGGGCGTCGACATCGCGGCGGCGAGGCAGAGGGCGAGCAGGGACCGTCGGATCATCGCCGTCTCCTTGCCGTCAGCGCTTCTCGTAGCGCCGCTGGGACCAGTATTTGAAGCCCTGGTTGTGGACCAGGTCCCAGCCGTCAGCGCGCAGGCGGCGGCCGACCATGTGGTTGAAATAGCCGTGGGCCAGGACCAGCACGTCCTGACCGCTCTCGGCGCGGGCGATCAGGGCCTGGGCCGCCTTTTCGGCGCGGCATTCGGCCTGACGGCGGGTTTCCTGGCCCTCGTGATGGTTGAAGGCGTGCCACCAGAACCGGGCCACGGCGCCCCAGTATTTGGGCGGCAGCTTGAACCAGTTGGGGAAATGCGGCGGCGGCAGGGGCGCCTCGATGAACAGGGCGTCCGACATCACCTCGCGGCCGGCGGCGATGGCGGCGGCGGTTTCCTGGGCGCGCGGGCGGGTCGAGGCGTAGATGGCGCCCGCGCCCTCAGCCGTGGCCAGAAGCTCGGGCGGCGGGGTCTGGCCGGCCCGCAGGCCGCCGATCTCGTATTTGGCCCACCAGTCGCGGTACTGGTCGGAGGTCAGATAGCATTTGCGCGACAGGGCCGGCTCGCCGTGGCGGGCCAGGGTGATGGCGCCGGGGCGAACCGAGACCAGGGCGGCGCGGGACGGCGCGGACTCGGTCTGCAGCGGCGCCGAAGGGTCGTCCATCAGTGAGTCTCTGGCGGAGGCGGGCATGATTTGCGGAGGATAAGCCGTTGGCGAATCGTCCTTATTCCTCCCCCAGGGCCTGAACGTGAGCGACCGCGGAACGGCCCAGTCCTTCTAGGTCGTAACCGCCCTCGAGCGAGGACACAACCTTGCCGGCGCAGCACGACCGCGCGACCTCGAGCACGGCGCGGGTGGCCCAGGCGAAATCCTCGGCCTCAAGGCTCTGATGCGCCAGCGGATCGCGGCGGTGGGCGTCGAATCCCGCTGAAATCAGAATCAGGTCGGGCGCGAAGGCCTGCAGCGCCGGCATCAGCCCGCCGGAGAAGGTCCCGCGCCAGGCCTCGCGTGCCGCATGGGGCCCGACGGGGGCGTTGACGATGTTGCCGACGCCGGTCTCGGACGCCGCGCCGGTGCCCGGATAGAGGGGCATCTGGTGGATCGAGCCGAGGAACAGGCTGGCGTCGTTCTCGAACGCCGCCTGGGTGCCGTTGCCGTGGTGGACGTCGAAATCGATGACGGCGACGCGCGCCATCCCCTCGGCCTGGGCGACGCGGGCGGCGACGGCGACGTTGGAGAACAGGCAGAAGCCCATGCTGCGGTCGGGCTCGGCGTGGTGGCCCGGCGGGCGCACGGCGGCGAAGGCGCGGGCGGTCTCGCCCCGGGCGACGGCGCGGACGGCGTCGACCACCGCCCCGGCGGCCAGGCGGGCGGCGCGGACGCTGCCCGGCGACAGGACGGTGTCGGCGTCGAGGGCGTTCAGGCCGGAGGCGGGCGAGGCGGTCAGGATGCGGGCGACGTAATCGACCGGGTGCAGACGTTCCAGATCGGCGATGGCGGCCTCGGTCGCCGCCCGCCGGTCGCCCGACAGTCCGGCGGCGTCCAGCGCCTCGATCACAGCCTGCAGCCGTTCCGGCCGCTCGGGATGACCGGGACCGGGGCGGTGGTCGACCATGTCCGGATGGGTGAAGAGGGGGACGCTCATCGGGCGAAGAATAGAACCGGGCGGCGGGGTTGTCGCGTCCCGATCGAGGTCCTAATCGCCGGACATGACCGAGCCCGTGATCCGCCCCGCCCGTGAAGCCGACGCCGCCGCCCTGGGCGCCCTGGGGCGGCAGACCTTTCTCGCAACCTTCGTGGAGGGGTTCGCCATCCCCTATCCCGCCGATGATCTGGCGGCCTTCCTCGACGCCAGCTTCAGTCCCGAGGCCATCCGCGCCAGGCTGGATGAGCCGGGCGCGGCCTGGTGGGTGGCCGAGCGCGACGGCGATCTGCTGGCCTTCGCCAACACGGGGCCCAACACCCTGCCCCATCCGGACGGGCGGCCGAGCCATGCGGAGCTGCGGCGGTTGTATGTGGCGAAGGCGGCGCAGGGGCTGGGCCTTGGGACGAAGCTGCTGGCGGTGGCGCTGGAGTGGATGGAGGCGCACTCCGACGGGCCGCTGTGGATCGGCGTCTGGAGCGGGAATGTGAAGGCCCAGAGGCTGTATGCGGCCTATGGGTTCGAGAAGGCGGGCGAGTATCAGTATCCGGTTGGCGACTGGCTGGATGACGAGTTCATCCTGCGGCGGGGGTAGAGGGAACCCCGCCTTCGCGAGGCGGTTGGCGTGCCATGAAAGACGTCAGGATCGGCACCTCCGGCTGGGCCTACAAGGACTGGAACGGACCCTTCTACCCGGAGGACGTGAAGGCCGCCGGGCGGCTGGACTACATCTCACGCCGATTCCCGACGCTGGAGATCAACGCCAGCTTCTATCGCATGCCGACGGATCAGGCCGTGGCGGCGTGGCGCGAGCAGACGCCGGCCGACTTCCTCTTCGCCTGGAAGGCTTCGCGCTTCCTGACTCACAACAAGAAGCTGAAGGACCCGGACGGGTCGCTGGCCTATATGTTCGAGCGGATGGCCGGGCTCGGCGACAAGCTGGGGCCGATCCTGTTCCAGCTGCCGCCCAACCTGCATCGCAACGACGAACGGCTGCAGACCTTCCTCGACGCCCTGCCCGAAGGCTACCGCTACAGCATCGAGTTCCGCCATCCGGGCTGGTACGCCGATGAGGTGCTGGACAGGCTGCGGCGACGCAATGTGGCCCTGTGCATCTCCGACCACCACCATGCCCCGGCGCCGTGGGAGCCGACGGCGGACTTCATCTATCTGCGGGGGCACGGGCCGGGCGGCGACTATCACGGCCGTTACGGCGCGGCGGCGCTGAAGGACTGGGCGAAGGCGATCCGCGGCTGGCGCGAGGACCGGGACGTCTTCGTCTATTTCGACAACGACATCAAAAGCGCGGCCCCGGCGGATGCGGAGCAGTTGATCGGCCGGCTGGACGTTTCCGCTTAGGCCGTCGGCGCGTTATGGTGCGGCCATGACCCGCGACGAACTGCTGACCAAGCTGCGCGACCTGAAGCCCTGGCTGGAAGAGCAGGGCATCGTCAATGTGCGCCTGTTCGGCAGCTATGCGAGGGACGAGGCGGGACCGGACAGCGATGTGGACCTGCTGGTGGAGATGACCCGACCGCTTGGCTTCAGGTTTTTCGGCATCGAGGAAGACCTTTCGAGGGCTTTGGGCGCCAAGGTGGAAATGGGCACCGCCCGGGCCATGACCCCGCGCGTTCGGCTGCACGCCGAAAGCTATGCCATTGCTGTCTGAACGGGATGACGATCTGGCGTTGTTGGACGTCATGATCGAAGCGCTGGAAAAGGTCGCACGCTATACGGCCGAGGTGACCGCCGATCAGTTTCTGGCGAGCACGCTGGTGCAGGATGCCGGCGCGCTGAATTTTCTGGTCGTCGGCGAATGCGCCAATCAACTGAGCGATGGAGCCAGGATGCGGGCGGGAGACGCCCCGTGGCCGAGGATCATCTCGTTGCGCAACCGGATCGCGCATGGGTATCAGTTCATTGATCGCATGACGATTTTCGGGCTGGCGATAGACGATGCCGACGCACTACGCACCATCCTCGGCGCGTTGCGCGCCGAGTTGGAAGCGAACTGATGCTCCTCCCCTTCTTCACCGCCCTCCGCGACGCGCGCGTGCCCGTCTCGGTCAAGGAATGGCTCCATCTGATGGAGGCCATGGACAAGGACGTGGCCGGCCGCCGGGTCGATGACTTCTACCATCTGTCCCGCGCCGTGCTGGTCAAGGACGAGAAGCATTACGACCGGTTCGACCAGGTGTTCGGCAAGGTGTTCGCCGGGATCGAGACGGTCGGGGCGGGCGACGAACCGTCGCTGGACGTGCCCGAGGACTGGCTGAAACTGCTGAACGAGAAATTCCTCACCGACGAGGAGAAGGCCGAGATCGAGGCCCTGGGCGGGTTCGAAAAGCTGATGGAGACGCTGAAGCAGCGGCTCGAGGAGCAGAAGGGCCGGCACGAGGGCGGCAGCAAATGGATCGGCACCGGCGGGACCAGCCCGTTCGGTCATGGCGGCTACAATCCCGAGGGGGTCCGCGTCGGCGGCCCGGGCAAACACGGCCGCGCGGTCAAGGTCTGGGAAAAGCGCGAGTACCGGAACCTCGACGACCAGGTCGAGCTGGGGACGCGCAACATCAAGGTCGCCCTGCGCCGCCTGCGCCGGTTCGCGCGGCAGGGGGCGCCGGACGAGCTGGACATGGACGCCACCATCGACGGCACGGCGCGTCAGGGCTGGCTGGACATCCACATGCGGGCCGAGCGGCGCAACACCATCAAGGTGCTGCTGTTCCTCGACATCGGGGGGTCGATGGATGCCCATGTGAAGATGTGCGAGGAGTTGTTCTCGGCCGCGAAGACCGAGTTCAAGCACCTGGAATTCTTCTACTTCCACAACTGCCTCTACGAAGGCGTGTGGAAGGACAACCGGCGTCGGCACACCGAGAAGATCCCGACCTGGGAGGTGCTGAACAAATACCCCGCCGACTGGCGCGCCATCTTCGTCGGCGACGCCACCATGAGCCCCTATGAGGTGACCATGCCCGGCGGCTCGGTCGAGCACTGGAACGAGGAGGCGGGCGCCGTCTGGATGAAGCGGGCGACCCGGCAGTGGGACAAGGTGGCCTGGCTGAATCCCTCGCCTGAACGCTACTGGAACTATTCCGCCTCGGTCGGCATGGTGCGCGAACTGGCGGACGAACGGATGTATCCGCTGACGCTGGAAGGGCTTGAGAGGGCGATGCGGGCGCTGGCCAAATAGGCTATGACAGGTCCCGGTCCCATCGGGAGGGTTCGTCATGCTCGCCATCGTCTTCGCCGTCGCCCTGCAGCAGGCCGCAGGCGGCCAGGTCGTCTGGGCGTCGCCCGCGCCGCCGCCGCCGCCGGCTGAGGCCCCGGCGGCCGCCGATCTGCCCCCCCTGCCCGACTACGCCCGCGCCGATCCTTACGGCTATGAACGGGCCGAGTGCAGCCCCCTGATCCGCAAGGCGTCCGAAACCCTGGAGGCCTGCCAGCAGCGGATCCGCCAGAGCCTGGCCGCCCATCTGGGCGCCGGCCTGCCCGCGGGTCTCGCCCCCGGCGATGCAGCCGAAAACTGCCGACAGGAGGCGGCCGGCGACCGTTACGCCCTGCAGTGCGGCGCGCCCTCGCGCCCGGACCGGCCGACGGCGGTGCTGGAAGAGCGGCGCTGCGAGAGCCGGCCCCGCGCCCGGCCCGAGGGCGGCGTGGCCTGGACCGAGGACTGCCGTCCCGCCGGCTCCGTCGCCGACGACGAGGATGAGGGCCTGCGCATCCGGCTGGGCGGCCGGGACTGAGCCGGCCCGCCTGACGCCGGCCGTCAGGTCCCGAAAGGTGATGGTCGCCCTCGTCCGTGCGCTTCTGGACGCAGGGAGGGCGGGCGATGCTGCTGATGACGATGATGGCGCTGGCGATCCAGCAGGCGCCGGCCGCCGATCCACCGCTCGACATTCCCGACTCCGCCGTGCGGGATCCCTACGGCTTCGTCCTGTCCCACTGCAGTCCGCTGGTGCGTCGGTCGAGCGAGAGCCTGGACGCCTGTGAACACCGCGTCGGCGAGGCCCTTCGAACCCGCCTGCCGAGCTTCACCCCGCGTCCGCTGGCCACGGTGGTCGCCTCGGGCGCCGACGACCCGGCGCCGCGGACCGGCACGGCCTTCGGCGGTCGCTGCCGGACCCGGCAGGACAGCCATCGCGACGAGGCCGGGTCCTCGTCCTCGGCCGTCCTGATCTGCGGCGACGACCGCTCCGGCGCCGCCGCCAGCGCCCTGGAAAGCGTGATGAGGCCGCGATGATCGTCGCACTGCTTCTGCTGGCCCTCATCCAGGACGGGCCGCTCCGGACGGCCCCCGCGCCCGACGCGGCTCAGGAGAGGCCGGCGACGGCGGCGGACCCCGGCCCGCGCTGCACCTTCGGCGGGCGGCCGGTCCGGTCGCCCGACTGCCCGATGCCCGACGGCCGCATCGCCCCCGTGCTACCGACCGAGGCGGCGACGGCGGAAGAGGACGACGCCAATTCCTGGGATATCCTGACCCAGGCCGGTCTGGGCCAGACTGCCCCCGGCGAGGGCGGCTACAGCCGGACGCCCCGCGCCGCGGCGGCGGCCGATCATGGAGGCGTGCCCGGCTGGGCCTTCACTGATCCGGCGCGCTGGGAGACCCTCCAGTGCGGAAACGACGGTGACGCGGCCTGTCGGCGGCAGGCGCGCAACCGGCTGGCGATGGCCCGGGCCAGCCTGGCCGCCGAACCGCCCGCCGCGGCTCCCCGCGCGGCGACCGCGGCGCCGCGCTGCCGGATGGTGATGCGCCGCGCGGAGGAAGGCTTCGGCGGTTCAGTGTCGCGGGTCTGCGGCGAGGAGGATGCCGCCCTCGACGCACTGGACCGGCTGCGGGAGTCGGCCCTACCGGCCGCGCCGGCGCAACCCTGCGACCGTCCCGCCAGTTATGAGAGCCAGGCGGCATGGATCGCCCGCTGCCAGGCGCTAACGCCTCGCTGACACGACAACGCCGCGCCCGGGGAGGGGCGCGGCGTTGGTGGTTCTCAGGCGATGGCGCTACTTGTCGCCGCGCATTGTGTCCTTCACGCCGCCGACGGCGTTCTGGACCTTGCCGGACACTTGGTCCGCCTGGCCTTCGGCTTTCAGTTTTTCATCGCCGGTCACCTTGCCGGCGGCTTCTTTGGCCTTGCCGCCGAGGTTCTTGGCGGCGCCTTCGATGCGGTCATGATCTGCCATGGTCAATCCTGTGCTCGGGCGCCGTCGGGGCGCGGCGCCTCAGGCAAGGATAACGGGTCGCGCCGAGGCGTGTTCCGTCCCTGCGTCAATCGCGCCTGAGCCAGGCGGCGACCGCCCAGGCGTGGGCGTCGTGGCGCAGGTCCGTGATCGCCTGCCCGGGCTCCAGCCAGACCAGTTCATGATCGGCCTCGACCTTGGCGGCGGGATCCAGCGACAGGCGCTCGGCGATCCAGAAGCCGCCGAGGTTGTTGAACGGCTCGCCGTCCGACTTGCGGAAATACTGGCCCGCCTCGGCGATGCGCGCGAGGGGCCGGACGCTCATGCCGGTCTCCTCGACGAACTCCCGGACCAGGGCCTCGGCCTCGCTCTCGTCGCCGTCGAGCGCCCCGCCGGGCAGATCGAAATAGCTGCCCTCGCCTCGATCGACTCGGACGCAGGCGAGCCGGCCCTCGTGAATGACCAGGCCGAAGGCGGTGGGGCGCGGCTGGTAGTCCAGTCCGGCTTCGGCGGTTCCGAACTGGAGCGGGGCGGCCATGCTCAAAGATCGAAGGCCAGGCGGGCGCGCACGCCCTTGTGCGCCTTGTCGATCTCGACGTTCGACCGCAGGCCGGAGGCCATGGCCGAGATGATCCGGCCGCCCAGTCCCGTGCCCTTGACCGCGCCGTCGCCCAGGCCCGGTCCGTCGTCCTCGACCGTCAGTATGGCGCGACCGTTGGAGTCCTGGGCCAGGCTGACGCGGATCTGCCCGGGCGCGCCCGGCTCATAGGCGTATTTCACCGCATTGGTGACGAGCTCGGTCACGACCACGCCCAGGGACACGGCCTGGTCGGTCGAGACCCGCATGGGCTTGACCTCCAGATGGATCGAACAGCCGTCCTTGTGGGAGCACAGGGATTTGGACAGTTCGTCGATCAGGCCCTCGAGATATTCATCCATCGCCACCGAGGACATGTCGCCCGAGGTGTAGAGCCGGCGGTGGACATGGGCGACCGCCTCGATCCGCGCCTGGGATTCCTTGAGCGCGGCGCGGGCTCCCTCATCGGTCAGATGCCGGAGCTGCAGGGACATGAAGCTGGACACCAGCTGCAGCGAATTGCCGACGCGATGGTTGACCTCGCGCAGCATGGCCTCGGCGCGGTCGCGGGCGCGGCGGACCTCTTCCTGGGCCGCGTCGTGTTCCCGCTGCAGCCGGCGGCGGTGGAGGGCGTCCTCCAGGGCGTTGCGCAGCAGGGCGGTGAAGTCCTCGGACACGTCCTTGATGACATAGTCCGCGGCGCCGGCGCGCAGGGCGGCCACGGCGATCCGTCCCTCCTGGGCCCCGGTGACATAGACCACCGGCGGCGGGTTCGGCAGGGCGATGATGTCGGGCAGGATATCGAGCCCCTCGCGCCCCGGCATGTAGTGATCAAGGGCAACGACGTCGAAATCGTCCGTCGAGGCGGCCAGAATCTCCAGCCCGGCCTCGCCGTCCGGCGCGCAGGTCACCGCATAGCCGTGACGCCCCAGCTCCTTCTCGACCAGCCGCGACAGGCCGCGGTCATCGTCGATATAGAGCAGGCGGATGGCCTCGGCTTGGGGGCCCACTGCTGCGCTCACTCGATCTCCGGAGCCTGCATCACCGACAGGAACAGACCCAGCTGGCGGATGGCGTCGGCGAAGCTCTCATAATCGACCGGCTTGGTGATGTAGACATTGCAGCCTAGGTCGTAGCAGCGCTGGATTTCCTGCTTGTCGTCGGTCGTGGTCAGGATCACGACGGGCGCCCGCCGCAGCCGCTCGTCAGCCTTGACCCGCACCAGGATGTCGGTGCCCGACATGTCCGGCAGGTTGAGGTCCAGCAGGATCAGCATGGGGCCGTTCAGACGCACTTCCTCGCTGAACAGATAATCCATGGCGGAGCTGCCGTCGGCGAAATGGGCGATCGCGTTCGAGATGTTCGCGCGTCTGATGTTCTTTTCGATCAGCTTGGCGTGGCCGAGGTCATCCTCGACCATCACAATCTTGACGGCATGGCTCATACGAAGTCTCCGGCGTCCGGCAGGATAAGGCGTGTGGGGAATTTCAGGATGAATGTCGAGCCCTTACCAAGCTCTGACTCGACGGTGATATCGCCCCCCAGACGGCGAACGCTGTTGCGCACGAAGGCCAGTCCCAGACCCTCGCCGGGGCGATCCTGGCGACCCGCGCGGCGGAACAGTTCGAAGATCCGCTCGTGGTCGCGTTCCGAGACGCCGCGGCCGTTGTCGGCGATGCGATAGATGATCCAGCCGCCCGGGGTCGGGGCGCCGCTGACCACGATCCGCCCTGGCCGCGCCGGATCCAGGTATTTGACCGCGTTGTCGATCAGGTTGCCGAAGATCTGTTCGACCGACAGCCGGTCGCTCTCCAGTTCCGGCAGGGGCTCAACGACGATCTCGGCCCCGGCGGACTGCGTCTGATGGCGGACGCTGTCGGCGATGCGGCTGACCATGGCGGTCATGTCCAGGTGTTCGGGGGTCAGGTTGCGGCGCCCCTCGCGCGACAGCTTCAGGATGGCGTTGATCAGCCGGTCCATCTTCTCGGTCGAGGCGCGGATGAAGCCGATGGCCTCGGGCACGTCGTCGCGCACGGCCGTCAGGGCGTCCTGCTCGACCAGTTTCGGGGCCTTGGTCTCGACCGCCGTCATCTGCCGGTCGATGATCCGTCCGGCCTGTTCCAGCTCGGCGGTGTAACCCATCACATTCACCAGGGGCGCGCGCAGATCGTGGCTGACGATATAGGCGAAGCGCTGGATCTCCTCATTGGCGCTGGTCAGGGCGGCGGTGCGCTCGCGCACCTGGGCCTCGAGGCCGGCGTTCAGCCGGTCGAGGGCGTCGCGCGCGGCCTGGATCTCGAAGATGTAGCGTCGGATCAGCCAGGCGCTGGCCCCGGCCAGCACCAGGATCATGACGGCGCCGAGGGCGTTGGCCAGGACCGTGACATAGCCGGCCCATTCCGACTGCCGGGTGCGGAACTGCAGCCGCGTTGCCTGGATCTCGTCGATGGCGGCGATCTCGACCCGCATGGCGTCCATCAGCCGCTTGCCCTGGCCGCTGCGGATCATCGCGACGGCCTCGCCGATCCGGCCGGTCCGTGCCTGGGCGATGGTCCGCTCCATGACGACCAGCCGCTCGTCTGACAGGGCCCGGAGGCGCTCCACCCGCGGCGCAAGGTCGGGATCGCCGGCGGTTGCGGCCTCCAGTTGGTCCAGCAGGCCCGGCAGGTCCCGAACCGCCTCATAGTGGATGGTCAGATATTCGGAGCGGGCGGTCAGCATGAAGCCGCGCTGGCCGGTCTCGGCGTCGACCAGCCGGGTGAGGGTCTGGCGCGCGAGCAGACGGATCTGCTGCGCCTCCTCGACCGTGTCGTTGAAGTCCGCGGTGCGCTGGATCAGGACGAAGACGCCCAGATTGAGGGCCAGCATCAGCACGATGGCCAGCGCCAGCATCCCGGCCACCCGTCGGCCCAGCGTCCGCGAGCGGACGAACTGACCAAAGGCCTGAAGCGTGGGTCGGAGCGCCAAAATCATCGGGCGGGAGCATTAGCGGGGCGTTTCGCCCTGTCCAGTCGCGCGGGGGGAGAAACCCTCGCTGTTGGTTCGATTTGGGGTAATGATGCTCTCACGGATCGAGGACATGCGAAATGGTATGGTGGTGGTGGGTCGTTCCGGCGGTCGTGGGCCTGCTCGGGCTGGTGCTGCTGATCCGCGGGCTGGGGGCCCTGTTCCGGGGCCGGGTGTTCAGCGGCTTTCTGGCGGGCGTGGGCGGCGCGGGCTTCATGGCGGCGGCGGCGATCGCGGCCCTGCTGGCGCTGGACGTCCAGACCTATGCCCGACTGACCTATGAGCGGCCGGTGGCGACCATCCAGACCCGCCAGCTGGGACCGCAGTATTTCGAGGCCATGGTCATCCAGCCCGGCCGGGGCGAGAGCGCGCCGGGCGTCAGCAATCTGTATCCGCTGCACGGCGACGAATGGCGGATCGAGGCGCAGGTCCTGAAATGGAAGCCCTGGGCCAATATGTTGGGTCTGGACGCCCAATACCGGCTGGACCGGCTGTCCGGCCGCTACCGCTCGGTCGAACAGGAGATCAACGCCACCCGCAGCGTCCATCCCCTGGCCGGCGGCGAGGCCGGACCCGGCGGCCTGCCGTGGCGGATCAGCGCCTGGGACTCAGCGCGAAAATACAGGCGCTATGTCGATGCGGTCGACACCCTGTACGGCGGCGGCGCCTATATGCCGATGGCCGACGGGGCGAAGTACGAGGTCTGGATCACCCAGTCCGGCCTCGTGGCCCGGCCGGCCAATGACGCCGCCCGCGCGGCCTCGGCCGGCGGCTGGACCGAGGTGCAATAGTCAGACCGTCCCGATGGTCCGCAGCCGCGCGCGGGGATGGACCTCGTTCTGGCTCATCACCACAGTCTGGCCGCGGAAGCGTTCGATGATCGAGCGGACATAGGGGCGGATCTGGGGGCCGGTCAGCAGCACCGCCGTCTCCCCCGCCATGGCGGCGCGTTCGAACACGTCGCGGACGGCGCGGATGAAGTCCTGCAGCCGCGAGGGCGCCATGGCCAGCTGGCGGTCCTCGCCCTGGCCCACCAAGGCGTCGGCGAAGGCCTGTTCCCATTCGGGCGACAGGGTCACGATCGGCAGGGCCCCGTCGTCGCCCTTGTGCTGCCAGCACAGCTGGCGGGCCAGCCGGCCGCGGACGTGTTCGACCAGGGTGGTGACGGAGCTGGTGTGCGGCGCCGCCTCGGCCAGCCCCTCGAGGATGGCCCCCAGGTCGCGGATCGACACCTTCTCGCGCAGCAGGGTCTGGAGCACACGTTGCAGGGTGGTGACGGTGACCACCGAGGGGATCAGTTCGTCGACCAGCTTCTTCTCTTCGGTCCCCAGTTCCTTCAGCAGCTTCTGCACCTCGGCGTAGGAGAGCAGGTCGGCCATGTTCTCCTTGAGGATTTCGGTCAGGTGGGTGGTCAGCACCGTTGACGGATCGACGATGGTGTAGCCGCGGAAGGTCGCCTCCTCGCGCAGGCTCTCGTCGATCCAGGTGGCGGGCAGGCCGAAGGCCGGTTCGCGGGTGTGCTCGCCGGGCAGTTCGACCTGACGGCCGGCGGGATCCATGGCCATCAGCGAGCCCAGGCGCACCTCGCCCTGGCCGGCCTCCATCTCCTTGATGCGGATGGCGTAGCCCTGGGTGCCCAGGCGCATGTTGTCGAGGATGCGCACCGACGGCATGACGAACCCGTATTCCTGGGCCAGCGAGCGGCGCAGGGCGCGGACCTGGTCGGTCAGGCGGCGGCCCTCCAGGTCGTTGATCAGCGACAGCAGCGAATAGCCGAGCTCGATCTTGACCTCGTCGATGCTGAGGGCGGTGCCGATCGGCTCCTCGACGTCTTCCTTCGGGCCCGCGGCGGTCGCCGCCATCTGGGCCTCGCTCGGCTTGGGCTTCAGCCGATCCCGGCCCAGTCTCCAGGCCAGGATGCCGGTCCCCAGCGACAGGGCCGCGAACGGCAGCAGGGGCATGCCGGGGATCAGGCCGATCAGGGCCGAAGCCCCCGAGACCACGCCCAGGCTGACGGGGTTGGTCGCCAGCTGCGCGACCAGGGCCTTGTCGGCCGTGCCCTCGACGCCGGCCTTGGACACCAGGAAGCCGGCGGCGATCGAGATGATGATGGCCGGGACCTGGGTCACCAGGCCGTCGCCGACGGTCAGGGAGACATAGGAGTTGGCCGCCTCGCCGATCGACAGCCCGTGCTGGACCGTGCCGATCAATATGCCGCCGATGACGTTGATGAAGACGATGATCAGTCCCGCCACGGCGTCGCCGCGGACGAATTTCGAGGCGCCGTCCATGGCCCCGAAGAAGGTCGATTCCTGCTCCAGCTCCTTGCGCCGGCGCTTGGCCGTGTCCTCGTCGATCAGGCCCGACGACAGGTCGGCGTCGATGGCCATCTGCTTGCCGGGCATGGAGTCGAGGGTGAAGCGGGCCGAGACCTCGGCGATCCGGGTCGAACCCTTGGTGATGACGACAAAGTTCACCACCAGGATGATGGCGAAGATGATGATGCCGATGATGAAGCTGCCGCCCATCATCAGGGCGCCGAAGGCCTGGATCACCTGACCGGCCCCGTCGGAGCCCTCGTGGCCATGGCTCAGCACCAGCCGGGTCGAGGCCAGGTTCAGCCCCAGGCGGAACAGCGTCGAGACCAGCAGGACGGTCGGGAAGATGGCGAAGTCCAGCGGCCGCTTCATCATCACGGCGGTCATCAGGATCAGGACGCTGGACACCAGCGACAGCGCCAGCAGCACGTCCAGCAGGAAGGTCGGGATCGGCAGGATCAGCAGCAGGATGACGCCGATGACGCCCACGGCCATGCCGACCTCGCCGCGCGCGAACCAGCCCCAGATCTCGCGACCCGTCGGGGCGGCCATGCCGTCCTTCATCATGGCCCGGGCGGGGACATCGGTCATGCGGCGGCGCCGTGGCCGAGGGCTGCGAGGGCCAAGCGGGTGGCCTCGGCGATGACGGCGTCGTTCTGGTCAGGACTCGAGGTCCGCGTGGCGTGGTAGTAGACCGCGATGACGATCGGGTGGCCCGTCGGCGGATAGAGGACGCCGATGTCGTTGGTCGGGCCGTAGCCGCCGGTGCCGGTCTTGTGCGCCACCGTCCAGCCGGCGGGTACGCCGGCCTTGATCCGGCCCGCGCCGGTCGGCGTCTCGATCATCCAGCGGAGCAACAGGGCTTTCGATGCGGGCGCGAGCGGGGTCTGGTCGTATGTCAGGAGGCGGAGCAGATTCCGCATGGATTGCCCCGGCGTGATGGTGTCCTTGTCCCCATCCAGCCGGTTCATCTCGGGCTCAAGCCTGTCAACGCGCGTGGTCCTGTCGCCGATGCCCGCGTAGAAGGCGCGCAGGGCTTCGAGGCCGCCCAGTTCGCGGATCAGGATGTTGGCGGCCGGATTGTCGCTGAGGCCGACCGTAGCCTCCATCAGTTGCTCGACGGTCAGGGTCGAGCCGACGGCCGGTCCGGTGGTGGGCGCGTGATTGACCATGTCGGCCTGGGTGACCGGGATCGCCCGGTCCAGGTGTTCATCGCCGGCCTGAACGCGCAGGAGGGTGGCGGCGGCCAGATACATTTTGAATGTCGAGCAGTAAACGAAGCGCTCGTCGCGACGCCAGGCGAGGTTACGGAGTCGCTCCAGGTCCATGACGGCCAGGCCGAGGCGGCCGCCGTGACGCGCTTCCAGCGCCGAGAGGTCGATGGTCTCGTTGGGAATGATGACGGGAGGCCGGGGCGGAGGCGCTGGCAAGGACGCGTCTTGACGCGAACAGCCCATCACGCCCAGCGCCCCGAAGCCGGTCAGGACGCTTCTGCGGTCCGTACGGAGGGTCATGATCAGGCGGCCGCGTAGCCGGCGGCGGCGACGCCGGACTGCGGGGCGATGATCTGCGTCCCCTCGTCGGCGTATTCGTTCAGCTTGTTGCGCAGCGTCCGGATCGAGATGCCCAGGATGTTGGCCGCATGGGTGCGGTTGCCGAGGCAGTGCGACAGGGTGTCGAGGATCAGCGTCTTCTCCATCTGAGCCACCGTCTGGCCGACGTGGGCGCGGGTGACGACATCGGCGACATGGGCGGCGCGCCCGGCGACGCCGACGTCATGCGCCGCACCGTGGCTGCCCGCGCTCAGCGGCTGGCCGTCCGGCAGGCGGATGGCCTCGACGTCGATCTCGGGCCCGACCGCCAGCAGCACGGCGCGGTGCATGGCGTTCTCCAACTCGCGGACGTTGCCGTTCCAGCGGTGCGAGACCAGGGCGCGGCGGGCGTCGATCGAGATCGGACGCACCGGCACCCCGTTGGCGGCGGCGTATTTCTTGACGAAATGATCGGCCAGGACGGAGATGTCGCCCGGCCGCTCGCGCAGGGCCGGCAGGCGCAGGTTCACGACGTTCAGGCGGTACAGCAGGTCCTCGCGGAAGGTCCCCTCGGCCACCGACTTGGCCAGGTCGCGGTTGGAAGTGGCGATGATGCGGATGTTGACCGGCACCGGCTTGGTCCCGCCGACGCGGTCGATGACCCGCTCCTGGATGGCCCGCAGCAGCTTGGCCTGCAGGCGCACGTCCATCTCGCTGATTTCGTCGAGGAGCAGGGTGCCGCCGTCTGCCTCCTCGAACTTGCCGATGCGACGGGCCATGGCGCCGGTGAAGGCGCCCTTCTCGTGCCCGAACAGCTCGGATTCCAGCAGGTTGTCGGGGATGGCGGCGCAGTTGACGCTGATGAAGGGCCGGTCGGCGCGCTTGGAGCCGGCGTGCAGATAGCGGGCCATCACTTCCTTGCCGACGCCGCTTTCGCCGGTGATCAGGATCGAGGCTTCCGAGCGGGCCACCTGGTCGGCCAGCATGACCACCGCCTTCATCGACGGGTCGGCCGAGATCAGCGGACGGTCGTCGTCGGCCACGGCCGACAGGACGGCGGCGATCAGATCGGCTTCGGGCGGAAGCGGGATGAACTCCTTGGCCCCGGCGCGGATGGCGTTGGCCGCGTCCGTGGCATCGGCGTCGACGCCGCAGGCCACCACCGGCACATGGATGCGCTCGGCCTCATTGGCCGCGATCAGGGCGGCGATGTCGATGCGGTAGTCGACCATCAGCAGGTCGGCCCCCTGCCCGCGTCGCAGCTGTTCCGTCGCCTGATCGCCGCGCTCGACGTGGCTGACCTTGGCGCCGTGCGCCATGGCCATCTTCACCGCCGTCGCCAGCTGTCCGCTGAGCCTGCCAACCACCAGAAGCCGCATGGGTCTTCTCCTTCAAATCTCTACGCACGAGGGCCCGAAGGCCGCTGTCCGGTCGCCGTCAGGCGTTGCTGTCTTCAGTCTTGATGATTTCCGTCATGGTCACGCCCAGCCGGTCCTCGACGACGACGACCTCCCCGCGCGCGACCAGACGGTTGTTGACGAAAATGTCGATGGCCTCGCCGACCTTTCGGTCCAGCTCCAGCACGCTGCCGCGGTTCAGCTTCAGCAGCTGGGCCACGGACATATGGGCCTTGCCCAGCACCGCCGAGATGTTGACCGGGACGTCGAAGACGGGCGCCAGGTCGTGGGCTGTCTTGTCGGTTCCCTCGTCGTGGACGGTGATCGCGACGGAGTCCGGAAACTCCTCCAGGGCCATGGTGTCGGACGCCATTACGGCCTCCCTTCCAGTGTGGGTTCGGGGGTGAGGATTTCGGCATGCCCGGCCTCGGCGGCCAGGGCGGAGTTCAGGGCGTCGCGAATGCGGGCGAAGGCCTCGTCGGGATCGAAGGCGGCCCGGCCGTCGGCCCATTCCAGCTGGAAGGCGGCCGGGGCCATGGCGGGCTCGGTGCGGAAGGCCACCACGCCGGAGAAGCCGGCGTCGGCGCACAGCTGCTGGATCCGGGCCTGGGTCGCCTCGGTCAGGTCGCCCGTGCGGACCACCAGGCGGGGCGAGGCGTCGATCTCCTGGGCCAGGGCCTCCAGGGCGGCCTGCACCGGGCCCTCCGGATAGCGGTCGAGGGCGGCGGCGGCCAGCACCCGGGCGGCGGCCATGGCCAGCTCGGCCGACTGCCGGCGGTGCGCCTGGGCGATCTGGGTCAGGGCCGGGATGGCCGCGCCCAGGGCTTGACCGATGGCGGACAGGGCCATGGCCTGGATGCTCTCGACCTCGGACAGGGCCGCGTTGCGGGCGTCGAGCCGGGCCTGGGCCACCAGGGCGTCGACCTCGGCCGGACCATAGGCGCGCTTGACCGGGCGGAAGGCCGCGGCGGCGTTGACGACCCCGCCCGCCGAGTCGAACTCGGTGTCGAAGGCAAAGGGGGTGCTGAGGGGCTGGGGGGTCATGTCAGTAGATCAACTCGTCGTCGCCGCCCTGGCCGACCAGCATGATCTCCCCCTTGGCGGCCAGATCCTTGGCGACCTGGACCATGGCCATCTGGGCCTGGTCGACATCCTTCAGACGGACCGGCCCCATCGACTCCATGTCCTCGCGCATGATCTTGGCGGCGCGCTCGGACATGTTGGAGAAGAACAGCTCGCGCAGGGCTTCCGACGACCCCTTCAGGGCCAGGCCGAGGGAGTCCTTCTCGACCGCGCGCAGCAGGGTCTGGATGCCGCCCGGATCCAGCTTGGACAGGTCCTCGAACACGAACATCAGGGCGCGGATGCGCTCGGCCGCCTCGCGGTTGCGCTCTTCCAGCGCGCCGATGAACCGGGCCTCGGTCTGGCGGTCGAAGCTGTTGAAGATGTCCGCCATCATCTCGTGGCTGTCGCGCTTCGAGGTGCGAGCCAGGTTGGACATGAATTCCGTCCGCAGCGTCTGTTCGATCTTGTCCAGGATCTCGCGCTGCACCGGCTCCATGCGCAGCATCCGCTGGACGCACTCCAGGGCGAAATCCTCGGGCAGGCTGGTCAGCACCCGGGCGGCGTGGTCAGGCTTCACCTTGGACAGGACCACGGCGACGGTCTGGGGGTATTCGTTCTTCAGATAGTTGGCGAGCACGGCCTCGTTCACATTGCCGAGCTTGTCCCACATGGTCCGCCCGGCGGGGCCGCGGATCTCCTCCATCAGGCCTTCGACCCGGTCCGGCGGCATGAAGGAGGCCAGCAGGCGCTGGGTCTGCTCGAAGCTGCCCATGACCGCGCCGGAACCGCTCATGCCGGAGACGAACTCGACCAGCAGCTCCTCGACCACCTGGGCGCTGACCGTGCCCAGCGTGGCCATGGCCTGGGAGATCTCCTTGATCTCCTCGTCGTCCAGCCCCTGCCACAAGCGCGTGTGGTCCTCGCCCAGGGACAGCAGCACCACGGCGGCCTTCTCGGGCCCCGTCAGCTTGCGGGCGTCTTCTATGGCCGGCTTCTTGTTCGCCATTCGCGCCATCAGCCCTCGTGCACCCAGCTGCGCAGGATGGTGGTGGATTCGTCAGGGTGTTTCTCGACGAAGTCGGCGACCTTCTTGACCGAGGAGGCCTTCACCTGTCCCTCGATGCGGGCGATGTCGAGCCTCTGGTCCATCTCCGACGGCGGGGCCAGCTGGGGCATGACCCCGCCTGCGCCGTTCATGATGGTGGTCTGCAGCGAGGTGACCGGCGGTCCGCCGGCGGCGCCCGCCAGCTGCAGCTGCCCGCCGCCGCCCGAAGCGGACTTCAGCAGCGGCCGCAGGACGAAGAAGATCAGCAGCAGGCCCGTGATCAGCAGCACCAGCAACTCCACGCCGCGCATCAGGTCGTTCTTGGTGAAGTCGAACAGCGAGGACTTGGCCTCCTCGCCCCCGACCACCGCCAGGTCGCGGTTGAAGCGGACGTTCAGCACCTCGATCCGGTCGCCGCGCTCCGCGTCGATGCCGACGGCGGCGGCGACCAGGGCCTTGATCTGCTCGATCTCAGCCGGGGTGCGGGCGGCGTAGGTCGGCTCCCCCCCGTTCGCGCCCGGCGTCCATCGGCCGTCGACGGCGACCGAGACGGCCAGCCGCTTGACCTCGCCGGGCTCCTTCACCGTCGTCGTGGTGGTGTTGGAGATTTCGTAGTTGGTGGTCTCGGTGGTGTCGGTGGAGCGCGAGCCGGCCTGGGCCGTGCCCGGGGCCTCGCCGCCGGGAATGTTGTTGGTCGCTGTGACGCCGCCGTCGGGGACGCCTGTCGTGTCGGCGCTTTCCGAGCCGTTGGCGGAGGTCGAGCGGACGACCTGGCCGTCGGGATCGAACCTCTGCTCCTGGGTGGTCGATCGGCTGTGGTCGATGTCGGCCGTGACCTGGACCCGCGCGCCGCCGACGCCGACGACGCCCTCGACAATGTCCATGATCCGGGCCTGCAGCTGCGCCTCGGTGGAGTCGCGCGCCTCCTGGGCCGAGGCGGCGCTGAAGCCGGCGCTGTCCGATCCGGCGGCCAGGGTGCGGTTGGAGGTGTCGGTCAGGGTGACCTTCTCCGGCTTCAGATTGGGCACCGACGAGGCGATGACATTGCGGATGGCCTGGACCTGGGCGGCCGACAGCTGGCCGCCGCTGACCCCGACCACCACCGAGGCGGTGGGTTCGGCGCCGCTGGTCTGGAACAGCTCGCGCCGCGGCAGGGCGATCATGACCCGGGCCGAGGTGATGCCGCGCATGGTCAGGATGGTGCGGGCCAGCTCGCCCTCGAGCGCGCGCTTCTCGTTGAGGTTCTGCTGGAATTCGGTCTGGCCCAGCACCGACTGGTTGTCGAAGATTTCGTAGCCGACCGAGCCGGAGGTCACGAGCCCCTTGCTGGCCACCAGCATGCGCGCCTCGCCGACCTGGTCCCGGCTGACGAAGATGGTCGAGCCGTCGCCGCGCGACGAATATTTGATCCCGGCGCCGTTCAGGGCCGTGGTGACCTCGGCGGCTTCCTGCAGGTCGAGGTTGGAGTACAGCAGGGCGTCGGGGGCGCGTCCCACCATGCTGACGCCGATGGTCAGGGCCGCGGCCACGCCCAGGGCCACACCCACCAGTATGGCCAGGCGCCCGATCCCGAATCTCTGCAACGCCGCCGTGAAGCCGCCCACGCGTCCCGCCCCGATTACTCACGGGTACCGCATTGAGGCCCGCTAGGCAGAAACTGCCGCCTGCGTGGTAAATGCCGAGTTAAGACCTCTGAACGATCAACGCTTCTTCCGCTTCTGCAGGACGAAGCCGATGACCTTGGCGGCCGCCTCGAAATGCTCGCGGGGGATGGTTTCGTCGACCTCGACCGCCGCATAGAGGGCGCGGGCCAGCGGCACGTTCTCGACGATCGGCACGGCGTGTTCGCGGGCGACCTCGCGGATCCGCAGGGCCACGGCGTCGACGCCCTTGGCGACGCAGATGGGCGCCGCGTCGCCCTCGCCCGGCTCATAGCGCAGGGCCACCGAATAGTGGGTCGGGTTGGTGACGATGACCGTGGCCTTGGGGACGTTCTGCATCATCCGCTGGCGGCTGCGCTGGTGCCGGATCTGGCGCAGCTTGGCCTTGATGTGGGGATCGCCCTCGGACTGTTTGTAGTCCTCCTTGGTCTCTTCCTTGGTCATCTTCATCCGCTCCGCGAAGCGGTATTTCTGCCAGAGGAAGTCGGCCCCGGCGGTGAAGCCCAGGAAGATGATCGTCGCCACCATCAGGGCCAGGGCCAGGTCGCGCGCCACCGGCAGGATCAGGGCCGGCGGCATGGCCGCCATATTCTCCAGCTCGCGCAGGTGCGGCTTCAGCACCATCCAGCAGATCACCCCGATCGCCAGCAGCTTGAGGAAGGTCTTGATGAACTGGACCAGGCCGTCAGGTCCGAAGATGCGTTTGAACCCCTTCAGCGGGTTCACCTTCGACCAGTCGGGCTTCAGCTTCTCGCCGGTGAACATCAGGCCCGACTGGGCCACATTGCCGCCGACGCCGCCCAGGATGGTGGCCAGCATCACCACCCCCAGGAAGGGCGCCATGGTCCACAGGGCCATGCTGCCGATCTCGACCCCGGCCCCGGCGTCCAGCCCGCCCAGCATGGCGTGGGGTTCGGCGATGAACGGCAGCAGCTGCTCGGCCATGGAGGTGGCGAACCAGCCCCCGGACATCAGCACCACCGCCGCCGCCCCGGCCAGGGACAGGGCCGCCGCCACGTCCGGCGACTTGGCGACATCGCCCTTCTTGCGCGCCTCGTCGAGTTTTCGCGGGGTCGCCTCTTCTGTCTTCGAGTCGGGATCCGGCGTATCAGCCACCGGCGCCTCCCGCGAAGACACTGGCCAGGGCGCGGTAGCGGTCGATGAAGACCGTTCCGATCACGCCGAGACTGAGGGCGAAGACCGACAGGCCCAGCAGGATGCTGAGCGGGGCGGCGGCGAAGAAGACCTGGAACGACGGCATCACCCGGCCGACGAGGCCAGAGGCGAGGTTGAAGATCAGGGCGAAGACCAGCAGCGGCGCCGACAGCTGCACCCCCAGCATGAAGGCGTCGCCCAGGGTGCGGATCGCGAGCGTGGCGAAATCCCCGGTCATCAGCGGCCCGACCGGCCGGATCAGCTCATACGATCCCACCAGTCCGGCGATGAACAGATGATGGGTGTTGGTGGCGAAGATCATCGTCGTGCCCAGCAGCATCAGGAAGGCGGCGATGGTCGACCCCGGCTGCATCTGCATGGGGTTGGCGGTCTGGGCGAAGGCCAGGGTGGTCTGCAGGGCCACGATCTCGCCCGCCGTGGCCAGGGCCGTCAGGAAGGACCGCAGCAGGGCCCCGATCATCAGGCCGACGATGACCTCGCGGATGATCCAGCCGGCCATCCCCCCCACCGTCTCGGGCAGGCCCGGCAGGGCGCCGGCGATCACCGGCCACAGGGCCAGGCTGACCACCAGGGCCAGCGACAGGCGGATGCGCGGCGAGACATAGCTTTCGCCGACGCCGGGCAGCATCAAAAGAACCGAGCCGATCCGGGCGAAGATCAGCGCGCCCTGCCAGACCTGGTCCGATGTCGCCCAGGGCTCCACCTAGCCGCGTTCCCGCCCGCGTTTCATGGCGATCACATGCCGGCGATGCGCGCCGCGATCGTCCGCATGAAGCCGCCCAGCAGCGCCCCCATCAGCGGCAGGAACAGCAGCAGGCTGACGAAGATGGCGATGATCTTGGGCGCATAGATCAGGGTCTGTTCCTGGATCTGGGTCAGGGCCTGGAACAGGCCGATGACCACGCCGACGACCAGGCCGACCAGCAGGACGGGCGTGCACAGCTGGATCGTCAGCCACAGGGCGTCGCGCCCCACATCCATCACTTCCGCGCCGTTCATCGAAATCGCACTCCCGGGATACCGGGCAGAAAATGCCGGGAGCGTGGTTAACGCGGGGATAACGGTTGTCTTCACACGGGGGAGGAAATGGCCTTACTGGCGCATGGTCCGCAGCAATCTCGTCGTCCTGACCGGCGCCGGCATATCCGCCGAGTCCGGCGTCCCAACCTTCCGCGCCGACGACGGCCTGTGGATGGGCCATCGGATCGAGGACGTCGCCACGCCCGAGGCCTTCGCCCGCGACCCCGCCACGGTGCAGGACTTTTACAACCAGCGCCGCCGCCAGCTGCCGACCGTCCAACCCAACGCCGCCCACCACGCCCTGGCCGCCCTCGCCGCCCGTTGGGAGGGGGACTTCCTGCTGGTCACCCAGAACGTCGACGACCTGCACGACCGCGCCCACGCCGCGACCCCGCCCGCCTCCGGCTTCGACCTGATCCACATGCACGGCGAACTGCTGAAGGCCCACTGCACCCGCACCGGCCGGGTCTGCGACTGGCCCGGCGACCTCGCCCCCGACGAACCCTCGCCGCACCACCCGCAGGGCCGGCTCAGGCCGCACATCGTCTGGTTCGGCGAGATTCCTCTCCACATGGACCGCATCGAAGCCGCCCTGGCGCGCTGCGACCTGTTCGTCTCCATCGGCACCTCCGGCGCCGTCTGGCCCGCCGCCGGCTTCGTCGAGGCGGCCCGCGCGGCCGGCGCGCGGACGGTGGAGCTCAATCTGGAGCCGACGACGGGTCGTTTCGACGAGGGGCTGTACGGCCCGGCGACCGAGGTGGTCCCGGCGTTCGTGGAAGATTTGCTGGCCGAGGGCTCATCCACATAAGCTTGTCATCCCGGACGCCGCGAAGCGGCGATCCGGGACGGGAACGCCCAACCTTTGACCCTCCCGGACGCTGCGTCAGCAGCGATCCGGGGATGGGATAGGCCATCGCGTGGCGTCTGCCTGTCTCCCGGACAACCGCTGCGCGGCTTCCGGGAGGGGCTGAGGACAGGGCTGCGCCGTCCCGGCTCTTCGGTTCGCTTCGGCCGGGATGACAACCCGGGACCTACGCCCGCGGTCCGAACAGGATGATCGCGGCGCCCGCCAGACACACGGCTCCGCCAGCGAAATCCCACCGGTCGGGCGGCGTCTTCTCGACCAGCCCCATCCACGCCAGCGAGGCGCAGATATAGACCCCGCCATAGGCCGCGAACGCCCGCCCCGCCGCCGCGCTGGGGACCAGGGTCAGCAGCCACGCAAACGCGATCAACGCCGCCACGCCCGGGATCAGCCACAGCGGCGACCGATCCAGCTTCAGCCAGGCCCAGAAGGCGAAACAGCCCGCGATCTCCGCCAGCGCCGCCAGCGGATAGACAAGCGCCGCCTTCACTCCGACGCCGCCTTCTTCGCCGCCAGCTTCTCCAGCACCCGCCCCCGCCCCTTCGACAGCGCCGTGATCACCCCCCGGAATGTCGCCACCTCCTGCGCCGTGAACGCCGCCCGGCCCAGCATCACCCGCAGGTTCTGGCTCATCGAGCGGAATTTCTCCGGCGGATGGAAGAAGCCCGCGGCGTCCAGTTCGCGCTCCAAATGCTCGTACATCCCCAGGGCCAGATCGCCCGTCGCCGGCGGCTCGCCCTCGCGGAAATTCGGCGGCGGGGCGTCCAGCACCAGGGTCCGCCACTCATAGGCGTTGATCGCCACCGCCTGGGCCAGGTTCAGGCTCTGGTGGCGCGGATCGATCGGGATGGTGACGATGCCCTGGCACAGGGCGATGTCCGTGGTCTCCAGCCCGGCCCGCTCGCCCCCGAACAACAGGCCGATCCCCAGCCCCGAGGCCCGGTCGTCATACAGCATCCGCGCCGCCTCGCGCGGCGTGCGCACCGGCTGGCGCGTCTCGCGCGGCCGGGCCGTGGTGGCGAACACCGTATTCAGATCGGCGACCGCGTCCGCCACGCTGTCGAACACCCGGATCCCGTCCAGCACCCAGTCGGCGCCCGAGGCCGTGGCCCAGGCCCGCTCCTGCGGCCAGCCGTCGCGCGGCGCGACCAGCCTCAGCTCGGACAGGCCGAAATTGGCCATCACCCGCGCCACCGCGCCGATGTTCTCGGCCATCTGGGACTTGTCGAGAATTACAACAGGGGGCGCCAGCTCACTCAAGGCGGGTCAGTCCTCGCCATACATGGCCAGCCACGGATCCACCGTCCCGGCTTCCACTTCGGCCACCTTGACCGCCGGCCAGCCGATCGAGTCGTCGGCCGAGTCGCGCCAGGCGAGGACGAACAGATCCCGCAGCTCCGAGGCCCCCGCCGCCAGCCGCGCCGTCACGAAGGCCGCGCCGCGCGGGTCGCTGTCGCCGAAGCCACCCGCCTTCTCCAGCGCATAGAAGGGCGTCACCTCGGCCAGGGTCGCCTTCAGATAGGCCGGCACCCGCGTCCGCAGGTCGAACCCGTCCAGCGCCGGCGCCGCCATCGCCGCCTCGACCGCATCCAGCCGCGCCGCCCGGCCGGTGAAGGCGCCCTCGAAGGCGCCGTGCGTCTGGCGCGAGGTGGTGTAGCCCTCGGGGTTCGGGGTGTCGCGGTTCCAGCCGTTGTAGTGGATGGTGGTGTGGTGCGGCTGCGACCCGTCGCCGACATAGTGGCCCAGATAGCCCATGTCGCGCAGGATCAGGGCCTCGCGGCGCAGCCGGTCCTCGCGATACCAGGCCCGCTTGCCCGGATCGGTCTCGCGCCCCTCGGCGGCGTACAGCACCCGCCAGGTGGCGAAGTCGCGCACCAGTTGCTGATAGCCGTCCATGATGGCGTAGGGCAGCCAGCCCGCATCATCGACCTCGATCCCCGCCGCCAGCAGGGCCGCGTCATATTCGGACTTCAGCCGCGGCAGGGCGTCGATCGACAGCCCCTGCTCGGTCATGATCCGGCCGTCGTCGCGCATGTCGACGAAATGAGCCGTGTCGCGCTCGCGATCGTGCGGCTGGCCGCCGCCCTTGGTGCGATCCGGCTCGCGCGACAGCTCGCCGATCTCGGCGGCGGCGGCGGGCGTGCGCAGGAAGGCGGGCATCTCCTCCGGCAGGCCGCGCGCGGCCGCCACGCCGATCAGCCGGTGGCCCGTATTGCCCCAGGCGGAGACGACGGCCGGCGCCGACACGGCGGCGACCCCCAGGGTCAGGGCGGCGAGGGCGACGGCGAGACGCTTCATGACGGATATCCGGGCAGCAAGGGATGGGCGGGGGTTAAATCCACGCCGCGATGGCGTCCAGCGGCTTCTTGACCAGGGCCGCGGTCGGCACGGTCGCCTCCGCCGCCGGATGGCCGGCCACCAGCAGCAGGAAGGGCTTTTCCGAGGCCGGACGGCCGCAGATCTCCGCCAGGAAGCTCATCGGCGCCGGCGTGTGGGTCAGGGTCGCCAGACCGGCGGAATGCAGGCCCGCGATCAGCAGGCCGGTGGCGATGCCCACGCTCTCGGCGACATAGTAGTTCTTCTTGTCGTCGCCCGGGTCTGGCCCGCCGCGTTTCTGGCCGAAGATCGCGATCAGCACCGGCGCCGTCTCCAGGAAGCCCTTGTCCGGATCGGTGCCCAGCGGGGCCAGGGCGTCCAGCCACTCCTGCGGCGCCTTGCTGGCGTAGAAGTCCCGCTCCTCGGCCTCGGCGGCGGCGCGGATGCGGGCCCGGGCCTCGGCGCTTTCGATGACGCTGAAGAACCACGGCTGGTGGTTGGCGCCGGAGGGCGCCGAGCCCGCTGTCAGGATCGCCTGTTCGACCACGGCGCGCGGCACGGCCCGGTCAGAAGTCCCGCACCGTCCGCCGCCCGGCCATCAGGGTGCGAAAGGCGGTCGCCCGCGCGATCCGCTCGTCATCGTCCATCGCGGCGTAACCGGTCAGGGGCAGGCGGGGATGGTCGCGCATGACGGGCTCCAGGGTGTGTCGCACCGCCTTAGCTCAACCGTGCCGCGCCCTCCAGCGCACGACGCCTGTGAATGGAATTTCGCCCGTCTCAGCAACAGCTTTCGACCCAAACAGTTGCCGCAACGAATATAGACATCAGCAGTAAGCAGATCGGTACAGCAAAGTGTTTCTGTTCTGCCAATACTGCTGATCGGGACGATGACGTTGGCTGGACGAGCCCGTGCTTAACCATTGCGGCCCACGCTTATCCACCGCTCATCCGGGCGAGTTGTCGCAGCGCAGAAGGAAAGTCCGGTTTTCGCCACATTCAGCCGCGACAAGCCCCTCGCCGGACGCGTCAGGGGCCGGTGATTCCGCGAGTCTGATTCATGCTCGGCACAGCCGCTGCCTTCGCCCTGTTCTGGGCGATGACCTTCCCCGCCGAGGCCGGCGTGGTTCAGGAGCCCGTATCCTACGAAGCCGCCGTGGCTTCGGGTCTGGGCTCTGAATCAACCCCCTCCGTGGACGAAGGTTCCGACAGCGGCGCGCACGCGCTGAGCCCCGAACAACAGGCCCTGATGGCCGAGAGCGCCGACTGGACCGCCCGGGTCAACCTCTACCATGCCGGCGGCGGCGGGGCGACGGGCAACGACAGCCTCGGCTGCCGGCCGATCGCCATGCGCACCATCGCCGTGGACCCGCGCTACATCCCCCGCCGCACCCGGGTGTTTATCCCCGAGACGGTCGGCATGCGGATGCCCGACGGCGCCGTCCATGACGGCTACTGGTACGCCTCCGACACCGGCGGCGCGATCAAGGGCCAGAAGGTCGACCTCTACACCGGCCACGGCCGCGGCTCGATGCAGCCCGCCATGCGCTTCAACCAGCGCCGCCTGACCCTCGTCGACGCCGGCCGCTTCGACGGATGCCCCCCGTCGTGGGACAGCCTGCCCAGCCAGACCGTGCAGATGGCGGCCTTGACCACCAGCGCCGGATCGCGCTGACCCTGCATCCCGCGCGGGGCTGAAGGCGTAGCTGTGGCGACCGCGCTCTCCGGGCGCCAGGAGCCACCCTCATGCGCCTTGTCGCCCTCGCCGCCTGCCTGACCCTGGACCTTGGTCTATAACGGCCTGCCGAGGACGACGACCAGCCCGCCGAAATTCGCGTCAGCGAGACCCGCGACGGCGACAGCCTGCTGTCGGTCAAGACGGTCCGCCCCGTGGGCGCCGACGACGCCGCCTGGCGGTTCCGCAACCAGACCCGGCTGACCCGGGCCGCTGACTAGAATTTCCGCTGGCCGCTGATCGTCTCGAAGAACATCCGCCAGTCGCCCATCAGGCTCCACAGCGGATATTTGAACGTCGCCGGCCGGTTCTTCTCGAAGAAGAAATGCCCGACCCAGGCGAAGCCGTAGCCAATCACCGGCATGGCCAGCAGCCACAACGGGTTCAGGGTGACCAAGGCCACCACCGCCACCGCGATCACCAGCGCCGACCCCACCACATGGATCCGCCGGCACGTCCGGTTGGAGTGTTCGTGGATGTAATACGGATAGAACTGGCTGAACGACTGATAGCGTTCGCCGGGCGCGGGCTGAGTCATGTCGCCAGCCTCCCTCCGCCGCGCCGCCCGGTCAAGCCGCCGCCGTTCACCATCCCTGTCAGCGATCGGGAAAGGCCCGCGCCCCGATAGTCGGCCTCCCTCACCCGGAGCCGCTCCATGCAGGCCTTCGCCATCGCCGCCGCCGGCGTCGCCGCCGCGACCGACCGTTTCGCCGCCAGCGCCGCCCGCACGGCCGCCGATCCCTTCGCCGACCTCGCCGGCGAGACGGTCGAACGCATGACCGCCGAGACGGCGCTCAAGGCCAATGTCGCGGTCATCAAGACCGCCGACGACATGTACGCCAGTCTGCTCGACATCCTGGCCTGAGGTCAGCCTGCCTTGGGCGGCAGTTCGAAGAAGTCCGCGAACCGCTCGAACACGGCCCGCCGTCCCTCGATCGCCAGTTCGTCCATCCCCGCCCCGCCATAGACCGCCGCCGCCACCGCCTCGGGCGCCGCCGTGACCACCGCCTCGGCCCCGTCCGTCTCCGTCCTTCGGACCGTCAGGCCCCCGTCGGCCACGGTCACCACGAAACGGTCGGCCCCGAAGCGGAAGCCCAGCGTCATCCGCGCATCCCCGGCCTTCTTCGCATCGAACATGGTCCGGAACGACAGCATCATCGACACGGGGCTCAGCGGCAGGGTCGGGTCGTGCGCCGGCGACCGCGCCGCCCAGCGGCCCAGTTCGCTGATCACCGGCTCGGCCTCCCGCCCCCAGTCGGTCAGGTCATAGACCTGCACCGAGGCCGGCGGCGGCAGTCTGCGCCTCACCACCACCCCTGCCGCCTCCAGCCCCTCCAGCCGCTGCGTCAGGACGTTGGCGCTCAGCCCCGGCAGGCTGGCGCGCAGGTCGCCGAACCGTCGCGGCCCGAACATCAGTTCGCGCACCACCAGCAGCGCCCACCGCTCGCCGATCAGCTCCAGCCCGTGCGCAGTGCCGCAGGCGTCGTCATACCACCGTCGCGGCTCATTGGTTATTTTATCTAACTTCATGCTTGCAATTAATAACACTGATTGGCTATCGTCTCAATCGGATTGAAACAGGAGCCCCCATGCCCTTCCTCGACATCACCGTCATCCCCGTGCGCACCGCGGACAAGGAGGCCTATCTGGCCCATTCCCGCCGCGTCTCGCCGCTGTTCCGCGAGCACGGCGCCACAGGCGTCGTCGAATGCTGGGGCGAGGACGTGCCCGACGGCAAGGTCACCGACTTCAAGCGCGCCGTCGCGCTCGAGGACGGCGAGACCGTCGCCGTCGGCTGGATCACCTGGCCCGACCGTCCGACGCGCGACAAGGGCTGGGAGGCCCTGATGCAGGACGAACGGATGATGGGCGGCGAAACGCCCCCGTTCGACGGCAAGCGGATGATCTTCGCCGGCTTCGACCTGGTGGCGGAAAACTAGAGGCCCCTCACGCCTCGACCGGCGGCTCTGGTCCCAGCAGCCGCCGGATCGCCGGCCACAGCCTGGCCAGGCCCGAGAACACCCCCACCACCGTCGACACCCACTGGAAGGCGCTCCACACCCAGCCGAACAGGTCCCCCTGCCCCAGGGCTTGGCCGAGCGGGAACAGCACCCGCGACACCCCGATCTGGAAGGCGGCGTAGCTTTCGGCGTATTCGATCGACCGGTCGGCGAAGAAGGCGATCGCCACCGCCGCCGACACCGGCGCCCACAGCAGCGGCAGGCCCAGGGCCACGGCCAGCAACAGCACGACCAGCCTGGTCCCCAGGGTTTCGCGCGACAGCAGGCTGAGCACCACCCCGGCCCCCAGGGCCAGCGTCAGCGCCCCCAGCATCACCGGCAGCACGCGATCCACCGCCGTCATCAGATCGGCGAAGGCCAGTCCGATCAGGATCGCCGCCCCGCCGACCAGAAAGCTCCCGACCCACAGGGCCGCATACTGCCCCAGCCGGCGTTTCAGATAGCCCAGGTTGAACATCACGGCCTCCCGCGGACGACGCCCCAGGATGCCGTGCGCCAGTGCGGAAGTCCATTGGCGGAACACGGGTTGGGGAAGGCCCCTCGCCCCTCGCCCCCATCCCCCCTTCCACCCCCCGCCCCCGCCCGGCTAACCTCCGGTCCTCCGCCGCGGAGTTCCGTCCCATGCGCCTCGTCCCCCTCGCCCTCGCCGTCCTCGCCCTCCCCGGCGCGGCCCTGGCCCAGTCCCCCGCCCCCGACGGCCACCGCCTGGCCTGGGCCGACGAGTTCGACGCCGACGGCCCGCCCGACCCGGCGCGCTGGACCTATGACACCCAGGCCAACCGCACCGGCTGGTACAACAACGAGGCCCAGTACTATGCCGACGCCCGCCCCGAGAACGCCCGCGTCGAGGCCGGCCGGCTGATCATCGAGGCCCGCCGCGAAACCCTCGCCCCGGCCGACTTCCCCGACCACGGCGGCCAGGCCTACACCTCGGCGCGGATGGTCAGCCGCGGCCCTGGCTGGACCTACGGCCTGTTCGAGGCCCGGGCCAAACTCCCCTGCGGACGCGGGAC
The DNA here is from genome assembly GCA_046292645.1 of Brevundimonas sp. Classification (GTDB taxonomy): domain Bacteria; phylum Pseudomonadota; class Alphaproteobacteria; order Caulobacterales; family Caulobacteraceae; genus Brevundimonas. The sequence continues at coordinate 65,919 of JBKBQO010000004.1, forward strand.
CTGGCCCGCCATCTGGATGCTGCCCACGCAGATGGAGCGCTGGCCCGACGACGGCGAGATCGACATCATGGAGCACGTCGGCCACCGCCCCGGCGTGGTCCACGGCACGGTCCACACCGGCGCCTACAACCACGTCGCCGGCACCCAGCGCGGGGCCGAAATTCGGGTCCCCGACACCTGCGAAGCCTTCAACGTCTACCAGGTCCGCTGGACCCCGGAGGCGATCGTCTTCGCCGTCGACGGCGTCGACTACCACCGCTTCGACAACGAGGGGACGGGCAAGCCCGCCTGGCCCTTCGACCGCCCCTTCCATCTGATCCTCAACATCGCCGTCGGCGGTGACTGGGGCGGCGCCGAAGGCATAGACGACGCCGCCCTGCCGCAGCGGATGGAGATCGACTGGGTCCGGGTCTGGCAGGCGGACCCCGCGGCCCCGACCGACTGAGCCCCTGTCCGGGGCTGGGGAATGGGGGCTGGCACGCTCCACCAGCGCCCCCAATCCCTAATCCCTAATCCCTAGTCCCTGGTCCCTAGTCCCCCCTACCGACAGAACCGCGTCTCCGTCGCCTCCAGATGCAGATGGTCCGCATGCACCGCATTGTAATCCGGGCTCAGCACCGTGCCGAAGATGCGGCAGGCGTCGTCGTGGATCCGGCGCAGGAAGCGCGCCTCGGCGTCGTCCCCGTCCCAGTCGCCCGACAGGGTGATCCGCCGCCCGTCGCGCAGCCGCACCCCGGCGACATCCAGGGCCGAGGCCGAGGCATGGGCGCTGATCCGGTTCGAGACCCCGCCATTGTTGATGTTGCGGCAGGCATAGGCGCCGAAATGGTCGATCTGGACCACGTCCGAGCCGAGGATCTCCCGCGCCGCCGGCTCCAGCGACTGCCGCCGCCAGATGCTCAGGGCCAGGGCCGTGCGGCAGGTCATGTCGACATCCCCGGGCGCCATCCGCGCCACCGTGCCCAGGTCGGGCCCCAGCACCCCGCCCGCGCTCAGGCCGCAGCTCGCGCTGTTCACCCGGTCCGGCACGGGCCGGAACGTCACCCGCGCCGCCGTCAGCTGGGCCACGCACTGGCGCAGCTCGGCGCTCTCGCGGATCACCGCCGCCCGGGTGCCCCCGTCGATCGCCCGATCCACCAGCCCCCCGACCAGCGGCGCCTCGCTCCGCGACGGCGCGGCGGGCCCGGCCGGCCCGGCCCGATCCGCGAGCAACCGGCTGCACCCCGCCAGCAGCAGGGCCGTCGAAAGGGCGGTCGCGAACAGGCGGAGAGCGGGGCGCATGCGGTGGAGGCTAGGGTGATTTGCGTCCGGCGATAACCGGGGAAGCGGGTGCCGCATCTGCCGATCGCTCTAAACGCCTACTAGTCAGATAGGAATTTACCTGTATCTCTTGCGCCCGGGATACAGCGGAGGCTCCAGTGATCAGACCATCCATCAAGATGCTCGCGGCCGGTTCGACGGCGCTGACGATGCTGGTCGGCGGGCCGGCGCTGGCGCAGATGGCGCCCGGCGGTCCGGCGGGCCCCCTGGCGACCCAGGACGTCTCGCGGCTGGACGACATCATCATCACAGCCCGGCGGCGGGATGAATCCGCCCAGGACGTGCCGATCGCCCTGTCCGTGATCGGTTCGGAACAGCTGGAAAACACCGGCGCCTACAACCTCGGTCAGCTGACCCAGATGGCCCCCAGCGTCCAGCTGCTGAGCTCGAACCCGCGCAACACGGCCGTCACCATCCGCGGCCTTGGCGCCAGCTACGGCCTCGCCAACGACGGCCTCGAACAGGGCGTCGGCATCTATATCGACCAAGTTTATTACGGCCGGCCGTCGACCGCGACGCTGGACTTCATCGATCTGGAGCGGATCGAGATCCTGCGGGGGCCCCAGGGCACGCTGTTCGGCAAGAACACCACGGCCGGCGCCCTGAACATCATCACCCGGGAGCCATCCTTCACGCCCGAAGGCCAGACCGAAGTGAGCGTGGGCGACCACGGCTTTCTACAGGCCAAGGCGTCCGTGAGCGGTCCCCTGATTGCGGACGCCCTGGCAGGCCGACTGTCGTTCGTCTCCACTCGCCGGGACGGCATGGTCGAGAACGTCACCACCGGCGAGGACCAGAACGCCCAGTCCTCGGTCGGCGTCCGCGCCCAGCTGCTGTACGACCGGGGCGGCGCCCTGACGGCGCGACTGTATGCGGACTGGAGCGACCAGGAGCCGGAATGCTGCACCCAGGTCTATTACGGCTATGGCCCGACGATGCGCAGCGCGGCGCAGCAGTACCCGGCCCTCGCCGCCGGGCGCGGCTACGCCCCGCCCAGCACCAACCCCTATGACCGGCTGGCCGACGTGGATTCGCCGATCGCCGCGGGCCAGACACACCGGGGGCTGTCGGCCATCGTGGAATACGACCTGGACTGGGCCGGCCTGACCTCCATCACCGCCTGGCGGGACTGGGACTGGCGTCCGCAGAACGACCGGGACTACACCGCCCTGGACATCGTCCGGCAGTCGGCCAACCCCTCGCGTCAGGACCAGTGGAGCCAGGAGCTGAGGCTGGCCTCGACCGGCGACGGCCGGCTGGACTGGGTCGCGGGGCTCTACGCCTTCCACCAGGCGGTCGAGACGACCGGCGTGACCGAATACGGCTCCGACGCCAGCTACTGGCTGCTGGCCGCGGGCACGCCGGACGCCCTGCTGGACGGCTACACCATCTTCAACGACAGCCGGATCGAGACCGACAGCTATGCGGCCTTCGGCCAGGCGACGTGGCGGTTCACCGACCGCCTGCGCACGACCCTCGGCCTGCGCTACACCTCCGAGGACAAGGAGGGCCGCTATGATGCGACCACCGCCGGCGGCCTGGTCACCGCCGACCCGACCCTGATCACGCGGCGGCTGGGCATCGCCCGGCCGCAGTCCTACGAAGCCGCCATCTCGGGCGAGGACCTGTCCGGACAGCTGGCCGTGTCCTATGACCTGGGCGAGCAGGTCATGCTCTATGGCACCGCCGCCCGGGGCTACAAGTCCGGCGGCATCAACATGGCCGGGATCCCCACCCTGCCCGACGGCTCGCCCGCCCTGGCCAGCATCGAGGTCGATCCGGAAGCGGTCACGACCTTCGAGCTCGGGCTCAAGACCCAGTCCTTCAACCGACGCCTGACCGCCAACCTGGCCCTCTACAGCACCGACATCACCGATTATCAGGCGAATGTGGTGGACGCCGGTCCCGGGGCCCTGCGCGGCTATCTGGCCAATGTCGACAAGGTCGAGATCCAGGGCGTCGAACTGGACCTGACGGCCCGGCCGACCCCCTCGCTGGACCTGTACGCCAACGCCGCCTGGACCGACGCCGAATACGCCGACTTCCCGAACGGCCCCTGCCCGCTGGAGCGGATCGGGCCGTCGACGGCGGCCTGCGACCTGTCCGGCGAGGCCCTGCCGGGGGTGTCGCCTTGGGCGCTTTCGGCGGGCGGCGAGCAGAGGGCCCCGGCCCGGTTTCTGGGCCTGGACGGCGAGGTCGCCCTCGGCGCCGACCTCAGCTACCGCTCCTCCTATTCTTCCGACGCCTCCGCGTCCCGCTATTTGGAGATCGACGGCTACGCCCTGGTGAACCTGCGTCTGAGCTTCCGCGCGGACAATGGATGGGAGGCGGTGCTCTGGGCGAAAAACGCGCTGGATCAGGACTATATGGCCTTCCTCAGCGTCCAGTCGGGCAACTCGGGTCTGATCATCGGCCAGCCCGGCGATCCGCGGACCGTGGGCCTGACCCTGCGAAACCGCTTCTAGGAGGGCGGACGATGCGGGACTTGGCGCTTGCAGACGGCCCATGGCCGGGCCAATCAACCACCATGCTATCGAACAAAGCCCGATACGCCCTGCGCGCCCTGATGGCTCTGGCCGAGGCGTCCCCCGCCTCGGTCTCGATCACCGCCCTGGCGGAACAGACCGATGCGCCGCGCAAATTCCTCGAGGCCATCCTGCTGGAACTGAACCGGGCCGGGCTTCTGGTCAGCCGGCTGGGGCGGTCGGGCGGCTATTCGCTGGCCCGACCGGCGGCGATGATCAGCCTGGCCGACATCATCCGGGTCGTCGACGGCCCCCTGGCCTTGGCCCCCTGCGCCTCGGTCACCGCCCCCGGCCGCTGCAGCACCTGCCCGGACATGGAGGCCTGCGCCCTGCGGCCTGCCCTGATCGCCAGCCGCAACGCCGTCGCCAGGGTGCTGGAGGAATGGACGCTGGATCGGGCCCGAATGCCTATTGACTAGGTAGGAATTAAACGGTCCTCTCACAGGCTCAGGCCGGGAGACGACCATGGAAGACCTGCTGCTTTTCGCCGTCGTGGGCTTCCTCGCCCAAATCGTCGACGGTTCGCTAGGCATGGCCTACGGCGTCATCTCATCCACCGTCCTGCTGTCGATGGGCGTGCCGCCGGCCATGGCCTCGGCCAGCGTCCACGCGGCCGAGGTGTTCACCACCGCGGCCTCGGCGGGATCGCACTCGGCCAACAAGAATGTGAACTGGAAGCTGTTCGTGCCCCTGGCGCTTGGGGGCGTGGTCGGCGGGGTGCTGGGAGCTTTCATCCTGACCTCCGTCGACGGTGCGGCGATCAAACCCTTCATCACCGCCTATCTGGCCGTCATGGGGGCGGTGATCATTTGGCGCGCGTGGCGCGGCGGAAAGACGCGCCCGTTCCCGTGGAAACTATCGCCCCCGCTGGGCTTCATCGGCGGTTTCTTCGACGCGATCGGCGGCGGCGGCTGGGGTCCGGCGGTGACCACGACCCTGGTGGGGTCGGGCAACGACGCGCGAACCTCGATCGGCACCGCCAATGTCGCGGAATTCTTCGTCACTTCGGCGATCTCGGCGACGTTTCTGGCCGCCCTTCTATCCGGCCATTGGGAGTCAGCGGAGGGCCTGGTGCAGCATGCCTGGGCGGTCGGGGGACTGATTCTCGGCGGCCTGGCCGCTGCGCCCTTGGCTGGCTACGTCGTCCGCATCGTGCCGCTACGGCCCTTGACGTTCGCCGTCGGCGGGCTGGTGCTGGCGGTGGCAGCCTACCAGACGGTGGGTCTGTCGGGCTGGATGTAGCGGGAGAGCAGACGAGGCCCAATCACTTCGTTGACTGTTCCCCGCACGCACGAGGCGACGCCCCCGCTGGAGGTAGCTCGCAAAGATCGGGCCGACCCGCGAAGAAATTTTCGCGTTAGCGTTTCGGGTCAGGGGAGAAGCCGGGAGCCAAGGCTTGCATGTCCTCGGTACGGGCAGCAACCGCATGCCCGAGGCTGGCGCACAACTGCTCTACCCCCACCCCCCCTCATCCCCCGGCCCCAGCGGCGGCAGCCCCGCCTGCCGCCGGATCTGCCGCCGGTACACCGGGTAATACAGCGCCCGCACCTCATCGACCGGCCGGGGCTGGCCGTCGTCGCGCCAGTGGAAGGGGACGCGTTGGGGTGAGTCGGCCTGCATCCGGGCGAGGTCCCGGGCGGCGGCCTCGGGGCCCAGGTATTGGGCGCGCCACGCCGCGACAAAGCCGCTGTGCACCAGCGGCGCATAGGGGACGTCGGCCAGGATGTGGCGCGCCAGGGCGTCGGCCTGGGCCTCGATCAGGTCCAGCATGTCGTCCCAGCCCTTCTTCGCCGCCGCCTCGCGCGCGGCGTCCTCTTCGGGCGTCAGGGGGGCCTCGTCGGCGGGCTCGGCCGCGTCCCTCTCGTCCACGGTCAGGCGGGTCAGGCCCTCGGCGGCGCGCAGCAGGCCGGCGGCCTCGCTCGCCCGGCCGTCGGCGAGGGCGGATGAGGCGCGGGCCACGGCCGCCGCCACGGCGGCGGCGGGCCTGACGGGGGCCTCGTCAGCGGGCGCCGGGTCCGGGTCCGACAGGGCGCGGTCGGCGGCCGCGGCCTGATCGGCGCGGCTCCACCCCTCGTTCCGGGCCTTCTTGCGCAGATTGGCCAGGCCGACGTCATAGCGGCGGGCCACCTCGGGGCCGGTCTGCCCCTCTTCATAGGCCGCGCGCACCCGTTTCCAGACCTCGGGGCCGCGGTATTTGCGAAGGTGATAGTGCTCCATGGCCGCCAGTCTGGCACCCGCCTGCGACAGAATCGGACGTAGCCGCGCCCGGCGCCTACGAAAACGACGACCCCGGCAGAGCCGGAGTCGTCGCTGTCTCACCTTCGACTGTCTCTCAATTCCTCACGCGGCCCGAGGGTCGGCGACCCTAAGCCCTAAGCCCTAAGCCCCAAGCCCCAAGCCCCAAGCCCTAGCTGTCCAGGAAGCTCCGCAGCTTCCGGCTCCGGCTCGGATGCTTCAGCTTCCGCAGCGCCTTGGCCTCGATCTGACGAATCCGCTCGCGCGTCACCGAGAACTGCTGCCCGACCTCTTCCAGCGTATGATCCGTGTTCATGCCGATGCCGAAGCGCATGCGCAGGACGCGCTCCTCGCGCGGCGTCAGGGACGCCAGCACGCGGGTGGTGGTCTCGCGCAGGTTCGACTGGATGGCCGCATCGATCGGCAGGATGGCGTTCTTGTCCTCGATGAAGTCGCCCAGGTGGGAGTCTTCCTCGTCGCCGATCGGGGTTTCCAGGGAGATGGGCTCCTTGGCGATCTTCAGGACCTTGCGGACCTTCTCCAGCGGCATGGCCAGCTTTTCGGCCAGTTCTTCCGGGGTCGGCTCGCGGCCGATCTCGTGCAGCATCTGGCGGCTGGTGCGGACGATCTTGTTGATCGTCTCGATCATATGCACCGGGATGCGGATGGTCCGCGCTTGGTCGGCGATCGAGCGGGTGATGGCCTGACGGATCCACCAGGTGGCGTAGGTGCTGAATTTATAGCCGCGGCGGTACTCGAACTTGTCGACCGCCTTCATCAGGCCGATGTTGCCTTCCTGAATGAGATCAAGGAATTGCAGGCCGCGGTTGGTGTATTTCTTGGCGATGGAGATGACCAGGCGCAGGTTGGCCTCGACCATTTCCTTCTTGGCCTGACGGGCCTCGCGCTCGCCCTTCTGCACCGTCTGGACGATGCGGCGGTAGTCGTCGATCGGCAGGCCGGCCTCGGTGGCGACGGCGGCGATGTCGCCGCGGATCTGGGCGATCTGGGCCTGTTCATTGTCGCTGAATTTGGTCCACCGGACGCCCATCTCCTTGACCCGGTCGGCCCAGGTCGGGTCCAGCTCGGCGCCGAAATACGACTTGAGGAATTCGGGGCGCGAGATGCCGTAGCTGTCGGCCAGGCGCAGCAGCCGGCCTTCCAGGCCCATCAGACGCTTGTTGATGGCGTACAGCTGTTCGACCAGCGCCTCGATGCGGTGGTTGTTCAGCTTCATCGTCTTCAGCCGGCCGGAAATGCCCGCCGTCAGCGTGTCATAGGCCTTCTGGTCCTTGGCGTTCAGCGCCTCGCCCTTCAGCCGGCTCTCGACCAGCTTGTCCTGCAGCTTGCGGAAGGCGCCGAAGTCCGAGGCGACCGCGTCCAGCACCTCCATCACCCCGTCGCGCAGCTCCGCCTCCAGCGCCGAGATCGACATCCCGCCGCCGTCATCGAAATCCTCATCCTCGTCGTCCTCGGCCTCCATCTTCTCCTGGGTCGTCCCGACGGTTTCGGGCGTCTCGGAGGTGGCGGCCGAGGGCGCGACGGGGGCGCCGGTCGGGGGCTGGTTGTGCGGCAGGGACGAGGGGTTCAGCACGCCATAGGTGGCGTCCAGGTCGATGACCTCGCGCAGCAGGATCCGGTTGTTGGCCAGCTCGTCGCGCCACACCATGATGGCCTCGAACGTCAGGGCGCTCTCGCAGAGGCCGCTGATCATCGCGTCCCGGCCGGCCTCGATCCGCTTGGCAATGGCGATCTCGCCCTCGCGGCTGAGCAGCTCGACGCTCCCCATCTCCCGGAGATACATCCGAACGGGATCATCAGTCCGATCATACGCCGCCTTGGCCGGAGCCTCGGCGACCGAGGTGTCGGCGCGTTCGACGACCTCGCCGCCCTCCTTCTCGGTGGTCTCGGCGGCGTCTTCCTCGGCCTCGACGACGTTGACGCCCATTTCGGACAGCATCGCCAGGGTGTCCTCGATCGCGTCGGGGGTCACCTCTTCGGACGGCAGGACCTTGTTCAGGTCCTCCATCGTCACATAGCCCCTCGCCTTGGCCTGTTTGATGAATTTCTTCACCCCGGCGTCGGTAAGGTCGAGCAGCGGACCGTCGCTCTGGGCTTCGGTTTCCTGCGTCTCGGTCTGGGCGCTCATACGGTCTCTTCTCCAGGTGGAGGGCTGATCAGGCCGTCCGCCAATACAACGTGTGGCGGGTTCGTTGGTTACGAACCCCTGCTGTCTTCCCAGATTTCTCCGGTTTTGATCGCGCGACGCAAAGCATCCCGCTCGGCCTTCAGCCTGCGGAACGCCTCATCCTGGCCCGGCATGCCTGCCGCCGAGCTCAGTGCATCCTCCAGCGCCGCCACGCGTGTCAACGCGTCGAACGCCTGCGACCATCGGACCCTTGCTTCGGCGAGGGGCGCATTCGCGGCCAGGAAAGGCGCGCCGGACTTTGCCGCCGCCTTCTCGACCTCGCGCACTAAAGCATCGTGACCCGATTGCGCCAGATGGCGACGCAACGCCGCCGAGTCAAGGTCCTGGCCCGAGAACCGCAGGCGGACCATCTCCTGCGCAAGGCCGTCCAGCGAGGCGTCGCCGAAGCCGTGAGCCGAGATGGCCTCCAGATGGTCGTCCATCCGCTCCGGATCGTCGATGGCGCCGTGGGCCAGGGCGGCGGCCACGGGCTCGATCGACCGACTGAGCGACTGCATGGCCTGTGCGCCCTCGGCGGTCTGCCCCAGTTTCGGCGGCGGGCCCGGTCGCCAGCGCCCTCCGGCGCCGCCCGATTGCTGGACCTGCGGAGTGCGGCGCGCCGGGAACAGGGCGTCGAAACGGTCGAACAGTTCGCGGCGATACTGTTCGGCCAGATCCTTGTCCTGAATGGCCGAGGCGGCCTGTCGCAGCCGCCCTTTCAATCCAGCGCGGCGCTCGGGCGCGTCCAACGGCTCGATCTCGGCCTCTTTCTGGAACAACACCTCGGCGAACGGCCGGGTGGCGGCCATGGCCTGGCGGAGCGCCGGCGCCCCCTTGTCGCGCAGGATGTCGTCCGGATCCTGACCGCCCTCCAGCAGGGCGAAGCGGAAGGATCGTCCCGATTTCAGCTGCGGCAGGGCGCGGTCGATGGCGCGATAGGCGGCCCGCCGCCCCGCCGCGTCGCCGTCGAAACACAGCACCGGCTCGTGCGACACCCGCCACAGCCGCTCCATCTGCTCCTCGGTCAGGGCGGTCCCCATGGGCGCCACGGCGGGAATGCCGGCCCGATGGCAGGCGATGACGTCCATATAGCCCTCGACCACCACGATGGCCTGGTCGCTCTTGCTCTCCGCGCCGAGGATGCGCCGCGCCTCCGGCAGGCCGTACAGGGTGGCGCCCTTATGGAAGAGCGGGCTCTCCGGTCCGTTCAGATATTTGGCGCGGTCGTCCGGGTTCATCGCGCGGCCGCCGAAGCTGACGATGCGCCCGCGGGCGTCGAGGATGGGGAACATCAGCCGGTCGCGGAACCGGTCATAGGGCGCGCCGCCGCCCTCCGGCGCGATCAACATGCCCGCCTCGACCAGATCGCCGGGCCGGGCCCCGCGCTGGACCAGCGCCGCCTTCAGGCCTTCGCGGTCATTGGGCGCATAGCCGAGGCCGAACCGCTCCCACTGGTCCTCGGGCAGGCCGCGTTTTTCAAGATATTCCCGCGCCGCCTTGCCGGGCGATCGGCGCAGATTGGCCGCGAACCATTTCTGGGCCAGGTCCATCCAGTCGGTCAGGCCCTGCTTCTTCGCCTCGCGCTCGGCCGCCTGGGGGTCCTCGGCCGGCAGGGCCATGCCCGCCTCACCCGCCAGACGCTGCACCGCCTCGACGAAGGACAGCCGCTCGGTTTCCTGCAGGAAGGAGATCACGTCGCCATGCTTCCCGGACGAGAAATCGTGGAAGAAGCCCTTGTCGTCATTGACGAAGAATGATGGCGATTTCTCCTTGGTGAAGGGCGAGAGTCCGACGTATTCGCGGCCCTGACGCTTGAGCTTGACCGTCCGTCCGATGATGTCGGACGGCCGAAGGCGGGCCTTCAGTTCTTCAAGGAAGCGGTCATCGAAGCGCACCCGGTCTTATAGCGCGCGAGTCGCCGCTTGCCCCCTATTTACCTTTTGTTAACCACAAAGGCCAAAGCGCGGCTATAACCGCCTGAAAAGGCACATAGTTTTTCGACATCACGGAACTGTCCACAAGGGTGTGGATTAACCATGCGTCCGCTCAGGAAATAATGAGTGGTTCCGGCGAGGTCGCGACGAAAGCGCGTGGACCCCGCCCAGCGAAAGCCGACCCATGTTCATGACCATCGCCCGACCGGCGGTGGAGCCCCAAGGTCCCGACGCCGTCGCCGTCCCCGGCTCCCCCGCCATCACTGATCTGACGCCGCGCGCCCTTCACGCCCGCCTCCTCGAAAATGCCGCGCTCAGGCGCATGCGCGGCGCGGAAAGGCTGCGCTCGAAACGGCTGGAGGATGCGGACTACTGGCTGCACGCCGCGCCGGTTGCGGTCCGCAAGGCCTGCGCCCTGCGCGAGACCAAGAGCTTCGCCCCCCTGCCCTGAGGCCGTCAGGTCAACGAAGCTCGGGCAGTCGTCGCAGGACGGAGTTGCGCAGCTTTTCGGCCCGACCGCCGAGGGTCGCGGGCCGCGACCGCTCGCGGCGCTCAAGATCGGCGCCCCAATGTTTGTGGACCATATCCATCAGCGCAGGGTGCCGATCGTACTGGTGCACAAGGGCGCTGACTCCGCCGTCCGGATTGACGATCAGGCCGTCCCTGACGGTCAGGGCGTCAGACGAGGTAAGGCCAAGGGTCGCCACCCGCCCGTAGTTTGCCTTGACCTCGTGCTCGACCAGGCCGAGGTGCGCCGCGAGGTTACAGGCGGCCTGGTCAGCGCCGAAGGCGCCGCCGACCTGGGATCGCGGTATCGCCCCGATCATCAGTATGGTGCGGCACAGCCGAGAGACATTCGCCTTCGAGCCGATGACGGTGCCGACGCAGAGGCAGGGGCGGTCCGCCACCGTCGCCGCCATGTCGTCGCCAACCATGGCGCGCAAATGCTTGGTGTTGAAGGCGTGCTCGCCCAGTCGGCCGCCCTCGAATTCGACGAACAGTTCCAGGCGGGCCGGCGGGGGCTCGAACGGATCGGCCTGGAACACGACGTCCCGCACATCGGTCAGCAGGACCGACCCGCACGCGCTGCGGCTGTTCAATATGTGGTCGAAGGCCGCGAACCGCGCCATGACCGGATGGGGGGACCAGGAGAGTGACGACGCAGCGGCGGGGATCGCCTCCACCCCATGGCTCGCGAGAAATTCGATCAGCGGAGGCGTATCGTCGACGATGAGCGCCGCCGCGCCGCGATAGACCGCGCGAAGCGAGCGCACGAACGGCGCGACGTCAGCGACGTCGTAACCGGTCGCCGCCCCCAGCACCAGGTTTCCTGACTCCGCATCGCCGGTCGTCGCAGCCTCCGTCCCCGGAAGGGGCTTCAACATGGACGGCAGCCAGCCGAGATAGGCTGAGGGCACGTTACGCTTTGTCACGCCTGCTCCACACGGCCGAAAAGGCCGCGGGTTCTATGGAACCCTAATGTGTCAGATTTTCACCGGACCGGCCGCTGTGGGCGCTCAGGACGCCATGGAATCCGCGAACCTCTGGAACAGGTACAGGCTATCCGTGGGACCGGGCGAGGCCTCGGGATGGTGCTGGACGCTGAACACCGGCCGCCCGGTCAGGGCGATCCCGCAGTTAGTGCCGTCGAACAGGCTGACGTGGGTCTCTGTCACCGCGTCGGGCAGGCTGTCTCGATCGACGGTGAAGCCGTGGTTCATCGAAACAATCTCGACCTTGCCGGTGGTCAGGTCCTTGACCGGGTGGTTGGCGCCATGATGGCCCTGGTCCATCTTGACGGTCTTCGCCCCAAGGGCGAGGGCCAGCATCTGGTGACCGAGACAGATGCCGAACACCGGCGTGCCGCTGTCGACCAGCTTGCGGATTTCCGGCACCGCATAGACGCCCGTCGCCGCCGGATCGCCCGGCCCGTTCGACAGGACCACGCCGTCCGGCTTGCGGGCCAGGATCGCTTCGGCCGTCGTGTCGGCGGGCACCACGGTGATCTTCGCACCGGTGGAGGCCAGGGCCCGAAGGATGTTGCGCTTCACGCCATAGTCGATGACCACCACCGACCGGTCGGCGGCGTCGACCCGCGGATGGCCCTCGGGCCAGTCCCACAGTCCCTCGTCCCAGTCGAAGGCCTGCAGCGTCGAGGCCGGTTTGGCCAGGTCGAGGCCGACCAGCCCCGGCCAGGCCCGGGCCTCGGCCACCAGGGCGTCGAGGTCGAATTTGCCGTCCGGATCGTGGGCTATCACGCCGTGGGGCGCGCCGCCGTCCCGGATCAGGGCGGTCAGGGCCCGGGTGTCGATGCCCGACAGGCCGACCACGCCGCGCCGCTTCATCCAGCCGTCGAAGGAACTGTCCGAGCGCCAGTTGGCGGGATCGGTCGGGACGTCGCGGAAGATGGCCCCCCGGGCCGAGGTGTCTGAACCGCCGCCGATCTGTTCGATGTCCTCCACATTCGTCCCCGTGTTGCCGACGTGCGGGAAGGTGAAGGCGAGGATCTGGCTCATGTAGGACGGGTCGGTCAGGATCTCCTGATACCCGGTCATGGCGGTGTTGAAGACCACCTCGCCGAGCGCGGAGCCGGCGGCGCCGCAGCCGATGCCCTGCAGGATGGTTCCGTCCGCGAGCGCGAGCACGCCGGTGACGCCGGGGAGAAGCTGGGTGGTCATGGCGCGCTCCTTACCACCGAATCCCGGCGGCCGTCCGGAATGTCGGGGCGGCGGCGTGACTAATGCGACGAGGCGGGCGGGTCAATCGGAGCATGGGGCCGAAGGCGGTGCGCGCGGCCACCGGAATTCGGACAAGCCCCACAGTCGGGCGGCAAGCATGACCTGCATGGCCGATCACGGACCCCCACCAATTTGCGCCGTCACCGGTCTCAGATCGTGATGGCCTCCATGCCGGCGAAGACCGCATGGGTGGCGCCGGCGGCCTGGGCCGCCAGTCCCCGGTCAGGCCTCAGGTTCAGCAGCAGGATCTGCGGGCAGGACGCCCGCGCCGCGCCGATCAGCGCCGAAGCGTCCAGCCATTCGCGCGGACCCTCATGGGCGACGCCGGCGAAGTCGAGCGCCAGGCAACGGGCGCCGACGCCCGCCAGACGCTGGACGGCGCCGGCGTCCGGCGCGATGTGGAGGATGACGCCGAGCGCGGCGGTCTGGAAATGGGCCAGGGCCTCGGCGATGGCCTCGGGCGGCGCCTGCTCCAGCCCGCCGATGACTTCGATCAGCAGCGAGCCCGGCGCCGCGCGGTGCTGGAGTTCGTCGCACAACAGGGCGAACCGGCCGCCGCTGGAAGCCACGGTGCGCCAGAAGGCCGGCAGCACCCCGCTGTCGTCGACACCGAGATGCAGCAGGTCGAGGCCGTGGTTGAGCGTCTGGAGATCGATCCGCTTCAGGTCCATGGGCTCCAGAGTGCGCCGGCCCCGCGCGGCCAGGGCGGCCTCTCCCCCGCGGTGGCGCACCATGCGCCGGATGCGGCGGCTGACAGGAACCGAGCGGCTCAGATCGAACACCGGCTGCGCGGACAACGTCACCATCAACTCGCGGCGCGCACGGGTGACGAGGCTGAAGGTCAGGCTCTCATAGGCCGCGGCGTACGACCGACGCTCGCCCAGCGGCGGCTGCGACGACCCGCAGGAGTCTGCCATGTCGCCCCGGGCCAGATGGGCTTCGCCTCCGATACGACTCATGACCGCTACCCTCAAGCCGGTCCGAAAGCCCCCGCCGCAGTACGCGCCCTGAGAGCAAACAAATCGCTGACGAAAAGGGTCAAACGCCGTTGACCACGGCCGATCCCATTTCGGCACGGCATTGACGCCCTCTAGACTTTGTGATGTAAAGTACTTCTTGTTAGGAGATAGACTGATGCGCCCTGCCCGTTTGGCGATGATCGCCGCCCTCGCTTTCTCGACCGTAGGCGTGATCGCCCCGGCCACAGCGCAAACACCGCCCGCTGCGGCGGCGGCGGCAGCGCCCTCGCCGCCGCCCACATTGGAAATACGTGACCCGGGGCTTGTCGCGGACTACTTCTCGGCAGACCCCGCCTCGAGCAAGGCCGGCGCCATCATCGTCCTGGGTGGATCGGAGGGCGGCCTCAACGGCTCGCGCAACCTGGCGCGGCGACTGGCCGCGGCGGGGTTCGACGCCCTCGCCGTCTCCTATTTCGGCGAGCCGGGCCAGTCGGCGCGTCTGGACCGGGTTCCGATCGAACCGGTCGTCCGCGCGCGCGAATGGCTGGAGGCGCGTCCCGCGCCGGGCGAGGCGATCGCCTTGCTCGGGGTCTCCAAGGGTGCGGAACTGGCCCTTTTGACCGCCAGTCGGGACCCGGCGATCCGGGCCGTCGTCGCGGCGGTCCCGTCCAATGTGATCTGGCAGGGAATCGACATGACCGGCGCGCCGACCGGCGGCTCCTGGACGGCGGACGGCGTGGAACTGCCTTACACGCCCTATGACCTGAGCCAGGGTTTCAACGGCGTCCTCCGACTCTATGAGGTCAGCCTCGCCTCGGCCCCATCCGAGGCGGAAATCCCGGTCGAGCGGATCGCCGGGCCGGTCCTGCTGGTCTCCGGCCAGGCCGACGGACTGTGGCCGTCGACGGAGATGGCGAACCGGATCGAGGGACGCCTGCGCGCCAACGGCTTCCGGCACGCGGTGACCCATCTGGCCTATCCGGACGCGGGCCACGCGGCCTTCGGAGCGCCCGTCCGCCCCGACACGCCGGGCCTCGATCGGGCGCTGGCCCTGGGCGGCACCATCGACGGGCTGGTCGCGGCCCGGGCCGATGGCTGGCCCCGCCTGCTCGCCTTCCTGACGGACGCGCTGGCCGCGGATTGAACCGCTTGCGTCCCCCGGCCCGTTCGGGCCAAGACGCCGGCATGAGCATCACCACGGTCGGCCTCGATGCCGACGACACCCTCTGGCACAATGAGACGATCTTCCGGTTGACCCACGCCCGGTTCGTCGACCTGCTGACCGATCATGACAACGCCCTGATCGAAGCCCGGCTGGCCGAGGTCGAGCGGCGCAATCTGCGCCTCTATGGCTATGGGGTGAAGGGTTTCACCCTGTCGATGATCGAGACGGCGATGGAGTTGTGCGACGGGGAGCCGCCGGCGCGGGCCGTGCGCGAAATCCTGGCCGCCGGCCGCGAGATGCTGGCCCATCCGGTCGAGACCCTGCCCGGCGTCGATGAGGCGCTGGCGGCGTTGTCGGAGCGCTACCGGCTGGTGCTGATCACCAAGGGCGATCTGATGGACCAGGAGCGCAAGCTGGCGGCCTCCGGCCTCGGCGACCTGTTCGCCGCCGTCGAGATCGTGTCCGAGAAGGACCGGGGGACCTATGAACGCGTCTTCGGGCGGCACGGGACGGGGGCCGCCGAGGCGGTCATGGCGGGCAACTCCATGAAGTCCGACGTCCTGCCCGCGCTCGAGGCCGGCGCCTTCGCCGTCCACATTCCCTACGCCATCACCTGGGCCCACGAATTGGCCGAAGCGCCGGAGGGGCATGATCGGTACGGGGCGTTGGCGAGCATCGACGAATTGCCGGCCTGGATTGAGGCGCGGCGCGAGGGCTGATCGCCCGCCGGCGGCGCATGCGGCCGCGCGAGACTTGGCCATCCTGAACGCAAATGGGCCCGCTTCTTTCGAAGCGGGCCCATCCGTTTGTGTGTGTCAGACCTATTGGCGGAAGGTGGCGCCGATGTAGAAGGTCCGGCCCTGGGGCCCGATCGGGGTGGCGAAGCTGCCGCGATCCGGCTCCTGGTTCGTGAAGTTGTTGATGCCGCCGTAGACGGCGAAGCGGTCATCAATGTTCCAGCGCGCCTGGATGTCGTGACGCTTCAGCGCCGAGAACATCCGGTACTCCTCCTCGACGAAGTCCGGCTCGGCCGCCAGCGTCAGCGGGTCGATGCGGAAGGTCTCGTCATAGTAGGTGAAGCCGTAGTTCACGAGGAAGTCGCGCCAGGTCCAGGTGGCGTCGAACGAGGTGATCCACTCCGGCGCGCCCGGGAAGCCGAGGCTGCTGTCGGGGGTGTCCAGTTCGATGAACTCGAGCTCCTCCAGCTTGCTGCCCGTGAGCGAGAAGGCGAAGCGGCCGATGTCGCGCTGGACGCCAAAGTCCGCGGGGTCGAGGCTGTAGCGGATCGTGAAGTCGTAGCCCGAGGTATTGTAGGCGGCGACGTTCAGGGCGAACTGCTCGAAGGAGTCGATGAATCCCTGGCCGTTGCCGGGCTGGCTGCGGCGCGTGATCAGGTCGCAGAACTGGTTGCCGGCCGGCAGATCGTAGCACTGGTCCACGATGGTCTGGGCGCTGAAGAACTGGATCGCGTTGGTCAGTTCGATGTCATAGTAGTCAACCGACAGCGTCAGGCCCGGCACGATCGGCGGCTGGATGACGATGCCGTAGGTCGTGGTTTCGGCTTCCTCGACATCGAGGTCCGGGTTGCCGCCGACGCGGCCCTGGACCGAACCCGAGTTGGTGTTCTGGAAGGCCGCCGGATTGGCGACGCCGGCCGCCGCGAGGGCGGCGAGGCAGTTGGCTTCCCGGTTGTCAGTGCCGAGATCGATATTGTCTGCGTCGCAGGGGTCGACCAGAAGCGCATTGGTCTGGACCTGCGGCAGGAACAGTTCGCCGATGTTCGGCGCGCGGACCGACTTGGCCTCGGTGCCGCGCAGCAGGATCCAGTCCACCGGGCGGTACAGCAGGCCGATCTTCCAGGCGGCGTTGCCGCCGGCCGTCGAATAATCGGAGTAGCGATAGGCGCCGTCGAGGGTCAGGGTGTCGGCGAACGGCAGATCCTTCAGCAGCGGAATCGAGATTTCGCCGAAGATTTCGGCGACGTCGAAGCTGCCGCCGCTGTCCTGGCCGGAGCCTTCCCAGGTCACGTCATAGGGAAGCTGCTCGCCCGCGCCGAGGGTGTCGGTGACGCTCTGGGCGAGGGCGGCCTCATCCGAAACGCGCGACTGGCTCTGCTCCCGACGGTATTCCAGACCGAGGGCGAAGCTGACCGGGCCGGCCGGCAGGGTGAACAGCGGCTCGCTGTCGCCCGACAGGAAGGCCAGGAACTGGGTCTGCTCAATGGTGTCCGAGCTGGCCGAATCCGTCCTCACCCAGGCCAGGGCTTCAGGGGACGGCGAGCCGTCCCCGAAGATGTTCAGGGCGACGCAGCCCGAATTGGCGCCCGGGGTGAAGGTTCGGGCTCCGACGCGGGGATCGATGTTGGGGTTCGAGAAGTAGGACGACGGATCCAGGTTGCTGCGGCAGGTCGGACCGTTGGGCCCCTGGACCACATCGATCGCGGCCAGGAAGCGGTCGTTGATGCGATTGTTCAGGTACAGGCTGTCGGTCTTGGTCTGTCCGTAGACCGCCGAGATCTCATAGGTGAGGCCGGGGGTCAGGTTGCCTTCCATCCCGAGCACGAACCGCGAGGTGTCGCGCGTGATCTCACGTCCGGTGTAGCCCAGGTCGAAATTGTCGCGCTGGATGAAGACGCCGGGATCGACGCCCAGGAGCGCGGCCAGCGCCGGATTGCCCAGGCCGTCTGGGTTGTTGATCGCGTCATTCCGGATCGACGTCGGCATGAAGGGGTTGTCGATCCCCGTCCATAGACCGAGGAACAGGTAGGCGTTGTCCGGGCCGTAGCCGAAGTCATAGGTCGGCTGGGCGGTGAAGCCGGTTTCGATACGCGCGAACTTGCCTTCCCAGAACAGCTCGTGATCGTCGGTCAGGGTCAGGCGACCGGTCGTGTTGATCACATAGCGGTCCTGGGCCGGCGACAGGTCGTCGACGAAATCGTCAAGCAGCGTGCCCGAGCCGCCGATGACCGGGAAGCCTGAGGTCAGCTGGCCGTCGCGCCACACCGGTCCGGCGCCCTCAAAGTCGAAGCCGTAGAGGGAGTCGCCGAAATCGAGGTCGGTGTAGACCGAGCCGCCCCGCGAGGAGTCCGGGTAGCGGACGTCGCGGAAGAACACGTTGTCGGGGAGATTGGGATCATCGTTGCCGTTCACGTCCGGCAGGTCGTCGGGGTTGCCGACCAACACTTCGCGGCGCCCAGGCGTGGTGTAGTCCCGATCGAACTGGGAAATCGCCTCATCGATCGCGACTTCGCCGGCGATCGTCAGGTTCAGGCGGTCATTGAAGAAGTTGCGGCCGTACAGGGCGCTGAAGAAGCTGCGCTCGCCGCCGCCGTCCTCGGTCCAGCCGGTCTGGGCGCGGACGTCGATGCCCTCGAAGCGCTCCTTGAGCACGAAGTTGACCACGCCCGAGACGCCGTCGGCGCCGTAGAGGGCGGAGGCGCCGCCGGTCAGGATCTCGACATTGTCGATCAGGCCGATCGGAATGGTGTTGGTGTCGATGGCGGCGGAACCCGGGTCGGAGGCGACGTGGCGACGGCCGTTGACCAGGACCAGGGTCCGCTGGGTGCCGAGATTCCGCAGGTTCAGCAGGTTCAGACCCACCGAGGCCGAGCCGCCGGTGTCGGCCGAATCAACCGAGTTGAAGGAGTTGGAGACCGCCGGGAAATCCGTCAGCAGGTCGGTGACATTTGTCACACCCGAATACTGGATGGTTTCCGAGGTGACGGACACGACCGGGTTCGAGGCGACATAGTCGGGCAGACGCAGTCGGGTGCCGGTGACCACCACCTCGTCGAGGACAGCCGCTTCCTGGTCGTCCTGCGGCGCGGGCGCCGGCGCAGTCTGGGCCATGGCGGCCGAGGCGGCGAACATCGCGGCCGCCGACAGGAAGGTGCTCGCGAGGAGTTTTGATTGAAGCAATGTACTGCCCTCTTCTGTGTGGGCCTTGGGGAGAGGCCGGTTTGGCGCACCGACCGCTCGGACGCTCGCGTTGCAGACTACGGGCACGAACAGGACACGCAAGTGTCACAGTGTCGCCTTGTTTGCTTTTATTTCCCGGGTGCGCCTTCCGCGCCGCAGTGCAAACCGCTTGCCCCTCCATGCCGGCTTCTCTAGACGAGCCGCTTAACCGACAACCCGACCGGTCCCGCACAGCGAGTTCGCTGTTCGAAGGGCCGCGCGCGCAAGGAGCCCGCCCCCGTGTCCGACGCCGAGGTTCCGCACGAGGAGCGCGACGCCATGATCCGGGCGACGCTGGCCGAGCACGGCGACAGCGGAATCACGCCGCGGCACACCCTGTTCTACTTCTACGGGGACGGGGATCACGAGGACCTGAACGAGGTCGCGCGGCGGGCGGGGTTCCTGACCCGGGGGCAGGACGACTGCACCATCCTCGAAACGACCATGGCCGTGGACGAGGCGTCGTTCACGCCCGTCTCCTCCATGATGCAATCCTGGGCCGCGGCCTTCCAGCTGGACTACGACGGCTGGGAATGCGCGGTCGTGACGAACTGAAGACCCAAGAAAAAGAGCCTCAGGCCCATGCCCAAACGTACTGATCTGAAATCCATACTGATTATCGGGGCGGGGCCGATCGTGATCGGGCAAGCCTGTGAGTTCGATTACTCGGGCGTTCAGGCCTGCAAGGCGCTGAAGGCCGAGGGCTACCGGGTCATCCTGGTCAATTCGAACCCCGCCACCATCATGACCGACCCGGAGGTGGCCGACGCCACCTATATCGAGCCGATCACGCCGGAGTTCGTCGAGCGGATCATCGCGAAAGAGCGGCCCGACGCCCTGCTGCCGACCATGGGCGGCCAGACGGCGCTGAACACGGCCCTGGCGCTGGACGCCTCGGGTGCGCTGAAGAAATGGGGCGTGGAGATGATCGGGGCGAAGGCCGATGTCATCGACAAGGCCGAGGACCGCCAGAAATTTCGTGACGCCATGGACAAGCTGGGTCTGGAAAGCCCCCGCTCCAAGGCCATCCACCACATCGACGAGGCCGAGGACGCCCTGGCCTTCGTCGGCCTGCCCGCCATCGTCCGCCCGTCCTTCACCCTCGCCGGCACCGGCGGCGGCATCGCCTACAATGTCGAGGAATATCGCGAGATCGTCGAACGCGGCCTGGACCTGTCGCCGACCACCGAGGTGCTGGTCGAGGAAAGCGTCCTGGGCTGGAAGGAGTATGAGATGGAGGTCGTCCGCGACAAGGCGGACAACTGCATCATCATCTGCTCCATCGAGAACATCGACCCGATGGGGGTGCACACCGGCGACAGCATCACCGTCGCCCCGGCCCTGACGCTGACCGATAAAGAATACCAGCGGATGCGCACGGGCTCGATCAACGTCCTGCGCGAGATCGGCGTCGAGACCGGCGGGTCGAACGTGCAGTGGGCGATCAATCCGGCGGACGGCCGGATGGTGGTGATCGAGATGAACCCGCGGGTGTCGCGCTCGTCCGCCCTCGCCTCCAAGGCCACCGGCTTCCCGATCGCCAAGGTCGCGGCGCGGCTGGCGGTCGGCTACACGCTGGACGAACTGACCAACGACATCACCCAGGTCACACCGGCCTCGTTCGAGCCCAGCATCGACTATGTCGTCACCAAGATCCCGCGCTTCGCCTTCGAGAAATACCCCGGCGCCGAGGCGACCCTGTCGACCTCGATGAAATCGGTGGGCGAGGTCATGGCCATCGGCCGGACCTTCCAGGAATCCATGCAGAAGGCCCTGCGCGGGCTGGAGACCGGCCTGACCGGCTTCAACGAGATCGAGATCGACGGCGTCGTCGACGTCGAGGACGAGGCCTCCGCCCGCGCCGCCGTGGTGCGGGCTCTGGGGATGCCGACGCCGGACCGGATTCTGGTGATCGCCCAGGCCTTCCGGCACGGCCTGTCGGTGGAAGAGGTC
The DNA here is from genome assembly GCA_046292645.1 of Brevundimonas sp. Taxonomy (GTDB): domain Bacteria; phylum Pseudomonadota; class Alphaproteobacteria; order Caulobacterales; family Caulobacteraceae; genus Brevundimonas. The sequence goes on from JBKBQO010000004.1 coordinate 86,892, forward strand.
AATGCGGCCTGTTCGTATGAGCCGTGGTTCCTGAGGCAGATCGCCGACATCGTGCGGACCGAAGGCCACATCCGCGTCACCGGCCTGCCGACTGAGCCCACGGATTTCCGCAAGCTGAAGTCGAAGGGCTTCTCGGATGCCCGTCTAGCCCAGTTGACCGGAACGACCGAGGCCGCCGTCCGCAAGGCGCGGCGCGCCCTGGACGTCCGCCCGGTGTTCAAGCGCATTGACACCTGCGCCGCCGAGTTCGCCAGCGCCACCGCCTATATGTATTCGACCTATGAGACCGGCGCCCTGGGCCAGGTTCCGCAGTGCGAATCCAATCCGACCGACCGCAAGAAGGCGATCATCCTCGGCGGTGGGCCGAACCGGATCGGGCAAGGGATTGAGTTCGACTACTGCTGCTGTCACGCCGCCTTCGCCTTCGCCGACATCGGCGTCGAGTCGATCATGGTCAACTGCAACCCCGAGACGGTCTCGACCGACTACGACACCTCGGACCGGCTGTATTTCGAGCCGCTGACGGCCGAGGACGTGCTGGAGCTGATCGAGGTCGAGCGCGCGACCGGCGACCTGATCGGCGTCGTCGTCCAGTTCGGCGGCCAGACGCCGCTGAAGCTGGCCCATGCCCTGCACGAGGACGGGGTACCGATCCTCGGCACGTCGCTGGACTCCATCGACCTGGCCGAGGACCGCGAGCGGTTCCAGGTCATGCTGCACGACATCGGCCTGATGCAGCCGCCCAACGGCCTGGCCCGCAGCGCCGAGGAGGCTGCCCAGAAGGCGGACGAGGTCGGCTATCCCGTCGTGCTGCGGCCCTCCTATGTGCTGGGCGGGCGCGGCATGGTCATCGTCCACGACCGCGAACAGTTGGACCGCTACGTCGGCGAGGCCATGCGGGTGTCGGGCGACGATCCGGTGCTGATCGACCACTATCTGAACCGCGCCACCGAGGTCGACGTCGACGCCCTGTGCGACGACGAGACGGTGTTCGTGGCGGGCGTGCTCGAACACATCGAGGAGGCCGGGGTGCATTCGGGCGACAGCGCCTGTTCGATGCCGCCCTACTCCCTGTCCGACGCCACCATCGCCGAGCTGAAGCGCCAGACCGAGGCCATGGCCCGGGCCCTGAAGGTGCGCGGCCTGATGAACGTCCAGTTCGCCATCGAGGAGCCGCACAGCGAGAGCCCGCGCATCTTCGTGCTGGAGGTCAATCCGCGCGCCAGCCGCACCGCGCCCTTCGTGGCCAAGACCATCGGCCAGCCGATCGCCGCCATCGCCGCCAAGGTCATGGCCGGCGTGCCGCTGAAATCCTTCGGCCTGACCGACCGGCCCTATGATCATATCGCGGTGAAAGAGGCCGTCTTCCCCTTCGCCCGCTTCGCCGGGGTCGACACCGTGCTGGGGCCCGAGATGCGCTCGACCGGCGAGGTCATGGGGCTGGACTGGAAGCGGGAGGGCGAGGCCGACATGGCCCCCGCCTTCGCCCGCGCCTTCGCCAAGAGCCAGATCGGCGGCGGCACCACCCTGCCCGTCGCCGGCTGCGCCTTCGTCAGCGTCAAGGAGGACGACAAGCCCTTCATCGTCGAGGCGGTCGAGACCCTGATCGCCGAGGGCTTTTCGATCATCGCCACGGCGGGCACCCACGCCTATCTGACCGGCCGCGGCTTCGACGTCGGCCTGGTCAAGAAGGTGCTGGAAGGCCGCCCGCACATCGTCGACGCGATGAAGAACGGCGGGGTCCAGCTGGTCATCAACACCACCGAGGGCAAGCAGTCGCTGCAGGACAGCTTCAGCCTGAGGCGGACGGCCCTGATGATGAAGATCCCCTATTACACGACGACGGCGGGGGCGCTGGCGGCGTCCCAGGCGATCGGGGCGATCAAGGCCGGCGACCTGGATGTGCGGCCGATCCAGGACTATGCGCACTGAGCGGCGCGATCGGCCTGTCCGTCATAGACCGGGCGCTGATCGTCGTCGCGCTGGCGGAACTGGCGGCCTTCGGCCTGTTCTGGTTCGACAAGGCCCGGGCGCGTGACCACGGTCGGCGGGTGCGTGAAAACACCCTGTTGCTGGCCGCCGTGTTCGGCGGCGTCGGCGCGTGGATGGGCCAGCAGCTGCTGCGTCACAAGACCCGCAAGGAGCCGTTCCGGACGCGACTGGGCGCGGTGATCGTCGTCCACCTGATCGGCGTGGGAGCGGCTTTCTGGCTGCTGCTGCGCGCCGGCGGATAGCGGCTTTTGCAGAAGGTTCGCAGTACGCCCTGCCCGGCTTCCCTCCGATCGCGGCGGATGCGGCGATCATGAAGGCGGGCCGGCGCGCGGCCTGGCTGGTGAGCGAGGGACAGGCCGCCGAGGCCGCCGCCCTGCTTCGCGCCGCCGAGGCGCTGGAACGGATGAAATGGGCGGCGAAATAGGGGCGGCGTGCTCGCCGACCCCGGCCCTGACCTGCACGGCGTCTCTCACAGTTTCCGGCAACGGGCCAAGGAACTCTTACGGGAGCCGCCGATTAGGTGCTGGATGGGACGCGAGTGCTGCGTCCGTTGCAGAGGGCTCACATGCAAACGACCAACTACGAGTTCATCGGCTGGGACGCCTTGCTTTACGAATGGGCTCCAAAGGCGATCGGCGCGGTCCTGATCCTGCTGGCGGCCTGGTTCGTCGGCAAGGCCGTGAAATGGGCCCTGGCCAAGGGCATCAACCGCATTCCGGGCGCCTCCAAGGCGACCACGAGCGAAAACCCCAAACACTCCATCGGCGCCAGCCTGGGCGACGTCGCCTTCTGGCTGATCCTGCTCTTCGGCGTCGTCGCCGCTCTCGGCGTGCTGAACCTCGGGCAGGTCGTTTCGCCGCTGAATTCTCTGCTGACCCAGGTCGCCTCATTCGTGCCGAGCGTGCTCGGCGCGGCCCTGATCTTCTTCATCGGCTTGGTGGTCGCCACCCTGGCGCGACGGGTGACCGAGGCCGCCCTGAAGGCCGCCAATGCGGACGCATGGCTTGATAAGGCAGGGCTTACGCGGGCGACCGGATCGACGGGCGTCAGCACGGCGATCGGAACCCTGGTCTTCGTCCTGATTCTGATCCCCATCACCATCGCGGCCCTTGAGCAACTCGGCATCGAGTCCCTGACCGTGCCGGCCGTGGCGGTCCTGTCGACGGTTCTGGCCGCCATTCCCAACGTCCTCGCCGCGGCGATCGTTCTGGCGGTCGGCTGGTTCATCGGCCGCTGGGTCGCCCGGCTTGTCGAGCGCATCCTGCCGGCCACCGGCTTCGACCGCAGCATCTCCGGGCTCACCAGCCTGACCCAGACCGGCGCCAAGCCGGCGCCGACTGCGACGACGGCCCCCTATGCCGGGGACGTCACGCCGGCCACCGCGCGGGTCATGGGCGGCGAGGGCGCCAAGCCGCTGACGCCCTCGAGGGTCGTCGGCAAGATCGCCATGGTCGTGATCGTCGCCTTCACCGCCGTTGAGGCCGCCAAGCTGCTGCAGTTCGGCACCATAGCGATGACGCTGCAGGAAATCCTGGCCCTGGCCGGTCACGTCATCGTCGGCGGCGCCATCATCACCGCGGGCGTTCTGATCGGCGGGGTTCTCGCGAACCTGATCAACCGCGGCACCGGCGGCGCAGACGGTTTCGCCTCCACCCTGGTGCGCTGGGCCACGATCGCCCTGGCCACGGCCATGGGCCTGCGGTTCATGGGCATCGCCGACGACGTCGTGCTGCTGGCCTTCGGCCTGATCCTCGGCGCCGCCGCGGTCGCCGCCGCCCTGGCCTTCGGGCTCGGCGGGCGCGACGCGGCGGGGCGGGTCGCCGACAGCTGGGCGGACAAGATCACCCGGCGTCCGCCGCCCTCGGCATAAGTCACGTCGAAGGGACTCCCAGACGGCCGCGTCCCCGAGGGCGCGGCCGTTTTTCATGCGTCGTCGATCCCGCGTCTTGCGGACCAGAGAAAGACCAGGGCCCGGGGCGACGTCGCCGATAGACGGGCTGGACAGCCAGACAAGCGGTCACCCCGCCGCCGGGTCCGGACTGCCACAGGGCCCGCGCCGCGCCGCTAGATCCCCGACGCCGCCTCCGGGTCCGCCGCCGCATCCCGGCCCTCGACGATCCGCGCCGCCGCCATGTCGGCGGTGACATTGCCGATGGTGCGGAAGATGTCCGGCACCACCTCGACCGCCAGCAACAGGGGCAGGACCTCGAGCGGCAGGCCCATGACCAGGGCGATGGGGGCGATGGAGGCGAAGAAGCTGACCTGGCCGGGCAGACCCACGGTGCCGACGCTGATGGCGACGGCGGTGACGCCGCCAGCCAGAAGGACGCCGGGGGTCAGGGTGATGCCGTACAGGTTGGCGACGTAGATGCAGACGGCCAGGTTGGCGACGGTCGAGGTGATGCGGAACACCGCCACGGCCAGCGGCAGGACCAGGCCGGCCGTGGCGGGAGAGACGCCGAGCCTGTCGATCGAGCGCTCGACCATCACCGGCAGGCAGGCCAGGGACGACTGGGTCGAAAAGGCCACGACCTGGGCCGGGGCGGCGGCGCGGGCGAAGCGGCCCAGGCTGACGCGGCCGAACGCGACGGCCACGACATAGGTCAGCAGGATCAGGCCGATGAGGGCCAGGACCACCAGGGCGATATAGTGGCCCAGCACCCCGGCGGCGCCGAGCCCGGTCCTGAGGCCCACCCCCAGCGACAGGGCGAAGACGCCGAAGGGGGCGGCGCGCAGCACCCAGTGGACGATGACGATCATGGTCTCGGACACGGCCTCGAAGAAGACCGTCAGCGGCTGGCGCAGGCGGGCGCTGAGCCGGGTCGTGGCGAAGCCGAAGACGATGGCGAAGACCACGATGCCCAGGATGGCGTCGTCGGCGGCGGCGCGGATGGGATTGGCCGGGGCCAGGCTGGTCAGGAAGGCGGACAGGCCGCCGCCGTCGACGCTGCCGCGCACGGCCTCGTCGCTGGTCGCGCCGGCCAGCAGCAGGCGGGCGCCGTCCGGATCGATCGGCCAGACGGCGTGCAGGCCCAGCGAGGCGAAGGCGCCGTAGACGGTCGCCCCGACCAGCAGCAGGGCGAAGACGACGATGGCCTTGAGCGCCAGCCGCCCGGTCGCGGCGGCGTCGGCGATGGAGGCGATGCCGGTGACCAGCAGGCTGAACACCAGGGGGATGATGGTCATGCGCAGGGCGTTGAGCCACAGCTGGCCCAGGCCGTCGACGAAGGCCACCGTGCCCGTGCCGCCGGGGATGCCGTACGACTGTGCCGCCGCGCCGGCCAGAAGGCCCGCCGCCAGGGCCAGCAGGACCCAGAGGCTGAGCGAGGAGAACAGGGCGGCGGTGCGGGAACGGGTCATGGGCCGAATCTAGGCCGGGTCGAGGCGCGCCGCCAGCCCGGCCGCCGCCGTCGCGAGGGCCGTCGGGGACAGATCGTCGAGAGCGAGGCGGTCCTGCACCGGCCGGCCGCGGTCGGCGCGGGTCCGCAGCCAGGCGGGATCGTAATGGGCTTCGATCAGGCCGCGGGCGAGGTCGGGGATACGGCCCTCCGCCGCCATGGCGCGCCAGTCGGCGACGGTGGCCTTGGCATGGTGGCGCGGCAGGCGGGACAGGGCCTGATCCAGGGCGGCCGGATCGGCGGCGATGGCGGCGTAGGTCTGGACGGTGAAGGCGACGCGGGCGTCGACCGGGGCGGCGATCTCGATCACCGGGGCGGCGGCCATGGCGGCCCACAGGGACGGCGGCAGGACCCGGGCCCCGATGCGGCTGCTCTCGGCCTCGACCACGACGGGCCGGGTGGGATCGAGGCGGGACAGGGCGTCGTGCAGCCGGGTCTCGAAGGCCTTCTGCGACGGCTGGCCGCCGGGCAGAGCGCCGAACAGGGAGCCGCGGTGGGCGGCGAGGGCCTCGAGATCCAGGGTCTGGACCCCGCGCGCCGCCAGGGCGGACAGCAGGGCGGTCTTGCCCGAGCCCGTGGGGCCGTCCAGCAGGGTGAGGCGGTGGACCAGCGGCGTCTCGTACAGGGCCGCCGCGACCTGTCGCCGCCAGGTCTGGTAGCCGCCGTGCAGCACGGCGACGGGCCAGCCGACCTGGTCCATGACCGTGGCCATGGCCCCCGAGCGCTGACCGCCGCGCCAGCAATAGACCAGGGGCCGGAACGACCCGTCGCGGTCGCCCAGCGCGGTCTCGAGGTGGGCGGCGATATTGCGCGCCACCATGGCCGCGCCGGTGCGGCGGGCGAGGAATTTGGAGCCCTGGACGTATTCGGTCCCGACCGCCGCGCGCTGGGCGTCGTCCAGCACCGGCAGGTTGATGGCGCCGGGCAGATGGTCGAGGGCGAACTCGGCCGGGCTGCGCACGTCGATCAGGGCGTCGAAGCCGTCGAGGGCGGCCGGCGACAGTTCGACCGTGCGGCGGATCACAGGACCACGCGGACGCGGGGCGGCCCCTCGACCACCCGGCCGACGACGGCGGCGTCGAAGCCGTCCGCGCGCGCGAGGTCCTGCAGGGCCGCCGCCTCGCCCGCCGCCACGGCGATCAGCAGGCCGCCGGAGGTCTGGGGGTCGGTCAGAAGGTCGCGGGCGGCCGCGTCCAGATCGCCCGGTAGGTCGACCTCGGCGCCGTAGCTGGCCCAGTTGCGGGCCGAGGCGCCGGTGCGGACGCCGGCGTCCAGCAGGGCCCGGACCCCCGGGAGGGTCGGCGGGGCGGCGCCGATCTCGACCATCGCCCCGGCCCCGCGGGCCATCTCCAGCGCATGGCCCAGCAGGCCGAAGCCGGTGACGTCGGTGACCGCATGCACCCCGGCGCGCCCCGCCAGCCGGGCGCCGAGGGTGTTCAGCCGGGTGGTCGAGGCCATCAGGGCGGCGTAGCCGTCCGCATCCAGCCGCTCCTGTTTGAATGCAGCGCTGAGCACGCCGACGCCCAGCGGCTTGGTCAGCAGCAGGACGTCGCCGGGCCGGGCCCCGCGGTTGGTCAGGACGTGGTCGGGATGCACCAGGCCGAGGGCGACGAGGCCATAGATCGGCTCGACGCTGTCGATCGAATGGCCGCCGGCGACGGGGATGCCGGCCGCGGCGCAGACCGAGGCCCCGCCCTGCAGGATGCGGCCGATGGTCTGCGTCGACAGGACGTTAACCGGCATGCCGACGAGCGCGAGGGCGAAGATCGGGGTCCCGCCCATGGCGTAGACGTCCGACAGGGCGTTGGTCGCGGCGATCCGGCCGAAGTCGAACGGGTTGTCGACCACCGGCATGAAGAAGTCCGTGGTCGCCACCAGAGCCTGGCGATCGTTAAGCCTCCAGACCGCCGCGTCGTCACTGGTCTCGGTCCCGACCATCAGATCGGCGAACGGGCCGGCGAGGGGCATGTCCTTGAGAATGTCGCGCAACACCGCCGGGGCCAGTTTGCAGCCGCAGCCGCCGCCGTGGGCGAGGGAGGTCAGGCGGGGTTCGGTCATTCGGAGAAATCCGCGAGCAGGACGACGCGGGCGGCCAGATCTGGCCCGGCGCGCAGCGCGGCCTTCACGAACTGGGCGTCGGCGGTCACCATTCGCGTATCCCGCCGGATCGCAAGGGCCAGATAGAGGCAGTCATAGATCGCATGACGCAGTCGCGCGGCGAGAACCATGGCCTCGTCCAGCAATCCCGGGGCCTCGTCCGTCTCGACGGCGACGTCTGCGAAGCGGGCGAGGCCGGCCCGCGCCTCGCCAAGGTCGATCTCGCCCCGGTCCAACGCCTTCCAGAGACCATTGGCGACCTCGACCCGCCACCATTCGGGCGCGAGCAGCGGACGGAACAGAACCTGTTCGGCCAGCGCCGAGTCCGGCTCGACCAGCACCCATTTCAGGGCCACCGACGCGTCGACGACAAGCGGGGTCACCGCTCGTCGCGGCTTTCGCGGATCAGGACCTCGGACGGCGTGAAGACCCGCCCCCGGAGGCGCTCCCTCAAGGACTCGCCAGCCTTCAGCCAGGCTTCGACCTGGGCCCGCCGGTCGGCGGCGAGGGTCTGCTCCAACAAGGCACGGTGCTCGGCCTCCACGCTTCGGCCATGCGCGGCGGCCCGGGCCTTGAGGGCCTGGACCACATCGTCGGAAACATTGCGGACGAGAAGCTGCGCCATCCAGAGATGATAGCGCGTGATAGCATCGAGCTCAAGCAAGCGGCCGGCGTGGGCCGGCGCCGCTCCCCTGAACCCTTCCGCCGATCGTCCGTTCAGCCCGTGAACCGGAGATCGCCATGCCCCTTCCCAAACTCGCGACCCTGATCGGCGGCCTGTTGCTCAGCAGGGGCGGGCGGCGCATGGCCGGTCGTCATGCGGGCAAGCTGGCCCTCGCCACCCTGGCCTTCCAGCTGTGGGAGCAGCGGCAGGCGGGCAAGGCTCCGGGCGCCGCCCCTGACCGCGCCGCCCACCCGCGTCGGCGCTGGAGCGGCCGGCGAGTCTGAATCCGCTTTACCGAGGCGGGGTCAACCGGCTTACTGCACTGCACAAAAGCGGAGCCGTTGCATGATCGCCGTCCATCACCTGAACGATTCCCGCTCGCAGCGCGTGCTGTGGCTGCTTGAGGAGTTGGGCGTGCCTTATGAGGTGGTCCGCTATCAGCGCGACGCCAAGACCATGCTGGCGCCGCCGGCGCTGAAGGCCATCCATCCGCTGGGCAAGTCGCCGGTGCTCGACGACGGGGACGCCCGGGTGGCCGAGACCGGGGCCATCATCGAACATCTGCTGGCGGCGCATCCGGGCTCGGGCCTGCGCCCGGCGCCGAACACGCCCGCCGGCCGGCGCTTCACCTACTGGCTGCACTATGCCGAAGGCTCGGCGATGACGCCCCTGCTGCTGAAGCTGATCTTCTCGGCCATACCGGGGCGGGTCCCCTTCCTGGCCCGGGGCGTGGCCAAGGGCATCAGCAAGGGGATGAACACGGCCATGATCGATCCCCAGCTTAGGGCGCACATCGACTACTGGGAGGCCGAGCTGGGCCAGGGCGAATGGTTTGCGGGCGACGCCTTCTCGGCCGCCGACATCATGATGAGCTTCCCGGTCGAGGCTGCGGGCAGCCGGGTGGGCTACGGCGCCGACCGGCCGAAGTTGCAGGCCTTCCTGCAGAAAATTCACGCCCGGCCCGCGTATCAGCGGGCGCTGGAACGGGGCGGTCCGTACAGCTACGCATGAGGCGGACTGGCGCCGGCGCCACAGTGGATGGCAACCGTGCGCCGCGCGGCAACCCGCCCGTGAATGGGACGTTAACGGTCCATGCGCCTGAGAACCATTCAAGTCATCGCCGCCCTGATCGCCGCCGTGGCCTTCGTCCTGGCCTTCATCGCGGCCGGAATATTCCTCGTCTCCAGCCTGTTCATGGCGCTGGGACTGGCGGCCGTGGGCTGGCTGGCGTGGAGCCTTGTCCGACAGGTGCGCACCCACCGCCGCGATCGCCCTGCCTAACGCCGTTTCGCCATGCCCCTTGAACCTTGGAGCGTGGCGCCCTAGTCTCTTTGGCCGGTCGCAAGCGCCCAGCGGCCTCTGGCGTGTCACCAAATCTTCAGTCGGGCGAAACAAGAAACTCACGACATATGGAAAAAGTGCCGATGACGGCCGAGGGCTACCGTGTCCTCGACGACCAGCTGAAGCAATTGAAGTCCGTGGAGCGGCCGAGCGTGATCTCGGCCATCTCGGAAGCGCGCGAACACGGCGATCTGTCTGAGAACGCCGAGTATCATGCGGCGAAAGAGCGTCAGGGCTGGATCGAAGGCCAGATCGCAGACATCGAGGACAAGATCAGCCGCGCCCAGGTGATCGATGTCTCCAAGCTGGACGGCAACCAGGTCATGTTCGGCGCCACGGTCACCGTGGTCGACGAGGACACCGAGGACGAAGCCCGCTACCAGATCGTCGGCGAGCACGAGGCCGATGTGAAGGCGGGCAAGATCTCGATCGCCTCGCCCATCGCCCGCGCCATGATTTCCAAGGAAGTCGGCGACGTGGTCGAGGTCAACACCCCCGGCGGGGTCAAGGCCTACGAAATCCTCAAGGTCGAGTGGAAATAGGGCCCGACCAGGCTCCGCTCTCGATCTGGGTCGTCTCTGACGGCCGGACCGGCATGGAAAATCAGGCGCTGGGTCTGGCGGAAGCCGTCCAGCGCCTTTTTCCGTCCCGCATCACGGTCAAACGTATCCGCTGGCGCGCGGCCTTCGACAAACTTCCCTCGGCGCTTAAGGCGTCATGGATGCTGGACCTGTCGTCCGATCCGACCGAACCGGCCGCGGGCGAGGTCTGGCCGGACTTGTGGATCGCCGCCGGTCGGGCCACCCTGCCGATGTCCACGCGAGCGCGGGCGCGGTCGGGCGGCCGCACCTTCGTGGTGCAGACCCAGGATCCGCGCTGGCGCCGCGACGCCTATGACCTGATCGTCGCGCCCGCCCATGACCGGATCGAGGGCGCCAACGTCCTGTCGATCACGGGTTCGCCGCACCGGGTGACGCCGGAACGGCTGGCCGAGGGGGCCGCCGCCTTCGCCGACCGGCTGGCGCCCCTGCCCCGCCCCCGTGTCGCCGTGCTGATCGGCGGTCGGTCGCGGGCCTTCGATCTGACGGAGGCCCACGCCGCCGACCTCGCCGGGCGCATCGCGGGGGCCGTGGAGGCCGCCGGAGGGTCGCTGATGCTGACCTTCTCGCGCCGCACGCCCGCGGCGGCCAGGGTGATCCTGGCCGAGCGGCTCGGACCGCTTCCGGGTGCGATCTGGGATGGCGAGGGCCCGAACCCCTTCTTCGCCTTCCTGCATTTCGCCGACCACGTCCTCGTCACCGAGGACAGCGCCAACATGGCCGCCGAGGCCGCCTCCACCGGCAAGCCTGTGCATATCCTGCCGATGGTCCCGCTGAAGCCGGCGGACAAATTCGCCCGTCTGCACGCCGATTTGCAGCAACGCGGCGCAGCGCGGCCGTTCGACGGGGCGCTGGAGTCGTGGACCTGCGCGCCGCTGGCTGAGACGGATCGCGCCGCGCGGATGGTGTTAAAGCGGATGGCGAAGGTCTAGTCGCCCCCCCCGCCGCCGCCATCGCCGCCGCCTCCGTCAGACCCGCTGTCGGACCCGCTGTCCGGGGTCTTGACCCGCCCGTCGCTGTCGAACGAATAGACGCCACCGCCGCCGCTGTCCGAACGGGAGGCGCGGTCCGAACGGGAGGCGCGGTCCGAACGGGAGGCGCCGTCCCGGCCCTTGCGTCGGGCCGCGTCAAAGGCGACGCCCAACCCCCCACCGATCGCCACCCCGCCGCCGATGCCGACAGCCAGACTGTCCATGGCGATGCCGATGACCGCGCCGATCGCGACCCCCAGCGCCAGGCCCACGCCGATGTAGCTTCGTCCCTGCACGCCATCCTCCCCGACAGACCTGTGAATCCCCATGAACCTGCCATCGCGCCGGAGGGAATCAACGCCTAAATAGGCGCATGAACACTCCCCGCACCGTCCGCGTCGCCATCATCGGTTCCGGCCCCGCCGGCTGGACCGCCGCCATCTATGCCGCCCGCGCCCTGCTGAACCCCGTGGTCATTGCCGGCCTGCAGCCCGGCGGCCAGCTGACCATCACCACCGATGTCGAGAACTATCCCGGCTTCGCCGACGTCATCCAGGGCCCCTGGCTGATGGAGCAGATGCGCGCCCAGGCCGAGCACGTCGGCACCGAGATCATCGAGGACATCGTCGTCAAGGCCGACCTGTCGCAGCGGCCGTTCCGCCTGACGCTGGATTCCGGGACCGAACTGCTGGCCGAGACGGTGATCATCTCCACCGGCGCCCAGGCCAAATGGCTGGGGATCGAGAGCGAGGCCAAATACCAGGGCTTCGGCGTCTCGGCCTGCGCCACCTGCGACGGCTTTTTCTACCGCGGCAAGGACGTCATCGTCGTCGGTGGGGGCAACACCGCCGTCGAGGAGGCGCTGTTCCTGACCAATTTCGCGTCCAAGGTCACCGTCGTGCACCGCCGAGACGAGTTCCGCGCCGAGCGCATCCTGCAGGACCGGCTGTTCGCCAACCCCAAGGTCGAGGTCGTGTGGAACAGCGCCATCGACGAGATCCTGGGCGAGACCAACGGCTTCGGCGGGGTCAATGTCACCGGGGCGCGGTTGAAGCACCTCCAGACCGGCGAGATGCGCGAACTGGCGGCGGACGGGGTCTTCATCGCCATCGGCCACGCCCCGTCGTCGGAGCTGTTCGCGGGACAGCTGGAGACGAAACAGGGCGGCTATCTCGTGGTCGAGCCGGGTACGGCCGCGACGGCCATCGAGGGCGTCTGGGCCGCGGGCGACGTCACCGACGACATCTACCGCCAGGCCGTCACCGCCGCCGGAATGGGCTGCATGGCCGCGCTGGAGGCGGTCCGCTTCCTGGCAGAGGAAGACCACGCCCGCGCCAACCATCCGATCTCGCACAAGGAGGCGGAAAAGATCGGCGTCTGGTGACGACGGGTCAGGCGAAGAGGCGCAGCTCCGGCGGCGCGTATTCGATCGGACGACCGGTGCGCCGGCGCAGGGCGTAGTCGACCGAGGTCTGGACGGCGCGCTCGTCGGCCGGCTTGCCCAGGACGCCGATGGTCCCGGCGACGCCCTCGCGGACCATGCCCGGGTTGGCGGTCATATAGAGGACGGTGATCCCCTCGAAGGCCAGATCCCGACCCAGGGCGATGCCGGTCGGTCCGTCAGACAGGTGGATGTCCACCAGGGCCAGGTCGATCTCGGTGGTTCTCGCGAGGTCCCGGGCCGTGCGCGCGTCGGCGGCGACGCCGACCACGTCGTGGCCGAGGTCCTCCAGCACGAAGCGGACCTCCATGGCGACGATAGCCTCGTCTTCAATGATCAGGATACGCGCACTCATGGGATGATGGGGCCGGGACGGGGTTCCTCGCGGCCGCCGGGGAGGGGCGCGTGCGGAGTGACAACGCAGCAGACGCCATCGGGTTTCACCCCGTGGTCGCGCCGACGGCCGCACGACGCCGCGAAAGGGCCGCCGCGGGCAGGTCGGCGACGACGGTGAGGCCCGTGGGGTTCCAGGTCCGCTCCAGCCGACCGCCCAGCTGCCCCTCGACCGACAGAATGGCGAGCGACGAGCCGAAGCCGGTGTGACGCGGCGGGCCGTCGAGGACGGGACCGCCCGTCTCCTCCCAGGTCAATACGAACCGATCGTCGGACCGGCGCGTGGTCAGCACCACCCGGCCGCCGGCCACGGACAAGGCTCCATATTTGGCCGCGTTGGTGGCCAGCTCATGGAACAGCAGGGCTACAGAGGTGGCCGACTGGTCGTCGAAAACCGTATCGTCGCCGACGAGCTCCACCCGGGCACTCCCGTCGGGCCCCGCATAGGGCTGGAACAGGGCTTCAAGGAAGGCGTGAAGGGTGGTCGGTCCCAGCGTGGGCCGGGACACCTCCGTGTGCGGGCGCACGAACTCATGCGCCCGGGCGAGCGCGGCGATGCGGGTCCGCAGCGTCTCGGCGAAGGCGCGGGCCTCGGGGAACCGGCGCGCCGACAGGGCGGTCAGGGCCGAGATGACGGCGAAGATGTTCTTGATCCGGTGACTCAGCTCCTGGCTGAGCAGCTCGCGGGACTCGCCCAGACGGCGCAGTTCCTCGATATGGGTCCGACCCGCCGCCAGGGACCGGCGCAGGTCCATCAGATTCATCACCTGACGGGCCAGCACCTCGACCGCCTCGATCTGGAGCGGCGTCAGCCCCTCCGGCCGGGGCGCGGTGTCGAGCACGCACAGGGTGCCCAACGGCCGGCCTTCATGGTCCTTGAGCAGGACGCCGGCGTAGAACCGCAGCCCGCCCTCACCGTGGACCAGCGGATTGCAGGCGAAGCGCGGATCGGCGGCGGCGTCCGGCACCACCAGTCGATCCTCTTCCAGAAGGGCGTGGCGGCAGAAAGATGTCTCGAGCGGGGTCTCGCGCACGCCGAGGCCGACCTCGGACTTGAACCACTGCCGTTCGGCGTCGATCAGGTTGATGACTGCGATCGGGGCGTCGCACAGGCGCGCGGCCAGGCCCGTGATGTCGTCGAAGGCTGGCTCGCGTTCGGTGTCGAGGATGTCATAGGCGCGCAGGGCCGCCAGGCGATCGGCCTCTGTCCAGGTCTTGCTCATCCGGTATCCCGTCGGGCGCCCCGGTCACTGCGCGGAGCAGCGTTCCAATGCCGGAGCGCACATGGCCGTTCCAATGACCCCCGAGTCAACTCGAGGGGCGGCCGACCTCCTCGACGTCCATGACGGTCACGCCGGCCGGCGCCGGGCGCTCGGCCGGTTCGGGCGCGGACGGCGCCTCGAAGGCGGCGAGCCGCTGGTTAATGGCGGTGATCTCGGCGGGCGTGGCCTGACGCCGCCCGCCCAGCGAGGCGACGCCGATGACGCGGGTCTGGCCCTCGATGACGATGCTGCGCAGGCCAGGGTCCGCGCCGGGGGCGCCCGCCGTGGCGCCGTCCGTGGAGGCGATGGTCAGGCGCGGGCGGGCGAACCGCGCCTCGTCGATCAGGGGCTCACGCCCCGCATAGGCCTGACGGAAGGCGGCCGGCTCTCCATAGACGCCCTTCCAGCGATAGAAGATGTGGGCGCCGATCTGGGTCAGCTTGTTCAGCGTGGGCGCCCACCACGGGTGGACGTAGTCGGCGTGATAGTGGGTCGCGGTGCCGACGCGGGCTGCCACATGGCCGGCCAGCGCGCGCTCGGCCACGACCTTGGCCCGGTTCCAGGCCCAGGTCACCGGGGCCTGCGCCAGGGCGCCGTCGCAGGTGAAGCTGAACTGGCAACCGGTGGTCCGTTCCGCGCCTTCGAACACCACGCCGCAGATGGTGTTGGCGTAGTTGGGGTCGCGCACGCGGTTCAGAATGACCTGGGCCACGGCTTCCTGGCCCTCGGTCGGCTCGAGCGCGGCTTCGTAATAGATGCCCTGGGTCAGGCAGCGCAGGGCCCGGCGGCGGTCCTCCGCGGTGGCGGGCTTGAACACGAAGGGCCGGGCCACGCGGAGAAATTCCGAGGCGTCCGGCGTCGCCGCGTTCAGCTTCATCGCGTCCAGCCCCGTGGCGCCGAAATCCAGCGTCGGCCGGCCGGCGAGGGTCAGATTTTCCCAGCCCGGCGTCAGGCCGTACAGGGCCGCGCGGCGGACGTTCGGATCGTGGCGCAGGGCGACGGCCAGTTGAGACGGGTCCATGCGGGCGGTGATGGCGGCGAAGGCCTCGGCGCCGAGGTCGCCCCCGGTCAGGCCCCGCACTTCTTCCGCGCGGCGGTCGATCTCGGGGCGCGGCGTCGAACTGGCGGCCATCGCCACCCCGAAGGCGGCCAGCACCACGGGCGCGGCGGTCAGCAGCCGGCGCATTCCCTTCAGTCTGACGCTCCAGTCGATCTCGCCCAAATATCCAGCTCCCGGCCCGGCGAACTGCCCGGCTATTCTGCAGACTAGCCGTCAAGCGGGGCGCTTTTCGGGCGAAAATCGGCGGTTGGTCAAGCCGGAACGCCTGGCGAAACAGGAAGTATCAGTTCCCACACCAAAATTTCCTGCATGAGGCCCGGCCCTCTTGGGCTGACAGAGGCGGTGTTCATCTTGTGGAACCCGCGGCGCGCCAGTGCGTTCCGGCAGATCGCGTGCGCGTACGGGGGCTGATGAGCGCGTTGGGGGATATCGGCAGACTGTTCAGCATCACGGCGGCCGTAACCCGGCTGGCGCGGGTGCGCACACGTCCGTGGTGGGTGTCGGTGCTGCTGGGCGTCGGATGCGCGGCGGTCATGCTGGCCGTGCGCGCCAACCTGAGCTTCTTCTATCACAACGTCACCGGCTTCATGATCCTGTTGCCCGGGGTCATCGTCGCGTCGCTGGCCGCAGGGCGGCTGGCGGGAGTGACCGCCACGGCGGCCAGCCTGTTGGGCGGCTGGGCGGTGCTCGGGTTCGACGCGATCGGGGCGGGACTGGTGAACCACCTCGGTATCGTGGCCACCGTCAATTTCGTTATCGTCGGCCTGTTCGTGACCATCGTCGCCTCAGCCCTGAGGCGTGCGGTCGGAGCGCTGGATGACTCGCTCGACGCCCTGCGGCGCTCCCAGTCCAGGATCGACGACCATGAACATCAGCTGCGTCTGATCAGCGAACACGCCCCTGCCCTGCTGTGGATGAGCAACGCCGCGGGCAAGTGCGTCCATCTGAACGCGGCCCAGCGCGCCTTCTGGGCGGCGCCGGAGTCGCTGGAGGGGTTTGATTTCGGCGCCCTGATCCATCCTGATGACGCCGATCGCGTCCTGGCGACCACCGCCGAGGCCATTCAGCGCCAGGCCCCCTTCGAGATCGACGCCCGCTATCTGCGAAGCGACGGCCAATGGCGCGTCCTGCACACCGAGGCGCGGCCGCGGCTTGAGCCCGACGGCCGCTTCGGCGGCATGATCGGCGTCAACACCGACGTCACCGAGACCCGCGCGGCCGAGGCGGCTTTGCGCGAGAGCGAAACCCGGTTCCGCGTGATGGCCGACACCGCACCCTCGCCGGTCTGGATGACCAACGCCAACGCAGAGGTCGAATTCGTCAACGCGGCCCTGGTCCGGTTTTACGGCCAGCCCGCCGACCGGATCCTGGGTCATGTCTGGAAAGCGGCTCTGCATCCCGAGGATCAGGCGGGCGTGGAGTCGGCCATGGCGGCGGCCCGGCCAGAGCACCGACCTTACGGATTCGAGGCCAGGTTCCAACGCGCCGACGGCGCCTGGCGCTGGATGCGTGTATCGGTCAATCCCAGATTCGCCGGGGACGGGGTCTTCCTCGGCTATGTCGGCATGTCGTTCGACACCACCGAGACCCGGGAGGCGCTCGACGCGTTGGAACGAGAGGAACGGCGCCAGTCCTTCCTTCTGGCCCTCTCGGACCGGCTGAGGGATCTCATGTCCCCGAACGAGGTCATCCTGGAAGTCGAGCGGGCGCTGGGCATTGAGCTTGGGGCCGACCGTGTCGGCTACGGCGAGGTCGACCAGGCCCGAGGCCTTGTCACCATGACCCGCGACTGGACCGCGGGCGTCGTCAGCGCCGAGGGCGAGTTCAGCCTGCAGGATCTCGGCGCCGACCTGATCGTCGACCTCGCCGATGGGCAGATGATCCATATCTCTGATGTCGAAAAGGATCCAAGGACTCGCGACGCCCTTGAGGTGTTCCGGCGTCTGGAGACGCGCGCCCTGATGCGGGCGCCGGTGATCCGCAGCGGCGAGTTGCGCGCCTTCCTGTACGCCCACCATTCGTCGGTCCGGGAGTGGACGGCGACGGAGATCGCCCTGCTGCAGGACGTGGCCCTGCGCACCTGGACGGAAATCGAACGGACGCGGGCCGAGGCCGAGGTGCGCGAAAGCGAGCAGCGGTTCCGCGCCATCGCCGATACGGCCCCGGTGCTGATCTGGGTCACGCAGCAGGACCGCACCCGCGCCTTCGTCAATCAGGCCTATGTCGCCTACGCCGGCGGAACCTATGACGAGGCGCGTCTGGCGGACTGGCGCGCAGTGATCCACCCCGACGACCAACCGAGGGTGCTGGAGGAGTCGCTCGCCGGCGAGGCCTCGGGCCAGCCCTTCTCGATGGAGGCGCGCTACCTCAGGCACGACGGCGTCTATCGATGGCTGAAATCCTTCTCGCGCCCGCGGCTCGGCGGCGACGGCGAAGTCGCGGGCTTCGTCGGTGTGGCGTTCGATGTGACGGACATTCGGGACACGGCCGCCACTCTGGAGGCGGTCGCCGCCGAGCGCGAGGCCATCCTCGGCCAGTTGGCGGAAGGGGTCGTGGTCACCGATCCCGAAGGCCGGATCACCTTCGTCAATGACGCCGCCGCCCGGCTGCACGGCGTCGGGCGCCTGGGCGTCGGACCGGACGACTATTCGGAAACCTATCACCTGTTCACCGAAGACGGTCAGCCCTACCCGTCCGAGGACCTGCCCCTGTCGCGGGCGGTGACGCACGGCGAGACCGTGCTCGACGCCCGCTGGCGCATACGCCGCCCGGACGGTTCCGAAGTGCTGGCCGTGGGCAACGCCCGGCCGGTCTACAAGCCGGACGGCGGCCGGATCGGGGCGGTGCTGACCTTGCGGGACGAGACCGCCCGTATCGGGGCCGAAAACCGGCTGTCGGAATCAGAGAACCGGTTCCGCACCATCTCCAACAGCGCCCCCGTCCAGATCTGGATGACCGATGAACAGGGCGACCTGGTCTTCGCCAACCGAAGCTACAAGACCTTCTTCGAGGTCGCGGAGGATGGGCTGGCTACAAGCGTGCACGAAACCATCGTGACCCACCGGCTGGAACAGGATCACGCCGCCTTCGTCCAGGCCGTCGAAAACCGGGACCGTTACCAGCGGACCATGCAGGTGCAGCACCCCCGACTGGGGACCCGCTGGCTGCGGTGCGAGGGCATTCCCCGGTTCGACGCCGCCGGCGCCTTCCAGGGCTATGTCGGCGCCAACCTCGACGTCACCGACGCCAAGCGCGCCGAGGAGGACCTGAAGCGGATCAACGAACTGCTTGAGGAACGTGTCGGCGAAGCGCTGGCCGAGAAGGCCAAGGCCGAGGCCGATTTGATGCACGCCCAGCGCATGGAGGCCGTCGGCCGCCTGACCGGGGGGGTGGCGCACGACTTCAACAATCTGCTGACCGTCGTCATCGGCGCCCTGGACATCATGCTGCGTTCGCCCAATGACGCCGCCAAGCGCCAGAAGCTGGGCGAGGCGGCGCTGGCGGCGGCCCGGCGCGGCGAGGGCCTCACCCACCAGCTGCTGGCCTTCTCCCGCCGTCAGGCCCTGCGGCCGGAAGCGGTGGATCTCAACATCCAGATCCGGGAGAGCGAGCCCCTGCTGCGGCGCGCCGTCGGCGAGGCGGTGGAGTTCAAACTCAAGCTGCGCCGCGGCGGGGCGCGGGTGATGGTCGACCCCTCGCAGTTCGAGGCCGCCCTGCTGAACCTCGTCGTCAACGCCCGTGACGCCGTCGGCGACAAGGGACGGATCACTGTCAGCACGCAATCCTGCACGGTCGCCCCGGGCGAGGTCCTGGACCTGGAGGCCGGCGACTACATCTGCGTCACCGTCTCCGACGACGGCCCCGGCATGTCGCCCGAACTGATCGCGCGCGTGTTCAAACCCTTCTTCACCACCAAGCCCGTGGGCAAGGGCACGGGGCTCGGTCTCAGCCAGGTCTATGGCTTCACGCGTCAGAGCGGCGGGGCGGCCCGGATCCTGTCCACCGTCGGCCGCGGCTCCGAGATCAAACTCTACCTGCCGCCCCAGGCCGAGGGCGCCGGCCTGCCGTTCGAGGCGGGACCCGACGAGGCCCGGCCGATGGCCGCCGGTCGTCGGCTGCTGCTGGTCGAGGATGACGTCAGCGTCGCCGTGGTGGCGCTGGAACTGCTCGAAGGTCTGGGACTGGAGGTGCGCACGGTCGAAACCGCGCCTCAGGCGCTGGACCTGCTGAAACGCGAGCGGTTCGACATGATGTTGAGCGACGTGGTCATGCCCGGCGGGATGACCGGCATCGAACTGGCGCGGCAGTGTGGTCGCGACTATCCGGAGATGCGGGTGGTGCTGACGTCGGGCTACGCCGGCGAAGACGTCGATGCGGCGCTCGCCGACGCGCCCTGGCCGTTCCTGCGCAAGCCCTATTCGGGCGAGCAACTGGCGCGAATTCTGGGCGATCTGGGCTGATGCGAAACGGCCGCCCCGAAGGGCGGCCGGTCGGATATCAGCGGGTGCGGGCCTTGCGCGCGGCGTAGCGGGCGTCGCGGGCCGCCTTCTGTTCTTCCTTGGTCAGGGCCTTGCGCTCCTTGCGGGCGGCGCGCTTTTCAGCCTCGACAGCTTCCTGGGCCTCGGCATCGGCGGCGAGGCGCGCAGCCTCCTTCTCGGCCTTCTGGCGACGGGCCTCGGCCTTTTCGAGCTCGTGCTGCTGGCGCAGCGCTTCCTTCTCGGCGGCGCGTTTGGCGGCCAGCTTCTCGAATTCGGGATCGGGCGCGGCGGCCTTGGGCTTGAACCGGGCGAGCAGGGCCTTCTTGGCTTCCTGCTGGGTGGTGAGGCGGTCGGTGAAACCGGTCTGTTTCAGATCTCTCATGCGGAGGGCGTCGATGTCCTTGATCGTTTATGGGTGCGCCGGGTCAGGCCCGGTCGACGGGCGCCGCAGCCCGGCGCGTCGCTAAGCCTATATAGGCGCGAAAATCAAGGACGCGAGCCGGCGATCGACGCCGGCCCGCATCCCCGATGCCGAAATGCGTCAGTCGGGCTCGTTGTTCGCCCGCGACACGGCAGCGCCGGCGGCGCCGCCCACGGCGGCGCCCACGGGGCCGGCGACAACCGCGCCGGCGACGGCGCCCGTGGCGGCCCGCTGTTCCATGGTCTGGCCGCAGGCGGCCGCGGCGACGGCCAGGGTGGCGAGGGCGAGGGTGGTGAGGGTGCGTTTCATGATGGTGTTCTCCAATGGCGCAGCTTCAACGTCATTTTCGACCTTGGGTTCCGGGGGCCGGCTCAAGATGACGGCCCACAACCGCGTCATGCGAAGACAACAGAAGTCCACGGTCTGAATGTCGCCACACCAAACCGGCGCGGCGGCATGTTGTGTGCGTGTCTGACAATACAGCATTCGCTTCCTTCACTTGCCGGTAGTATACAGAGACATTGTCCGCTGGACTTGATGATACAGCCCCGCTGTCCTGGGATGTTGCGCCGCACCACAAACTTGCGAATCAACCACATTGGCGCCACAAATGGCTGGCTTAAGGCGCGTCCTCGACGTGTCGGCCCGTTCGCCGACCATCGATTTACCGCAGGCGGATCGCGACGCCGATCTCCAGGGATTGGAGAGGGTCGCCCGGCTGCGAGACTACCCGGGGGCGGCATTGCGCCCTGCCGAACAGGACTGAGCCCTTGTCGAAAGACCCGCAGACGCGTGTGATCCCCCCTGTCGATCGTGCGGCCCGGATTCGGCCGGCCACGGCGGCGGCGGCGTTCGGCGCACTTGTGGGACTGGCGATCGGTTGCGCCTATCTGGGCGGAACGGCGGCCAAGGCGACGACGGTGCGGGCCCAGGCCGAACGCATCGAGGGCGCCACGGCGGCCGGCTTTACAGAAGAAGCGCTCGCGGCCGCGGCCGGCGGGCTCGACGAAAGCGCCTTGGCCATCGCCCGGCGGCATGATCCCTATACCGTCGCCGGCGGCGCCCAGCGCGACCGCCAGGCCGAGCTTCTGACCGCCCGCCTGGAGCAGCTGCGGGACCGTCCTGCCGAGGCCGGCCTTCGCCGCGCCAACCTGACCGGCCCGGTGGCGGCCCTCCCCTTCCGCCTCGGCAGCGCGCTGGACGCCTCGCGCGATCTGGAGTGCCTGACCCAAGCCGCCTATTACGAGGCCCGCGGCGAAGGCCGGGACGGCATGAGGGCCGTGACCCAGGTCGTCCTGAACCGCGTCCGCCACGCGGCCTTCCCCAACAGCGTCTGCGGCGTCGTGTTCCAGGGCGCCGGCCGCCGGACCGGCTGCCAGTTCAGCTTCACCTGCGACGGCTCAATGCGCGGCCGCGTCAATCGCGCCGCCTGGGAGCGCGCCCGCGAGGTGGCGTCCGCCGCCCTGTCGGGCGCCGTCTACGCCCGCGTCGGCAACGCCACCCATTTCCACACGACGGGGGTGTCGCCCGGCTGGCGGAACTCGCTGGTCCGCGTGGGTCAGGTCGGCGACCATCTGTTCTACCGCTTCGGCGGCCGTCCGGGCTCGCGCGACGCCTTCAGCTATGCGGCCCGGCCTTCCACCGCGACGGACGCGCCCCGCCTGATCCAGGCCAGCCTCGACCCAACCGGGCCGGTGCGCGAGGCGGGCGCCGTGGCCTACAATCTTCTGGTCGCGCAGGAGCGCAGCCAGACGGCCGAGCCCGCCTCGACTCCGACGCCGCCGGCGGCCGTGGTCGTCGCCGCCCCGGCCCCGACCGGCGAAGCCCAGGCCGCGCCGGCCCCGGCCGCCTGACGGCGGTCAGGCGTCCCGATCGCCCTTCGACGAGCGATGGGCGTCGTCGTGACTGTGTTTGAGGTCTCGCTCCCCGCCGCCGCCTGACACCTTGCTGTTGCGTGGATTGGTGGGACCGCCCTCGCGCGGATCCTCGAACGCCGGCGGCTCGCGGTCCGCGTTCTGATGGCTGGAACCGGGTCCGCCCCACCGCTTCTCATCGACCGGCTCGGGGGTATGCTGATTATTGCTCATCGGCTTTGCTCCTGCACCTTCCATTGAACCAGGGGCGCGCCCCTGAGCGGGCCGAAGCTCGCTGCCTGTTCGCCGGCCCGGCCCTGCTCCCGAGAGAGGCCGGCTGGCGGCGAATGTCCGTCAACCGCCATCTCAGCGGTCCTGCTGGTAGCCCTGGTGGGTCGTATTCTGTTTGATGTCGCCGAAGCGGCCCTGCTCCGCCGTATTGACGCCGGCGTCGCCCGGCTGACCGTCCTGAACATCGGTCCGGGCGTCCCGGCGATCGCGGCCTTCGCCGGCCACGTCGGCCTTCTGGCCGGCTTCGCTTTGCTGTTCCGGCGGAATTTTCGGCGCCTTGGTCATGGTTCGCTCCCTGAAATCTACCCTCAGGAAACGGGGTCCGCGGCCGGTCGTTCCGTGTTCAGCCTTTCAGAGGGCGTCGAGGCCGATATCCAGAACGGGCGCCGAATGAGTCAGGGCGCCGACCGAAATGACATCGACGCCCGTCTGGGCGATGCCCCGCACGGTCTCCAGGCTCACGCCGCCGGAGGCCTCCAGCGCCACCCGCCCCGCTGCCCGGTTCACGGCTTCACGCAGCATCGGCACGCTGAAATTGTCGAGCATGATCACATCCGGCGCGGCGGCCAGGGCCTCGTCCAACTGATCCAGTCCGTCGACCTCCACCTCGACCTTCATCAGATGGCCGACGGCCGCGCGAGCCCGGCGCACCGCCTCCCCCACCCCACCGCAGACGGCCACGTGGTTGTCCTTGATCAGGATGGCGTCATCCAGTCCGAAGCGGTGGTTGACCCCGCCGCCGCACAGCACCGCGTGCTTCTCGAGCGCGCGCAGGCCCGGCGTGGTCTTGCGGGTGTCGGCGATCCGCGCCGTCGTGCCGGCGACGGCCTCGACATAGGCCCGCGTCAGGGTGGCGACGCCGCACAGCCGCCCGATCAGGTTCAGCGCCGTCCGCTCGGCGGCCAGGAAGGCCCGGGCGTCGGCCTCGACCTCGGCCAGCACCGTCCCCGCCTCGAAGGCGTCGCCGTCGCGCAGCCGCAGATCGACCGAGGCCTTCGGATCCATGGCCAGCACCGCCAGCCGCACGCAGTCGATCCCGGCCAGCACCCCGGCCTTGCGCGCCGCGAACACCGCCTGCATCCGCGCGCCCTCGGGAATGCAGGCCCGGCTGGTGACGTCGCCGGCCCGGCCCAGGTCCTCGGCCAGCGCCGCGCGCACCACGGGTTCGATCAGAATGTCAGGGAGCATGAGGGTCAGAACAGTTCCGCCAGAGCGACGCGCACCTGATCGGAAAACAGGGGCGTCACGACGCCCTCGGTCACGACCGTCTCATGACCCCAGGTCCCGTCGGGGCGGGGATCGCGGAAGACGCGGATCAGCCGCGCCTCGGGCTCGACGATCCAGACCTCGGGAACGCCGGCGCGCGCATACATGGGGATCTTGATCTTCAGATCGTCGGCCCGGGTGGAGATCGAGACCTCGACAAGCAGGACGGCATCCGACGCCTCGGCAAATTTGCGGCCGGAAAAGTTGCGCACCACGTACACATCCGGCTCGGGCGCGCTGTATTCGCCGATGCGAAGCGTGCCGTCGGTGCGGACGCCGAACTCGGCATTCAGTCCCGCGGCGCGGAGACCCGCCGCGATCAGGTAAATCAGTTCCGCAGCGGTCTTGCCGTGCTGGTCCGAACCCGGCGCCATTTCGACAATTCTCCCCTCAAGGAGTTCCACGCGCGGACCCAGATCGCTGAGAATCCCCGTCTCGAACATCCGCTCGAAACGGTCGAAGTCGAACCGGAAGTCGGCCGGACCATCCTGCAGGCCGGGCGGGGTCGTGGTCATCGCTGGGCTCCCGCTTGGCACTATGCCGCCCTTTCCGCCTGCGCGAAAGGCTTTACATCCTTTGGTTGTTCTTTCAGTCTCGTATGCCGTGGGACGGAGATCAGATCCGGATAGTCCGTTCGGAAATGCCCGCCCCGGCTCTCGCGCCTCGCCAGCGCCGCCTCGGCGATCAGCCGCGCGGCGACCAGCGGCAGGGCGCCCGGCGCCTCCGCCTCCAGCCTCGCGATGACCGCCAGCGCCTCGTCCAGCCCCGCCGCGTCGCGCACCACGCCGACATCGCGGCTCATGGCGTCGCGCAGGGTCCGCAGGGCTTCGGGCGACAGGTCCGGCGCCGTCGCCACCGGCAGGGTCTCGCCGACGCCCGAACTCTCCGCCGCAGCCGCCCGCCCCGTCCGCCGACCGAAGGCCGCGGCCTCCAGCAGGGAGTTGGAGGCCAGGCGGTTGGCCCCGTGGACGCCCGTCGCAGCGCATTCGCCGACCGCGAACAGGCCCGGCAGGCTGGTGCGCCCGTCCGGCCCGGCCGCGATCCCGCCCATGTGATAGTGGGCCGCAGCCGCCACCGGGATCGGCGTCTCGCGCGGGTCCAGTCCGGCCCGCATACAGGCGGCGAACACGGCCGGAAACTCTTCCGCCAGATGGGCCGACAAGGGGCGGCAGTCGAGGAAGGCCCCGCGCCCGTCGGCCAGGGCGGCGTGCACCGCCCGCGCCACCACGTCGCGCGGCTGCAGATCGGCGTCCGCCGCATCGCCCAGCAGGAACCGCCCGTTCCGGTCGATCAGCCGCGCGCCCTCGCCGCGCAGGGCCTCGGTGGCCAGGGGCATGGGGTCGAGGCCGACGTCGATGGCGGTCGGATGGAACTGGACGAACTCGGGGTCGAGGATCTCGGCCCCCGCGCCGTACGCCAGGGCCAGGCCCTCGCCCAGCAGGGCGGCGGGCGTGGTGGTGCGGGCGAACAGGCCGCCGGCGCCGCCCGTGGCCAGCACCACGGCGGGCGCCAGCACCTGGACGAGACGCCCCGAGCCGGGCGCGCCGCATTCGATCATCGCTCCGCGCACCCGGCCGCCCGCGTCGCGGATCAGGCCGCGCAACCGACCGTCTTCCCAGACCTCGACATGGGGCGCGGCGCGCACCGCCGCGATCAGGGCCGACAGGATCGCCCGCCCCGCCCCGTCGCCGCCGACCCGCGCCACCCGGGCCTGGGAATGGGCCGCCTCGAGGCTGACGGCGAAATCGCCCGCCGCGGTCCGGTCGAACGGCGCGCCCAGCGACGCCAGCCACTCCACGGTGGCCCGTCCGTCTTCCGTCAGGATGTCCGCGGCCGCGGCCTCGACCAGACCGGCGCCGGCCGCCAGCGTGTCCGCGGCATGCAGGGCCGGCGCGTCATCCGCCGCCAGGGCCGCCGCCACCCCGCCCTGGGCCCAGGCCGAGGAACAGGCCTCCAGCAGGGGCGCCGACGTGACGACCAGCGTCCGACGCGGCGCCGCCTCAAGCGCGGCCGACAACCCGGCCAGTCCGCCGCCGATGATCAGCGGCCCGTCGTGCTGGACGATGCGGCTCAACGGCCGATGCCCAGATAGCCGCCGGCGATGGTCAGGGCTCCGGGCAAGGTGCCGCCCGCCAGCGGCATCAGGGCCGCCACGCCGACGCCGGCGCAGGCTACGGCCGCGACGAGGAACAGGCCGACGCTCTGAGCCGCCTCCCGACCGGTCAGGGGCCGGCCTTCAGGCCGCCAGGCGCCGCGACGCAGATGGCCAATCAGGGCGAGGGCGAGAAAGGCGGCGAGAATGAAACGCCCGGTCGTCAGACCCCAGAACACCACCAGGGCGCCGATCAGCACCATGGCGCCGCGCTCGACATTGGGATGGATGCGGGCCAGCACCGGGCCGAGGGCCTTGGAGCCGTCCAGCGGCGGGGCGGGGGCCAGGTTGACCAGATTGATCAGGGCGATGACCGCCGCGCCCAGCAGCCACTCGGGCCGGCCCGTCGCGACATAGCCGGCGAAGAAGGGGATGGCCGCCAGCAGGCCGAACCCGGGCCCGGCCAGCGACACCAGCACACCGTCCCACTCGCTGTTCGGCAGCCGCTGGCTCTTCGCCACCCCGCCGAGGAAGGGGATGATGTAGATTCTCGCCGGCCCCATGCCGAGCCGGTTCATCGCCAGCACATGGCCGTATTCGTGCACGAACAGGCCCCAGATGGCCGCGATCGCGATCACCCAGCTGCCGCTGATCCACCAGATGAAACCGCCCAGCAGCAGGGTCGAGACGATGGCCCAGACCGGGTGCTGCCCCTTGTCCAGCGGCGGCTCGTCGGCCTGCGCCGCGCGCGGCTCCGGCGACGGTGCGGCGGACGGAGTCGGGGCGGGCTGCCCGGGCTTCGGATCCCAGGGACCGGGGCGGCGGCTGTCTTGATCTGTCATCGGGCTGACGTGGCCTTCTCCGACCGCAGCCACAAGGCCAGCAGGGCGAGAAGCCGCAGGCTCTTCGGATCGATGTTGGCGACGACCCGGACGGGGGCGACGTAATGCATCAGATCAGCTCCACCGCGACATGGTGCTTCGCCTTGAACAGGTCGTAGCGCGCCGGAATCGCCGGGGGCGGCAGATCGATCATCCGCTGCACCGCCAGCCGCGCCCGCTCGGCCATCTCCTCCGGCACCGTGACCTCGAACTGCATGTGCAGCAGGCAGTCGCGGATGTTCTCCAGGGTGATCCGTTTCATATAGGGGCACATGTTGCAGGGGCCGATGAAGCTGACCTCGGGCACATCGCCCTGGATGTTGGCGGCCATGGAGCATTCGGTGATCAGCACCACCTGCTTCGGCTTGCGGCTGGTGATGTAGTCGGTCATCGCCGCCGTCGAACCGGCGAAGTCGGCCGCCGACAGCACGTCCTCGGGGCATTCGGGGTGGGCGAGGATTTCGGCGCCCGGATAGGCCTCGCGCATCTCGGCGATGTCAGAGGCGGTGAACCGCTCATGGACAATGCAGCGACCCTTCCAGGCGATGATGCCGACGTTGGTCTGGGCCGCGACGTTGCGCGCCAGGAACTCGTCGGGGATCAGGATGACGCGGTCGACGCCCCATTCCTTCGCCGCCCATTCCACCACCTGCACCGCGTTGGCGCTGGTGCAGCAGATGTCGGTCTCAGCCTTCACATCGGCCGTGGTGTTCACATAGGTGACCACCGGCAGGCCCGGGTAGCGCTGCTTGATCAGGCGCACGTCGGCGCCCGTGATCGCCTCGGCCAGCGAACAGCCGGCCTTCAGATCGGGGATCAGCACGGTCTTGTCTGGGCTCAGGATCTTCGAGGTCTCGGCCATGAAATGCACGCCGGCCTGGACGATCACCTTCGCCGGCGACCGCGCCGCCTCCTTGGCCAGGCCCAGGCTGTCGCCGACATAGTCGCCGACGCCGTGGAAGATTTCCGGCGTCATATAGTTGTGGGCCAGGATGACGGCGTCGCGCTCGCGCTTCAGCGCATTGATCTCGCTGATCAGCGCCGCCTGCGCCGGCCACTCCATCGGGGTGACGTGATCCTTGACCTTGGCCCAGACCGGCGCGGTCTCCCGCTCCAGGTCCTTCGACAAGCCAAACATGCCGTCCGCCATCGTTCTCATCCTCCACTTATGCTCAAAGTTAGCATAAGTCGGGATGAATGTAGGCGGGTGTCCGGAAAACGCAATAGGCGCCCGGGCGCCATCGGCGTGTTAGGCTTGCGGCGTCCAACGGGGGTTCATCATGCGCCGGGCCGGTCTCGTCTTCCTGATCACGCCGCTGATCCTGACCGCCTGCGACGAGGGCGGTCCCCCGCTCCAGCGGTCCGCGGATGCGCCGGTCGCCGCGCCGGCGGCGGCAGCCGACCAGCCCTCGGCGGATCAGGTGCGCACGGACATCCTGTCCGCACTGGCCGCCCACCCCGCCGGGCTTGAGGCCGACTCGCCCCCGGGCCGCGCCGTCCTCGACCACTTCCGTCCGGTCGACTGCCGCGGCGCGGCGAGCATGGACGGCATGCCGTTCGAGCGCCTCTGCGCCTGGGGGGCGCAGGCGGATCAGGGTCCCGACATTTCCCTGATGATCGCGGACGGCCTGATCCTCGGGGCGGTCGTGCGCGGTCGGCCCGAGGGGGTCAGGGACTGGGACTGCCAGCCGGCGAGCGCGCCGCCCGACCACACCATCTGCATGGCGACCCGGGTGTCCTCGGCCCAGTCGGGAGTCTGGAACGACTACTGGACCGCGCTGGCCCGCCGCTGAGGCGGCGCCGTCTGCACGCCCTCATGGGCCAGAAGCCATTGCTTGCGTTCGATCCCGCCGGCGTAGCCCGTCAGGGTCCCGTTGGCCCCGATCACACGGTGGCAGGGGACGATGACGGCGACCGGGTTCTGTCCATTGGCCAGACCGGCCGCCCGCACCGCCTTCGGCGCGCCGATCGCCGCCGCCAACTGGCCATAGGTCCGCGTCTGGCCCGCCGGAATGGCGCGCAGGGCCGCCCAGACGGCGCGCTGGAACACGGTGCCCCCGGTTCTGACGGTCAGGCCGTCCAGGGCGCCCAGATCACCGCTGAAATAGGCCTCGACCGCGGCCCGCACGGGGGGCGGAGCCCGCCCCTCGACCAGGGTCGCCGCGCCCCAGTGACGGCGCAACAACCGCATCATCCGTTCTTCATAGCCGGCGAAGTCCAGCGCCCGCACGGCGCCCCCGGCGTCTGTGACCAGCAGAACCTCGCCTGCGGGCGTGGCGATCCGGTCCACAGTCAGGGTTTCAGGCTGCGCGTCGGGCATCGTTGCTCTCCATCAGATCGGCGCCACGGATCCCGGCCATCGCCAGGTGCAGCGCCCCATAGGCCCGCCACGGCCGCCAGGCCTCGGCGCGGGCGGTCAGGCTTTCGTCCTCGAGCCGGTCGTTCGGCGAGCCCGGACCGGCGTCGACCCAGTCGCCGGGCAGACGCAGGCCGGGGCGGGCCGCGACCAGCGGCTTCAGCGCCGGATCGGCCGCCAGATCGCGGGCGATCGCTTCCGGGTCCGCCGACAGGTCGAAGACCCGCCGCACCCGCGCCAGCACGCCGGGCAGGGCCTTGAGGTCGTCCGCCTCGACGCAGACCGACAGCCGGCCCGTCTCCCCCGGTTCGACCGTCACCGACCCGTCGGCGCCGTCGACCGCCCTGGTCAGCGTCCGCGACCACCGGGCGCCCTCGACCGCATCGCCGCGCGCCGCCAGGGCCGCGAACAGGGCGTCCCGGTCATAGGGCGGGCGATAGGACAGGCTCAGCTTCACCCCGCCCGCATGCGCCCGCTCGCCGCGCCGTCGCAGCGCCGACGGCGGCCGGTCGTACAGGGCCTGAAAGGTCTCGTTGAACCGCCGCACGCTACCGAAGCCCGAGGCCAGGGCGACATGGGCCATGCTCAGATCGGTCTGGTGGATCAGGGCCTTGGCCAGCAGCACCCGCCGCGTCTGGGCCACGCTGACCGGCGCCGCGCCCAGATGCTGGCGGAACAGCCGCCGCAGATGGCGCTCGCCGACTCCCAGCCGCGCCGCCAGTCCGTCGACGTCGCCCCCGTCCAGCGCGCCCGCCTCGATCAGGGCCAGGGCCCGGCTGACGGTGTTCGAGGTCCCGCGCCACGCGCCCATGTCCGGCGCCGTCTCCGGCCGGCAGCGCAGGCAGGCGCGAAACCCCGCCTCCTCGGCCGCGGCGGCCGTGACCACGAAGAACATATTCTCCCGTTTCGGCGTTCGCGCCGGACAGACCGGGCGGCAGTAGATGCCCGTGGTTTTCACGCAGCCGAAGAACCGGCCGTCGAACCGCGCGTCGCGCGTCAGCACAGCGCGGTAGCAGGCCTCCTGGTCCAGTTCGCGGGCGGTTTCCATGGCCGCAGAATGCGCGCGGCGGCCGCTGAAGTCTCGCGGTTTTCGGACATGGCCGTGACCCGTCCCCGGATCAGGCCAGCGGCCAGAAGGCCAGGATCAGCCACGGCCCGGCCAGCAGCACCAGTAGACTGAGCGGCGCGCCCAGCCGCGCATAGTCGCCGAACCGGTAGCCGCCCGGCCGCATGACCAGCGTATTGCACTGGTGCCCGACCGGGGTCAGGAAGTCGCACGCCGCCCCGACCGCCACCGCCATCAGGAAGGCGTCGGGGGCATAGCCGAGACGCGTCGCCAGCGTCGCGCCGATGGGCGCCAGGATCAGAACGGTCGCCGCATTGTTCAGGAACGGCGTCACCGCCATGCCGGCGAACATCAGGGCGGCGACGACGGCGATCCCCGGGATGCCCGCGAAGACGGCGCCGAGGGCGTCCGCGATCAGGTCGGCCCCGCCGGTCGTCTGGATCGCCGCGGACACCGGGATCAGGGCGGCGATCAGCACCAGCAACGGCCCGTCCAGCGCGCGATAGGCCTCCTTCATCTTCAGCCCGCCCAGCAGCAGTATGGCCACGGCCGCGCCGAAGAAGGCCGCGGCCACCGGCACGACCTGGAAGCCGACCAGCAGCATGGCCACGGTCAGGACCACGGCCGGCATGAACCGCTTGCGCACGCTGCCCAGGTCGACGTCGCGCTCGGCCAGCGGCAGCAGGTCCAGCTGGCCCAGCGCCGCCGGCAGCCCCGCCTCGCTGCCCTGCAACAGGATGATGTCGCCCTGCCGCAGACGCGCGCTGCGCAGCCGCTGGGTCACCGGATAGCCGCTGCGCGACACGCCCAGCAGATTGACCCCGTACTGGCCGTACAGGTCGGAGGCCGCCAGGGTCTGGTTCAGCAGCGGCGAGTTTACCCCGACCACCGCCTCGATGACCCGGATGTCGTCAGTCGGTTCAGCCCGGGCGATGACCCTGTGGTCGCCGACGAGCCTCAGGTGCGATCGGCTGATGAAGGTCTCCAGCGCGTCCGCCTCGCCTTCCAGAACGATCAGGTCGCTGGCCCGCACCAGCACATTGCCGCGCGGGCGGCTGATCCGGCGACCATCGCGGATCACCGCCAGAATCCGCACCCCGCCGCCGCCGGTTTCGCCCAGCGCCTTCACGGTCATGCTGCCCGGGGCCCAGTCGTCGGGCACCCTGAGATCGGTGGTGTAGGCGTTGCTGGCGAGGGAGTCCGACAGGTTGGCCGCGCCCTTCCGGTCCTTGGGCAACAGGCGATAGCCGAAGGCGAGGAACACCAGGGCGATGGCGGTCAGGGCCAGGCCGACGGGCGCATAGTCGAACATGGCGAAGGGCTGGCCCAGCATGTCCTCGCGCACGCCCGCTACGATGATGTTGGGCGAGGTCCCGACCAGGGTCACCATGCCCCCGGCCATGGCGCCAAAGGCCATCGGCATCAGCAGGCGGGACGGCGGCGTGCCGGTCTTGCGGCTGACCGACAGGGCCACCGGCAGCATGATGGCCAGGGCCCCGACGTTCTTGGTCACCATCGACAGCAGGGTGACGCCCACCGTCAGCGCCGGAACCTGGCTCTTCTCGGTCTTCAGCAGCGGCAGCAGCCGTCGCAGGACCAACTCGACGATTCCCGAGCGGGAGAAGGCGGCGGAGACGACCAGGGCCGCGGCGATGATGATCGTCACGTCATTGCTGAACCCGTCGAAGGCCGCCTCGGCCGGGATGACGCCGATCGCCAGTCCGGCCAGAAGCGCGGCGAGCGCGATCAGGTCATAGCGGAACCGCCCCCAGACGAAGGCGCCGATGGTCAGTCCCACCAGCCCGAAGGCCAGTCCCTGTTGCAGCGTCACGCGCGTCGTCCCCCGGCGGCTCCAGTGCGCGCCGGGGGACCTAACGCGTCGCCCGAACTATGGCTCCGCTTCGCCCTTATCCGCGCGCCAGCCGCCACAGATTGACGACGACCTTGAACGCCAGGCTGATCGCCGAGAAGGCCAGCACCCAGATCGCCACCACCGACAGGGTCGCGGCCACGGCCTGCAGATCGCGCCCGCCGTCGCCCAGGGTTCCCAGGGTGTGGAAGTTCAGCATCGACCAGTCGCCCTCGATGCGCGCGGTTTCCTCTCCGCGCGTCAAGGTGAACCAGTGGCCCGCCTCGAAGATCGCCCAGGTCAGCCACAGGCCGCCGGCGGCGAGCACGATCTGGGCCGCCGCGCGGGCCCGGAACGCCCCGGGGCGGACCAGGCTGGCCAGGTCGACGGCCATCTGGGCGAAGGCGTAGAGCAGGATCGGCCCGAACAGGATCGACCAGACCGGCGCACCGCTGACGGCCGCGTCCTGACCCCGCAGCTGGATCGACATCAGGCCGGGGAAATGCAGCACGCCGATCCACCAAAGCACGAACATGCCGACGGCCAGGAAGGAGAACAGATACTCCCCGCCCGGCCAGGCCTTGCTGCGCCGGGTCGGGGTCCAGGCCGCCTTTGCCGTCTCGCCGCCCGAGATCGACGCCCCCCAGGCCGCCGGATCGGCCAGGCCGAAGGCGCCGAGGTCCTTCACCCGCCATTTCGTCAGCCACGCCGGCCGGATGCCCTGATGCTCGAAGATGGCCGCGGCCAGGGTGGCGGCGCCGATCAGGGTCAGGCCGGCCCCGAAGAAGCCGTGGAAGGCCTGGGCGATCGCCTGGCCCGCATCGTCGACGCCGCTGATCAGCCGGATGAACAGGGTCAGGGCGTAGACGGCCAGCAGCACCATCAACCCCGCCTTCACCCCGAACAGCCAGTAGGGAAACAGCTCGGGCCCGACCAGCGAGTCCGGCCCCTTGCGGTACCGCGCGGCCACGACCAGCGGATGGCCGATCTCGCGCAGGATCGCCTCCTGTTCGTTCTCGGTCAGAGGCCGGCCCAGTTCCTCCTCCTTCGCCTCGAACCGGCTCAGGATCAGGTCGCGCAGTTCGGCGACGATGTCGGCCCGTTCGTCCTGCGGCAGCTGCGCGGCGACGGCGTTCAGATAGCGGTCGATCATGTCCATGGCTTTTCCCCTTCAGCCGGTTCTCAAAGAATCTTGTCGAGCGAGGCGTTGATCCCCCGCCACTCGTCGGTCAGGGCGGCCAGCATCGAGACGCCGCCTGGCGACAGGACGTAGAAGCGCTTCTTCCGCTTCTCCTCCTCGCGCCATTCGCTGTTCAGCAGGCCCTGGCTCTCCAGCCGGCGCAGCAGCGGATAGAGGGTCGATTCCTCCATCTCCAGCCCGTCGGCGGCCAGGGCCTGACGCAGGGTGTAGCCGTATCGCTCGGTCCTCAGACAGGCGAGCACCGCCAGCACCAGCGACCCGCGCCGAAGCTCCAGCCGCATGCTTTCGTAAAGGTCCGGATCGAGGCTCATCCCGTTTCCCTGCGTCTCACATAGTGTGTGACACACAGTGTATGCCGCATACTGTATGACGGAGTCAACGGGAACCGCGGCCGCGTCCGGGCGCTGTGTGGCCATGACCAACCTTGACCGTTTCGCCGACACCCGGATTCTCGGCTTCGGCAACATCTCCCTGACCTTGGGCGGACTGGTCTCCGGCCTGATCGTCTTCGTCATCGCCCTGGTCGCCGCCCGACTGGTTAGCCACGCCCTGCGACGGGTGCGCGAACGGGCGTCGCAGAGGACCACCGCCGCCCTCTATCTGCTGGAGAAACTGGCCGGCTACGGCCTGGTCATCGTCGGCGTCGTCGCCGGCCTGTCGACGGCCGGCCTCAACCTGTCGTCCTTCGCCCTGTTCGCCGGGGCGATCGGCATCGGCATCGGCTTGGGTCTGCAGGGGGTGGTGAAGGAGTTCGTCTCCGGCCTGTTCCTGATCTTCGACCGGATGGTCTCGGTCGGCGACCTGATCGAGCTGGAGGACGGGGTCCGCGGCGCCATCGTCGAGATCGGCCCGCGCGCCAGCCGCATCCGCACCAATGACAACGTCAACATCATCGTCCCCAACTCGAAGCTGATCGAGGACCGGGTCACCAACTGGACGCTGAAGGGCGACACCCGCCGCATCCATGTGCCCTTCTCGGTCGCCTATGGCGCCGACCGGTCGAAGGTCCGCGACGCCGTTCTGGCCGCCGCCCGCGCCAGCCCCTTCACCCTGCCCGAGACCGAGACCCGCAAGAGCCAGGTCTGGCTGGTCGGTTTTGGCGAGAGCGGCCTGTCTTTCGAACTGCTGGTCTGGCCGACACAGGCGGCGGTCAAGCGGCCCGCCGGCATGCATGCGGCCTATACCTGGCTGATCGCGGACGCCCTTGACGCGGCCGGAATCGAGGTGCCCTTCCCCCAGACCGACCTGCGCCTGCGCAGCATCTTCGGCCGCGAGGGCGACGAGGCGCTGCGCGTGCTGGGGCTGCAACGGCCGGCCGAGGCCGCGCCCCGTCCGCCGACGGCGCCGCCGGTCGTCCCTCCCTCGACCAACGACGCCGCCGAGGACCTGCTGAATCCGCATGTGGACCCGACGGCGACGGACGAGCCCGCGCGCGAATAGGGCGTCAGGCCGGGATCCGCCGGCCGTCCCAGGCAAAGACCCCGCCGCTGTCGGCCGGGGTCAGTCCGTCCAGCACCGCCAGCAGCCGTTCCGCGGAATGATCCGGCGTGAACAGCGTCTCCGGCTTCCCCCCCTTCTGGAACGGCGCGCTCAGCCCGGTGTCGACCGTCCCCGGATGCAGGCCGGCGATCACCGCCTGCGGATGGGTTCGCCCCGTCTCCACCGCCAGATTGCGCAGGATCATGTTCAGCGCCGCCTTGGAGGCGCGATAGCTGTGCCAGCCGCCCAGCCGGTTGTCGCCGATCGACCCGACCCGCGCCGACAGGGCCGCGAACGTCGCGCGCCGGTCGCGCGGCAGCAGGGGCAGGAAATGCTTCGCCACCAGCGCCGGCCCCACCGCATTGATCCGGTAGTCGCGCAGCAGATGGTCGGCGTCGAGCGCGCGCCAGCTCCGCTCGGGCTCGAAGCCATGGTGCAGCACCCCGGTGGCGACAAACACCAGCGTCGGCGCCGGAC
Source organism: Brevundimonas sp. (assembly GCA_046292645.1). Taxonomy (GTDB): domain Bacteria; phylum Pseudomonadota; class Alphaproteobacteria; order Caulobacterales; family Caulobacteraceae; genus Brevundimonas. The sequence continues at coordinate 121,820 of JBKBQO010000004.1, forward strand.
CTTCCGCTGCCTTCGCGGCGGCGGCGGTGATCGAGGCCTCGTCCTCGAGATCGAAACCGGTCCCCGAACGCGACAGGGCATGGACGATGGCGTAGCGCCCCGAGGACTCAAGCCGACGGGTGACGGCGGCCCCGACGCCCCCGCTTGCGCCGATCACCACGGCGGACTTTTCGATGGAAGGCGTCATAAGGCGATCAGGGGCTTCGGCGGGGAACAGGTCAAGCCGACCTGGCGTCGCGGAGCGGTAGGGCGGGGGATCATACGGCTTCCCTCCCCTTCCCCCCATCCCACGCCGTCCCCTTCCCCCATTTCGGGGGATGGAGGAGGATCGCATCGCGATCCGACGACGGGCAGGCGCAGCCTGACGGATGGGGGCTGGCGGCCCTGGCTCCCGTCTTTTCAGTCATCACCCGGACAGAGCCCCCATCCGAGCCGCTCCGCGGCCCTCGATCCCCCGAAATGGGGGAAGGAAGTCCGAGCCCACTTCCGCCGATTGTCAGCATATTGACGCTGCCCAACCCTCTGCTTTCCCTGCACAACAAAATAATACAGCGCCTTTTACCTGGCGCCCCCTCAGACGGCCTTAGACTCTCCCCATCCCGTCGGTGGGGAGGGCGTCGGATCCAGCGCCTCGATGTCGGCGGGCTGTGGTCGAGCGATGAAGCCCTGGCGAGGGATAGTCCGGGGGTCCTTGAGGAGGTCGATGGATGGCCTTCGCCTGCTCGCCGCGCGCTTCCCGAGCGGACCGCTGGCCCAGCCATGTCCGCCGCGCGTCGACGGCAGCAATGTCGGCGAGGCGATCCGGCTACGCCCGAAAAGGGCGGCCAACCGGAGGGCGCGTGGAAAACGGCTGCGCGGGGCAGGTGTGCTTCGTCGAAACGGTAACATACTCAAGCACCGGGCGAGGCCCGGCCGCCCCGCGCCCTCCCCAACCGACTGGAAACAGGCGGCGAAGACCCATGCGCCAAAGCCTTCTCCCTCCCCCTCCGGGGGAGGGATGTCGGCGCGCAGCGACGACAGGGTGGGAGGGACCCGGCAACCCATCCACCAGCGCTCACCGCGCCGAACCGCCCCCACCCGACTTCGCGTTCGGCTCAGCCGCCCTCCCCCGCAGGGGGAGGGAGAACGATCTCTGCACTGGACAGAAGCGGCGACCCGGTGTGTCCTGACGAGTCCGGCGCAAGAACAACAACGAGCCGGATCGAGCGAGGAACCATGTCCAATCGTCCGAGCCACATCCGGCTCAACTCCCACCCCGGCGCGGGGACCGTCAGCCGCTTCCCGATCGACTGGGGCGCGCCCACCGCGAAGGCACGCGGACCCGTCATCGGCACCGTGAACTCGGGCGGCGACCGTAACGCCATCGGCGCCCACGGCGGGGCCTATTCGGTCTATCGCGCCCTCGCCGTCTCCTCGGGCGCCATGGCCGCCAACAACCGCCCCGACCTGACCAACACCGCCCCGACCACGCCCATGGGCCCCTTCCCGCAGTGGACCGACGCCTCGAAGATCGTCTCGCTCGACCCTTGGGGCGCGCGTGTCGCCGAGGATTTCGCCGACGAGATCCGCGACGGCGTCGACATCCGCCCGACCATCGCCGTGACCCGCGCCCGACTGCAACTCGGCGAGATCGGCGAGGCCATCGCCGCGGGCCGGCTCAAGGCCGACGGCCAGATCGTCCATGAAAGCGGCGACGTCGCCGTGACCAAGGCCGCCATCGATCCGGTCTGGTATCTGCCCGGCATCGCCGAACGCTTCGGCGTCACCGAGACCGCCCTGCGCCGCACCCTGTTCGAACAGACCGGCGGCATGTACGCCGACCTCGTCACCCGACCGGACATCAAGGTCTTCCTGCCCCCGATCGGCGGGATCACCCTCTACATCTTCGGCGACCCGGCCGCGATCGCCGACCCGGCCCGCCGCCTGACCTGCCGCGTCCACGACGAGTGCAACGGCTCGGACGTCTTCGGCTCCGACATCTGCACCTGCCGCCCCTATCTGACTCACGGCATCGAGGAATGCATCCGCGAGGCCCAGGACGGCGGCGCCGGCCTGATCGCCTATAACCGCAAGGAGGGCCGGGCCCTCGGCGAGGTGACCAAATTCCTCGTCTACAACGCCCGCAAGCGCCAGCCCGGCGGCGACCAGGCCGCCACCTATTTCGAGCGCACCGAATGCGTCGCCGGGGTCCAGGACGCCCGCTTCCAGCAGCTGATGCCCGACATCCTGCACTGGCTGGGCATCACCCGGGTCGACCGCTTCGTCTCCATGTCCAACATGAAGCACGACGCCCTGACCGAATCCGGCATCGAGATCGGCGAGCGGGTGCCGATCCCCGACTATCTTGTGCCGCCCGACGCCTCGGTCGAGATGGAGGCCAAGAAGGCGGCCGGCTATTTCACCCCCGACGCCCCGCCGTCGGCCGAAGACCTGACCCGCGTGGTGGGCCGCGACCTTGAGCAGTTCTGAAACGGAGCAGGCTCATGGCCTGCTGAACGCCGCCGCCGTCCGCGAACGGGCCCATGAGATGCTCGAGATCGGCGTCGCCGGCGGCCTCGAGCACTGGACCGTCGCCCTCGACCGACTGCCGGAAACCGCGCGCTACGTCGCCGCCGTCATCCGCGACCAGTATCCGACGCTGGCCGTGCCCTTCCACGCCCGCTGGCGGCATTTCGCCGTCGACGGCGTCGACCTGTGGGGCCCGGTCGCCGAGGCCCGCGCCTGGCTGGACCCCGCCTCCCGCGCCCGGACCGAGTTCGATCTCGCCATCGTCTCGGTCCTGCTCGACGCGGGCTCCGGCCCCGACTGGTCGTATCAGGACGCCCGCACCGGCCGCACCCTGACCCGCTCCGAAGGCCTGGCCATCGCCTCGCTGCGAATGTTCGAGACCGGTGCCTTCTCCATCACCGAGGACGACCCCTGGCGGGTCGACGCCGTGGCCCTGACCTTCCTGACCGCCGATGATCTGGCCAAGGGCTTTCAGGTCACGCCGAAGAACCCGCTGGTCGGGCTCGAGGGCCGCGCCGCCCTGCTGCGCCGACTGGGACAGGCCTGTCTGGCGCAGCCGGACCTGTTCGCCCTGGAGGACGAGCCCCGCCCCGGCGGCCTGTTCGACGCCATGGTCGACCACGCCGACGACCGCGACCGCCTGCCTGCCCCGATCATCCTCGAGGTCCTGCTGGAGGCCCTCGGCCCCGTCTGGCGCGACCGCCTCACCCTCGGCGGCGTCGACCTCGGCGACTGCTGGCGGCATCCGGCCATCAAGCGGGAGGACGCCACCGACGGCCTCGTCCCGATCCACAAGCTCTCCCAGTGGCTCAGCTACTCCCTGGTCGAGCCGCTTCAGACGGCGGGGGTCGAGGTCACCGATCTCGACGGCCTGACCGGCCTGGCCGAATACCGCAACGGCGGCCTGTTCATGGACCTCGGCGTCCTGACGCTGAAGGACCCGGCCGACGCCGCCAAACCGTGGCCGGTCTCCGATCCGCTGGTGGTCGGCTGGCGCGCCATGACCGTGGCCCTGCTGGACCGGATCGCCCCGCTGGTTCGCGCCGAACTCGGCGTCGCGGCCGAGGCCATGCCCCTGGCCAGCGTGCTGGAGGGCGGCACCTGGGCCGCCGGCCGCCGCGCCGCCGCCGAGCGCCGACCGGGCGGCGGACCGCCCCTGACCATCCTCTCCGACGGGACCGTATTCTGATGCCGGCAAAGCCCTTCTCGATGGACGGCGTCACCGTCGTCGCCCACCCGCTGGTCGCCCACAAGCTCAGCATCATGCGCGCGAAAGACACTTCGACCGCCCGCTTCCGCGACCTGCTGCGCGAGATCTCGACCCTGCTCTGCTACGAGGTCACCCGCGACCTGCCGCTGGAGGACTATCCGGTCGAGACCCCCGTCGGCCCCACCACCGGCCAGCGCATCGCCGGCAAGAAGATGGTCTTCGTCCCCATCCTCCGCGCCGGCCTCGGCCTGGTCGAGGGTATGCTGGAACTGGTCCCCTCGGCCCGGGTCGGCCACATCGGCCTGTATCGCGAGCCCGTCACGCTGGACGCCGTCGAGTACTATTTCCGCGCGCCAGACGACGTGGCCGACCGCCTGTGCGTAGTCATCGACCCGATGCTGGCCACCGGCAACACCGCCGTCGCCGCCATCGAGCGGTTGAAGGAGCGCGGCGTCACCAACCTCCGCTTCGTCTGCCTCGTCGCCTCGCCCGAGGGGCTGGAGCGGCTGCGCGGCTGGCACCCGGACGTGCCGATCTGGACGGCGGCGGTCGACGACCGGCTGAACGAGCACGGCTACATCGTGCCGGGTCTGGGCGATGCCGGCGACCGGCTCTTCGGGACGCGATAAGGCGGGGCTCCGGCCTTGACGGACCGTCGCCACGGCACCAGATCGAACCCGCGTCCAGACGGCCTCCCCGGCGTTTCGACGGCAGGGGATGGACGCGCATATGACGGACCTGGCGATTGTCTACGAGCATCCGGCGTGGTTCGAGCCGTTGTTCGCCGCCCTGGACCGCCGCGGCGTCGACTACAGCCGCATCAACGCCGGCGACCATGTCTTCGACGCCGGGCCCGGCGCCCCGCCCGCGCCGCTGATCTTCAACCGCATCGGCATGTCCGCCTTCCTGCGCGAGACCGAGCATCCGATCTTCTACGCCCGCACCCTGTTCGACCATTGGGAGGGCCAGGGCGCCCGCGTGATCAACGGCCCCGCCCTCGAGGTCGACACCTCCAAGGGCCGGCAGATTTCCCTGATCCGCCGCCTCGGCTACGGCGCGCCCGAGACCCGCATGGTCCACCGCGCCGCCGACCTGCCCAAGGCCGCGGCCGGCCTGCGCTTCCCGGTCCTGGTCAAGCCCGACATCGGCGGCTCGGGCGCCGGCATCCAGCGGTTCGACACGCCGGGAGAGCTGGCCGACGCCGTCGCCGCCGGCTCCGTCTCCATGGGCATCAACAGCTGCGCCCTGGTGCAGGAGCACGCCCCGCCGCGCGGCGGCCGCATCGTCCGGGTCGAGACCCTGAACAGCCGCTTCCTCTATGCCTGCAGTGTCGAGACCGGCGGCTTCGACCTGTGCCTGGCCGACGTCTGCCTGGTCGCCCCGGGCAAGGCCTCGATCCAGATCGAGGCGATCACCCCCCCGCCCGAAGTCATCGCCGCCGCCGAACACATCGCCCGCGAATCCCGCATCGACGTCGGCGGGGTCGAATATCTGGTCGACGATCAGGACGGCTCGGTGAAATTCTACGACATCAACGCCCTGTCCAATTTCGTCGCCGACCCGGTGACGGTGCTCGGCTTCGATCCCCACGACACCCTGATCGATTATCTGATCGACCAGATCGCCGCCGGAAAGGCCGCCGCATGAGATATGGATACTGGGCCCCGGTCTTCGGCGGCTGGCTCCGCAACCATCCGGCCGAGGACGGCCCGGCCTCGTGGGAGACCATGTCCCGCCTCGTCCGACGCTCGGAGGAGATCGGCTACGACCTCACCCTGATCGCCGAGCTGAACCTGAACGACATCAAGGGCGTCCAGGCCCCGGCCCTGGACGCCTGGTCGACCGCGGCGGCGCTGGCGGCGGTCACGCAGTCCATCGAGCTGATGGTCGCGGTCCGTCCGAACTTCCACCAGCCGGCCCTGTTCGCCAAGGCGGCGGCCAATATCGACACCATCGCCGGCGGCCGTCTGGCCCTGAACGTCGTCTCGTCCTGGTGGGCGAAGGAGGCGATCAGCTACGGCCTGCAGTTCGACGAGCACGACGACCGCTATGCCCGCACCTCGGAATGGCTGCAGGTCGTCGACGGCCTGTGGCGCGAGCCGCAGTTCAGCGTCTCGGGCCGCTACTACAATCTCGACGAGGCCATTGTGGAGCCCAAGCCCGTCCGCCGGCCGGTGATCTACGCCGGCGGCGAGAGCGAGTCCGCCAAGACCATGATCGCGCGCCAGTGCGACGCCTATGTGATGCACGGCGACACCCCGGAACACATCGGGGCGAAGATCGCCGACATGCGCGAGCGCCGCGAGCGCGAGGGCCTGCCGCCGATGCAGTACGGCATGGCCGGCTACGCCATCGTCCGCGACAGCGAGGCCGAGGCCCTTGCCGAACGGGCCCGGATCACCACCATCCCCGGCCTGGAGGACGGCGCGCCCCCGCCCGGCTTCGCCAATTTCGACCAGTGGCTGTCCGGCACCCAGCTGGAGCGGGAGCTGAAGATCCAGGAATATTCCGTCTCCAACCGCGGCCTTCGCCCCCAGCTGGTCGGCACGCCCGAGCAGATCGCCGAACGGGTCCAGGCCTATGAGGCCGCCGGGCTCGACCTCCTGCTGCTGCAGATGAGCCCGCAGGAACAGGAGATGGAGCGGTTCTCGGCCCAGGTGATCAAGCCCGGGCCGAACTGAGCCCTACCCCACGGCCCGCACATTGTCGTTGGAGTCGCGGTCGATCCATTTGTTGTAGGGGTCGACCCCCGCGAATTTCGGCTCCCGCGCGGTGACGAAGCGCAGCGTCTGCACCCCGGTGCGGATCGGGCGGCGCTCCAGCAGGACCACGTCGTCCTCGTCGAAGGCGCCTTGGCCGGGCATGGCGCTGAAGACGCCGACGTCGAACGTCTCGTTCAGCGGCGCCGCCGTCTCCACGCCCTCGCCGTCGGCGTACAGTTTGCGCGCGTCGACGGTGACCGCCACGTCCCAGCGGCCATCGGCCCGGCGCGTCGCCGTGACCCCGGTCGTCTTGACGTCGTACAGGGTGATCCTCTCGAACAGGTCGGTGATCAGCGCCTGTTTGTCGGCCGGGGCCTCGGCCCTGAGCGCGGCGATCAGGTCCAGGGAGCGCGGATAGGGCGCGCCCTTGAAGGCGTATTGGGCCAGCACCCGGCGCAGGGCGCGGTTGACCGCATCCTCGCCGATCTGCTCGCGCAGCAGATACATGACCAGCCCGCCCTTCTGGTAGTGGATATAGCCCTGGTTCTCGACCCGCATCAGCGGCAGTTCCTCGAGCCGTTCGGTGCCCCGGGCGCGCAGATAGTCGTCCAGTTCCCGCTTCAGGAAGCGGCGGATCTGGTCGCGGCCGTACAGCTTCTCCATGACCATCAGGGCCGAATACTGGGCCAGGGTCTCGGACAGGACGGTCGCCCCCTGCTGGTCCGAGCCGACGATCTGGTGGGCCCACCATTGGTGCGCGAACTCATGGGCGCCGATGTAGGTGACGTAGTCGATCTTCTCCGGGTCGCTGAGGTCGGTGATGAAGCCCAGCCCCTCGGACCAGGCGAAGGTGTTCGGATACGACTGGGCGAAGCTGGCGTAGTCGGGGAACTCCACGATCCGCGCCTGCCGGAACTGGTAGGGGCTGAAATTGGCCTGGAAATAGTCCAGCGAGGCGGCCAGACCGTCCAGCATCCGCGGCACATTGCGGTCGTGGGCAGGGTCATGGAAGACCACCATCTCGACGCCGTCGTGCATCCGCGCCGTCCGCTCATAGCGGGCCGACTGCACCGAGAAGAAGTTCAGAACCGGCGACTCGGTCACGAACCGGCTGGTGCGCCGGTCGCCGCTGACGACGTCCGAGACCATCTGGCCCGGCGCGACCACGATTTGGTCGGCCGCCGTGCTGACGGTGATGTCCGCCGTGACCCAGTCGGCGCCGATGTAGTTCTGGTCGCGGGCCGATTCATCCTCGAGTTTGGCAGGCCGCAGCTCGGCCGGCAGGCCCAGCTTGCGCCGCTTGGTGCGGTCGGTCAGCAGGCCCTGGCGGCTCATCCCGACCATGGGCGCGAACTCGAAATTGTTCACGAAGGTGCCGTTGTCGACCAGGCGGGTGGTGTTGCCGTTGGCCCGGAAGCCGCGCTGTTCCACCACCGTCTCGAAGGTCACCGCGCGGCGCTCGCCCGGCTGCATCGGCGTGGCGAAGCGGTAGATGCGGTATTCGAAATCCGCCCACTCGCGGGCGACGCTGGCGCCCTGGACAGTCAGGCCGACCATCTCGATATCGTCGGTCCAGCGCAGGTGAACCTCGGCCAGGGGCGCCGCGGTGTTGTTGACCAGGACATAGGCGCCGCGCGTCGTCAGTTTGGGCTGATCCGGCCGCAGGTCCATGACCAGCCGCACGTCCGCCACCGAGGGCTGGGGCGTGGCCTCATATTGCAGCAGGGCCTTTTCATAGGCGGCCTGCTCGGCCTCCCGGGCCTCCTGCGTCCTGTAGTCGTTCCAGACATTGGTGTTGGTGTAGATGAACACGCCCGTGCCGATGAAGGCCGCCACGGCCGCGGCGCCGATCAGGCCGGCCGGCCCCATCAGCCGGTGCGGCAGCCGCTTCAGCCGCGGCCACAGCCGGGTCTCGGTGCCCCGCCGCCAGAGCGCATAGGCCACCACCAGCAGCACGACCGCGAAGGCGCTCCAGTAGGCGTCGAACCAGGCGTTGAAGCCGGCGAAATCCCCGCGCCCGTTCATGTCCGACAGCGGCACGCCGATGCCCTGGCCATACTGGTACAACGGATGATCGAAGCCCAGGTTCGACAGCACGAGGGTCGAGATCAGATAGACCACCATGATCGCCCAGCCGACGAATTTGTTGGGCGAGAGGGCCTGGACGAAGATCGCCAGCACGGCCAGCTGGAGGAAGCTCAGCGACTGCGGCACAACGTACCACATCAGGTATTTGCCCAGCTCGTAGTCGGCATGGCCCTTGATCGTCTGGGTGACGACGCCCGCCAGAACGCCGATCAGCAGGGTCGAGACCAGCACCAGGGCGAGGGCCAGGGTCTTTGGAACGAGGAAGGTCCAGTCAGGCGTCGAGGAGGCGTCGACGATCTCGTGCACCTTGCGGTCGCGATCCCGCCAGACCAGCTCGCCCGCGTAATAGATGGCGATGATCATCGAGATCAGGCCGAACGTTCCGGTCAGGGCCGTGATGACGACCCGCGTCACCAGCAGGATCGGCGCGCCGTAGATTTCTCCGGTGAAGAACAGGGTGGCGACGGCGAAGGCGAGCGCCAGCAGGACCAGAACGACATAGGCGGGGCTCTTGAACACCAGCACCGTCTCGAACACGGCCCTCGACCACAGCTGGGTCAGGCCGCTGGCGAACCCATAGGCGGGGCGCGGCAGGGCGCCGACCGGGGCGACCACGACATCCTTCTCGACCAGGGCCTTCAGTCGCTCCTGCTTCTTCAGCTTGGCCCCGCGCGGTGACGGACGATACAGGGCGTAGGCCGAGGCCAGCAGCAGGGCGCCGACGCCGGTCCAGATCAGCCGGTTCCACAGCAGCACGCCTTCCAGTGGCGCGTTGATCGTGTTCCGCTCGGCCGCGGTCCAGTATTTGGTGGCCAAGCCATAGGCGCCGGAGCCGAACGGCTCCAGCCAGGCCATCGCCGTCTCGAACTCCGGTTTGGAGCCCAGCACGCCGGTGCTGGCCAGATAGGCGATCAGCACGCCGACGACGCCGATATAGGTCGCCATCATCGACCGGGTGACCGTGGCGAGGGCGAAGAACAGGGCCGAGGTCAGGAACAGGCCGGGCAGGCCGAACACGCCATAGGCATAGAGATAGTCCCCCAGCCGGAACGGCCCGAGCGTCTCGGGATCCACCCAGGGCATGAAGGTCCCCAGCAGGGTGCCGATGGCGATGCTGAGATAGCAGAGGGCCACCGCCGCGAAGGCGCCGAGGAAGCGGCCGTACAGATAGGCGCCCTTGGTGATCCGGGTGGACAGGATCATCGGCCCGAAGCCGGTCTGCGCGTCGCGCGCCACGACGTTGGCCACGATCGCGGTCGTCGCCAGCATGAAGAAGACGTTGAAGATGATGTGGGCGATCGCCAGCGAATAGGGCGCGTTTCTCAGGACATTGCCGCCCGAATCCAGCGAGACGTTGTCACTGGCGACCGCGCCGAAGGCGAGCAGGCCGAAGACGATGGCGATGACCCAGAAGGCCGGCTGGCGCAGCTGGTAGCGGAATTCGAAACTGGCGATCTGGGCGAACATGATCCGTCCCTCAGGCCGCGCGGCGCGAGGCGGCGACGGTCGCCAGATAGACGTCCTCCAGCCCGCCGGGGGCGCGCTCGAAGCCGTCGCCCGGATGGGTGTCGGACAGGACGTGGATCACGGTGCGGCCGGCGAACAGCCGGGTCGAGATGACGTTGCGGCTGGCCTGCTGGGCGGGCAGGTCGGCCTTGTCGATGGTCTTGCGCCAGACGCGGCCCTCGAGCGCATGGGTCAGCTCGACCGGCGCCCCCTCCAGCTGGATCTTGCCGCCCGCCAGCACCGCCATGCGCGGGCACAGGTCGGTGACGTCCTCGACGATATGGGTCGACAGGATGACGACGACGTTCTCGCCGACCTCGGCCAGCAGGTTGAGGAAGCGGTTGCGCTCTTCAGGGTCGAGGCCCGCCGTGGGCTCGTCGACGATGATCAGTTCGGGATTGCCGATCAGGGCCTGGGCGATCCCGAACCGCTGACGCATGCCGCCCGAGAAGCCCGCCAGGGCCTTGCCGCGCACGGGCCACAGATTCACCTGGTTCAGCAGGGCCTCGACCGTCTGTTTGCGGTCCTTGCCGTTGGCGATGCCCTTCAGCACCGCCATGTGATCCAGCATGTCGTAGGCCGAGACGCGCGGATAGACGCCGAAATCCTGCGGCAGATAACCCAGCACGCGGCGCAGCTGTTCCGGGTCCTTGATCACGTCGATGTCGCCGAAGCGGATCGATCCCGAGGTCGGCGTCTGCAGGGTCGCGATCGACCGCATCAGCGTCGACTTGCCGGCCCCGTTGGGTCCCAGCAGGCCGAACATCCCCTTCGGAATGGTCAGGCTGACATCGTCCAGGGCCCGCGTTCCATTTCCGTAGACGTGGGTCAGGTTTTCGATCGTCAGCATGACAGCCCTCCGCAAAGTAAAGGAGCCTTGTCACCCCCGCGCCGGCGGCGCAAGTTACGAATCTGAGAGATTGGCGACCCCACCGTCGTGGCGCGCGGTTTGCAGGCGGATTGACACGGGCGGACCGGTGGCGAATTTCAGTTCGCCTTCGCGGCCGCGCCGCCTATCTGTAACCGCATCAAACCGTTAGACTGATCGCTGAAATCGCAGGAACCGACCGTCGCCGTGTTAAAGAACCTGCTCCCCAGCAAGCCGGGCACCGAAGCGCTCGCCGAAGCCCTCAGGGCTTGCAAGACCCATTTCGTCTGGGCATTCGTCTTCTCGGCCCTGGTCAACCTGCTCTATCTGACGCCGACCCTGTACATGATGCAGGTCTATGACCGCGTCGTGCCGACGGGCGGCATCACCACCCTGGTCCTGATCACCGCGGTCGCCGTCTTCGCCCTGGCGGCCCTGGGCGGGCTCGACTGGCTGCGTGGGCGGCTGATGCTGCGCGCCGGGCTGAGGCTGGACCGGCTGCTGTCGGGCAAGGTGCTGGCGCGGGTCGTCGATCTGCAGGCCAAATCCCCCAACACCCAGGCCCTGCGCGAGTTCGACCACGTCCGCGGCGCCATCGGCGGCCAGGGCATGCTGGCCCTGTTCGACGCCCCCTGGACCCCGATCTATCTGCTGTGCTGCTTCCTGCTGCACCCGGCGATCGGCGCCCTGACCCTGGTCGGCTGCATCATCCTGTTCTCCCTGGCCTGGTTGAACGAGCGCGACACCCGCCCGCGCCTGAACAAGGCCATCCAGTCGCAGAACCACGCCTACGCCGGCCAGGAAAGCATGGCCGGCCAGGCCGAGGTCGTCCGCGCCCTGGGCATGCGCCAGTCCTCGATCGCGCGCCAGATCGAACATCGCCAGCTGGCTACGGCGGCGCAGGCCGACGCCCAGCTGACCGGCGGCAAATACTCCGGGGCGATCAAATTCCTGCGGCTGGTGTTGCAGTCGGCCGCCCTGGGCATGGCCGCCTATCTGGCGGTCAAGAGCGAGATCTCGCCGGGGTCGATCATCGCCGCCTCGGTGCTGCTGAGCCGCGCGGTCGCCCCGATCGAACTGCTGGTCGGAGTCTGGCCCAGCCTGGTCCAGGCCGTCACCAGCTGGAAGACCCTGACCGACCTGTTCGCCAGCACGGCGGCGGTCGAGCGCGAACGCACCACCCTACCCGACCCGCGGGGACGGCTGCAGGTAGAGGGCGTGTCGGTGAAATTCCCCGACACCGAGTCGCCCCAGCTGCGCGCCGTCTCCTTCGCCCTGACGCCGGGCCAGACCCTGGGCGTCGTCGGCTCCAGCGGCTCCGGCAAGACCACCCTGGCCCGCGTCATCGCCGGCGCCCTCAAGCCCCAGGCCGGAACGGTGCGGCTGGACGGGGCCGAGTTCGAGGCCCGCGAGGGCGACGACCTGGCCCGCTGGATCGGCTATCTGCCGCAGGTCCCCAGCCTGTTCGCCGGCTCGATCAAGGACAACATCTCCCGCTTCGCCTCCGCGATTGGCGTGGACCCGGAGACGGTGGACCGCAACGCCGTCAAGGCGGCCATGGCGGCCGGAGCCCATGAGCTGATCCTGCGCCTGCCCAATGGCTATGACACGGTGTTGGGCCCCTATGGACAGGGTCTGTCAGCGGGCCAGGCCCAGCGCGTGGCCCTGGCGCGGGCCCTGTACAACGACCCCGTTCTGCTGGTGCTGGACGAACCCAACTCCAACCTCGACCAGGAGGGCGAGGCGGCCCTGATGCAGGCCATTCTGGGGGCCGCCTCCCGCGGCGCGGCCGTGGTCATCATCGCCCACCGCGCCGGCGTGCTCGCCCGGGTCGACCGGCTGCTGATGATGCGCGACGGCGTGGTTCAGATGGAAGGCCCCCGCGAGGAGGTGCTCGAGAAGATGCGCGCCACCGCCGGGCGGCCCAGCGCCCCGGCCCGCCAGCCGGGATCGCAGACCCCGCCCGCGGCCCAGCAGCCGCCGTCGCAACAGCAGCAGCAGAACCCGTCCCCGCCGTCGGCCGCGCCGTCCGACCAGAACCGTCCCCGGCGTCCCCAATGACCGAGACCGTCGCCTCCCCGGCCGCCTCCGAGGCGCCCCTGACCCTGCCCCACTCCCCGCCCCCGGCGAACCCGCCGACCGCCCTCGACAATCCCCGGCGCGAGCTGGTGATCGGCGGAGCCATCATCGTGATCTTCTTCGGTCTGTTCCTCGGCTGGGCCGCCCTGGCGCCGCTGGACGCGGGCGCCTACGCCCAGGGCCAGATCGCGGTCTCCGGCAACCGCCAGGCGGTCCAGCATCGCGAAGGCGGGGTCGTCAGCGCCCTGCTGGTGGCCGAGGGCGACACGGTCCAGCGCGGCCAGGTGCTGCTGCAGCTCTCCAGCGGCGAGCTCAAGGCCACGGAACGCGGCGTCTCCAGCCAGGTCTTCGCCCTGATCGCCCAGCGCGCCCGTCTGATCGCAGAGCGCGATCGCCTGGGCAGCATTCCCACTCCGCCGGAATTCGCCAATCTGCCTCCCGAGGACGCGGTGCTGGCGCAGGAGTCGCTTCGGATCCAGCAGCAGCAGTTCGGCGCGCGCCGGACCGGCCGCTCGACCGAAACCGGCGTCCTGGGTCAGCGGGTCGCGCAGCTGAACGAACAGATCGCCGGCTATGAAGGCCAGATCCTGGCCAATATCGAACAGCAGCGCCTGATCCAGGAAGAACTGACGGGCATGCGCAGCCTGGCGGAGAAGGGCTATGCGCCACTGACCCGCGTGCGCGCCCTCGAGCGGACGGCGGCGCAGCTGGACGGAGAGCTCGGCTCCCTGCGGGCCCAGATCGCCCGTTCGCGCGAGGCCGTGGGCGAGACCCGCCTGCAGATGTCGGGCGTGTCGTCCAAGATGAACGAAGACGTCGCGGACCAGCTGCGCCAGATCGATGTCGAACTGAACGAGCTTCGTCCCCGGATGGTCGAGCTGCGCGCCCAGATCGCCCGTAACGAGGTCCGGGCGCCGGCGTCGGGCGAGGTCGTGGGCCTGACCATTTTCACCCAGGGCGGCGTGGTCCAGGCCGGCCAGACGCTGATGGAGATCGTCCCCCGCGACGCCTCCCAGGTGATCGTGGCCCAGGTCAGCCCGACCGATGTCGACAACCTGCAGATCGGCCTGCTGACCGAGGTCAAATTCCCGGGCCTGCGCGAGCGCAATCCGCCGGTGATCCACGGTCGCGTGACCCGCATCTCGGCCGACAGCTTCACGCTGGAAGAGACCGGAGCCAGCTATTTCCGCGCCGAAATCGTGGTCCCCGCCAGTGAACTGGCCAAGATCGGCCGCAGCGCCGAAACCCTTCGCCCCGGCGCCCCGGTCGAGGTCGTGGTCCTGCTGCGCAAGCGCACGGCCCTGGCCTATCTGATCGAGCCGCTGACCAACAATCTGTGGCGCTCGGGCAGCGGGCAGTAGGCCGAGGCAGCAGGCAGCAGGCAGCAGGCAGCAGACAGCAGGCAGCAGGCAGCAGGCAGCAGGGGCCCACGGCGTGCGCCGATGGTACAGCTTATACTGCTGCCTGTTGCCTGCTGCCTGCTGCCTTCCCCTTCAACCGGAACGCATGCAGCAACGGCTCCGTATAGCCGTTGGGCTGGGCCACGCCGTCGAAGACCAGGGCGCGGGCGGCCTGGAAGGCGAGGCTGCCGGCGGGATCCGGAGCCATCGGGCGGTACAACGGATCGCCGGCGTTCTGGGCGTCGACCTTGGCCGCCATCCGCAGCAGGGCCGCGTCCACCTGTTCGGCGGTGCAGACGCCGTGCAACAGCCAGTTGGCCATATGCTGCGACGAGATCCGCAGGGTGGCGCGGTCCTCCATCAGACCCACGTCGTGGATGTCCGGCACCTTGGAACAGCCCACGCCTTGGTCGATCCAGCGCACCACATAGCCGAGCAACCCCTGGGCGTTGTTGTCCAGCTCCTCGGCGATCTCCGCCTCCGACCAATTGCGCCCGGCGGCCAAAGGCGGCGTCAGCAGGTCGTCGAGGCCCGGGACCGGCCGGGCGGCGATCGCGTCCCTGAGGGCGAAGACGTCGGTCTGGTGATAGTGCAGCGCATGCAGGGTCGCCGCCGTCGGGCTGGGGGTCCAGGCGGTGTTGGCGCCGGTCTTCGGATGGGCGGCCTTCTGGTCCAGCATCTCGGCCATCCGGTCGGGCGCGGCCCACATGCCCTTGCCGATCTGGGCCTTGCCGTCGAGGCCGCAGGCGAGGCCGATGGCGACGTTGCGCGCCTCATAGGCGGCGATCCAGGCCGAGGACTTGATCTCGCCCTTGCGGATCATCGGGCCCGCCTGCATCGCCGTATGAATCTCATCGCCGGTGCGGTCCAGGAAGCCGGTGTTGATGAAGACGATCCGGTCCTTCACCGCATGGATGCAGGCCGCGAGGTTGGCCGAGGTGCGTCGCTCCTCGTCCATCACCCCGACCTTGATCGTGTGCCGGTCCAGACCCAGCAGGTCCTCGACCGCGTCGAACAGGGCGTCGGTGAAGGCGCACTCCTCCGGCCCGTGCATCTTGGGTTTGACGATATAGATCGAGCCCGCCCGGCTGTTGCGGAACCGCCCCTGCCCTTTCAGGTCATGGATCGCGGCCAGACTGGTGACGATGGCGTCCAGCATGCCCTCCGGCGCCTCGGCCCCGTCGGCCAGCCGCACCGCCGGCGTGGTCATCAAATGGCCGACGTTGCGCACGAACAGCAGCGACCGCCCCGGCAGGGTTACGGTCGATCCGTCCGGCGCGGTGAAAGTCCGGTCGGGGGCCAGGTCGCGGGTCATCGACCGGCCGCCCTTGTCGAAGGTCTCGCTGAGATCGCCCTTCATCAGGCCCAGCCAATTGCGGTAGGCCGCGACCTTGTCCTCGGCGTCGACCGCCGCAACCGAGTCCTCCAGATCGACGATCGTCGACAGGGCGGATTCCAGGACCACATCCGAGATTCCCGACGGATCATCGCGACCGATCGGATGATCGCGGTCAAACACCACCTCGATATGCAGGCCGTGGTGGCGGAACAACCGGCCGCGCGCGCTGTGGCCGACATACTGGTCCGGATCGCGGATGGCGATGCCGCCGTGCGGATCGCCCAGATCGGCCCAGCGGCCGTCGGCCAAAGGGACCGCCTCATCGAGGAAGGCCTTGGCCCGCGCCACCACCTGCGCCCCGCGCGCCGCGTCATAGCCGCCGGCCGTCGGCGGGGCGCCCAAGGCGTCGGTGCCGTACAGGGCGTCATGCAGACTGCCCCAGCGGGCGTTGGCGGCGTTCAGCACGAAGCGGGCGTTCAGGCTGGGGACGACCAGTTGCGGTCCGGCCAGGGTCGCGACCTCGGCGTCGACGTTGGCGGTGCCGATGGCGAAGGGAGCCGGTTCGTCGACCAGATAGCCGATCTGGCGCAGGAAGGCCTCGGTCGCCGGGCCGTCATGGGGCGCGCCGCGCCGGGCGCGATGCCAGTCGTCGATCTGCGCCTGAAGATCGTCGCGCACCGCCAGCAGCCGCCGGTTCTCCGGCGCGAAACGCGCGAAGATCGCCGCCACGCCGGACCAGAAATCGTCCCCGGCGATCCCGGTCCCCGACAGGGCCTCGTCTTCGATGAAGGCGACCAGTTCGTCAGCAACCAGCAGACCGGCGCGCGGCGTCATCGACATGGAACACTCCTCAGGCATCGAGGCTGTAACATTCCGTGATGACCCGGCGGAAGTCGAGCCCGTTTTTGCACTGCCGCAAAGCGTCAGCTTCGGGCGTCATAAGCCTCTCGCGCCCGTTCGATCCGGTCGATGTTCTTCTCGGCCCACATCCACACCCCGCAGAAGGCCTCGGCCAGGGTCACGCCCAGGTCCGTCAGCCGGTATTCGACCTTGGGCGGGATCACCGGATGCACGGTGCGGATCACCAGCCCGTCGCGCTCCATCTGCCGCAGCGTCTGGGTCAACATCTTCTGGCTGATCCCTCCAACCAGCTCGCCGACGCGGCCGAAGCGCTGCTCGCCATGCTCGGCCAGCACCTCGAGGATCAGCATGGTCCATTTGTCCGCGACGCGGCCGATCACCTCGTTCACCAGCGCCTCGACGCGCGGATCGGCGGGTAGGCCCGTCTCGGGATGCGCGATTTTTCCGACCATGGACGCCGTCATATCCAAATTTCTCCGTCCGGTAAGTACCGCCCTTTGCGGTGCCTGCTTTCCAATGGGGAGCGTCCGTCCTACCTGCCTTTCCGCAGCAGCGCACCCCCCGAAGGAGAGAGACCCCATGCACATCACCGGCAACTCCATCCTGATCACGGGCGGCGGCTCCGGCATCGGCCGCGCCCTGGCCGAGGCCCTGCATGCGCGCGGCAACCAGGTCATCATCACCGGCCGTCGCGAAGGCCCACTCGCCGACACCGCCGCGGCCAACCCCGGCATGACCTATGCGACCCTGGACGTCGCCGACCCCGCGGCCATCCGCGCCTTCGCCGCCCGGGCCGTGAAGGACCACCCGGCCCTCAACGTCCTGATCAACAACGCCGGGATCATGAAGGTCGAAGACCTCCTCGCCGATCCTTTCGACCTCGACACGGTCGAGGAGACCATCGCCACCAACCTTCTGGGACCGATCCGCCTGACGGCCGCCCTGCTGCCGCATCTGCGCACCCGGGCCGCCGCCACGGTGATGACGGTGTCGTCCGGCCTGGCCTTCATCCCGCTGGCCGCCACCCCGACCTACAGCGCCACCAAGGCGGCCATCCATTCCTGGAGCGAGTCCCTGCGCCACCAGTTGGCCGGCACGTCGGTCGAGGTGCTGGAACTGGCGCCGCCGGGGGTCGCGACCGACCTGATGCCGGGGCATGCGGACAACCCCGCCTCCATGCCGCTGGCCGACTACACTGCCGAGGTGATCGGGCTGATCGAGCGGAAGGACACGCCGCGCGGCGAGATTCTTGTCGAACGGGTCAAGCCGCTGCGGTTCGCCGAGGCCAACGACTATCCGGCGGTCTTCGCCATGTTGAACGGCCCGCACTGACGCGGCGAGGTCCGCACCGAAGGGTGCACGGAGGTCAACGGTACGGATGGCCGTTGATCTCTCCGCCTTGACTTGGCCGCAGTTCGCGCCCATTTGCGCTGCGTCGCACAATTGCGGCGCCCCGGTGCGCTCCAGCGCGTGTGGGTCTTCCGAACCGAAGACCTGACTGTAGCAGCGGCCGGCCCTCAAGATTCATTCGCTGCCCGGACACGCGGGGCGGCGCCCGATCCACCCCGTCGCGGCTCCCTCCCTGGAGCCAAATCGGGACTGGCGGTGCGCGGCCTTTGGCTTGTCAGCCCGGTCGATGCGCGTCGCCGCATACGCGAAAGAAGCCGCTCCCATGAGCAAGACATTCGACTCCTTCGGCCTGAACCCGGCCCTGCTGCAGGCCCTGGCCTCCGAAGGCTACACCACCCCCACCCCGATCCAGGCCCAGGCCATCCCGGACGTCATGCTGGGCAAGGACCTGCTGGGCATCGCCCAGACCGGCACCGGCAAGACCGCCGCCTTCGCCCTGCCGATCCTGCACCGCCTGGCCGCCAACCGCATCGCGCCGAAGCCGCGCACCACGCGCGTCCTGATCCTGTCGCCGACCCGCGAACTGGCCAGCCAGATCGCCGAGAGCTTCAAGACCTACGGCCGTCACCTCGGCTTCAAGGTCGCGGTCGTCTTCGGCGGCGTGAAATACGGCCCGCAGGAACGCGCCATCCAGGCCGGCCTCGACGTTCTGGTCGCCACCCCCGGCCGCCTGCTGGACCACATGCAGCAGAAGACCCTGGACCTGTCGTCGACCGAGATCTTCGTCCTCGACGAGGCCGACCAGATGCTGGACCTCGGCTTCGTCAAGCCGATCCGCCAGATCGTCGGCCGCATCCCGGCCATGCGCCAGAACCTGTTCTTCTCGGCCACCATGCCGGGCGAGATCGGCAAGCTGGCCGGCGAACTGCTCAAGGACCCGGTCAAGGTGTCGGTGACGCCCCAGGCCACCACGGTCCAGCGCATCAGCCAGTCGATCATCCACATCGAACAGGGGCGCAAGCGCGCCCTGCTGACCGAGATGTTCGCCGATCCGCACTATACGCGCTGCCTGGTCTTCACCAAGACCAAGCACGGCGCCGACAAGGTCGCGGCCTATCTGGAAGCCGGCGGCGTCGAGGCCGGCGCCATCCACGGCAACAAGAGCCAGCCCCAGCGTGAACGCACCCTGGCCGCCTTCAAGGCGGGCAAGCTGCGCGTCCTCGTCGCCACCGACATCGCCGCTCGCGGCATCGACGTCGACGGCGTCTCGCACGTGCTGAATTTCGAACTGCCGTTCGTGCCCGAGGCCTATGTCCACCGCATCGGCCGGACGGCCCGCGCCGGCGCCGACGGCACGGCGATCAGCTTCGTCGCCGGCGACGAGATGAAACTGCTGCGCGACATCGAAAAGGTCACGCGCCAGAAGATCCCGTCGACTGATCGTCGCAACGACAAGTCCCTGGCCCTGCTGGACCAGTCGATCATGGCCTCGGGCGTCAAGTCCAAGGCCTCGATGCCCGACGACGGCCGCGGCGATCGCCAGCAACAGCGCGGTCCGCGCAACCCGCGCCGCGACGGCGTCAAGCTGGAGGGCGGCGGGCAGCCCCATCGCGTCCGCAAGGCCGGCCCGGGCCGTGACGCCCGTCCGATCCCCGAGCGCGCCTTCGACCCGCTGGCGCGCGAGCGTCCGCGCACCGGCACTAATGACCCGCGCCACACCAGCGCACCGGCCGCAGCCTCGGCCAAGCCCGACGGCGAAATCAAGCGCCGCCCGCGCCGCCGGAAGCCTTCCAACGGCGGCAAGGGCTACGCAGCCCAGGGCTGAACCGAGCCGACCTGAATACAGACGCGCCCGCCGGATCCCTCCGGCGGGCGTTGTCGTATCCGGCCCCGTGCGTCGCGCGACGGCGTCAGCTGCCGTCCGGCAGCCAGCGGTAGCTCACGCTGTTTCCCGCCACGCCATTGCCGGTCGCACGATCGCCGTCGTCGACGCTGGAGCCGAAGGGCCAGCCCGCGTCGTCGCCGCAATAGCGCCGCCGGCCCTCGCGAGACCCGACCACCACCGGACGCGGGCGTACCCAGGCGGCGTCGTCGAAGCGGTTGCCGGCGATCACATTGCCCGACGGCGTCTGGTGCCGGATCACCCCGTCCTCGCCGCAGTTGCGATACAGGAAGACCCCGCCCCGCCCGTCCAGGTCGAAATCATTGTCGACGATCCGATTGCCCGCCGAACCGTCCACGGCGATCTGCTCGCGGCCGGTATCGATGTCAAAATCGACCCCCTGGATCACGGCCCCGGCGCTTTCGGCATCGAGATAGACGGCGGTCGACACTGACCGGCCGCGGAAGCCGCCGCCGACCATCCGGACCCCCGTGACGCCCGGGCCGACATACAGCGGGATAGTTTCTGTCGCGACCAGGGTCACATCCTCCAGCCTCAGCCCGCTCGGACCCGCCGCCCTGGCGCGGGCGGTGTGATCCGCCCGGCGCGAGGACTCGCGCAGTGCGTCCATGTCGGCGCGGCCCAACCCCCAGACCCGCAGGTTGCCGTGCACGGTGCAGTCGAGCAGTCGCACGTCGCGCGGCACGCTCCAGCCATCCGCCTCGGCCCGCGACCAGACGGCGATGGTCGGCTGGTCCAGGCCGCCCACCTGCCCGGGCCGACCGATGGCCCCGCCCCCACAATCGACGCCGGCCCCGGAGGCTTCCGCGCCTTCCAGTAGAACGCGGCGGGACACCACGGCGCCGGCCGGCAGGGTGGCGAAACAGGTCAGACGATAGGGCGCGGCCTCGCCATCCGCCGGCGCCGTCAGGGCGGCGATCTCTTCGGCCGAGCAGCGACGCGCGACGACCGGGGGCGCGCGCGGCTCGACCGCGGGAAGGGGCGGCGTGGTTCCGGTCGAACGGCCGTCTTCCGTCAGGATCGCGAAGGCGGCTGCGATCGCCATCAGCAGGACGGCGATCGCCACGACGACCATCCCGGTTCGTGACGTCAGCGATGGAATGCGGCCTGCCATGTTCGGACCTTGGCATTCAGACCGCGATACGGGAAATCAAAGTGCGGCCTGCGGCCGCGTCTTCGCCGGCCCAAAACAGAAAACGCCCGCCGGATCCCCCGGCGGGCGTTTCCTTATCCGATGGCCAGACCGATCAGGCCGCGGCGCTGGCCGGGGCGGCGACGGTGCTTTCCGACGGGTCGCGCAGCACATAGCCGCGGCCCCAGACGGTCTCGATGTAATGTTTGCCGCCGGCGGCGGTGGCCAGCTTCTTGCGCAGCTTGCAGATGAAGACGTCGATGATCTTCAGCTCCGGCTCGTCCATGCCGCCGTACAGGTGGTTGAGGAACATTTCCTTGGTCAGGGTGGTGCCCTTGCGGAGCGAGAGCAGCTCCAGCATCTGGTATTCCTTGCCCGTCAGGTGGACGCGGTGACCGTTCACCTCGACCGTCTTGCCGTCCAGGTTCACGGCGATCTCGCCGGTGTGGATGATGGCCTGGGCGTGACCCTTGGAGCGGCGAACCACGGCGTGGGTGCGCGCGATCAGCTCGTCCTTGTGGAAGGGCTTGGTCATATAGTCGTCGGCGCCGCCGCCGAAGGTCTTGACCTTGGTCTCGATCTCCGAGGTCCCGGACAGGATCATGACCGGCGTATTGACCTTGCCGACGCGCAGCTGACGCAGAACCTCAAGACCGTTCATGTCGGGCAGGTTCAGGTCGAGCAGGATCAGATCGTAGTCATAGATCTTGCCCAGATCGATGCCTTCCTCGCCCAAATCGGTCGTGTAGACATTGAAGCCTTCCGACTTGAGCATGAGTTCGATGCTCTGCGCGGTCGCGTGATCATCTTCGATAAGCAGGACGCGCATTCATGCCCCTCCAGGCAAAGCTTGACGGTGTGGACCGCCTTCGGAGAACGGGTAACCTTGTTCGGGAGTTAACCGAGCAAAAACTTAAGAAAGGTTAACACCCCTTCATTCAGGCGAATCGTAGGCTGATTTGCGAATCGCCGTCGAGACTCCCGAGTCAAGCGCGGTCGATTTTAACCGGGGTCGCGCCCTGGCCGCGCCTACGACCGTTTTCGACGCATTCGTAGGATTATATTCCTCTCTCAGGAGGCGGCGGCTTGGAGCGCGCCGCAGATGACGGGAGTGCGGAATGGAAGAGGGATACACGGTGCCGGTCACGGACGCGGACCGCATTCGCGCGGGACTGGCGCTCCAGCTGGCCGCCGCAGCGACAGGGGTGACTGTAGAGCGGATGACGACGTCCACCCGGCTCAAGGGGCGGGCCTGCCGGGCGCGGTGGCTGGCCATGTATACCGCCTACGTCAGCTTCGGCTGGCCGATCGAGCGGGTGGCCCACGCCTTCGGTCTGAACCGGGCGACGGCGGCGGCCGCCTGCCGCTGGGCTGAGGAGGGGCGCGAGAACGCGGCCATCGACGCCCTGCTGGAGCGGCTGGAGCTGTGCGTCAGCCAGATTGTCGAGCGCCCGGCCTGCGAGCTGCCGGCATGACCGCCCCGGGGGATGCCAACGCCGTGCTCCGCGCGCGGCGGCTGCTGGCCCGGCGCAATGGCTGGGTCGAGGCCGTGCCGGGCGGCTACGCCCTGCGCCCCGGCGGCGATCGCCGCAGGAGAGTCGCCCTGGTCATCGACGAGGCGGCCTTCCGTCGTCTGGTGGAGTCGCCCGGTCTTCGGCGGCGGCGCGACGGCGGCTGGGTCGCCCGCACCGCGCCGAACGAGCCCGGCGATGCGCCGAAGGCGGGGCGGCCGGGCGTGATCGAGGGCCAGCGGACCATCATGCAGGCCGACGGCGAACCCGTGGTCCGCCGCGCCAACCTGGGTCAGTCGGCGGTCGCCTGGCTGGCGCAGCGCAAGGACGCGGACGGCAAGCCCTGGCTGGAGGCCGCCCAGGTCGCCGCGGCCGCCCGTCTGGGCTTCGACGCCGAAATGGCGGCGCGCGGACCCTCCCTGACCATGCGCTGGGACGCCCTGCCGCGCGCCGGCGGCGGATCGGCCGTCCGGGCCGAGCCCGGCGATCCGGCAATGGCCGCCGCGCATCGGGTCGAGGCCGCCCTCGCCGCCTGCGGCCAGGCCCGGCCCATGGTCGAGGCCATCTGCATTCGCACCACCGCCCTCCAGGCCGCCGAGCGCGATCTGGGACTACGCCGCCGCGAGGGCAAGCGGGTGCTGCAGGCCGGTCTGGCCGCCCTGGCGATCCACTACCGTTACGGCTGAGGCCGGATCAGGCCGCCGCGGCGGCGGCCTCGCGGATCCGCCCCACCATGGCGTTCAGCCCATTGGCCCGCTGGCGCGTCAGGGCCGACGGCAGGCCCAGCCGATCCAGGGCGGCGCGGGCGTCGAAGCCGAGGATCTCGGACGGGGTCCTGTCCGAGTACAGGCGCAGCAGAAGGGCGATATTGCCCTTGGACAGGGCGCTGTCGCTGTCGGCGGCGAACCGCAGCCGGTCGCCGTCCCGCCGCACCGCCAGCCAGACCTGGGCGGCGCAGCCCGGCACCTTGTGCGCCTCGGTCCGATCCTCGTCCGCAAGCGGGGCCAGACCCTTGCCCAGTTCGATGACATATTCGATCCGCCCTTCCCAGTCGCCGAGCAGGTCGAACTCCTCGACCAGTTCGGCCAGGACGTCGTCGATGGAGGGGGTGTTGGTCATGCGCGCCAGATAGGCCTGACCGGCGTTAACGACAACCGCGCTTCAATCCCCTGAAATCAAGGCTCGCCGTCGCGGCGCCAGTCGCCTGGAACGGGTGCGGGCTTTGGGCGACTCACCCACGGGACTAGGCTGCGGCGGCCGGCGGCCTCGCGACCGGCCCTCCCCGATCGACCTTTGATCCATTCCGCCCGCCCAGACCCGATGACACCGCCCGACGCATCCGCGAATGATCGGCCGGCTCTGGCCGCCTGGCACGCGGGCTGGGCGGTGGCGGCGGCCTTGCTGGCCCTGGGCGGCCGATGGATCGGCGGCCTCGACGGCCCCATGTTCTACGGCGTCCTGGCCATGGTGGTGCCCGGCCTGTGCGGTCTGGGCCTGCTGCGCCGCGACGGTCCCGGCGAGCGCATGACCCTGCTCGCCATCTGGGGCCTCGCCGCCCTGTTGACGGCGGGCCTGTCGGGCGGTCTGACCGGCCCGCTGTCCGGCTTCGTCTTCCTGCCGCTGGCGGCCGGGATCGCCCTCGGCGGACCGCGCCCGGTCCAGGCCGGCGCCCTGGCGGTCGGCGGGGCGGCCCTTGCCGGCCTGCTGTCGACCGGCCTGGTCGGGCCCGGCCCGCACCTGCCCGCCCTGGCCGCCATCTCGGCACTGCTGACCGCGGCCGCGGCGGCCCTGGCCGTGCGCCTGTCGTGGCGGCAGCGCGAAACCCGGCTGACCGACGCCGAGGACGAGGCGGCGCGGGTAGAGACCCTGCTGGCGGCCCAGCCGGGCCTGACCTTGGTGCTGGAGCCCTCGGGCCGCGTCCTGGCCGCCTATGGCGCGCCGCCGGTCTGCCTGCCCGTCGACCCCCTGTTCGAGACCGGCCTGATCGCGGCCGTGCACGCCCCCGACCGCCCCCGGCTGCTGGACGCCATCGATCGCGCCCTGAGAGGCCACGACGGCTCCGCCCTGTTCGCGCCGCGCATGGCGCTGGACCGCCGGGTCCAGCTGATCGTTCGGCGACTGGACGATCCCTCCGGCCCGCGCCTGATCGCCCAGGTGTTCGACGCCACCGCCCAGTACGCCCGCGAGCTGGGCCTCGAGATCGCGCGGTCCGAGGCGGAGACGCGCGAGGCCGGCAAGACCCGCTTCCTCGCCAATATGAGCCATGAGCTGCGCACCCCGCTGAACGCCGTGCTCGGCTTCTCCGACATCATGCGTCAGCGCATCTTCGGCCCCCTGCCCGAGCGCTACGGCGAATACGCCGAGAACATCCACCAGGCCGGCGGGCACCTGCTGGACCTGATCAATGACGTGCTGGACGTCACCAAGATCGAGGCGGAACGCTACGCCCTGACGCTGGAGCGGTTCGACGCCCGCGAGGTGGTCTCCGCCGCCGTGGCCCTGGTCCGGGTCAACGCCGACGACAAGGAGGTGTCCCTCTCCAGCGTCCTGCCCGGCGACCCGGTCGAGGTCTCGGCCGACAAGCGCGCGCTGAAGCAGATCGCCCTCAACCTGCTGTCCAACGCCCTGAAATTCACCCCTCGGGGCGGCGCGGTCACCGTCACGGTCGAGGCCGTCGGCCCCTGGCTCGAGATCGTGGTCGCCGACACCGGCGTGGGCATCGCCCCCGAGGACGTCCGCCGTCTCGGCCGGCCGTTCGAACAGGCCGGAGAAATCGAACAGCGCCGCCAGGGCACGGGTCTGGGCCTGTCGCTGGTGCGGTCCTTCGCCGAGCTGCACGGCGGCCGGATGACCATCGACTCGACCCTCGGCGAAGGCACGGCCGTCACCGTCCGCCTGCCCGTCGCCCTGGCCGCCCGCGCCGCCGCGCCCGAGGGCGGGGCCGAGATCATCCCCTTGCCGATGAAAAACGGCGGCTGAGCGCTTCGCCCTACAGCGTCCCCATCGCCAGGAAGGCGCGCGCCGCCGTGAAATCCCCGGCCTCGAATTTCGCCGTCGCTACGCTGCCGTCGCGGAAATGGAATTCGACGGCGAAGGTCTCGCGCGGATCCAGTTGTTCCAGGGCGGCGGCGGTCGCGGCGGGGAAGCGCCAGGCCTCGCCGGCGCGGCGGCCCTCGGCCAGCAGGCTGGCGTCGGCCGGGGCCACGCCCGTGGCCCAGTGGCTGGCCCGGGCCGAGGCCGGCGCCAGACCGTCCCCGGCCAGCCAGGGCCGCGGGGCCCGGATCGGATGGCGCAGGACGATGCGCGCCGCATAGGGCCGGGACCGGCCGACGAAACTGACCACGGCGGTCAGGTCGGCCGCTTCTCCCAGGCCCGCATAGCCGAAGGCCACCGGCGAGGCGCCGACCCGGGACATCTGCTGCAGTCGCCAATTGGCCTCGGTCGATCGCACGCGATTGGCGGCCCACGGCCGACGGGCGCCCGGGAAGACCATGCGCGGCGTCCGCAACCAGCCGGTAAAGGCCCCGTCCACGCGCGCGCGGACTGTGGCCAGCTGCGGATCAGCGCAGGGCACGGTGGCGGCGCGGGCCTGGGCCCGCCGGGCGACGGCAGCCAGATCGGACTCCCGCGTGCCCGACCGCAGGGCCGCGCCCCGGGCCTGGGCCGTGGCGGCGCCGAGGGCCGCCTCGATATCGGCCGCGAACAGGTCGCAGCGGGCGTCGGCGGCCAGCACGAAGGCCCGCTCGTAATAGGTGTCGGCGGGCCCCGCCCACGCCGCCGCCGGCAGGGCGAGCGCAGCGGCGATCGCCACGGCGGCTTTGGTTCTGCGGGCGGACTGGCCTATCGTCATGGACCGCACCCTAGGCATCACGCGTTCCGGTCCGGTTTCCGAGCAGGGTTATCAAATTGCTTCTGTCGAGCGACCTGTGGGTCTCCGCCCTGATCCGCCGCGCCGAGCTGTCCGGCGCCTTCGCCACGGTCGCGCGCAAGGGCGACGCCCGCGCCGGCACGGTCATCGTCAAGGCCTTCGACACCTCCACCCGCCGCGCCCGCCTGTACAGCGAAGCCTTCGGCCCCGACGGCGAACGCCTCTGGATGCAACCGGTCGAAAGCGAGTTCGAAAGCGAGCTCGACGCCTACATCCAGCGCCAGGCCGGCTACGATCCCGACCTCTGGGTCGTCGAGATCGAGGACCGCGAGGGGCGGCATTTTATCACGGAGAAGGTGGCGTAGGAGGCAGCAGGCAACAGGCAGCAGGGTAGAAAAGCGCGAACACGTCCCGTCCCGCCTGTCCGCCGGTTCGTCCACCTTCTGCCTGTTGCCTGCTGCCTGCTGCCTGTTGCCTCCCCCGGTGCGAAATCCTTAACCCCGTTCGCAAACGGAACCTCAAGCGCGTCGCCCTATGGTCGCTTCAACGGGCCGCCATGAGCCCGAAACGATGGTGGGTGTTGTCGATGCTCTTTCTTCTCAACGACGTCGTGTTCGATCTGGACGAGGCCTGCCCGGTCACGCCCGGCGACGCGCGCCGGTTCGAGAGCCTGGAGCTGGACTATGTGCTGGAGCTCGGCTGCGAGCTGTTCTCCGAGGACCCGCTGTTGCACCTCAACGACCCGGGCCGCGCCCGCCGCCTGGCCTGGCTGATCCACGACCGCTCGCCAGATGTGAACGCCGCCCTGTTCGCCGCCCCCGTCGCCGGCTGCGATCCGGCGCTGGTCGAGCCCCAGTTCTGCGCCCTGCCCGATCCCATCATGCGCCAGCTCAAGTCCCGCGCCGCCCGCGGCCAGCTGAACGCCCTCGCCGCCGACCGCGCGGTCTGGATGCGCATGGCCGCCTGACCGCGGCCGATACAACCCATGGACAGCTCCCCGACGGGCCGATAGGTCTGGGCGCGGAGGCGCCATGACCCTTGCTCTAGTCGGACGGATACTGATCGCGTCGACCGTGACGCTGCTGGCGCTGGCGACCCCTGCCCATGCGGACTGGCGGCGGGCCGAGAGCCCGAATTTCATCGTCTATTCCCAGGGTCACGAGGGCGACCTTCGACGGTACGTCCGCAACCTTGAGATCTACGACCACATCCTGCGGACCCGGATGGGGCTCCCGGCCGCGGCCGCCGCCGCCGGACGCAAGCTGCCGATCTATCTTGTGCGCAACCAGTCGGGCCTCGATCAGATCAGCCCCGGCATCGGCTCGAACGTGGCCGGGGTCTATTTCCCGGTGGGCGAGGACATCTTCGCCGCGGCCATCAACGACCGCGAGCAGGACTATCTGTTCCACGAGTATTTCCACCATTTCACCCTTCAGCTGCCCACGACCGCCGGCTACCCCGCATGGCTCATCGAGGGGCTGGCCGAGTATTTCATGACGGCCGAGGTCTCGGAGGGGTCGGTCAAGATCGGCGGCTACAACGAAAGCCGCGTCTACGGCCTGTCCCAGACAACCTGGATCCCGCTGGACGACCTTCTGACCCAGCGGGTCGACGAGGCGCGGCGCGGGTCCTACCGCGACACCTATTATCCGGTCGCATGGCTGCTGACCCACTGGTTGATGAGCGAGGAGCCGCGCCGGGTGCAGCTCCGGGCCTACCTCCAGGCCCTGCGGGAGGGCGTCGACTCCGTGGCCGCCATGGAGCAGGCGACCGGCATGACCACGGCCGAGATCACCCGGGCGCTTCGCCGCTACGACCGCCTGCGGATCATCACCTACACGGCCGCCTTCCCCGCCACCGAGGTCACGGTCACCCGCCTGCCGCCATCGGCCGACGACCTGTTGCTGATCGGCCAGCGGCTCAAGGTCGGCGTCGCCGAGGAGCGTCGGGCCGACACCGCGGCTCTCGTCCGCCGTCTGGCCGCCCGCCATCCGGACGACCCCTTCGCCCTGCTCCAGCTCGGCCATGCCGAACTGCATTTCGGCGATCCCGAAGCCGGCGAGGCGGTGCTTACGCGCCTGCTGGAGCGCGAGCCGAACAATGTCGAGGCCCTGCAGCTGATGACCACGCGCTATATCCGCCTGGCCGAGGAGTCCGACCAGACGCTGGAGCTCATGCGCCGGGCGCGAACCTATCTCGCGCGCGCCTACGCCGCCGATCCGAACCACTATTACACGCTGCAGATGCTGGCCGAGACACGGCAGATGGCGGCGGACTATCCGACCGAAAATGACCTGGTCACCTGGGATCGAGCCTTCCAGCTGGCGCCCCAGCTGGCCGGGATCCGGCTCGGCTTCGCCAACGCCCTGATGGAGGCGGAGGAGTTCGAACAGGCCGAGCTGGTTCTGCAGCCCCTGGCCAATGCGGCGCATGGCGGGGGGGCCGCGGAGATGGCGGCCACCCTGCTGGACCGGGCCCGGAACCGCCAGTCGCCCTTCACCGGCGAGGAACTGGAGGCGGCGTCGGCGGACCCGACGCCCGAAGATGGCGGGGGCGAACCGGCCGAACCCCTGCCGCCGGAGGATTGACCGGCCTCAGGGCCTCGGGGCCGCGCGCCGTCTCAGCACCAGCGTCGCCACGGCGCCGAAGACGAAATTGACCAGCGCCAGCTCCACCAGATGCACCTGCCGCACCGGCCAGGGGATGACGGCGCTCGGATAGAGCAGGGGCGCGGCCATCAGCACGGCGAAGGCGACGCCGGTCAGGCCCGCGACCGTCAGCGTCCGACCCCGCACCGTGACCGCCAGCAGGGCCGCCAGCCCGGTCCACACCGCGCCGCGCCCCAGCTGCACCAGGGCCAGGGCGCCCGGGTCGATGGTCATACCCTCGCCGTACCAGGCCCGGACCACGGGGCTGCTCCACGCCACCCCGGCCCCGCCGGCGAAATACAGCACGACATACAGGCCGGTCAGCAGCACCAGGCACAGGCCTGTCAGCGCCGCCGGCCGGACCAGCCGGCCGTCGCCCGCCTCGTGGGCCGAGCCGCGCCACAGCCAGGCCGCCGCGCCCGCGCCGATCGCGGCCTTGATCAGCCCCGCCCCGGCCATCCCCGCCAGGGCCGCCGCCGACATACGGACGAAGTCGTTGAAGAACACCGCCTCGACCCAGGACAGCCCGGTCTCGACGCAGAACAGCAGCGCGAACAGCACGGCGGGCCGCCGCCAGCCGGACACCGCCAGCCGCGCCGCCGGCCCGGCCAGCGCCAGGGCGGCCAGTCCGTTGACGACCAGCAAACCGGTAAAGGGCCCCAGCGGCCCGCCCGGCGCGCCTGCGGCCTTCGGCCCGATCTGTATCAAGCCCGTCGCGGCCGTCGCCGCCGCCAGCGCCGCCCACAGCGCCAGGACCCGCACGGCCCAGGATCGAAAATCGCTCATCCCACTCCCCCCTTCTGCTCGGCCGTGAGACGTCGCCATGACTCGGCGGCCCATCGCGCCGAGGTCTCCAGACTCTGCTGGCCGTGCTCCACCGCCAGCCGCGCCTGCAAGGGCATGGCGGCGCCGACGCCGGCTTCGAGAAACCCCCTCAGCTCCGCCGCCCGCGCCGCTGTCGCGGCCTCGAACGAGCGCAGGAAGGCCTGCGTCAGGCTCCGGTCCGGGTGACCCGTCAGCAGGGCGAAGCGCAGCAGCTGCAGGTCCAGCCGGCGCGTCACCTCCTCCGCCGTCACCGGCGCGCGCAGCCAGCCGTCCAAGGCCGCCGCTCCCGCCGTCGTGAGTTCATAACGCGCGCCGCGCCCCGGCCCGGCGGTCCGCACCAGCCCCTTGGCGGCCAGCGATTTCAGCGCCGGATAGATGCTGCCCGGGCTGCTGGAATAGGCCCCCAGGGGCGTGGTCTCGAACACCATCCGCAGGGCGTAGCCGCTGCGGGGCGCGATCGAGATCTGGCCCAGCAGGGCATAGCCCAGCGCCGTGATCTCCGCCCCGCGATCCGCCATACCCCACCTCCCGTCCGGATCCCAATTAGTACGGTTCGTACTAGAGTCAAGCGCGCGCGGGCCGGGCGCCGCTGGTGACTTTCCGCCCCGTCCGCGCTACCTCGCGCGGCCCAACGGAACGAACATGTCGAAACTCACCTTCGAACAGGAGGCCCTGCGCCGCAGGACCTTCGCCATCATCGCCCACCCGGACGCCGGCAAGACCACCCTGACCGAGCACATCCTGCTGGCCGGCGGGGCCATCCGCGCGGCCGGGGCCGTGCGCGCGCGCGGCGAGAACCGCCGCACCCAGTCCGACTGGATGAAGATCGAGAAGGAGCGCGGCATCTCCGTCTCGGCGTCGGTGATGACGTTCGAGCACGACGGCAAGATGTTCAACCTGCTCGACACCCCGGGGCACGAGGACTTCTCGGAAGACACCTACCGCACCCTGACCGCCGCCGACTGCGCCATCATGGTGCTGGACGCCGCCAAGGGCATCGAGCCGCAGACGCTGAAGCTGTTCGAGGTCTGCCGCCTGCGCGACATCCCGATCATCACCTTCATCAACAAGCTGGACCGCGAGGCCCAGGACCCCATGGCCCTGCTGGACGAGATCGCCTCGCGCCTCCAGCTGGACCCCGCCCCCATCTGGTGGCCCGCCCAGAGCGGCAACCGCCTGCGCGGCATGGTCGAGATGGGCACGGGCCGCTTCCAGCCATACGCCCGCAAACCCGCCGGCGCAGCCGAGGACGTGCCCCATCCCGAGGCCCTGCCGCTGGCTGACGCCGCGCAATATTTCGAGGAAGGCGAGCACGAGGCCCTGCTTGAGGCGCAGGAACTGGTCGAGGGCGGCTATCCGGCCTTCGATCGCCAATCCTTCCTCGAGGGCCATATGACGCCGGTGCTGTGGGGCTCGGCCCTGCGCCATTTCGGCATCGACGAACTGCTGGCCGCCATCGGCGAATGGGCCCCGCCGCCCAAGACCATGAAGGCGCACAAGGCCCCACCCGCCGGAACCCGCAACGCCGCCGAACCGGTCGCCACGACGGTCGAGCCGGGAGCCGCCGAGGTCACCGGCTTCGTCTTCAAGGTCCAGGCGAACATGGACCCCAACCACCGCGACCGCATCGCCATGTTCCGCATGGCCTCGGGCAAATTCCAGCGCGGCATGAAGCTGAAGGTCCAGAACACCGGCAAGCAGTTGTCGGTGAACGCCCCAATCATGTTCTTCGCCAGCGACCGCGAACTGGCCGAGGACGCCTTCGCTGGCGACGTGATCGGCATCCCCAACCACGGCGTCCTGCGCGTCGGCGACAGCCTGTCCGAGACCGGCCTGGTCCGTTTCGCCGGCCTGCCGAATTTCGCCCCCGAAATCCTCCAGCGCGTCCGCGTCAAGGATCCGCTCAAGGCCAAACACCTGAAGAAGGCGCTGGACGGCCTGGCAGAAGAGGGCGTGACCCAACTGTTCCGCCCGGAAATGGGCTCGGACTTCATCGTCGGCGCCGTCGGTCAGCTGCAGTTCGAGGTCATGGCCGACCGTTTGGGCGAAGAATACGGGCTGGAAGTCATCTTCGAACCCTCGCCCTGGGCCGAAGCGCGCTGGATCGGCGGGACCAAGGCCGATCTCGAGGACTTCATGGGCAAATACCGCGGCCAGATGGCCCGCGACATCGACGACGATCCCGTCTTCCTCGCCAAATCCAGCTGGGAGACCGGCTATGTGATGGAGCGCTTCCCGCAGGTGGCCTTCACGAAGACGAAGGAGCGGGGTTAGCCGCCGCGAGACGGGCGCCTTTCTTCCGACGCCGCGCCATGGTTCTCTGCGGCCGAAGCGGACGGAGCGCGCCGTGGAGGTTTCCATGCTTGCAGCGGTGGTCTCGGCCATGCTGGCCCTGAACGGCCTCCAGGCCGCATCGCAGCCGACGTCCTACGATGCGGCGGTGCGCTGCGCCGGCCTGACCCAGGCCGCCTCCGAGCTTGAGGGCGGCGAGAGCGGCGAGGGGCGCGCCCTGTATGACGCCGCCCTCTACTGGTCCCTGACCGCCATGCAGATGGCGACGGAGGCGAACCGTCCGGCGGCGACCGCGGAGGCCGACCAGACCCGCGCCCGCATCCGTGCCGTCCGGGAACTCAGCGCCGACAACGCCGAAGCCCGGGCCGAGCTGAACCGCTGCCGGTCCCGCACGCCCGCGCTGGGCTGATCCGCCTGATCGCCCCTGACGCGCGTCGTCAGGGCTGGACAACCTGTCATGGAGCCGGGCTAGGATGCAGCGTTGCATGAGAGTGTCCATGAGCATCCTGGTTCGTTTCGCAGCCGGCCTTCGGGTCTTCATGGTCGCCGCGGCGATCGCCGCCGTTCCCGGTCTGGCGCACGCCGACTGGCGCAAGGCCGAGACCCGGCATTTCATCGTCTACAGCGACGGCTCCGAGCGCGACCTGCGCGAGGACGCCGCGAGTCTGGAGCGGATCGACCAGCTGATGCGCGTCTATTTCGGCCGCCCCGAGGTCCAGGACGCCCGCAAACTGCCCGTCTATCTGGTCGGCTCGCGCCGGGAGATGATGATCGCCGAGCCCCGCTTGCCTGAGGGCGCCGTCGGCGTCTATTCCGCCAATTTCCGCGACGTCAGGGCCATCGCCGTGCGCCGGCTGGGCGACGAGATCCTGCGCCACGAATACGGCCACCACTTCATGTTCCGCAATTTCCCGGGCGCCTATCCGGCCTGGTTCCGGGAAGGCTTCGCTGAATTCTTCATGACCGCGACCGTCGCCCCGTCAGGCCGGGCCACGGTGGGGCGCAGCAGTTCGATGCGGACCTCGGCCCTCGCCAACCTGCCCTGGCTGCCGATGGAGCGGGTGCTCGCGGGGCGGTTCGAGCGCAGCGACCGAAGCCAGACCGCGGGATTCTATGCGCAGTCCTGGCTGTTGATGCACTGGATCCTGACCGATCCCGTGCGGCGCGAGGCGATGCAGGCCTATCTCGGCGACACGGCGGCCGGCGTGCCGATCGAAGCCGCGCTTCAGGCCCGCTTCGGCCTGGACGCGAACCAGCTGGGCCGGACGCTGCGCGCCTATTTCGAGCGGGGCGTGCGCTACGCCGAGCTCGAGATCGGCGCCGCGGAGCCGGTGGTGACCGTCACCGCCCTGCCCGCCAGCGCCGACGATGTCCTGCTGCTCGACCTCGACGCCCGGAACGGCGGGCCGGCCGATCAGGGGCCGGACCGCCTCGCCCGCGCCCGCGCCGCCCTGGCCCGCCATCCCGACGACGCCCTCGCGCGCATTCTGCTCGCCCGCACCGAGATCCGCTGGGGCGATCCCGCCGCGGCCGAGGCGGCGATCCAGCCCCTGCTCGACGCCGAGCCCGAAAACGCCGAACTGCTGCTTCTGATGGCCGACGCCCGGATCACCGCCGGCGACGGCCTCGGCGACGACCCCGAGGCGCGGGAGCGGCTGTTTCGTCAGGCGCGCGGCTTCCTCGCCCGCGCCTACGCCGCCGACCCCAACGACAACCGCACCTATCAGAACATCGCCTGGAGCCGGCGGTTCGCGGCCGACTATCCGACCGAAAACGACGTGGAACTGTGGCGCCGCGCCGTCGCCCTGGCGCCCGAGGTGGCCAGCAACCGCCCGGTGACCGCCGAGGCCATGCTGGCCCACGGCCTGGTCGACGAGGCCGAGCAGATCATCCAGCCGATCGCCAACGATCCGCACGGCGACGCGATCTCGCCCCGCGTCCGGCGCATCCTCGACCGCATCGCCGAAGCCCGCGCCGGGACCCCTGCGGCCGCGGGGGCCGACTGAACGCCGGGGCGCATTCGATTGGATCGAACCCGCCGGGCGGCGTCGCGTTTGCTAGTCATCGCCCGGGGACGCGTAATGGTCCCGAAGCGGGACGACCGGAGCGCCAGCCCCCATGTTCGAATTCGGCCGGGATTTGAGGAAACTGTTCGAGAAGGCGCGCGAGAGCGACGATCTCGGCTGGCTTGAGCTGATCGGCGCCGACCTGGTCGCGACCGAGGCCCAGTCCCTGGGCGTGGACGCGGGCCGCGTCTCCTGCGCCCATCCGTTCGACGCCTGGATGCGCGCCTCGGCCCTGTGGCGCGAGCACGCCCGTCGCACCGGCCGTCGCTCCAGCCTGGACCGGGCCGCCGCCGCCGCTTCCGACGCCGCGCGCCACACCACCACTCCCGACCAGACCGCGGCCGCCGCGATCGAGTCCGGCGAGATCCACCTGCTGCGCTTCGACCTGTTCGGCGGCCCCGAGAAGCTGACGGCCGCCCTGTCCGACGTGCAAGCCCTGTCGGCCCAGCGGCCCGCCACGCGCTCGGCGGCTGCGGCCCTGCACGCCCGGCTGACGGCGCGCCAGGCCCGGTTGTCGGGCGAGGCCGCGGCCATGCTGGACGCCGCCGCCCTGCTGGACGCCGCCCTGCACGGGGCCCGCGGCCTGCCCCCGACCGTCGCCGACGACCTGAGGCTGGACCGCGCGGCCCTGGGCCTCGAGGCCGGGGTCGCGCGCCGCGACGGCCGGCTGCTGGATCAGGCGGGTCGCGATCTGCGCGTCCTGGTCGACTCCGCCTCGCCCGACTACCGGCCCGTGACGCGGGCCCGCGCCCTGGCCCTCGCCGGCGCCGGGCTGATCGCCCTGGCGCGGTTGGCCAGGGATGAGGCCGCCACCGCCCAGGGCCAGGCCCTGTTCGCCGCCGCCGCCGACCAGTTCACCGCCGACCACAGCCCGCTGGATTGGGTCGCCGTTCAGCTCGCGGGCGGCGATTCCGAGACCTCCCTCGCCCGCCTGACCGAGGCCGAAAACCTGACACGGGAGCCCGGCCTGATCCTCGGCGCCCTGGCGCGCGAGCGACGGCTGGCGGCCGAGGCGGCCCTGGCCGAGGCCATGGGCGATGTCGAAGGCCTGACCGGGCTGGAGAGCATCGTCCGTCGCGGCCTGGCCGCCTCCGCCGGCGCCCAGCCGCTGGAATGGGCCGCCGACCAGATCGGCATGGCCCACCTCGCACTCGCCAAGGCCCGCCTCACCGGCACGCCCCCGCGCGCCGTCGGCATGATCCTGACCGAGGCGATGGAAACCGCCCGCGAACGCGGCGCTCCGGCGCTGGCGCAACGGGCGGCGCTGCTGCAGCTGAGGGCGGCGAAGGCTTAGGCAACAGGCAACAGGCAACAGGCAACAGGCAACAGGCAACAGGCGCGAGGATCGCTGGAGCCGGGTCAACGACATCCAGCGCCGCGCCGGCGCTTGATCCTGCTGCCTGTTGCCTGTTGCCTGCTGCCTCTCCTACCCTCCCAGCGCCACGAACCCGCCGTTCCCGAACCCCGGCTTGCCATAGCGCAGCGGCTGGCCGTCCTCGGCCAGGACGCGGCCGCCGGCGGCCTCCAGCACCGCCTGGCCCGCCGCCGTATCCCATTCCGAGGTCGGGCCCGTGCGTGGATAGGCGTCGAACCGCCCTTCGGCGATCAGGCAGAATTTCAGCGACGAATCCGTGCCCTGCCACTGGACGCAGCCGTGCCGCGAGGCCAGCCGTTCGGCCTCCACATCCGTCATGCTGTGGCTCAGCACCGCCACCGGAGAAGCGGGTCGGTCCCGCACACGGATCGCCTGCCAGCCCTCGCCGAACCGGCGGCGGACGGCGCCGCCGCCCGGGGCCGCGCTGCGCCAGCTGGTCGCCGTCGCTGGCGCCGTCACCACTCCGGCCACGGGCGCGCCCTTGTGGATCAGGGCGATGTTGACGGTGAAGCTCTCGCGCCCCTCGACGAAGCCGCGGGTGCCGTCCAGCGGATCGATCAGCCAGAACCAGTCCTCGGCCGCCGCGGGCAGGCCGTCGGCGGCGACGGCTTCCTCGGCCACGGTCTGGACGCCCGGATACAGGGCCGCCAGCCGCTCGAGGATCAGGGCCTCGGCCTCCTTGTCGGCGCGGGTCACCGGACTGTCGTCGGCCTTGGCTTCCGCCACCACCCCCGTGCGCCAGTACGGCAGAATGACCCGGGCGGCGTCCTCGGCGATATCGGCGAGGGCCTCGGCCAGGGCGCCGGACGCGAGGTCGGCGGTCAGTCGTTTGATCATGGCGGGGGATTAGAGCATCCGACCGGTTTCGCGAACCGGCAAATCAGATCAACGTCCGCCCGGTCCCCGACTGTTGTACCCAAGGCCCGATGACCGACACCGCCCCCTCCTCCCCGCTTCCCGACGGCCAGGCTCTCGCGGCCCTCATTGCGGGCAAGCTGTGCCACGACTTCATCAGCCCGGCGGGGGCCATCAGCTCGGGCCTTGACCTGCTGAAGGACCCGACGGCTCAGGACATGCGCGACGACGCCATGGGCCTGATCGAGGCCAGCGCGAAAAAGATGGTGGCCCTGGTCGCCTTCGCCCGCGTCGCCTTCGGCGCGGCGACCTCGGCCGAGCGCTTCTCCGGCGCGGAACTGGGCGATCTGGTCGCGGGCCTGACCGAGGGCGGTCGCGCGACCCTGAACTGGACGGTGGCCGACACCACCTATTCCAAGGCCCAGTCCCGGGCCCTGGTGAACCTGGCCTATATGGCCATGGCCGCCCTGCCGTCAGGCGGGATCGCGACCATTTCCACGCGTTCCGAGGCCGCCGGCCTCGTGCTGGAGGGTCGCGCCGAGGGCGCCCGCGCCCGGCTGAAGGGCGAGGCCGTCGCCGGCCTGGCCGGCCAGCCCCTGACCGAAGGCCTGCCCGGCCAGTGGATCCAGCCCTACTGGCTCTGGCTCACCGCCCGGGACGCGGGCGGGTCGCTGACGGTCGCGACGGAGGAGGGGCGCGTCGTGCTGACCGCCCACATGCCTAACTGACGCTTAATCCGGTTTCCCAAGGAGTCGTTAACCGGCGCGGCCTGATTATAGGGCCCGATGCACACGCGGGCGTTGTGCATCCCTGAACTGGAATCCTGATCTTGACCCCCAGAACCTGTCTGATCGTCGACGACAGCCGGATCATCCGCAAGGTGGCCCGCCGCATCGTCGAGGGGCTGGGCTTCGAGGTTGATGAGGCCGCCGACGGATCCGAGGCCCTGGCCTTCTGCGGCGGCGTGATCCCCGAAGTCATCCTGCTGGACTGGTCGATGCCGGTGATGGACGGCATGACCTTCCTGCGCCGCCTGCGCGCCCTGCCCGGCGGCATGGCCCCCAAGGTCCTGTTCTGCACCATCGAGACCCGCGCCGAACGCATCGCCGAGGCCCTGTCGGCCGGCGCCGACGACTATGTGATGAAGCCGTTCGACGGCGAGATCCTGACGTCCAAATTCGCTGAAGTGGGGGCCGTCTGACCCCATGAGCCCGGACGATTTCGATCGCCTGCAATCGCTGATGGCCTCGCGCGCGGGCTTTCGGCTGACGCGCGACCGGATGAAGCTGGCCGAGCACCGTCTGGGCCCCGTGGCGCGGCGCGAGGGGTTCGACACCGTCGACGCCCTACTGGCCGCGCTGTGGGCCAAACCCGTCGCCGCCCTGGGCTGGTCGGTGATCGAGGCCCTGCTCAACCCAGAGAC
The DNA here is from genome assembly GCA_046292645.1 of Brevundimonas sp. Classification (GTDB taxonomy): domain Bacteria; phylum Pseudomonadota; class Alphaproteobacteria; order Caulobacterales; family Caulobacteraceae; genus Brevundimonas. The sequence goes on from JBKBQO010000004.1 coordinate 159,629, forward strand.
CTGGTTCCGCCGCGACCGGGTCAGTTTCGACACCCTCGGCAAGGAACTGCTGCCCGCCCTCGGCAAGGCGCGCGGCGGCCATCCCGTGCGCATCTGGTCCGCCGGCTGCTCGACCGGCCAGGAGGCCTGGTCCCTGGCCATCGCCGCCCGCGACGCCGGCGTCGCCGTCGAGATCGTCGCCACCGACCTGTCCCAGCGCGCGCTGGAGAAGGCCCGGTCCGGCGCCTACACCGGTTTCGAGATCCAGCGCGGCCTCAAGGCCGAGACCATGTTGCGCTGTTTCGACCAGGCCGAGGACGCCTGGATCGCCAAGGCCGAGCTGCGCGCCATGGTCCATTTCGCCCGCGCCAATCTGGTCGACGCCCCGACCGACCCGCACCAGTTCGACATCATCTTCTGCCGCCACGTCCTCGGCGACGCCGATCCCGCCCGCCGCGGTGAAATGTTCGACCATCTGGAGCGCCGGCTGGTCGACGACGGCTGCCTGTTCCTCGGCGCCGAAGAACAGCCCGACGGCGACAGCATCGCCTTCCGCCCCGTGGCAGGCCGCAAGGGCCTGTTCGTCAAATCCCCGGCGGCGCTGCGCCGCGTGGCCTGACGATCGACCCGGCGCCCGATGAACCGGCTGGCTCCCGTCCGCAACCGGTGTCACACATCCACGACCGTCCCGGCCGGACGCCGGGCCCCAGCGCCGGAGACGACGCCATGACCCTGACCCCGGATCGACGCGCCCTGCTGGGCCTGGGCGGCGCCCTGTCCCTCGGCCTGCTGCCGGCGCGCGGCTTCGCCGGGCCGGTCCAGGAAAGCGGCGCCAAACTCGGCTATGCGATCGTGGGGCTGGGCGGCTACGCCGACGTCATCCTGCCGCGCTTCGCCGAATGCCGGCATTCGCGCGTCACCGCCCTGGTCAGCGGCTCGCCGGACAAGGCGCGGCGCTATGCGGCGCAGTACGGCGTGCCCGAGAGCGGCCTGTACGACTACGACACCTTCGATGCGATCCGCGACAATCCGGACGTCGACATCGTCTACGTCATCCTGCCCAACGGCCTGCACCATGCCTTCACCCTGCGGGCCGCGGCGGCGGGCAAGCACGTCCTGTGCGAGAAGCCCATGGCCACGACGGCGGCCGAGGCCGAATCCATGATCGCGGCCTGCCGGGCCGCCGACCGCAAGCTGATGATCGGCTACCGCTGCCATTTCGAGGCGAATAATCGCGAGGCGATGCGGATCGCCCGCGGCGGCGACCTGGGCCGGCTGGGCGTCGTCACGGCGGAGCACGGCTTCACCATCGGCGATCCGGCCCAATGGCGGCTGAACCGCGAACTCTCCGGCGGCGGCTCGCTGATGGACATCGGCATCTACAGCCTGCAGGCCGCCCGCTATCTGACCGGTGAGGAGCCGGTCACGGTCTCGGCCGTGGAGTCCACCGACCGGTCGGACGTCCGCTTCCGCGAGGTCGAGGACACCATCAATTTCCAGCTCACCTTCCCCTCGGGCGTCGTCGCCAACTGCGTCTCGACCTATGGCTCGAACCACAACCGCTTCCGGGTCGTCGGGGCGTCCGGCTGGCTCGACGCCGAGTCGGCGACGGGCTACGGCGGCAACCGCCTGAAGCTGCACCGGGACGGACGGACCGTCGACCACCCGGCCCCGGAACAGCCGCTGAACCAGTTCTCGGCCCAGCTCGACCACCTGTCGCACTGCGTGATGACCGGCAGCGAGCCGATCGTCTCCGGCGAGGAAGGCCTGCGCGACATGCGCATCATCGAGGCCATCTACCGCTCGGCGCGGGAAGGCCGAACCGTCACGCTCTGACGTCGCGGACGGGCGCCCGCGCCAGCCGGGGCAGGACGACGAACACCAGCCCCGCCGCGATCGTCAGACACAGGGCCGGGAACAGCATCGGCAGGATGTCGCTGCCGGTGGCCTGTTTGATCGCCGGAACCACGCTCTGGGCGACGAAGCCGCCGAGGTTGCCGATCGACTTGCGGGCGGCGAGGCCGGCCGCGGCGCCGGCGCCGCGCAGGAAGGTCGGCGGCAGGCTCCAGAACACCGGCTGGGCCGCGAAGATCGCCGGGGCGGCGATGCACAGCAGGGCGAATTTGGCGACCGCCCCCGGCGCGACGACGCTCAGCACCAGACAGGCCGCGCCCAGCAGGGCGGGGCCCGCGATATGCCAAGGGCTGGACCCGACGCGCGCCGCGTGACGCGGCAGCCACCACAGCGCCAGGCCGACCAGGACCCACGGGATGACGTTCAGCAGGCCGTTGACGGTGTTCGAGACCCCGAACCCCTTCACCACCGTCGGCAACCAGTAGCTGAGCCCATAGGCCGCCAGCGGGAAGCCGACGTACATCACCGCCAGCATCAGGACCCGGCGGTCCAGCATGGCGCGCCAGGCCGAGGCATGGCCCGCCTCGGGGCTGGCGTCCGCCTCGTCCTGCAGCGTGCGGGCGATCCAGGCCTTCTGGTCGGCGCCCAGCCAGGGCGCGGCGCCCGGCCCGTCGGGCAGTCGCCACAGCACATAGGGGGCCAGCGCCACCGCCGGGACGCCCGTGGCGATGAACACCCACTGCCAGCCCGCCAAGCCCAGCAGACCGTCCAGATCCAGCAGCATCCCGCCGATCACCGCGCCGACCGCATTGGCGACCGCGCTGGCGATCATGAAGGCGCCGATCATCCGCCCCCGATGGCTCTGCGGATACCAGAGCGTCAGGACATAGAGGACGCCGGGGAAGAAGCCGGCTTCGGCCGCGCCCAACAGGAACCTCAGGACGTAGAACATCGTCGGACTGTCGGTGAAGCCCAGGGCGATGGTGATCAGGCCCCAGGTCGCCATGATGCGGGTGAACCAGACCCGCGCCCCCACCCTGGCCAGCACCAGATTGGCCGGTGCCTCGAACAGGAAATAGCCGATGAAGAACAGGCCGGCGCCGAGGCCGTAAACCGCCTCGCTCATCCCCAGGGCGTCCGCCATCTGCAGCTTGGCGTAGGAGACGTTCTGCCGGTCGATGTAGGCGATGAGATACATCAGACAGAACAGCGGCATCAGCCGCGCCGTGATCCGTCGCAACGTCGCCGGGCCTATCGACTGGGTCATCGAAGCCGTTCCCCCACCCCGCATAGGCCCGGACGGACCCCCTCGGCGGTCCGGACTTTGCGACGGTCCAGCCTTGGCTTAGGGGTAATCGACCCGCGTTGACAACGCCGTCCGGGATTCCCGCCATGCTTCTGAACCGGCTCCGCGTCGTCCTGGCCGCCGGCCTGATCGGCCTTTCGCTCGTGGCTGCGGGCCCGTCCGCCGCCCGTCCGGCCGATCCGCCATCGCCGCGCGTCCTCGAACTGCTGGGCCGGATGACCCTGGACGAGAAGATCGGCCAGCTGAACCAGATCCCCGGCGGTCGACAGCGGGCCCTCAACTCGCGTCTCGACGCCGCCGCCCTCGAGCGGGTGCGGCGCGGCGAGATCGGCTCATTCCTGCACGTCGCCGGCGCGGCCCCGATCCGCGAGCTGCAGCGGGTGGCGGTCGAGGAGTCGCGGCTGGGCGTGCCGCTGCTGTTCGGCATGGACGTGGTCCACGGCTACCGGACCCTGTTCCCCGTGCCCCTCGCCCTGGCCGCCAGCTGGGATCCGGCCCTGGTGGAGCAGACCGCCCGGGTCGCCGCGAGCGAGGCGACGGCCGCCGGCCTGAACTGGACCTTCTCGCCCATGATCGACATCGCGCGCGACGCCCGATGGGGACGCGTGGTCGAGGGACCGGGCGAGGACCCCTATCTCGCCTCCATCCTGGCCACGGCCCAGGTGCGCGGCTACCAGGGGAGGTCGCTGGCCGACCCGGGCTCCATCCTGGCCACGGCCAAGCATTTCGTCGGCTATGGCGCGGCCCAGGGCGGCCGCGACTACGACAGCGCCGACATCTCGGACCGCACCCTGCACGAGGTCTATCTGCCGCCCTTCCATGCCGCGGCCGAGGCCGGGGCGGGGTCGATGATGACGGCCTTCAACGACATCGGCGGCGTGCCGCTGACGGCCCATCCGGCGCTGGTGCGCGGGCTGTTGCGTGAGCGATGGGGCTACGACGGGCTGATCGTCAGCGACTGGAACGCCATTCCCGAACTGCTCAATCACGGCGTCGCCGCCACGCCGCAGGAGGCCGGCGCCCTGGCCCTGCGCGGCGGCGTCGACATGGACATGGCGGGGAACCTGTATTCGGCGCAGCTGAAGGCCGCGATCGAGGCCGATCCGACCCTGCTGCCCCTGCTCGACGCGGGCGTGATCGCGGTGCTGACGGCCAAGGAGCGGCTGGGCCTGTTCGACGACCCCTACGGCCGCGCCGATCCCGCCCGCGAGGCCGCCGCCATGCTGACGCCCGAACACCGGGCCGTCGCCCGCGAGGCGGCGCGCCGGTCGATCGTGCTGCTGAAGAACGACGGCGACCTGCTGCCCCTCGCCGCCTCGGCCCGCCGCATCGCCGTGATCGGCGCCCTGGCCGAGGACGCCAACTCCTCGCTCGGCAGCTGGCGCGCCCAGGGCCGGGTCGAGGATGTCCGCCCCCTGATCCCCGCCCTGCGCGAGGCCATGCCCCGGGCTGTGATCACCTACGCCCAGGGCTACCGCCCCGAGGCGGCCCGGGCCATCGCCGTCACCGCCGCCGGAGAGGGCGCCCAGGGCGTGGTCGAGGTCTCGGACGCCGAGGCCCTCGCCGAAGCGGTCGCGGTCGCCCGGGCCTCCGACCTCGTCCTGCTGGTGGTCGGTGAGCATTTCGACCGCTCCGGAGAGGCCCGCAGCTATGCCGACATCGGCCTCAGCACGGCCCAGACCGCCCTGGCCGCCGCCGTCCTCGACACCGGCACGCCGGTGGTGGTCCTCCTGATGAACGGCCGCCCCCTGGCCATCCCCGAACTGGCCGCGCGTGCGCCGGCGATCCTTGAGACCTGGTTCCTCGGCGTGGAATCGGGCCCGGCCATCGCCGACATCCTGACCGGCCGCGTCTCGCCCGGCGGGCGGCTGCCGATCACCTTCCCCCGCGCCAGCGGCGCCGCGCCGGTCACCTACGCCCACCTCGCGACCGGCCGCCCGGCCGCCGAGGACCTGACCCGCGACACCGCCCGCTACCGCGACCAGCCGATCACGCCCCTGTTCGCCTTCGGTCACGGCCTCAGCTACGGCCGGTTCGAATACGGCGACCTGCGGCTGAGCGAAACGTCCATCGACGCCGACGGCGCGATCGAGGTCAGCGTCGTCGTGCGCAACACCTCCGCCGTCGCCGCCGATGAAGTGGTCCAGCTCTACGTCCGCGACCCCGTCGCCGCCGTCGCCCGCCCGGTTCAGGAACTGCGCGGCTTTCGCCGCGTCGCCCTCGCCCCGGGCGAGGCCCGACGCGTCCGCTTCACCCTGACCCCGGCCCAGCTCGCCTTCTGGCAGGCGGATCACTGGCGCATCCAGGCCGGCGACATCGAGGTCATGATCGGCGCCTCGTCCGCCGACATCCGCGCGCGGGCAGTGTACCGGATCTCGTCGGACGGCCTCAGCGATGTCCCGGCCGCCGCCATTCCCACCCCCTCGACCGAGGAGCCCGTATCTTGACCCCTTCCCGTCGCCGCGTCATCGCCGGGGCCGCCGCCCTGACCGCCACGGCCCTGTCCGCCGCCGCCTGCCGGAGCGTCGCCATGCCCGAAGCCGGGATCGCCTACCCCGCCGTGGGCCGCATCGTCCGCGACGACCCGGCCCTCGACCGCCTCATCGCCCCCGACACCGTCGTCGAAAAGCTGGCGGAAGGCTTCACCTGGTCGGAGGGCCCGGTGTGGATCGCCGACGGCGGCTATCTGCTGTTCAGCGACGTGCCCAACAACCGGATCCATCGCTGGTCGCCGACCGACGGCGCCTCGGTCTTCATGGCGCCCTCGGGCTATGACGGACCGGAGGCGGCGGGCTTCCGCGAGCCCGGCTCCAACGGTCTGATCGCCGGTCCGGCTGGTTCGATCCTGATGGCCGACCACGGCAACCGCGCCATCGCGCGCGTCGATCTGGCCACCCGGGCCAAGACCCTGCTGGCCACGCGCTACGGCGACCGGCGCTTCAACTCCCCCAACGACCTCGTCCAGGCCGCGAACGGCGCGATCTATTTCACCGACCCGCCCTACGGCCTGACGGACATGAACGACTCGCCGCTGAAAGAGCAGCCGCACAACGGCGTCTACCGCCTCGACCCCGACGGCGCCGTGACCCTGCTGGAGGACGGGCTGACCTTCCCCAACGGCGTGGCCCTGTCGCCTGACCAGCGGACCCTCTATGTCGCCGTGTCCGATCCGGCGCGGGCGGTGATCATGGCCTGGGACCTCGACGCGGCGGGCCGGACCTCGGGCGGTCGGGTGCTGCGCGACTTCACCGCCATGGTGGGGCCGGCCCAACCGGGCCTGCCGGACGGCCTGGCCGTCGACGCCGCCGGCCATCTGTTCGCCACCGGGCCGGGCGGGGTCCACGTCCTGACCCCGGACGGTCGTTCGCTGGGCCGGATCGACACCGGCACGGCGGCGGCCAACTGTAAATTCGGCGCGGACGGGCGGACCCTCTTCATCACCTCGGGCTCCTTCCTCGCCCGCCTACGGACCCTCACCCGCGGCTGACGAGCGGTCCCGCACCCCCACTCCACGCCCGAACGATCCCCGGTGACGAACCCGCCGGAGCCCGCTAGCCTGACCCTTCATCGGGGAGGATGGAACATGCGGCTGCTCTGGCTGGTCGGCTCTTTGGCGCTGGCGCTGCTGATCGCGGTGCTGACCCTGCAGGTCCCGTCGCCCGTCGGGGCGGATGCGCCAGCGGCGGACTTCTCGACCGAACGGGCCATGGTCGACATCCGCGAGATCGCGCGAAGGCCGCATCCGGTCGGCTCGGCGGACCACGCGCGGGTCCGGGACCATCTGCTGCGGCGGATGACCGACCTGGGCCTGCAGACCTCGACCCAGGCCGGTCCCCTGTCCCCCGCGGCGGTGCGGCGGATCGAGGGCGGCGGCGGATCGGCGGCCGGCCTCGGCGTCGTTAATCTGATCGGCGTCCTGCCCGGCCGCGATCCCGCCCTGCCCGCCGTCGCCCTGATGGCCCACTATGACACGGTGCCCGGCTCGCCCGGCGCGGCCGACGACTCCACCGGCGTCGCCGCCATTCTCGAGACCGTCCGCGCCCTGCGCGCCCGCGGCCCGGCCGACCGCACCCTGGTCGTGCTGCTGACCGACGGCGAGGAGCTGAACCTCGACGGGGCCCGCGCCTTCTGGGGCGGCCACCCGCTGCGCGACCGCATCGGGGCGGTGGTCAATCTGGAAGCGCGGGGCGGCGGCGGCCGGGCCATGATGTTCGAGACCGGACGCGGCAACGCCGGGACTATCCGCCTGTTCGCCCGCGCCGGAGCCCGCGCCGACGGCGGCGTCACGTCCAACGCCCTCGCCGTCTTCGTCTATGAGCTGATGCCCAACGGCTCGGACTTCACCATCCCGCGCGAGCGCGGCGTACAGGGGATCAACCTCGCCTTCATCGGCCGGCCGGAACAGTATCACGCCGCCGGCTCGACCCCTGAGGCGCTGGATCCCGGCAGCGTCCAGCACATCGGCTCCCAGACGCTCGAGACGGCCGACGCCCTGCTGCGCGCCCCGGTCCTGCCCGCCGCCACGCAAAACCTGGTCTACGCCGACCTGTACGGCCAGGTCGTGGTCGGCCACCCCCCTGTGGTCGGCTGGCTGCTGCTCGGCCTGGCCATGCTCGGCCTCGGCTTCGCCGTCTGGCGCGCGCGCAGCCAAGCCGGCCTGACCCTGCCCGACCTCGGCCGCGGAGCCCTCGACGGCCTGTGGTTCCTGTCGACCGGCCTGGTCCTGACCGAGGCCGTCCGCGGCCTGGCCGGCCCCACGGCCGCCCGCGCCGAGAGCGCCGACGCCTATTACACCCTGCTGGCCCGACTGCCGTGGATCGAGGCCGGCGCCGCCCTGACCGTCCTGGCCGTGGCCCTGGTCCTGATGTCCGGCCGGGCCCGGCTGGATCGCCGCATCGTCGCCGGCGCCATCGCCCTGGCCGCCCTGGCGGCCCTGATCCTCGGCGGACCCAGCCCCGTGATCATCGGCGCCGCGGTGATCAGCGTCGGCCTGTCGCTATTGCCGGCCCTCGCCCCCCGCACGGTCTGGGGCGGCTGGACCGGCCTGATCGGGCTGATCCTCCTGGTCGCCGCGGTCCGACAGGCCCTGGCGCCCGCGGCGGCCTGGCTGTTCGTCTGGACCGGCCTGCTGGCGGCCGTCGCCGCCGCGGCCGCGGCCGCCCTCGACCCCGGCCTGACCCGACCGCGGTCGCTGGCCCCCGCGGCCGTGGCCGCCGTGCTCGGGGCCGGCTGGCTGATGGGTCTGGCCCACAGCGTCTTCCTCGGCATCGGCATGGACCTGCCCGGCGTCCTGGCCCTGCTGGGCCTGCTGATCCTGATGCTGCTCCGCCCGCTCAGCCCCGAGCGCGGCCTGACCCGCCCCCTGCTGATCGCCGCCGCCGCCGCCCTCGTCCTCGGCGCCGGCCTGTCCGTCGCGGCCCAGGTCATGGAGCCGATGGTCGCGGCGCGGACGGCCTGATGGCCCCGCCGCGGATCCATCTGGAAGATCTGCACGTCGGCCAGACCTTCGTCACCCCCTCGGTCACCGTCACCGCCGAGGCGATCAAGGCCTTCGCCGCCGAGTTCGACCCCCAGCCCTTCCACCTCGACGAGGCGGCGGCCGAGGACAGTCTGTTCGCCGGACTCGCCGCCAGCGGCTGGCATACGGCGGCGCTCAGCATGCGGCTGCTGGTCGACGGCCTGCCCATCGCCGGCGGCCTGATCGGCGTCGGCGGCGAGACCACCTGGCCCCGCCCGACCCGGCCCGGCGACGTGCTGACGGTCCATGTCGAGATCGTCGAGATCACCCCGTCGAAATCCCGCCCCGACCGCGGCATGGTCCGCACCCGCAACGAGACCCGCAACCAGAACGACGAACCGGTCCAGATCTCCACCCTCGGCATCGTTGCCTGGCGGCGACCGGGCTGACCCTCAGCCCCCGTCCGTCCACACCGTCTTGTACAGGTCGAACCGCCGGTCGCGCAGGTTCCGCACGGTCCCTTGCGACTTGGCCCAGGCCAGGTCCGACAGGTCGAGGTCCGCCACCGTCACCGTCTCCACATTCTCCGACGCCTCGGCCGCCACGCCATCGCGCGCGAACGGGAAGTCGCACGGCGTCAGGATGCAGGACTGGGCGTACTGGATGTCCATGTTCTCGACGTTCGGCAGATTGCCGACATTGCCCGACAGGATGACGTAGCACTGGTTCTCGATCGCCCGCGCCTGCGAGCAATACCGCACCCGCAGATAGCCCTGCCGGTTGTCGGTGCAGAACGGCACGAACAGCAGCCGCGCCCCCTCGTCGACCAGCCGCCGCGCCAGCTCCGGGAACTCGGAGTCATAGCAGATCAGCACCCCGATCGGCCCGCAGTCGGTGGGGATGGCGTGCACCCGGTCGCCGCCCTTGATGTTCCACCAGTGGCGCTCGTTCGGGGTCGGGTGGATCTTCTCCTGCTCGTGCACCGAGCCGTCCCTCAGGAAGACATAGGCGACGTTCTGGATGTCGCCGTCATCGGTCTGGGTCGGGTGGGAGCCGCCGATGATGTTGATATTGTACTCGACCGCCATCTTGCGCATGGCCTCGACGAAGCGCGGCGTATAGCGGGTCAGGGCCTCGATCGACTCCACCGGCGTCAGCTTCTTGGACTCCAGCGACAGCAGCTGCAGCGTGAACAGCTCCGGAAACACCACGAAGTCCGAGCGATAGTCCGAGGTCACATCGACGAAATATTCGATGTTGGAGATGAACTCCTCGAAGCTGGCGACCTTGCGGGCCTGCAGCTGCACCGTCGCCACCCGCACCGTCTCCTTGACCGCGAAGGCCGCGCCCCGGCCGTGCGTCTCGGCATAGTAGGGGTTGCGCCAGACCATGTGCGCCGCATGGCCCATCGAGGCCGTGTCCGAAGTCAGATAGTTTTCCAGCACCCCGATCGGCTCGAACCCGCCGCGCATGTGGAAGCCGATCACCGGGTCGTTCAGCTTCCGCGCCGTGACCGCGTCCAGATATTCGCGCGCGTCCGGATAGGCCGCCTTGCGCCGCGCCAGTCCCGGCATCCGCCCGCCGAACACGATGCCGCGCAGGTTCTCGGCCTCGCACAGGTCGCGGCGTGCGTCATACAGCCGCTGGCCGATGCGCAGGCGGCGCCGGTCCGGATCGACGCACACCTCCATGCCGTAGAACCAGTCGCCGACCGGATCGTGCCGCGCCGCATAGCCGCCGCCGGTGATCTGGGTCCAGGTGTGCGGCGACATCGCCGTCTTCTCGTCGATGCGGAAGCCGGCGGCGTAGCCGACGATCTCGTCGGCGTATTCGACCACGAACTGGCCGTCGGGGAAGGCCGCGATCTGGCCGCGCAGCATGCCCGGCGTATAGGCCGGCATGTCCTTGTAGACCTTGGCCACGAGG